>CANHGR010000005.1 GCA_947460875.1 Sphingobacteriaceae bacterium | reverse complement strand
TAACCAATGTCTTGGATCAAATCAGAAATGCTGCGCATTTGTATCCTCGTTGCACAGCAGATTCAAACGCGGGTTTGATCTTTTGTTTCACTCGGCTACTGCCTGATTTGATCATCATGTGGAGTCGGAGGGATTCGAACCCTCGTCCAAACATGGTATAAATTATGCTTTCTACATGCTTAGCTGTTATTAGGTTGTCGGGAAGGGGAAGGTTAACCGCTTACCTGTACCTTCTTCCGTAGGTATTTTTTCTTGCCGGTTAATCATACCTCTTAACCTGGCCAGCTCCGTTGATCGATGCCCCTTTTGCTAACCTAACAGAGCGGAAGGCTAGCGGGACAAAAGCTTACTTAATTCTAAATTAAGCAGCTAAGGCGTAGTTGTTTTCGCCAATTAGAAGTTGAAAGTTCAGATTAGAGCGCTAGACTTACAATGCGCTGCATGCTTACATATTCATCGCCATCCTGTCAATTCCGGTCGACCCCAATGTATATTTATATCCAAAGGTAGTTAAATAGTTCGTACACCTACTGCAAGATTAGGGATTGTTTTCCCCGGATACACGCGTAACGCTTCTTGAAGGCATAACATCGCTTTCTTTAAATCAATCTTGTTCAAAACGTATGCCAAACGAATTTCATCTTTTCCAGCGCCTGGCGTGCCATAAAAACCTGCTGCAGGAGCCAGCATAACCGTTTCGTTTTGGAAGGAGAAGTCTTCTAATATCCACTGGCAAAATTTGTCAGCGTCATCAATCGGGAAACGAGCCATTACATAAAAAGCGCCCCCCGGGTTAGGGCAAAAAACGCCGTCCATTTCGTTCAGGGCTTCTACAAGGATGGTACGTCGTTCAGCATATTCTTTCCTTACATTTTCAAAATATGACGCTGGGGTATCAATAGCCGCTTCTCCGGCTATTTGTTCGACAAGACCTGCACTTAAACGCGCTTGAGCAAATTTGAGGGCTGTAGCTAATACCCGTTTATTCTTCGTGATCAGAAAGCCTAACCTTGCGCCACAAGCACTATAACGCTTCGACACTGTGTCGATTACAATTACATTTTCTTCAATTCCTTGAAGATGCATTGGCGATACAAAGGTTTGTCCGTCATAACAAAACTCTCTGTAAGCTTCATCGGCAAAGAGGTAGAGGTCATATTTAAGACATAAAGTTTTGATCTGTTCTAACTCTTCCCTTGAATAAAGGTAACCGGTCGGATTATTTGGGCTGCAGATAAAAATTGCTTTTGTTTTTTCTGAAATTAGTTTTTCAAAATCTGAAATCGGTGGCAGGGCGAACCCGTTATCTATTGCCGACCTCACAGGAACTATCACAGCATCACTCATGCAAGCAAAGCCACTATAATTTGCATAAAACGGTTCTGGCACAATTATCTCGTCGCCAGGATCTAGACAGGACTGGGTGGCTATGATAAAGCCCTCAGAGCCACCGTTTGTTATGATAATGTTATCGGCAGTGATATTGTAATCCAGAGCGTTATAGTATTCCGCCAGCTTTTTTCGGTAGGAGTAAATGCCTTCTGATGGGGTATAAGCCCAAACCTTAAAATTGATATTCTTTATTGCGTCAAGCATCAATTCAGGTGTCTCAATGTCCGGTTGTCCGATGTTAAGATGAAAAACCTTCTTCCCTTCAGCTTTTGCTTTGTCCGCGTACGGCGTTAATCTCCTGATTGGAGATGCCGGCATGCGCTCTCCTTTGTTTGAAATTTTAGGCATAAAGTCCAAAAATAAAAAAAACCTCTCTGTAATAGAGAGGTTTTTAAAAATTCTCTAATTTTTACTACATAGATGCATTTCCTGCTGCTACCACTTCTCCTTTAATATATAACACCTTTACTGGAGTTTTTGCATTTGAGTGTATCGTAATAGCTTTTGAAAAGCCAGGTTGTTCAACCGCAGCGTCGAACGTTACCGTAATTACACCGCTCGAACCTTTATTTACCGGAGCAGTTGTGAACTTCGGTACAGTGCATCCGCAGGTAGACTCAACGTTTGAAATTACTAATGGTTCATCGCCTGTATTTGTAAATTTAAAATCTACGCTCGCAGGCTTCCTGGCAGGGATTTTTCCAAAATCATGAGTTTCTTTTTCAAACTTGAATTCGGCTTTATTTTGAATCTGCATGGCAGTGAAGGCTGTGAAACCGATAATAACTGCACATAAAATAATTATTGTCTTCATTTCGTTTTTGTTACTTAAGTAAATATAAGCTATTAATAGCAGTACAAAAATTGTTCCAATTAATCTAAACGTGATTTTTGATTTGACCATTCCCGCCTTAAACAAAAAAAGCCTCATCGAGAGGCTTTAAATAGTTTTTTATCGATTTTACATTGACGTAGTAGCAGCTACAACCTCTCCTTTGAAGCTTAAAACCTTTACCGGAGTGTTAGCATTAGACCGTACGGTCGCAAGTTTAGTGAAAGCTCCAGAAGCTGCCGCGTTATACGTTAAAGTAATGATGCCTCTTTCACCTTTTTTAACTGGGGTTTTGGTGTAGTTTGCTGCCGTGCATCCGCATGCAGGTTCCACTGCTGTTATAATCAAAGGCTGATCACCTATGTTTGTGAAGGTAAACGCATAACTCACTGGTTTGCCTTGAGGAATTTTTCCAAAATTATGCGCTTCAGCAATGAATTTAAATTCAGCCTGAGCTACAGGCTGCATAGCGGTCATGGTCATAAACCCAATTACCACCGCACATAAAGTCACTATCTTTTTCATATTTGTCCGTTTATACAAAAATATAATTTTCCGACAATATAAAAAGCACTTCTTGTAGATTAAATACTATTTCTTAATGCATCATACCATACATATTTTATTATTTTTGGGAGAATTAAGCATTTGTATGTTGGACACGGAAGTTAAACTAACCAATCCTTTTGATTTTTCTGAACTGAGCTTTGATAAATTTAAATCAATCATTGTTAATGACTATAAAATAGCTTACGAGAGTCGGCAGGCTAGTTTAATTGGCCGAAAGGAGGTTTTAACTGGAATGGCTAAGTTTGGGATCTTTGGCGATGGAAAGGAATTAGCCCAACTTGCAATGGCCAAAGCGTTTAAAGAAGGTGATTGGCGTTCTGGATACTACCGTGACCAAACGTTTATGTTTGCCTCCGGAATGTCTACCATGGCAGAATTTTTCGCGCAGTTGTATGCAACGCCAGATGTTGAACTTGATCCTGCATCGGCCGGAAGGCAAATGAATTGCCACTATGCTACGAGGACGATCAATAGCGATGGAAGTTGGAAAGAACAAGTTTCAATGAAGAACTGTTCTTCTGATATTTCAACCACCGGCGGACAAATGGCTAGGTTAGTTGGATTAGCGCAGGCATCGAAACTATTTCGAAACAATCCGGAGTTGAGCTACCTCACCCATTTTTCCTTAAACGGCAACGAAGTCGCCTTTGGTACAATTGGTAACGCATCCACGTCAGAAGGAGTGTTTTTTGAAGCAATTAACGCAGCCGGAGTATTGCAAGTGCCAATGCTTATTTCGATCTGGGACGACGAATATGGAATTTCGGTTCCGGCGCAGTATCAAACCACGAAACAGGATATTTCTGAGATTTTAAAGGGCTTTCAGCGCGATGAAAAAGGAGCGGGCTATGAAATCTTTAAGGTTCGGGGTTGGGACTATCCCGCGCTCTGCGAAACTTATGAAAAAGCAATTCAGATATGTCGCGATGAACATGTACCTGTTATGGTGCATGTCATTGAAATGACACAGCCCCAGGGTCATTCATCTTCGGGGTCACATGAGCGGTACAAAGACAAAGATCGACTAAATTGGGAAAATGAATACGATTGTCTTCTTCAAATGCGTAAATGGATGATTGAATCGGCCATAGCAACTGAAGAAGAACTCGCTGAATTAGAGGAAACATCAAAAGCGTATGTAAAGAGTTGCCAGAAAAAAGCCTGGAGCGACTTCAATGCGAGTATAAAAGCAGAAGCGGACGAAGTTCTGGAATTACTTTCGGCAGTAAAAAACAAGGAAATTGGAGTACTGACTCAACAGCTCAAATCCATGACTGACTTTTTTAGAAAAGATGTTATTGCCATCGTTCGGAAGGTACTCAGACTTCTTCGGACTGAAGATTCAGGTCCAAAGCGCGCGTTACTAGAATGGTATCAGAAAAGTCAGGGAATTAATTACGACCGATACAATTCTAAATTGTATACTGATGGAATTGGTTCGCCGTCCAGGGTTGCAGTTAAGCCTGCCGAATACCAAGATCTGCGCTCAGTAGATGGAAGGGAAATTTTAAATGCCTGTTTTGATTCTAATTTTGAACGTGATCCGCGACTGTTGGCATTTGGGGAGGATGTTGGGAGGATAGGAGATGTGAATCAAGGTTTTGCCGGACTGCAAGCCAAATATGGCGACATGCGGATCAGCGACACCGGAATTAGAGAAATGACTATTGCCGGACAGGGAATAGGTTTGGCTATGCGCGGTCTAAAGCCGATTGCCGAGATTCAATACCTTGATTATTTACTGTTTACAATCAATATTTTAAGTGATGATCTTGCTTGTTTAAGTTATCGAACCAAAGCCGGACAAAAGGCACCAGTAATTATTAGAACGAGAGGACATCGACTTGAAGGAATATGGCATTCTGGTTCGCCGATGGGCGTAATTCTTCATTCGTTGAGGGGAATGCATATTTGCGTACCGCGAAATATGACGCAGGCCGCCGGAATGTATAATACATTATTCCGATCAGACGAACCTGCATTGATGATTGAATGCCTGAACGGTTATCGGATTAAAGAAAATATGCCTTCTAACGTTGGAGAATTTACCGTGCCACTAGGCAAGGCAGAACTGATTTTAGAAGGTTCCGATATTACTGTCGTTAGCTATGGTTCTACCTTGAGAATCGTCGAAGAATCAAAACAGGATCTTGAAAATCTCGGAATTTCTATAGAAATAATTGATTTACAGACCTTGCTCCCGATAGATTTGGATGAGCTTTGTGTTAAATCGCTTAAAAAGACAAATAAACTCCTGGTTGTGGATGAAGATGTGCCGGGTGGTGCATCTTCTTATATTTTGCAACATATTCTGGAGAATCAGAATGGATATTATCATCTGGACGGTCAGCCGCGCACGCTTACCGCTAAACCCCATCGTCCGCCATATGGCACTGATGGTGATTATTTCAGTAAGCCCTCTGTTGAAGATGTAGTAGAAATAGCTTACGAAATGATGCATTCCTTTAAGCCCGCGAAATTTCCAAAGATTTTTTAGAGCGTTTTACATATAGCGTATTGCGACTTGCGCCAACTGCTTTGCGCCAAACGCTACGTTTATTTGTACGCTTTATTTCTCAAGTAGTGATCAACGATTACTAATGCTGCCATAGCCTCTACAATAGCAACCGCTCTAGGCACCACGCAAGGATCATGACGTCCTTTGCCCATGATTTCTGCAGCATTGCCTGATTTATCAACTGTCGACTGATTCTGCATAATAGTTGCTACTGGTTTAAATGCAACGCGGAAGCTGATATCCATGCCATTGGAAATTCCACCAAGGATTCCACCAGCGAAATTGGTTTCAGAATGAAGTCCGGCATCCCTGGAAGGGATAGGTATATCATTATGTTCAGAACCTTTCATTCTAGAGCCGGCAAATCCAGATCCGTATTCAAATCCATGAACCGCATTGATGCTTAACATCGCTTTACCAAGATCAGCGTGTAATTTATCAAAAACGGGCTCGCCTAAGCCCACCGGACAGTTACGGATAACACAGGAAATCCTACCACCAACGGTATCGCCCAATTTTCTCGTTTTCTCGATTAATTCAAGCATTTTATCAGCCACGACGGGATCAGCGCAGCGTACCAGATTAGCTTCACGCTTCTCAAGTAAAGACGTTATGTTTCCAGAAACGAGATCCGTAGACTCAATTTCGCCCACCCCAGATACATGCGCGAAAATTTCTATTCCTAGTTGTTTAAGGTACAGTTTCGCAATAGCAGCTGCAGCAACGCGAGCTGCAGTTTCGCGGGCGGAGGAGCGTCCACCGCCGCGATGATCGCGGATTCCGTATTTTTCCTGATAGGTGTAGTCTGCATGCGAAGGGCGAAAGATATCTTTATTATGATCGTAATCCTTTGATTTTTGATCTGAGTTCGGAATATTAATCAGGATGGGGGTACCTGTTGTTCTGCCTTCAAATATCCCCGAAAGGATCTGAAACTCATCGCTTTCCTTGCGCTGAGTGGTTATTTTCGACTGACCTGGTTTTCTTTTGTCTAGTTCACCTTGAATAAATTCATCGTCGATGATTATGTTTGGCGGACAGCCATCAATAACTACACCAATTGCCTTGCCATGTGATTCACCATAGGTGCTGATACGAAATAATTGTCCGAATGAGTTGCCAGCCATTTTTCTAGTATTGAGTATTGAAATATAAATATTGAGACGAGCTCATATCAACTTTGACATCTATTTTCAGTTGCTAAACTTTAAATAATCGTAATACCGACTAGGCATTACGCAATACGTTAATTCCAAACCCTGCCTTGCTCAAATCATCCCAGAAATGTGGATAAGATTTATTTACGACAGAAGGATCTTCAACTTCAACTTCATTGATTATGAGTGCAAGCGGAGCAAAAGCCATCGCCATGCGGTGATCTTCGTAGGTATTAATGTAAATCTTTTCGGGAGTAAAGCGTTCAGAACAGTCGAGTTTATAAACCATATTTTTCTCGATCAATTTAACCCCCATTTTGCCCAGTTCGTTCTGTAAAGCAAGAACTCGGTCTGTTTCTTTTATTTTCAACGTTTCCAATCCGGTAAACGTAGCATCGTGCCCGAGGGCCGCGCAACAGACAATCACCGTTTGAGCCAAGTCAGGACATTCTTTAAAATCGAAGATCTTTCTAGACAATACTTTATCTTCTTTTGTAATGGTAAGGCCGTTTTCATCAAAAACCGACGTGATACCAAAATTGGCCATAATCTCAGCGATACGGCTGTCGCCCTGAAGGCTGTATTTTCTGAGGTAGGGAAGTCGTATCTCAGCGTTTGTGCAAAGTGCAGCGATAGCATACCAATACGATGCAGCGCTCCAATCCGGCTCAACGTTAATGTTTCCGGCTTGAAATGGCTGGGCAACAATCTCTATTAAATTGTCTTTCCAGGTATGTTTAATGCCGGTTTGATCCAACAATGCCAAGGTCATTTCAACATAGGGCCTGGAAGTAAGATCACCATCTATTTCAAGTTCAAGCCCTAACGGTAGTGTTGCAGCGATCAATAATAAAGCAGTAATATATTGAGAACTGATGTCGCCTTTAATCTTGATTCGTTTTGACTTCTGAGCGAAGCCCGCTTTCAATATTATTGGAGGGAATCCATCTTTTTCTTCATATTCGATTTTGGCGCCTAGTGAAATAAGTGCATCTGCAAGTATGCCGATGGGTCGTTGTTTCATTCGCTCTGTTCCTGTTAGGGTTACATCGCTTTGCGTTTTTGTTGCGTAATAGGCCGTTAGAAAGCGCATTGCAGTGCCAGCTGGACCTACGTCTATGAGGGCAGAGGTTTGAAGTTCGAGATTGGAACTTAGGATGCGGTCTAACGTGACGGTATCTGCAGCAGAAGACAGATTATTAACCACCACTTTGCCATCACTCAGCGCCTCTAGAATCAATGCACGGTTGCTTTCGCTTTTAGATCCTGTGAGTTGGATCATGCCCGAAAATTCTCGAGTTTTTTTAGAAAGGATCAGACTTTCTAAACTCATTTTTCTTCAGCAACGGGTTTGTTATTCATAATCTCTGTTTGCTTGCGGATAGATTCGCTATGCATCAATTCTAAAAGCTTTGCCGTGAAATTTAGATCAAGTTTTAGTGCTTTTGCGAATGCTGTACGTTTATGCATGATCTCATCCCAACGATTAACCTGAAGTATGGTGACATCATTGTCACGCTTATGTTCTCCAATTTTCTCCACAACGGCCATTCTTTCAGATATTTTCTGAATGATTTGATCATCCAACTGATCAATCTTGTTTCTGAGTTCGGCTAATTTATCAGACAATGCAGCGTTTTGCGGCTCCACGTGGCGAAGAGTAAGATGATCTATAAGATCAGAAAGTGCAGAAGGAGTGAGCTGCTGTTTTGCATCAGTCCAGGCAACAGAAGGGTCAAGGTGTGATTCGATCATCACGCCCTGCATATCCATGTCAAATGCCTTCTGACTAATATAAGGGATTAATTCGCGATTGCCGCATATATGGCTTGGATCATTTATTATTGGTAGTTCAGGACAAATCGTTTTCAGCTGAATAGCCAGTTCCCACATTGGTTCATTACGGAATGCCGATTTTTCATATGAACTAAACCCGCGGTGAATAGCCGCAATTTTCTGGATACCGGCATTGTTGATTCGTTCGAGAGCGCCAATCCATAAAGAAAGGTCGGGATTGACCGGATTCTTTACCATTACCGGGATATCAACTCCGCGAAGGGCGTCTGCAATTTCTTGCACAGTAAATGGATTTGCTGTAGAACGCGCACCCACCCAAAGAATATCGACTCCCGATGCTAGTGCTTCTTCAACATGCCTAGCCGTTGCGACTTCAACTGCAGTTGGTAAACCGGTTTCTTCTTTTGCACGATTTAGCCATTTAAGTCCGATGCTACCAATGCCTTCAAATTCTCCCGGACGAGTACGAGGCTTCCAAATTCCAGCGCGGAGGGCAGAAATTTTTCCTGTTTTAGCCAATAAATGCGCAGTGGCAATTAACTGGTCTTCTGTTTCCGCGCTGCAAGGACCTGCAATTACTAGAGGCCTATTTTCAGTTGCTGGTTTTAGCCATGTTGAAAGTGGTTGGATTTTAAGGTCTAATTTCATATTCTTTTGTTCTGTTATCGTTTTTTAGCGGTTCAGTGGTTCAATCGTGCACTGTTTCAATTTTTGGCTATTCAATGGTTGAAAGTCGTATTTCTTTATTCAACTATCTATAATCCATGTGTAAAGCGTCCTGAATTCTGCTCCTCACACTTTGTCATTCTTGCAGTATTCGCCCATAATGGTAAAATTTATAGCATACCGAAGTACTTTTGCAATGGCTTTTTCATATTCGGTTCGGTTATTCCATTCTACATCGACATAAAAGTTATATTCATTTCTTTTACCCAATACAGGCATTGATTGAATTTTACTCATGTTTATATTTTGTTCGGCAAAGATATTCAAGATTTTTGCAAGCGCACCAATTTCGTTACCTACTTGAAAACTTAAAGAGGCTTTATTTGCATCTTTATTTTCACTATTTATGCTATCCGACAGGATTAGGAAGCGCGTGTAATTTTGTTTATTAGATTCTATTCGACGTTCCATTATGTCCAGGCCATAGGTTTTTGCAGCAAGAGTATTTGCGATTGCAACCGTATCAGTAAGCTGATTATCGCGAATTTTCTTAGCGCAAGCAGCTGTATCGGTACTCTCAACTATTTGTATATGAGGATATTCATAAAAGAAATCAACACACTGCCGAAGCGCGATAGGGTGCGATTCAGCGTATTTGATCTGTTCAAATTTAACGCCTGGCAGGGCTAATAAATGAAGTTGAATCGGCAGGCACACTTCGCCGGCGATAGTAAAATGATAGTCACGCAATAGCGAATAGTTTGGAAGAATACTGCCTGCGATCGAGTTTTCAATAGCCATTACGGTGTAGTCTGCATTTTTAGACTTCAGTGCTTCGCAGGTAGCACGAAATGAATCGCACTCAATAGTTTCGATGTCTTCACCGAAGTACTTGAACGCGGCTTCTTCGTGAAAAGAAGCTTTTATTCCCTGAATGGCTATTTTTTTCGTCTGCATGGTTGTTAAAAAAAAAGTCCCGGCTTTTGGCCAGGACTCTTCGTTAAATTTTATAGATTAACGCAATTAGTCCCGGCTCTTACTGTTAAAGTAAAAGTAACCGAAGTAATATGCGTAGTTGAATTTCATTGTTTACGTTTTCAAAAGTAAAAAAAATATTCTATTAACGAAATTTTAATTTTTTTCTGAGATGTATTATTAGCTCTAGGTAATATATTCCATCTAAAATCTCATCTGCCCACTAGTTCCTTATAGTAATTCAAGCTATCCACAATTGAGTCTTCGGATAAATAAATGTTATAGTCACAACATCCTATCTTGTTAAGCAACGCAAACCCAATTTCTCCACCACTATTCTTTTTGTCGTTTTTCATGATCTCGATCAACTCAGAATAGCTTTCGCCGTTTAAGGAATAATCAGGGAAGACCGAACGTATATAAGCTCCAATTTCTTCCAACTCAGCTTTGCTAAGTTTGTTGTGAGTTACTGATAAATAGGCCTCACAGATCATTCCAATAGCGATAGCTTCGCCATGCAGCAGAGGATTTTTATCGTGTTTAAGCGACAAGCCTTCAACTGCATGTCCAATCGTATGTCCGTAGTTTAATATTTTTCTGAGACCTTTTTCAAGCGGATCTTTGGTAACGACTTCATTTTTAATCTCAATCGAGCGATTAATAATATCAGAGCTGATACCTTCTGCTTTTATCATCTTGATTTGGCGAAAGTATGCAGCATCAAAGATTAGTCCGTGTTTAATCACTTCTGCAAAGCCTGAAACCAGTTGACGTTGATCAAGGGTGTCTAAAAATCCTGTTGAAATAAAAACTGCTTTCGGCTGAGTAAATGTGCCAATAATATTTTTTACGTTTCCTAGGTCTATTCCTGTTTTGCCTCCAACAGAAGCATCAACTTGAGACAGCAGGGTAGTAGGTACCTGTACAAAATCGATGCCTCTTTTATAGGTTGAAGCAGCAAAGCCGCCCATATCACTTACAACACCTCCACCCAAATTAATAAGCAGGCTATTGCGATCTGCATTAAAATCCAAGAGCATATTCCAAATGCCAATACAGAAATCTATATTTTTATTTTCTTCGCCTGGATCAACCTCAATAATATCAAATTGTGTAAGCGAGGGTATACAATGCTGCAGAAAAGGCAGACAATGTTTTGAAGTATTATAATCTGTTAACAAGAAGATTTTAGAATAGTTGCCTCGTTCAAGGAAAGATTTCAGTTCACCTAGGTCATTGTCAAAATAGACAGAATGGCCATTGCTTATTATCGGGTTCATAGATTATTTTACGATCACCTGTTTATTGTTAAACTCAATTGTATCACCAATTTTTACCTTTAGACGTTTGCGATAATCTACAATTCCGTTGTATTTCACAAGTCCTTCGCTTACTACAGCTTGTGCTTCTCCACCGGATTCTACTTGGTTAGTTGCTTTTAAAAGTTGAATAAGAAAAATATATTCGCCTTCCAATTTAAATTCAATCATGGCACAAACTTACGTAAATTGTTTTCGAAGGTTATAGGACTTCTAGTTTGTAATTTTATGCCATGTTAGACGGTACACATATCGATTTCGAAAATACGGAAACAACCGCGATAAAGCAGTGGTTTACAATACCTGCCAGCGGTATAGAAATGACAAGCCGGCAACTTTAAGGCTAGATGCTGGAAATGCACAGTGATCCGGTTTTACCCTGGGTGCGAAATTGGTTCGCGCCGAATATATGGAAAAGGAACGCGATCTGGCGGATGCCAAGAGTTATACTAGCCCAATTCATGTCGACAAAGTTTCTGCAGACCAAGATTTTAATGATGCCCTTGAATTTCGCGTCGATAGCGTTGATAAAATCCCGATAGTTGCCGGCAGCCATAATGATGAAAGCTGCCTTATTATTTCAAAATTAATCGCTCTGCGGAACATTCCAAAGAACCATCCACATCTTTATTTCGCACAATTATTCGGGATGGGTGACAGTTTGAGCTTTAATCTCGCTTACGCAGGATATAATGTTGCTAAAGATGTTCCTTATGGATTACTGCATGCTGTTTTGCCCTATCTGTTTAGAAGGGCGGAAGAAAATAGCTCGATTGCCGGAAGTACCGGCAGGAAACTAAAAATAATTGAAAACGAGAGACGGAGAAGGCAGAGTGTTGGGTTGTGAGTTTTAAGTTGAAATTGCCTTAAGCAATTGATTGCCCACCGCCTTTTACCAAGTACCCATTTCAATCCATTAAATCCAGCAATTTAAAGCCATCTGCGTCTTTTAAGAAAGGAAATGCCCTTCGGTTTTTTTCTAATGCTTCTTTTGAAATAGTAAACGTGTACAGGTCGTCATCGTTTGGCTTGTAATAAACTACATTTCCAGAGGGGTCAATGCACATCGAGTCACCTGAATGATAGACTTCGTTGCCATCGTGTCCGACGCGATTAACAGCGACGACATAAACTTGATTCTCAATCGCTCTTGCAGGGATGAGTGTCCGCCAATGAAGCGATCGCCGTTCAGGCCAGTTAGCCACAATTAGCAGCATATCATATTCTATATTATTATTTCTAAGCCAAACCGGAAAGCGAAGATCATAACAAATTGCTGGAAAGATTGTCCATCCCTTTAGTTCCACAAAAAGTTTTGTATTGCCGGCTTTATAAATGTCGTCTTCTTTTCCTAATCCAAAAAGATGGCGTTTATCGTATTTTTCATAGCTTCCATCTTGTCTCATCCAAATAAGGCGATTGAAGTAGCTGCCACGTTCCTTTATAATTATGCTTCCAGTCACAACACAATCAAATTTTCTAGCTTGATCATGCATCCATTGCATTGTACGGCCCTCCATGGGTTCGGCCAAGTGGGTCGCGTTCATCGAAAACCCAGTGGTGAACATCTCTGGTAAAACAATAATGTCGGTTTTTTCTCGAATCGAAGAAAGACGCAGTCCAATATTTTGAAGGTTCTTGTCAATGTTTTCCCAAAATAGGTAAGTCTGAAAGGTGGTTATTTTTAGTAAACTCATTCGATTCTATTCTACGTGGTAAATAAAAAAAATTCGTTTAAACTTATATTTAGGAATTTATATAAATATAAAAAATTGTTTATCAGGTGCAACATCTACAAGTTTTTAAAACCCCTTAACTAATTAACGGTACGCTTCAAATTGATATTATTTTTGTTCAACACAATAGAAACAGCGGCTTTTGTTGTAATAAATGTATCACCATTCACTGAAAAACCTGGCTTAGGCTATTCTTAGAATTGTCCAATTTTTTAATTGTGAACAATAAAAGCAATAAAAGTTTAAAAACTGATAGAAATGCAAGAAAAAACAAGACTGAGTTTTTAAATATGAACTAAACGCTAGAGAAAAATCTTTTTTTATAGCCCACAGGTAGGAGTTGATGCAATTTAGTATTGGATTATTCATACATCCAGATTCTGAAGGTCTCAGCGAATATTTTCTCAAATACGCCAGGGCTAAAAGGGCGTAATTTTTTTAACTATTCATTAGTGACAAATAATATCTATTGTTTTTAAACTTTAACTAAGTTTTCAACTGCTTTTTCCAACGTTTCCTCTTTTTTTGCAAAGCAAAATCTTACAACGCCGTTATCAGTGCCTTTGGTATAAAAAGCAGATACCGGAATAGCCGCGACACCAAAATCTATGGTTAGTCTTTTGGCAAAATCTGTATCTTTCTCGTCCGTAATTTTTTTATAAGTAGCGCATTGAAAATAAGATCCATGACAAGGAAGAAGATCAAATCGTGTACCTCTCATTAATTGCGAGAAGAAATCCCTTTTTTGTTGGAAATAGGCGTTCAACCCAAGATATTGATCTTTGTCGGCCATGAAATCAGCCAACGCGTATTGTATTGCAGTATTTGTACTAAATACAACATATTGATGTACTTTTCTAAATTCGCTCATCATCCAAGAGGGGGCGATACAGTAACCTATTTTCCAGCCTGTTACGTGGTAGAGCTTTCCGAAGGAGGCATTAATAAAGCTTCGTTCTCTCAACTCCGGGAATCTCGCCATACTTAAGTGCTCTCGGCCATCATAAACAAGATGTTCATAAACTTCATCACTTAAGATTAGAATATCCGTGTTTTTTGTAATCGCAATTAATTCATTTATGTCTTCTCGATCTAATACTGCTCCTGAAGGATTGTTTGGCGAGTTAAGGATGATCATCTTGGTGTTTGATGAAATCATTCTTTTTACGATCGACCAATCGATTTTGTAAATAGGGGGCGACATTTCATAGGCCTTTACTAGACCGCCGAGGAGTTTAACGGTAGGAGCATAGCTATCATAGGCAGGTTCGAAGATGATTACTTCATCATTTGGTCTGATGACCGCGGCAAGTGCTGTAAATAATCCTTGGGTTCCACCCGCTGTAACAGTTACATCGGTATCAGGGTGATAATCTGCACCATGCAACTCATTTACTTTTGCTGCGATTCGCTCGCGGAGTACGGGCAAGCCGGCCATCGGGGCATATTGGTTATTGCCCCTTCTCATGTAGTCGTTTACCAGCTTAACGAGTTCAGGTGAGCAGTCATAATCGGGATATCCTTGTGAGAGATTAATGGCACCGGCATCATGCGCCAGTTTAGACATGACCGTAAAAATTGTTGTTACGGCATGAGGTAATTTTGAATTGAAATGTATCATTGTCGCTAATGTATAAATAATTATGCGTTATCGATAGATTCAGGGGCATAATCTCATGAAAACAAGACGGTAATGTGTCAATAGATTGTTCTTAAACCTTCCGAAAAATATGGCTCTAATGGATAAATAAACTGGACTTACAAGCGTGTGTCGTCACAAAAAAATATCATTTTTTTGTGACGAATTATATTACCCCGAGACAGCAACTTAATTAAACATTCAATTACTTTTGCGGTCGCAATATATGACCCCCAAGAAGTATTTTACTCTTATTTTGATTCTAGGTAGCCTGACAGCGCTCGGTCCGTTTTCGATTGACATGTACCTGCCGGGATTTACAGCGATAGCGGAAGATTTAAATACTACCACTGCCGAAGTTGCCGTTTCTTTATCTGCCTTTTTTATCGGAATTTCGGCAGGACAGCTCCTTTATGGGCCCTTGCTTGATCGATTTGGTCGAAAAAAGCCACTTTATGTTGGCTTGATACTCTATATTATCGCATCTTTTGCATGCGCGTTGATGACGACCATAGAAGGATTAATCATCTTTAGATTTATTCAGGCTATTGGAAGTTGTGCCGCTGGCGTTGCCTCGGTCGCTATGGTGAGAGATTTTTTTCCTCCTCAAGATGGTGCAAAGGTGTTCTCACTACTTATATTGGTGTTAGGGGTATCACCTATGCTGGCGCCGACCGTAGGTAGCTATGTTACGGATGCGTTTGGTTGGCAGGCAGTTTTTATTATTCTCGCATTGCTCAGCGCATTGATGATGGCTGCGGTAATGTTTATTCTTCCCGAAGGTAAAGAGCCTGATCCTAACTACTCTCTGAAACCCGGTCCGATTATCTCGACATTTAAATCGGTATTAGAAGTTCGGCAGTTTCTAACGTATACATTAACTAGTTCTTTTGCGCTTTCCGGGTTGTTGGTTTATGTAGCTGGTTCGCCGATGGTGTTTATGGAGATTTTTAAAGTAAGTGGAAAAGCGTATGGATGGATCTTTGCCCTGTTGTCGGTTGGGCTTGTCGGAGCAAGTCAACTGAATCGTGCGCTTCTAAGAACTTTAAAAAGTGAGCAAATTATTTTATTTGCGTTGATATTTCAATGTATCATCGGATTTGTGCTTATCGTCGGAACAATGGCAGGCTGGTGGGGTTTGGCATCGACAGTCTTTTTGATTTTCCTTTTTTTAGCTTCATGCGGATTTATACTTCCAAATTCATCTGCTCTTTCTATGGAACCCTTTACTAAAGATGCGGGAAGTGCCTCGGCATTACTGGGAGCTATTCAAATGGGAATTGGATCACTTGCAACTTTTGGTTTAAGCACTATAAATGATGGTACAGGCTTGCCGATGACGGCTTTTATGATGACTTCGGCGCTTATTGCATTGATTACTTTATTATTGGGGCGAAGAATGATTAAGCGAGACCTGAAACAGTGTAAAGTCTTACCGCTTTAGAATAATATTTTAGAGTTTAAAGTAGATTTATAAACTATCTTCCCGGTCGATGGATTACAATAAGACTTTCATGTCTTTCAGCGTCAACTGATTGTACGCCGAAATAAAATTGTCTTTTGAATAGTTTAGCTGAGCGTTAGTATCTTCCAAAAAGATTTTTTTCTCCCATACTGGGCTGATGGTTTTCCGCATATTAACATACTATCCCTTCGGCCATGTTTTTGACTTCTTGATCTAAAATTGCTGCAGATTGTTATGCTAGGGAATTGAACCAAACGAAAATTAAAAGACAAAAGATGACGGACTTGTACATGATTTAAGTGATTTGCGCAATACTATTAATCAATAAAACAAATCTTGCCAAAAAAGCGCTTTTTAAAGCTATAATCACCCAAAAATGAAGAGATTTTCAAAAAAAGTCCCAAATTGATATTTCGGAAGATTTGTCAGTAAATCGTTGTCTGAAAAAAAGGTTGATTAAGTCTAGGATCTCTAAGTGGATCTAATAATCAACCTGCGATAATTGTCCGGTATTATGTGCCGTTGTTGGAGGGATCCAACAACGGCACATACAATTATTTTGCTTTAGAGAGGGTATCAAGAACTGCATTATTCTTGGTAACCTGACTGTCTTTAGGTTCTTTAGAACGGCTGCCGATTTCAATATTACGACCAATTTTCAAAAATTGTACTTCAAGTCTTGAAAAGGTTTTATTCCTTCTATCTTTTCTTTTTAAACGAGTAACTCCCATGATTTTATTTTTAATATATTATAACGAGGTCGGAAGCGGATTCGAACCGCTGTAAAAGGTTTTGCAGACCTCTGCCTAGCCACTCGGCCATCCGACCATATTTCCAATTTGCCTTATTCAGACTCCTTGTGCTGCAAAAGTAGTAAATATTATCTCAAACAGATATTATTTTGCCGAATTTCTTTTAATCTCAGAGCAGAGTATTCCGGCAGAAACAGCGACATTCAAAGACTCGGCCTTCCCAAACTGAGGAATCGTTATCGGATCAGTGATATATTCCTTGAGCTCTGGGCTAATTCCACGTCCCTCGTTTCCTAGTATCAAAATTCCCTCTTTGTCACTAAAATCGATATCGTAGACAGAATTTCCCTCTAAAAGCGCTCCGAAAACTGGATAATTATTTGATTGCAGGAAATCAGGCAGATACACGTAATGGAGTCTGATTCGAGCAAGCGAACCCATTGTAGCTTGCACGACTTTGGGATTATAAGCATCTACAGTGCCGGCAGAGCAAATTATCTGTTTGAAGCCAAACCAGTCAGCTGTGCGTATAATTGTTCCTAAATTACCCGGATCCTGAATGTCATCTAGGACAAGCGTAATCAAATTTTGCACACTTTCAACCGCTATTTCTGTTTCCTGTGGTATGTGTATGGTGGCGAGAGCATCTTGCGGTGCAACTAGAGCGCTGATCTTTTTGAGCTCAGTATCTGTAATTTCCTGTACCTTTATTTTTTGCAATAATTTATCCAATTTTGGGATTGTATGAGCGGTACAGAAAATATTCTCAATGCGATAGTCGGACAGGATAAATTCCGTTATAGATTTTATTCCTTCTGCAATAAAAAGGTTATGCTCTTTTCTAAATTTTTTTTGGTGTAACGATTTAATAAAACTGATCTGAGATTTTGAAAGCATACCCGGTTCTGCGAAATTCTGTTTTTACAAGTATAGTATTTTTGAGTGTTACTTTAGCCGGCTGTTCGCCTATGGGGTATATTCCTGAAGATCAGGCGCTGGTAAAGAAAATTGAAATTAACGGCGTAGACAAAGAATACTTGGAAAAAGCCAACTCTTACATCCAAAAAGATATTCAGCCAAATTCACGCATCAACTTAGCGTTATACAATTTAGTTAATACTAAAAATGGTAAATATCGCACCGATAGAGATAGGATCAGAGCAGTAGGAGAGCCCCCACATCTGCTAGACAGCACGCTTGTAGAGCTTTCAAGAAAGTATGTTGAAGGTTTCTTGAAAACCAAGGGTTTTTTTAAGGCAAAGGTTGAGAGCGATATTAAAATAAAAAAGAAGAAAGCCTACATCACGCTATCTGCAATTCAGGGGCCCTCATTCAAAGTTAGAAACATTGACTATGTGGTTCCGGATACTGCCGTTAGATCTTTATACAAAACGGAACGGGCTATTGCTACACGCTTGAAGCCCGGTGTGCGTTACGACAGAGACTCCTTGTACTACGAATGGAATGAGCTTGTTTTTCGTATGATGAAGGAGCATGGGTATTATGATTATATCCGGCAGAATATGCGCGTAGATGCAGATACAAATTTACTGTCAAGCCAAGTGGATCTGAAAGTGTATATTGATAATCCCGAAAATAAATCATCTCATCAGATTTATACTGTAAACAACACTTTCGTGACGGTTCGAACCTCGGATGGGCTCTTAAAGACAACCAATGCTGATACAACGGTTCTGGATTCACAATATTATTTTAATGATCATACATTAAGATTCCGCTCACCAGCATTGAGAAATTATATTTATTTTAATAAGGACGATATCTATAATGTTAAGAATGAAGAAATTACCTATAACAGACTGTATGATCTAAATGTATTTAAAAGCCTTAAAATCGACTATGTAAAAACTAGCGATAGTACTAATCAGCTAAACCCTCGTATCGAAGCTGTTCCGCTAAAGAGAATGAGCAACAGAATCGAGGGAGAATATACATTTAACTCCGGACGAAATGGATTTAATGTAAGCAACACCTATACGGATAGAAATTTGTTCGGGGGCGCCGAGCAACTCGAGCTCAAGTTTCGATACGGTTTACTTTTCGATTCGCGCTTAACTGGATCGCTTTTCGACCGAGTATTTAACCGTGACTTGCAAGTCGGAGCAAACTTAACATTGCCAAGACTGCTCCTTCCTTTTCCAAATAAGAGTTTAGGTAGAAATGGACTTTCGCGAACAATAATTTCTAGTAGCATTCAACTTTTTGATCAGAAGAATGCTTTTACCAATCGCATTTTTATCAATTCGATTGCTTACAGCTGGGTTCAATCCATTTATAAGCTGCATAGTCTTACTCCCTTTAATATTGAATATCGTAATGGCCTGCTCGATGATGCGCTTAAAGAACAATTAAGAAATGGTGGCTATGAACTTTATATTCAGACTAACGATAGACGATATGTCAATTTAGGCAGTCAGTATACCTATACATTTAACACGGTAAAACTAAATACCCTAGGGAATTTCTTTTATTTTAGAGGCTCGGCCGATGTTGGAGGGAACACACTTCGTACTTTAGATAAGCTTTTCAATGGAAACAGCCAAGTCAAAGGTCAATTATTCGGTCTTTCTTACCTCCAATATACTAAAGCAGACGTAGATCTACGTTTATACAGATCATTAGGAGGCGAACGGCAGTTTGTAGCCAGGGTAAGTGCTGGGCTTGCTCACCCGCTCGGGAATACTGATGTTTTGCCGTTTGAAAAGAACTTTTTTGCAGGAGGGTCTAGCGGTATTAGAGCCTGGCAAGCCAGGACGCTTGGTCCGGGAAACTATAACCGTTCAGTTTTAAGCTCAGACACGCTGAGAGCAAACTTGCGGAACTTAGATCAGCTTGGTGAAATAAAATTTGAGAGCAATATTGAATATCGATTTAAAATTGTCAATAGTTTCGTGGGTGCAAAATTGAATGGCGCTACATTTTCAGATGTTGGCAATATTTGGAGGATTCCCGGTAGCGATGGTACTCCCGGTGGTGATTTCAAGTTAAATAAATTCATAGGACAGCTGGCGATAGGGGCAGGAGTCGGCATGCGTTTAGATTATGATTATTTTGTTTTCCGCTTTGATGCGGGAATTAAAATTAAAGACCCTCAGTTTAGCGGTTCAGAACAATGGGTGATTAGGCATTTGTTCGATAGGAAAGAATTTAAAGAGACTTACAGCGCAACGAATGCGCCAGACGTATACCGTTTTGTTCAATACAACTTTGGTATTGGAATGCCGTTTTAAAAGATGGATAGTATTCCGTTATAAATAGTTTCAAAGAAAGTTGAAACGTCAAGTCCGTTGCTGTAATTAAAGTACACCAGCAGCCCAATCAAAATTAGGGCGATTAGTATAAATTTTCGAAATAACATTCCCAACACAACCAGCATTGCCGGTATAACTAGTAACACCAACCAGTTAATTTCAAAGGTACTCAGTCCTTTTTCACGTTTTAAAATATAATAAAGCTTGGCATGCGTGCCAGATTCATTAACATGCTTGATGTAAACAAATGCGGATTTATCAATCTGCCTCGAGATCCTCGCTGTGCTATTTGCAAACTGCAACTCCTCTTTAAACCCGTTGATACTAAATGCGAAAGTGCCGTTAATGTTGTCCTTTGGCGTATCATTAGGATCTGCCGCTAAAACGGCAATTTTGTCGTTTTTAAAAACATCCTCTTGGATGATGAAGTTATTAATGTTTACTTCCTGCCCCAATAAAGTTGCTGAGGAGATGAGAAGGCTGATTAGTATTAAGACAATATATATTCGCATTATTCTAATGATTTTTTATTATAAAGTAAGTAATCGAGATGAAACATCAGGCGATGTCGTTTTTGTCTTTCATCGTAATAGTTAAAGCTCAAACTTGCCAGTCCAACTCAACTCGAGTTTGATCTACAAAGTTGGCGGTGCTACTAGTAGTCGCACGTTTTTTGGACGCCGATATGCGCCAATCCCTTTTCGGCTCCGCCACTAAATATAACGCCAACCTTCTGCACCTTCGGAACAGAAAGGCTGAACAAAAGAACTATTATCAGCAATGATTTTTTCACGCGTTTACGCCTAAAATTAGTCCTTTTTATTCTATTTCAGTTACAAATGGCCTAAAAAAAATATCCCACAGTTTAGGATATTTTTAATAGAAATTAATTAGGTTATGCTTAGAAGACTATTCCTAAAGAGAACGACCAAACACGGTTGTTTATTTGTCCGTTTCCACCACTGCCACTGGGACGAAGGTCTGTTAAACCAATTCCGTAGCCCACTGTAATATTAAAACCACTATTCATTTGAAAGCCTGTAATAAAATTAACTCCAAAATCAGTGCTTTGAAGGTCGTCGCCAGATTTATCACCAAATTGTAAGTCGCTTTCTGGCTTTGAAACGCTTTTGTATTGTGCATCTACTGGGGTAATTCCCTGTATTCAACAATCCCTAAGCCTATCCCAAAACTTAACCTTTAGCTAAAGATTACTTCACACACCCCCATTATTTTTGTGTTGTGAAAATAATTTGCCCGGAGCATAATGGAACCATTGAAGTAGCAAATAATAGTATTATCGCTGCGGTAGGGTTTCCGATGCAGACAACGGTTGTTAATTGTCCGGTTTGCCGAGAGCAGGAGCATATCCACAACGGTTGGGCAGATAGCGCTAAGCCTGTAATTCAGAAAACCCCCTCAACTATTTTCAGGAGCAATAAATGGTACTATTTAAAATTAAGTATATGAAAACTGTTCTTATTATTTTTTTGATGGCTGTTATCGGTTTTGTTGCTACCATGCAACAGATGATCGATGTTCGCCGAGCGAGTAGCCTTTAGGCATCGGACGGTCTATTTATTTTGAGCTTTGAAAAAAGCAGGGGAGATCTACCCCCTAAATTTTGCCACCTTTTGGAGAAGCAGCACAACCATTTCGGTTAATATAGTTCGATCTGTCGCTTGTTTTTCAAAAGCAAAAAAGACCCGATAAACGCGCCCTTACTTTCCAACAAACATAAATTTATTAAATGAGCTTGACACATTAGTGATTTTCCACCCTTTTTTGGTGTTTGCCATGCTTAGGTAGGTCACTTTTGAAAAGTTTTCATATTTCATCACCACTTTTACAACTGTAAGTGTTGGATTAGATTCGGTCAGGCTATATTCAGTAACACAGTTCTGCTCAACGTTTTCATTTTGTTTTAATGAGCTGCGTATTTGAGTTTTGCTGTAATGGATAATTTCAGTTTCCGTTGTCGTTGTGAATTTCACATCTTGATCAATTACCTCTTCAAGGTCTTTGATTTTTCCGTGGGCGACTTTATCAACATATGCTTTAAGCACATCGTTCATTTCTAATTTTTCGTTTGTTGAATTGTCACCTGCAAATGCGCTACATGATAAAGCCATTAATAATAATGCTACTGGAAGAGTTTTAAATTTTTCATGATGTTAAGTTGTTTGTTGTTTGTATTTTTTTGTCGTGTTTAATTCGTTTGACGATTCAAAAGTAGCCGCGAACTGAGCGGCTCCCGAATATCAATTAGGCTAATCACCTTGGATTTTCGGTAAACGGAGGATGTTTGCCGGTGAATTGCGCTTAAGAGTTTTTCGCCGACACTGCCATATAATTAGGTGTCAGAACAGAACAGATTCTTGCCTTGATCTTTATTTCTTTCTCTATTTATTTTTCACGATTAATACTAACTTTATTGCACCCTTCTGCAAAAAGGGTTTCTAAATTATGGGAATAAGATTCCGTTTAATAGTAATGAACTTCATGCAGTTCTTTGTATGGGGTGCTTGGTTAATCTCTTTGGGGGGATTCATGATTATCACCCTTAAATTTACAGGGGGGCAAGTTGGGGGCATTTATGCAACCATGGGCCTTAGTTCCTTATTTATGCCGGGGATAATGGGGGTTATAGCAGATCGATGGGTAAATGCTGAACGCCTCTTGGGTATTTGTCACCTCATCGGATCTTATTTACTTTTTAGAGCCTCAATGGTAACAGACCCAGACAGTATGTATTGGATTATGTTGCTTAACGCGATGTTTTATATGCCGACTATTGCACTAAACAATACAGTATCTTACAAGGTTCTGGAGCAAAAGGGCTTTGAAATTATTAGAATTTTTCCATCAATACGCGTCTGGGGAACAGTAGGTTTTATAGCAGCCATGTGGCTAGTTGATATCTTTGGATGGACGGAAAGCCCATTGCAACTTTATATAAGTTCGGCAGCGGCACTATTCTTAGGTATTTATGCCTTCACTATGCCTGCCTGTCCGCCTTCTCGAAGTCGAAAAAAGGGAATGCTTTCTTCACTTGGACTTGATGCACTTGTGCTCTTTAAGAAGAAGTCGATGTCGATATTTTTCATCTTCGCGATGCTTCTTGGTGCGGCTTTGCAAATTACTAATGCTTTTGGAAGTGCATTCTTATCGGATTTTAAAACCTTATATCCCGGTACTTTTGGTGTAGAGCATCCCAACGTTTTGCTTTCTATCTCACAGGTATCCGAAACACTCTTTATTCTAACCATCCCTTTCTTTCTGCATCGTTATGGTATCAAAAAGGTAATGATAATGAGTATTTTTGCTTGGGTGCTTCGTTTCGGACTCTTTGCCTTTGGCGATCCCGGAAGTGGTTTATGGCTACTTATTTTATCGATGATTATCTACGGAATGGCATTCGACTTTTTTAATATTTCGGGATCACTTTTCGTCGATAAGGAAGCGGACGCAGGCATTCGAGCAAATGCTCAAGGATTGTTTATGATCATGACTAATGGATTAGGTGCTTACATCGGTGGCACAGGTGGTGGATGGGTCATTGATCATTTTACCGTCGATGGTCTGAAGGATTGGCAAAGCATCTGGTTTTGCTTTGCGGCCTACGTTCTAGTTATAGGTGTCATTTTCCCTTTTGCTTTCCGATACAATCACCGACCGGAAACTTTAGAAAAAATGCACCACTAAGGAAACCTCCAAGCTATTTCTTTAAACCGATTTCTCTCAATCGTTCGTCAAGATATTCGCCGGCAGAAATTGGCTCATAATGCATCTGATAGGACGATGTCACACAGCTTTCCAGGCAATCTAAGCGCATTTCGCTTCGCGGATGTAAGAAAAATGGAATGCTATAGCGCGGTTCCAACCATTTTTCGCGAGGTGGGTTAACTACCCGATGTGTAGTAGATTTTAGTTTATTATTTGTAAGGCGCTGTAGCATATCGCCAACATTCACCACAAGTTGCTCTGGTAAAGCGGTGATGGCTACCCATTCTCCCTGTTTATTTAATACTTCAAGACCTTCAGACGAAGCACCCATTAATAACGTAATCAAGTTTATATCCTCATGCTCTGCCGCCCTCACTGCGCTTTCAGGCTCTCCAGTAATTGGAGGGTAATGTATTGATCGGAGGATGCTGTTCCCGTTTTTTATTTTATCGTCAAAATAAAATTCATCCAAACCAAGATAAAGTGCAATGGCACGCAACATGTGTTTTCCTGTTTCTTCTAGTTCTTTATATACTTGAAAGCCGCATAAATTAAAGTCTGGCAATTCGTCAACGGAAATATTGTCAGGATAGGTGCTTTTTATCCGATCACCATCTGTTACCGTCTGACCAAAATGCCAGAATTCTTTTAGATCCCCGACATTTCTTCCTTTGGCATGCTCTTTTCCAAAACTCGTATAACCACGTTGTCCTGATAATTCGGCAACTTCATATTTCTTTTTTAAGTCGTCAGGCAAAGAATAAAAGGATTTACACGCTTGATATAGGTTATCGGCAGTGTCATCTTTGAGTAAATGACCCCGCAAAGCCACAAATCCAATTTCCTCATAAGCCGCGCCAAGTTGCTGTACAAACTTTTCTTTTTTTTCTTGATCTCCGGATATAAAATCGTTGAGGTCAACAGACGGAATGCCGGTGTATTTATCCATTAGTGTTTAACTATTAATAAAACTAATTTTTCTTGTACGTGTATTAATTATTTGATTGTTCTGCTAGTTGCAGTTTGTAGACTCACAATTTAGAGAATTTATCGATAAACTTAAAATCTTTATGCCCGTTCAGGTATTTCATAACTATGTCTAAAATGTAAAATACAACATCGCGGAATTTTTTATTGATAATCGTTATTCGTTAGAATTTTATTAACAAAATATATATTTTTCCACAATATCAAAAAGTGACGCAATGGTTTTAATAAATTTGCAGCATTCTTTACAAGTCCCTGACAATATCATTTTTGGTAACAATAACGTAACCTTAAATTAAAATCAACACAAGATTAAGCCTTTATTTTTGCGCTGTATTTATCACTTAACCTAATAATTATGAAGAAGTTTTTACTATTAACATTTGTACTATTTGCCAGCCTTGGAGTATTTGCGCAGGGTGTGACCACCGCGAGTATGAACGGGGTTGTCACAAATCAGCAAGGAGAGACTGTTCCGGGCGCTTCGGTGTCTGCGGTTCATGGTCCTTCCGGGACAAAATATAGTGCGACAACAAATGCAGACGGAAGATTTATTTTCCAAAATGTGCGTGTTGGCGGTCCTTACACAGTCACTATTAGCTTTGTTGGACAAAGCCCTTATGTGCAAGACAATATAAACTTGTCATTAGGTCAAAATTTTAAAGTGGAGGCTAAACTTTCTGGGCGTACGCAACAATTGGAAGAAGTTTCTATCGTTGCAAACAGAGGTGATCTTTTAGATGACGATAAGACGGGTGCTTCTACCAGCATATCGAATGTTACCATAGCGTCAATACCAACAATCAGCAGAGGTTTACGGGATTTCACTAAGTTATCTCCTCTCGCCAATACTTCAGGATCAGGTACTTCTTTCGCAGGTACGGCGAACCGATACAATCAGTTTGCGATCGATGGTGTTGTTAACAATGACGTATTTGGATTGGCAGGATCAGGGACCAATGGTGGTCAAATTGGAATGGAGCCAATAAGTCTTGATGCCATCGAAGAATTTCAGATAAACGTTGCGCCCTATGACGTAAAACAAGGTGGATTTACAGGTGGAGGTATCAATGCGATTACTAGAAGTGGCACAAACACATTTTCTGGTTCTGCCTATTACTTCGGAAACAACCAGGATTTAGTTAGTCCGAATAACCCTAATACAGGGGTAAAGGCCGACTATCCGACTTACAAAGAGTATCAAGTTGGTTTCAGATTGGGTGGTCCGGTTATAAAAGACAAGTTATTTTTCTTTGTTAACGGCGAGTTGACTAAAAGTACCACTCCTTTAGCATTCGATCCGAATGATACAGGTTCGGGCCAAAAAGTTACGTTAGCAGAACTAAACCGAGTAGTAAATACTTTGAAGAGAATTGCGCCAAGTTATGATCCTGGATCATTTGGCGCAATAGATGATGAGTTAAGTACCAGAAAAATTCTAGGAAAGATAGACTGGAATATCAGCGAGAACCATAAAATGAGTTTCCGTCACAGCTATGCTTACGGTGAAAACATCGATAATAATCGCGGAAACGCTTTTGTTAATTTTTATAATAACGGACAGTTTTTCCCAAGCACCACTAATTCTAGTGCCTTGGAGCTAAACTCTTCTCTTGGCAAATTTTCAAATAATCTGCTTGTTGGATATACAAGAGTTAGAGACGATCGTGATCCAATAGGAAGTCCTTTTCCGAATATCCGCATTTATAGTCAAACCGGTGGGGTTAACATGACCGTGGGTTCTGAGTTTTCTTCAGTTGCAAATCAGCTGGATCAGGATGTTTTTACAATAACCGATAACGTAAGTTTTTATAAAGGTAAACATAGCTTTACTGTAGGTACAAACAACGAGTTCTACAAATTCTACAATTTGTTTGCTCAGAATATCTATGGTGGTTATGGCTATAAAACGCTTGAAGATTTTGAGGCAATTGGTACTCCGGCAGAAACAGCGCCTATTTATTTTTCCAGACAGTATTCTTTTGATACGACAGATGATCCTTCTCAGTCTAGCGCAAGTTCAAAATTTAGAGCAATGCAATTTGGCTTGTATGCGCAAGATGAATATCAAGCAAGCAATAAGCTACGTGTAACTTTCGGAATAAGAGGCGATTTACCGATTGTAAGGGACAATGCACCGTACAATTCTGTGTTTGCTAGCGCGTTTGGAAATGCGAGAGGAATTTCTACCGATCAGATTCCAAAATCTAGAATTTTGTGGTCGCCGCGAGTTGGATTTAACTGGGATGTGCTAGGAAATAATAAGCTTAAAGTTCGAGGCGGTACCGGCTTATTTACCGGTAGAGTTCCTTTTGTGTGGATTTCTAACCAATATACCAATAACGGTTCGGTTGTTGGAACATTTACTAAGGGCGCGCTTAATCCAAGTAATAATCCTATAACATCTCCTTTAGGGATTCGCTTTAGTCCAAATCCAAATGTCCAGCCTACTGCTGAAAGCTTCGGACTTCCTCCGGCGCTTGGAAATATAAATATCACGGATAAAGGATTGAAATTTCCGCAAACTTTTAGAAGTAACCTCGCTGTAGATATGCTTCTGCCATTTGGTATTGTTGGATCTTTAGAAGGTATTTATAGCAAAGGCCGCAACAATATTCAATTCGAAAATCTAAACCGTGAAGTGGATCCATCATTTACCTATGCCGGACCAGATAACCGTCCAAGGTACTATACTGGTGTTAGAAATGCTGCCTTTAACGAGGTGATTTTATTCAAGAATACGAACAAGGGTTATACGTATAATCTGGTAGCTTCATTCCAAAAGCAATTTGAAAAGGGATGGAATGGATCAGTCGCTTATACCTTCGGAAAAGCAGTTGACGTATTTCCTGCAACTTCTAGTACGGCGTTATCAAACTGGACGTTCATTAATAACGTTTATGGCCCTAACGATCCGCGTGAAGCGACCGCAAATTTTGACACGCAACATCGTATTATGGGTAACTTGAGTTACAGAAAAGAGTACTTTAAGAATTTTGCTACTCAAGTTTCACTGTTTTACAACGGGCAATCCGGACAGCCGTTGTCATATATATATAATGGTGATTATAACAACGACAGCGCTTCCAACGATTTGATCTTTGTTCCGACAAATCAATCAGAGATTAACCTTATAGCTACTACTGGAGCTACAGGAAAAACTGCTGATCAGCAATGGACGGAACTAAATGCATTTATTGAAGGCGATCCTTATCTTAAAACTAGAAGAGGTCAGTATGCTGAACGTAATGCTGCGAGACTTCCATTCCAACATGTGTTTGATATTAGAATTCTTCAAGATATAAGTGTGGTTGCGGGTGGAACAAGGAATAAACTGCAGCTTTCAGTTGATCTTTTAAACTTCGGTAACTTATTAAACAAGGATTGGGGAAGAGATAACTTTGTAGCTAACCAAGGCTTTTCTTTGATCAATTATTCAGGTTTAGGCACAGGAGCAGAGGCTACAAAGCCACGCTTTACTTATACCGGTGCGGGACAAACAAATGGCAAAGCTTATCAGGCACAAAACTTTAGCTCAAGGTTTAGAGGTCAGATTGGTATTAGATACATTTTTAATTAACATTAAATACTTGTAATTTAAAGAGAGATGATGCTTGCGTCATCTCTCTTTTTTATCGTTAAAGTGTCTATGAAAAGTTTTATCAGATTTCTTTTAATCGTGGTTTCTTGTTCTCAAATAGATTCGGTGCTTGCACAGGTTGACACCATTCAGAAAGTTGTGTCCGGCCGTACTAATAGTGCAGAGCAACAAAAGAAGCCCTATGTAATTTTGGTATCTGCTGATGGTTTTAGACATGATTATGCAGAGAAATACGAAGCAAAGAACCTTAATGCTTTAAGTGGGCAAGGAGTCAGAGCAAAATCTATGATCCCTTCTTATCCATCAGTGACTTTTCCGAACCATTATACAATCGCGACCGGGCTTTATCCGTCACATCATGGATTGGTAAATAATAGTTTTTTTGATGACACAAAAAAAGCCTCCTACTCAA
This sequence comes from Sphingobacteriaceae bacterium, assembly GCA_947460875.1. Taxonomy (GTDB): domain Bacteria; phylum Bacteroidota; class Bacteroidia; order Sphingobacteriales; family Sphingobacteriaceae; genus CANHGR01. The sequence continues at coordinate 160,120 of CANHGR010000005.1, read as the reverse complement.
TGTCCAACCAGAGAGCTGTACGAGATGGTAGCTGGTATGGAGGCACCCCACTATGGGTTTTAGCAGAACAGCAGCAAATGATTTCAGCGAGTTTTTACTGGGTTGGATCTGAAGCGGACATTAAAGGTACTTTGCCAACATACAATTACAATTATAACACAGCCATCAGTAATCCTCGACGGATTCAGGTTGTAAAAGAATGGTTAAATCTGCCTGAAAACATTCGTCCGCATTTGATAACTTTCTATTTCAATGAGCCAGATCATGAGGGCCATACGCATGGACCGGATGCAGAAAAGACAAAGCAAGCAGTTCATTCAATTGATTCTGCAATGAAAGCGCTGAATGATGTTGTGAAAAGTACGGGTTTGCCGGTTAATATTATTTTTCTTTCAGATCATGGAATGACTGCGGTGGATACGTTAAATACTTTACCAAGACCGGCTGCGATTGACACGTCGAAGTTCTTTGTGTCCGGCGATGGTCTGATGGTTTACTTGACTGCTAAAGACCGATCAAACAGGCCGGAAATCGTTAGCATGTATAAGAAGGTGACTAAGGAGGCAGTTGGTTATAAAGTGTATTTGAAAACTAAAATGCCCGGCAGAATGCATTATAGCGCAAAAGATGATGTAAAAAACCGCATAGGCGATATTGTCCTTGTAACAGAGTGGCCAAAGATGTTTAACCTTTATGGACGCAAACCAAGCCCTGGTATGCATGGATACGACCCATATCTGGTTAAAGATATGCACGCTACTTTTTATGCCTGGGGCCCGCATATAAAGGAGGGAATAGAAATTCCGGCGTTCAAGAATGTAGATGTCTATCCTATCGTAACTGAGATATTGGGCTTAAGTTACACCGAAAACATAGACGGTACTAAGAAAGTTGCCACCAAGATATTGAAGAAGTAGGGATTGATTTTTTTAATTCCGTCCTAACTTATCCATCATTTCCGAAGGCAATTTCTGTAGATCGAGTACCAAAAAACCATCAAGGCTGTCCGAAAATTTGGGGTCAATATTGAAACAAATAATCTTAGCGTTTAACGCGATATACTGCCGTAACATCACGGGAATTTTCATTCTATTATTTTCTACTTCAAAGATTATAGAATCCAGACTTTTTAGAGAATCCTTATCCTTCAATAAGATCTTGTGATCGATTTTTTGAAAATCTAATTTGAATTTGTTGCGAGGTTTTACAAATGCTGCAAGATCATAGTCGAAATGATTCTTATAGATATAATCTACCATCAGAGATTTAGAGAATTTTGAAAAGCTGTCACTTATACTAACCGGCCCGATGAGGTAACGATATTGTGGGTTCTCTGATGCAAACTTTCTAATGCCTTTCCAAAGCAGGAACAAGGGGAGTGGCTTTTGTTGATATTCTTTCCGTACCCATGATCGGCCAAGTTCTAAGCTATTTGTCAATATTGGTTTTAAGCCCGATTTAATTTTAAAAAGTTCGGCAGTATAGAATCCTTTTTTGCCAATGCTGCTGTAAATAGCATCGCCGCATCCTATTCGATACGCCCCAACAATTAGTTTGGCGTTTTTATCCCAAATAAATAGATGTAAATAATGTATATCGTACCGATCGAGGTCGCTGGCTTTATTTGTCCCTTCGCCTACTTCCCTGAATGTTTTTTCGCGCAGTCTGCCTATCTCTTTCAGAATGTTTGGAATAAGTGGCGCGGCACTAATAAATAACTCATAATTCCGCTCTGCCCAGCTATTGCTTATTTTTCTTAGGGCATCGATTTCTAGTTCTAATATTGAATGAGGGATTTCATCCGCAATTTCACGAGGCTTCTTCTTAATCTTGAAAAGGTATTTATTGTGAAATAATTTCCGTTCATTTTCAAGTCCGGCGCCGAGCGCATATGTTCTTGCTCTTACATATCCGCTGAGCTTACCAGGATATTTTTTGTGCAGCTGTATTTCATCAGTGCTAATTGGCTTGCCAATTCTTACTTTAATCGTCAGGCCATTTTTATTGAAGAGTTCTGAAGGTAATTTTGCAGTTCTTAGCGCAGGATGAACAAAGTTTAACAGGTTAAAAAGCATTCCGTTGTTGCCATGGAAATAAATCGGTAGTACCGGAACAGCAGCTTTTATGACTAGTTTTTCTACGACCGGATGCCATTTTTTATCTGTTATTTGATGTTGGGCAAATTGGTAGGTTGAGACTTCTCCAGCTGGGAAAATCGCTATAGGCGATCCTGCATTCAATAAATTCAGTGTTGTTCTTATGCCGCTTATGCTTGAAGAGTTTTTTATATTTTCGAACGGATTTACCGCTACAAGAGTATCACTTACCGAAGGAATCTTCTTTAGCAGAAAATTTCCCATAATCTTACAGTCAGTTCGTATTGCGCAAAGAATTTTTAATAAAATTAAGCCTTCAATACCTCCATAAGGATGATTTGCAATTGCAATAAATGAACCGGTTTTCGGGATATTTTTCAGGTCTTCATCTGAAAGTTCAATTTTTATGCCCAATAATTCAAGAGCCTTTTCTGCAAATTCAGCGCCTTTTAAAATTTTGGCCTCATCATATGCTTTATTTAGCTCGTTGATTTTCATTAATTCCATCAGAAGATCTGTCAGACCCGTGAGGTGAAATTTGCCAAGGTTTAAGGCTTCTGAAAATTCGTTATGAGTAATAAGCTTCATAAGATGATAATGAACTAGATGTATTATGTAAATTTCATTATTCCATAACTAAAAGGAGGCTAAAAGCTATTAGTTTACAGTTTTATAATACTATGTTAATGTCTTTAGGATTATGATCAACGATTAGCTTATCGCGATTTAATGCCCAGTTTAAAGAAAATAGTGCAAAATGGGAGGATTTCCGTCTTAATGTTAATTTCAAATCAATACAATATGAATTTATTGTTAAGTTTCTCCTCAGCTGTTTGAAAAGTGTAGCGTGTGGATAACTTTACAGCTCTAACATTAGTATATGGAACAAATTAAATTTGACGAGTCTCTAAGTCAGCTTCCAAAAAGATTATCGGTTTTTGATAAAAGAATTGGGCGGTATTGCGGCTATGTTAGTACTAGCAGGGGCATCACTCTTAAAACCCTCAGTGGTAGTTTGTTTTTACACCGGAATTTTATTTACAAATTAGTCTACCAACCCGATCGAGTTACGGATGATGACTTAGAGAAGTTGGTATCTAGTCTTCGTCAGGGATAAAGCTTTTTGTCTTTTTGCGTAGCGAGCAATTTCCCTGAATTTCGAACAGACTATAGATAAAATCTTGACCTGCTACCTTGTTACGCTGTAAAGACATGTTTTGTGCTCCCGAAGGGATTCGAACCCCCATCATCAGAACCGGAATCTGACATTCTATCCATTGAACTACGGAAGCATTATACAAATATAGTATTTCGGTTTTTAAGCAGGATTTATACATTAAATCTAAAGTGCATGATGTCGCCATCTTCCACGATATAAGTCTTGCCCTCGATACTTAGTTTCCCTGCTTCTTTGCAAGCGGCTTCAGTGCCTAGTTTAACAAAATCTTCATATTTGATGACCTCAGCACGGATAAATCCCTTTTCAAAGTCGGTATGGATGACGCCCGCAGCTTGTGGTGCAGTAAATCCTTTGGTGATGGTCCAGGCGCGCACTTCTTGAACGCCCGCAGTAAAATAGGTAGCTAAGTTTAGAAGCGCATAAGCCGAACGTATCAAACGGCTTACACCGGATTCAGTTAATCCAAGATCATCTAAGAACATTTGTCGTTCTTCATAACTTTCAAGTTCAGCAATTTCCGATTCTATTTTAGCCGAAATAATTAAAACTTCAGCATTCTCTTTTTTTACAGCGTCTTTCACCTTATCTACATAATGATTTCCATTAACAACAGATCCCTCATCGACATTACATATATACATCACTGGTTTTTCAGTGAGAAGACACAAATCAGCTATAAACTCACGGTCTTCTTCAGAAAGAGAGGCAGATCTTGCTGATTTACCCTCCTCGAGGTGATTTTTAACAATTGTACATACCTCATAGGTTTTCTTGGCGTCTTTGTCGTTACCAGTCTTAGCCATTTTTTCAACTTTTTGGATACGCTTTGTAATTGTGTCTAGATCCTTTAGTTGTAATTCAGTGTCTATAATCTCTTTATCCCTAATCGGGTCAACGGAACCATCGACATGGACTACATTTCCGTCGTCAAAGCAGCGAAGAACATGTATAATAGCATTTGTTGCTCTAATATTTCCAAGAAATTGGTTGCCAAGTCCTTCGCCTTTGCTTGCGCCTTTTACTAATCCTGCTATGTCTACAATTTCGATAGTGTTTGGAACAATCCTATTAGGCACCACCAACTCAGCGAGTTTAGTAATACGATCGTCGGGAACAGTTATCACTCCCACATTAGGTTCAATTGTACAGAAAGGGAAATTCGCAGCCTGTGCTTTTGCGTTTGATAAACAATTGAATAGTGTAGATTTTCCTACGTTGGGTAAACCAACAATTCCACATTGTAATGCCATTTATTATATTGTAGTAAATATTAAAACTTGATTTTCAATTTAGCTTGACGTCTTACGCTTTACGCCTTTCACCTTGCCTTTCAGCGCGCAAAGATAATAATTAATACGACGAGCGACCTCCGTCTGGATCGGTAATTTTGAGGCATAAAAAAAACCATCCTTAAGTGGATGGTTGTAATTTTTTTGGATAAATTAAAACTTAGATATCGAAAGAAAAATCATCTGAAGTTTTTGCAGTTTCAGGATGATTTTCGTTAAACTCATAACGCTTTTCAACGACTTCCTGATTTGCTTTTATATAGTCAACAACATCCTTCAAACCCTCACTAAATTTTTCAAAATCCTCTTTGTATAAGAAGATTTTGTGTTTTACAAATACCCCGTCTTCTAGACGTTTTTTGCTTTCAGTAACGGTGACGTAATAATCATTAGAACGTGTTGATTTTACATCAAAAAAGTATGTACGCTTACCTGCCCTTACTTTTTTTGAAAAAACCTCATCTCTTTCTTTGTTTTCAAAATCTCCCATTTCAGTTTAAATTATGTTTGGTACCAGTAAATATAAAGTAATAATAGTTAAACTTCAAAATACAAAATTTACCGTAAATAACACTTATTCTTCCATTTCTTGTTCGTCTAATAACTGCCTTTCATAAAGCTCAAAATAGTTTCCACGTAATGCCATCAATGTGTCGTGGTCACCTTTTTCTGCAATTTTCCCGTTTTCTAAAACAAGTATCATATCAGCATTTTTAATTGTCGTAACTCGGTGGGCGATAATAATGCTTGTTTTTTGCTGCATTTTTTTTCCGAGGTTTTTTAATATTTCTTCCTCTGTATGGGTGTCTACCGCAGACAGGCAATCATCGAAAATCAAAATTTGAGGGTCTTTGATTAGCGCTCGGGCGATGGATATTCTTTGCTTCTGACCGCCGGATAACATAACTCCACGTTCTCCAATAAGGGTTTCAAAACCTTTTTCGAACTCCATGATATTATCGTAAACAGCGGCTTCCCTTGCAGCAGCTGCTGTTTTCTCAGACGTGGCCGAGCTAATTCCGAATGCAATATTTTTGTGGATGGTATCAGAAAAAAGAAAGACGTCCTGTGGGACTATTCCAATAGTATTCCGATAATCGTGGAGGTTTACTTGATTAATTTCTTTTCCATCGATTAGGATTGTTCCGTCGCTTGGATCGTACATACGAAGCAGCAAATTAGCGATCGTAGATTTTCCTGATCCGGTTTTGCCTATGATTGCGATCATTTCTCCCGGTTTTGCGTTAAACGAAATGTTGTCTATTGCCTTTGTGTTCTTTTCGGGATATGTAAAACTAACATTCTTAAATTCAATCTCTCCCTTTAAGTGTTGTGTGGATGCCGATCCTGAAATTATTTCAGGTTTTGTATCTAAGAATTCGTTTATGCGTTTTTGAGATGCCGCAGCTCGCTGAATGAGCGAAGTTACCCAGCCCAATGACATTACTGGAAAAGTAAGCTGGTTAACATAAATTATAAACTCCGCAATATTGCCGGAAGTAATAGTTCCGCTGATTACTTCCTGGCCTCCCACATAAACAGTTGCAATCGTACTCAGTCCGACAAGCAATAGCATTATCGGAAAAAACAATGCTTGCACGCCTGCTAATGCCATAGATTTCTGTTTGTAACGATTGCTTTCTTCGGCAAATTTCGCACGGATATCTTCTTCTCTTACATACGATTTTATTATTCTTATACCCGAAAATGTTTCTTGAACAAAGCTGGATAGAACCGACAATTGTTGTTGGATTCGCTCACTTCGATGATTGATAATGGTTGTTACATAGTAGATTAGAACAGCCATCAACGGAAGCGGTAAGAGACAGTAGACAGTGAGCTTTATATTTACTGTAAGCATTGAGTAAATAATCAACACAAATAATATTGCAGTATTGATGGTATACATGATTGCAGGGCCCAAGTACATTCTCACTCTGCTTACATCTTCCGTCACACGGGTCATTAAATCGCCGGTATTGTTCTTGCGGTAGAATGCCATTGATAGCTGTTGATAATGCTGGTAGATTTCATTCTTGAGGTCGTATTCGATATGCCGCGACATCAATATGATTGTCTGCCGCATAAAAAAAAGAAATAGTCCACGTACCAGAGCCAGTACCAGGACAGAAATTCCAAATAATAAGAGACTGTATCCGAATAGATCGTAGATCAGCTTTTGTCTTTCAAAGCCGTCGAAAAGTTGGTAGATGCTAATGTTTTCATTAACAAGCTCAAACGCAATTCTAATCACAAGAGCGGGCAACACAGCAAAGGCATTGGAAATAATTACAAAAAGGATCCCCGGCATAAACATTCTCCGGTATTTGTAGAAAAATTTATTGAGGTAGGCGAGATCTTTCATTACCGATTGCAAGGTAAGATTTATTGTTCGTTGCTAGAATGTCTCACCCGCCCTGAATTGGAAAAATTAGTTACTTTTGTCAGATCAGTACACCCTCACAGCCTATGTCCTCAATAAAATTTGAAGAAAATTCCGTTTTTGGTCAGCTCAGCATTCTTGGACACCAGAAAGTTGTTTTTTGCAGCGACGAGGATACCGGTTTAAAAGCGATTATTGCAATTCATGATACGACCTTAGGACCGGCTTTGGGTGGGACTAGAATGTGGCCTTATAAATCTGAACGGGAAGCGTTAAATGATGTATTGCGACTATCGAGAACAATGACCTATAAAGCAGCAATCACCGGTTTAAACCTAGGTGGAGGAAAGGGCGTTATCATTGGTGATAGCAGAATCAATAAAAACGAAGCGCTAATGCGTCGCTATGGTCGTTTTATAAAAAATCTTAACGGCTCGTTTATCACTGCCGAAGAGGTTGGAACAAGTCCGAAAGACATGGAGTACATCCGAATGGAAACCCAGTATGTTACCGGAGTTCCTGAATCATTGGGTGGAAGTGGCGATCCATCTCCTGTCACTGCCAAAGGTGTTTTTATTGGGATAAAGGCTTGTGTTAAAGAGCTGTACGGAAATGATAGTCTTGCAGGAAAATCTGTAGCTGTGCAGGGAATCGGACAGGTAGGTGAAAATTTAGTGCATCTACTTCGTGAAGAGAATGCTAAAGTTTATGTTAGCGACATTAACGAAGATCGGGTCATTCAAATTGCAAAAAAATACGGTGCAGAAGCAATATCTAACAACAATATTTTTGATCGAGAGTTCGATATTTATTCTCCTTGTGCATTGGGCGCTACAGTAAATTCAGAAACGATTCAGAAAATGAAATGCTCTATTATCGCAGGTTCTGCAAATAATCAACTGGCCGATGAAACATTGCATGGAAAGATGCTCTTAGAAAAAGGGATATTATATGCGCCGGATTATCTCATTAATGCAGGTGGACTAATCAACTGCTATTCTGAAATTGCGGGGTACAGCAAGAAACGCACCATGCAGCTGGCTGAGAATATCTACGAGGCTACACGAATAGTATTAAAGAAATCTAAAACTGAAAATATACCAACGATTGAAGCAGCAAATTTTATTGCTGAAAAAAGGATATCAGATATAAGAAAAATAAAAGCATCGTATTAAAAAAGTAATATTACCGGTGTGATACACCAAAATCGTTCTTATAAATATGTTAAACCGCAGACACCTTAGGGTTAAAGTATTACAAACATTATATTCTTTTCATCAGTCTGAAAACAAAACACTAAAGGTTTTTGAGAAAAGTCTCTTAAAAAGTGTCGATGAGGTTTTTGAAATGTATATCTCAGTACTTTCTTTATTTACTGAAGTAGCAGATTACGCTTCCATCGATGCTGACGAAAGAGCAAATAAGCATTTGCCGGAAGAGGATGACCTTCGGGCTAATTTAAAACTTCAGACCAATAAATTTATCCTCGCTCTCCGTAAAAATCCTGAATATCTCGAGAATATTAAGAAATATAAAATCTCTTGGAGTTATGATCCTGAGATAGTTAAAGCGATATTTTCTCAATTAAAGGCATCAGAAGAATACCATGCTTATCTCATCGAGAAAGATACTTCCATTCAGAAAGACAAAGACATTATTAAATACATCTTCAAGAAAATTATTCTCAAACTGCCAGTTATAGAACAAGTATTTGAAGAGAAATTCATCAATTGGCCTATTGATAAAGAGGTCTTGCAAGCATTAATTGCGAAGACTCTTAAGAATTTCAGTAGCAATGACCCCAAAGAAAACAAACTAGCTGAATTATTTCCAAACGAAGTGGAGGATATTGAGTTTATTGTTGATTTACTAAATAAGGCAATTGCTAATGATGAGACCTATCATCTGTTAATTGCACAAAAAACCAAAAATTGGGATGCCGAGCGTATTGCGATGATGGACATTTTGCTCATGAAATTGGCTATAACGGAGTTTGAACACTTCTCATCTATCCCATTAAAGGTTTCCATAAATGAGTATCTAGAGATATCAAAAGAATTCAGTACTCCAAAAAGTAATTCGTTTATAAACGGTATTTTAGATAAAATTTTAGCCGACCTCAAATCTTCCGATAAGATTCATAAATTTGGGAGGGGATTACTGGAATAATTATATGAAAAAAATGTTTATGTCCCTTACTGGGATTTTGCTTTTATTAGCATGCAATAACAAGAGTACTGTCGATGAAAACGCAGCAAATACCGAAGCGATAAGTATCCCTAGTACTGAAGTCGCTGCCACGGTAGATTCTACATCAGCGCCGATCATGACTTTTGAAAGTTCAACTTACGAGTTTAAAAAAATCACTTCTGGGCAAAAAGTATCATATTCGTTTAAATTTAAAAATACAGGAACTACGCCTTTGATTATTTCCAACGCACAAGCAACATGTGGTTGTACAGTTCCAGAATACCCGCGTTCTCCGGTGCCTCCTGGAGCCGAGGGGGCAATCAATGTGGTTTATGACAGTGCCGGTCAGACAGGAATGCAGGCAAAAATTATTACGTTGACGTCCAACGCTTACCCAACAACGACCCAGCTTGTCCTTAAAGGGCAAGTTATGTAATCACTTAGAAATTAAAAACAAGATATAATGATAACTACAGTTTTATTGCAGGCAACAGGCGGATCAAGTTTAATGAGTTTTTTACCCATGGTACTGATAATTGTTGTATTTTATTTTTTTATGATCCGTCCGCAAATGAAAAAAGCGAAAGACCAAAAAAAGTTTATTGAAGAGCTAAAAAAAGGGGATAAAATCATAACAACAGCAGGTATTCACGGAAGAATTACAGAAGTGAACGATACTACTTTTCTAATTGAAGTAGAAGGCGGTGTAAAAATTCGTTTTGATAAATCGGCGGTTTCGCTAGACGCATCTAAAGCAGCTAGTGCGAAAGCATAATCAAGTTTTTGAAACTCCGGAGATTTAACTGTCTTAAAACGCAGGTTTTTCGTGACTGCTAATATCTTTATACTTGCTGATATCTGTTGTCGATGAATATTTTTGAGCGCCGGAAACTTACTTTGTTTATAGCCAGCCTTTCAGCTGCTATTTTGGCATGGCTATTTTTTGCGTTTTCAAGTAAATATGTCTACCAGTATGGTGCGGTGGTTCGTTATATTAATTCTCCGCAGGATAAAACATTTCATCCTTTACAGTCAGATTCTGTGTATATGCAAGTTGAAGGCACAGGCTGGCAGCTGATTTTCTCAAGGTTACGTATTTTTCCAAGTAATGTCGCTGTTGATCTTAAAAGCTTAAATACTAAAAGTTATGTTTCTTTATCCGATCAGTTGGAAAAGATAAATAGGCAACTTTCTATAGATCAGCGTATCGTATCGATCAGTCCTGATACCCTATATTTTGATTTTTCTGCAACTAGTGTAAAGAAAGTGCCTATTAAGCTCAGTTACGATTTTGAGTACGAAGGACGGCACAATCTAGCTGGCGTTCCGGAAATTGTTCCCGCGTATGTCACCATCATGGGCCCGGCCCATGATTTAGAATTAATTGACTATTGGCTCACAGATAGTTTGAAAAGAACCGATCTGAAAACTTCTTTTTCTACCAGAATTTATCTAAAACGGAGTCCCAAAAATAATCTCAACATTTCCCCAAGAACGGTAAACGTGACGGTTCCTATAGATGAGTTTACAGAGATGCATGTCGATATTCCGGTTCGAGTTGTTAATAATAAAGGATACGACGTAAAATTACTTCCCGAAAAGGTTAGACTGACCTATCTCACCGCGCTTAGCAATTATAATAAGTTTGATAGTCAATCGATAAGTGTCACAGTGGACCTAAACAATTGGGAAACAAAAGGTTATAAGCAACTGCCAGTAAAATTATCAGGCTTCCCCGAATTTTATAAACTGATTAGCATTCAGCCTCAGATTGTCGATTTTATTATTCAATAATGCTAAAAATAGGACTTACAGGGGGTATTGGTAGTGGAAAAACCACGGTATCTAAAATATTTTCGATGCTCGGGATACCGGTGTTTTATGCAGACGAGGCGGCAAAATCTGTCATGAATACAGATAAGTTACTAATTGAAAATATAAAGCAATCTTTTGGAAGCGACGCGTATGACGCCGAATCACAGCTTAACAGAAAATTTCTAGCTGAAATAGTTTTTAATGACGCACAAAAGCTTTTTGCACTGAACAAATTAGTTCATCCGGCGGTTTTTAGGTCATATGAATTTTGGCTGGTACGTCAGACATCACCATATATTCTAAAAGAAGCCGCCATTCTATTTGAGAGCGGCTCTTATCAGCTTTGCGATAAAATTATTCTCGTAACGGCACCGGAAGACATTCGGATAGAACGTGTTTGTCTGCGTGATGGGATATCAAAAGATGAAGTAAAAGCCCGTATAGATAAGCAATTATCCGATGATGTAACACTAAAGCTTGCCGACTTTAGAATTATAAATGATGAGAAACAACTTTTGATTCCTCAAGTCTTAAAACTGCATCATCAGTTTCTCTCGCTTTTATGATTATTCCCGAATTTTTAGAGTTTAAAGAGCAGGGATTGTATTGCCGGCTAGGCGATTTCTATCTTGATCCTCGATTGCCGGTGCACAATGCCGTTATTTCTCATGCCCATGGTGATCATGCTACCTCCGGGCAAAATCATGTTTTTTGTACGGAGGCTACATCGCTATTTATGCAGCTAAGATTTAAGAAGCAATCTGCAAGGCAGTTTCACATCAAATCTTTTCATGAAACATTTAATCTAAACGGTGTTCACCTAAGGTTTATTCCAGCCGGACATATCCTTGGCTCGGCACAAGTTCTAATGGAATATGATAATGTAAAATATTTATATACAGGTGATTATAAGTTACAGCAAGATGATACCTGCGAGCCCTTTGAATACATCAATGCAGACGTACTGATTACTGAGACCACATTCGCGAATCCATTAGTTGTACACCCCGATCCTGAACAAGAAATCCGGCAGCTAAATCAAAATAATTTTAATGTATTGCTCGGCGCTTATAGCCTAGGGAAATCTCAACGTTTGATCAATCTAATTAACCGTTTTTGTCCCGAACGCAAAATTTTAGTCCACTTTTCAATTTTGCCCCTAAATAAGATTTACGAACAGCTTTCTTATCCGCCGGGTAACTATGAGCCATATAACCGTAAATTGATGAAAGAGCCGAATTGTAGTTATGTATATTTAGTTCCACCTTTCACCTTTAACAGCTATTTTAGAGCTAAAAATGTACTTAGAATATTTGCATCAGGATGGAATAATTTGCAAGTTCATAATGACATGAAATTGTTTATTTCAGACCATGCTGATTGGAATGACATACTCCAGGTTGTTGAGATGGTTAAGCCTTCAGAAATCTGGACCTTGCATGGCGACGGCCGCCATCTTAAGACACATATTGGAGAGCATATTCCCGTCAAAATTTTATCATAAATGTTGGTGCAGAACGAAGATTTCTATTTGGACGAAAATGGCTTCATGGTTTTCACAAAAGCTTATCATCTTAAACGAGGTTATTGCTGCAAGAACGGCTGTAAACAGTGTCCCTGGAGTTTTAAAAACAACGAAAAAGAGGATGATGGACGGGAATTTAAATTTTAAATATGTATAATTGATACGATTAGATCATGGAACTAGAGAAAGAGATATTAAGTTCAAAATTCGAAAATCCTTATCACAAATCGATTGTCAATTTGATTTATACCTACAATTGGATTACCAATTTATTGAAGAAGAAGATAAGTAAGCATCAAATTACGCTACAGCAGTATAACATACTACGTATATTAAGAGGGCAATATCCAAACCCATCGACGGTGAATATGCTCAAGGATCGTATGCTGGATAAAATGTCTGATTCTTCAAGAATTGTAGACCGTTTAATCCAAAAAGGGATGGTTACTCGTTGTACTAATCGCTCAGACCGAAGAGCAGTTGATATTATGATTACAGCACAAGGATTAGAGGTGCTAAAGGTGTTAGATAATGAGATGAACGGAGCGATAATAATAAAAAATAATCTAAAGGAAGAAGAAGCAATTAAACTCAATTTATTGCTTGATAAATTTAGAGGTTGATCAGGCAGTAAAAAAACCAACCAAGGCAATACCTACGCCAGCAGCTACCGCGATTACTTTCTTAAGATTAAAATGGTGGTCAACGCTTGATTCAAATAAAATGGTGGTCGAAATATGCAGAAAGATTCCGATCACGATTGCCATCATCCTATCGAAATATAGGTCGATTTCCCCTATAGTTCCGTTGTCTATAGAATGCCCCAGGAAATATCCGATCGGTGTCATCAAGGCAAATACAATCAGCAAGAGCACAATAGCTTTATTCCCCACCCTATTCTGAAGTAGTACACTTCCCAAGGCAAAAGCAGCCGGAATATGGTGCAACACTATTCCGAAAACAAGCTCATTTTGGTGCCCTTTCGCCAACGGCATACCTTCCAGAAGGCCATGAACGCATAAACTTATAATGATGCCGAAAGGGAAGGCATAATGATCATGCTCATGTTTGTGAACATGACCATGCTCAATGCCCTCAGAGAACTGTTCAAGCAAAATTTGGAATAGAAATCCTGTTAGAATGAAAAGGCCAATCATTTCATCTGTTTGTTGATAAACCTCCGGAATTAAGTGCAATACCGTTATTGAAAACAGATAGGCTCCACTAAAAGACAGGATAAGCTTGAGGCGCTGAGTATTGTCTTTTTTAAAAAAGAATACAGATATTCCTCCAAAAAAACAGCTGGCAAATAAGATGATCAGTTTCCAGGTTTCCATTTGTACTTAAATTGAAGTGAACGGTACAGTAAAGCAAATAAATAGCCTATAACCGACCCGAAGATTGCCCCTGAAATTACATCAAACGGATAATGAACACCAACATAAACCTGCGCTAAACAAATGCTTGCAGCCCAAAAGATGGCAGCAGGCATAATCCATGTCCCTTTTCTGTAAAAAATCATTGTCAGGAAAATGGCTACTCCAAAATGGTTTGCAGCGTGCGAAGAAGGAAAGCTATATCCAGTTCCGCAATCCACGAGGTTGTTAACTTGATCTTTAATTAAGGCGTCATTGCAAGGGCGCTCTCTGGCTACAACCTGTTTTATAACCCTTGAACTTAGCGTATCTGTTGCAGCAAATGTAAGGACCAGGAAGCCCGCTAGAATCAGACCGGATAATCCGTAAGCCCTAATAAAATAAACAACGAGAACTACATATAAGGGAATCCATGTATATCGGTCTCTCAGTACCGGCATGAGCCAGTCGAAGAATGGATTTGACACTCCATGGTTGATAGAAAAAAAGAACTGATGGTCTAATTGGATCAATTGATCAAGCATTGGTTTTTTTACAAATAAATAGTAAACGATCCGATTTATTATGATTATATTGTATATAAATTATAATCGCCAAAGATATTTAAAATAGACAAGCCGCTGAGATGAAATAGTCTCTTAAATTCAACCTGGTGAAATGCTTTGCGTTCTTCCTGGAAGTAATAATCTTTGTTCTTATGCTCAAAGGAGATGGTTTTTATTGGTTGTCTATCAAGAACTTTTTTAGAAATATTAAAGGAAATGCCGTCTAAATGCTTTGCCTCCTGACCGGTATACTGTTCTGTTATTTTCTCGGAATTGATGTAATCCAACACGAGAAGTCCATCTTTTGAAAGTGATTTTCGTAAGGAGACAAGGGCGCTTAAATGGTCTTTTCCCCTTTTAAGATTTCCGAAACGGTTAAATAAGCAGATTGCTACATAGAAATAGTTAATATAGATGAGACGCCGCGTGTCGTGTACGTAGAAATGTAGGGTATTATTTTTAAAAGCGGAAGCAAAATTGATAGTACTGAGAGAAATATCTGTTCCAGTTACGCCATAGCTCTTTTTGTTGAAGTAAATTGCCTGTCCACCTCGCCAGAAAGCAATATCGACGATCTTGACTTTTTTTGTCGGTTTTAAGTTTGAACAACGATTGTCTATAAATAATTCGGCCGTATCATCATTTTTTTGACTGTATATAATGTGATAGTAAGGAGAATTAACCCAGTTCTGGGACCATTTTAGCGGCATAAAAAAATTATCGGTAGAAAACCAAATATAGATATTCCGTTTTATCGGATATCTCTTAAAGGTTGGGCTTTTATTTTTAATTTTGGAAAATATTTAACTATTGAGCATTGGCATTAATAAAATCAATATCGGGCATAAGAGGAATAATTGGCGGTAAGCCGGGCAACGGCCTGACACCTGTAGATATTTTAAAATTTACTCTGGGATATGGAATGTGGGTGCTGAAGAAAACAGGTAACAAAAAGGTCGTACTTGGAAGAGACGCTAGAATGTCGGGGGAGATGGTTCGAAATTTAGTTGTGGGGACACTTCAAAGCATCGGCATCGACGTTGTTGATCTTGGCTTGTCGACTACTCCAACTGTCGAGATAGCGGTGACAGAAGAAAGGGCAGGCGGAGGAATAATACTTACAGCGAGTCATAATCCAAAACAATGGAACGCCTTGAAACTGCTTAATGCAGACGGTGAATTTATAAGTGATGCTGACGGAAAGGAAGTACTTGAACTTGCAGAACAAGCTGAAATGCAGTTTGCGGACGTTAACTCGCTTGGTCAATTAACCTACGATCATACCTATATGCAAAAGCATATTGAACTGATTTTAGCACTTCCTTTAGTGGATTCGGAGTTAATACGCGCCGCTAATTTTAAAATAGCCATAGATTGTGTGAACTCAACTGGCGGAATCTTCGTGCCTGCGCTTTTAAGAGCATTGGGTGTTGAAACGATCTATCCGCTCTATTGCGAGCCCGACGGGCAATTTTCGCATAATCCGGAACCATTGCCGGAGAATCTTCTTGCACTATCGCAAGAGGTAGTTAAGAAGAATGCTGATCTGGGTATCGCGGTCGACCCTGATGTAGATCGTTTATGTTTTGTCTGCGAAGATGGAACAATGTTTGGTGAAGAATATACTCTTGTTGCTGTTGCAGATTATGTTTTAAAGAATAATCCCGGAAATACCGTATCTAATCTTTCTTCTACAAAAGCCTTACGGGACGTGACCGAGCTCTCGGGAGGAATTTATAATGCATCTGCAGTCGGCGAAGTGAACGTCGTAAATAAAATGAAAGAGACCGGTGCGGTGATCGGAGGGGAAGGTAATGGAGGAGTAATATATCCTGAGCTACATTATGGTAGAGATGCCCTAGTTGGTATTGCCCTATTTCTTACTCACCTTGCTCAGTCGGCCAAGAAGATCTCATTACTGAAAGCTTCATACCCCAGCTACTTCATTTCAAAAAATAAGATAACTTTAACTCCCGAAATGGATATCGACGCCCTTCTTTCTAAGATAGAGCAGAAATATCGAAAGCAGCCTCATAGTACAATTGATGGTCTAAAGATAGAATTTGATAATGAATGGGTGCATCTGCGACGCTCAAATACCGAGCCGATTATACGTATTTATTCGGAGGGAAATTCTGAATCGGTTGCTGATAACCTTGCTAAAAAGCTGATTTCTGATATGCACGAAATCCTTCATATCGGTAGCTAAGCATGCGTGTATATCTAGATAATGCTGCAACAACACCTATTGACAAGGAGGTGTTGCAAGCAATGTATGAGGTGATGGAAACCCGTTTTGGAAATCCTTCTTCCATACATTCTCATGGGAGAGAATCACGTGCACTATTAGAAAAAGCACGTAAGACTATCTCAACAATCCTTAAAGTATCTCCGTCTGAGATTTTTTTTACTTCGGGAGGCACTGAGGCAGATAATATGGCGATCCGTTCTGGGATTATAGACCATCAAATCAAACACGTCATCACGTCAGAACTCGAGCATCACGCTGTTCTCCACCCGCTTCAGGCGATGGAACGAGAGCGTGTGATCAGGATTAGCTACGTAAAATCAGATAGCAAGGGAAATATCAATTTCGATCATCTCGTTTCCCTACTTCAAGCCAATGAAAGAAGCTTCATTTCATTAATGCATGCTAATAATGAAATCGCTACAATAACTGATATTCAACGGATTGGTGACTTAGCCGAGCAGTATAATGCACTGTTTCATTGTGATTCTGTTCAGACTATGGGGCATTTTCCGATAGATGTCAAGCATATTAAAGTTCATTTTTTAACGTGCTCAGCTCATAAGCTTCACGGTCCAAAAGGTATTGGATTTTTATACATCAATCACAATGTTAAAATCAGTCCGATGATTTTTGGTGGAGCACAGGAGAGAAATATGCGCGGTGGTACTGAGAATCTCTATGGCATCGTCGGACTGGCAAAGGCATTCGAAATTGCCTACAGAAATATGGATATCGATAGGGTCTATATTCTGGAATTAAAGAGTTTCATGATTCAAGAGCTCCGGAAAGTAATTCCTACAGCAGTATTTCATGGAGAAACTTCTCCTGAAAATAGTTTGTATACCGTTTTAAACGTGTCCTTTCCTCCAGTAGAGATCGCTGACATGCTTTTGTTTAATTTGGATATAGCAGGTATTTCCGCTTCAGGTGGAAGCGCGTGCAGTTCTGGTAGTAATATTGGCTCACATGTACTTAGGGCGATCGGGGCTGATCCAGAAAGGCCTGCAATTCGTTTTTCGTTCAGTAAATTCAATACAAAAGCAGAGATTTTATACACCGTAGAAAGGTTAAAGGAATTGTTTTACTCTAGATAAGAATTAATCGTAACAGATTATTTAAAATTCTTTGAAACAATGTGGGCGGGTTTGGTTGTTATTCAAAGATAAATTTCTACACTTATGGAAATGAATCAGAAACTTCAGAACAATGCCGAAGAAGTTGCAAACAGCGATGACGCAAAGAAAAACAACGAAAGTGTTAACATCACGGAAAAAGACGAAAGGCACGGTTAATCCTGCAATGGATATTGAGACCGATTTTGCAAGTCGCGATCACGGACGAACAACCGGGAGAATGATTGATCATGAACCTGGCACATCAGCCTAAACTTGATACATCGTCGCCTGATAAGGGGCGCAATGCATTAGTTTTTCATCATTTTAAGGAACGTTGAAAGTCTGTTTTTCAGGTGTCTTCGATCTACGATAAAGTCAAGAAATCCGTGTTCAAGGACGAATTCGGCAGTTTGAAATCCCTTTGGAAGATCTTTTTTTATCGTTTCTTTAATAACTCGCGGTCCCGCAAAGCCTATCAGCGCACCCGGTTCGGAAATATTAATATCACCTAACATTGCATAGGAAGCAGTAACTCCGCCGGTGGTAGGGTCAGTTAACAATGAAATGTAAGGAATTTTCGCTTTGCTTAGTAATGCTAATTTAGCAGATGTTTTCGCCATTTGCATTAATGAAAATGCGGCTTCCATCATTCTTGCGCCACCTGACTTAGAGATCATCAGAAAAGGTATTTTGTGTTTGATAGAATAATCAATCGATCTTGCAATCTTCTCGCCAACGACAGAGCCCATCGAGCCCCCAATAAAATCAAAATCCATACAAGCAACAACAATATCTTGCTCTTCTATTTTGCCATGAGCAGCGCGGATAGCATCATTAAGTCCTGTTTTTAAATAATTCTCTTGTAGTCGGTCAGTGTATTTTTTTGTGTCCTGAAAACTTAGCGGATCTCCTGATCGGATATTTTCAAAGAGCTCTATAAAACCATTCTCATCAAAAAGGATAGAAAAATATTCTTTTGAGCCTACCCGGAGATGGTGATTGCAATAGTGGCAAACGTAGTTATTTTCTACTTGTTCCGCATAGTGGAGCGGTTTCTTGCAGGAAGGGCACTTGTTCCAGATACCATCCGGAGCTTCTTTTTTTTCTCTTGTAGAAGTAACAATTCCCTTCTTTTCTCTTTTAAACCAAGCCATATTTGATGAAATACATGTTGCAAATAAACGAATTTTTTAAGAAAGGGTTCTTTTAAAAAATTAATGGCTCTTAAATTTAAAATCTTTATTTTCGGGCGTTTTTAAACTTAAATAAGAATCAATGAATTTAAAAGGATATAAAGGTGTTTTAACCGGTGATCAGGTTCAGCAGTTGTTTGAGCACGCTAAGCTACATAAGTATGCGTTGCCTGCAGTAAATATCATAGGTACTAATTCCATTAATGCTGTGATGGAAACTGCTAAGTTGGTTAATTCGCCAGTTATAATTCAGCTCTCTAACGGTGGAGCGCAGTTTTACGCCGGAAAGTCTTTGAATAATGAGAAGCTTGAAGCATGTATTTTAGGTGGAGTTTCTGCCGCTAAGCATGTTCATTTATTGGCAGAGCATTATGGGGTGGCGGTTATTCTGCACACTGATCACGCTGCAAAAAAATTACTGCCTTGGATAGACGGTTTACTTAGCCACGGGGAGAAATTTTTCCAAGAAACCGGAAAACCGCTATTTTCTTCGCATATGCTTGATCTTTCAGAAGAGCCCTTAGAAGAAAACATAGAGATTAGTAAGAAATATCTAGAGCGCATGTCTAAAATGGGTATGACCATAGAAGTCGAATTAGGTGTTACAGGTGGAGAAGAAGATGGCGTTGATAATTCTGAAGTTGATAGCTCAAAGTTATATACTCAGCCATCTGAAGTTAGTTATACCTATGAGGAATTAAAAAGCGTTAGCGAACGTTTTACAATTGCAGCTGCCTTTGGAAACGTTCATGGCGTTTATAAGCCCGGTAATGTAAAATTGCAACCTGTTATCTTGAAAAATTCACAGGACTATGTAAAGGAAAAATTTAGCCTTACTGCCGAGAAGCCTATAAACTTTGTTTTTCATGGGGGATCGGGGTCCTCTAAAGAAGAAATAGCTGAAGCGATTTCTTACGGTGCGATAAAAATGAATATTGACACAGATATGCAATGGGCATTCTGGGAAGGTATTCTGGATTATTACAAATCAAAAGAGGGCTATTTGCAATCCCAGATCGGAAATCCGGATGGGGAGGATTCTCCAAATAAAAAATATTATGACCCTCGTGTTTGGCTTCGTAAAGGTGAAGATCAGTTTGTAAAGCGTTTGAAGCAAGCATTTGAGGATCTTAACTGCATTAATGTAAACGACAAATTTTAAATTTTCAGTAAAACTAATTGAAAGCACTATCGTTTATAATCGATAGTGCTTTTTTATTTTATAATTTGAATCTTTAATTTTTCGAATATGGCTAAAAATCAAGCTGGATTTTTCGAACGCTTTTCTAATTGGGCCACTCACACCACCGGCAGCTCATCCGCCTTTATATTAGCAGTAACTATTGTGTTAGTTTGGGCGGTGTCCGGTTCGTTTTTTGATTATTCGGAAAACTGGCAGTTATTTATTAATACAGGTACTACAATCATCACTTTTCTAATGGTTTTTTTAATACAGAAGGCTCAGAATAAAGATTCAAAGGCCATTCACCTTAAATTAAATGAATTGATCGCGGCACATGACGGGGCCAGCAATCGGATGGTAGATATTGAAGACCTTACGGAAAAGGAACTAGACCAGTTGCATCAATTTTACACCAAACTTTATCAATTGGCAAAAAAGGAAAATTCCTTAACTTCTTCTCACTCTATTGATGCTGCGGTTGAAATTCACTCAGAAAAAATTCAAATTATAAGGTCTAGAAGAAAAGCTCCAATAAACGGAAATGCATCCTGATATTCTTGTTAAAAAAATTCAATCAGAACATGATCTTGAAAATGCTTTCGCAATCCGTCGAGTTGTTTTTGTTGATGAGCAAAATTGTCCGCCGGAACTCGAGTGGGAGAATGAAGACACCTCTACGCACTTCTTAGCTACAGTTGATCAAGTCCCTGCAGGTGCTTCGCGATGGCGTAAAACGGAAAACGGATACAAACTGGAAAGATTCTCGGTACTAAGGGAATTTCGTGGCAAGGGTGTGGGACAGGCTTTGGTTGCTGCCGTCCTTGCGGATATACCGGGCGATGCCGAATATGTTTATTTAAATGCTCAAATAGATGCAATGGGCTTATATGCTAAGTTCGGATTTGAAGCAGTTGGTGATCAGTTTGAGGAAGCTGGAATTCAGCATTTTAAAATGGAAATGATCAAGAAAGTTAGCTGCTAAATTTCTTGATCATTTCTGAGTTGTATCTTCTGTCATTAATTCACGGCTAAACGGCCGTATAATCAGCCGTGTGCCACGATCATAGCTAAAGTAACTCCATATCCAATTTACAAAAGTAACAGCCTTATTTCTAAAGCCTGCAAGCGACATCAAATGGACGAACATCCAGATGAACCATGCAAATATTCCTTTAAAATGGATATTACCCAAATCGACAACTGCCCGGTTGCGGCCAACAGTTGCCATCGATCCTTTATCAAAATATTTAAAAGGTTCTGTTTTTTCACTATTGATCAGATGAAGAAGATTTTTCGCTAGGTGTTCGCCTTGTTGTTGCGCTGCCGGAGCAACACCAGGGTGGCCGTTTGGATAGTCCCCGAGGTTCATCAACGCAACATCACCGATGGCAAAAATATCTGTGTACCCTTTTACACTACTTATTTCATCGACAAGTAATCTGTTTCCACGTCCGATACTGGCTGTTGTTAGACCCGGTATTACCTGCCCTACAACACCTGCAGACCACAAGACATTGCTTGTCCTGATTTGTATGCCATTAGAAACCGATAGGGACTTGCCGTCATAGGCTAGAACACTGGTATCAGTCATGACAATGACACCCATTTCTTCAAGGAAATACTTGGCATTATGCTGTGATTTTTCAGACATCGGACCTAAAAGTTCTGAAGAGCCTTCGATTAAGTAGATGTTGATTGATGCTATGTCTAGTTCTGGATAATCATTCGATAAAACATGCTTCTTAAGTTCTGAAAGAGCGCCGGAGAGTTCCACGCCGGTGGGTCCGCCTCCTACAACAACAAAGTTAAGAAGTGCCTCTTTTTTTGCTTGATCGGATTCGATGAGTGCTTCTTCAAGATTCTGAAGAATCATACTTCTCAAGTTTAAAGCCTCCGGAATTGTCTTCATCGGCATGGTATAACGCTCCAGTTCTTTAGAGCCGAAGAAATTGGTGTCTGAACCTGTTGCCAAAACCAAGTAATCGTATTTTATTTCTCCAATTGTAGTGTCAATTGATTTCCTATCTGGATAAATTTCTTTTACCTCTGTATTCCTGAAAGAGAGATTTTTTTGATTCTTAAAAATTTTGCGAAGAGGAAAAGCAATTGAATCTGCTTCTAATCCGCCGGTTGCGACCTGATACAGAAGAGGCTGGAAAGTGTGGTAATTGTGTCTATCAAGCATGAGGACTTGAACCTCCCTGCTAGCTAATTTTTTAGCTAGCTCTATCCCGCCAAAACCGCCGCCTATGATAACTATTTTAGGAAAATTGGTATCTGTATTTTTCATAGAAACGACCTAATGTAAAGATTATTGATAACGAATTGTATCGTAAAAGGTTGATGAATTTGAAAAGAAATACGGTAAAATACTCTTGCCGGATTACATTTTTGCATAAAAAAACCCGGCTACAAAATGTAGCCTGGTTTTTTTAAGTCCTTTAATTATTTTACAGTGCTCTTTACGTCTTGTTTGTTTCTGATGAATTCAACGACAAATGGTGTAGCAACGAACAGTGAAGAGTAGGTGCCGAATATTACTCCAATTAACATTGCGAATGAGAAACCTCTCAATATTTCTCCTCCAAAAATGAAGATAATAGCGAGAACTGCCATTACGCAGACCCCTGTAATTACTGTCCTGCTTAACGTACTGTTAAGCGCATTGTTAATTACAGTTGGTAAATTATCGTTCTTAGTATGATGTTGGTTTATGTACTCACGCACCCTGTCAAACACAACTACGGTATCGTTAATTGAATAACCCATTACCGTTAAAACGGCAGCTATAAACGCTTGATCGATATCAAGGGAGAACGGAAGCCAGCCATGGAATATCGAAAATATTGCTAACAGTATGAGCACATCATGCGCAAGTGCCACGATTGCAGCCAAACCAAATTCCCATCGGCGAAACCGGATCAATATGTAAAGAAAGACTACTACGATAGCAAAAAGTACAGAGTAAATTGCTGAGGTTCGTATGCTTTGAGCAATGGTTGGTCCTATCTTTTGAGCATCGCGAATCTCATAATTGGGACTGATTTTCTTTAATCCGTCATTTAGTTTCGCAGTAACAATTCCCTCGGCCTGTTCAGAATCGTCATCAATCAAGTAAGCTGTTGTTATTTTTACCTGACTGGATGTTCCAAATGATCCAAATGATCCAATGGATTTAACTTCAGGTGCTATCCCAAATTCGCTGAGTAAAACAGATCGCACATCATTTGTGCTAACCAGTTTGTCTTTAAATTCAACGGAATACGCGCGTCCGCCTTGAAAATCAACGCCGAGGCTAAAGCCCTTAGTAAACATCGAAATAAACCCTGCAATGATAATAACGCTCGATAAAAGGTAAAATTTCTTCCTCCCGCTAATGAAATCAAATGATGAATCTTTGAAAAGACTTTGAGTTGCCTTAATCGAGAAACTGATTGGCTGATCTTTTTTCAGCATCCATTCGAATATAAGTCGAGTTATAAATATTGCTGCAAATAATGATGTCAAAATACCGATCATTAGGGTGGTAGCAAAACCTTGAATTGGTCCCTGTCCGAAGATGTATAGAATAACACCAGTTAGGAATGTAGTGATGTTTGAATCGAGAATCGATGACATCGCCTTTTTATATCCCTCTGCAATCGCCAAACGCTGACTTTTACCTTCAGCTAGTTCCTCGCGCACCCGTTCATAGATTAGAACGTTTGCATCCACCGACATGCCTAATGACAGAACAATTCCTGCAATTCCCGGCAAAGTCAATACCGCACCAAGCGATGCCAGTACGCCCATTAAAAAGAATAGATTGACCAATAAAGCTACGTTAGCAACCAATCCTGCCTTGTTATAGTATAAAGCCATGAACAGAAGTATAGCGGCCACTCCAACTAAGGTGGATACTAATCCTTTTTGAATAGATTCTGCGCCTAATGTTGGACCTACAACATATTCGCTCACAATCTTGGCAGGTGCAGGCAATCTGCCGGCCTTTAATACGTTGGCCAAATCTTTTGTGTCATTTACCGTAAAGCTTCCGCTTATAGAGGATATTCCATTCGGTATTTCTGATTGTACCGTTGGCGCTGAATAAACATAGTTGTCTAATACAATCGCGATGCTTTTCTTAACCGCCGGATCTGCAATTGCAGCAGCAGTAATCTGCCGCCATTGTCGGGCTCCATCTGCATTCATGAACATTACAACTTCAGGATCGCCGGTCTGACTAAAATCTTCACGCGCGTCGGTGACAACATCGCCGGCAAGAACGGGTTTCCCATCGGCCTTTGGCTTAACGGCGTATAACTCAAATACGTTAGCACCCTCAGTCATTGGTTTAACTCCCCAAAGCAACCTAACGCTTGAAGGAATAATCATACGGGCTTCAGCAGAACTTAAAAATTTATTTACATCTGCAGTGTCTTTTTGTGCAGCATAACCCACAATTGGGCCTGGCTGGAGAGATGATTGCCCTTGTGCATCTTGGAAAACAGCCGGGTTCAATTTAGCCATTAAAGGATGCTCGCGACTAAGTTCAAGCTGAGTTTGAGCAGTGTTTGAAGTATCCGTTGGTGTTTTGGCTCCAAGGCCTGCTAACTTACTTCCCGATGTGTCTTGTTGCGCCGCTGTAGTCTTAGAAGTATCGCCAGCAAGTTTTCGAGATGCGGCTAAAGCTTTATCTACATTGTCAAGTAATGAATAAACTTCTTTATTGTCCCAGGTTTCCCAGAATTCTAATTTCGCAGATCCTGAAAGTAGTTTTCTTACACGTCCCGCATCACTTACTCCCGGAAGCTCTATCAGAATTCGGTTAGTACCTTGTTGCAATTGGATATTCGGCGAAGTAACGCCGAATTTGTCTATACGTGTACGAAGAATATTAAATGACCTATCGATGGCGCTGGTCGCTTCGGTACGGAGGAATGTTAAGGCATCGCTGTTCGATGCATCTATCTTAATTTTTTGATCGTTCTCTTTCGTAATAAAGTATGTAGCAAGTTTGCCGTTCGGACTTACTTTTTCAAATTCCTCAACAAAAAGGGTTAGGAAATCCTTCTGGCTGGATTTTAAGCGCAATTCAGCATTTCTAAGTGCCGCATTAAAATTAGGTTCGGTAGGGTTGTTGGCTAAATTTTTAACCATTTCTGTTAAAGAAATTTCCATGGTTACGTTCATTCCGCCTTTAAGATCCAGACCTAACGGAATTTCTCGCTCCTTAACATATTGGTATGTGAAGTAATTGAAGTAAACCGGCTCTGTAGCCATGGAATCTAAATAAGCTTGCTTTTTCACAGGGTCGCCCTGAGAATACTCTTCAGCCTTTTTTTCTACTTGTCTTGCCACCCATGTGAAAGAGAGGGAATACAAACATGCAATTGTTAGTGCTATCGCAACGAATTTAATCAGTCCTTTACCTTGCATTTTATTTATTATATATAAAGTTTTGTCTTTTCGACGAATTTTTAATAAGACGGCAAATCTAAGTAATTTTTTAATTTATGGAATTCTAATTCAATAAAATATCAGGCTGAATTTCAGGCCCTACTGTAGGTAATAAAAGTATAGGAATAAGCATTTTTCTCGTCAGGCTCATGAAATTTACTATCCTTTTTCATCCATTCCGTTGGCTCTATTTCGGGTAGAAAGGTGTCGGTATCAAAGGAATTATGAATCCGGGTAAAGTGAATGGTATCAACGAAATGCATCGACTGCTCAAATATAGTCGCTCCACCAATAATTGCTACTTTTTCTTCTCCTTTACATAATTCTAAAGCGTCCTCTAAAGAGTGGACGATTTCGCAACCTTCAATTACTAAATTTTGACGAGTAATAACTATGTTGCGTCGTTTAGACAAGGGTTTTCCCATCGAATCAAATGTTTTTCTGCCCATTATTACCGGAAAGCCGATGGTCAGCTCCCTAAAATGCTTTAAATCTGCTGGAAGATGCCAAGGCAATTGGTTTTTTTTGCCTATGCCATTTTTTTCGTCTGCGGCTACTACTATAGAAATGTTCATTGGTTGAGTTGTATAATTGTTTTTTAATCAATTATTCAAGCGTAAAATTTAAATAAAGGTAGCAATTAATTCTTCCAGGTCGCAGAAATCAAGTTTTGGCAAGCACGGACAAATTCAGGCCTTCTGAGTCTTAGTATAGTTTGTGTGTGTTGCCGGTGGTTGAGCGCTCGTTTTGAGCGTTGCCCAGAAAGTGGGGCCGCGCCAATCGCTAAATCTTTTTTTGTAAACGCTTCAGGGCGACGCTAAAAAAGGATACCGCTACTGTCGCTAGCGCAATTATTCGATATTTTGAATTCCTAATTTGAGGCATCAAACCACTTATCTACACCGCCACCGGCGCCTTAATATGCGGATGCGGCTCGTAATTTTCCAGCGTAAAATCTTCAAACGTAAAATCAAAAATATCCTTAACGTTCGGATTTAACATTATTTTAGGCAATGGTTTAGGCTCGCGACTTAATTGTAATTGCGTCTGCTCCAAGTGGTTATTGTATAAATGAGCATCGCCGAAGGTGTGCACGAAATCTCCCGGTTGAAGTCCGCAAACCTGCGCCATCATCAACGTTAGAAGCGCATAAGAGGCGATATTGAACGGAACGCCAAGAAAAATATCTGCGCTACGCTGGTATAGCTGGCAGCTAAGTTTTCCGTCGGCAACATAAAACTGAAAAAAGCTATGGCAAGGAGGGAGGGCCATTTTTTCTATTTCGGCCACATTCCAGGCTGAAACGATAATTCGTCTAGAGTCAGGATTATTCTTTAATTGGTTTACAACTAGCGTTATCTGATCAATATGCCTTCCATCGGGTGTCGGCCATGAGCGCCATTGGTAGCCGTATACCGGACCTAAATCCCCGTTTTCATCGGCCCATTCATCCCAAATACTTACCTTGTTATCTTTCAGGTATTTGATATTTGTATCGCCTTGCAAGAACCAAATCAATTCATGTATGATCGATCGCAAATGCACCTTCTTAGAAGTAATTAGCGGAAAACCATCTTGTAGATTAAAGCGCATCTGGTAACCGAACACGCTGATCGTGCCGGTGCCGGTGCGGTCGTGCTTTTGAGTGCCATTTTCCAGCACGTGTTTCATTAAATCGAGATATTGTTTCATTTAGTTGCTAAGCGCGAGGCGTATGGAGCGCGGAGTTCTAACGCCATGCGCCGCGCACTATACTCTCTGTTCCTTACAAAGAAAATAAATGTATTTTTGGCATCCTACTATTGTGCATAAAATGGTAGAATGTTTACAAACATGATTGCCTTTTCAAACGCTAAAATCAATATCGGCTTAAATATTACTTCTCGTCGGAGCGACGGCTATCATAACCTCGAAACGATATTCTATCCGGTCAAGATATACGATGCGATCGAGGTAGTCGAATCTGATAAATTTGTTTTCACATCATCCGGATTAGCTATCCCCGGAATGTTAGAGGAGAATTTATGCATAAAAGCATATCAGATGATAGCAAGTGATAAGAAATTGCCTCAAGTTGCGATTCACTTGCATAAAAACATCCCGATAGGAGCCGGACTCGGTGGAGGTTCTTCGAACGCAGCTTTCTTTATTCGCTTGCTGAATGCTAAATTTCAGCTTGAACTTTCTGATGACGATCAAACAGCATATGCAAGACTTCTTGGCGCAGATTGCGCATTTTTTCTAAGTAATAAGCCTGTTTTTGCATTTGAAAAGGGCGATAGGTTCGAAAAAATAGAGCTAAACCTTGATAAGTATTTCGTCGTGTTAATCACCCCCCCGGTCCATGTATCTAGCGGAGAAGCTTATCGTGGTGTAAAGCCCCATCTGCCTACGGGCGATTTAAGGGAGCTACTTAAGTTGCCGATAGAAGAGTGGAAAAAGCTGATTAAGAATGATTTTGAGGAATCTGTATTCAACAATCACTTGTCAATTAGAGGAATCAAGTCAGATTTGTATGATGCAGGGGCTTTATATGCCGCGATGAGTGGAAGCGGATCATCCGTATTTGGAATATTTAAAAGCGAAGTAAAATTAGACGCCCTTGAAAAGGCAAATCAGGTGTTTTATGGGATATAAAGCATCTGACTAAGTAATATAGTCGCGATCTTCATCCGTCAACGAATTCCGGTTTTCAGCTATAGGGTCTATTTCATCATTTTTCTCTACAAGCGGAATATCCTTGTTCTTTCCCGGTCTTACTGCTAAGTAACCAACCAGAAATCCGAGTGCAAACATTATGCCTAATATTGCCAGCTTAGGGATTTGCGCATCGCCAAAGACCCAAAACGCTACCTCGTCAGTGTTCTTCATCAGTACGATGGTCACAAGGACAGAAACTGTGATAATAAATATAGTTTTCACACTCATCTTAGTGGTTGTAAGTTATTCGAAGTTCTAATATCCGCTTTTGACGTGACTTTTCATTGATAAAAATTATTTTGGTGCGGAAATCAAAAACAGGTAAGTAGAAGCGCAGTAAGTCCATGTCCGCACGCAGCTCGGCGCTAAAAGTTTTGGGCGAAAACGCATTGCCTTTCCCTATACTTTGAAAATCAGCAAATAAACCTTCTTTTAGTCGTTTAATCTATGTTAGAGGCCCAATTTCTAGATCAGGATAAAATAATGGGAAGTGATAATCGATTAAAATTGTGTTTCTAATACTAGTCTGTCCAAAACGTCTGTAGCCACTAATCTGAGGGATATCAACAATCAAATCATAGATCCCGCTGCTTTTCGGATAATTGAAAGATGCCTGGATGGAATGATTGCTACATATAGACCCAGGACCAAAGAAAAGGCTCTTCAAAGTCAATATACTGCTTAAAATACCTCGCTTGAAAGGTAGATTTCTAAATTCGATGGGAATATGTTGGCCCCAATCCGGGGCAAGGCCACGAGCACTCCGTCTTGAATTGGCATTTAGGGGCTAGTTGACATTGCATTGGACATTCAATACTGCTACTGAAATTTGCTGGACTGTGGGCGCGAGATCTCTTGTAGATCCTAAATAATCTTTAGAATCGTTACAAGGCTTCCGCGATATTACGTTAGCTCTAAACGGTATATGCCATTCCGGCTTTCGCTCGCGATCCGTATTGCTAAGAGTAGTTTCAATTCTAACTGCATCGCCCTCATAGAACCAACGAGGGAAAATGATGCCAAAAAGCGCGAGCGATAATTTCTCAAAAAATGGTGCTTTCAATTTTCCCGTCAATTTATCAAATTGCACGACATGCCTCATCTCAGGAATCGCCAAACTATTGAGCCAATCTTGGAAGTCGAACTCCTGCGGTGGACTGGTATAAAACTCAGATCTCCTCGGTGCCAGTTGAACAAGAACGTTTGAACTCGTGGGTTGATTTTGAAGGATAATTGAAATTTTACTTGGTTTCTTTTTTTAGACATGCGCTCATTTTTTCGACAAGGCCATCCAAGATCGCAGCCAATCGCTGCGCTTCATTTTCTATCGCAGTGGGATAGGTCAGCTGAAAATGTTATGATTGAATCTGCATCCATTTTATCCCGGGAGGGTTCTGGGAAGAGTCAAAAAGCTGCCCAAGAACAGGTATAGAATTAAAAATTAATATAAGTTCACTTAAAAAATTGATTATTAATTAGTTATAGTTAAATATATGTCTTAAAATAAACATATACTAAAAATAATAGTTTTTATGTGAAATATAGTTAATGTGATTGTCTATTTATATGTTTATATATAGTTGATAATAAGAATGTTATTATTTATAAAAAATAAATAAAAATGAAGTTTTTTTGTGTATTTTTTACGAAATATTCTCATTTTTTGTTATTTCAGTCGTGCGTATTAATTCAGCTATTTATACACAATTACTGCCATCTCTGAGAAACATTTTTCTGTTTGATTCAAATAACTCCCCTACCCTAAAGGGTTTTCTTTTTTCTTATTTTTTCTATCCTGTTTTTTATTAGCGGATGTAAGAAGATCGACGAAAGGACAATCGTTGTTCCAAAGTAGAATTCTGTACTCATTTGTTCCTGTTTTCCGAAAAATAGAAACGCAAGAATGATTCCATAAATGGGTTCAAGATTAGTAACAAGTGCTACCTTGAAAGCAGACAGTTCTTTCATCACGGCGACGCCGGCAACATAGGCAACTGAAGTACAAAAAGTGCCCAAAAGTAAGAGATAGATTGTGTCATTAACACTCAGGTTCATTTCGCTATTGAAACCGTTTGATAGTAAGAGGAAAACTGAGATCCAAACCCAGGCACCTATCAATTCATAAAATGTAATAATTGATGCAGATCTATTTTTTATTTGCTTCGAATTGATGATCGTAAAAATGCTGGCACATAGCGAGCTCAATAAGCCACAAATGATTCCATAGGTATATCGGCTTTCGAATTTAAAAATGATGTAGATGCCGCAAATGATCAGGATGCCTGTAAAAATTTCAAGTTTCGAGATTTTATGTTTTTTAATTAGAGGCTCCAGAATTGCGGTAAAAAGTGTCAATGAGGAGAGGCAAACCAAGGCGACAGAAACTGTTGCAGTTTTTATTGATTCAAAGAATAATATCCAATGCAATCCGACGATTGCTCCTGTAAAGAATAGTTTTAAAAATACTATCCTATTAAGCTTTATATCGATTTTAAGTAGCCTGAAGTATAAAAACAGGCTTATGAAGGCAATCAGAACTCTATACCATACCAAATGCGACGAGGAAACTGATATCAGTTTACCTAATACGCCGGTAAAACCCCATACAAAAACTGTTATATGAAGAATTGCAAGGTTTTTATTGATAGATGAAAGAGGTGAAGACATCTTATTTAGGAGCTTTTATCAGCAGATACATGCTCAGAGCACCGAAAATAATATTAGGAATACTCACGGCCAGAAGCGGATGCAAGCCACCTTTTAAAGCAAACATATCTGCAAACTGAATAAAAAGGATGTACACGAAGCTAAAAAAGATTCCTAATCCAAGAGAGAGACCGACACCGCCACGCACCTTTCTTGAGGATAATGAAACACCCATTAGAGTCAGAACAAAAGCTGAAAGAGGATATACAAAGCGTTTGTATTTAACCAGTTCCATATTTACAATTACTCCCCCTCTTATCTTCTCTTTTTCTATCCTTTCATTCAACTCGAGCATTCCCATTGACTCGTATACGTTGTTAAAGATTTCAAAATCCTTGGGCCGCATGTCAAGAGTGGTATCTTTTGTGGCAGCTGTAGTCATCGTCTCTTTCAATCCTTCTATTTTTCGAACTGTAAAATTTTCGATTTTCCACTTCACCTTAACTGAATCCCAAATAATTCGGTCTGCAACAAGCTTCTCCTTTAAGGTGTCGCCACTAAATTTCTCAAGCATGAACTTATATCCGACTTTTTGTGTGTTTTCAAAATTGTCGATATAGACAAAGGTTTCTTCATCGAGCTGCATATGCGTTGATCGCTTTGAGTTCGTTTCCGGAGGATCGACATAGATGTTTATGAAATCGTTTTTGATTCGGTTTGTCTCCGGAATTATGAACAAATTGGAAATTAGAACTACAAAGAAGATGACGAGCGATGCGATGAAATATGGATAGAGAAATCTTTTAAAACTCGCTCCACCAGATAGTATTGGTACAATTTCCGTTTTATCAGCCATTTTTGCGGTAAAAAATATCACCGCGATAAAGTTGATCAATGGCGACAGCATGTTAAGATAATAGGGAACTAAACCGGCATAGTACTGTGTAATGATCTTAGCAAAAGGTGCCTTGTGGTCAAGAAAGTCATCTAAACGTTCTGAAAAATCAAAAATTACAATAATTACAGTAAAAATACCCATAGTGAACACATAGGTGCCTAGGTATTTCTTAATAATGTACCAGTCAATAATTTTGATATACCGGTTTAACATACTAGAGTCTTTGTGCCAATTGCTTTACCATTTTATTCTTCCAGTCATAAAACTCTCCGGAAATTATCTTTTCTCTGGCTTCTTCTACTAACCACATGTAAAAGTGCAGGTTGTGCAAAGTTGCAATCTGCGCACCCAGAATTTCTGTAGAATGCATCAAATGTCGAAGATAGGCTTTAGAATAGTTTTGATCTGCAAACAAGTTGCTGTCTTCTTCTATTGCAGAAAAATCGTCTTTCCATTTTTCGTTACGAATGTTTATGATGCCATTTTTCGTAAAAAGCATGCCATTTCGGGCGTTGCGCGTTGGCATAACGCAATCAAACATGTCTATTCCTAATGCAATGTTTTCTAGTAGATTAATAGGTGTACCGACACCCATAAGATAGCGCGGCTTATCAACGGGCAGTATATCGCAAACTATTTCTGTCATGGCGTACATCTCCTCGGCGGGTTCGCCGACAGAAAGTCCGCCAATTGCATTTCCGTCTCGTTCAAATGAAGCAATCACCTCTGCCGACTTGGCGCGTAAGTCTTTGTAAATAGAACCTTGCACAATTGGAAAAAACGTCTGTTCATATCCATACTTTGACTCAGTGCCGTCAAAGCGTTCACAGCATCGCCTAAGCCACCTATGCGTCATTTCTAATGACCTTGAAGCATATCCATATTCACATGGGTATGGCGTACATTCATCGAATGCCATTATAATGTCTGCACCAATTGATCGTTGAATGTCTATTGCAAATTCGGGCGTAAACAAATGTTTTGAGCCATCAATATGTGATCTGAACGTAACACCTTCTTCTTTTATTTTGCGCACATCGGCTAGCGAATAGACTTGATAACCGCCACTATCGGTCAGAATAGGCATATCCCACCCAATGAATTTATGCAAACCGCCTGCTTTTTCAATAATATCTATTCCCGGCCTGAGGTATAAATGATAGGTATTGCCAAGTATTATTTGAGCCTTTATATCATTTTTTAGTTCACGTTGGTGTACTGCTTTCACGGTGCCGGCAGTGCCAACCGGCATAAATATCGGAGTTTTGATTCTGCCGTGCCCGGTTGAAAGTTCGCCCGCCCTTGCTTTCGAATATTTGTCTGATGCGTCTATTTTGAATTTCATTTGCAGGTAGGTAGCGGAAATACCGACAAAAATAACAAAATAAGGGTGCTTGCGACCTTAAATTTTCATAAACATTAGCATCGTTAGCCAAAAAATGAGAGATTTGAGCTTATAAAAAAAGCACTTTTTCAGTTGAATTATTTATACCTTATTGCGTTTATTTTCCTTCCGTTATGCTTCCTCATTCAACTATATTTTATAGTTTTTGTGCAGGGGCGATTGCGATCTTTTAAGGCTGATTTGCCTGGTTCGAAAATACAGCATTCGGTTTCTGTCATTATTTGTGCTCGTAATGAACAAAAGAATCTTACAGAGAATCTCTCCGCTGTGCTAGAGCAAGACTACCCTGATTTTGAGGTAGTGGTGGTAAACGACTGTTCAAGCGATGAAAGTAAGTATATACTCGAAGATTTTTCGAAGCAGTATCCTTTTTTAAGAGTCGTAACAATCGCCGAACATGAACGATTTAGGCATGGAAAGAAATTTGCAGTTACATTGGGCATTAAGGCCTCTAAGAACGAATATCTTGTTTTTACTGATGCGGATTGTAGGCCCGCTTCTAAAAACTGGCTTAGAACTATTCAAGAAAATTTTACTGAGGGTAAGGAGATTGTACTTGGCTATTCACCATATCAAATTCGTCCGGGTATTGTCAACAAACTGATCTGCTTAGAAACATTTTACACTGCGATAAATTATTTCTCATTTTATCTAGCCGGAAACCCCTATATGGGTGTAGGAAGAAACCTGGCGTATACTAAGTCATTGTTTTTCAAAGGGAAGGGCTTTGCATCGCACATGCATATATTGTCTGGCGACGATGATCTTTTTGTCAATCAGCACGCATATTCGGAAAATACGGCGATAGAGATCAGGTTGGATTCGCATGTCTGGACCGAGCCTAAAAATACATTGTCTGCCTTTGTGACTCAGAAACTACGACATTCTGGTGCAAGTAAATTATACAAAGGCTCGCACAAACGAATGCTTTCCCTGCAAGCAGGATCTGGAATATTATTTTATGCTTTTTTTATTCTTCTCATCCTGACAGGGAATAATATGCCGTGGATTTTTGCCGTCTATTTTGTCCGTTTAATTGTTCAAGCTATCGTTTATTATCCTCTCTTTAAGAAGCTGAATTACAGAGATCTTTTGTGGTGGTTTCCGATTATGGATTTGATTTATTACTTTTATTTGCTCGCTCTCTATTTAATTACGCAATTCAAAAAAGAAGTAAAATGGAGATGAACCCTAATTTCTCGGCGAACGCCCAAAATGATTTTAATCTGATAAGAGTTGCGTTAAACGGCGATCAAAAAGCTTATACCAGCCTGATGCAACGATACGAGCGAACGGTTTATTTCCTTGTTTTTAAGATGGTTGGAAATAAAGCTGATGCAGAGGACCTGACTGTAGAAATCTTTGCAAAGGTATTTGAGAATTTAGGTAAATATAAGGCTGACTTCGCCTTCAGTACCTGGCTTTTCAAAATAGCTGCCAATTACTGCGTTGATTTTGTCAGAAAGGGCAAACTTCAAACAATATCATTAAATGCCTTGACCGATAATTGTGTCGAATTTGGAAGGTTTCAAATTAAATCAGATACGTTAAATCCCGAAGAAAAATCTATCAAAAAGCAAAGAGGGGAAGAGATGAAAATAATTATTGATCAGCTTCCAATGCAATATGCAAAGCTAATTAGCATGCGATTTTATGATGAGCTAACATATAGCGAGATTGCTAGTAAGCTAGATTGTCCGGTTGGTACGGTCAAAGCGCAGCTGTACAGAGCGAAAGATCTGATATTACAAATCTTAAATTTAAAAAGTGGAAAATTGTATTGCGAGTTCTGATATTATCTTTGATTATTTTCCTGATTTGACTAATCAGCAGAAAGTACAGTTTAACGATCTCGACAAGCTTTATCGTTTCTGGAACGCACAGATTAATGTGATCTCCCGAAAGGATATCGACAATCTTTATGTACATCATATCTTGCATTCCTTAGCAATCGCAAAAGTCATTTCTTTTTTACCCGGCGAGCGCGTTTTGGATGTTGGAACCGGTGGTGGTTTTCCGGGAATTCCGTTGGCAATTATGTTTCCGGATACGCAATTTCATCTTGTTGATCCGATAGGGAAGAAGATTAAAGTGGTTCATGAGATTGCACAGGCAATCGGTTTAAAAAACATAAAGGCAACGCATGGCAGAGCAGAACAAATTCATGAAAAATTTGATTTTGTTGTATCTAGAGCTGTTACTAAATTAAAAGAATTTTATCCTTGGATAAAGGGTAAGTTCTTAAAGGAATCAAAAAACAGTCTCCAAAATGGCATTCTATTTCTAAAAGGTGGCGACTTGCAGCAAGAGATTTCAGAGTCCGGACTTAAAGCGCAACGTATCCCGCTCAAAATCCAATTTAGCGAAAGCTATTTTGAAACAAAATATGTGGTTTATATTCCACAGTGACAGCGCTTGAAATTTCAAAATACAGGAATACTTTGATTCTTTTTCAAGATTTCCGAGCTAGAAATTTATAAGAATTGCAATTAATGAAACTTTTTGAGGTCAATGCACGTACAAAGCTATTAAACCATAGTTGTTAGGCCTGTTTGCTCGATACATTCTCTATCGTTGATTTAAGGATTTTCTTCGAGTGGTCGCATGTTATCCGACTACTTTTATAAGCTAATTATTTCTTTAATCATTTTTTACGGGCTTTGTGCTCCTTTTATGTAATCGAATTAATTTAATGCTTGGATTTAATTAACATAAATTAGAATAGAAGATGGCAAATTTTCATCAAGTAGCACTAACATTTGTGCCCGGTATTGGTCCGATAACTGCAAGAGCCTTAATAGAACATTTTACCGACGCAGATTCCATTTTTCAAGCCGGCAAGAGAGAGCTATCTGCTGTTGAGGGGATGAAGTCTAAAACTATTAACGCAATTCTAGAGAAAAAGGGTTTTGACCTGGCCGAAAAGGAAATGGTCTTTATGGAGCAACTTAATGTTAGTTCGTATTTTTATACGGACGAGAATTATCCCGCCAGGCTACGGCACTGTTATGATGCACCATCGCTTTTATATTTCAAAGGCGCCGCAGAATTAAATAAAAAAAAAGTGATTAGCGTTGTTGGCACTCGGAACGCTACAGCCTATGGAAAAGAGCTTTGCAATGAGCTAGTTTCTGGACTTAGAAGTCAGGATATACTGGTAGTAAGTGGTCTCGCCTATGGAATTGATATTATGGCTCATAAGGCGTGTTTAAAAGAAGAAATACCAACTATTGCTGCATTGGGCCATGGCCTTGATAGAATCTATCCTGCCGTTCATACAGGTATTGCAGAAAAGATGATTGCAAAGGGGGGACTGATAAGCGAATTTCCGTCTGGAACAATTCCAGATAGGGAAAATTTTCCAAGAAGAAATAGGATTATTGCTGGAATGGCTGATGCTACAATTGTAGTAGAGGCTAGTTTTAAGGGGGGAGCATTGATTACCGCAGAAATTGCTAATTCCTATAACAGGGATGTATTCGCGTTTCCGGGCAGAACCGATGATGAATTCTCTGTAGGCTGCAATTACTTGATCAAAACGAACAGGGCGCACATGATCTCAAATATCAATGATCTTGAATATATATTAGGATGGACAAAAAACCTCAAGAAGGAAGCGAAACAGATTAGCCTCCAGCTAAATCTAAGCGCAGATGAAAAAAAAGTGACAGATCTGCTAGAAAAAAAGGATTTAGTGCCGATTGACGACCTATTACTATCGACAGGTATCCCTCAGAGTAAACTGGCGATGACTATTCTGGGCTTAGAAATGCAGGGAATTATAGTTGCCCTGCCTGGAAAGATGTATAAACTTGCTTAAGCGACTACGTTTTTTGGATAATCAAAGAACTCCATATAGCCAGTACTGCCACTAATCATAGCCCAATTATCAAAAGGAAATATAATAGAAACTATACCACATGTAGGAATATTATTAAAATTACAACTGCATAAATGATAGGCAAGATTTGTAAGTCCGGGATTATGTCCAAATAATGCAACGTGTTTATAGTTATTTTCAATACTGTTGATGACGTTCATCAAATCAATAACCTCAGCCTCATAAATCGATTTTTCCACTTGGATATTTTGCTTTTCAAAGTTCAGTATCTCTGCAAAGTATCCGGCAGTAGTAATGGCACGATTTGCCGGACTGCTAATCACAAGGTCCGGAATGATTTGCTTTTCCAAGAGTCTTTTGGCCATTTCAGGGGCATTGCGTTTACCTCGTTTATTTAAGGGACGGTCAAAGTCAGAAAGGCCATTGTTCCAGTCGGATTTAGCATGGCGTATAATCAGTAGTTGCTTAGCCGTTTTCATTAAAAGCTAACAATCTCAGCAGCATTATGTTCATTCATGCATTTAAAATGGTCTTTAGGACATTTTAAATGCCCAATTTTAGAACAAGGTCTGCAATTCAAACCTTTAACTTCTATCATTTTCGAATGGGCAACAGCGTATGGATACATCCCAAACTCAGGTACGGTGTTACCCCACACTGAAGTAATATCTTTTTTAAAGGCAGCGGCAATATGCATTAGTCCGGTGTCATGTGTAATAACGCGTGTAGCCGTCTTAACTAAGAATGCAGATTGATCAAGACTAAATTTTCCGCATCCGTTAAATACATACGATCCGGTTTCGCATGCTATTTGATTTCCGATTTCTGCATCTTCTTTACCACCTAAGAGCACTATTGGCCGGTTAATAAGCGTGCAAATTTCAACGAGTTTATGAACCGGTAATCGCTTGGTAGCATGTTGTGCACCTATTACCAATCCAATATAATTAGCATGCGAGCTAGGCAAAAGCTCTTCAACAAAATATTCCTTCGATAAAAAATAATCAAGTCCTTTCCCATCGTTTTTAACTCCAAGAGATTCGACAGTTTTTAGATATCGATCAACGATATGAATATCAGGTAACATGTTAATCTTAAAGTTGACCAAGAGCCATTTTTTTATGTTTAACTTGTTAAAAGAGAACGATTTAATTCCTAACTGTGATTTCACTCGCATCGTTCTAACATTGTTGTGTAGGTCGATTACATAATCGAATTTTTCAGCTTTCAGCTGAGGCATTACCGTCGATAATGCCCCATCCAATAGGTGTAACTTATCGATATATGGGTTATTCTCCAGGACTGTGCTGAAAGCCTTTTTAGAAAGGTAATGAATCTCTGCGCCGTATAATTGCTGTTTTAAACAGCGAACCACGGGGCTTGTAAGCACGATATCACCAATAGAACTAAATCTGATTATGAGAATTTTAAGGTTCGATTTTTTCAATAGGAAATTGCTGATTTTCTTTGCTCAAAATGGTTGGTAATTTGCCTAAGATCCATAGTGTTCAAGCAATTACTAGATTGTACTCCACCTTTTCTGGCCACTAATATACCATAATGCATATCGTAAAATCCATCCTTTCGGTGAGCGTC
The DNA here is from genome assembly GCA_947460875.1 of Sphingobacteriaceae bacterium. Lineage (GTDB taxonomy): Bacteria > Bacteroidota > Bacteroidia > Sphingobacteriales > Sphingobacteriaceae > CANHGR01. Next base: position 121,454 of record CANHGR010000005.1, on the reverse strand, counting down.
AGGGTTAATGGATAGCAATACGCCCATGTTTATGGCATATTGATGCCATCTCCAGTCGAGGTCAAGCCTTAGTGGGTTCGAATTTATTTCAATGATCACGCCGTTAGCTGCGCAAGCATCAATCACTTTTTTATAGTCAATAGGGTATCCGCGTCTGCTAAGTAATAACCTTCCGGTCGGGTGCCCTAAAATTGTGGTATACGGGTTTTCTATTGCTTTTACCAAGCGTTCTGTAGCTTTCTCTTCGTTCATTTTTAATATGGAATGAACCGAAGCGACGACAAAATCAAATGATGCAAGAATTTCTTTGGGATAATCAAGGGAGCCATCATATAAGATATCTGATTCTATCCCTTTAAAGATTTTGAAGGGTGCTAATCTCTCATTTAGACTATCAATTTCCAGGTGCTGTGCCAGTAGTCGTGTTTCAGTTAATCCATTTGCATAAAACGCTGATTTTGAATGGTCGCACATCCCGAGGTACTCAAGATTTAGTTGATCGCGACAGAAAACTGCCATTTCTTCAATCGTGTCAACGCCATCGCTCCAAACACTGTGGTTATGTAGGCTTCCTCTTAAATCTGTAAATTCAATTAATTTCGGTAGATTCTTTGCTTCAGCCCACTTTAATTCATCCATCCCTTCTCTAAGCTCGGGTTCAATAAATTCAAGTCCCGCCTTAGCATAAAATGCTGTTTCAGACGCAACATGAAATTTTTGTGTTCCAATTCTTTCGTTTAGCTCTGTAATATGAACTTCATTGCCAGTTTGAATGACTAAGTTGTAATAAAAGTCAGCTGATGGGCATAAATTAATATTAATTTTTAGGCCCGCTAAAGTTTCCAATTCAATACGCTTATCTGTTACATATTTTAGCTGCACATCAGACCACTCCTTCATTTTTTCGATTGGAGCGTTTGATATCTCTAATCCGATCAAAATATCCAGGCTTTCAATAATCTCGCAGCGCCGTCTGTAAGTGCCTGTAAATGAGATTAGATCTGTTTCCCAAATGTCTTTAAGTTGATTAAATAAGTCTTTAGCAAACTCCTCAATTTGAGCATATAAAAACTGACCGCTACTCGCCATCTTAAACTCAAGAATTTTTTTAATCTCTTCCTGTGTCTTTAAGCCAAATCCTTTGGCTTCAATGAGACGATTTTCATTGCAAGCGTAATATAGTTCCCCGGTGTTTTCAATATTTAGGTCTTTCCAAATAACCTTCAGCTTTTTTGGTCCGATCCCTTTGATCTGCAGCATCTCTATGATACCCTCCGGCGTTTGGCTGATCAGTGTATTTAATTCTTCAATTTGCGCCGTGTGAATTAATTCCCAGATTTTTGCGGCGATACTTTTTCCGATGCCGTTTATTTTTTCGATCTCTTCAATTGATCTTTTGGCGATAGAATAGGGTAGTTTGTCTGCATTAAAAGCAGCATTCGCCATTGATTTTACTTTAAAGGGATTTTCATCATAAAGCTCCATGAGCTGACTAAGAAGCCGAAGAGTTCTAGCGATTTGCTTGTTTTCCATGCCTATCAAAAATAGATATTTATGTACTTAGTTTGCGTTTGCGCGACGATAAATTACCTTATTGAAATAGTATATGGTAATTTTGCCTGAATGCCGGTTGTATTTACCACAGCTTTCAACTGCTTGTAGTACTTGTATTGTTCTCCAAGTTCTAGCTTCGCAAAATAATCTTTCAGCTGATCGCCGGCGCTATCAAATAAAGACTCCAGCGGATCTTTTTGCGCGGGGTATGTGACAATCCTATAGTCGCTAAGTTTGGCCATTTTTGCCGCTGATGTTATTGCATTGTCAATACTTCCAATACGGTCTACCAAGCCGTTTTCCATCGCTTGTGTTCCACTCCACACTCGACCCTGGCCAATTGAATCCACATAAGACTGGCTCCGGTTGCGTCCATTTGCCACTCTTTTTGTAAAGGAATTATAAATGCGGTCTACCTCACGTTGAATAATCAGAGTTTCTGTTGCTGTTAGTGGACGCGTTAGACTCCCAAGATCGGCAAACTCCCCTGTTTTTACTTGGTCAAACGTTAGTCCCAATTTATTGTTTAAGAATTTTTTAAGATTTGGAATGATGCCAAAAACGCCAATAGAGCCCGTTATGGTATTCGGCTGAGCAAAAATCGAATCTGCAGCGCAGGCAATATAATATCCACCTGACGCGGCAACATCGCCCATGGAAACGATAAATGGCTTTTCTTTTCTTGCAAGCACGACCTCACGCCAAATTACGTCTGAAGCAAGGGCGCTTCCACCCGGAGAATTTATGCGGAGTACAATTGCTTTTACTTTCTCGTCTTCCCTTGCCGCACGTATCGCTCTTGAAATACGTTCAGATCCTATTGTTTCATCATTGCCTTCCCCGCCGGCAATTTCACCAGATGCGTAGACTACGGCAATACGACTATTGTTGGAGCCAGAAGATTCTCCATTGTTGTAGTCTTCTATTGCAACTGATTTAATGTCTTCGTCTTTATTGATGCCTGTACGTGATTTAAGTTCTGAAAGGACCTCGTCTTTATACTTCAGCGCGTCAGCCAGCCTATATTTAACTGCATCTGTTGCATTTTGAACAAGAAGCTTATTGGCAATGATTGATAATGAATCTTTAGGGATTTTTCTACTTTCGCTGATCCTGTTAAGAAAATGATCATACATTGATCCAAGAAATGAGTTTACTTGGAGTTTATTTGGCTCACTCATCCTGTCGAGAATGAAAGGCTCTACAGCGCTTTTGTAAGTACCAACTTTTATAATTTGAGGCTCGATTTCGAGTTTTTCAAGAGCTCCTTTAAAAAATGTAATTTCTGAGCTAAAACCCTTAAATTCAATTAATCCTTCAGGATTCAGATAGATTTTATCTGCTACGGAAGCCAAATAATATGTTCCTTGGGTATAAACCTCACTGTAGGCAACGATAAATTTTCCCGATTTCTTAAAAGCAATCAGCTCGTCGCGGATTTCTTCTATTGTTGCTAAGCCTGCGCTTATTCCACTCAGATCCAAATAAATTCCTTTAATGTTTTCATCTTCCGATGCCTTTTTGATATGCGACAAGATATCGTTAAGGCCTAATGTTTTATTCGATTTTAAGCCAAGAAAGTCAATTTGCTGCAAGGGGTTCTTAGATGTGCGCTCATTTATGGGATAATTCAGTGAAATGTGCATCACGGTGTTAGGGCTGATATCGGTTTGTTTTTCCGATGATGCAGAGCTGATTAACGCACCTATCATCCCGAGGGATAAAATAAAAAGGATGAAAATCGAAAGCACCACTCCCGTCATCGTTGCAAAAACTATCCTGAAAAAATCTCTCATCAGCAGCTGAATATTTACCTGTGCAATAATACGAATATCGGCTGTTATTGGACTTGACATTACAAACAATAATTATATATTTAGAGCTAAATGTTTGATATTTATTTATTGTTAGGAAGTAATCTTGGAGACCGACAAGCTTGCCTTGCTTTGGCATCTGATTTAATTGAAATTGAAATAGCAGAGATTCAAAGAAAGTCGGCAGTTTATGCTACGGCGCCCTGGGGTAAAAATGACCAACCTGAATTTTTAAATCAGGTAATTTTCATAAGGTCATCGATGCAACCACAAAGTGTGCTAGAAAAAATAAAGTTAATTGAGAACGAGATTGGCAGGGAAAGAGTTGAAAAATGGGGTGCCAGATGTATAGATATTGATATCTTACTACAAAGTAATTTGACTGTTAATGAACCAGATCTCATCATTCCGCACCCCCGGATGCACGAAAGGCGATTTGTGTTAACTCCCCTTAATGAGTTAATTCCAAATTTTCGGCATCCGATTTTAGATAAAACTATCTATGAATTATACTCTCAATTGCAAGATAATTTAGCGGTAAGCAAGATAAACTGATACGACAAAGGTAATTTTGTAGTATGCCAAATAGCTCTAACAGCAGTGATCACGCCGACATCGTTATATGTATATCGTCCCTGTCGGATATAGCCAGTGGAAGTATTGAGTTTATGGTTGATATGATCACTTTTTTTATTGATCAAACCCCAGATATATTATTCAACTTGAAATAGCGATTGCCACAAAAAAATGGAAGGAAGTGGCTGATATTTCACACAAGGTTAAGACCAGCCTTGCAGTGATAGGGGCTGGCTCTTCCAGAGATGATATCGAGGTTATAGAGTCTAACGCCAGGGCATCAACTAACTTGGACGAAATAGAAACCAAGTGTTCCAGCTTAAAAATTCTTTGCCGACGACTTATAATGAGGCTTGAAGAACTAAGAATAGAGTTAATGCAAAAGCTTTAAACTGCTTTTAATTCAAACTCATATTTCTCCATAATCATGTTTGCAAGCAATTTTTTGCAAGCGATGTCTACTTTTTCGCTGGCAGCTTCTGCTGAATTCGCATCAACTTCCAGAGTGATGTGTTTACCTATTCTTACATTGGATATTTCCGACAAATCTAGATTCTTCATGCTGCCTGTAACAGCCTTGCCCTGAGGATCTAAGATCTCCTTTAATGGCATAACATTAATTTCTGCGATAAACTTCATTTCGGTTTTCTAAACTGTATGATGGACAATAGGATATATAGAACTATGATAAAAGGAATTGCAGCAAATTTAAGTATCAGTAACAATAAAAGTCCAGAAAATATCAGAATATAGCGATATAAATTTGCACCTATGGTTAAATCATTAAATTTCAATGAAATAAGCGGCAGCTCGATAAGAAGCAGAAATGTAGAAACACCGCTAAAAAATGTAAGAAAATACGCGTTTAAAATATAATTGGAAAAGGAGGTGCCACTGTCCGTTAGAGTCAATGGCAGTGAGGCTATTAATAGGGCATTAGCCGGGGTAGGTAGACCAATAAAATTAATTGCCTGTCTGGTGTCTAGATTAAACTTTGCCAGCCGCAGAGCTGAGCCAATTGATATCAAAAATGCAGAAAAATTAAGATAGGGGCTAATATCGCCAACAGTTGGAGATATTAGAAACAATTGATAAACAATCACTGAGGGTAACACTCCAAAGCTTACCACGTCGGCCAAAGAATCTAATTCCTTTCCTATATCAGAATAAGCTTTTAAAAGTCTGGCAGCTAATCCGTCTAGAAAGTCAAAGACGGCAGCAAAAAAAACTGCGTAGCATGAATACAACAGATTATCGCTAAACGCCAACACGATCCCAATACACCCACAGAAGAGATTTAAACAGGTTATTGCATTTGGGATATGTTTTTTCATTTCAATAAATTGTTACAGCAATCCAAGATAATCGCGGTATCTCTTAGCTATTCATTGAAACCAAAAATTCTTCGTTGGTTTTCGTTCCGCGTATCTGCCCTAAAAGGAAATCCATGGCTTCTTGTGAATTCATGTCTGCTAGGTGGTTTCTAAGTATCCAAACACGTTGAAGTGTTTCGCGATCGTTTAGTAGATCATCACGACGGGTACTAGATGCTGTGATATCAATTGCAGGGAATACTCGTTTATTAGAAAGCTTACGATCCAATTGAAGTTCCATATTGCCCGTGCCTTTGAATTCTTCGAAAATTACCTCATCCATTTTTGAGCCGGTATCTGTTAGGGCAGTAGCTAAAATCGTTAAAGAGCCGCCGTCTTCAATATTACGTGCTGCACCGAAGAATCGCTTAGGTTTGTGTAATGCATTTGCGTCAACACCACCTGAAAGTATCTTGCCTGAAGCTGGTGCTACAGTATTGTATGCACGAGCTAGACGTGTAATAGAATCCAATAGAATGACTACATCGTGTCCGCATTCAACCATGCGTTTAGCTTTTTCCAGCACAATATTGGCAATCTTTACATGGCGTTCAGCAGGCTCATCGAAGGTTGATGATACTACTTCGGCACGTACACTGCGCGCCATATCTGTTACTTCTTCTGGTCGTTCGTCTATTAACAGGATGATTAAGTATACCTCTGGATGATTTTTCGCGATAGCATTAGCAACATCCTTCAATAGCATTGTTTTACCTGTCTTTGGCTGTGCAACAATCAATCCGCGCTGGCCCTTACCAATTGGTGTAAAAAGGTCCATAATTCGGGTCGAATAATTTCCGCCATCGGTGAAAAGGTTCAAACGTTCTGAAGGGAAAAGCGGGGTAAGGTAATCAAATGGCACACGATCGCGAACTTCTGCCGGCACGCGTCCATTGATAGCCTCTACTCTGACTAGGGGAAAATATTTTTCTCCTTCTTTCGGTGGACGGATACTTCCTCTTACAGTATCGCCTGTTTTAAGACCAAATAATTTGATTTGCGACTGTGATACGTAAATATCATCGGGGGAAGTTAGGTAGTTATAATCTGAAGACCGTAGAAATCCATACCCGTCGGGCATGATTTCCAGCACACCTTCATTAAGGATAACGTTGTCGAAATCCATATTCGTTGCTGGGCTTTCTGACGTTCGTCCTTCTGATCCTTTTGGCGGATAAGGAGCCTTCCGCTCTGGTCTAAGGTTTATCGGCTCTGCAACTTGTTCTATTGGAGAAACATTGCTTTCTGCTTGCGTATTGCTGTCTAAATTTGTTTCTTGATCATTTGCTTGTGCGGGCTCATCGTAATCTGGAATATCAAACAGAGTACTATCGTCTAACGGTACGTCGGTTTTCTTTTTAATCTGGGGCTTAACGTTAGACGCAGATAAGGTTCGCGCACGCTTCCTCGGCCGATCGACGTCTGAAGAATCATTTTTTTGAGAATCGACTTTCGGTTGGCTACTAGAATCAACTACTTTTTCAGTAGAACCAGAGTTTTGATGTTCAGCAATTTTATTTACAAGATCCTGTTTGCGAAGATTATCGGTATCTGAAACACCATAGGATTTTGCAATTTCACGAAGCTCTGAAACGAGCTTATCATTCAATTCATTAATGTCAAACATCAAGTATTCGGATTATATTTTAAAAAGATTTTTTTATTTTTTTAGAACCCGTTTGCTAAGGTTCGAACTATGGTTCTCGGCCTAACAACGGTTGTTAAAAGAAGTTTTCAATGATTTTTCCCCTTAAATAGGGCCAAATTTTTGAGATAATATCACAATTGTAACGTATTAAATTTAAATTATCAAAAAATTGGAGAAAAAATTCTGCCAAGGCAGTTCCTTTTTTAGCTAATTTTGTACCAGACTTCAACTAAATGACCCGCAAGCAACTTATTGAGCAGATCAAAATTAAGCGTTCTTTTTTGTGTATCGGCCTAGATACCGATATTAACAAGATTCCCGAGTTTTTGCTTTCAGAAAATGACCCGGTTTTTGAATTTAACAAACGGATTATCGATGCCACGAAAGACCTATGCGTATCGTTTAAATTAAACACAGCCTTTTATGAGAGCAGGGGAGTGAAGGGTTGGGAAAGTCTTGTAAAGACCTGGGAATATCTTCCTTCTGATTGTTTTAGCATTGCTGATGCCAAACGCGGCGACATCGGTAATACTTCAGAAATGTATGCTCAAGCTTTTTTCGATGTTCGTTCTTCCGGAATGAGTTTTGATGCCCTGACTGTTACACCTTACATGGGTATCGACTCAGTAAAGCCCTTTCTGAAATTTGTCGATAAATGGGTTATTTTATTGGCACTAACATCAAACCAAGGTAGTGCTGACTTTCAGTTTCTTTCTAGTGGTGGCCTTCATTTATTTGAAGAAGTAATTGAAAAAGCAAATACTTGGGCAGATAAAGAAAACCTAATGTATGTCGTAGGTGCAACCAACGCAGAGGCCTTTAAGGATGTTCGAAAGCATGCGCCCAACCATTTTCTGTTGGTTCCTGGTATAGGAGTGCAGGGAGGAAGTCTTGAAGATGTTTGCTTTTACGGAATGAACTCAGATTGCGGACTCCTAATTAATTCTTCCAGAGCAATTATTTACGCCTCTAACAAGGAAGACTTTGCAGACGCGGCCAGACAAGAAGCGCTCAAAATCCAGATCGTGATGGAGCGGGAGTTGAAGAAATTCAAGCTGATTGTCTGATTCTTTTAAATTTTTGGAACATTTTATTTTGTATTCCGTATAAACGGGATGAATGAATGTTGCAACATTTGGTTTTTCTGAAGATTTTGTCCATTTCTTGTGGAAATATCGACTATTTGATCTGAAGGACCTTGAAACCGTGTCCGGCGAGCAACTGGAAATTAAAAATACGGGTTTTCATAATCGTGATTCCGGACCTGATTTCGAGCAAGCACAGATCCGAATCGGCTCGACATTGTGGGTGGGAAATGTCGAGATTCACATAAGTGCTTCCGACTGGCAAAAGCATCGCCATACGCAAGATGAGGCCTACGATTCCGTCATACTACATGTTGTCTTTCGTTACGACACACGAATCATACGCGCTGACGGAACAGAAATTCCCACACTTGAACTTGCTGACCGCATTCCTGCTGATATCCAAGTGCGTTATAAAGGTTTAATGGAAAATATGAATTGGATTCCATGTGAAAAGCAATTAAAATCCGTCGAAGCTATTTATATAAATACCTGGCTAAACCGCCTTCTTGTAGAGCGACTTGAGAAAAGATTCATTGCCCTAAAAAACATTGTCGATGAAGCTAACGGCAGCTGGGACAATGTCTTCTATGTAATGATGGCTCAAAGCTTTGGTTTTAAGACAAACTCTTTGCCATTTGAACTTCTTGCCAAGTCCTTACCTCAGCACATCCTAGCTAGACATAAGGATAACGCCATGCAGATTGAAGCACTGGTTTTCGGTCAGGCGGGATTTCTTAACCAGCAACTTAAAGATGAATATCCACGCAAGCTGACTTCTGAATACAGATTTCTCAAAAAGAAATATCGACTTCAGTCTAATGACAGATATATTTGGAAATTTTTTCGCCTACGCCCTCAGAATTTTCCAACACTCCGGCTGGCGCAATTTGCTGCTCTTGTGATCAAGTCAAATCATCTTTTTTCTAAGGTTATTCAGATCACTGAGATTGCCGTAGTCTGCGAAATGTTCAAAGAACTACCTGTTAATGAGTATTGGCAGAGCCATTTTCGTTTCGATAATAAAACAAAAATTAGATCTGCCCAAATGGGTAGGGAGGGTATTAACAACATTTTACAAAACACAATCGCTGTCGCTTTGTATAGTTATGGTAGGTACTGTGGAAATAAAAATTATATAGCTCGCTCTTTATCAATTTTAGAAAGTTTGCCGGCGGAAGAGAACCAAATTACCAGAGGTTTTGAGCAGGCGGGCCTAAAAATTACGAAAGCGAGCTTATCGCAGGCGTTACTGCATCTGGAAAATAATTACTGTGATCAGAAAAAATGTTTAAATTGTGGCATTGGAATACAGTTAATAAATAAAAAAAATGATCCAAAATATACTAACCTATTTTGAAAAGCAATCTTTTGGAGTATGTGCTTATTTAAGTGGCTGGTTTAATATTTCGCTCTCCAAAATCCGTTTGTTCTTCATTTATACTTCCTTTCTGGCAGTAGGTTTTCCACTTGTTTTCTATTTTTTCGCAGCAGTTGTGCTCGATATAAGGAACTATGTAAAGAGAAATCGTACCCGGAACTGGGATTTTTAATGATTAATTTTTCAAACTTCATCGGCGATTTTCGATAAATACACTTTCTCTAGTTTTTTTCCTTAATTCATCTAGATCAAATGGCTTTTGGCGGATAATTATTTAGCGCCGCTTTTTCAATTGCAGCTCGTGTATTACGAGAAAAAGATGCCGTTAGCACAATAATATGAACATCGGATTTGGATTTATCGCTCATTGTCCGAATAGCCTTCGCTACATCGTAACCGCCCATTATCGGCATGTGGATATCCATTAATATCACATCAAACTGCCGTTTTTCTATCAACAACTTCTTGTCCATTTTCTGCAACAATTGACTCTATATTCCACCGAGTGAATAGCTTTTTCAACAATGACATGTTTACAGGGTTGTCCTCAGCAACCATGACTCGTAAATGGGTAAGGTCGTTCAACTTTTTTTGCAGTTTAGCTTTGTTTGCTAATCCGTCAGTACACATCGTGTAATTGAACGATAGGTGGAATAAAAACTCAGTTCCTTCGCTATTTTTGCTGTTTACTTTGACTTCACTATGATGTAGTTCCAATAAAAGCTTAACTGTTGCCAAACCGAGGCCGGGGCCTCCGTACATTCTGGTCATGTCTTTTGAGGCCTGCATAAATGGTTCAAAAATGCTTACTGTTTATCGCTTGCAATACCTATGCCCATGTCTTTTACCGAAAAGCGGATATCAATTTGATTTTCAGTTTTCATTAAACATTTAGTAGAAACAACCAAACGTCCCTAACATTACCACAGTGCTAACTAGATCAGATTGAATACAATCTGTACGATCGGAGTTGGATCTGTTACAACAATTATAGTAGAAAGGGCATCGTCGATTTTAAGTCGAAACTTAAGTCCTTTTCCCTGGACTGCATCCTAGAGCTGGCGCAACAATTTTTAAGTAACGCTGACAGATCCAAAATTTATGTGTTTAAGAACAATTTTGTCCGATTCGATTTTATTAAAATTAAGAATATCATTAATTTGAGTAAGGAGGCTTTCGGCAGAAAATCTGAGGATATTTAAGTGCTCCGCATGATCTTTTTGGGATTTTCAATGAGTAGCAAGTTTGTCATCCCAATCATGCCGTTCAAAGGAGTTCTGTGCTCCTGAGACATAGTAGACCGAAAGTTGAACGTTGCATTTGAGAAAGCTTCACCTCCATTTATTGCCTTTAAACGACGATTATGTTATAGATTCCTATTATTTCCGACAATATTTAATTGATAAATGACATTGTGAAATGATTTGAAAAAATCAAAATGGGGAAAACATTTAAAATGAAATTATGAATCAAAATAAAGTAAGACACCGGTTTTACTAGCTGTTGTGGGCTAACCAGTACCTAGTATTTTGTTGCTTGCCGTATTTAATTGTTGCGGACGATCTTTTCGAAAAATATAGTAATTTCAGGAAAAAATATAAATCAAATGTCTACAGAGGTTAAATGCCCGGGATGCGGTTATACATTTCCAATAGAGGAAGTGATGACCGAAGAGTATAAAAGGGAATTGCGCGATAAGATGAATGACTTTAAAAAGGAAAAGGAGGAGGAATTACGGGTAAAGCTTGAAGAAAATACTAGGCAATTAGGTCAAAAACAAGCAGAGTTCGACAAGAAACTTGCAGAACAAAAAATATTGCTCCAGCAAGAGATTACAGATGCTACGCGAAAAAATATCCTTGCAGAGTTTGAGAATAAGATCACGATGCTAGAGCTGGAAAAGAGCGCAAGCGACGAAAAATTGAAGTTAGGGCGAGAGAAGGAACTCGTATTTCTAAAAAAAGAAAGGGAACTTAAAACGAAAGAAGAAGAGCTAGATATTTTGTTGCAACGTAAGCTTCAAGAAGAGCGTGCATCGCTTACCGAGCAAGTTAAGAAACAAGAACTTGAGAAAAATCAGATTAAAGAAACTGAACACCAACTTCGGGTGAAAGAGCTGGAAAAGCAGTTGGAAGATCAAAAGAAACTTGCCGACGAAATGCGGAGAAAAGCAGAGCAGGGATCAATGCAGCTACAAGGTGAAGCGCAGGAGTTGATTCTTGAAGAAATGCTACGCAATGCGTTTCCGTTTGATATTATTGGCGAGGTGGGCAAGGGAGTTAGAGGTGCCGACTGCATACAAACTATAAGAAATAAGTTTGGTCAGGAGTGCGGAAAAATTATTTACGAAAGTAAAAGAACAACCAATTTTTCTATGGAATGGATTGAGAAATTGAAAAAAGATATGCGAAGCGTTGGAGTAGATGTGGCTGTGATCGTTACTCAATCGTATCCAAAGGGAATGGATTGCTTTGGTGAAAAAGATGGGGTATGGATTTGTTCGTATGACGAAGCAAGGGCAGTGGCTTATGTACTTCGCGAAAGCATAATAAAACTCTATAATGCCTCTCGTTCGCAAGAAAATAGAGGAGACAAAATACATCTGTTGTATGATTACCTAACGGGATCTGAATTTTCAGAACAGTGGAAGGCAATTCGGGAGGGATTTATGAGTATGCGACTATCAATCCAAAAGGAACGGGACGCAATGGAAAGGCTCTGGAAATCAAGAGAAAAGCAGTTGGAGAAAGTACTTATCAATGCAGCGCAGATACGTGGCTCGGTTGAGGGAATCGCTGGAAGTGATACGATTCACCTAAGTTTGACTGATGAATTAGACGACGATTCATTGTTATTAGAATAATTATCTTAATATAGCACCCTGAAGGCCTATTGCCGACAATTAATTTAAAAGAATATGATTTCAGCAAATGAGTACTTTGATGGAAATGTTAAATCACTTGGATATGAATCTGAAGAGGGTAAATCTACAATAGGTGTTATCAACCCCGGCAAATATAAATTTGGAACCTCAATGTCTGAGATAATGTTTATAATCGAAGGGCAACTTGACGTACTTTTGCCAGGCGCCGTGCAATGGATAACTGTTAATGCCGGTGAAGAGTTCAAGGTGCCTGCCCATCAATCGTTTGAAGTAAGTGCGACTAAGCAAACTTCGTATCTATGTAAATACAGCTAATTTGTTTCGACTGTAGAATTCCGGTATTTGTTAAGATTAATGAGTAATACGCTCAAAAGTATAATTGCCAATCCAATAACCTGAGTAGTAGACACAGTTTCGTTTGCAAGGAATACGCCAAGTATAACTGCGACTACTGGATTTACATAAGCATAGGTACTAACCTGAGTAGCAGGACGCTCACGCAATAACCACACATACGCGCTAAATCCGGCGATCGATCCCATTAAAACCAAATAAGCTAAAGCAAACCAGGCGGTAGAAGATATTTCTGACCATTGTATAGTCTGCCATTCATTATGTAAAAAGCTTCCAGGAATGAAAGCAATGCCGGCCGCCATCATTTGCCATGTTGTATTTACGGCTGCAGATCCAGTAGATGAATAATATTTTGAATAAAGTGAACCGCCTGCCCAAGCCAGTGACCCGGCTATTAAGATAATCATTGTCGAAAAGCTTATTTCAATCGCTTCTCCTCCGGTAATAATACGTTCGCCGAATAATAAAATAACTCCAGCAAAGCCGATGATTAAACCCAAAAGGGCAGCCTTACTTTTGAAATTCTCAGCCCATAATGGTCTGTCTAGTAGCACAAACCAAATAGGAGCAGAAGAGACAATTATTGCGACCATAGCACTTGGAAGGGTTTGTTCTACCCATATTACTGCGCCATTACCAAGAAATAGCATGAGTATTCCACCAACAATGGCATGTTTGATTTTTTCCCTTTCAAATACATTCTCTCCACTCAAAATACACCAGAGCATCATTAAGGTGCCAGCAATTAGAAATCGGATAACACCTAATACAAAAGGAGGAAAGTCATGAATGGCCTGTTGGATGAAAAAATAGGTAGATCCCCAAACAATGTAAACAATAGCGAATGCTATTATTACCCAAATCAGTGGCGCAGAATTTTTCCGAGAAGGCATCATTTATTTACGCCGCTAAAATAATTTAATTATCTCAATTGTTCGATTAAAATAGCAATAGTGATATTTTTATGCTATTTGTCATTCAAAAACCTATAATAAATACCAATAATATTTGCTAAAAATATTAGTATTTTTATCTTTGTTTTATGAATCGAATTATAGATATAAAAACCAGACTACAGGTGTTTTCCAAATATATTGGTCAGCAGGTATGGATTGAAAATATAGATGGAAGCGAACGTAAACACCTGATAGGCACATTAACTGGCGTAAAGTCAGACGCTGTAGAAATTAAGTCAGGTGATTTTAGGCAATGGATGATTGTTCACGATAAGCTGACTTGCTACAATATTAAATTGCTTCTTAAGCCACTTTCTCGCTTAACAGATAGCATTAAAGAAACAGCAAATTCTTTGCCGGTAACAGTTTTTATTACTCAATATTATATTCAATTAGGCTTTGATATGCCCGTTTTTATTTCGCCTGGGCATTTTTCGAACTGTAGATATGCCGCTGAACTTGGCCTTGCAGATTATCGACTGCCTGAAGAAATATTGGCTTTGAATGAAAGGAGTAACGTGAAAGAAGGGGCAGAGGAGGCTATATTACGCTCTTGATCACTTCTTGCAATTGTGAACATTGTACAACGCCGGATTGTCGCCACTTGATCTGTCCGTTTTTAAAGAGAATGAGTGTAGGCACGCTTATAACAGAATAAGCATTTGCAGCTGCGGGATTTTTGTCGATATCAATCTTTAGAATAGTAATATTGTCTTTCATCCGGCTTTTTAATTCGGTAAGGATAGGCGCCATTACCTTGCAAGGTCCACACCATTCCGCAAAAAAATCTACCAATACAGGGTTTTTCCCGTTAATGATCTCTGAAAATTTACCTTGATTCGCCATGAACTAATTATAGAGATAAACGGTTCGACCTTGATAAAGTTTAATAATAGAGGAAAAAATATCCTATTTATGATAAAATCATAATATCGGTTTAAAACTTAATTTCCGGGAAACGCTTCTTTTTCTTGACAAAATACTGCCAAACAATACTTGTATTAAGCATACCTTTTGAATTAAAATTTGTTCTGTCTTTTTCAGTTTTCGAAGAATTTCTAGGTATATGCAATAGAAAGTCCACATGTGCTTTACTGATTGATAATGCATGCGCGAACTTCCCATTAAACAAAAAATGTAGTAGCGTGAAGAAATCAAGCCAAAAGCGAGTAATAATGATCAATAGCGCCAGCGCCGGATGTAAGTTCTTGCGCAGCATGGCCAGGTTGTTTCTAAAATTTAGGTACGTTTTATTCGGATTATCCTTGCTTAAGGTGCCGGCTCCAACATGATATACCACAGATTCAGCGCAATACATAATTTTATGGCCTCGGTTTTTTAATCGCCAGCAAAGATCAATTTCTTCCATATGAGCGAAAAAGCCAGCATCAAAGCCGCCCATTTCATCCCAATAATGCTTCTTAATAAAAAGGGCTGCACCCGAAGCCCAAAATATTTCAGAAGAAAAATCGTATTGTCCAATATCTTTCTCAACAGTGTCGAAAATTCTTCCCCTACAAAAAGGGTATCCATATTTGTCTAAGAATCCGCCTGCAGCACCTGCGTATTCAAACATTCCCTTCTCATAGTATGATCTCAATTTCGGTTGTGCAGCAGCGATATTCGGGTCAGATTCCATCAGGCGGATAACAGGCTCAATCCAACTAGTGCTGACTTCAACATCAGAATTTAACAAAACCAAATAATCTGCCTCGACATGCGTTAGAACGCGATTATACCCTTCAGCAAAGCCATAATTCCTGTCGTTTATAATAACCTTTACGGTAGGAAAGTGCTCCTGTATAAATGAAACTGAATCATCGGTCGATGCATTGTCGCCTAGGACAATTTCTAGGTTCGGATAAGATGAGTTGTATACAGAAGGCATGAATTGCTCTAAGAATAGCTTTCCATTCCAATTCAATATTATAACAGATACTTTTGGGTATTTTATCATTTCTTGATCTCCTCGGGCTTAAATTTCCATCTGCGGTGCGACCAAAGCCAGTACTCGGGTTTATCACGTATGATTTTTTCAAGTACACGTATGTGTTGTTCGGTTATCCCGTACTCTTCAACACTCTGAGGGTTTTCTGCAAGAGCTTCGATATCACACTCGTAATAACCTCTTTTGTAAGGTGTTATACTAAAGTATATGATCGGATTGTTGTTTATTTTTGCAATTTTTTCGATCCCTAGAAAGACGTATGTAGGCTGATTTAGGAATGTGGTGAAATAATTAATTTCCTCTCTCGACGGTGTCTGGTCGCCTACTAAAACGAGCAGATATTTTCTGGCATTTTTCTTAAATTCTAAAACTTTTCTCAGCGTGTTTTTCATCGACACCATTACCGTTCCAAAGCGCGAACGTGTGTCATTGATGAGTTTGCCAAAGCTTTCGTTAGCCAAGGGTTTGTAAACAACTAATATCGGTTCAGGGAATATCAGTGCCGTAATTAGTGAGCCCCATTCCCAATTGCCATAGTGTCCGGTTACAGCAATAACCGATCTGTTTTTATCGAGATACTTAGTAATCTCAATTAAATTATTGAATCGGAAACGCTTTTTCAACTCTTCTTCGGTGATAGAAAACATTTTTATTGATTCAACGATGAGGTCGGCTAAAAATCGAAAGTACTTCCTTTCGATTACAGCACGCTCATCTTTACTCATCTCAGGAAAGGCATTGGTTAGATTCTCTTGTACGACGTTTCGCCTGTAATGAATTAAGTAAAATAGTATTAAAAAAAGCAGATCCGACAGCATATATAGCGCCCAAAATGGCAACAATGAGATCAGATATAAAAAAGCACTTGCGAGTCTGAAAAGAACTTTTTTTATCATTAATTTCGGCGAATTGATTTACAAACTTAATTCATAAGATGAATAAAGGCGCAATTTTACCATTATTTTACCTGCCGCCGATAGAATTTTTCAGCCATCTCGTCCGCAGTAGCGAGATTTTAATTGAACGTTTTGAACATTTTCCGAAGCAGACATACCGCAATCGAACCACGATACAATCACCTAATGGCCGACTTGATTTAACTGTGCCGGTTGTCAGAGGGTCGAAAGCATATACTCCGGTCAAAGATGTAAGGATTAGTTATGATTTAAACTGGCAGCGCCTTCATTGGATGAGTATTCAAACATCTTACCGCAGTTCTACGTATTTTGAGTTTTATGAAAATGATTTTGCCAAATTTTATGAAACTAAGGCGAAATATTTATTCGATTTTAATGAGGCAATACTACAGCTATTACTCAAGCACCTTAAAATAGATAAACGTTATAACTATACCGCTGCTTTTGAAAAAGGCTACGATAACTTTACTGATTTTCGGCATACTGTCAATCCTAAAAATTATTCTCTCCATGTCACAAAGCCTTATTTTCAAGTTTTTGAAGAACGTAACGGTTTTTTACCGAACTTAAGCGTGGTCGATTTGTTATTCAGTCAAGGTCCTCAAAGTCGACTTTATTTTTAGAAATGTCCAAAATTAGACGTATTCGGATAAAGCCCAAGCGCAACTCGGCGGCTGCCAGCCTGTCCGGTGCGGCACTAACCGAGAGGGAGACGACGGTTTCCAGGATTACATTGTATTCATATAATAGTGAATCATATTTTGTCAATTTTGTCAGCAATGCTTTGCAGCTCAAATTATTGCTAAAAGAAAACAAATCTTTAACACACTGGATAGACTTCAGAGGAGAAGTAAAACATGAGTTCCTTGAGTTTTTCGAGTTGGAATTTAATATTCATAAGCTCGTGACAGATGATATCACCCATACCTATCAGCGTCCGAAGCTTGATGAATATAATGACTATCTATTTGCGACAAGTAGGATGTTATACGTTAACCCGGAGCTCGAAATAGAGAATGAGCAGATATCTTTTCTGCTGATGCCTAAGATTTTAGTTAGCTTTCAAGTAGACTGTACCGATTGCATAGACCGGGTAATCCCCATTCTTGAACAGGGAAAAGGAATTATCCGCACTGGCGGCACCTCCTATATGATGTATTCATTAATGGATGCTGTCATTGACAATTATTTTACATTGATTTTTAAGCTAGGTGATGAATTGGAAACGATCGAAGAATTGCTATATAGAAAGCCCGATAAATCGATTATGTTTAAAATTCAGGATATCAAAAGAGCAATGATTATGGTTCGCCGCGCAGCATGGCCTGAGCGTGATAAACTAAACGACATGTTGAGGAGTGAATCGTCATTGATACATTTTGAAACAAAGACGTTTTTAAAAGACGCCTATGATCATTGCATGCAGTTGATCGATCTTGTTGAAAGTTATAAAGATATCACCACCAGTCTAATCGATATGAATTTATCGATTGTAAGCAATCGGATGAACGAAATCATGAAGGTGCTCACCATCATCTCATCGATATTTATTCCTCTAACATTTATCGCCGGGGTTTATGGAATGAACTTCGCTTATCAGGATCCGAAAACCGGAAACGTTCTGCACAATAATATGCCCGAGTTATATGCCGAGAACGGTTACGTGTATACAATCGTAGCTATGTTCTTCATATCGGTTTTACAAATCATTTGGTTTTGGAGAAAGGGCTGGCTAAAATCCTAAAATCGCTTCAATACGGCTGAATCCCGTTCGTTTTTCCTAATTTAGCACACCATGCAATCTTTCGAACTTGATAAGACCGATATTCAGCGCATAAAAACTGCGCTTGAGGGCAACGAAACGGAGCTTAAAGCCCTGTTGGAGGAATATCATGCTTCAGAAATCGCAATTCTGTTTGAAAGTCTACCTCAAGAGTCGAGAGAGAGGATCATTAACATTCTGCCGTCTGATATTGCATCAGAGGTTATTTCCGAGATGGACGCCGGTATACACCCGGAAAAAATACTCGGGAATCTGCATCCCGAGAAACGCTCTGAGATCATGGAAGAGCTGGACTATGATGACGCGACGGATATTATCAGCCAGTTATCAGAAAACCAGCAAAATCTGATTCTTGAGGAGCTTGACGAGGAAGATGCTTCACAAATTCGTAATCTTCTAAATTACCCTGAGGATTCTGCGGGTGGCTTAATGAACACTCAAGTAATTAGGGTGAATCGAAGCTTCAAGAAGAAGGAGGCACTCGACGAAGTTATTCGGCAGTCGGAAGAAATGGAGGAGTTTTATACGATTAATGTCGTTGATGATGATAACCATCTCGTGGGGATAGTATCTTTAAAAAGCATCATTAAGGCGAAATACACCGTTCGGATCGACGACCTGATCAATGATGAATTCGTATTTGTAAAAGCCGACACTGATCAGGAGGAGGTGGCAAAACTTATTTCCCAGTATAATTTAACGAGTATTCCAGTAGTGGATGATGAAATGCATCTTCTTGGTAGAATCACATTTGACGACGTTATTGATGTGATGGAAGAAGAGAATACCGAGGATATCTTGAAAATTTCTGGGGTATCAGAAGACGAAGAGCTCTCAGGTAACTGGAAAGAGGCTGTGAAAAGCCGTTTACCCTGGCTTATCCTAAATTTAGGAACAGCTTTTCTAGCGTTTTCTGTCATTCGACACTTTGAGCCCACGATAAACCTTATCCCGGCACTGGCAGGCTTCATGGTTATGATTGCCGGAATGGGAGGCAATGCTGCAACACAGGCACTTGCCGTAACTGTGAGACGTATTTCTTTGAACGATCTTACGGATAATCAGTCGTATCGTACGGTTTTAAAAGAGTTCACCGTCGGTTTAATAAATGGAGCGGTAAACGGTTTTATTGTTTTCCTGTTTGCGCTTTTTTTTCAAGGCGACCCAAAACTCGGTTTGGTAGTATTTTTCGCAATGACCGGAAATTTGATTATTGCAGGCATAGCCGGATCGTCTATACCATTGATTTTAAAGCACTTAGGTATAGACCCTGCAATTGCTTCTTCTATTATTATCACAACCTTTACAGACGTATTTGGTTTTCTGCTTTTACTTGGCCTTGCAAGTTCTGTTTTGTTATGACAAGCTATTGTTCCAGCTGTTTAATTTACTTTTTCTTTCAAAAAGAAAATTCTATATTTGCACCTCATTTTAAAAATATAATTTAATCAATAATGTACGCAATAGTAAGTATAGCCGGACAGCAATTTAAGGTTGCAAAAGACCAGCAACTCTTTGTACACCGTTTACAGGGAGATGAAGGCGCTAGTATTGAATTTGACAAGGTATTATTGGCAGAAGACGGTGGTAAGTTTCAAGTGGGCACGCCCGGATTGAAAGGTGCTAAAGTTTCAGCTAAGATAGTGTCTCATTTAAAAGGTGATAAGGTGATTGTTTTCAAAAAGAAACGTCGCAAGGGATATAAGAAAAAGAATGGCCATCGTCAGCAATTCACTAAGATCGAGATCACAGGGATCACATTATAATATTATTTAAATCTGAATTGCTTAGCAATTTATAAAATAGAATAAGCTCATGGCACATAAAAAAGGAGCGGGTAGCTCCAATAACGGTCGCGAATCGCATAGCAAACGTTTAGGAATCAAAATTTTCGGTGGACAGGCTGCGATTGCAGGTAATATCATCGTTCGTCAACGTGGAACTAAACATCACCCTGATAAAAATGTAGGGATGGGAAAGGACCACACATTGTTCGCTTTAATTAACGGAACAGTACTTTTCAAAAAGAAAGCGAATGATAAATCATATGTTTCTATTCTTCCTTTCCAGTCTGTTGTTGTTGACGCAGCTCCGGTTAAGAAAGTTGCAGCTCCAGTTGCAGAAAAGGCAGTAGAAGTGCAGGAAGTAGCTGTACCTGTCGCTGTTGAAGCAGCAGAAGCTCCTGCTAAGAAGGTTGCGGCTAAAAAAGCAGCGGCCTCAGAAGTTAAAGCTGTAGTAACTCCAGTTGCAAAGAAAAAAGCTCCGGCTAAGAAGGCAGCGATGGATGCAGCTCCTGAAGCTCCGGCTACTGAAGAATAATTTTACCTCGTTAAACAAAAAGGCCTTGCAGATTTCTCTGCGAGGCCTTTTTGTTTGGGTTGTTCTTGTAATTAAAGGTTCTACTTTAGTTGCTTAGCCCAACTTTCCAGCTTCTACATCGTTTCCCACAACAATCTCAACTCCTTTGTGGGGTCATTCACAGCACGGCATTCGAGATCAAAAATCATGGTTGAGCGATTTTCAGCGCTATACGGCTTCCAGTCCGGAATCTTATCACAATTAGGACTACCTGTTTTTGCAAATGCAACAAATGCCGAGCCGACAATATTTGCCATTTTACGTGCTTCGGGTGTGTTGCCCGCAATAGGATCGCGCGGATTTCCGAAAACCAGTCCCAGATCAGTGCCATGTGTTGCTCCAAAGCGACCTTCAAAGGAAGGCGATGCCCAATCCAGCTCGAATAAGTAGGCGGCTCCACGATTTTGTGCGGCCTTTCTTTCGGCCATTGTGGTTGCCCTTTTGCGGGTAGTTGAATCAGTTCTGATTCTCGATTGTATTAAAAATGGACTAGCATTCGGGTATACTTTTTTGTAAAGATTTAAGATGTTAGAACCCTTATCCTGATAAGTTTCCTGCGCCCATTTCTTTAGACCCTCTTCAGTTAGTTCTGATGCGCTAAGCGTACGTAGCCCGGCGTCTTCGCGGGTATAACCAATAATAAGCGGTACATCAGCAGATACTTCCGGCGCTCCGGGATCAAATGGATGATTAGGGATTATATTTCCGTCTACAAACGGACTAAATCCGCTGTTAGCCTGCGCTTCAAGTATACTTGTCCATGACACATTCTGGATATCTTTAATTTTTGATTTGCTAATCTTCAGCTCATCAAATAGTTTGGCCGCCTGTTCTGCGTTCCGCTCACGTGGAGCTAGAGTGATTGTCGAACCACTTTGCACAGCAGCTTTATGAAAAAGCCCTTTTGCTAATGGCATTGCCATTAAAGTAGATATTTTTGCACCACCGCCCGACTGGCCAAATAGCATCACGTTACCCGGATTTCCTCCAAAATTGGTGATGTTATCTCGTACCCATTCTAATGCCGCTACTAAATCTAACTGCCCAACTAAGCCTGAAGATGCAAATTTAGAACCACCTATCTGACTAAGATCCATATAGCCCATCGGTCCGATACGATGATTCACTGTTACGACCACAGCATTTCCCAAACGTGATAGTGGGTCTCCGTCGAACAATGCACCGCCGGATCCGTTGGTAAATCCTCCACCATGAATATAAAAGAATACTGGCCGATTGCCTCCATCATTCAGCGCCGGCGACCACACATTTAGTACAAGACAATCCTCACTAACACCCGATTTTACGTGTGTATCCCAATTTACTGCTTGCGTGTATCCGTCGGCCGGATTACCCGGCGTCTGAGGTGATGCGGGCCCATAAGCGAATGCATCAACTATATCTGTCCACTTTTTTGGTTTAATCGGGGGCATAAAACGATTCACTCCGGCGGTATTTGCTCCATAATGTATACCGCGAAAGGTCTTGATTCCGGCAACATCCATCCCTCTAATTTTACCGTAGATTGTTTCAACTACGGGAAACCTATCTGCAGCAAAAGCCGACCATGGAAAAATAGCGCTCGCAGCGGCTGCTGCGCCGAGTATAGAAGTTTGTTTTAAAAACTCGCGACGATTAAGTACTGAATTTTCAAGATGCTCAGGTTTGTACATGATTATATGCTTGGCTAATTGGTTTGTAATAAAGTTAGGGAATTACTGCTGCAAAGCAAAGTCTGTGGTACGCTTCCTGATTTTTCAATTTTATTCTTCATGCTAAAAAAAACAATTGGACGTTTTTGCGGAGGGTTATCTGCCACTTTTATACATTTTTCACGCTACAGGCGCAGCCGCCGAGTTTGCTTCTGCGCAATCAAGTTTCTCATCAGGTAAAAGCTCTGATATAGCGACCGATCGTACCTTTAAATGCCATTTTTCAAGAGCGTAAATGGTGATAACCTAAAATTTATGTAGCAACTAATGAGCCGCACCGCATAATTTCCATTCATGTAAGCATGACTGTTGACTGGTTTAAAATGTCGCTGTAAGCGCTTAGTAGTGCATTAATTTATTTTGTTTTTTCTACCGCCGGTAAAAATCCGGTCAACAAACCGATAAGCGGTAAAAAGGAGCAGATATGAAACACGTAATTAATGGTTGTGATATCCGCTAAAATACCCAAAAGAGCGGATCCGATTCCTCCCATCCCGAAAGCAAATCCGAAAAACAGACCCGAAATCAAGCCCACCTTTCCAGGTAAAAGCTCTTGTGCATAAACTAATATGGCAGAAAATGCAGATGCAAGAATAATCCCGATAGGGATAATTAAGACGCCGGTCCAAAAGAGATTTGCATAAGGAAGCATTAAAGTAAAGGGCGCCGTTCCTAAGATAGAAACCCAGATGACGTACTTTCTCCCAATTTTGTCCCCAATGGGACCTCCGGCAAGTGTGCCCGCTGCGACGGAGAACAAGAAAATAAAAAGATAGAACTGCGAATCTTGAACCGAAAGATGAAATTTATCAATCAGATAAAAGGTGAAATAGCTTGTCATACTTGCCATGTAGAAAAACTTTGAAAATATTAGGATCAGTAAAACGACCACTGCGACGGTAATTTTCCTTCTGGACAGTTTGGATGTTAGCGGTGATATCTTATTTTTCGCAGATGAGATATCTGAAATGCGCTTCTTGTACCAACTTCCAACCGTACTTAGTATAACGATTGCTAAGAGAGCAATCGCCGAGAACCAAATAACACTTGTTTGCCCGTAAGGCACAATGATCCAAGCAGCAAGCAGGGGACCCAATGCACTTCCGGCATTGCCTCCCAATTGAAATACGGATTGAGCCAGACCACGCCTGCCGCCCGAAGCAACATAGGCCATACGGGAGGCTTCCGGATGAAAGATAGATGAACCGATTCCAACTAAGCCGACGGATACGAGTATTATGTAAAAATTTGCGGCTTGCGATAAAATAATCAGGCCTATTAGAGTAAATCCCATGCCGGCCGCTAAAGAAAATGGTTGTGGTTTTCGGTCTGTATAAAGTCCCACAAAAGGCTGCAAGATCGAGGCCGTCAACTGAAATGTCAAGGTGGTAAGTCCGATCTGTGAAAAGCTTAATTGATATTTACCTTTTATAATTGGATAAATAGCAGGAATTAGCGATTGGATCGTATCATTTAATAAATGGGAGAAACTAATCGCAAAGAGGATCGGGAATACCGTTTTTCCTATGCTATTGCTCAATGGGGAAGCATCATCCATTTAGAAAATTTTGCCTAGTGATAAAAATAAGCTCAAAAAGGGATCGTTTAAACGCTTCAATTTGCTTTTCAATTGTTTCGATTAATTTAGAACCGTTAAAAGCATTTGAGATAACCCTGTCGGTGCCGTTTGAAATTACATCAACTATTTTGAAAGCCGTGTAAAGCGTAAGAACCGGGATATGTTTAGTACGTTCATCTTTTTTTAACGAATCGCAGATTTGCGTGCCAAGATCGCTTGGCTTTATGAGATCAAGTAAAATCACACCTGGCAAAAAACTCACCAAGTGTTCAAATACTTCTAATTCTGCATCCATGGCAAGGATTTCACAGCGTTTTTGTACAAGAACGCTGGTTTCAAATTTGCGTATGTTCTTGTCGTTTTCGATGACAAGAATTTTCCTTTTCATGCTCTTAAAGATAAAAATAATTCTATTACTATAAATTGACTATAATTTTTTTCTCTAGCCACTAGATGCGTTATTGAGCGAATACTTTCGATTGCAGTAGTGATTGATAAAAAAGACAAACGTGGAGCAGTCATTGGAGGCGTCCTTGGCGCCGGAGGCAGTTATACTATTGGACGTGAAAAAGATAAATAGACCGGAAGCGCTCGACAATAAATTTAACCCCGCAAACAGCCATTGATAAAAAATATATCACACAAAAATGCCATAAAATGTTTGAGGAACTGGTAGTCTAAAAAGACAAAACACGGCTGTAGAAATGTTGAAATAGGTCTTGCAGGCGTTAATGACAATTTTATTCATTTGTGCGCTTATTGTTGGAGAAAATTTTCAGTCTGCTTAAAGAAAAGCTGCTTAAATTTATTGAAGCTGCTGTTGGCATTAAAGATGTTCTTTAATGAGAAGTTCTAATTCTTCTTCAGGTGTAATATTGGCAATTTGCAGGCCCGCTCTAGCGTACCAATAGGAGGCATTTGCATTGTCACCCTCTTTCCGGTGGAGATAGGCATGAATCCTTGCTGCATGCTTATCTGTCAAATCTTGAATCATGTCATGTGCCGTTTCCCAATCTCCGCTGGCCTCGTACCATAATGACTTTAGATAAACGGATGTTTGTGTATCTAGACTGTAGTTCTGTAAGCGGTGTGTAAATGAATTACTCATATCCAAAATAAAGCATAAGAAACATATTTGTGCAAATAAAATTTGACAATCTTTGTCAATGGATTTTGATGCGGTCATAATTGGTGGAGGAGCCTGCGGACTAATGTGTGCAGTACAAGCTGGATTTTTAGGAAAAAGAACTTTGATTCTAGAAAAAAACGACGCGCCGGGTGCTAAGATTTTGATTTCCGGAGGTGGACGCTGTAATTATTCTAACCTCTACTCCTCCAACGACAATTTCATCTCACAAAACCAACATTTTACCAAATCGACATTTTCAAGATGGTCAGTTGAAGATACTATTAGCTTTTTTGAAACCTATGGTATTTACGGCGAGGAAAAAACCTTGGGACAATTGTTTCCTGCAAGTAATAATGCGAAAGACATAGTCAACGTTTTTACCCAGCTGTGCAACGAACTAGGTCAGACGGTTTACTGCAATGCAGAGGTTAAAGCAATTAAGGCAGAGCATGACCGCTTTGATATCATCTACGAGCGAGAAGGTGAGCAAATCCAATTGAAGACTCAAAAAGTGGTGATCGCCTCTGGCGGATTGCCGATAAGCAAAATGGGGGCAACTGATTTTGGACTACGCATCGCAAGGCAATTCGGAATAAATATTACAGAAACAGCACCTGCGTTGGTTCCTCTTACTATCACCGGGAAAGATGCCGAATGGTTTGCGGAGCTTTCAGGCAATACGGTATTCTGCGCGGTGTCAAACGATCGAATCACATTCGAGGAAAACATCTTATTTACTCACTGGGGTCTTAGTGGACCGGCAATATTACAGATATCATCCTATTGGAGGCCCGGTGAATGGATTAACATTGATCTTCTTCCCGGAAAAGATATCGTGAAACTTATTATGGAAGAGCGGGAGAGCAACGGAAAAAAGCAACTGCTTAGTTTCCTCTCTGCATTATATAGCAGGAAGTTTGCCGCTGCTCTTGAAAAATTTCTTCCGATAGATAAGAATTTAGCTACTTTGACAAAAGCAGACTTGGATCTAATTCATGCACATATTCACCATTTTCGTGTAAAACCGGCAGGGGATAAAGGTTACGATAAAGCCGAAGTGATGAGGGGAGGTGTTGACACGAACGAATTATCTTCTAAGACCCTTGAATCGAAAAAAATTCCCGGTTTGTATTTCGGTGGCGAATGTGTTGATGTTACCGGCTGGCTTGGAGGTTATAATTTTCAATGGGCATGGGCTAGTGGTTTTATTATCGCTCAAAATATTTAACGAGTTAATCAAATGTTGTCAACTCTTGCAAAAACAGTTATCGGACGCTTTAGAATTATAGCTTTCATCGAAGGATGCTCATACCTACTTATAGGGACGACTATGATTCTAAAATATAAGTTCCTCATACCTCGCCCAAATTATGTCGTCGGGATGGTGCATGGCGTTTTATTTATTTTCTACATTGTTCTTTTAATTCAGGTATGGTTTAAATATAAATGGCCTTTTACAAAGCTTCTTTTCTCAGTTTTAGCCTCTTTAGTGCCCTTCGGGACATTCTATGCAGATAAAGTGTTGTTTAGAAAACAAAGCGTCTAAGGTTTTTAGTCAAATTCTTGAAAGGTGCTTTCTGGGGGCCAGCCAGTACGGTCAATAGCTCAGCAATAATCGAAATATCGCTTTAAATTTGTCTCTATCGAATAGAAAGGCTTCTACGCTGTATTTCTTGTACCTTTGTGTTGAAATGATAAAAAAAGCTCTTGAAAATTTTGGTATTACTGCATTAAACGAAATGCAAGACGCTTCGCTTAATGCCGCGCAAGAAAGCGATTTGATTCTTCTTTCGCCTACAGGCTCGGGAAAAACACTCGGATTCTTGCTTCCACTTTTGTCTCGGCTAGAAAATCGTAACGCAGTTCAAGCATTAATTTTAGTGCCTTCTCGTGAACTTGCCTTACAGATTGAACAGGTGTTTAAGTCGATGGGTACCGGATATAAAGTAAATTGCTGCTATGGCGGTCACGATACTAAGATTGAAATGAACAATTTTATCGAAGCTCCCGTCGTTCTCATCGGTACGCCGGGTAGGATTCTCTTCCATGTACGCAAAGAAAGTTTTAAGACTGATACTGTTCACACTCTGATTCTCGACGAATTTGATAAAGCCCTTGAGTTTGGTTTTCAAGAAGATATGTCGTCTATTATCAAACAACTCAGCGGACTAAAGAAGCGAATTCTTACTTCCGCAACAAGAATGGATGAAATCCCTTCTTTTGCCGGTGTAACTGACCCTATTGAGCTTGATTACCTTCTCAAAAATTCAATATCACCAGATTTGCAACTCAAAGCCGTAATTTCTGAGGCGGAAGACAAGCTCGACACCTTATTCTCTCTTATCTGTAAAATCGGTAATAAGGCAACTCTTGTATTTTGCAATCACCGAGATGCTGTCGAGCGTATTAGTGAGTTATTATTCGATAGAGGAATTATTCATGATGTGTTTCATGGAGGCATGGAACAAGAAGATCGAGAAAAGGCGCTTTTGAAGTTCAGAAATGGGAGCCATACCTTACTTATTACGACCGATTTAGCTTCGCGCGGACTAGATATTCCTGAAATTGAGTATATTATTCACTATCAACTGCCTCATAATGAAGAAGCTTTCTTGCATCGGAACGGACGAACAGCTAGAATGCACGCAAAAGGTACATCCTTTTTAATTCTATGTCCGGATGAGAGTCCCGCTTTTTTAAAACAAAGGCCTGACATAGAAGAACTACCTGAAAAATTGGTTTTGCCTGAACCTACTTTGTGGAATTCGCTTTACATCGGGGCAGGAAAGAAAGACAAAATTAATAAGATAGATATCGTTGGCCTGCTTTTAAAGAAAGGTGGACTTCAAAAAGGTGAGTTAGGTTTAATAGAAGTACTCGACCACTCTTCATACGCCGCTGTGAATCGCAATCGTATCGATGATGTCGTTAGACGCATTTGTACGGAGAAGATAAAGAATAAGAAAGTAAAAATTGAAGTTTCACGTTAAATGGAATAGAGATGTCTAACAATGATATTATGAAAAAGCTTCGCGTAGCCCTTCAATTGCGCGATGATGATGTTGTGAAAATATTAGAATTGGTCAATTTTAGGATTACTAAAACGGAGCTTGGCGCGATTTTTCGAAATGAAGATCATCCAAATTTTAAGCCTTGCGGAGATCAGATCCTACGTAATTTTCTAAATGGCTTGGTTATTTACAAGAGAGGTCCTAAGGCTCCTGAATAAAAAATCGTTCAGTCGTTCATTGGTTCAATAGTTCATGGATCTATCTATTTTGGAGTTCTTCAAAAAGCTTTTTGTTTTCTACTTCCGTCCACTAAACCCCAGCTGCCACATCTCCAACTCCTAGGGTTTACGCACGTTAATTCGGATACAGAATTTATTTCAAGCTCAATCGACTTTTGAATTAATCGCTCTGTTATTCAACCTCTTGTTCAATATAAACATCAGTCCGATAGTTATTAATACAGAAGAAACGACTAGATATCCTAAGGTATCATAGTTTGCCAACGTGCCACCATCATTCTGGACGACGATTAAGCCTGCCACACCTGCTGCAATACCGCCAGAAATTTGCTGTACAGATGAATTAATGCTCATAAAGGCCCCCCGATCGTGCTGCTCAGGTACTGCTGTCATCAAAGCGGAGCCTGAAATCATTCTCGATGTAATTCCGGCAAATAAGAAAACGTTTACTAGAACAACAATCCAGAATGGGCTGACATCCAAATTGGTGTAGACCACAACCATGATGATCGTCAGTACCGAGCCAGATGCAAACAATCGGTACTTTCCAAATTTATCGCTCATCATGCCGAGAATCGGACCGAAAAAGATCGTTGAAAGGCCTGTAACTAAATAGAGTATAGGTAATTGTTCAAGGCTGACATGAAGGTTATTTATACTGAATGCGCTGCCAAAAGGCATAAGCATAAATCCGCCTGTAGCCAGGAACACAGTAGCTAAAAATGCTCTGAGGTATATTTTTTTAAACAACGTACTTAGGAGGTGTTGGAAGGCGCTTTGTTCAGTACTGCTATTAATATGACCGGTAATCGGTTTCATGTAAGCGGCGATAGCTAACCATATTAAAGAACCAAAGCCGGCGATCATCCAGAAAGGAGAGTGCCAGCCAAAGCGATTGGCTAATATTAAGCCGATAGGAAGACCTAATATCTGACTTGCAGCAAAAGACATTTGAACAAAACCCATCACCTGTCCTCTTTTTTCTAAATTGAAAAGGTCGGTAATAATCGCGAAAGTGACAGAGCTAATAACGCCTCCAAAAATGCCGGTAATGATCCTTGCAGCAAGTAAAAATTCGTATGTTGGAGCTATCGCACAAAGTATCGTCGCTATGACGAAACCGAAATAAAAGAATAATAATAGTTTTTTTCTGTCGAATTTATCGGCGAAACCCGCGGCAAGAAGCCCTGATGCGCCGGCACTGAACGCGTAAGCTGAAACGACCCAGCCAAATTGAGCCGGTTGGATATTCAGCTCAACTAGTAAAATTGCCCCTAAGGGCGACAGAACCATAAAATCAAGAACTACGGTAAACTGTAGAATTGCCAGTATGATAATAACAAAAATTTGGTAGACTGTAAAGCCTTGTTTTTTTCGTTCTTCCGCTTTAACCATTATTCCCTCGACGATATTGTATCTCCACTAAAATTCCTGCAGACTCATTTGTTTGCAAGTATAAATGAAGTAGTGATCATTTTAAATTTTATCTGATTATAAATTGATATTTAGAATGTGTTAACTAACTTTAACTATGTTAGATCCAATTGACAACTTGATAAACTACAAATTCGGGATGTTTTACTTTAATAAGTCTGATTCAAGATTTCTGGTACCTAAGCGCAATAGATCGATGGGATGGACGCTTAATTTTGCGCATGCAAAAGCTGTGGTGTTTTTTTTCTTAATTGTTGCTGGATTAATGATCTCTTCTTTTTTTAATTAGCAAAAAGATATTAGTACGTCCAGATTTTAAAAAATACGGTTAGGTAGAATTGGGAACAACATATTTACGCATGATTGAGTTGTATACGACACGATACTTCTGGTAATAAAATAAAACAAAAAAGGATCTCATCTGAGATCCTTTTTTTGTTAGGTATTTAAAAGATATCCAGAGGCTATAATTCCTCTTGGTGCTGAGTTAAGTCAAGGCCAGCACTTTCTTCTTCAACAGAAACGCGTAGCGGACTGATAAGATCGGTTACTTTTAATAAAAGCAATGATCCAAAGAATGCGAATGCAGATACTGTAACTAAAGCAAGCAAGTGGATGAAAAATAATCCTGTCTCACCATAGTAAAGGCCATTTCCTGTTGTATTTGCACTGTTTACTGCCTGATTTGCGAATACACCTGTTAAAAGCATACCAACCATACCTCCTACACCATGGCAAGGGAATACATCTAATGTATCGTCAATATTAGTCTTAGATCGTAAAAGAACAACAAGGTTACTTACTATCGCAGCTACAATACCGATAACCAAAGAATGTGGAACAGTAACATAACCAGCCGCTGGAGTTACTGCTACCAGACCCACTACAGCACCTATACAAGCACCCAATGCAGATGGTTTTTTGCCTCTAAACATGTCAAAGAAAACCCAAGCCATTGCAGCAGCAGCAGACGCGGTGGTAGTTGTTGCTAGAGCAGTAGCTGCAAGGGCATTTGCTCCACCTGCAGAACCGGCATTAAATCCGAACCATCCGAACCACAATAAACCAGTTCCAAGAATTACATAGCTGATACGGGCAGGTGTATGTGAAGTCACATTACGTTTTCCTAGATATAATGCTGAGGCAAGTGCTGCCCAGCCAGCAGACATATGTACTACAGTTCCACCGGCAAAGTCGAGCACTCCTAATTTGAAGAAGTAGCCTTCTGGATGCCATGTCGCATGTGCAAGTGGCGCGTAGATAACGATCATGAACAGAGAAAGAAAAATCAAGTAAGAGTTAAACTTGATACGCTCTGCAAATGCACCAGTTATAAGCGCTGGCGTTATAACTGCAAATTTTAATTGAAACATAGCAAATAGAACGATAGGAATTGTTGGCATTAATGACCAACTAGTATTGCCGATCATTCCTTTCATCATGAAAAAAGTAGAAGGATCGCCAATAATACCAAGTCCGTTTACGTCCTCTCCAAATGCAAGACTGAATCCGAAAACTATCCAAATTACCGTGATTAGGCCCATGCAAACAAAACTTTGGAGCATGGTAGAAATCACGTTTTTCTTTTGAACCATTCCGCCATAAAAGAAAGCTAAGCCTGGTGTCATTAATAACACAAGGGCAGTTGATACAAGAAGCCAGGCCGTGTCGCCTGTGTCAAGAGTACTTTCCTCAACATTTGCTGGTGCAACACCGGGATAGAGGAGTCCGAGAATTACTACGATAACAAGTATCGAAAACGGTAGGATTTTTTTCATTTTTAGTAGGGATTAGAGATTGGTGAAAATTTATATGAATAATAGATATTTTTCATTAAAAAAAAATTAATTGTTGCATTTTTTCTAATTAATACGATAAAAATAGATTAATATTTTAATATTTCAATAATTATTGTTTATTTTTTTTAAAAAACAAGTAAAAATACTTAAAAATACCTTTTATATTGTTTTTATTATTAAAATAAATAAGAATATATGCCAAAAAAATAGTTAATTCTGTTTAATTGGATAAAATAATTAAAAATATAGTAGAATATCTTAATTCGAGCCACAGAAATCACATAATTTCTGAGTTTTTGTGCCAATTTTAAACTTAACGTAGAATTGACTCCGTATTCACCAATTAAAATTTGTGAAAAAATGGCAAGTTATGAATAGGAAATACCGCTTGATCCGGATGGATGGTAGTAGAAAGGTTGGAATTGTTCGTCTGCCGAATAACAGCTTATATTAACGCGAGTGCATATTATATTGCCAAACATACTGGCAACTGCGGTATCAGTTGCATCGCGGCCTGTTGCAATTTTAACAAGACCATTAAGTGGGATAAGTTTTGTTGCGTCGAATATTATCCATTCGCCACCAAGATATGCTTCGAAACAAGCATGGAAATCAGGTGGATTAATTTCAACTGCATAGCCTGTAAAATAACGGGCTGGAATCGTTAACGCTCGGCACAAAGCGATACCAAGATGAGCGAAATCACGGCACACACCAGCTTGCTCTGTAACGGTATCATAGGCTGAAGTATGAGAATTTGTTGAACCACTTAAATATTTAACATTTCTTTGAATCCATTCGGTAATTGCTACAACTTTTTCGTACGAATTTTCGATATGGCCAAATTTGTTATTTGCCATTCTATATAATTTATCAGATTGGCAGTACCGACTTGGATAGAAGTAAGGAAGCACAGCAGCATCTAACGCCTTGATTGGTACGTCAGTTAAAATTTCTTTGTCGATGAATTTGCAGGAATTATCGACAAGGGCGTTATACGAGATCTTGAAAGTGCAATTTTCTGGAATGTTAAGTCTTAGTAAACGATTTTCACTTTGTTCTGAACTTAACTCCTCGGCTTCCAAAAAAGGATAAGTGCTAAACGATTCTTCTAAAACATGTTGATTAAACGTTTTTAAGGCTTGAATATTTAATATCAGTGTTCCCGGCGAACTCACCTCATACTCCATCTCGGCCGCAATCCTGAATTTCATAATTATTTACCTGTTTGTTCTGTCTTATTAGACTGCTCAACTTTCTTTAACTTGTCGAATGCGGCATTCATCCAATTTTCTGGGATATGCTGTAAAGCTGTCTTTAGTTCTTGTGCCCATTGGATTGAAATATCTTCTAGGTCCTTCTTTTCATACCGATGCTCTACAATATTGAATGAGTCTTTTTTATAAAGTGCCACATCAATAGGAAATTCTACATCGTTAGCGCTAGCCCTTGTCGAGTCAAACGATAAAAAGCCTGCTTTTAGTGCTAATTCCATGCTTGAATCTTCGTTTAGCGTACGATTTAATATTGCCTTTCCATGTCCGGAGTTGCCAATAATAACGTATGGTGCTCCTTCACCGAGCTCAACCCAGTTGCCTTCAGGATACAGCAGAAATAGCTTATGATCTTCGTCGTCCTTTAGTTGACCGCCTATGATGGTATTTAAATTAAATTTTAATCCCGCTTTTTCAAGTGATTCCCGGTCTTCTTCTCCAACACGTTTTACTTGATCTCCGAAGGCATTTACTGCTTTATAGAGTTTGTTGTATTCTGCTTCTTGTACCAGTTCCCTAAAATAAAGGATGGCTTTGTCTCTAACAGAGCGTAAGCCGCTGGTCATTATAAAAAGAGAATGATGATCTTTTTGTTCAAGAAATAATTTTCTTTTTGTTGTAGTCTCTGTACCGGATGTGATCCTTGTATCTGCAATAGCGATAAGTCCTTCTTTTACTTTAATGCCTAAACAATATGTCATAATTAATTGCTAGTTATAATTGAATGGCCGAAAATAGCTAAATTTTATTCCTCATAGACCAATGCCTACTGAAGTCAGTATTCAATTGTTCAAATTATTAACTTTGGACGATAGAACTTTTGTGAAAGCATCGTTAATTCCTTTATTAATACTTCTTCTGATTCTTTTCATAGGATGTGCGTATTATTTACGTATTTCACGACTAAGCCTCATGGAGACTGTAAAAATTCTTTTTTATGGGCTCCCGGTCCCTCTTGAACTTCGAGACAAATCGGAGAAAGAGCTATATAAGCTACTTTCCATAAATAAATCGCTCGAAGAATTTGAAAAATGTGCCGAAATTAGAGATGAGCTTAAGCGAAGAAAAGAGATGGAAGTGGGGGCCTGACTAAATTTTTATTTCACTCCAAAAAGGGCGTCCTTTTATATCTTTTCTTTTTTTACGCGCCATGTTCTTAGAATTCATCGGATTTTCTTCAGGCTTTTCGTCGCCGAGTAGCATTCCCCAATGTTTCACTATTTTTGACCTGTCGAAAATGACTTTAAGTACAGTGATAATCGGCAACGACAAAAAAAACCCGGATATTTCAGCAATACTACCGCCGATAAATGCACCCAAAATGGCTCCTAAAGCATTAATCTTTACTTTAGATCCCATAATTCTTGGCATCAGGATATTATTGTCCAAAAACTGAACAAAAGCTATAATTCCAAGGACGGCAAGCACAGGCCAAATCACTTGAGATGATGTTAGCGTTAAAGTACTCCGAGCAAGTTTACAGAGAGGACGCCAACACAGGGAATAAGGTTAGCAGCGTAAAAATAGCTCCAATCAGAATAGCATGATCAATTCCCTATACTGTAGTTGCTGGATTTTTTTATTTCTAATATTTTCTTGCCACCGAGATAGTTCCCCTTGTACCGACATCGACTACTAAATGAGTAATATTCTCTTCCGTTTGTTCCCAGATTTCGGAATCGGTTTGTTGATACTGAGCCCCAGTATTGGAGTCGTTATCATAGTGATTTGCGCTCCATGAATTTGGAGTTTCGCGTTCTAAACTTGACTAAACAGAATAATAAGAGCTTGGATCTTCGGGCCCAAAATTGGTTGGGCAAACAATTACTTGTGCTCCAAGGGCGCGTAGGGCATCGACGTTCTCTTTTGATTCTTTATCCGTGGTGGTTAAAATGCATGTATATGCTTTGATCGCTGCAGCAATCGCTAAATCCAAGCCTGTGTTTTCCTATGTCCCTTCGATTATCTGTCGCCTGGTTTTAATTCTCTATTCCGCTCTGCATCTTTTATTAGTTAAAGAGCCATTCGATCCTTTATTGAATTGCCCGGATTAGTAGGCTCGATTTTAGCTGGAATTGTAGCACTAATTTCCTTGGTTATTTTATTGAGTTTTATTAAGGGAATATTTCCAATCGTTTCTAAAATATTGTTGTAACGCATTATGTGATTTACGAATTTTAGTGCCGCTGTCGGGAAATATGTTAATTCTAAAATTTCAGATGTTTCACTGTTAAGCCATTGTTTATCAACTGCCTTAATGAATCAATTCCGACTCTCAAATGTGTTTCTACAAATTGCTCGGTTACTTTTGAATCACTTTTTACAGTTTTAACACCCTCAGGGATCATGGGCTGATCAGAAATCAGTAACAAAGCACCCGTCGGTATCTTATTAGCGAACCCAGTTGAAAAAATCGTTGCAGTTTCCATATCAATAGCCATTGCTCGCAAGGATTTTAGATATTTTTTGAAATTCTTATCGTGCTCCCAAACCCGTCGGTTTGTTGTATACACGGTACCGGTCCAATAGTCCAGTCCGCTGTCTCTGATGGTGGTAGATATCGCTTTTTGAAGCGCAAAGGATGGGAGCGCAGGCACTTCAGGCGGATAGTAATCGTTTGAGGTTCCTTCACCTCTTATAGCTGCAATTGGAAGTATGAAATCGCCAATATTGTTCTTCTTTTTTAGCCCGCCGCACTTGCCCAAGAAGAGCGCCGCCTTTGGTTTGATCGCACTAAGAAGATCCATCATAGTTGCTGCCATCGGACTCCCCATTCCGAAATTTATAATTGTAATACCTTCTGCACTAGCACTTTGCATAGGTTTGTCTAGACCTATTATCGGGACGTGGTTGTGCCATTCAGAAAACAGCTGTACATACCTCGAAAAATTGGTTAGAATTATAAAATCGGCAAATTCATCAAGCGCTCTGCCGGTGTACCGGGGAAGCCAATTGTTTACAATATCTTGCTTTGATTTAAGGCCTTCTTTGATTGGCGAATGAACTTTTTTTGAAGCTGATGATTCCGCACCGACTTTCGTTAGATCGTTTCCTTTGGTCATATTCTTATATGAGATATACCTTAAAATTAGCTATTTTAATTAGGAACTAGATTTTAATTTGTACTAAAATACTATCGCAATAGCTGCATCTTTGGATGTTGACAGGGATTATCGACTCGACAGAAAACACACGGAAATCTGACTTCATTTTATTAGACAGTTGTCGCAAAGAAGTATAAAACGGACGTAAATTTTCTAATTAAAGGTTGCATTTTTAACGCTCCTGTTTAGAGGCATGTCTTTTATCAGTAGATATAGTGTTGAATACTTGCATTCGACACTTTTTTTGTTTTTCGAACATCTATATTTGCAGTGTTTATGAAAAAGAAAAAAGTTGTAATCGCCGTTACAGGTGCTAGTGGAGCAATTTACGCAAGAATTTTGTTAGACAAATTGTCCGCACTTTCAGAACAAACTATTGAAATAGGGCTGGTAATGTCTGATAATGCAAAACAAGTATGGAAATATGAGCTTGGGGACGAGTCTTATTCTAACTATTTGTTCAAAAAGTATGATAAGTCTGATTTCAGCGCGCCGTTTGCATCTGGCTCTGCCGGTTACGACACAATGATTATTTGTCCTTGTTCAATGGGAACCCTGGCAAGGATTGCTGCTGGCATCTCAAATGATCTGATCACCCGAGCTGCTGATGTAATTTTAAAAGAGAGAAAAAAACTAATCCTTGCCGTTCGGGATACTCCTTTGAACTTGATTCATATTAATAATATGAAGGCTGTAACTGAAGCAGGCGGAATCATTTGTCCAGCAGTGCCTTCATTTTATAGCAAGCCAAAAACGATTGAAGAGCTCGCCACAACCGTTGTCGATAGAATTATCGATTTAGCGGGATTTGAAAGCGAGTCTTATCGTTGGGGTGAAAGTTAAATCAATTCAGTAGTTTTGCTCTATATGGCAAAAAAGGTTGCTTTTTATACACTTGGATGCAAGTTAAATTACTCTGAGAGTTCCACGATCGGTCGACTATTTGTAAACGCTGGATTTGAAATCGTTGATTTTGCCAATAAACCGGATGTTTATGTGATAAATACTTGTTCGGTCACTGACAATGCCGATAAAAAATGCAGAAAAATCGTAAGTGAAGCCCTTAAATATTCGCCTGCTGCGTATATAACAATAGTTGGTTGCTATGCTCAATTGAAGCCCACAGAGATTTCTGAAATACC
This sequence comes from Sphingobacteriaceae bacterium, assembly GCA_947460875.1. Lineage (GTDB taxonomy): Bacteria > Bacteroidota > Bacteroidia > Sphingobacteriales > Sphingobacteriaceae > CANHGR01. The sequence continues at coordinate 84,400 of CANHGR010000005.1, read as the reverse complement.
TGGAGTAGATATGGTTCTTGGTGCAGCAGAAAAATTTCAGATTGTAGACTATATCACTGACCTTACAAAAAATCCTAAAGCCCTTGTATATAATCGTCCGGTAAAGGAAGCGAAAGAATTTATTCCATCCTATTCTTTGGGCGACCGTACAAGAACTTTTTTAAAAGTGCAGGATGGTTGTGACTATTCCTGTGCCTTTTGCACAATACCGCTGGCGCGTGGTTCAAGTAGGAGCGATACCATTGAAAACATCATTAAACAGGCGGAGGATGTTGTAGCGTCCGGAACAAAGGAAATAGTACTCACAGGGGTTAATATAGGCGATTTCGGTTTAAATGGGGGTATAAGGGAATACGCTTTTCTAGATTTGATCAAGGCGCTCGACGAAGTAAATGGAATCAACCGTATTAGAATATCATCCATTGAGCCCAATCTGTTGAGCACGGATATCATTCGGTTTGTAGCACAATCAAAACGCTTTGTGCCGCATTTCCATATTCCCTTACAATCGGGTTCTGATAAGATTTTAGGCTTGATGCGTCGCCGCTACAAACGAAGTCTATATGCCGAAAAGATTTCCATGGTCAAAACTTTAATTCCAAATTGCTGTATCGGGGTAGACGTAATTGTTGGGTTCCCTGGCGAAACACAAGAAGATTTTCTAGAAACCTACAATTTTTTAAACCAACTCGATATATCATACTTACATGTTTTTGCCTATTCAGAACGTGAAAATACACCTGCGTTTGAAATGCCAGGGTCGGTTCGTAAGCATGAACGCGCTGACAGAAGCAAAATGCTGCATATACTTTCGGAAAAAAAGCGCCGAAGTTTTTACGAAGCAGAATTAGCAAAAAATCATGAAATATTATTTGAAGCCGAAAATAAAGATGGTAATATTTACGGTTTCAGTAAAAATTATGTAAAGGTCAAAGCGAAGTATGATCCTCTTTTAGTTAATGAAATTATGATCGCGAAGTTGACGTCGATATCAGCCGAAGGCGAAGTAGAGATTGAGGAATCCGCCGAAATTTTTGCTCATTAATTTAATAGTATAAATTCTATCATTAAACTATGTTTCCAACCATTTCCTACCTGATCGAATTCCTTACGGGGATAATTATTCCTCTTCCAATACAAACATTTGGCTTTTTTGTCGCCCTTGCTTTTATGGCGGGCTACTGGGGCTTTTCAACTGAACTCCAAAGAAAGGAAGCAGAAGGAATTTTAAAGCCTCACAAAACTAAAGTCACCCTTGGCGAGCCGGCCTCTCTATTCGAGCTGATATTAAACGGCTTTTTTGGTTTTCTAGTAGGATATAAGTTAGTTGATGCATTGACTAACTACATTGCCTTTGTCGATGATCCTCAGGATTTTATATTGTCTACGCGAGGAAGTATTTTAGGAGCTTTAACGTTCAGCGCGATATTTGTTTATTGGGCTTATATTGAAAAAAAGAAGGTCCAATTAGTTAAACCTAAGGAAGTTGAAGAAATAGTTCATCCCCAGGATATCATGGGTACCTTATTAATTTGGGCTGCGGTTTGGGGATTTTTAGGCGCTAAAATTTTTCATAATCTGGAGTACTGGGATACGTTTATTCAAGATCCGATAGGTGGGCTTTTAGCATTCAGCGGGCTAACCTTTTATGGGGGTTTGATTTGCGGAGGTGCAGCAGTTTTATACATAGCAAATAAACACGGAATTAAGCCCATTCATATGTTGGACGCCAGTGTGCCCGGGCTCATGCTTGCCTATTGTGTGGGCAGACTAGGTTGCCATATGTCTGGTGATGGTGACTGGGGCATTGAAAATGCTGCTCTCAAGCCCGATTGGCTTAGCTGGGCACCCGATTGGATATGGTCGTTCAACTATCCACATAACGTTTTGAGTGAGGGAGTGCCAATTCCAGCTTGCGTTGGAAGGTTTTGCCATGAGCTTCCTGTAGCTGTCTACCCAACGTCCTTCTATGAGTTTTTAATGTGCCTGATATTGTTTGTTATTTTGTGGAATATACGTAAGCGTATTAAAATTACGGGCATGATGTGGTCAATCTATATGATCGTAAATGGTATTGAACGCTTCTTGATTGAACTCATTCGGGTAAATTCAAAGTATCATGTTATGGGTTTAAACTTTACACAAGCGGAACTTATTTCATTTATTCTCATTATTTCAGGTATTGTGGGGGTATTCTTATCACTCCGTCATGATAAAAAAGATAAGCAATTAGCTACTGGTTAATGGATTTAGGGGATTTAACAGGACGAGTTGCTGCGCTTGCAAAGGAAGTCGGTGGATTTATCCGTCAGCAGGCATTAACCTTCGAACTGAAGAGCGTCGAATACAAAGGACTAAATGATCTGGTTTCATACGTCGACAAATTAGCCGAAACGTTATTGGTTTCCGAATTGTCACTTATACTGCCCGAAGCAGGGTTTATAACTGAAGAAAAAACAGTAAGCAAAATCGGAAGGACCTATAATTGGGTGATCGATCCATTAGACGGCACGACAAATTTCATTCATGGGATTCCTACTTATTCTGTTAGCATAGCGCTCAAATCTGAAGAAAAGTTGATTCTTGGTGTGGTTTATGAAGTAAATCGCGATGAATGTTTTTATGCGTGGGATGCTGGAGGAGCATATTTAAACGGACAAGCGATAAGTGTTTCAAGATCCGCGAGCCTCTCACAAAGTCTTCTAGCAACCGGTTTTCCATACTATAATTTTGATAGACAGGAAGAATATTTAAAGTTATTTGCCGACATCATGCAGAAGTGCCATGGTTTACGGCGCATCGGTTCTGCCGCCGTTGATCTAGCTTACGTTGCTTGCGGTCGATTTGATGGTTATTTTGAATATAACCTAAATGATTATGATATAGCGGCAGGAATCGTTTTGGTTAGAGAAGCGGGAGGAGAAGTTTTTGATTTTTCTGGAGGTTTTAATCCTATTGAAAAGCGAGAAGTTATTGCTACTAATGGAAAAATCACCGAGGAATTGATAACTTCGGTGAAGTTTTACTTTGATAATTAGCAATTTTAATCATGAAAAGGAGCACAAAGATAATCCTAGGATTTTTAGCAGTACTTGTAATCATTCAATTTATAAAGCCCGAAAAGAATCAATCAGTGTTGGATCCGGTAAAAGATGTTTTTAATGATTACCCTGCGACAGATAGCACCAAACAGTTAATTGTGTCGTCATGCTATGACTGCCATTCAAATAATACATATTATCCATGGTATTCAACTATTCAACCGGTAGCATGGTGGTTAGACAGCCATGTTCAAGAAGGAAAGGCTGAGTTGAATTTCTCGGAATTTATCACTTATGATGCAAAAAAAGCAGATCATAAATTAGAAGAAACCATCGAAATGGTAAAAGAAAAAGAAATGCCACTAGAGTCTTATACCTGGATACATGATCATTCACGGTTGACCGACGCTCAGAGAGACGCGATTATTAACTGGGCAGAAGAAGCAAGAAAGAAAATTGTCCCTTAGATTTGTGTTATAAAGCTTCTGAAACAACCTCCGTTACTTCTGGAACCATTCTTTTTAAAAGACTCTCGATTCCAGACTTTAAGGTAATTGTCGACGAGGGACAGCCGCTACATGAGCCTCTTAACTCTACAGTAACAACACCATCTGTAAACGATTTATAGCTTATTGCACCCCCATCTTGCTCAACAGCTGGCCTCACATAGTCGTTAAGAATTTGTTGAATTTTAATTTCGGCTTCTGTGCCTTCAAAAGCGGCGGCTTCCTTTTCACCTTCTTGCGTGATTTTAAGCTCAGATTCTACTGCGCCTTTAATACATTCTTTCAAGATAGCTTCAATCTCCGGCCATTCTATACCTTCAACTTTCGTAACTGTTACAAAATTGCTTGCAAAGAATACGCCATTGACAAAATTGAATTTAAACAGCTCGTGCGCAAACGGGGAATTTTCAGCACTTTCTTGAGTAGGAAAGTCGAGGCTATTATTGATAAGTAACTTGTTAACAAGAAACTTCATCGTAGCCGGGTTTGGAGTCGATTCTGTGTATATATTAATGCTGGAGGTGCTCGTACTCATCGTGTGATTTTTCTTACAAAATTATCAATTTTAGCTCTTTATCTGATGAAATTGGAAGTTTTTACATCAAAATGACTACCGACTCATATACCGGTATAATTCATTGGACTAATCTGTTTAATTTCAATTTTTACTTCCTGCGCGATATCCAATGTTTCTACAAACGCAGCAATGACAGAGGCATCTATTGCGGTATTCGTGCGTGTAAGTTCTTTTAGCGCTTCATAAGGATTTGGATAGGCTTCGCGGCGCAAGATAGTTTGGATGGCCTCCGCTACCACCGCCCAATTATTTTCGAGGTCGGCTTTTAGGGCATCTTTATTCAAAAGAATTTTATTTAAGCCTTTATCTATAGATTTTAATGCGATGAGGGTATGCGCCATTGGAACACCAATATTTCTAAGAACTGTAGAATCTGTTAAATCTCTTTGAAGTCTTGAAACGGGCAATTTAGCCGATAGATGTTGAAATATCGCGTTAGCCATACCTAAGTTACCTTCAGCATTTTCAAAATCAATTGGATTTACTTTATGCGGCATGGCCGATGAGCCAACCTCTCCCGCAATGATCTTTTGCTTAAAATAACTCATTGAGATATAGGTCCAAAAATCTCTGGCCATATCGATCAAAATGGTATTTATCCGCTTTAAGTTATCGCAGTGAGCCGCGAAATTGTCATAATGTTCAATTTGGGTAGTGTATTGTGAACGATTTAATCCCAATTTCTTATCCACAAAATTATTGGCAAAAGCGGTCCAATTAATTTCCGGATATGCGACATGATGCGCATTGAAATTGCCAGTGGCACCTCCGAATTTTGCAGAAAAAGGGATCTGCTTAAATAATTTTAATTGTGATGCTAATCGCTCAATAAATACTGATATTTCTTTGCCTAAGCGGGTAGGGCTTGCAGGTTGCCCATGCGTATGCGCTAACATAGGCACGTCTTTCCACTCTTCAGCTAGATTTTTTAACTTTTCTAAAAGTTGATTTAGAGTTGGCAAATAAGATTTTTCAACTGCTAACTTAAATGAATGTGGAATTGCTGTATTATTGATGTCTTGGGACGTAAGTCCGAAGTGGATGAATTCTTTATAATCACTTAGACCAAGCTCATCGAATTTTTCTTTGATAAAATACTCGACCGCCTTCACATCATGATTAGTAATCTTTTCAATGGACTTTATCCTTTCTGCATCATTCTCATGAAAGCTTGTATAGATTGATCGCAATGATTGAAATAAAGTTGGACTGAAGTTCTTTAACTGGGGTAGCGGTAGCTCGCATAAAGAGATGAAATACTCGATTTCAACATATACTCTGAATTCAATTAGTGCTGCTTCTGAAAAAAAAGAAGCAAGTTCTTCGCTTGTGTTTCTGTATCGTCCGTCGATAGGAGAGATAGCGTATAGTGGGGATAGACTCATAAATAAAACTTTGCGCTAATTTACATTTTTTGCCTGTATCAACTTAAGTGGAAAAGTATTTAAATAATTGGTACAAATTTCTTCATGGAAACTTTCGAATTAAAAAAAGTTTCTATAGTTTTGGCCCTGTAAGATTTTAATGAGATAGAATTGGATTTAAAGGAACATATTTTAGTAGAGTCCGATAAGCTATTTTGCCAGTATGGTATAAAAAGTGTTACAATGGATGATATGGCAAAGCACCTTGGCATATCTAAAAAAACAATCTATACTCATTTTGTTGATAAAAATGATCTTGTATGTACCGTAATAAAAAATCGGATGGAAAATCAGGTTTGCATGATGGACGAGGGGAGTGCAGCTGCAACAAATGCTATTGATGAAGTATTTATTGCGGTAACACATATGCAATCTATGTTGTCTAACATGAACCCGATGCTTTTTTATGATATGCAGAAATATCACCCGGAAGCCTGGCTGGTCTTTAAGACATTTAAAGAAAGTAGCATGTACAAGGTAATTAGAAATAATCTTGAACGGGGGATACAGGAAGGTTATTACCGGACTGAAATGTATTTAGAAATAATATCCAGAATGCGCATTGAACACATCGATATGGCTTTTAGTCATAGTATTTTGCCCGCAAATAAATACAGTGTACTACAAGTAATGAATGAACTAACAGAACATTACCTATATGGTATCTGTACATTGAAAGGGCATCGTCTAATAAATAAGTACAAACAGATAAACGAAGAATAGAAAAAATGAAACATATTTTTTTGATAAGCTTGTTCTTGCTGATGAATATAGTAGTCAGGGCACAGCAAAATATAACACCGTCAGCTTACCGCTTCAATCTTCAAGCTTGTTTGAAATATGCCTATGAAAATCAAGATTCCTTAAAGAATGCAAAGCTAGATATTGAAACAGCAGGATACAAGGTAAAAGAGATCATCGGTTTGGGGTTGCCGCAAGTGAGTGGTACTGTGAATCTTCAGGATTTCTTAAAGTTACCAACTTCACTATTACCCGGCGATTTTTTCGGACAACCTGGCACATTCATCCCCGTTAAGTTTGGTGTAAAATATCAAAGTACTTTAGGCATTAATGTAGATCAGCTAATTTTTGATGGCACCTATCTAGTTGGATTGCAAGCGGCAAAGGTATATAAAGAACTTTCTGAGCGTGCTTATGATCGTACGAAGATTGCAACCAACGTTTCAGTTACAAAAGCATACTATCAAGTATTAGTTAGTGCAGAACAGCTTAAATTATTGGATGCCAATATTAATCAGCTACGTCAGCAGCTAACTGAAACTACTGAACTGAACAAACAGGGTTTCATTGAAAAAATTGATGTTGATCGTCTAACCGTACAATTCAATAATCTGAATACTACTCGTGAAAATACCATCAGAATGTTGGCACTCGGTTATCAGGTACTTAAATTCCAGATCGGTATGCAGGTGTCAGAAAATTTAATTGTCGAAGGCTCTATTTCTGATATCTCACTTGGAGCCGAGGCTGCTGTTGATAATGCCGATACAAGTATTTATCGCAATAGAATTGAATATAGTTTACTTGAAACACAGCTAAGGGTTAGTAAATACGATTTAAAGCGCTATAAAAGTCAATTTCTCCCATCGCTTTCCGCATTTGGAAGTAGTTCAATTAATTATCAAAATAACTCGTTTGGCGAGTTATTTAAACAGAACTTTCCAACAACTGTAATTGGTTTGAGACTTAATGTGCCAATATTCAGTGGTTTTCAAAGACTTAATCGCGTAAAGCAAGCCCAAGTAGCAGTTTTGAAAATAGACAATACCCTGAACCTGATCAAGAATGCTATCAACCTTGAGCTTGACCAAGTACGTACGATGTATTTGAACGCAATTGTGTCTCTAAATAATCAACGTCAGAACATGGAGCTCGCCAGAGAGGTGCTTCGAGTTACAAAGATAAAATATGAACAGGGCGTCGGATCGAATATTGAAGTCACTCAAGCACAAACTCTATTAGAACAGGCCGATACAAATTATATTCAAGCACTTTATAATGCATTAATCAGCAAGGTTGATATGCAAAAAGCATCAGGAAATATTGTAATTAATTAAAGAATTAAACCACAAATATGAAAAAGATAGTTTACCTCGCAGTTGCTGTATGGATCTCGGCCTGCACTAATAAGCCGGCAGATAAAAAAGCCGAGCTAGAGAAGTTAAAAAGTGATCGTATGGAGCTAAATCTAAAAATTGCTAAGCTTGAAGTGGAAGTAGGGACGACCGCCAGTGTAGATGAGACAGATGTGTTAGTATCAGAGGTTAAGGAGAGTTTGTTTAGAAGCTATGTAGAAGTTCAAGGTCGAATAGACGCTAAGGACAACGTGATGGTGAATCCGGAAGCTCAGGGCGTTGTTACAGCGGTTTACGTCAGAGCCGGACAAAACGTTTCAAAGGGGCAAGTATTAGCGCAAATAGACGATGCTGTTCTACGTCAAAACATGGCTCAACTTCAAACCCAGATTGATTATGTGACAAACATTTACAATAGACAGAAAAATTTATGGGATCAAAAAATAGGCACAGAAGTACAGTTTATTAATGCTAAGTCGCAAAAAGATGGACTTGAAAGACAGATGGCGGTTTTAAACTCCCAACTGAATTTGTATAAAGTGAAATCACCTATTTCGGGTACCATAGATCAAATGGATTTGAAACTAGGGCAAGCAATAATGCCTGGAAATTCAGGCATTAGAGTGATAAATACGAATAATTTGAAAGTCAAGGCTTTGATTGCAGAGTCGTACGCAGGCAGAGTAAATCAAGGAGACCAAGTAGCGGTCATATTTCCGGATATTCCCGACTCCCTTTCTACAACTTTAAATTTTGCGTCAAAAGTGATTGATCCGGTGTCTAGGAGCTTCACGGTTGAAGTGAAATTGCCATCAAAAAGTTCTTATCGCACAAATATGCTAGCGGTTCTTAAAATCACTGACTATAGAAACCTAAAAGCATTAGTGATACCTGTTAATGCGATTCAGAGAGCTGAAAATGGCGATTATGTTTTTGTCGCTGAAAATGGTAAGGCAAAGAAAGTCATTATTAGGTCGGGTAAATTTTCTGACGGACAAGCAGAAATTGTCTCAGGCCTAAAAGCAGGCGATAAGGTAATCGTCAAGGGAATGAAGGATTTAGACGAAGGCGACACGATTAAGTTTTAATCAAAAAAAATTAAACTCATCAATTTACAAGATGAAAGATCTCAATACAGAATTTAAACCCTCTAGCTGGGCAATTGATAATAAAACGGCAATCTATGTATTGACGATCATTATCACAGTTATCGGCTATTTCTCTTATAACAGCCTTCCGAAGGAAAACTTTCCCGAAGTAGTTATACCTAAGATCATTGTGCAAACAGTCTATCCGGGCACATCTCCAGAAAACATGGAGAACTTGGTTACTAAGCAGATTGAGAAGCAGATCAAAAGTACAACAGGCTTAAAAAAGATCACGTCTAATTCTTATCAGGATTATTCTATTATCACAGCAGAATTCAACACTAACGTTGAGATAAAGACTGCGAAGCAAAGTGTAAAGGATGCTGTCGATAAAGCAAGACAAGATTTGCCCAATGATTTACCTCAGGAGCCGGATGTTATGGATATTAATCTATCCGATTTGCCGATCATGTATATCAATATTTCGGGTGATTTCGACCTTAAACGCTTGAAGGAGTACGCCGATGATTTGAAAGATAGAATTGAGGCTTTTAAAGAAATCTCTTATGTTCAGGTGGTTGGCGCTTTAGATCCTGAAGTTCAGATTAATTTAGATCTCAACAAAATGGCTGCCGCTCAAATCTCCTTTTCAGATGTAGAAAATGCTGTTAAGTATGAGAACATGACGATCTCCGGCGGGACAGTCCAGATGGATGGTGTGCGCCGTACGTTAAACGTGAAGAAGGAATTTAAGGATGCTGTCGAGATTGAAAATATTATTATTAAAAGTCCTACCGGTGCTTCCGTATACCTGAAAGATCTGGCAGAGGTTAAAGATGCTTTTAAGGAGCAGGAAAGCTACGCCCATCTATACGGAAAAAATGTAATTACTCTCAATGTTGCGAAGAGGAGTGGAGAAAATCTGATCGAAGCATCAGACAAAATTAACACGCTTTTAAAAGAGATGAGGGCAACATTGCCTAAAAGTCTTGAAGTTACAGTTACTGGTGATCAGTCAAACAGGACCAGAATTACCCTGCACGATTTAATAAATACCATCATTATTGGATTTATTCTGGTAACAGTTATCCTGATGTTTTTTATGGGCGTAACCAATGCGCTATTTGTAGCTTTGTCTGTCCCGTTGTCTATGTTTATTGCTTTTATTTCCATGCCTGCTCTAGGCAGTATTTTTGGATTTAGCTTTACGATGAACATGATGGTGCTATTTTCGTTCTTACTTGGATTGGGAATCGTCGTGGATGATGCGATTGTCGTAATTGAGAATACTCACCGAATTTTTGATAACGGAAAAGTTCCAATCAAAAAGGCTGCGAAAATGGCAGCTGGAGAAGTATTTTTGCCGGTTCTCTCTGGAACGCTGACTACTTTAGCACCATTTGTTCCCTTATTATTTTGGCCGGGTATAATCGGAGAATTTATGTTCTTTCTTCCCGCAACGCTAATTATCACGCTATTAGCGTCATTAGTTGTTGCTTACATTATTAATCCGGTGTTTGCGGTTGACTTCATGAAACCCCATGATGAACATGAAAATCACCGACCAACGTTTGACAGGAGTACCAAACGCGCAACCTTTGTTTTTGCAGGATTAGCCGTGGTCTCATACATTGTAAGTTTTGGTTTAGGCAATTTCATTGTCCTTATGGGATTGTTATATCTGCTGAACCATTTCGTCCTTGCCGGAACCGTTCGGAACTTTCAAAAAAAGGTGTGGCCCAAGTTTCAAGATAAATATGTTAGTGTTCTGAAATGGGCTCTTGATCGCCCCAGAACCATGATCTGGAGTACAGTAGGTTTATTGATCATTACCTTTGCTACGTTCATTTTTATGGTAGGAATAGGCAGACAGAAGATCATTTTCTTCCCGGCTGGGGAGCCTAATTTTATTTATGTCTACGTTAATTTGCCAGTTGGAACAGATCAGGCCTATACGAATCAGGTAGTAAATCAGGTAGAAAAGCGCGTTACAGATGTTGTTGGAAGAAATAATGAGATGGTAACATCTATTATTTCAAATGTGACTGTTGGCGTAACCGACCCGCAAAGCGAGGATCAGGGAAATTATCCCAATATGGGAAAGGTGAGTGTGGCATTTGTCGAATTTTCAAAACGAAACGGCAAAAGCACGTCTGAGTACCTTAGCAAAATTCGAGAGGCTTTAAAGGGTATTCCGGAAGCGGCGATAACAGTTGCGCAAGAGCAAGGTGGTCCGCCGACAGCAAAGCCAATCAGTATTGAAATCACTGGAGATGATCTTGATTCGCTCGTTAAGACGGCAGAGAGCTTACAGAAGCACTTAGAAGGAAGGCAAATTGCGGGCGTTGAGGAGTTGAAATCAGATTTTCAAAACAATAAACCAGAGATATTGTTTAATATCGATCGTGAGAGAGCAAATCGTGAGGGAATTTCCACCGGACAGGTTGGTTCTGATCTGCGCACTGCAGTATATGGCAAGGAAGTTTCCAAATTTCGTGACCTGAATGAAGATTATGAGATAAATATCCGCGCGAAAGAAGATCAACGCAATAATCTGGAGGCATTAAGAAATATGAAAATGACCTACAGGGATATGGCCATGGGAGGAACCATTCGTCAAGTGCCAATGTCTTCATTTGCGAATATTGATTTTATCGATACGTACGGAGGGATTAAGCGTAAGCAAGACAAAAGGATTATCATTTTATCTTCAAACGTGTTAGGCGAGTTTAATGCAAATCAAGTGGTTGCAAATGTCGAAGCAGAAGTGAATGAATTTAAATCTCCTGAAGGAATTGAAATTAAAATGGCTGGGGAGCAGGAGGAACAACAAGAAACAATGAATTTTTTGGGCTCCGCTTTAATGATTTCATTAGGCCTTATTTTAATTATTTTGGTTACCCAGTTTAATTCGATCAGCAAGCCTGTTATTATTCTGACTGAAATTCTATTCAGTTTTATTGGTGTTATTTTGGGAGTGACGATATTCAATATGGATATGTCGATTGTAATGACTGGAATAGGAATAGTTGCCCTTGCGGGGATCGTCGTTCGTAATGGAATCCTACTGGTAGAATTTACCGATTTGATGATCGATCAGGGGATGTCTGTCAAAGAAGCAATTATCGAAGCAGGACGGACTAGAATGACCCCCGTACTGTTAACCGCTACAGCCACGATGCTGGGTCTGGTGCCTCTTGCCGTCGGATTTAATATCGATTTCGTAACGTTGTTTAGCGAGTTCAATCCACATATTTATTTCGGAGGAGACAACGTTGCTTTTTGGGGTCCGTTGTCATGGACAATGATATTCGGATTAAGCTTCGCAACATTCTTAACATTGGTGCTCGTTCCTTGTCTTAGTTTACTAGCTGCTGTTCAAAAACAAAGATCGACAGTAATCCTTGATCATTTTGGGGTTTCAAAAGGCATGATGTATGTTCCATTATTCGTCCTTATTTTAAGAATCGTACTTTGGGTACAAGGAGTAAAGTTGGATTATGGTCACATTGATGCCTAGTTTTCTCAGTGCTTAGCGCTGATTTAAAAAATTTTATAAAAAAAATAGTCCCGCAGATTACGGGACTATTTTTTTTAAGATCAATGTATATCTTGAACCTTAAAAGACAACTTTTACGTTAACAGCGTTTAGCCCTTTCTTGCCACGCTCAACATCATAAGTTACATTGTCATTTTCACGGATCCTGTCAGTCAGACCGGAAGAGTGTACAAAAATATCTTCGCTACCATCCGCTGGAACGATAAACCCAAAGCCTTTTGTTTCGTTGAAAAATTTTACTTTACCTTCTTGCATTGTATTGTTATAAATTACTGATGTCACGCAAGATAAAGATAATATCCGCAAATGCGTGAATAAAAATTAAACTAATTGCGAGCGCATAAGCGAATAATTCGACGGTAGGATGATCGATAAATTAAACCAGAAAATACTAAGTAGGTTTGCTTTTATAGAGCGCTGGGCCAAAAAAAGCTAGCTTCTTGGATGGTATTGGGTAATCACCTGTTTCAAATAATCCCGATCGAGATGTGTATATATTTCGGTTGTAGTAATACTTTCGTGACCAAGCATTTCCTGTACTGCGCGAAGATCCGCGCCTCCTTCGATCAAATGTGTCGCAAATGAATGCCTGAAAGTATGCGGACTAATAGTTTTCGTCAAACCTGTTTTTAGGGCCAGGTCTTTTATCAACATGAAAACCATTACTCTCGACAAGGGACTGCCTCTTCGATTTAAAAATAAAAAATCCTCTTTTCCTGTTTTCACAGGTATGTGCACCCGTGTTTCATGCAAATACATTTTTAAGTATTTTATAGCTTCAGAACCAATGGGAACCAATCGCTCTTTGTTTCCTTTCCCTATAATTTTTATGAATTCTATTTCTAGAAACAAATTCGAAATAAGGAGTCCGGTAAGTTCAGAAACACGCAAGCCGCATCCATAAAGAACCTCTAACATTGCTTTGTTTCGCATGCCCTCCGGTTTAGAGAGGTCAATTGCAGCAATGAGTTCGTTTATTTCATGAATATTGATCGTGTCGGGCAATTTTCGACGCATTTTCGGGCTATCAAGCAAGGCCGAAGGATCATTTTTAATTACATCTTCTAGCAACAGGTATTTGAAAAAGGCCTTGATCCCTGAAAGTACACGCGCTTGTGTAGGTGCCAGCATGCCAAGTTCATTGATCCAATAAATAAAGTTTTTTAGGTCTTCTGTTGTGATCTTGTCTGGTGATTTCTTAATGTCGGCTTCTGAGAATTCCTGTAACTTAGTTACATCGTGTATATATGCTTCTACCGTATTTGGAGAAAGTGAGCGTTCTAAACGCAGATAGGACTTAAATCCTTTAATACATGAGTGCCAATCCAATTTAATTTTACAATTTAAAAGTTTAAGTTTGGAATGTTGAATCTTCTGGAGATACTTAAATAATTTTTGATGAAAATACAGATAATAAATGGCCCTAACTTGAATTTACTTGGAGTCCGTGAAAAATCAATTTATGGCGATAGCAGTTTTGAGTTCTTTTATGCTGAATTGAAGATAAAATATACCAACACAGAACTGGATTATTATCAATCTAATGTCGAAGGAGAGATCATCAATAAATTACACGAGGTTGGCTTTAGCTTTGACGGTATTATCTTAAATGGTGGAGGATATACCCACACTTCTGTTGCAATTGCAGATGCAATAGCTGCCATAAAAGTGCCGGTAATTGAAGTGCACATCTCCAATATCTATGCCCGTGAAGAATATAGGCATGTTTCTCTTACAGGGAAAAATTGCAAAGGTGTACTTACCGGGTTTGGTTTAGACGGTTACCGCTTAGCCATCGAAAGTTTCCTGACTAGTTGTTAGAAGGATTTATTTCTCAAGTATCTCACGCCTAGACCAGCACTCGTCTATCGGGCCGCCGGTAGATTTTTCACCTTTATGGCGCCAATCTCCATTCACAAAAGAATATTGAAATGAAAGACTCTTCCCTACACTCTCCGCTGTTTTCGTGAAGAATTCTATATTCTCGGTATATTTTCCGTTTTCGGTGGTATAGCTTCCGCCTCCCGCATTTGTAAACTCTTTTGTTTCAATATTGTAGGCAATCCAATGAAAACGAGTGCCTGAAAGAATTTTCATAGTTCTTCTAGGATAAAATGGTGCCGCTCTTTTTGATGCCTTATCATCGGCGAAGTTTCCGGTGATTATCCAGGCGCCCATTAACACACCCGGTTTTCCGTCGTCAACGCGTGACCAGGTCTCATTTTTTGTTTTGTTTAAGAGTTTTCCTCCGAGAAGTTGAGCTTCATAACTGAGTTCTTTGCTAACCTGTTCTTTGTTTAAAGAGTTCCACTCAATTTTTGTGACGATATTATTGCCATCAACTTTCCATGTACCTCCGTAACTACTAATAAATTTTTTGCCTGTAAAGTCGTACGTCGCTACAGAGAAAACTTTATCTGTTTTGATCATAACGGTTTTATTAGTCGAAGTGCCGTACTCCCAAGCGCCAATTAGGTCTTTAGACTCTACAGGGGCATATTTTAGAGATGTAAGTACCAATACTCCGAGTATCCCTATTGCAAGAAAAGATGAAAATTGGAAGAGTGTTTTCATGGGTTTTAAATTAGTCTTACTATTAAAAATAAGCAATAAATGTAAAAAGCAAACCGAGCCTTCTTAAATATTACACTAATCAACGGCTATTTGCCGAGATCTAAATGAGTAGAATTGACTGCGCGACCGAAGAAAATTCCGGCTTGTTCATTAAAACTTTTTGCAGATTCTGTGGTATAAAAACTGCATTTTGAGTTTTTGGTACATAACATGTCTATTTCGGGATGTCTATTTAGGTAATCGGCAAAGCTTTTTGCTACGATGTCGCCTTGCGATATGATAGATATCCCGGCAGGGAGAAACTGCTTTATTTTATTAATTAGAAGGGGATAATGCGTACAAGCAAGAACAACCGTATCAATGTCTGATGATTTTTTTAGCAGAGAATTAATATACTTTTCTACGTAATAATCAGCACCCGGTGATTCATGCTCATGATTTTCAACTATCGATACCCACATTGGGCATGCCTGTTGATAGACTTTAATCTCAGGAAAAAATTTATGGATTTCTACGGGATAAGAATCAGATTCTACTGTGCCCGTTGTTGCAAATATTCCGATATGCCCGGTTTTAGTTAATGTGCGCACTATTTCTGTTGTAGGCCTGATGACACCCAAAACTCGGTGCATTTCTGCTAATTTCGGCAAATCAAGTTGTTGAATGTTTCTCAGCGCTTTCGCGGATGCGGTATTACACGCGATAAGTACGAGGCGACAGCCCTTTTCGAAAAGTTCATTCACGCATTCTAACGTGTAGCGATAAACGGTTTCAAACGATCTGCTTCCATAGGGAACACGAGCATTATCACCTAAGTAAATATAATCGTATTGTGGAAGTTCTTTGATGATCTCCTTGAAGACGGTTAAGCCCCCGTATCCTGAATCGAAAATCCCTATCGGTCCGGCTTTTTGAATCATGCCACTAATATAAACAGAAATCTATGATAGGCGGAGCAATATTCCGGCTGTAAATTTTTGTGATAATAGAAATCATTCTGCTTTTCTTATTAAATTTGAACACTAAACTATTTATAAAAATGAAAATTAACATGAAAATTCGTTCCTTTCTTTTGCTAAGTGCCCTTGCAGTTTGTATGAGTTTTTCAACGTCTGTAAATGCTCAAACCACTTATTATCAGTTTAAAATTTACCATTTATCAAAAGCTCAAGAGCCGGTTGTTGAGAACTATTTAAAATCAGCCTATATCCCTGCTCTGAAAAAGGCCGGTATAGCCAATGTTGGCGTGTTTAAACTAATCACGCCAGACACCTTGGACAACAAGCTTTATGTATTTGTTCCCTACAATTCTTTAACGCAATTTGACAATGTCAATTCAGTTCTAGCTGCAGATAATCAATATAAAGTTGCCGGAAAAGAGTATCTAGAAGCATTGAGCACAAATCGTTCATACGGGAGAATTGAATCAATTTTACTACGTGCGTTTTCTGCAATGCCAAAACCGGCAGTTCCGAAACTGAACGGACCAAAGGCTCAAAGGGTATACGAACTAAGAAGTTATGAAAGTCCATCCGAAACGCTTGCGGCAACTAAGATAAAGCAGTTTACCGTGGGAAATAAAGAAAATGGTAGTGAGTTGGATATTTTTACTAAACATAACTTTAACGCTGTTTTTTATGCAGAAGTTATTTCAGGTAGTAAGATGCCGAACCTAATGTATATGACTACTTTTAACAATGCTGCTGATCAGGAAGCACATTGGGCGCTTTTTAATAACGATCCCAATTGGGCTGTTTTAAGAAGGTTACCGGAGTATGGTGGAGGTACTGTTTCGAAAAACGAAAGAACTTACTTATATCCTGTAGAGTATTCTGATTTCTAATACATTAAAGAACAAATGAAAAAGGATCGGTACACACATCGATCCTTTTTTTATGCCTTTTAATCTGCTAATTGAGCACAATGTCTGCAGCGCGGCTCGTAGACATCCATTTCACCCAATATCACTTGTGCGTGCTGCGCAGATTTGCGATAGCTCACATTGGCGATGTTCCCGCATTTCACACAAATAGCATGAAGCTTGGTGATATAGTCCGCTTTTGCAAGTAGGTTAGGCATTTGGCCGAAAGGTCTGCCTAGATAGTCCATATCCAAGCCGGCTACGATTACACGCATCCCCCTCAGTGCAAGATTTTCACAGACATTGGCTATTTCATCATCAAAAAACTGGGCTTCGTCTATTCCTACGACATCAATATCATTTGCAAGTAAAAGGATATTTTGCGAGCTATCGACAGGTGTGCTATTGATCTTATTGGTATCGTGGCTAACAATATCTACCTCGTCATAACGGGTGTCAATGGCAGGCTTGAAAATTTCAACTTTTAAGTGTGCTATTTTAACTCTCTTTAGGCGCCTGATCAGCTCTTCAGTTTTGCCGCTAAACATACTACCGCAGATTATTTCGATCCAGCCACGTCTTTCTCCTTTAAAATTTGGTTCTATAAACATTTTTAACAACTTCGATAGCCGCCAATTATAGAAAATATATATGAGATGTCAATTAATACTTATTTAAAATCTAATGAAAGGATTTCATCACATCGTACTATTTTATCCACAATAATTTCTAGTGGTAAATAAATTTTCTACATTCGAACGCTTTTGGTGCCCGTTATTACGGGATTAAAAGGGAACCTGGTGCGAATCCGGGACAGACCCGCTGCTGTGTTCTCCATAACGGTTATCCATTCTTGAGCCACTTTTTCGAATTAAAATCGGGATGGGAAGGTCGGATAAGCCGGGAGTAAGTCAGAAGACCTGCCTATAAGCATTTTATTAATTCATAGCTTTCGGGGATTGAAGCTAGGATGAAAATACTGTTTATTCGTATTTCCTCCTCATTCTTCTTGTTTGCTGTGGGATATCTCACAACAAAATGAAAAAAAACTATTTATCAGTTGCTGCAAGCCTGGGGTTTGTACAGTTCGCACTGTTCTCAACAGTAGCCATCGCACAGGATGAACCTGTACGATCATTAGATGAAGTCGTAGTTACTGCCAATCGCTCGGCGAGAAAATTAACAGATGTTGGAAGGGTAGTTAGGATTATCAGCTCTGAACAACTAGCAAAAAATCAAGGTAGAACATTGCCCGAACTATTGAATAATATCGCCGGACTAAGTCTATCCGGTACCGGTAATAATATGGGCTCGAATGTTTCATTATTTGCCCGTGGAGCGACGGCAGGGAATACGTTGATTTTAATAGACGGCATTCCGGTTAATAATGCATCGGGAATAACCGGCGAATATGATATCACGTCTTTTGCTATCGATCAAATAGAGCGCATTGAGATACTTAGAGGGGTAAATTCTACGCTTTACGGTTCTGATGCTGTCGCAGGCGTTATCAATATCATTACCAAAAAACCACTCGCAGGCAAGTTAAACGCATCTCTACAGGGTACCGCGGGATCGTATAATACTTTTAGACAGGCCATTGATTTAAATGGAACACTTGGTGAAACCGGTATAGCTTTTAATTTTTCAAATACGTCTGCTGATGGAATCTCAATCTCGAAAGATAAGTCTGGCACAGGGAATTTTGAACATGATGGATTTAAACAATTTGCTTTCACAACTGATATCAAACAAACGTTTAGTGATCAATTTTCGGTTTCTGCGCATGTGCAGGCCGGACAAAATTACTTTGATTTAGATGGAGGAGCATTTATAGATGATATCGACTTCAAGGCTAAGAATACCGCGTTCTTTGGCGGATTAAACGGTAAATATCTTTTACCGAAAGGCGACCTGAACCTGATTTTCAATCAAAACAATGTCTTTAATAGTTTTGTCGATCAAACTGGGTCAACCGGCGACTTTTCAAGACAAAAAAACGAAGGTAAGATTAGCTATTTTGAAGGGATAATTAATCAGCAGCTAACTACTGCTACTAATCTCATCGCGGGAGCAAATTACCGCCGCATCAAATCTGAGCAACTTTTCGAGTCTATTAGTGCTTTGTACGGTCCTTTCAATGCTTATCTACCGCTATCTAAAACTAATGTTTTTAGTACCTACGCCGATCTTTTCTTCAACGCCAATAATTTCAATCTAGATCTTGGCGGACGATATACTAATCACTCCGTATATGGCAGCAATAATACGTTCACAATAAATCCTTCATATGTTTTAAATAATAGGTATAAATTTTTCGCAAGCGTTGCTTCCGGATACAAAATCCCGAGTATATATCAGCTTTATAGCGAGTATGGAAATCTCGGCCTTAAGCCGGAAAAGTCGTTGACTTATGAAGTCGGCTTTGATTTTGATCTTTTGCCATCTAAGTTAAGCTTGAGTACTTCCTTCTTCAAAAGAGATATAAATGAACTAATTTATTTCTACTCAGATCCCGTTACGTTTGCATCGCAGTATTTAAATGGGTATAAACAAAATGATACCGGCTTTGAACTAGAAGTGATGACGAACCCTTTAGACAGGTTAGATATTAGCACCTGGTATGCATTTGTGAAGGGTGAAGGGCAAAATTCTGACGGAGATGAAATAACGTACCTCCTAAGACGACCGAAAAGTACATTTGGAGCAAATGTAGGTTACCAAATCAACGAAGCACTTTCGTTTAATCTCATTTATAAATATACCGGAGACCGGCTCGACCCCTATTACGACTCCACAATTTTTAGCACAGTAAATATTAACCAACAGGCATTTTCAATGTTCGATATTTATTTACAGGCAAAGCCGAGAACCAATCTGACCATTTTTGCAGATATAAAAAATATACTTAATGAGCAGTACACCGAATGGGAGGGATACAATACTAAAGGCAGAAACTTTAATGCAGGATTACGATATGAGATAAAATAGTTCCGAATTGATTTAGCTGATTGAGTATTAGAACGGGGCGACATTTTAAATCTGTCTAGAATTAGATTATATTTAGTTATCAGTGATAACGATGAAAGAAAGAGGCTTTCTATTTTTTCTAGTTTTCTTTTCTATCAATGCATCCTCGCAGATATTAGAAGGCAACTGGGAAGGAACTTTTAAGTACGAGGGTACTAACTATCCCATGAAAATTACATTTTCCTTTAACGCTGATAATACCTACGACGTGCGCAGCTCTAGTGAGGTTTTAGCGGATGATGGGAACAAATACCTAACGGAAGCTAAAATCTATTTTGAAATGCTGAGCATCGATTCTGTTTATCTTAAAGAATCTGTGTCAATTGGCTCTAAAATATCAATCCCTCTTTGTACTCAGGAAATGTTTCTAAGAATTAAAGATGAGAGAAGTTCCCTTGTGTTGGAAGGGAATTGGTGGAGTAATCTCTGTAGGTTAGGCGGTACATTGCGATTAAGGAAATTAGATTAGCCTCACATGCTCATATAAGCTCGCTGTGAGGACATTTCGGCATTTGCACATCTTCACAATAAATCCGTAGCTTTGTCCGGCAAATAATAGTACCTAACACTAAATTTGCTATGCAACTCGATTCTGACAAATTCGTCCAAGATGGTCTTACCTATGACGATGTTCTTCTACTTCCTGCTTATTCTGAAGTTCTGCCACGTGATGTAGATACAAGTAGCTTTCTGACAAAAAAGATTAAGTTGAATATTCCTATTGTTTCTGCCGCGATGGACACTGTCACAGATGCAGATCTCGGAATTGCAATAGCACAAGCTGGTGGAATCGGAGTACTCCATAAAAACATGAGCATTCAGCAGCAGGCTGATGAAGTACGTAAAGTAAAGCGCTCAGAAAGCGGCATGATTCAGGATCCGGTTACGCTACATGTAAACGCCATTGTTGCAGACGCAATTAAAATTATGCGCGATTATAGCATAGGAGGGATCCCTGTAATAAACGATTTAAAGAAGCTAGTGGGAATCATTACGAATCGCGATCTACGCTTTCAAAAAGATATGCAGCGCCCAATAAAGGAAGTAATGACCACAGAAAATCTGATCACTGCGCCTAAAGGAACAACTCTAACGCAAGCTGAGGGCATTCTCCAACATAAAAAAATCGAGAAATTACCTGTTGTTGATGATGAGGGTCATTTAATCGGACTGATTACCTTCAAGGATATTCAGAAATTTAGAAACTATCCAAAAGCGTGTAAAGACGAGCACGGACGTTTACGCATCGGAGCGGCTGTCGGAGTAACTGCCGATACTCTTGAGCGTGTGGAAGCCCTTGTAAAAGCAGGAGTTGATGTTATAGCGATCGATACAGCCCATGGTCATTCCCTTGGAGTGATCAATAAACTAAAAGAAGTCAAACAAGCCTATCCCGACCTACAGGTTATTGTTGGAAACGTAGCAACAGGCGAGGGCGCAAAAGCTTTGGCTGATGCCGGTGCAGACGCCGTAAAAGTTGGTATTGGTCCTGGTTCTATTTGTACAACCAGAATTATAGCGGGAGTAGGTGTTCCGCAATTATATGCGGTTTATGAATGCGCGAAGGCACTCCGCGGCACCGGCGTTCCCGTCATAGCCGATGGTGGAATTAAGCATACCGGCGATATTGCGAAAGCAATAGCAGCGGGTGCAAGCTCCGTGATGGCAGGTTCCCTATTTGCGGGCGTAGAGGAATCACCGGGCGAGACTATAATTTATGAGGGCCGCAAGTTCAAGTCTTACAGAGGAATGGGCTCTATCGAAGCCATGGAACAAGGTTCAAAAGACCGATATTTCCAGGATGTAGAAGATGATATAAAGAAATTAGTTCCCGAAGGGATTGTTGGACGAGTTCCCTATAAAGGCACATTGGCTGAGGTGATGTATCAATACGTAGGCGGTTTACGTGCTAGTATGGGATATTGCGGCGCTCCAACGATCGAAAAGTTACAGCAAGCACGATTTGTCAAGATCACCGCTGCTGGGATGCGTGAAAGTCACCCACATGACATTGCAATTACTAAAGAAGCTCCAAACTACAGCCGGTAGTAACTCACTAAAAATAGTCAATTTATCGAGTGTTTTTTGACAATGCCAGGAAACTAATCTCAGATCAAAGACCTAAATTTGTCGCTCATTAAAATCTTATGTCACAAGAAATCGAACATGTACATTGTCTTATAATTGGCTCAGGTCCGGCAGGATATACAGCCGCTATCTACGCAGCAAGAGCAGATCTCAAGCCTGTTTTGTATACCGGAATTGTCCCTGGCGGACAGTTAACTGAAACCACAGATGTTGATAATTTTCCAGGCTATCCTCAGGGGATTATGGGTCCGGAGATGATGGAAGATTTCAGAAAGCAAGCAGAACGTTTCGGTACAGAAATCAGGTTTGGCTATGTTACTTCAGTATATTTCTCAGGACCGGTACATAAAGTGATTATTGATGAAAATAAGACTATAACTGCTGATACAGTGATCATTGCAACTGGCGCGACTGCTCGTTGGCTAGGTTTAGAAAGTGAGCAAAAATATAATGGTTTTGGTGTTTCAGCCTGCGCTGTGTGTGATGGTTTCTTTTTCAAAGGACAAGACGTTGCGATAGTTGGAGCAGGAGATACTGCGGCGGAAGAGGCAACATACTTAGCAAAACTTTGCAATAAAGTACACATGTTCGTTCGTCGCGATGAATTCAGAGCCTCAAAGGCAATGCAACATCGCGTGCTTAACACTTCAAATATTGAGATCCATTATAATACCGAAACACAAGAGATTTTAGGTGACGGCAAGGTTGTTACAGGTGTCAGAATATTAAACAATCAAACACAGGTAGAACGTGTGGTAGACGTTACTGGTTTCTTTGTTGCGATCGGGCACACACCGAACACTACACTATTTAAAGGGATGTTAGATATGGATGAAACGGGATATCTTATCACCAAGCCTAATAGTACTCAGACCAATATAGAAGGTATTTTTGCTTGCGGTGATGCGCAGGACAAGATATTCAGACAAGCAGTTACAGCAGCTGGTACAGGCTGTATGGCTGCTCTGGAAGCAGAACGATATCTGGCCGCAAAAGAAGATACGGTGTCAGTATAACAAATACTTTCTTATTATTCTTCGGAACATCGGCTAAAAATCAATTGCAAGACTGTATTTACACCCCTAAATTGCTATACACCCATTTGTTTCTTAGCTTTGGGTTCTATGAAAAATTTGGCGGTTTTACTTTTAGCTTTTTTCTGTTTTAGCTTATTTTCATTTGCACAAAGTGCTGATCCTAATCTAGGTATCATTCCTGCACCTAGGTCGGTTAAAATCAATCAAGGTCAATTTATATTCAGTGCAGAGTCGGGGATTATTTTTGAAAATGACCAAGACCAAAAGATAGCTCAGCTCTTTAGCGATTTCCTTCACGATAACTACTCGTTGAACATTCCTGTTGCGAAGAACTTTATTCACGCACCGGTTGGATTAATCCGTTTTTCGTCCGCAGAATATGCAGGAACCAATCCAGAAGGCTATCAGCTGAACATTATTCCGGGTCAAATCAACGTTTCGGGCAAAGGCGCGGGATTGTTTTACGCTTTTCAAACTCTCATTCAACTTTTCCCAATTGAAAAAGTGGCACACCCAAAGATTCAATCCGTAGAAATTATCGATGAACCCCGTTATGCTTATCGTGGAATGCATCTTGATGTGGGTCGCCATTTTTTTCCGATTTCGTTCATCAAGGAATACATAGATGTTCTGGCTCAATACAAGCTAAATACTTTTCACTGGCATTTGACAGATGACCAGGGTTGGCGTATCGAGATAAAAAAGTACCCAAAGCTGACAGACGTTGGAGGATATCGCTCGCAGACGCTTATCGGTAATTTCCACGATAGGATGCCGCAATGGTTTGATAATACGCCCTATGGCGGATTTTACACTCAGCTGGAAGCAAAAGAGATCGTTGCCTATGCTGCTTCGAAGTTTATTACGGTTATTCCCGAGATAGAGCTTCCTGGACATTCAGTGGCCGCTCTGGCAGCCTATCCGTATTTAGCCTGTGGCGATCATCCTGGACCATTTAAAACGGCAGAAAAGTGGGGAGTGTTTGAAGATGTGTTTTGCGCGGGCAAAGACAGCACTTTTACTTTTCTAGAAGATGTGTTAATCGAAGTTATCGACTTATTCCCAGGTAGTTATGTGCATATCGGCGGCGATGAAGTGCCAAAAGCGAAATGGCGCGCCTGCCAACATTGCCAAAAGAGAATTCGTGAAAATAAATTGAAGAACGAAGCAGAGCTGCAAAGTTATTTCATTAATAGAATAGAAAAGTTTGTCAATTCTAAGGGTCGCACGATTATTGGTTGGGATGAGATTTTGGATGGAGGATTACCTTCAAATGCTACCGTGATGAGCTGGCGAAATACTGAAGGGGGTACAGCCGCTGCACGTTTGAACCATGATGTTATCATGTCGCCCCAAACGTTCATTTACTTCGATCACCTTCAAGGGAAAACTACTCAAGAGCCTTTAACTATTGGAGGATCAAACCCCCTGAATGAAGTTTATGCTTATGATCCAACACCCTCGTCTCTGACACCCGACCAGCAAAAACATATTTTGGGTGTTCAAGCCAATGTTTGGACAGAGTATATGAAAACACCGGCAAAGGTTGAATACATGATCTATCCACGTATTTATGCATTATCAGAAATTGCGTGGACAGCACCTCAACAAAAAAATTATATAGATTTTTCTGAAGTTCGTGTTGCAAGGCATCTGGCGAAATTGGATAATACAGACGTTGAATACCGCGTCCCTACAGCTATTGGTGCTAAAGATACCACTATGTTGGGTTCAGAGTTCCTGATCCCGTTAAAGGCTCCGATAGATGGAAGTAAGATTTATTATACGATCGACGGCTATACTCCGGGCGCTACAAGCTATTTATATGGTGAGCCAATTAAAATAAACGTTCCTGCAGATCAAAAGAGAGTGTTAAAAACTGTGGTTTACACGCCTTCAGGGAAGCGTAGTGCCATTACAACCACGGTGTTGTCTAACATGCTCCCTTTGGCTCCTGTCGCTAACTCCGGGCAGAAAAGCGGACTCAAGTACTATTTTATTCCCGGCGATTATGAATTTACAGAACAACTGGATACTGCAAAAGCCGCAGAAACGGGACTTACTAATGCGTTGACTGTTGCCAAGTTTCGTACTAAGGCGCGCGCTTATGGTTTGATTTTTAACGGGTATATAAACATTCCGGAAGACGGGCAGTATTCTTTTTCCACCTATTCAGACGATGGTTCGAAAATATGGATCGGTGATCAGGAGATCTTGGATAACGATCAAAAACATGCGGTGTATGAACTCGGCTCGGCTGTTAATTTATTAAAGGGCTTCCATAAAATTCAGATTCGTTATTTTCAAGGTGGCGGCAGTGGCGATTTAAGGGTGTTTATGACCCAACCGGGCAAAAGTAAAGCGGAAATCCCGGCTAGCCTATTGTTCAATTAAATGATTTGTTCAAAAATAAAATAGACTGCTTTATGAATTTTTTGAAAACCGTTTTTCCAATTTCCCTCGTGGGAATTATGTTATTTTTTTCGGCCTGTACACAAGAGCCTGACCTTTACAGCAAACCTATTTTAACTGAGGCCAGATTGCCTGAACCTTTTCATTTTCAGAAAAGTATAGAAATAAAACCTGGACTTACATTTGATATTCTTAGTTGGGGTAGAGGTGCCGATTCAGTTTCTTCAATTCTTATTTTACGATCAGATTCTGCAAGAGCGGAATACACCTCTACATTAGCCAAGCTCGAAGGCCAAATAGCAGATGTTTGGAACATGGACATGGACGCAGATGGCAGTCCGGAAATCTTCATTCAAATAAAGAAAGAGAATGAACCTGAAAAGTTTATTCTCAATGTTTATGAATTTGACTATAATGGCGGTTCTCAGAAGTTAAAATTTCCCGACCTGACATCGGCAACTAAAAAGAAATATCGAGGCTTAGATTCGATCTATATCAAAGACGGAAAATTAAGGCGCCAATTTCCATTATTTAACGAGGATAGAGTTGACGCAAAATCAATAGGAAAGAAGGTTGTAGAATACGGTCTCAGCCGTAATATTTTCACCATTAGCGAACCTGAAGAAAGAGCGACAGAATAAGTTCAAATCAAAAATTATTCCTTTTAAACGTCAAATTGGTGTTTTAGTCGCTCGAGATTCTAGATCATCTCATCCAGTCTATTTTGTTCTGTCTTTATATAAATTTGCATGAAATGGTAGCATCCTAAGAACGATGCAATTGTAATCACAACACCTAAAATAGGTATCCAAACCGCTGCAATTAGAGCGGTAAATTCTAGTGTTTAGGATATAGTGCTCTCTTCTATAAGATTTTAGATAATTGATCTATTCTTCAGGTGTGTTTAAAAGGAGTTCGCTATTATCGATGCTGCGATAGTCGCGAAACTTAGCAAAAATGTAGTATAGATAGTATACCATCAGAATAGACATTGAAACAGGAGTGCCCTTACCATCAAATGTGCTGTTTGTCCAAATAAAAGAAAACAAAAAAAATCACTGAAGCTAGAGAGAAAAGCATTAACTGCAATTCTTTATCTGGAAATTAGAGCTTGGTGACTGAACTTATCAAGATTTTGCTAGAATTTAATGAAGGTTTCCTACATCAAATCATTCACGGAGCTATCATCGCTGGTATAGCCAGCGCATACATGATATATTTTTCTGGAGTTTGCCTGAAAACTTCTTTAAAAGTTCTTCGTTCGATTTAATTCAGATATATCTTTCAGGCTGACCCGGCTATAATTTGTTACAGAAAATTGAGGAGCTTTTCGTTTTTCATTTTAACAGCTGCAATTTCCTGTAGTTTATCAAGTTCGATCTGATAGTCGAATTGTAAATCCTCATGCAGCTTTGGAAGAACCTTTGAAATTCGTTCCATCTGACGTACAAATATTGCTCTAAGGGGTTTTTGACCTGATTTAGTGTCGGCGTAGCGAAGAAAATTATCGCAGAACCAAATAGTAATTTCTATCTCGAATTCTTTGGAACCGGTATACTTTATGTGTCTATTCATCGCGCGGAGTACTTTTCGGAGCGACTTAATACTGTAGTAATAATGTTTTGACAAGTTTTCAAATTCCTCTAATAGACTGGACTTGACCAATTCAGCGTATTCTAATGGTTCTTCTGCGTTAAACAGTAAGTAGTTTACTAATTCCTTGTTTTCCTTTTTGTATTTTGCTACTCTTAAGCATATTTCGACAAGCGCTTTTGAATCCAGATTCAATAATTCCTTTTTTAGATCATTTAGCTTGGCGGGGTTCATGAAAACATTCGTTTGTTGCGTAAATCTAATTAATTACTTTTGTTGATACCCCTAAACCGAATATATGAAGCAAAATAATGCGCCACATTTAGGAATAGCGGCTCTTATCGCGATCTCTATCGCAGCCTTGTTCGCTGTGTTAAATACCTATAACTTACTTAACATACCGCCAACGGTACTGTTTTCTTCTCGTTGGTTAGCTATCGTAGGCTTGTTTCTATACGGGTTTAAAAAGCAGAGTTTAACCACCTGGATCCTAATTTCTATGGTAGTAGGAGCAGAAATTGGTCATGATTTTCCCTCGGTGGGGATGAATCTGCAAGTGCTAAGTAAGGTGTTTTTAAAGATGATTAAAACGATTGTAGCTCCTTTATTATTTGCTACACTCGTTTTTGGGATCGCCGGACATGCTGATTTGAAGCAAGTTGGTAGGATGGGATGGAAGTCGATATTATATTTTGAAGTCGTTACCACGATCGCATTATTTATCGGCTTAGCTGCCATCAACATCTCTAAAGCAGGAGTGGGTATTGAACTTCCCTCGGGACCGCAAGAAGAGTTACAAGCCGTTCCCCCTCAAAGCTTTAACGATATCATTTTACATATTTTCCCCGAAAACATTGCTAAATCCATCGTAGATGGCCAGATCCTGCAAATAGTAGTGTTTAGCATTATTTTTGGGATAGCCTTGGCCATGGTACGCGAAGAGAAACGTCAACCGATGCTCAAAGCTGTTGAAAGCCTTTCGGAAGTGATGTTTAAGTTTACCAACATCGTGATGTATTTTGCTCCAATTGGGGTAGGAGCAGCCATCGCATATACAGTTGGTCATATGGGTCTGGGTATTCTTTTACACCTTATCCAACTGCTGCTTACTTTGTACGTTTCGCTATTGGTATTCTTGTTGGGGGTATTGCTGCCAATCGGTTTAATAGTTGGAGTACCGGTCAAGAAATTTCTGCTCGCAATCGCCGGACCGGTATCCATCGCCTTTGCAACGACCAGCTCTGAGGCGGCGCTGCCGCGAGCCATGGAAAACATGGAAAAGCTCGGCGTTCCTAGAAAGATCGTAGCGTTTGTCATGCCAACGGGCTATAGTTTTAATCTTGACGGAACAACTTTATACCTTTCATTAGCTGCCATATTTGTGTCACAAGCGGCAGGGATGGATTTAACGATTGGACAGCAGCTATTGATTGTATTTACGCTGATGTTAACGAGTAAAGGGGTTGCTGGGGTACCCAGAGCATCTTTAGTAATTTTATTAGGCACTGCTTCCTCATTTGGTATGCCTGTTTGGCCAATATTCATCATTCTTGGGATAGACGAGCTAATGGATATGGGCAGAACTTCGGTCAACGTAATTGGCAACTGTTTAGCTACCGTTGTTATTGCAAAATGGGAGAAGGAATTCAAGCCTACACCTGACGAAATTCAATTTTAAAATATTTTTTACAGTAAATAAAATCATCCAATAAAATCATGAGTGAGAGAGGCAAGAGAATATTTTTAGGGATTTGTATCGTTATACCATTTGTTTTGTATTGTGTGTATTACTACAGCATTATGATTAAAAATGCGCCTTATAAGTTCACGGAGTTTGACGCAATTACATTAAACTACGGTTTAGGCGATAGTTTGGTCAATCGCTTCAACTCTAAAACAGGCGATTTTTGGTACATCACCGAGCGTGATTCGATAGTCAAAACCACGGTCAAACTGACTCAGGATGATTTGCTTTACTTGCATCGGAAAGCAGCAGATTTAGGTTTTTGGGATATGCCCGAACTCATTTCAGGTGAAGGAAATCTCGGATATAAAAAGAATTCGCCTCATTATTATTTGGAGTATAAGTACCAGCGCAAAACGAAGCATATTCTTTTTGATACCGAGTATAATGATAACCCTAAAATTAAAGATGCCGCCCGGCAACTGATCGATGAGGTAAGTAGAACAATAACCGACGCACAAGACCGGATGAACAAGGTTAGGAACTAAGGAATTATCCAATAAAACAAGCGTATTTTGATGCCGTTTTGTTCAGATTTTTGATCGAAAAAGTAGCTACGGTTGTTCCGGGAATATTTCTTGAATTAAAGTAGCTGCTATTGTTTCAGATTGATTGAAAATAGTTTTATACTATACTAGATGAAGCTTATTAGTCTTCAAACTGTTTTATTGTATTCTTCAAATTTTCTCCAATTTTCTTCCATTCGCTAGTTCATCCACCAACTTGTCGAGATACCATACTTTTTTGGTTAGAGGACTATCTATTCCCGCTATTCGATAACCACAAATTACTCTTTTAATCAGGTCGGTGTTTGCGTTCAATGTTGCTTTATTGAGAAAAGTTCCAAAAATTACTTTTTAGTCAACTAACGCCTGAAGGGCTTTCCCGTAAAAACCGGTCAGCCACTCAATGAAATAACCTGGTTTCATTCTTCTTTTGTCCGTCCTTTTCTTTACATTTTAGTTACATAAAGCGGATAAACCGAAGAAAAAGTGACTTTAGCCAGTCGTTGATTATGTTCCGGTATGATTTCCATTTTTTGCCGCTTATTATTCAATTCGTCTCAATGGCGCAAGCGGTTGCTCTCATGTGCCCAACTCATGGGCAGTCTAGCCTGACCTATGATCAGCAATTAAGTAATGACGACGCGATAGTCAATGTAAAGATTTGCACTAGTTTTAGATACAGTAACACTAATGCCGTCGCTGAAGACTTGCATAGGTTTGTTTAAGCATTAGCTCTCTTTTTATTTAGAATTTCGAGGCACAGCCAATACAGCATTGAACGCAGGCTTAGGTTTATACTGCCTATCCCATAATAATGGGTAATTGGTCCGACTAGGGATAGGCGAGCCATTTTTCCAACTCGCCCCATCGTGTATTCCCCAAAAGGTTACTCTTGATATTGCATCCCTCTTTTTGTAAAAGATTGCAAACAATTCTTCGTATCTCTTGGTCAGCTCGTTTTGCACATTTTCCGGTAAGCCGCTCTTATATGGATCCAGGAAAATTTCAAATTCTTCAGATAGCAACTGTTTATCTGCATTTGCCGCCCAGCCGGCTATCTGACCTTCCTTGCTAAGAGGAAGTACATCGACATCCAGCTCTGTTATCATTACTTTTACTCCACAGGCAGCGTACGCATCGATCGCTTCTTCAATATAGCTGTTCTTAGGGTAATTTAAGCCCCAGTGGCCTTGCATGCCCACGCCATCAATGCGTATATTTTCTTTTTGGAGCATTTTTACCATTCGAACAATAGCATCGCGCTTGGTTGGACGCCAGGCATTAAATTCATTATAATATAGTTCTGTGTTGGGCGCATATTTTTGGGCAAATTTAAATGCATACTTGACCAGGGTATCTCCATTAGCAAAGGCGTTTACCCAATTGTTATTACGATAACTGCCATCGTTTTCGAATACTTCATTAACTACATCCCAACCATGTACACGGCCGGCATACCGGCCTGCCACGGCCTCAATATGGCTTCTTAACCGTTCAATCTGCTCTTCTTTGGTATTGGGTTTTCCCGAGGCATTTGTAAAAAACCAGGCAGGGACCTGGTTATGCCAAACTAGGGTATGGCCAACGATAAACATTTTATTTTTTTCGCCAAAGGCAACATAATCATCGGCAGGGCCAAAATTGTATACGCCCGGCTGAGGATTGATGGGTGCCGCCTTCATGGCGTTTTCAACCGTAATCGAATTAAAGTTAGTGAGAACAATGTTTTGTGCATTCGCGTCTCTTCCCGATGTTATCGAGGGATTAACCGCTGCACCTATTAGAAAGGCGTCTTTGTAAGTGTCTTTTAATGTTTCAATAGCTGCTGCTGTTTGCGCTGAACTAGATAATGGCATTAAGCCTGCTATAAAAATTAAGCCATACGCCAATTTCTTAGATAGAGAAGTCTGAAAACCTTTTTTTGTCTGGTTCATGTCGTTTATTTAGTGTTTAAGCAATTAAATGTAATGAAGATAATTAGAAATGCAAAAAAAATGGAGGTAGATGGTAGGGATTAGCCCGACGGCTATCGGAAGCTAATCGAGCTGTGTTTTAGGTTCATCTAATTTTTTTAAAACGATCACGCTTAGTTCCTTGGAAGCTGCAGCGAGGGGATCTATTTACGGTCCTTTTGACAAGCCACAAAGTACACCGGCAACAACACCTATAGCTATTCCCATTTCGATATTACCGACGGCTACTCCGACGGCTACTCCGACGGCTACTCCGATAGCAATCCAAACTCCAAAATCATATCCTGAGGGTTTGTTTTTGTTTTCTGTCTCCATTTATTTTGTCTGTTTCGTCGGCTTATATAAGTTTTTATACTGTGCGGAACGGTAAAAATCGACTGCAGGTGAACAGGTAAAATTTCCAACATCAATTTCCAACCAGGATATTCTATCGCACTACTGGCTTGAACCACCAAAATATGAAATACCCTACGCTATTTATTTTTTCAATCTCATAGGTCTTTAAAAGGACTCCTTTTATCAGATCATGCTGCGTGTCTGTTAAGTATACAACCGCGTATCACGAACTAATTTACGCTGTAATCAACCACCACGCGTCATCAAAACCCAAAAACCAGAAGAATCTAATAAATCGCTAATTCTCCCTAATCAACAATTCTTCAGCAAAGACCCTTAGGGCTTGCTTCTTCGTGGGGTCTACGCTTAACTCGCTGAGGTAGCGAAGCGCTTTTTCTGCATAGTTATTCATTTCCATTTCGGCCAGCTGTCTAATTCCCAGTCGGTTATAGATGCTGGTGATGAAATTTACTTTTGCTACATCGTCCTGCCGGATGCCCAGCCAATGGTTTAGCTCTTCCTTGTCCAGCCCTTCGGCAGTTTCGAGCGCTTTAATGAGCAGGAAAGTTTTTTTATTGGAGGTGATGTCGCCGCCTATCTGCTTGCCAAATTTTGCGGTATCTCCGTAAACGTCCAAAATATCGTCCTGCAGCTGGAACGCGATGCCGAGGGCTTTGCCAAATTGATAGATTAGTTCTGCCTGTTCCGACTTGGCACCTCCAATAAGCGCGCCGATTTTAAGGCTTCCCCCTAATAGAACTGCCGTTTTAAGGCGAATCATATTTAGATAATCATCTACACTCACCTCGGCTATCTGCTCAAAGTTCATGTCGATTTGTTGTCCCTGGCATACCCCTTCGGCAACATCGTTAAATACATCTAAAACCGATCTGAGGATGCTATCGTCTACCAGCATCATCTGCCTGAAGGCCTCAACCAGCATAGTATCCCCAGCAAGGATGGCAATATTCTCATTCCATTTCTCATGCACCGTTGGCTTTCCTCTGCGTAGGGGCGCTTTATCCATGATATCATCATGCGCAAGCGTAAAATTATGGAAGAGCTCAACACCAATAGCAGGTTCAACAGCTTTTAGAATGCTGCCTTCAAACAGGTCGCAAGCCATCAACAGCATTACAGGGCGCATGCGCTTACCGCCTAAAGACATTAAATAGCTAATGGGTTCGTACAGCTCAGAAGGCACTTCTGGATATTTTTTTTCGGCAATCGCGCCGTTAATAAGTTCTTGAAGGTTAGAAATGGAATACATGCGGCAAATATATCTATTGCACTAAAGAAAAATCAATCTGTCTTTTGCTTAAGTCAACTTTTTTAACTCTGATCTGAACTTCATCGCCTAGTTGATATTTTTTCTTCTTACGCTGACCAATAATGCAGTAGTTTTTTTCGTCGAGTACATAAAAATCGTCTGTAATGTCGCGCAAGCGAATCATGCCCTCACACTTGTTTTCAATGATTTCAACATACATTCCCCATTCTGTAATGCCCGAAATAATGCCGCTAAATACGCTTCCAACATTGCCTTCCAGGTATTCGGCTTGTTTGTATTTGACCGATGCTCGTTCTGCATCAGCTGCCTTTTTCTCCATTTGCGAGGAATGAAGACTCATTTTCTCATACGTTTCTTCGTTTGCGGATTGTCCGTTTTTTAAATAATGCTCCAATAAGCGGTGAACCATCACATCGGGGTAACGGCGGATAGGAGAGGTGAAGTGGGTATAATATTCGAATGCTAGTCCGTAATGGCGCGACTTTTTAGTGGTATAAATCGCTTTTGCCATGGATCGAATAGCTAATTGTGTGAGGACATTTTGCTCTTTTTTTCCTTCCACATCTTCCAATAAATAATTCATGGAGCGTGCTACTTCACGATCTGAGGTTGTATTGATCTTGTAGCCGAATTTTGACGCAAACTGAGCGAAGCCTAATAGGGTCTGTTCGTTGGGCGCATCATGCGAGCGATACACAAAAGTTAGTTTTTGGTTGCCTTTGCCTTTGGTAGCAATAAACTCAGCTACTTTTCGGTTTGCTAAAAGCATAAAATCTTCAATTAGCTTGTGGGCATCTTTTCGTTCTTTAATATAAACGCCCAGTGGTTTTCCGTTAGCATCCAGTTTGAACTTCACTTCAGTTGACTCGAAGCTAATCGCACCGGCTTTAAATTTTCGATCTCTAAGTTTATAGGCTAAGCCATTTAGGATAAGTAGTTCCTCACTATACGTACCGGTTTTAACTTCAATCAGTTCCTGAGCTTCTTCATAGCTGAAGCGTTTATCCGAATGAATAATCGTTTTACCAAACCATTGGGTAATCACGTTTGCGTCTTTATCGAGTTCAAAAACTGCGGCGAAGCAAAGTTTATCTTCATTGGGTCTTAGAGAGCAGACACCATTAGACAAATGCTCGGGCAGCATCGGGATCACGCGGTCTACCAAATAGACCGAGGTGGCGCGATCAAACGCTTCCTTATCTAAAGCGGTATCAGGTTTTACATAATGCGATACGTCGGCAATGTGGACACCGATTTCATAATTGCCGTTATCGAGCACTTTATACGAGATGGCATCATCGAAATCTTTGGCATCGAATGGATCGATGGTAAAGGTGAGTGTATTTCTGAAGTCTCTGCGCTGTTCAATTTCTTTTTGCGAGATTTCATCCGGAATCGCGTTCGCTTCGTTTTCAACTTCCGGAGGGAAGGAGAGGGGGAAGCCATATTCGGCAAGGATGGCATTCATTTCTGTGTTATGCTCTCCTTGCTTACCTAGAACTTTTGTAATAGTGCCGACAGGGTTCTTGGTGCCTTCCGGGAAATCGGTGATGAGTGCTACTGCTTTATCGCCGTCTTCTGCATCGTTTAGCTCAGAAAGGGGAATGAAGATATCTTGAAGCATTTTTTTGTCGGTCGGAACCAGAAATGCAAAGCGTTCAGAGCGTTTTACAATGCCTGTAAACTCCATTTTAGCGCGCTCGATGATTTCGACAATTTCGCCTTCTTTATGCTTGCCTTTATTTTTGGCGTATACATATACTTTTACGGTATCACCATGTAAAGCATTCCGAAGTTTTAGTGGTGCAATAAAAATATCTTTTTCAAATTCATCGTCCGGGACAACAAAGGCAGATCCGCTGGCGGTCATGTCCACCTTTCCGGTCAAGAAAGTTTTTAGCTGTTTGAGAACAAATTTGCCTTTTTCAGGCTCGGAAAGTAGACCGCGTTTGGTTTCTTCAATGAGCACTTCGAGGATCAGCTCTCGCGATTCGGGGTCGTCGAGGTTTAGTTTTGCAGCTACCTGCTTATAATTAAGGGGTTTGTTGTGCGATTTCTCGAAAACATCGGTAACAAGCTTGTAAATGACCTGCTTGAAATTATTGGACTTCTTTTTTGACATGCTATTTTTTATGGCAGAATAAGCTTAGCCTCATTCAATGATCGTGATCAGCTCTTCTGGTATCAAAGATAATCCTTTAAAGCGAAGAAGAAGCTGTGCAGTAGTTAACACATCTTTCTGACAGTAGGTTTTAATTCTGCTCAGATCACGCTCCTGCCAATAGACCCAATGAACATCACTGCCGTGGATATCGTCTTTTGGAGTTGGTATTCCGAAAACGGCAGCGAGCAAATCTAGGGATGTATAATTTTTATAATCGCCGAATTTCCATAGATCGAGCGTGTCTAAATGATTAACTTCCCAGGGCTTTTTTCCACTCACCTGCAGCTGAGTGGGGATAGGGAGTCCATTAATCAACATCCGACGGCATAGATAGGGAAAATCAAATTCTTTGCCGTTATGGGCGCATAAAATTAGATTTGCCGACTGCTTACTTAGCAGTATGCTGAATTCTTTGAGCAATTCTATTTCATCCTCGCTTGCAAAGGATTTTATCCTTAATCCTGTTTGCTGCTGCTCCTTATTGAAAATACCGATTGATATGCAAACAATCTTACCGAACTCGGCCCAAATTCCTGCCCTCGGATAATATTCTTCGGGCGTTTCCGGCGGATCAATTCTTTTTGCTTGTGTTTTTAAATTCCACAATTCTTGGAAGTATTCTGACATTTCATAGTAGGAAGGATACTGGGGGACGGTTTCAATATCGAGTACGAAAACCTGCGAAAGATCTAATTGGTCTAACATTTCTTGTTTCTCTTAAGGTGACTAATGTTTTTAATAAGAGAGGCAATTTGTGGGGCTGTTGAATGTTGTCGGGCCTTAGGGATAAAGATAGTTCTTTTGGGACCAATCTCAATAAGCTAAAAAACAATCATGACACATTAGTCCGCTTGATCGGCGTTCCTCCTACTATTTCTTCTGATCATAATCATCCTTAATCTGAAGCTGTCAAACCCGATTCCGAGTAAGAGTAACATCCCAGCAAAAGCCAAGATAAACAACCCAATCATTGCATAGAAAATGCCGCAGATAACACCTCCGATAAAGAAAAAGCTAATGATCACCAGTCTCAGCTTTATAGAAGAATAAAGCTTTTGACGTTGATCAGGTTCGCGGTAGAAAAATAATTGAGATAGTTCTATACCCAAATCTGTAAATAATCCCGTTAGATGCGTAGTCCTTACAGTGGCATTGGATATGCTTGTTACTAAAGAATTCTGCAAACCCATCGCGAAAAGCAAGCTAAAAGCTAAAAGATTTGGGTTTTCCCGGATGAGTAGCACTCCAAAGAAAGCTACCGAAAGTAGGATAACGGCCTCAATCAGCGCGGGTATCACGTAAGCGTAATTGGGGTTTTTACGTGAGATGAGCTCTACCAAAAAGCTTGATGTAAAAGATCCTAGAAAGAAGACGAAGATGTAGAGGAAGTAGATGAAGGCATGTAGAAATTCCAGTTTAAAAACTTCATCCACAAAAAACGCAAAATGTCCGGTAACATTCGTGGTTAATTGCTGCACAGCCAGAAATCCGGCTACGTTCACAATACCCGCAACAAAGGAAAGCAGGGAAGCAATTCTTAAATTATGCTTTAACGTTCTAGTTTTTCCCTTATGCCTGAACATGTTGCGTCAGCTATTGATGGTAAAAATACAGCTAATTAAGGGAATAGGGAAAGGGAGCAAGGAGTAAAGACACTAGTCGTAAAACACGTGATCTGATGAATTAAGTTCATCAGATCGCTAAGTTCAACAAACTATTCAATTCCACGAATGCCTAGTCCTTATTCTTTACTCCTTGTTCTATCTTCTTCAAAAGCCTTAGCCCTTAGCCCTTGTTCCTTTCTTCTTATTCGATTAATGAGTGTAAAGAATTTATCTTTGGATTGAGTATTTTATTTAAATTGCAACTACAATTCCAAACGCTCTCATTTTAGGATTAAACACAAAAAAATGACGCTTTCGTTGATTTTTTATGTAAATGATAATGAAGGATTTTATGGATTTTTTTTTGCTTACGCGATTCTCTTTCTAATACTCAGCGTTATAATCGCACCAATTTTTAGCATTGTTAGATCTAATGCCCTTACAAAAAGGGAAAAAGTTAATTATCTGTTTTTTGTCTCATTACTGCCGATTCTCGGTTTTTTTATTTATTTCGGCCTTTTAAGGAAAAGTAAAAAATTCGTTAAATATTGATTATACAAAGCCCTAGACGCGGGTTTGAGACACGTTATCCGATGAACTTAGTTCATCGGATAACTAATTTTAAACAACCGCCCAAATCTACGAATGCCTAGGCCTTATTCCTTGCTCCTTATTCTTTGCTCTCTTTTCGTCAGACCCTAAACCTTACACCCCAAACCCTTTGCCTACTTACGCTTCCCTCCTCAATACCTCAAGCGGCGGTCGATTTAAAATACCGCGACTGTTAAACAAGCCGATTCCTACCGTTAGTGAGGAGATCGCAAAGAACAGAATTACGGCTGGCCAAAAATTAGGGTTAAAGGATGTTTCAAAACTGTAAACAGCTAAAGCCCAACTTCCTGCGAATGAAAGGAGAATGCCTGTTAAAGATGCAAGTGCACCAAGAAAGAAATATTCAAGTGCGGTAATCACCAGGATTTGCTTCCGGCTGGCTCCCATGGTGCGTAGCAATACACTTTCTTGAATCCGTTGATATTTACTTATTAGGACCGAAGCGATCAGGACAATTAGTCC
Source organism: Sphingobacteriaceae bacterium (assembly GCA_947460875.1). Classification (GTDB taxonomy): domain Bacteria; phylum Bacteroidota; class Bacteroidia; order Sphingobacteriales; family Sphingobacteriaceae; genus CANHGR01. The sequence continues at coordinate 46,822 of CANHGR010000005.1, read as the reverse complement.
GGTAATAATGCTAAACGCCCCCATAAATTGAATTACAAATCCAATCTTGTCTAGGATCTCATCCAGAACGCTTAGGATTAATCCGAGATCGATAATAGAGACATTGGGATAACGTGCAACAACGGCCTGCTGGAAGGCCGCTGAGGCCGCACTAGAGGGTACGCGGGTAATGAGCACATGGAATTGTGGTGCGTCCTCTAAAACGCCGGTTGGAAAAATGACTCTGAAATTTGTTTGAACACGGTTCCAGTCAACTTCTCTGTAACTGCCAACCGTTACCGGAGTTAGTACACCTTGAACATTAAATACCATTTTATCGCCAATTTCAACACGAAGACGTCTTGCGTAGCCGCTTTCAAGCGAAACATATATCGGTTTACCGGGTTCGGCTTTGCCCGACCATGTTCCTTCGATAATTTTTTCAGAATCTGTTAGCGAATCGCGGAAGGTAGCTCTAACCTCTCTGTTAAATGCGCCGCGCGGTGAGCCGTCGCTCGTGTCTTTTTCAGCCTCGGCATAACTGATGCCTTTTATTTCTTCCACTCCCATGGTGACGATAGGTACTTCCTGAATCACAGGCAGGCCGTTAGCTTTAGTAAGCGCCGCCACTTGTGATTTTTGGTTGATTTGGATATCAAAAAGCACCATATTGGGCTGGTTATTACGAGCAGAAAGTGTCACCCGACTAATCAAAACGTCCTGAATAAGAAGAAGTGTGCAGATAAACGCCGTGCCGAGTCCGATAGAAACAATCAGGATAAGTGTTTGATTTTGAGGACGGTATAAGTTTGCAAAACCCTGACGCCAAAGGTAACTCCAGGAAGAAGGAAAATATCGTCGCGCCGACCACATCAATAGCCAGGCTGCTCCGCTTAAAATGAAAAATGAACCAAGAATACCCGCCGTAAAGTAAACGGATTTCATAAAGCCCCCCATATTGAGCCAGGTGAAAGCGAAAACGAAAAAGACGATGAACGAGTAGACAACCCACTTAACAGGATCGCGGAAGAAACTGCTTTCCCTGAACGACATCCGCAAAGTGTTTAATGGCGAAATATTACGAACAGAGATTAGGGGCAGCAAGGCAAATAGAATAGATATGACCACTCCTAGAATAATTCCCTGGCCTATTGAAATCCAGGATATTGAAAGTGTGAATGCAACCGGCAGGAAGTCTTTTAATACAATGGGTAGCAGCTGTTGGATAATGGTTCCCAAGGCAGCACCAATCAAAGATCCGATAAAACCTACGCCTACAATCTGTATTAAATAGATCAAGAAAGCTTGTTTTGCTTGTGCGCCTAAGCAGCGTAAAAGGGCAATGGTGTTGAGCTTTTCGCGGATGTAGATGTGAATAGCGCTCGCTACTCCGATGCATCCTAATAGGAGGGCAATAAAGCCAACAAGAGCCAGAAATCCGGTTAGGTCTTCAAAAGACCTTCCAGTGCTTTGCTTACGCGATTCTACCGTATCATAATCCAGGCTTTCTTTTTCAAGCCGCGGTTTAATTTTTTTAACAAGTGCCTCTATGTCAGCAGATTCGCTATATTTATAATAGAAGTTATAATTAATGCGACTGCCCTTTTTCGATAATCCCGTTTGCTCCAAGTAATTAAACGGGATATAAACCGCAGGGGCTACAGTGGTCGAAATACCTGTTTGCCCGGGTGCATTGTTTAATATGCCCGAAATTTCAAAAGATAGTTCACCAATTTTTACTGAATCGCCAACATGTGCACTGAATTGCATCATTAGCGTTTTGTCGACTAGGGCCCGCTGGCCCTTTCTGAATTCTTGTCCCGCCTCTAGTGGAGTCGTTTCAAGCGAACCGTAAAACGGAAATTTTCCTTCCAAAGCACGTATTTGCACCAATCGCGTGCCACCGCTTTGCGGGAAATAAATCATAGAGGCGAAGGTTAGCTCTTTGGCTCTTTCATCCCCGAGAGAATCGAGAAGCTTTTGCATTTCCGGATCAATTGGACGGTTGCTATCAATCTGTAGATCAGCGCCGAGCAGCGCGGCAGCCTGCATATCAATATCACGTCGAAGATTGTCTTCGAATGAATAGATTGCGACAAGCGCGGCAATACCAAGAATGATGGAGGAGACAAATAGAAAAAGACGCGAACGGTTGCGGCGGCTATCGCGCCAAGCCATTGTAAAAAGCCAGGGTATATTTAGATTTTGCTTCTCCATTAAACGCTTGCTGAAGTAAGTATATCCGAATTTATCACCCCTCCTTTTATTTTTATAATTCGCTGTGTTTGAGCAGCTAAATCAAGGTTATGTGTAACAAGAATTAATGTAGTGCCCGCTTCTTTGTTCAAGTCGAATATTAGTTTTACAACTTTATCACTTGTCTCAGCATCGAGGTTTCCGGTAGGTTCGTCGGCAAATAATATCCTCGGATTGTTAGAGAAAGCTCTAGCTAGAGAAACTCGCTGTTGTTCGCCGCCTGAAAGCTGCGAAGGGTAATGATGTTGGCGATCTGCTAGTCCTACTTTATCAAGCAGGTCTAATGCCTGTGGCCGAATATTTTTTTCGCCCCTAAGCTCCAGTGGGATCATAACATTTTCAAGTGCTGTAAGGGTAGGCAGCAGTTGGAAGTTTTGAAAGATAAATCCGACGTATTTATTGCGCACTTGGGCACGATCATCTTCGCTCAAGTTGTCGAGCGCCACACCACAAAGTTCTACCACGCCGGAGCTGGAACGATCAAGGCCGGCACATAGACCCAAAAGTGTAGTTTTTCCACTTCCTGATGGTCCGACGATCGCTAAAGTAGAGCCTTCTTCTACCGAGAAATTTACGTGATCAAGCACCGTGAGATCTTTGCCAGCGCTTGAATAAGTTTTAGTTAGATTTTGAATGTTGAGAATTGCCAATCTTGTTAAAATTTAGTTGAGATTACTATATTACCTTTTTATTTGTCAAGAGGATAATATGAGTCGTAATTTGGGATTTTTGTTACACTATAATTATAAAACAACAATTATGATGCATAAAATTTATGTTACTGAAAGAACCTTGATGAACAAGTATTGTTTCTTCTTCTTTGGTCTTTTGATGTTGGTGTTTACTGCTTGCCAAAGCAATACTAAAGTAGAAGACAACTCTGACAGTACAGGAGCTATTGATCTGAAATCGACAGACTCGTCTGCTTCCAGAAAAAATATTCTGTTTTTTGGAAATAGCCTTGCTGCAGGTCTCGGTGTCGACCCCTCGGAAGCTTTTCCGGCTTTGATTCAGAAAAAGATCGATTCGCTGAGGCTGCCATATAAAGTTATTAACGCCGGACTGAGTGGAGAAACAACGGCAGCCGGCAAAAGCAGGATCGACTGGCTATTAAAGCAAAAAGTTGATGTGTTTGTGTTAGAACTTGGTGCTAATGACGGCCTGAGGGGTATCCCCGTAAAGGAAACAGAACAAAATCTACAAGCAATTACGGATAAAGTAAAGGCGAAATATCCATCAGCTAAGCATGTTTTATTAGGGATGGAGGTGCCTCCAAACATGGGCGGTCAGTATGCCTCAGAGTTCCGTCTGATTTTTAGAAACCTTGCCACCAAAAATAATTTAGCTTTTGTGCCCTTTTTGTTAGAAGGAGTAGGTGGCGTGCGCGAGCTAAACCAAGGTGATGGCATACATCCAACAGCAGAAGGACACAAGATTTTGGCCGAAAATGTGTGGAAGGTTTTGGAAGGGGAGTTGTAGGGAAAAGTAATACGTGTTATTTAAACTTATACAACAAAAGCCCATATCCTACACCCGCGGGATCAGTATTTCGGGCGTGTTGAAATGCCATATATTTTCCATCTGCCGAAATAACGGGGTTAGAGGCTTTACCACCCTCATAATCATTAAAGAAAGTTAAGCGCTCGTAGTTTTTTCCCGTGCCGTCGAGTTTTAATTTCCAGATATCGATATTATATATCCCTCGTTGTCCGCCGAGCCATTCGCATTGCCTATCAGATTCTACGCAAGTATACATCCCATCGGGGAAGATACCTTCAACTTCATTATAAGACCCTGTGCTGTTCGTGAAATTAGTGACCTGCTTGGTGTTTAGATCGACACCCATTACAGCCGACTGATTATTAGGCTGATAGCATACATAGGTTAGCTTATTGTCACTGTCGTAGAAATCCTGGGCTTCGAAGCGGCAGCTTCTGTCCGGACTTTCAAGTAAGGTTTTTTGATTGATAAGCTTTGGCACCGGACCGGAAATATCCACATCCGCTGTGATAATTCTTGATGCCCCGACTGCTAATTCAGGCGCTTGATCACGTATTTGTGCTACCGCGATTTTCATGCCTTTTTTAGAGATTGCCATGCCTTCATACATTTTCATCCCCAGCTTTACCGGTTTCGATCCACGTTCTTTACTCAAGAACCAAAGCTCATTATCTCTGGTGCGACTGATATTGATATTTTCAAATTTTTCGGGACCGATTAAGATATAATCGCCTGTTGATAAATGCATCACGCGCAAAAATGTAGCGCCGGGCACATTGCAGGTTAGACAGCGAATCTTCCTTGTTTTCAAATCGATCACCATAGCGTCTCCAAAACTCTTTGCCATAAAGGCGATACTTTGATTATCTGGGGAAAAATCTGCTCGTTCGCCAAAGTAGGTCAGTACCTCGATGTTTTTGGGGAGATTGTCTAATGGATTTCCCGACTTTCTTTCCTCAAAAAGAAATGAAAGTAGCAGAATTGGTAATGTTAGGAGGAGTTTCATGGTTTGGATATGAGATATGAGATGAATCATAGGCTTTAGACCCTCGGCCTTTCACCCGACACACTGTTATTTTTCCAGCGCCTTATACACTAGTGAATGAAATTGATCCTGCAATTCTCCATGCCTAAGTGGCGATTGCTGGAAAAATAATAGGCCGATAATTCGTTCTTTCGGATCGCCCCAATAAGTGGTGCCAAAATATCCACCCCATCTAAATGAACCTTCAGATACCCCGTTTCGCAGCTGCGTTGCCGCGCTGATTATTTCAAAGCCTAATCCGAATTTGTTGGCGCCACGATTCAAATCGCCAATTTGATTCACAATCATTTGATCAACGGAAGTTTTCTTTAAAATCCGATTCCCGTTATATTCACCGCCGTTGAGCACCATTTGCAAGAAGATGGCATAATCGCTAATGGTAGAACTTAGTCCGGCACCGCCTGAATAATACGTTCCTTGCAATTTCGGATAGTCTGCAGAAATACCGTTATAACTTTCCCATTTTACCAGATTCCGCTGACTATCTTCGGTGTATAGTGATACCAATTTGGATTGCTTAGCGGTCGGAATAAAAAAGTAAGTGTCGTTCATCGCTAGAGGATTGAATATCCTTTCTCGTAGAAATTGGTCCAGCGTCTTAGCTGATACCACTTCAATTAAATAGCCTAGAACGTCAACACTAAGACCGTATGTATATCGCTCTCCGGGTTGGTGGGTAAGAGGTAGTTTTGCGAGCTTGTTGATTTGTTCGCCAAGATTCAGTGCTCTATGTTCAAATCCTACCGGGATCCCTGATTTCGCATAGATTGCCTTCATTCTATTCGAACCAATTACAGCATAGTCGATCCCTGAAGTATGGGTTAATAAATCACGAATAGTGATCTCACGTCTGGCCGGAACAGTCGTGTAACTTGTGTCAGCGGCATTGTATTGCGCAATAACCGTCGGATTCTTAAATGTGGGAATATATTTTGAAATAGCATCATCCAATCCAATTTTGCCCTCTTCATAGAGGATCATCACCCCAACGCTGGTTATCGCCTTTGTTTGCGATGCGATTCTGAAAATAGCATCTGTACTCATGGCCTTGCCGGTACTCACATCGTCTAACCCAAAAGCTTTTTTATAGATTATTTTACCATCCCGCGCAATAAGTCCTACAGCACCGTTTATCCAGTTGTTGTTAATGCCATTTTGCAACAAACTATCGATTCTGTTTAAGCGCTCTGCAGATACCCTAACCAACCCAGGTGAGCCTTCTTCTAAAGTCTGGGCAATAGATTGGGTCGACAAAAAAAGCAGTAGCATCCAGCATTTGGCGGTTTGTTTAAGGAAGTGCATCAGTATATAGCTCGTTTGAGCGATCAAATTAATAATAATCTGATTGTTATTCAATTAATGTTGTGTAAAGTTGATGTAGCAATTTTGTTATTTTTACGCTATATGATGAAGTTTAGGTTGGCTGCTGCGGTTTGTTTGATATGGAATTCGATCGCTTGTGGCAATAAGTCCTCTCAAGAAGCGCTCAATGGCGTATGGAATTATACGAAGGTGGAAAATTTAAACGACTCCAGTTTGACTCTAAAAGATTGGGAGATTGCAGAGAAATCACCCTCAATTTCTTTTTCAAAAGATTTGAAAATGGAGATTGTTTGGGGGCAAAAAACTTTGTCGCATGGTACTTATAAACTGGAGGGTGACATTATTAGAATTACAGAGAACCTACAGAAAGGGAAACGAGACTTTCCATTCATCATTAGAGAGTTAGAAGAAGATAGGCTTGTTTTTGAGACGATGACAGGTATCGTTACAAGGATTACCGCTAAAAAGAGGAAATACTAAAAGATTTTCGTCTTTAGTTGTTTTTTAAGGCCGATAATAGAATAACTTTGTTAACCTAAATTTTATATTGACTTAATGAAGGAAATTAAAACTAGATACGGAAACGTGGTGGTGTTGCAAAAATGGGGAGATGCTTGGAAAGAGCCAGTGTTCAAGAAGCAGTTTTTGTTTGGAATGGCTGGTTTTTTGCTTCTATTGCCAATATTTCCAATATTTTATCAATTTATTGAACAGAGAAATGGGTTTGTGCCAAACGACGTTGTTTTGAAAATTATTCCCGCTTACGACGTTTCTGTACCGATTTTTCTAATCACATGGGCAATGGCTAGTTTGGTTATCGTTAGGGCATTACAGCATCCATCGATTTTTATTCTTTTTCTTTATGGTTTCCTGTTATTGAACATTTTGAGGTTTATATCAATCGCCCTTATACCATTTAATCCTCCTCATGATTTTATCCCAATTAGGGATGTTATAAGTAATTATTTTTATGGGGAGAGACCTGTGACGAAAGACCTTTTCTATTCGGGTCACACAGCCACGCAGTTTTTGATTTTTTTATGTCTAGAGCGCCGAACTGACCGCATTGCAGCATTGATCGCAACTGTTGTTATGGGGATGCTTGTGTTGATACAACGAGTACATTTTACTATAGACGTAATTAGTGCGCCATTTTTTGCATACCTGTGTTATTATTTATCCTTAAAGATATTTAAGCTCAAGATCCGCCCTGATTCTTACGCAGACTCGGTTTTTAAGTAAAGCAATGCTCTCAATTGCGTCTTTCTATTTCGAATGCTGCAGTTCTGGATTAATGATATATTCAAATCGTCCTTTCTGATTGTAAATAATGAATTTTAGCCATTCTTCCGGTAGACTGATCTCAGTCTTTATATTTTCTAGCTTTTTTGAAAAATCTTCTTTGATTTTCGCAAAGTCTTCATCCAGTGGAACGTTGATGACGATAGCCTGGCCATGAATATCAATATTCCAAGCAGTTTGTTCTTGATTCTTTAAAGCTTCAATCCAATGGTTACGGTAAGTGCTCATTTGTACTTGTATAGAATTGCAAATGTAATAAAGATGGGCGAAATTGAAGCTGAAGAATAAAATACTGGCATATCTACATACTGACTATTTTTAGGGGTTTAGGAACAAATCAGCTTCAAAGTAATGTTTTTCATTCTTTCGAAAATTCTCTTTGCATTTTAGTTCCGTTGATCTGGATTTTACATTTATTATAATTTGCAATCTTCACAAAAAGCGCCGATAATTTGTCTATTGCTTTTATTGGTTTTTGTGAGTTCATGTACTGCAAATCAGGCTTTACGTCGGTGAGAATAGCCACCGGTTGCGATCGCTTCGCTGGAAAATTAAAATACGGCTATCTTAATGTCGGGTGTTGGCAATGTTATGAAGTTAGACGATCGGGTTTATTTTGGAAAGGGAGCAGGCAGGCTCCTTCACACGGTTTAATTGTAGAAGCTCGGAAGAGTAAAATAAATTTTTAAGAGGACTTTCGTCTTGATATTTCATCGCGGATTTTCGCGGCCCGCTCATACGCCTCATCATTTAGTGCCTGATCCAACTTCTCTTTTAAGTCTTCCTCGCTAAGCAGTGAAAAGCTTGTAGTAGGCGCCGGACTAATGCTTGTTTCTTCTGTTTGAGTGCTATTAATGTTTTCCAGGAACGCGAAATCGTTGCCTTCGATAACTATTCCAGCAGTTGATAGGATGAATTCGTAGGTATAAATTGAACATTCGAAACGAACAGCGAGAGCAATCGCATCAGACGTCCTAGCATCTATTTCGGTTGTCTTTTTGCCATCACCGCAGATTAGTTTTGCATAAAAAATACCATCAATGAGGTTGTATATAACTACTTCTTGTACTGAAATACGATAGGTCTCGGCGAAAGACTTAAATAGGTCGTGTGTCAAGGGACGGCTGGGAGTCATTTTCTCGATTTCTATCGCGATAGCTTGTGCTTCAAAACCGCCAATAATGATCGGCAACCGCCTCCGACCATTAGATTCACCTAAAACCAGCGCATAGGCTCCCGACTGGGTTTGGCTGTAAGACAAGCCTACAATATCTAGTTTAATTTTTTTCATGTAATAGGATATAAACCGATTGTAAGGATCTATATTATTTCTGTGCTTTAAATTCTTTGATTGATTCGATTAATTTAGGAACGACTTCGAAGGCATCGCCAACTATTCCGTAATCAGCTGCTTTAAAAAATGGTGCTTCGGGATCTTTATTAATGACAACAATTGTTTTTGAAGAGCTTACACCTGCAAGATGTTGTATCGCCCCCGATATGCCGATGGCAATATAAAGATTCGGACTAATAGAAATTCCTGTCTGACCAACATGTTCTTCATGTGGACGCCAATCTGCATCAGAAACTGGCTTTGAACAGGCAGTTGCAGCTCCCAATGCATCAGCAAGATCTTCAATTAGGTGCCAATTTTCCGGACCTTTTAAGCCCCGTCCACCAGATACCACTAACTCTGCTTCCGGCAGTGGTGTTTTGTCGTTTGAACGAACTACTTGTTTTACCGTTGCTCTAAAATCAGAATCTCTAAATTCTGGACTAATTTTTACAATCTTCGAGCTAACTGCGGATTCGATCAATTGATAGGAATTAATAGTTAACGTAATTAGTTTGATGGAAGAGAGAAGCTCAACATATGCAAAAGCCTTTCCTGAGAAAGTTGTTTTTTTGACAACGAATTTTTCATTTTGGATATCAGGTAATTCAATGGCCCCGGAAACAAAGTCAGCTTTAAGCTTCACTGCTAGTCTCGGAGCTAAGCCTTTGCCACTGAAAGTGTTAGATAAGACAATTACATTTGCCGCTTCTTGTTTCGCTGTGTCAGCAATTACGAATGAATAGGCTTCATTTACAAAATTATCCAGTTTCTTATCAGAAACATTTAAAACTTTTTCGGCACCATATTTCCCAAGGGCAGTAAGATTTTCATCAGAAACGTTACCAATAGCGAGAGCAATCAGGTTGGTTTTTAATTGATCTGCAATTGCCTTTGAATACGATACAATTTCCAAGGCCGACTTTTTAAAATTTCCTTCGGCATGTTCAACGTATACCAGAACTGACATAGTATTTTGGTTTAAATGACTTTTGCTTCAGAGTGTAACAATTCAACAAGTTTACCTACTTCGTCAGCTGGAATTATTTTAACAGTACTTCGTTGTGGAGGTACTTCGTATTTAATAATTCTCGTGCTTTGTCCAGATTCAAGAGCAGCAATCACTTCAAGACGCTTAGTTCTGGCAGACATTATTCCTCTCATGTTTGGAATCCTCGCTGCAGCGACACCTTCGGCACATCCTGCTACAAAGGGTGTAGATACGTTGATGATTTCTTTTCCTCCTTCTACCTCCCGATCTACGGTAGCGATACTACCATCGAATTCTACTTTCTTAATAATTGAGAATGAGGGAATATCTAAAAACTCACCTACCATAGCAGCTACCTGGGCTCCATTGTAATCAATAGATTCCCGGCCTGTTAAAATAAGGTCAAAATTCTTATCTCTTGCGTATTCGGCAATATTATATGATACAAAATAAGCATCCGAAGGAGTAGCATCAATTCTGACAGCATCATCTGCACCAATTGCAAGCGCTTTTCTGATAGTGGGTTCTGTGTCAGCTTTCCCTACATTCACAATAGTAACGGTGCCTTTTCCACCTTCAGTAAGCTCAATCGCTCTTGCTAGAGCAATCTCGTCATATGGATTTATGATGAACTGCACACCGGCAGTGTTAAATTCCATATTATCATTGGTAAAAGTTACTTTTGTTGTGGTATCTGGAACGTTACTAACACAAACTAACACTTTCATCGGATTCTTTTTACAAATTTAGTTAAAAAAGCCGCTTTTAAAAATGCAGTCTAACCGATTAGAAAAGCTCCTTGACTTTCTTGAAAATGAGCCTAACGATCCATTTTTGTTGTATGCTATCGCAACTGAGTATCTTGGTATTAAAGATGCAAATAGTGCATTAAAGTATTTTGAAATACTGCTGCTCGAGCATCAGAACTATGTCGGAACTTATTATCATCTTGGTAAACTTTATGAGGCACTTGATCGAAAGGAAGAAGCGATTAAAACGTATCAAGCCGGAATGCTTATCGCACACACACTAAGAGATAACCATGCCTTATCAGAACTTCAGTCGGTTTATAACTCCGCCATTGGATTAAATGAAGATGACTAAAAATTCAAACAGGCAAAAGTATCGCTTCCTTTTTGATGTACTTCTGTACACACTCACTGCGTTTGGGGGCGCACAGGCACATGTGGGTATTATGCTTAAAAACTTTGTTCAAAAAAGAGATTACATCACTGAAAAAGAGCTACTCGAGTTGAATGCGCTCTCGCAGATACTTCCCGGTCCATCATCTACTCAAACATTAATTGGAATTGCGTTTAAAGTAGGTGGTGTGCCATTAGCAATAGTTACTTTTTTAATTTGGGTATTGCCTTCCGCTATTCTTATGTCTGTAATTGCAATCAGCTACAACACGCTGAATGAAGAGGAACGCTTTGATCATATTATGGAATTTGTACAGCCAATTGCTGTTGGTATTGTGGCTTATTCAGCTTATACATTTTCTAAATCTGTTCTACAAAGCCGAACGGCAGTTTGGCTTGCTGCAATTTCTGTGATAACGACGCTAATCTTAAGGAATGCATACGTTTTTCCTCTACTTATCTTGATGGGTGGGATTATTTCCTCGGCATTAGAAGCACCGGAGGAAGAAACCAATCTCAGAGTAAAGTTATTTTCCAATATCAATCGAAACAAAATTCTATATTTCGCTGGGATTCTCTTAACGTTTGCGGCCCTAGGGTCGATTGTCAATCAAACGTCTTCCTTTAGCCTACCAATCAGATTATTTGAAAATTTTTACCGGAACGGAATTATGGTATTTGGCGGGGGGCAAGTCTTGGTACCTCTCATGTTTACTGAATTTGTTGAAATGAAACAGTATCTCAGTTCGCACGAGTTTCTTTCCGGATACGCGTTTCAACAAGCGATACCGGGTCCAATGTTCTCTTTCACTTCTTTTTTAGGCGCGACAATTCTAAGAAACGTTGGTTACGGAATTCCGGGTCAGATTGTTGGAAGTGTGGTTGCTGTTCTTGGAATTAATCTGCCGGGATTGATACTTATCCTATTTATTGTTCCTTTCTGGAATGACTTAAAAAAGATTACAAGAATTAAAAATTCACTTTCAGGCATTAACGCTGTCGCTGCGGGATTTTTAATTGCCGCATTTATATTATTGCTTCATCCTTTGCGACTTAACACGATGTCTATCAATCTGATATTAATAAGTTTTTTAATCCTGACATTTACGAGAATCAATCCTGCTTTCGTTATTTTAGGCGGTGTTCTTCTTGGATATCTCTTATATTAGAAAGGCTGTTCATCATCCATACTATCCATCCGGGAAGGGCGGATAATGAAATTATTGGGTTTCTCAAAATCAGAAGAAGGAGAGATAGCTCCGAAGGGATCTTCTTTTCCAAAAGATGTATTGCTTGAAAAATCTTCCTCGAGATCAACAAACTTAACGTACTTTCCAATAAAACGTAGGGGGACGGTGCCAGTTTCCCCATTTCTGTGTTTTGCAATAATAACTTCGCCAATTCCTATTGTAGATCTTCCTTGTTCGTCCTCAGTGAGGCCATAATATTCCGGTCGGTACAAGAACAATACCATATCAGCATCCTGCTCAATTGATCCGGATTCACGCAAATCCGAGAGTTGTGGTCTTTTACTTCCTCCTGGCCTGTTTTCTACTGCTCTGCTTAACTGAGATAGCGCTATTACCGGCACGTTTAGCTCTTTTGCGACAGACTTTAAAGCGCGGGAAATACTGCCAATTTCCTGTTCGCGATTTCCACTTTTATTGTCGCCTTTACCGTGCATCAATTGCAAATAATCAACAATGATCATTTGTATATCGTATTGAGATTTTAGGCGACGGCATTTGGCGCGAAACTCGAAGATATTTAGGGCCGGAGTATCATCAATAAATAGAGGAGCTTCCGTTAAATTTCCGATTTTAGAGTGCACTTGCTGCCATTCCCAATCTGCAAGGCTTCCTTTCCGAATCTTTTCTTGCTCAATTTCAGTTTCACCGGAGATTAAACGATTAACAAGTTGTAGAGATGACATCTCAAGTGAGAAAACAACCACGGGTTTGTGAAATTGTACCGCGGCATTTCGAGCACAGCTTAAGACAAACGCCGTTTTTCCCATTGCCGGCCTCGCTGCAATAATGACCAAGTCAGACGGCTGCCAGCCAGATGTTATCCGATCTAAACCGCTAAATCCTGAGGGTACACCGGTTAAACCATCCACTTTGTCTTTGAGTGCTTCTAAAGTGTCCAATGACTCTTTAATGATATCGTCCATCTTGCGCGAATCACGTCTTAGATTGTTCTGAGCGATTTCAAACAAGTTTTTCTCTGCATTATCTAAAAGATCGAAAATGTCGGTCGTATCCTCATAGGCGTTATTGATAATTTCTGTAGAGATGCGAATAAGCTCACGCTGGATGTATTTTTGGGAGATGATCCGAGCATGATATTCAATGTTTGCAGCGGACGCAACTCTATTTGTAAGTTCTGTTATATAATATGCTCCTCCAACCATCTCAAGATCACCTTGTTGGCGAAGTTGCGCTGTAACGGTTAAAATATCTACAGGAGAAGATTTTTGAAATAATATTTGGATTGCCTGAAATATCTTTTGATTTCTAGGCTCATAAAACAACTCAGGCTTCAGTATGTCGATGACCGCCGATAAGGCATCCTTTTCTAGCATTAAAGCACCGAGTACCGCCGCCTCAAGATCGGTTGCCTGTGGGGGTAATTTTCCTAGTCCGGTATTAAGTGAAGGAAATTTGTTCCGTCTTTCGCCGGTTTGTCCGCCCGTTTTATTCCGGATAAAATCTTGTTCGTTATCAAAACTCATTGAACAAAAATATGTAAAATATTAAGTCTAAATTTTTAAGTTTTAAACACGGATGCCAGTCGTCAAAGAGAATTTTTGATTGGGCAAGTTCTCTTTATTAATTGTTAACATAAAATATGGATAAGTTGTTGATAACTGTGTTTTAGATAAGTTAAATTATTAAAAATAGCGATGTTTAGAACTTTTTAGGATGTTAACATCGATGTACAAAACAATTCTTAAAAGCATGGCATTAAACAAAGAATCTAAATTATAACTACCTTGCAGCTAGTATTAATCAGAGAAAATGAGCATGAAACCAGGGGTAATAAAACGCGAATCAAATCAACTGATTTTTGGTATTCGTGCTGTTATTGAAGCGATTAAAAGTGGCAAAGAGATTGAAAGTGTTTATGTGCAACGTGGGTTATCTGGTGAAATATTTCAAGAACTCCGTACACTATTGAAGGAATATGACTTGGTTTATCAGCAAGTCCCGGTTGAAAAGCTAAACCGCTTAACCCAGAAGAATCATCAAGGTGTTGTTGCCTTTATTTCTCCAATAACCTATTATAAAATAGAGGATATCATTCCTGCCGTCTATGAGGACGGAAAAACACCCTTGATTTTGATATTAGATAGCATTACGGATGTGAGGAACTTCGGTGCCATTGCACGTACTGCGGAGTGCTCTGGTGTAAATGCTATTATCGTTCCTTCTAAAGGTTCAGCCCAAATTAATCCTGATGCCGTCAAAACGTCTGCAGGAGCTTTATTTAATATACCGATTTGCCGCCAGGAGAGCTTGCAAAAAACAGTGAAATTTTTGCAGGAATCAGGATTAGAGATAGTTTGTTGCACAGAAAAAACAGATCAATTAATATATTCAATTGATTTTTCGGCTCCGCTTGCTATTATATTGGGGTCGGAAGAAGAGGGCATTTCCACCGAACTAATAAGAACTGCCGATCATTTGGCAAAAATTCCAATGGCGGGTAAAATAGAATCCCTTAATGTATCGGTATCGGCGGGTGTAATTCTGTACGAGGTTCTGAGACAGAGAATGTCCTAGACGTATTCAGCACCGAACTTGTTTTTGACATCTGCAACGATCTGTTTTACATTTTGTTCTTCTTCTTTGGGGCATACCATTAGGATGTTATTAGATTCGATTACGATGAAATCGTGTAATCCATTCAAAATAACGAGTTTATCTTTTGGGACCTTAACTAAACAGTTTGAAGAATTGTTCATGACTACTTTGTCTGCAGAAATAACCGCATTGCCAACATCGTCTTTGGATGCTAATTGATAGATTGACGACCAGGTGCCCAAATCAGACCATCCGAAATCCGTTGATAACACATAAACATTTTCAGCTTTTTCCATTATGCCATAGTCAATGGAGATATTGGTGCATTGGTAATAAGCATTTTGAATAAATGCTTGTTCTTTGGGCGAATTATAAACTGACTCACCATCTTTAAACAGTTCATTCATTTCGGGCAAGTGAGTTTCAAAAGATTTGATGATCGACTTCGAAGACCAAACAAAAATTCCAGCGTTCCATAAAAATTCGCCGCTTTGAATAAAAGTCCTTGCCAATTCCAAGTTAGGCTTTTCGGTAAAAGTTTTAACCTTATGGAAGTCGTTCTCAAGCACTTTTGATGTGAATTGAATGTAGCCGTAGCCAGTGTCAGGCCGTGAAGGCTTAATACCTAGCGTAATCAAGCAATCGTGCATTAAAGCTGTTTTCAGCGATTGGGTGATGTTATCTATGAACTCTTGAGTATTCAAAATTAGATGATCGGAAGGCGCAACAACAATTGTTGCATTTGGATTGTTCATATTGATCTTATGACAAGCATAAGCCACGCAAGGAGCAGTATTGCGCATAACTGGTTCGGCTAAAATCTGATGTTGGTCTAAACCCGGTAATTGCTCATTTACAAGTCCGACGTAACTTTCGTTTGTTACTATGTAGATATTTTCTTTTGGAACTATTTGTAGAAAGCGATCGTAGGTGTCCTGAAGTAAGGTTTTTCCTGTACCCAAAATATCTATGAACTGTTTCGGGTAGCTACTTCTACTTACTGGCCAAAAGCGGCTTCCAATACCGCCTGCCATTATAACTGCATAAGAATCTTTCATTCGTATAGTTGATTTTAAATTATGCCCTCACGCAGAAGGTCGTGCAAATGCACCATGCCGGTATACGCGTTGTCCTTTACTACTAATATCTGGGTAATATTGTTTGTTCTCATTAATTCGAGTGCATTAACGGCCAATTCATCTTCCGAAATTCTGTACGGCATTGTCCCCATAATGTCGCGGGCAGTTAGTCCACTTATGCTGTCATAGCGTTCCATCATTCGCCGTATGTCGCCATCGGTAATTACACCTTCAATCTTGTTTTTATTAAGTACAGCTACGGCACCCAGACGATTTTTTGTAATTCGCACGATTACGTCTTTTATTGTCGTATCTAGAGATACAAAAGGTTTTTCATTGTTAATGGCAAGATCTTTAACCTTTAGGTAAAGTCGTTTTCCTAATGATCCGCCTGGGTGATACTTCGCAAAGTCCTCGTGAGTAAACTCTCTACACTCAAGTAGACAAACTGCTATGGCGTCGCCCGTTGCCATTTGTGCGGTAGTACTCGTTGTTGGGGCGAGGTTATGGGGGCAGGCTTCTTTTTCAACCGTTACATCTAAAACTAGATCTGAATGTTTGGCTAGATATGAATTTAAATCTCCAACCATACCGATAAGTTTATTGCCTGATTGTTTTAATAAGGGGATGAGGACTTTTATTTCGGCTGTGTTTCCACTTCTGGAGAGGCACATGACTACATCATCTTTTTGTATAATTCCTAAATCGCCATGTATTGCATCCCCCGCATGCATGTACACTGCAGGTGTGCCGGTAGAGTTAAAAGTTGAAACTATTTTCTGAGCGATGATTGCACTCTTTCCAACGCCGGTTACGATTACCCGGCCTTTTAGATGCAAAATATATTCTATAATCACCGCAAAGTCATTATTTACACGAGGAATTAAAGCCGAAATGCCCTCTGCTTCCATTCTTAGGGTGTTATGAGCAATGCTGAGAATTTCAGGCCTAGTCTTCAATGAGAATTTTTTTTAAATTTCGTACTATTTTCCCGCAAAAATATGTTATTTTGATATTTATTATTGCGCTTTTGCAATTTTTTAATGAGTACATGGAGATTCAAAAATCATTATTTGATAATTTGCAGAATTTTTTTGGGTTTGATAACTTCAAGGGCGAACAGGAAGCAATTATCACTAATATACTACAAAAGAAGGATACGTTTGTTATTATGCCGACAGGGGGCGGCAAGTCAGTTTGCTATCAGTTGCCTGCTTTAATGTCTGAGGGAACAGCGATCGTAATTTCGCCGCTAATCGCTTTGATGAAAAATCAAGTGGATCAACTTAGAGCCTTTGGCGGTACAGATATTATTGCCCATTTTTTAAACTCTTCTCTGAATAAAGCGGAGATTACGCGCGTCAGGGAGGATGTGTTAAAAGGGGATACTAAATTACTTTATGTTGCTCCGGAATCTTTATCCAAAGCCGAGAATGTTGACTTTTTGAAAATGATAACCCTCTCTTTTGTTGCAGTGGATGAGGCTCATTGTATCTCTGAATGGGGACATGATTTTCGTCCAGAGTATCGGAAGATACGTCAGGTGATCAATAATTTGGGTGATAATATTCCTATTATCGCGCTAACCGCAACAGCCACTCCTAAAGTGCAGCAGGATATTCAAAAGAACCTGCAAATGAATAACGCCACGATGTTTAAATCATCGTTTAACAGACCTAATTTGTTTTATGATGTTCGCGCCAAGCGGAACGTAAATAAGGAAATCATACGATACATAAAATCTAACATTGGGAAATCGGGTATCATTTATTGTCTTAGCCGAAAAAAAGTTGAAGAGGTTGCTGAAGCCTTGGTTTTAAATGGGATAAAGGCTTTGCCTTACCATGCTGGACTTGACGCAAAGGTGCGAACAGATACGCAAGACAAGTTTTTGATGGAGGATGTTGATGTAATCGTAGCAACAATTGCATTTGGAATGGGTATCGATAAACCTGATGTGCGATATGTCATTCATCACGATATCCCAAAAAGTATGGAGGGATATTATCAGGAGACAGGCCGTTCAGGGCGCGATGGCGGCGAAGGCGTATGTATTGCTTTTTACTCAGAAAAGGATGTAGAGAAACTTGCCAAGTTTATGAAAGACAAGCCTGTTTCTGAACGCGAAATTGGTACGCAGATTCTAAAGGAGGTCATTGATTATGCTGAATCTTCGGTTTGTAGGCGGAAGCAGATTTTACATTAC
The DNA here is from genome assembly GCA_947460875.1 of Sphingobacteriaceae bacterium. GTDB lineage: Bacteria > Bacteroidota > Bacteroidia > Sphingobacteriales > Sphingobacteriaceae > CANHGR01. The sequence continues at coordinate 28,860 of CANHGR010000005.1, read as the reverse complement.
TTCGGTGAGAACTTCAATGAAACAGGCTGCAATAACATGTGCGATAATTGCCGTCAACAAAAATCCTATTTTGATGCAACGGAAATGCTTCAAAAGTTGTTAAAAGTTGTTGTGAACTTAGGAGAAAAGTTTGACGACGCCCACCTTATAAATATTATGTTGGGTGTGGATAATCAACAAATTTCATCGTACGATCACAATAAGTTACCTGAATTTGGAAGTGGGAAGAATGATGGCTTAGTACTTTGGCGCTCCATATTAAGGCAATCGGTTTTAAATAATTACCTATCAAAAGATATTGATAATTATGGACTACTAAAGCTTACCAAATCCGGACGAAGCTTTATTCAAAGTCCATATACGGTGAAGTTTATTTTGAATCAACCGATGGAGTCGGCTGACGATGATCAGGATGATGGAACGCAGGAGGGCGGGAGTGCTTTAGATACTCAGCTGTTACAATTGCTTAAAGATCTCCGAAAGAGGGTCGCAAAGCAAAAAAATCTGCCTCCCTTTGTTATCTTCCAGGACCCATCACTAGAAGAAATGTGTACCAATTATCCTGTTACGCAAGATGAGCTGAAACAGATTCATGGAGTAGGATCGGGGAAGGCTCTCAAGTTTGGAGCGGCGTTTATCGAGGTAATTAAGACATACGTAGAAGAAAATGACATCGTAAGGCCGGTCGACTTAATTATCAAAAGCGCCGCCAATAAGTCAGCCATAAAAGTTTCAATTATTCAAAATATTGACCGACAAATAGCGCTCGATGATATCGCATCGTCAAAAGGGATGTCCTATGAAGACATTCTTAAAGAGGTTGAGTCAATTGTTAACTCAGGAACCAAGTTAAATCTTAACTATTACATTGATGAAATGATCGATGAAGATAGACAGGGTGAGGTATTCGATTACTTCCGAAGTACAGAAGTCGATTCTATCGAAAACGCCCTTCAAGATCTCGGCGGAGATGAATATACGCGTGAGGAACTACAATTAATGAGAATTAAGTTTTTATCAGAATTAGGAAATTAATGAATTTATCTCAGATTCCGCAGATTAGAAACCTCGATGCAAAGAACTTCTTCCTGATGGCTGGTCCATGTGCAATCGAAGGTGAGGAAATCGCGCTAAGGATAGCTGAACGTATCGTAGGTATAGCAGAAAAGCACCGAATACCGCTAATTTTTAAAGGTTCTTACAGAAAAGCAAATCGATCCCGTATTGACTCATTTACTGGTATAGGAGATGAAAAGGCGTTAAAGATACTGGCCAAAATACGATCAGAATTTGCTGTTCCTGTTGTTACAGACATCCATGAGAGTATCGAGGTTGCGATGGCGGCTGAATTTGCAGATGTGCTTCAAATTCCGGCCTTTTTGTGTCGCCAAACTGATTTGTTGATTGCGGCGGCACTCACCGGTAAAACTATAAATATTAAGAAAGGCCAGTTTTTATCGGCGGGATCAATGAAGCATGCCGTTGATAAAGTGTACGATGCTGGAAATACAAATGTAATACTCACCGATCGGGGCAATACCTTTGGTTATCAAGATCTTATAGTTGATTTTCGTGGAATTCCCGAGATGAGGTCTTTCGGCGTTCCGGTTGTGATGGACTGTACCCATTCGTTGCAACAGCCAAATCAGCTAAGTGGGGTTACTGGAGGAAAGCCTGCACTTATAGAAACCATTGCGAAAGCAGCCATCGCTGTTGGTGCTGATGGGCTGTTTATTGAAACTCATCCGGACCCTCAGAATGCAAAATCAGATGGCGCTAATATGCTTCATTTAGATTTACTCGAAGATTTGTTGGTTAAGTTACTTCGTATTCGCGAAGCTATTCTATAAGCCCTCTTATTGACCGTAAACACTATATTTGGAAAGTTTTTTACTTATTAAAACCAGTATTTGTACAGAAAATGAAAGTCTCGTCCACTAGTTTGCATAAATATGAATTAGTCGTTGGTTTAGAAGTACACGCCCAGTTATCTACAAAATCAAAAATTTTTTCGTCTGACTCTGCTTCTTTCGGGGCTGAACCCAATCATCATATTAGTCCGGTGTCTCTTGGGTTGCCAGGTACTTTGCCTAAAGTAAACCAGAAGGTGGTTGAATATGCTGTAAAAATGGGATTGGCAACGAACTGTTCAATTAATGCTATAAACCGTTTTGACAGGAAGAATTATTTCTATGCGGATTTACCAAAAGGATATCAGATTACACAAGATGAAGCTCCCATTTGTATTCAAGGTTATCTAAAAATCAAATTAAAAAATCAGGAAGAAAAAGTAATTCGAATCAACCGGATCCATATGGAAGAAGATGCCGGCAAGAGCTTACACGATAAAGACGCCAAGTATTCTTTAATTGATTTAAATAGAGCGGGAGTTCCGCTTATTGAGATAGTATCTGAACCGGATTTAAGATCTGCCGAAGAGGCTGCAGCATTTTTGGCTTCCATTAGACAGTTGGTGCGGTATCTTGAAATTTGTGATGGTAATATGGAAGAAGGAAGTTTACGTTGCGACGCAAATATTTCAGTGCGGTTAAGGGGCGCTGAATCGTATGGAAACCGATGTGAAGTCAAAAACCTAAATTCCTTGAAAAGCATTCAAAAGGCTATTAATTATGAATTTAAACGACAAGTTGAGGAGTTAGAGGCGGGGAGAAATATTGAGCAGAACACGTTGAACTTCGATGCCGCAACGGGTGTTACTTCCGTTTTACGCTCGAAGGAAATGGCCTATGATTACCGATATTTTCCAGAGCCTGATATACCACCTTTACACCTGACTGAAGAATGGATCAAAGAACTGAAGGCTCAATTGCCCGAATTGCCCGAAACTAGAATCCAACGTTACATGACAGATTACAGCCTTTCAGAATATGATGCGGGTGTTTTAACCACAGAGAAAGCAGTAGCTGATTTTTTTGAAGAGATTATTAAATACACTAGTAATTATAAGGCTTCAACGAACTGGCTGATTGGGACAGTTCAGTCGTTCTTGAACGAGCATAACAAATCAATTTCAGAACTGCCGATCACAGCAAAATCTATAGCAGACATAATTTCGTTAATTGACGAAGGTGTCATAAGTAATTCGGCAGCTACACAACAACTTTTTCCGGCATTATTAAACAATCTTGACAAGGACATGATGCAGATTGTAAAAGATTTGAATCTGATGATCGATGCAGATACCGATGTAATGGGCAAGTGTATTGAAGATGTGATATCTCAATATCCGGAAAAAGTGATCGAGTATAACAACGGTAAAAAGGCAGTACTTGGATTATTTATGGGAGAGGTGATGCGCTTAACGAAGGGAAAGATCGACCCTAAAGTTGCAAATGGAAAAATTATTAAAAAATTAGAATCATTAAAATGAGAAAATTTGTACTCGCAGTATTTGCGGTTTTATTCACCATTGCTTCATGTAAAGACAAAGATAAGTTTAGCATCGAAGGTAAACTTGAAAATAGTGGAGGAATTAAAAGAGTACTTCTTTATGAGATGGATGAGTTGGTAGATTCGGCGTTTTTGAATGAAAACGACGAATTTCAATTTACCCGGACGTCAACTGGACCAAACTTTTACACGTTGTTAGTTGGAGACAAAAATTTCCTCTTAGTGGCTAAAAATGGGGACGAAATTGAGTTTAGTACCAACTATTCGGATACATCAAACGCCTACACGATTGACGGGTCTGAAGAATCACTAAAGATCAAGGAATTTAATCAGCTAAGTGGGAAATATGGAAAGGTCTTTCAAAAGATACAAAGCGACTACACCGATTTAGTATCTGCGATGCCTTCAGCGAGAGACTCTCTTGAAAGAGTTTTCTTGCCCGAATTTCAGCTTAATATGGATGCGTTTATAAAAGAAGCTTTTGCTTTTGGCGAAGGAAATAAAGATAATCTGGCTGGATTTTACGCAGTGAGTAGCATCGATCAACCTGATAACGATAATAGGTTAAGATATGAGAAGGAGTTGATTGGTTATGCCGAGGCTATCAAAACAAAATTTCCAGAGAATAAAGCTGTTAAGTCTTTTGTTGACAAAATGTTAGCTATTAAAGAAGTGGCGGTTGGACAGCCAGCTCCTGAATTTGAGTTAGCAACACCTGAACGTAAGTTAGTTAAACTTTCAAGTCTTCGCGGGAAATATGTACTCCTTGATTTCTGGGCATCTTGGTGCGCCCCATGTAGGGCTGAGAATCCGAACATTGTTGCTCAATATAACACGTTTAAAGATAAAGGATTTACGATTATTGGAGTTTCCCTGGATGATAATAAAGAGGCATGGGTAAAAGCTATCAAAGACGATCGGCTGAATTGGACGCAAGTGTCTGATTTGAACAGATGGGATAGTAAAGTTGCAGGCCGATATCATGTTGATGGAATACCTGCTTCGTTTATACTCGATCCTGAGGGCAAAATTGTAGCCAAGAACCTCAGAGGAGCTGAATTGAAAGATTTCTTGAACAAAACACTTAGATAGTGTAAAAGAATTGTTAAATTAAAACCTGTATTAACAATTTCTTAATGTTCGCTTAATCTATAAATACCAAATAGCCTTTATTTTAGCGTTAAATTAAAATTAAATGAACACGACCAGACCCAAGATATTGATAGTTGACGATGAACCTGACATTCTTGAGCTGATTGAGTATAATCTAAAGAAAGAAGGCTATCAGGTTTACACGGCGGCAAATGGTCAGGCCGCGATAACCGAAGCTAAGAAATTTCTGCCCGATCTTATTATTCTCGATATCATGATGCCGAAGATGGATGGGATTGAGGTATGCCGTTTACTTCGATCAATGCCAGAGTTTAAGAATACCTTTATGGTATTTTTAACGGCAAGAAGCGAAGAATATTCTGAAATCGCTGGTTTTAATGTTGGAGCGGATGATTATATCGCGAAACCTATTAAGCCACGGGCTTTAATTAGCAGAATTAATGCGATCCTGCGTCGTAACTCGCAGGCAGATGAGGTAATCGAAAATAAGATTGAAATCGCTGATCTTATCATTGACAGAGAGACATTTTTGGTTTATCGCAGAGGAGAAAAGATCGTATTAGCAAAAAAAGAATTTGAACTTTTATATCTACTTGCATCTAGACCCGGCAAAGTTTATACCCGGGAAATCATATTAAAGAGTATTTGGGAAGATTCCGTAATCGTAACCAATCGTACTATAGATGTACATATTCGTAAACTGCGCGAAAAGCTGGGGGATAACTACGTTGCCACAGTTAAAGGTGTGGGCTACAAATTCGAATCGCTTTAACGAAGTTAATCTCCACCTAAAACCGTATTTTTGCATCCTATTTAATTGATGTGAAGTATAGTTTTGCGGATACAATCCTGTTTGAAGACGATAATGTAATTGTTGTAAATAAACCACCCTTTCTAAGCTCTTTAGATGAAAGGACAGGCAAAGATGATATCGTTAAAAGTCAGGGAACCAGCCTCATCCGATTAGCAAAAGAATACGCTGCAGACGCACAGGTTTGTCACCGACTTGACAAAGAAACCTCTGGCGCTTTAATTATTGCAAAAAATCCTGAGACTTATCGCTTTGTTTCCATGCAGTTTGAGCATAGGAAAGTGCAAAAAGTATATCATGCTTTAATAGAAGGTGCGCATGCGTTTGAAAATGTCATCGTTGACCTTCCCATTCTAAATCTCGGAAACAAGAATGTTAGTATAAGCAAGCAGGAAGGTAAACCATCTGAAACTCTTTTCAATTCCTTGACATTTTACAAACATTATACTCTGGTTGACTGCAGACCTAAAACGGGGAGAATGCATCAGATTCGCATACATTTGGCTACTCAGCGAGCTTCCATTGCCGGCGATGAGCTTTATGGAGGTAATCTAGTTTTTTTATCGGATATCAAACGCGCTTATCGACTAGGGAAAGATCAGGAGGAACAGCCAATTATGAAAAGGCTGGCTTTACATGCTGTTAGTCTTACTCTAAAAATTAATAAAGAAACGGAAATGAGTTTCAATGCGCCTTATCCGAAAGATTTTTTAACACTAATAAAGCTACTCGATAGGTATGATACTTAAATTTTTATTGCTTCGTAGAACTCAGCAACGCTTTCCCATTCGGGGTCATTGTCAAACGTGATTGATTGAATTCTCGAATTTTTCTTTTGAATAGTTTTTAATATTTTTTCTGATTTTATTTTGTCTTTAGGTTTAATAAAGAACAGGATATCCCGGTAGCCATAAATGGTAGTTGTGCCTACATAACAATAATTGCCTGAAGGGGTTAATTTAGCTAGAATTTCGTCTTCTAGCTGGTGAAAAAGAGTATCCTCCTTGTTTGTCGGAAAACCTATTGAATCTTTATCTACCGTATTTATTGTGATAAACAACGATAATGGAAAAGCTTTTTTATTTCCGAAATTTTTGTATTTGAGATTTATTACCGCTTTACTCGGACGGCCGTCCATCTCGAAATCGAGTGTGATAAATTTAACAATACTGTCTATTTGAATTTCAGAGGCGTTAGTGTTTTCTATTGGTTTACTTTCGCTTCGGCAAGAGATTAGGCATAAAGCCATGGCGGCTATAGAAAGAAGCAAACGAACCATCGAATTTTTACGTGTATCCTAAGATTTTCATTACTTGTTTACTATTTTGTTCTTCGCCAAAAACCTCAAAATTGAATGTTTCGTCGCGGTTTCTGCGAATAATGACATGTTTTGGAGAGGGGAGTAAACAGTGATGTATTCCACCGTATCCGCTCAGAACTTCTTGATAGGCACCGGTATTAAAAAATCCAAGATATTGAATTTTTCGGGTTTTTGGCATGAAGACGCTATTCATATGAGCTTCCTGATTATAGTAATCTTGTCCGTCGCACGTTATTCCGCCAAGGTTTACACGCTCATACTCAGAGTCCCAGTTATTAACAGGCAGCAAAATGTATTTTTGGTTCAACGCCCAAACATCAGGAAGATTTGTAATGAACGATCCATCTAACATTAACCATTTCTCGCGGTCATTCTGTTGTTTTCGCCCCAACACCTTGTAGAGTATCCCTGAAGCTTCCGCAACCGTATATTTTCCGAATTCTGTAATAATATCAGGTTCGATCACATCATGTTCAGCACAAATTTCTTTTATTCGTTTCACAATCTCATTCACCATATATTCATAATCAAAATCGAACACAAGCGAGTCTTTAAACGGCATTCCGCCGCCAATATCTAATGTTGTTAGATAAGGATTGAGTTTCTTGAATTTGCAATAGAGTGTTACGTATTTCTCTAGTTCGTTCCAATAGTACGGGGTGTCTGAGATGCCTGAGTTTATGAAAAAATGAAGAACTTTAACTTTGAAATTCGGATTAGACGCAATCTTATTATTATAGAAGTCAATAATATCCTCCATTCGGATACCCAGTCTGGAAGTGTAAAATTGCGAATCAGGCTGCTCTTCAGCTGCTATACGTATACCAAGATTACAGTGGATATCCAATTCATCATCGTAGAGATTAAATTCTTCTTTGCTATCCAGAATAGGGATGATATTTGAGTAGCCATCATGCAACATATCAATAATATATTGCTTGTATTGGTAGGTTTTGAATCCATTACAAATAACGGTGATATTCTTATCTAAGGCACCTTTTTTTTCAAGCATATCAATCATCGGCATATCAAAAGCAGATGAAGTTTCAAGGTGGATATCGTTTCTTAAAGCTTCTTCGACAATATGTTTGAAATGTGAACTCTTGGTACAGTAGCAATATTTGTAACCGCCGCGGTAGTTGTTCTTAACGATTGCGGATTGAAAAAGCAACTTGGCCTGTTGTATTTTCTTGCTAATGATAGGCAGATATGTAAACCGTAAGGGGGTTCCATAGGTTTCTATCATCTCCATGAGGTTTAAATCATGAAAATATAATTCATCTTCAATCATTTCAAAGCCTTCTTGGGGGAAGCCAACGCTCTGGTCAAGAAATTCAGCGTAACTCTGCATTTTTTATATAATTTTGGCAAAGATAAAAAAAGCAAAGCGCTTGAAGCATAAGCTTCCTAAATTATAATCTTCTGTTTTTATGGGAGTGAGGCTTTTAAAATTATGACTATAGACAATATTATTATCGCCGGAGCGCGCAATGCTGTTAGCGAGTTATATGACGTCAGGATTTCTGAGGATCAAGTTACTCTGCAAGAAACCCGAAAGGAATTTGAAGGACAAATTACGATTGTTTCATTCGCGTTTACTCGATTCTCTAAAAAATCACCTGAGCAGACGGGAGCAGAGATAGGCGAATATTTATTGCAAAACACTGCACAAGTTACTGGCTTTAATGTTATAAAGGGTTTTCTAAACTTATCCATATCCGATGGTTATTGGATCAGGACTTTCAAATCTGAAATTTTAAAACCCGAATTCGGACAATTTGCCGCGAACGGAAAAAAAATTATGGTTGAGTATTCTTCTCCTAATACAAATAAACCACTCCACCTGGGGCATATTCGAAATAATTTGCTCGGATATTCTGTTTCGGGAATTCTAAGCGCGTACGGATACGATGTTTTTAAAGTTAATCTGGTAAATGACCGTGGGATACATATCTGCAAATCGATGCTGGCATGGCAAAAATTTGGGAATGGTGAAACGCCTGAGAGCAGTGGCCTGAAAGGTGATCATCTAGCCGGAAAGTATTATGTGCTTTTTGATAAGGAATACAAAAAACAAATTGAAGAATTGAGGATATCAGGGAAGACAGAAGAAGAAGCGAAGCGGGTAGCACCAATAATAGTTGAGGCACAAACGATGCTCCAGAAATGGGAAGCGAATGATTCTGAAGTCATTAATCTCTGGAGTAAAATGAACAGCTGGGTTTATGAAGGATTTGATATTACTTATAGGAAACTCGGGGTAGATTTTGATAAGTACTATTATGAATCGAACACTTACCTTTTAGGTAAGGATATAGTAAATGAGGGCGTTGAAAAGGGAGTATTTTTCAGAAAAGATGATGGATCGGTTTGGATTGATTTAACGAACGATGGACTTGACCAAAAACTTGTACTTAGAGCAGATGGCACTTCTGTTTATATTACCCAGGATCTAGGTACTGCTCAACTAAAATACGATGACTTCAAGATGGATGAGTCGCTGTATGTGGTTGGAAATGAGCAAGATTACCACTTTAAAGTACTTTTTTTGATTTTAAGTAAGCTTGAGAAAGAATGGGCCAAGGGTTTGCATCATTTATCTTATGGAATGGTCGATCTCCCAACTGGGAAGATGAAGTCAAGAGAAGGAACGGTAGTTGACGCTGATGACCTGATCGATGAGATGGTTGATACCGCTCGACAGCGTACGGAGGAGTTGGGTAAGGTCGATGGTCTTTCGGAACAAGAAAGATCAAGTCTATATCAGATGATAGGGATGGGTGCGCTTAAATACTTTCTGCTGCGTGTAGATCCGAAGAAGCAGCTTTTATTTGACCCCAATGAATCAATTGACTTTCAGGGAAATACTGGACCATTTATTCAATACACTCATGCGCGGATTAAATCTGTTTTAGCTAAAGCACCTCACCTGTTGGGATTGGAAATTACCCATACAGAGCTGACACTATCTGAGCGCGAACTGATTATTTTGTTAGGTAACTACCCTAAAATCATTAAAGTTTCTGCGAATGAATACAGTCCGGCGCAACTTGCTAATTATATTTATGAGCTCGCAAAAATGTACAATAAGTTCTATCATGAAGAGCCTATATTAAAAGCTGCAAAGGAAGAGGAGAGGATATTTAGGCTGCAGCTTTCTTCTGCGGTTGCCGCTGTTCTAAAAAAAGGGATGCGCTTACTGGGAATCGATGTTCCCGAGAAAATGTGAGCTTATTTTCTGAACTGCTCAGAAACGGTAAGCTCTTTTCCGATTTGAGCGTAATTATAAAAGCCATTGCCGGATTTGATCCCCTTATTGCCAGCTAAAACCATGCTTTTAAGCAAGGGACAAGGTAAATATTTGTCGTTTTTCAAGCCTTCCAATAAAATATTCAGGATCGCGAGACATACATCCAAGCCAATGAAATCTGCAAGTTGTAATGGACCCATATGATGACCCATTCCAAGCTTCATCACTTCATCGATTTCGTTTACACCTGCAATCCCTTCATTTAGGGTATAAATCGCTTCATTTATCATCGGCATAAGGATGCGGTTAGCCACAAAACCCGGTGCATCGTTTACTTCAACCGGCGATTTCCCCAGTTCCCTAGAAAGCTCCATAATGATTTTGGTAGTTCTGTCGGATGTTTCTCGACCTTTTATTACCTCGACAAGCTTCATTAAAGGCACTGGATTCATGAAGTGCATTCCGATGACATTTTGAGGTCTTGCAGTTGCCGAGGCAAGTTTCGTTATCGGAATAGACGATGTATTGCTGGCTAAAATTGCGTCAGCTTTGCAAAATGAATCCAAGCTCTTGAAAATATCAATTTTAACTGCTGAATTTTCCGTGGCCGCTTCGATGATTAGATCGGCTTTTTCAGTTCCTGTCTTTAGATCTGTAAATAGTGTGATGTTATTTAAAGTTCCTTCTTTTCTGTCGCGAGTAATTGTTCCCTTGCTTACTTGTCTTTCTAGGTTAGATGAAATTATACCTAAACTTTGATCAAGTATTGATTCATTGATATCGATAAGATTAACTTGGTATCCAAACTGCGCAAAAGTATGTGCAATTCCGTTTCCCATGGTTCCTGAGCCTATTACTGCGATACTCTTCATTCTATAAATTTAATGCGTCTATCGAGGCACCCGCTCGCTTGATGGATTCTTTATTTAATACTTCAATAAAAGGTATTCGCGCCACAGAACTAATTCCCGAGTATTTCAAAATAACATTTTCGGTATAATCATCGCGGTAGCCATTGAATATAATTGCCCTAATGGGGATATTATTTGCTTGCAGTGCTAAAAGAGATAAGAGGGTGTGGTTGATGCTACCCAGGTAATTTTTTGAAACTAGAATGACCTCTGCATCAAGTTTCTTGATCAAATCGATTACCATAGTACTCTCGTTAAGTGGCACCATCAGTCCGCCGGCACCTTCGATGATTAATCTATTGGAAGATTTTGGAATGATAATCTTTTCTAATTCAACACAGGTATGGTCGAGGTCTGCAGCCTTATGTGGAGAAAAGGGCTGAGTTAAGCGGTAGGCTTCGGGGTGAAATACCGATTCGGTATTGGAAATAAGATTTTTTACTTTTTCTGTGTCCGAATATTGAAGGTCTCCGCATTGCACCGGTTTCCAGTAATCTGCTTTTAATGATTCTATAGTAATCGCGGAAATAATAGTTTTTCCAACGTCTGTGCCGATGGCTGTAATAAATAAAGGTTTCATCTCAACTCTTTTAGGGTAGCTGCCAAATTTACAAGGTCTTTATCGGTATTAAATGTGTGTAGACAAATCCTTAATCTTTCTTTTCCCTCAGGCACGGTAGGGTGTAGGATAGGTCGTACGTCAAAACCTTTTTTTTGTAAGAATTTTGAAGCAATTTTTGTTTGTTGATTACCGCCGATTACTAGACTCTGAATGGCAGACCGGCTATTCAGAAATTGCATCGAGATTTCTTCAGCTGCTTGCTTAAAGAATTCTATTTTATGATGAATTAATCGTTGGTGGTCTGAAAATTCCAAAAGTCGGTAAGCCATTTTTACACTAAGATGTGCATAGAAAGGCGCTGCTGTTGTATAAATGAAGGAACGGGCAAAATTTATCAGGTAGGAGCGAAGGGATTCGCTGCCTAAAACAATGGCACCGCACGTACCCAGCGCTTTTCCAAATGTGATTATTCGCGCGAATATACGCTCCTGCAAATTGTATTCGTGGACTAGTCCGCGACCGCGTAAGCCAAAGATGCCGGTAGCGTGAGCCTCATCTACTATAATTGCCGCATTGTATTTTTCTGCCAGGGTTACTATTGCCTCTAGAGGCGCTTCATCTCCATCCATTGAATAAACGCTTTCGATAGCTACAAAGATGTTTCCCTTAGCTAATCGCAATTTATCTTCCAGGCTTTGTAAATCATTGTGTTTAAAGACAAAGCGGTTTGCGGCACTTAATCGGGTGCCATCGATAATTGATGCATGGATTAATTCGTCTGTTATAATTGTATCACCCCTGTGAGCTATTGATGAAAATAAGCCAAGGTTTGCATCATAACCAGAATTGAAGATAAGGCCAGCTTCTGCGCGATGAAAAAAAGCGATTTCCATTTCAAGTTTCTCGGTAAATTCATCGTTACCGGAAATCAATCTGGATCCTGTTGAACCCGTTAAATAATCGGGATTCTTCGCGATCTCATTTTTAATGAGACTTTTAAGCTCTGTTGATGATGCAAATCCGAGGTAGTCGTTGGAGCAAAAATCTATCAAACTTCTATCTTTACGGAGAGTACGCAAAGAATCCAGTTTTTTGCGGCTTTCAAGGCGCGTATTTATAAATGAATTTACTTTATCCATTGAGTTCAAAGATAAAGTATAAAAAGAGATTTGCTTCTTGGGTTGCGCAGAAGAATTTTTAACTAAATCGAAAAGACGTGGAACAAAAAAAGCGCCGAACAATGTCGACGCCTTTTTAATTCGGTTAACAAATTATTGACCTGGAGGGCGTTGACCACCACGTCCGCCACCAATAATTACTGTAGTAGCATTTGGATTGTTTTGCTTAGCAGTTGCAAGAGCAGCATCATATGCTTTCTTTTGGTCTACAGTTAACATAGCAACTAGCAGTTTCTCGTTTTCATCTGCTAGAGTCGTCATTTTAGGACGAATTTCTGTCATAGCAGCTTGCATGTCACCGCCGCCCGCCATTGCCTTTGCTCTAAGATCAGCAACTGCCTTGTTGTAAGCAACGAGAATAGGCATTGCTTTTGTTTTTTGGTCTGCAGTAAGGTTAAGAGCAACGACAGAAGGTCTGTCAAGAGATCGTTGTGCTTGTTCTTCAGGAGTGCCTTGTTGACCGTATCCTTGTGCCTTACTGAAAGAAACTGCGCTTACAAGAAGCGCTGCAATAACTAGTAATTTTTTCATTTAATTTTTAGATTTAAATTGGTTAATAAATATAGGGTGAGAAAGTTTAATTTTTATTAATGGGTTAATTATTTTCAAGGTTAGAAGCCACCCCCTCCAAATTCCCGTCCACCACCACCGCCAAATCCACCACCGCCTCCGCCAAACCCACCTTGACCACCTTGACCTCTACCCTGGCCACCTTGTCCTTGTTGTCCACCACGACCGCCAGTCACACCAAATCCTTGAGTTTCCGGTCGATCTTTAATAGAAGAAAGGTAAAGCTTTCTTTGTTTTTCAGATAATACCGAAATGAACTGAGCTTCGGCTGCATCCATAATTGCTTTTCTTTTTGGCTGGATTGATTGCATAAGTGCTTGTCTTGATTGCATAGCGCCCGGATCCGGGGCAGCACCAGGCTGAGGTTGACTGCCTTGAGGCGGAACCATAGTAGCCATTAAACTGTCTAAAGATTTATTTTCGTTTATCAGAATTGCTAAAGTCTGAGCGCGCTGTTCTTTATTCAAAATAAACGATTCCATTAACGTTTCCAAATATGTTTGGGACTTTGCCTCAGGTGTTCGTGCTTGTGCATTCTGTCCTCCTTGCCCTTGACCGCGGCCTCCATATCCACCTGCTCCGCCTGGACCACCACCAAATCCACCTTGATCCTGTGCGTAGCTGTAAGAAGCGGCGCTTGTTACTAAAGCGCAAATGATAAATAGTTTTTTCATTTTTTAGGTTTAATATTTTGTAATTAGGTTATTGATTAGACGACAAACACCTAATAGGTTTAACGCAATTATTGTAACTTAATTGTTACATTTTTTGAATATTTGCAATTGATTTTTGCATTTGGGTCATCATGCTTGTCAAGCTTTCCATTGTAGGTTCAGGAGTTGGTTCTGGGAAGGAGGTTGAGATGTAGGCTTTTGACTTCCATATCTCCAGAATATCGTCTGACGGAATAGTATAAGGCTCATATACGGGGTTGTCAGATACTAATTTAATTGTTTTCGAATCTTTAAATTTATTTCCTGCTCGTTTGAAAACAATGCCTTCACATTTGGAAATAAAGACGTAGGTATCGCCTGGTTTAAGATCATTCCAGTTTTCTAGATATTCTCCAATGATGACTGTTTCTGACGGAAGTGGAAGCATAGAATCTCCAGTTATTTCAAAGGCTCTGTATGTTCCTTGCCTGAACATTGGAAGGTGGAACTTTGGAAGCTCTGCTATAAATTCCGGATCCGCATAACCATTTAGATATCCTGCACATGCCTTTATAGGCACAAGCTCAATATTTTCACGATCACTATTATCGACGGAAATGCTTAATATTCTTAGATTTCCACGATCGCTTAATGGCTTTGGTTTCCATTTATCATTGATCTTATCAGTGATCAATTCATCCATACTCATCTCATAGAACTCTGCGAACGTCTTTAATAGCTCATACTTAGGCTCAGCTCGATCTTCTTCATAAGCACCGACTAGCGATCTTTTTATGCTATTTAAATCGGCAAATTGCTGTTGTGTAATGCCCTTTCTTTTACGTAGAAATTTAAGGTTTGATGAAATATTGCTCATTTTAAAAATAAATTTGTAAATGCTAAAATTATTAGTAAATTTATGCTCATAAAATTAGTAATAATATTTTATACAAAAGAATACAAATAACAAAAACGTAAGAGCTGATAAAATTTTAGATTATGAAAAAGTATGTTTATGTGGTAACCGACCGAAACCGTGGTACAATGCATGTTGGAATGAGTACTGATCTGATGAAAACCATGCAATTTTATCGAGACGTGCCCAATTTGTTTTTTGAGGCCACATCGCAACTTACACGCCTCATTTATTTTGAGGAATTGAATACAGAGCAAATTGCTTTGCACCGGTTTAAGCTAATTAGCAGGTTTACGCGCAGTCAAAAAGAAAGGATTGTCAGAGATGTTAATCCTGATTGGTTAGACCTGAGTATTGGTTTGGATTACGAAAGAAACAATATTAGGCGCATCAACTCGCTTTCTCTCTTTAATTATCAAGACCTGCAGGCATAAGCATATTAATACTAAAAAAGCCGCTTCAGATCGAAGCGGCTTTTTTAGTATTAGGGGTTCTACCAACCCGGTGCAAAAATTAGACCAAACACCGCGCCATTTACGTCTTTGCGCTGGAAAGGAATCGCTGCATATGGTTCCAGAATGAGGTATCCGAATAAATTTACTCTTAGAGATAATCCGGCACTCATTGCAGGCACGCGCTCGTATATATTAACTGTAGATCCTGTTGCAGGGTCTATTCCGGTGCCAACTAGTCCTGGTTGAGAGTTAAAAGCAACCTTAGAGTCCTTGTCGTACGCTAAGCCTGCATCAAAAAACAAATTCAAGTCGGAAACCAAAAATTTAGATTCAATCGCTGCTAATTTTTTAGGCCCGGTAAACGGTAAGCGGACTTCGAAGTTAAATGCTGCTATTTTTGTTCCAGTAAGTTGGTTTAATCCAAATTTCCCGGGTTGCGCGGCTGCGCCCCCAGTTCTATAAAATGAATTGGGATCATATCCTCGTATGAAATAGAACGGGTATCCTCCTAGATAAAGCGGAAAAAGTCTATCTGCGTCTTGACCAATACGCGAAGTACTGAAGGCCCGAACTGCAAATGTCACAGGTTTAATGCGTAAGTATTTACGAACATCTGCAGTTAAGACATTTAACTTATAATCTCCTTGGTAGGTTTCTGCTCCAAACCGATATCTATATCCACTTAATGGTGCAACGGCTCCGAAAAATGAGTTGTCGCCGACAAATCCTGTACTCAGCTGAAATATACTAAATGGTTCAAGTGCACCAGTACCATACGTTTGTGATAATTCTTGCTTAGTTAGTTTTTCGCGGGAGGTTCCTAATCCAAAGCCAATTTGACCACTATTAGGATCGAGCTGATAATAATTATTGAACCGGTCTACACGATAACTAAAACGAGATCCTCCCGCCCCAACTTCGAATCGTGCGGCACGTGAAAATGGATAGGAAGCAAAAAGTTGTACTTGGTCTTGAAACGTACGGATCATGTCGTATCGTTGGTTGTAGGCCTGGCCATATCCGTCTAGGTTTTCGACAGATTCAGAAACATTTCCATTTTGAAACGGAATATGAGACGCTGAAAATCCCCAATTGATTCTTCCTTCTTGGTTTACGTACACTGCCTGACCGCCAAAATCGTAAATTTCGCCGTTAATCATCGCTGTAGCAAATATTTGGTTTCGCCCAAGAATATCGCTAAAAATACCTTGAATACCACTATTTAAACCTGCACCAAACTGCCCTACTGATGCACCGACACCGCTGCTTGACAGAGCATCTAACTTAAATTTTGGTCGGTAAGCTATTGTCTTTATCGAGTCTTTTGGAATAAGTTCAAATCTTTCATAGTTATTTAAATTGGCATTGATTAAATCAACACCTACAGATACAGGCGGAGGTAATGTTGCCGCGTCAAAGTTTAAATCGTTAGGGTCCACAACTTTTGCTATGAAATCGCTGGCTTTTGCATTGTATATTGTGTACTTCTGAGCGCGATAATAAGAGTAGACAATATTATCGCTTTGAGAAACACTGATTGCTGGTGAGTACTCCGTTATTCCACTTATTCCAGTAAAATAGTCGGTTAATTGCTCCACTTTGCTGCCAATTGGAGTATATCTATACATGTTTCTAAAACCATCTCTATTTGACAGAAAGTAGATTTGGCTTCCGTCTGCAGAATATTGAGGATTTAGGTTGTTAGCTCCATCAAAAACCGGAATGTCTTTAACGACTTTGGATCTGATATCAATCACAGCGAGATTTAAAGTAATATTCGCTTTTTTATCTATTCCGGCATAGGTAGTTCGATCACTACTAAAAACAATACTTTTTCCATCTGGCGAAAAATCTGGCTGGTAATCTGAAAACTGATCGTTAGTTAATTGTGTAAGGCGCCGACTTCTAACGTTGTAAATATAAATGTCTGATTGTCCGTTTTTTAGTCCCGAGAAAGCTATATCTTCACCATTTGGTGCCCAAGCAAGGTTGCTAAATTCTCCTACGTCACCCATCGGTAAAGTTTCTAACGTTCGACCATTTGAAATGTCAGTTATCAAAAGCTGTGTACGACCAGCACTAAAGACACTTGAAGCAAATCGTCTACTGTCTGGCGACCAGGCGCCGGCCGATTCAATAAAACTTAATTCATCGACGTGAGCACTGGTGGTTTTGCTTGTTAGGCTCCGGATAATTTCACCAGTTTGTGCATTTGCCAAGAACAGGTCTATACTTAAAAGATCTTTTTCTGAGATAAATGCTACATATTTACCATCCGGCGAAACGGAGGGCGCTACATTATAGCTATCGCCGCCGTTTTTCTCATCGATTATTTTCTTACCGATTGGGATTTGTGCAGTATCTTTTAGGTAAGGCTTATAGGCATTTTCAATACTTGCTTTCCAAAGTCCTGAAAGTGTTCTTTCGTCATAGCCAAATGTCCGCCTTATCGCTTGTTGATAGCCATATTTTGCAGTTGATTTAAAAAACGGAACAATTATAGTATCGCCATAGGTTGACCCCACGTACGCCCAAAACGCCTGGCCGTATCGATAAGGAAAAAACTCATTACTGTTTGTTAGTTCATCTAAGCTAGGGATGTTTTTATTCAGATAAGCATCTCTCATCCACATTGCTGTGTAGGCATCAACTTTACCGATTGACAGGTACTCAGCCATGCCTTCAACCATCCAAAGCGGTAAATTTCCAATATTTTCAAGGTTAGTTGAGTCTCCTTCGATCAATGTATGATATTGAAATGCGTGGACAAGCTCGTGGCCCTGAACGTGTCTTGTTTGCGTATTTAGAGTCATTACAGGCATTATAACTCTGTTCTTCATTCCCTCAGTTACACCACCGGTACCCACACTTATTTCTCCTTCCAAAGCAGTTGTTTGTTGGAAGTCGGGGTGGTTTTCGTAAAGAATGAATGGATTTTTTGTCGTAAATGTATCCCTGAAAACCTGTTGATGAAGGTCGTACCAGATTTCATTTTCTTGGGCAAATCTTTTTATGAGGCTGTCGTTCTTGAGATAATAGTATAGCTCAAAATGTGGAGTCTGATAAACCTTGAATTTTAAATTTTTGTATCGAACCTTATTTTGTCCAAATTGTGATTGGCCATGAGCGGTGATTGAACTTATAAGAGCTGTAAAAATCAGCATGCCGACTAACAGCACGGATACTTTTATTTTCTTCATTTTCAAGTGGGTCATACCAAGCTTTTTTTATAAACTAATGTACGTATAAAAAAGATTATGGTTGTTTAGTTTCTATTTATAGAGTATTAATTTAAAACAAATTAGTGATAGAATTTTCAAAGTTCTAGGTTTGGTTTCTCTTAAAGTGGTATCTTTTTACATACGAACAAGAATTATCACCTAGATTTAAATTTGTCGCTTCCATAATTAACCACAAATCTTTGTCGAAGCTATTTCTGAAAGATGAAATTAAAATGAAAATAGGCAAAATATTGCAAGCTAATCATTGCTTTTACGTTCTCTTCTAGCGTCCTGTCTTTGTTCCCGAGCTGATTTTGGTGGCTCAGTTTTTGGAATAACTTGACGTGGGTCTGTAGCTCGTGGGCTTTCGTTTACAGGTTCTTGAACATCAATTTTTATCTGACTAATATTTGAATCTAAAGAAGATTGCGGTAAGTCTAGTAATTTCAGAGAATCAAACTGTAGGCTATCTGCGTCTGTCGTATCTCGTTTTGACCAAGCAGTGGTACAGTCATAGTCTCTAGTGATATCCACTCCCGGCTTCGGAAAACGTCCGTAGGTATATCCGGTTGTAGGATCTCCATATACTTTTTGCATAAATTTTCCGAAAATTGGCAATGCGGTTCTTGAGCCCTCTCCAGTTTCTGAAGTGCGAAAATGTGCCGTACGCTCATCGCATCCTACCCAAACTCCTGTAACCAAATCTTTTGTAATACCCATATACCAACCATCGACATATTGAGTAGAGGTTCCAGTTTTGCCACCAATTTGATTGCCATTGGTAGATATTTCCGGCCACCAAGACCAAAGCGCTTGAGAGGTGCCTTCAGGCTCTTCCATTCCACCACGAAACATGTATAACATCAACCAAGCTATTTCTTCGCTAATAGCTCTTTTTTGCTCCGCTTTGAACTTCTCAATCACATTTCCGTCTCGGTCTGTTATTTGATGTACCAGAATAGGTTCTGTTTTAACGCCCTTATTTAAAAAGGTTCCATATGCCCTAACCATTTCAAAGACTGAAACATCGAAAGAACCGAGACCAACAGACGGTACGGCTTCAAGTTCACTTTCGATTCCGACCGCATGGGCGTACTTAACGACATTTTCCGGGCCGACCTGTTGCGTCACTTGGGCAGTGATCGAGTTAACCGATTTTGCCATAGCCCAACGCAAAGACATTTCTCGACCAGTAAAGACATAATTAGAATTTTTCGGTTCCCAGACCTGTTTTTTGCCGTTTTCTTCGTAGGGGATACTCACTGCTTGATCAATAAACTTATCGCAAGGATTTAATCCACTTTGTAATGCGGCAAGGTATGCGAATGGTTTAAATGTTGAGCCTGCCTGTCTTTTAGCTTGATTAACGTGGTCATACTTAAAATGATTAAAATCTATTCCTCCAACCCAGGTTTTTATATGACCGGTAAATGGATCAAAGCTCATCATTCCGGCATTTAATATTTTTGAATAATATGCAATTGAATCGAGTGTAGAATACACTACATCTTTGTCTCCTTCCCAAGAGAAAATTCGCATTTTCTTTTTTAAATTCAAATAATAGTTGATAGAATCTGGACTTGCCTTGTATTTTTTTGTAAGATTAGCAAATAAAGGAAGTCGTTTTGCTCGACTCATTTCAAAATCAGGAATCGGATTGCCATCGAGATCCTGCCAAGGGTCTTCAGCTCCCCATGCATTTTCGAACCTTTTTTGGAGGGTTTTCATTTGTGAAGACACCGCGCTTTGTGCATAGAGTTGAAGTTTTGAGTCGATGGTCGTGTATATTTTTAAGCCATCTTCATAAAGATCATAGCCGTTTTCCAGACACCATTTTTCCAAATATCGTGCGACCGCAGAGCGTAGATAAGAATCACCCTGGCTATCAGTAATGATTTCGGACACCGAAAGTTTTAGTGGTCTACTTAAATATTTCCTATACTCATCTTCCGTGATGAAGTTATATTTATGCATTTGTGATAGTACTATATTTCTTCGCTCAATAGATTTTTCGGGATTTCTAATGGGGTTATATGTGGAGGTTGCCTTTAGCATTCCGACTAAGAGGGCCGCTTCATCAACCTGCAACCTGTCTGGTGTTTTATTGAAGTAGCGTTTGGCTGCAGTTTTAATGCCAAAGGTGCTATTGCCAAAGGGGACAGTATTTAGATAGAGCGTTAATATTTCGTTTTTATCATAATGACTTTCCAGCTTATAGGCGGTAACCCATTCTTTAAGCTTATAAATGATCGTCCTCAGTCCTGGAACGTATCTAATCAAACCTTGTGATCTATTGTTGCGGGTACTATATAGATTTTTCGCCAACTGCTGTGTTATTGTACTGGCACCACGTTTGTCGCCGTTAGCGGTTGAAATCGTGCTAGAAACTAAGGAAATGACATCAACGCCAATGTGTTTGTAAAAACGAACATCTTCAGTTGCGACTAGCGCATTAATTACGAAAGGCGAAATCTTGCCGAATTCTACCGGCGTCCGGTTTTCAGTGTAATAACGACTTATAAGCTTACCGTCAACAGTATAAAGCTCTGAAGCAATAGCGATGTTTGGACTTCTTATATCTTTCGAATTGGGAGAGTAACCAAACATCCATAAAAAGTTTAGCTCTAAAACGCAAAAGAAAATAATAAGTAAATAGAAAAAAACAAGGGTATAGCGGACTGATTTTTTTTTGATCTCGTTGAACATAGATTATTAAACAATGTCGAACTTTTAACGAAACATCTTGTTATATTGAACGTAGTAACAGCTTAAAAAGTTCAGCGATAAAGATAATCTTTACAAATGTATTCATTAGCTAAAAAATTTCTTATTAACGAAGGAGTTAGACTAACTCTGTCGGATCACCCAACAAATTTTTCAGCTGACTACCAAAAGGAAGATGCTGGTGAACTCCTGGAAGCCGCTAAAAAAGAGCTCCTTGATTTGCAGGAAAAATTCTACGTCAATGGGAAACACGCGCTGCTTATTATTTTTCAGGCCATGGACGCTGCTGGAAAAGACAGCGCAATTCAACATGTGATGAGTGGTATTAATCCACAGGGCTGTCAGGTACATAGTTTCAAGCAACCGTCGGAAGAAGATTATCTACATGACTTTCTCTGGCGGCATAATAAGGCACTTCCGGAACGGTCTAAATTCGGTATCCATAATCGCTCGCACTATGAAAATGTCCTAGTTTGTAAGGTTCACCCGGAGCTGATCGCTAAAGAGAATCTTCCGGATTTTAACTTGGACGCTTTAGACGATATTTTTTGGGAAGAAAGATATGAGAGTATTCGCGAATTTGAAGAACACCTAAGTAAAAATGGCACGGTTATCATCAAATTCTTTTTAAATGTCTCAAAAAGCGAACAGAAAAAGCGTTTCCTTGACAGAATCGATGAGCCGTTGAAAAATTGGAAATTTTCTTCTCTTGATGTGAATGAACGCGCGTTATGGGATAGGTATATGAGCGCGTATGAAGATGCTATTTCTGCGACTACCAAACCCTATGCTCCGTGGTACATTATTCCTGCTGATAAAAAATGGTTTTCCCGCATTGCCATTAGTCACGTAATTATAGAAACATTGAGATCGCTTAATCTTGAGCCACACCAATTGTCGAATGAAGATATCAACATGCTAAATACAAGCAAGAAAGCACTGCTCGACGAAATATAGTTTTTGATCAGTTAAAATCTGTGGGGCTTCTTTAAGTTTTTATAACTTTGCATCTTTCAATTAAATTTTGGCAAAACCTATCCTTATATTAAAATTTGGAACTGCTTCCATCACCAATGCAAACGGAGAGTTGGATGAAGCCGTAATGTCTGATATCGCCAGGCAAGTCTCGCTGATACATCATGAATATAATTTGGTGCTTGTTTCTTCGGGAGCGGTAGCCGCTGGAAAGAAATTTCTTAAAAATTATTCTGGCACGCTTAGCGAGAAAAAGGCAGCTGCGGCGGTCGGTAATCCATTACTGTTAAATAAGTATTCCGAATATTTTAAAAACTACAATATTTCTATTGCACAGAGTTTATGTGAGCGGCAACATTTCTCTAACCGTGATCAATTTCTTCAACTGAAGAAAACTTACGAGGAACTTTGGGCAAATAATATTATCCCAATTGCAAATGAAAATGATGTTGTTAGCAACTTGGAACTGAAATTTTCAGATAACGATGAGCTGGCAAGCTTAATCGCAATTGGATTTGGAGCGACGCTTCTGCTTTTCAGCACGTCTGTAGCAGGTGTATTAGACCGAGATGGTCATGTCGTTTCGACGATCGATAATATCGACGAAAATGTTTTATCGCTCGCTGACAAAGAAAAATCTAGTCTTGGTCTTGGAGGGATGGTTTCGAAGCTTACTTTCGCACGGCTTGCCACTAGAATGGGTATAAAAGTGGTAATTTTTGGAATCAGAGGGATTGAAACTATTAACAAGGCAATTAGCGGGCAGACAGGCACTGTTTGTTTGGCACAGGAATGTTCGATTCCTGCAAGGAAAAAATGGCTTGCAAGTGGCAGTTTGGTAACTGGCCGGATACAGATAGATGGTGGTGCTCATAAAGCTCTAGTTAATAGACATAGTTTATTGGCTGTCGGAGTTAAAAAAGTGTTAGAACGTTTTGAAAAGGGAGAAGTATTTGAAATTCTGGATGAAAGCAATTTCGTTGTAGCAGTGGCAAGAGCTAAAGTTTCTTCTCAAGTGTTTGATAAAGATCAAAAGGTGCAAAATCTCGAGATTGCTCATGCGGATGATATTGTATTATTATAAATAACATGGACTCAATACAGGTTTTATTAGAGAATGCTGCAAAAGCATCTGCCGAAATCAGGGTGTTGTCTAACGAAAAAAAGAAAGATTTATTGGTACGGCTGGCTGCGAGTCTTTGCGAGAATATTGACGAAATAGTGGCGGCTAACAAGAAGGATTTAAGTCAGATTCCCGACACAGATCCTAAAAAGGACAGGTTAATGCTTAATCCTCAAAGGATAAATGCGCTGTCTGAAAGTCTAATCGATGTTTCAAATCTGGCAGATCCAACCAATAAAATATTGCTAGAATATAAACATCCTAAGGGATTGTTCATTCAAAAGAAAACAGTTTCTCTTGGCGTGGTAGGGGTTATTTATGAATCGCGACCAAATGTAACGATTGACGTAGCAGCGTTGTGCATTCGTTCAGGCAATGTATGTGTGTTGCGCGGTGGTAGCGACGCTTTTTTTTCCAATACTTGTCTGGTATCTATTATACAGGAAGTGTTAGAAGAGTTCGGTCTTGACACCAATATCGTCCAATTATTTCCAACGGACCGCAAATTTATTGTAGAACTGCTTAGCGCGACAAGCTACATTGATATTATAATTCCTCGCGGCTCAGAACAGTTAATAAAATATGTAAGGGAAAATTCATTGGTTCCGGTAATTGAAACCGGTGCGGGAGTTTGTCATACTTATGTAGAAGAATCTGCCGATTTGCAGAAAGCTGCCGACATTATAACGAATGCAAAAGTTACCAGACCCGCAGTTTGTAATGCTTTAGATACCGTTTTGGTTGATCAAGCGGTCGCCGCCGAATTACTCAAACTGCTTGCGCCACAACTAAAAGAATTTCAGGTTGAAATATTTGCAGATGAGCCTTCGTTTGAAATTTTGATGCAGCATAACTACCCATACCTCGTAAAAGCAGAACCTGAAGATTTTGGACGTGAGTTTTTGGATTACAAATGTTCGATGAAAGTTGTAGATGGTTTCGAAAGTGCTTTATTGCATATTAGTAAATACTCTTCTAAGCATTCTGAAGCAATCGTTTCTGAAAATAATTCGCTTTGCGATCGTTTTTTAAATGAAGTTGATGCAGCGGCGGTATATTCAAATGCTTCAACTCGTTTTACTGATGGAGGAGAGTTCGGCCTCGGCGCCGAGATTGGAATTTCCACTCAGAAGCTTCACGCTCGTGGTCCATTCGCTCTAGAAAAGCTCGTTACAGAGAAGTGGATTGTGAAGGGTGACGGACAAGTTCGATAGCCTGGTTAGAACGGATTTACGTCGTTGTTTATAAACTTACTAACGCGATGTGGAGAAACCTGGTTTGCGCATCCGAAACTAGCTCGCGAACTTGTAGTGATGATCCAATTAAAACCTAAGCTAAAAGCATTTTTATTGTTTTTGTTTTTCGCGATGGTATTTTCCTGTAAGCCAAAGCAAATTTTCACAGACGCTTCAAAAGTAAAAAGCAAGCCAATGGTTACAGGTAGCGTTATAGAACGGTATGCAAACTTGCTTGGTATCCCCGCAAAGGAGATAAGAAATGAAAAACTTTATACGTTTATCGACGAATGGATGGGCGTTCCCTATCGAGCTGCTGGAATGACCAAAGATGGTGTTGACTGCTCAGGCTTCACAACTATTCTTAATAAAGAAATATATCATACTACGGTTCCGCGGACTGCTCGTCAAATGGCTGAAAGTGTGAAACGCAAATATGAAGATGAGCTAAAGGAAGGCGATCTGGTTTTTTTTGATCTAAGTGGCCAAAAATTCAGTCACGTAGGTATATACCTTCATAATAATAAATTTGTGCATGCTTCCGCCAGTGGAGGTGTAATTATCAGCGACCTCAAAGACCCATGGTACTATAATTATTTTTCACGAGCTGGTACGCCTAAAGGTTAGTTTATTATTTCCAACTATTTTAAAAAGCTTATTTTTGCGATAACGATGAAGAAAGTGTTGCTTGTTCTGACATGTATTTTATTTGTTTTAGTAGCGGAAGCGCAGACGGTTATATTGCAGAAACCCGAGCAGTTAGAAGTGCGCCTCAAGCAAGGAAAAGATACTTTATTTGTACTTAATTTTTGGGCAACTTGGTGTGTGCCTTGTATCAAAGAGCTGCCTGTATTTGAAAAATTTCAATCATATTACGAAGCGAGGCCTGTGAAAGTGTTGCTTATTAGTATCGATAAAAAGTCGAAGTTAGAGAGTGCTGTAAAGCCCTTCGTCCGGAAAAATAAATTGTTAAATGAGGTTATTCTTATCGATGAGAAAGTCCCAAATAGTTACATAGCTAGCGTTAGCAAAGATTGGAAAGGCTCTCTGCCGGCAACTTTATTTGTAAATTATTCAAAGAATTTACAGCGTTTTTATGAATTGCCTTTTAATTATGATGAGCTAGATAAAGCGTATCTTTCCATTGATGGTCAAAACTCAAAATCAAATGAATGATAACAATCAAAATTTCTGGACTAAGTATAAACGTTTTGCTTTAACCGAAGTACTGTTATACGTCATTATGGTGTTAGGGATAATTTCAGGAATCATTATTTTTGGATAGCAGTATTTATTTTTATTAATTCTCGAGTTTTATAAGACTTCTTTTTGAATGAAAACTTAGCAGTGCATTAGAAGACTTAATAATTTTTCGAATCTTTCCTTTGCTGTCTCAATCAATTTATTTTCCCATCTTTATATCATCGAATGAAATTAAATTTAAAGCGTCCACTTGCCTTTTTTGATCTTGAAACTACCGGAGTCAATGTTGCTTCAGACAGGATTGTAGAAATATCTATTCTTAAGGCAATGCCCGATGGGACGGAGCAAGTTAAGACGATGCGCCTTAATCCTGGCATACCTATCCCATTGGAATCGTCTGTAATTCACGGTATTTATGATGAAGATATAAAGAATGAGCCCACATTTAAACAAGTGGGCAACGAACTGAGTGAATTTCTTTCCGATTCTGATTTAGCTGGATATAATTCGAATAAGTTCGATATACCAGTGTTACTAGAGGAGTTTTTGCGTGCAGGTATCAATTTTGATCTTGATAATAGGCGGTTTGTAGATGTTCAAAATATTTTTCACCAAATGGAGCAGCGTACGTTGAAAGCTGCTTACCAGTTTTATTGTGGAAAAGATATTGAGAACGCCCATTCTGCAGAGGCCGACATTAAAGCGACTTATGAGGTGTTGCTTGCGCAGTTAGATCGATACAAAGATGTTGAGTGGGAAGATAAAAAGGGTAGTAGGTCGAAGCCGGTTCAAAATGATATAGATGCTCTTCATGTTTTTACTAACCTAAATAAGCCCGTTGATTTTGCCGGAAGGATGGTTTTTAACGACAAAGGACAGGAAGTTTTTAATTTTGGAAAACACAAGGGGAAATTTGTGGAAGATGTATTTCAAGTTGAGCCAAGTTACTACTCTTGGATGCAGCATGGAGATTTTCCCTTATACACGAAGCGTTGCCTTGAAAAGATTTGGTTGCGTTGGAATGAAAAAAAAACACTTGCTAAAAAACCGGCTGAATCATCTGCACCTCTAAAAAAAATTGTTGAAAATGTTCAACCAATTCAGACTTTTTCGAAGCCAGTCCAGCAAAATGTGGCTCAGCAGGTAAAACCTACTGAGACAAAAAAAGTTAAAAAATCAGAGCCAATTACAATCGATATGCTCACACAACTCAAAATGAAGTTTGGAAAGTAGTTTAATCATCTTAAAAACGCTATATTTCTTTTCAATCCTGAGTATTTCGTTCTTTTTACTGCAGAATCTTTAAAGACCTTGTTAAAGGTTTCTACTGTGATGTCTTCCCATTCCTGCTTACTCATTTCGAGCAGCTCATTTGGCTTAAATGCAGGCTCATTATGGAGCACGGAAAATCGATTCCAGGGACAAACATCCTGACAAACATCACAGCCAAACATCCAATTGTCCATTTTTCCTTTGTACTCATCTGGAATAGCATTTTTCAATTCTATAGTCAAATATGAAATACAGCGGCTGCCATCGACGACATAGGGCGCGACAATGGCTTCAGTCGGACAAGCCTCAATGCATTTAGTGCAAGTTCCGCAATAGTCATTCGAAGGAGTAAGGTCATATTCCAGTTCAAGATCCACGATTAGCTCCGCCAGAAAAAAAAATGAGCCTTTCTCTTTGTTTATCAAATTGGAATTTTTTCCTATCCAACCTAATCCAGAGCGTTTTGCCCAAGCTTTATCTAAGACCGGTGCTGAGTCTACAAATGCCCGCCCATCTACAGCACCAATATTTTCACTAATAAAGTTCAGCAGCTTCTTTAATTTATCCTTCAGTACGATGTGATAATCTTTTCCGTAAGCATACTTCGATATTTTGGGTGCATTAGAATCGACCTGATTGAGGTCGTTGTAATAATTTATTCCAACAGAGATAATTGATTTTGCGCCTTCTACCAGCCTTCTAGGATCCAGGCGCATATCGAAATTATTTTCCATATACAGCATTTCTCCATGCAGTCCGTTCTTTAACCAATTCTCCAATCGTTGCGCTTCTTCAGAGAGGAAGTCTGCTTTTGATATCCCACAAAAAAGAAAACCTAATCTTAACGCTTCCTCCTTTATTTGCTTAGTGTTAGCAGAATGCTTATTAAACATGGCGCAAATGTACGGATTGATTTTAGTCCGTAATTGTACAACCGTACACTATATTGGTCAAAATCGAGGGCGAATTTTTAAAAAAAATCAATTAACTGTAGTATTATTTTGTTTTAACGCTTCCGAAAAATATCTTAATAAATTGTAAATCAAATATTTAGAATAAAATTCTGCTTTATATTGGCTTCTTTAGATAGTAGCAGTATTTTTTCTAATTGATTGTAATGAAAACTGGTATTTACTGAAATAAAAATCATGAATACGACACTTTAAAAGTTGATTGTGGTCTTTACGGGGTTGTTTCTTAGGGGCAGTGTAATGGCGCAAGAGATACCCGAAGCCGGAGTTGCACTATTGCATCCAGGTAGTTCCTTTAGAATATGGTCGTTTGGCTTAAACGGCGGTGTAACAACTCCGATTATCTTTATTGCAAAGAACAACCTCACAAATTCGGAAAGTGAACTTGGCGAGGCTAGGTTTGTCAAAAAATTAGATATAACGGTCAATTGGAATTCGCGCCGACTATTTCCGTGGAAAATTGACAGCTGATAATAACAACAATCTCGGAAATCGATCCGCTCCCAATAGACCAAATGTTGGATTTGAAACTGATATCAACTGTGCTGCTGCCTTAAGTGGATAGTTTAGACTTTCAAACGTTAACTGGATGGTTCGCAAAATAGTTCTGCAACCCTTATGTAACTGCAGCAGCAGGTTTAATGGGCTACAGTCCAAAAATCGCTTTGACAAGTATAGCAACACATGTTTATTTCAAAACTGATGGTGGTAACATTCATCAGGTTGTTATGCCGGTAGGCTTAGAAATGAAAGTTGGTCTTTCTGATATGATTAATCTTGATCTTGGTTATAATATGTCTTTCGTTGATTCAGATAATCTTGATGGGTCTCATTTTGTTGCAACGAATGATAGATGTTCATATAGCTATCTCAGAATGGAGATTGCTTTAGGAGATCTTGCAAAACCACAATTGGAAAGCTATAATCCGGCTGACGCATTATCTTATAATAATATGGTAAAAAATAGAGAACAAAGGGATCAACT
>CANHGR010000004.1 GCA_947460875.1 Sphingobacteriaceae bacterium | reverse complement strand
GTTTTATGCAAAATATTGGCAAGGACGTTTAATCGACCGCGATGCGCCATTCCTATGATGAATTCTTGAATGCCTAGATCTGAACCTTTCTCGATCACTGAATCTAAGGCCGGTATAACGGATTCTGCGCCTTCGAGTGAGAATCGTTTTTGCCCTAAAAACTTTGTTCCTAAGAAATTCTCAAAAACTACAGCCTCGTTAAGCTTGTGAAGTATCCGTTTCTTGGTTGCAATAGAAAAATCGGGCTTATTCCGAGTACTTTCCATGCGCTGCTCAAACCATTGAATTTTGTCAGGGTCTCTAATAAATTTGTATTCTGCACCGATAGATTGACAATATGTTTCCTCCAGCAAGTCTAAAATATCTCTAAGTTTTGCCGGGCCCAGCCCAACTTCAACTCCTGCATTAAATACAGTTTCAAGGTCGCTATCTGTAAATCCAAAAGTTTCTAATTCTTTTCCAGGGAAATATTTTCGTCGCTCGCGAACCGGATTGGTTTTTGTAAAAAGATGGCCTCTGGTACGGTATCCGTTGATCATGTTCAAAACATTGATTTCTTTTAGGAAATGCTGCGGAGTTTCAACACTTACAGTGGTTGCTTCGGAACCACGTCCGAAATCAAAACCTTCAAAAAATCTTTTCCAGCCAAAATCAACCGAATCCTGGTCCTTTTTATAAGACGAATAAAGTGAATCTATATATTCTGCATTTGCGTTATTGATATACGACAGATTATCCATAGAATTTCGTTGATAGTTGGTAAAAATAAGACATTGTCAGGCAATTAGTTTCCTTTAGACATTAAAAATCAGTCATTTAAAAATCAAAAATTCAATAAATTACTTCGCGAAATTTAATTAAGGTATTGAAAGGGCTGCATAGATTGAAACATCACCTATTCCGTACTGTTTTAATTCCGTAGGCGATAATTTCCATGGCTGATGGATCAAAACTCCTGGAATAGAAGCGAGTGAAGGTATCCATTTACGCACGTAGTCGCCTTTGGGATCGCACTCTTGAGCTTTCTTCAAAAAATCAATGTTCTTTTCTGATGCATTGCCCGAGATTTCATTTAGTAAATAATACCAATTACCTAAATTGCTTGCCGCCGAATAGTCGATCAGTTTCTCTTTAAAGAAGGCGGCACCATATTCCCAGTTGATTTGTAAGCTATGAATGAGAAATGTAGCCACATTCTGTCTGCCCTGATGATTGATATAGCCGGTAGAATTCAATTCATTAAGAGTCGCGTCAATAATTGGAATTCCGGTTTTTGCTTCTTTCCATGAAGTAAAAAGCATATCAACAACTTTTTTTTCGTCTTCATTAGCTGGTGACTTATTGAACTTATTATTGTGCTTCTTGAGCATAAAACGAAAATAATCTCGTCTAAGGAGTTCGAGTATTATTCCGTTTAGTGTTTCTTTCGGAATGGCATTTTCCTGCTTTCTGGTTTCCCAATAAAGCTTTCTTGTTGAGAGGCAGCCTAAAGCGATCCAGGGGGAAAGTTTGGTCCGATGCAGACCAGGGTTAAGGAAATAAGAAGATATGTTTCTCAATCCTTCTGTTTCGCCTCCTCTAAAAGCCTGAATGATAGGTTCCTTTAATCCGAGGTCAGCTAATGTTAAGAGTCTTCCGATGTCCATATTTTCGGGCACAGAAATTGATTCTGGTGTATCAAGACAATTTCTTACGATGCTCTCACGCTCAATCTTTTTTCTGAATACACCGAAGACATCGGGTATGTTTTTTATAGGAAAGGGCAGATCTTCCTTATGGTACATGGTGTGCCCTATAAAATGTTTTAGATTTATCTGTAGCTTCCAGAGTGCGGCCTCTACTAAGGATGAGGTTTCTGTTTCTTCTAACGCAACCTCTCTGTGATGATAAACTTCTGTCACCGCATATTGGCGCGCAATTTCAGGCAATATTTCCTGAGGATGACCAAATTTTACAATTAGATCTCCTCCAAGCTTCTGCAAAGACTGTTTTAGATCGGCGACACTTTCAATGATGAATTTTGCACGTATCGCTCCGGTTTTCTGCGTGTCGAAAGAGCTCATCCCAAAATGAGCCGGATCAAAGCAATAAACGGGCACTATCCGATCTGCTTTTTTTACAGCTTCTAGGAGTATTTCGTTATCGTGAATCCTTAGATCGTTCCTGAACCAAACCAGAATGGTTTTTCCGTTCATATTTCGCCCCTTTAACTTTTTTATGAATGCTCAAAAATGGCTTAAAATCTCTGTAATTCAGTATTTATTCAAAATATTTACATCCTATTTACAATATCAATTCAAGCTGAGCTCTAAATCAGACGAGATATATTTTGAAACCTGATCAAAAATTCTTTAGTTTTAGTTAAACCCAATTTCCAACTTATGAAAGCCATTCATCACATTCTTAGGAATAAATCTTCAGAGATTTATTCAGTAACACCTGATGTTTCTGTCTTTGACTCGCTGACGGTTATGATGGATAAGAATATAAGCGCTCTTCTAATCATGCAGGGAGGTATTTTATGCGGTATTTTTAGCGAGCGCGACTATGCCAGAAAAATCATTCTACAAGGCAAAGCTTCAAAGGAGACACGAATTGGCGAGGTAATGACCAAGGATTTGATTACCATTAGCTTGGCAGATTCGGTAGATCATTGCATGCAATTAATGACAAATAATTATATCAGACACCTGCCGGTAATTGACAATGGAAAGGTACTTGGCTTGATATCCATCGGCGATCTTGTAAAAAGCGTTATCGAGGAGCAAAAACAGACTATCGAGCAGCTTCAAAGCTATATTAACAGTTGAGGAAGCATTCCCCTTTTGTGACTCTATCATTTGGATAAGCCCATGTATAATCTCTATTTTTAAAATTCTACCTTTAGTCGATCTTGAGGTCGTTTCCTACAGTTGCTCGTACTAAATCGCAGCTTTTATCTACTGAGTTGCTACTGCGTAAAGTAATTTTAAAACAAGCTCTAAACTAAAACATCAAATATTTGTTCAATTGCAATGAGTAAATCAATTCTAATCACGGGGGCGAGCGGTTTAATCGGTCACGTTTTAACAGAGCTTTTGCTTAAAAAGGGATATAAAGTGGCTCATTTGAGTAGAGATATTTCAAAACCTAAACCTGGAGTCAAGTTGTATAAATGGGACGTTTCTCGAAATTTAATCGACAAGGAATGCATTAGCAATGCAGATATCATTATCCATTTGGCGGGAGAGGGGATTGCGGATAAGCATTGGACAAATAGGCGTAAGGAACAGATAATCAAGAGTCGTACAGCATCAATAAGGCTCATCTATAGCCTTCTCGATAAATACTCTCATCATGTAGATGCTGTCATATCCGCTTCGGGTATAAACTATTATGGCGATCAAGGAGAAAAGATGGTTAATGAACAAGCCGGCTTGGGCAGCGGTTTTCTTTCCGCAACTTGTAAAGAATGGGAGCAAGCTGTTGATGAAGGGGAGAGATTTGGACTTCGTATAGCAAAATTACGTATCGGGATGGTGCTAGCGAAAAGTGCGGGGGCGCTTCCCCAGTTGGCTAAACCTATCCAATACGGAGTTGGAGCAGCGCTTGGATCCGGTAAGCAATGGATATCATGGGTACATTTAAAGGACGCTGCAAGTGCATTTCTATTTCTTGTCGAAAATCAAAGTAAAGGTGTTTTTAATCTGGTTGCTCCGGCGGGCCCCGTGACCAACAAAGAAATGACAAGCGCGGTAGCGAAGACTTTGGGTAGACCTCTGTTTTTGCCTAATATTCCGGTTTTCGCTTTAAGAATAATACTCGGTGAGATGAAGGCGATGGTTTTAGACAGCGTTAAGGCTTCATCAGAAAAATTGATCGCAGAGGGTTTTGAATTCGAATTCCCCGAACTCAAAATGGCCTTAAAGGAAATTTATAAGAACTAGGGATAAACTTTTGTTACCTCAATTTCGAAGTCAAGGCACGAGAAGCCCGGAATGGAGCCTGATCCATTAAATCCATATCCTAAAGATGAGGGGATCACCAACCTTATTTTTCCACCTTCGCTAATCTTAGGAAGCCCTTCGCGCCAACCTTCAATAAGATCTTCTAATAAGGAATTGTAAGCAAGAGAACTGTCAAACGAATTCCCATTTAACAGGTTCCCATTGTATTTCGTAATAATTCTAGATTCTGGCAGTACAGGCAATCCAGCCCCTTTCTGAATTATTTTGTAGTAAAGGCCTGAAGGAGCTTTAGTAAAACCGGTCATGGAGTTTTTAGCTAAATAGGCTGTAATAACTGCGTCATCGTATTTATGTATAGATGCCTTGCTAAGCACCTTTACGGTTACGTCTATCGATGTATTTCCGGGAAATACTGCGGTACCGTTTCTGCCATAGCCTAAACGTGACGGAATGATCAATCTAATTTGGCCGTCGCTATTTTTCAAAATTTCCTTGATGCCGATTCTTAAGCCCTCTGGATTAACATATCCAACATAAGTAAATACTCTATTGGCAAAGGTGTCCTGTGCAGATACTGAGCCATCTATTGTCTTGATAGAATACAAAAGGGGGATATCATTTTTATACTCTAATGCCGGACCGCTGCCCGGTGTTAAAATTTTATAGAAAATTCCGGTATTGTTGTATTCCAGAACATCAAGATTGTTTTTCTTAATATACTCGTCTACATTTTTATCATCTGCTACATCAATACTTTCATATTCCTTATCGCATGATGCAATTACCAAGGCAATTAATGCTAGCAGCGTGTGTATTTTATATTTACTTAGATTCATTTTTTTAGTTTGACACTTCAAGCAACTCAATATCGAAATCTAAAACGGCATTAGGTGGAATGCCACCTATACCCTCGCGTCCATAGGCCAAGCCGGAGGGAATGATTAATCTTATTTTTCCTCCTTTTTGAACGAGCTGAACGCCAATCTGCCATCCTGCAATCAAACCACCCAGTTTATAGCTGATTACATTAGATTCGAAAATAGTACCGTCTAGTAAGCGACCCGTATATTTAACCGTAACGTTGGTATTTCCATTATAAATGATACTACCTGAGCCGGGCTCTATTATTATATAATGCACTCCACTTGAATGCCGTAAAGTTGTTAACGCTTTTTCTGCAATAAACTGATTGATCTTTTGCTCATCGATCGAAGCCTGTTCATCGGGACTGCCGTCAGTATCTTTTTGACAAGCACTGAGTCCGGTTACCAGTATCACTAGACAGATAAGTATCTTTTTTATTTTTAGCACGGAACAAATTTATCCTTTTAAACGTCAAAAATTGCCAATTAACATAATTTAACAAAAATTATTCTGGCCTAGATTCATTTTCAATGGTTAAAAACAGTAGCGATTTGCTTCTATAAGTTGCTTAGCGATATTTTGCCGCGCAACTTTTACGTTGAACGGGTCCATTTTTGTGAAGCGCCTTAAGCCAACAAGCATCATCTTTAATTCATCGCCCTCAGCAAAAGAATTTAATGCTTCTTTTCCTGCTATGTACGTCTTATCTACTGCCTGTTGTAGGTAAACGTTCATCATATCGGTCTGACCTTTGCAATTTTCAGCTCCTTTTAATTTTGTCAATTTTTCGGCGCGCAATAGCGTGGATTCTGCCAGGTATATATGGCCTATAATGTCTGCAATATTCATTAAAATCTCCTGCTCTTTTGCCAGTGTCATCATTAATTTCTGTACAGCCGAACCTGCGATCATTAGGCCGGCTTTTTTCAGATTGATTAGAATCTTCTTTTCTGCAGCAAATAAAGCAGTGTCTTCTTCTGCGCCAAAATCCGGAATAGACATCAGCTCGCCGGCAACCGCTTGTGCTGGCGTCATCAGGTCGAGTTCACCTTTCATTGCTCTTTTAAGTAGCATATCTACGATCAACATTCTGTTAATCTCGTTCGTTCCTTCAAATATTCTATTGATCCGCGAGTCACGGTAGGCGCGCTCCATCGGAGCATCGGCAGAATAACCCATTCCACCATAGATTTGAACACCTTCATCCACCACATAATCAAGCATTTCTGAGCCCCAAACTTTTAAAATGGCACATTCTACCGCAAATTGTTCTGTAGATTTTAGTTTTGCTTGAGCAGCATCCATGCCTCCTGTTATTAACTCTTCGTATGCATCGTCAATGTTCTGCCCTACGCGGTAAGCCGCACTTTCAACAGCAAAATTACGGGCGGCCATCTCTGCTAGTTTGTAACGAATAGCCCCAAACTTAGAAATAGGAAGATTAAACTGTACACGCTCGTTAGCATAAATGATCGCTTGCGTGATTACTTTTCTGGACGAGCCGATAGCAGCTGCTCCCAATTTGATCCGGCCGATATTTAAAATATTGACGGCGATCTTAAACCCATTTTGGCGGTCTGAGAGTAGGTTTTGCACCGGCACGGGGCAATCACTGAAGAATATTTGTCTGGTTGAAGAGCCTTTTATTCCCATCTTATGCTCTTCCGGATTCATTGTTATGCCACCGAATGTTCGTTCGACGATAAATGCAGAGAGATTTTTATCGTCATCGATCTTGGCAAAAACGATAAATAAATCTGCAAATCCGCCGTTTGTGATCCACATTTTTTGTCCGGTAAGTAGATAGTGTGTTCCCTCAGTATTCAGTTTTGCCTTGGTAGTGCCAGAGTTTGCATCAGAACCGGAATTAGGCTCGGTGAGGCAATAAGCAGCCTTAAACTCGCCTGAAGCTAATTTTGGAATATATTTTTTCTTCTGTTCTTCATTTCCGTAATACAGAATCGGCAAGGTGCCAATTCCCGTATGCGCAGATAGTGCTACCGCGAAAGAATATCCCGCACCAACAGCATCAGTCACGAGCATGGATGTATTAAAGTTTTTCCCAAAACCGCCATATTCTTCAGGAATTGATACTGCCAATAGGCCGAGTTCGCCTGCTTTATCCATCAGGCTTTGCATCAATCCTTCTTCTTGTTGATCAATTCGGTCTAGATTAGGATATACTTCTGCCGCAAGAAAATCCTCGCAGGTTTTTTTAATCATTAGCTGCTCTTCATCAAATTCTTCAGGGATGAAGATGTCTTCGGCTACTGTTTCGCGGATCAAAAATTCTCCGCCTTTGATGGGGGCTGTCTGTATAGGGTCCATATTAGATCAAGGATTAAGGAGCAAGGATTAAAGACTTACTCGCCGTTTATTTGAGTTACAAATTTATAATCGCGTTTATGAGATTTCGGTTTATCGATTCGTCGGTATATTTTATTCCTTTTTTGTTGACTGTCCTCACAGCATTTCAAAAATTCCCGCCGCCCCCTGACCCGTGCCAACGCACATCGTAACCATGCCGTATTTCTGCTTGCGTCGCGCTAGCTCATTGAAAATTTGGACAGAAAGTTTTGCTCCGGTGCAACCCAGCGGATGCCCTAGGGCAATAGCGCCGCCATTCACGTTTACAATTTCCTGATTTAATCCAAGAGTGCGAATCACTGCCAATGATTGGGATGCAAAGGCTTCATTGAGCTCGATTAACTGAATTTGATCCAGCTTCAAGTTGGCATTTTTAAGAGCCTTTGGAATTGCCTCAATTGGTCCAATGCCCATGATGCGTGGAGGAACTCCGGCAACGGCATAGCCCACTAATTTTGCAATCGGTTTAGCATTCAGTTGCTTCAGCATCTTTTCGGATACGATGATTACGAAAGCTGCTCCATCTGATGTTTGAGAAGAATTGCCGGCTGTAATGCTTCCGCCTTCGGCGAAAACAGGTTTTAGTTTCGCCAGCTTCTCGATGCTTGTATCGGCGCGCGGACCCTCATCTGTATCCACCACGTACTCTCTA
Source organism: Sphingobacteriaceae bacterium (assembly GCA_947460875.1). Lineage (GTDB taxonomy): Bacteria > Bacteroidota > Bacteroidia > Sphingobacteriales > Sphingobacteriaceae > CANHGR01. Next base: position 192,421 of record CANHGR010000004.1, on the reverse strand, counting down.
GTCTTCTTTTTTTGTGCGCCGGAAGGCTGCTCCTCTAAATAATTTTCTTTAATAGTGATCGGCAAAATTCCATCTTTGAGATGTCCATCTTTTATAGCGGAAACTGCTTTTTGGTGTGAATCGAATGAGAATTTATCCTGGTCTTCGCGACTAACTTGAAACTCCTTTGCTACCGCTTCGGCTGTAAGTCCCATGCCCCAGTACCAATCCGGATGATTTTTTGCAACATCATCATTCGGCACCAGCTTCCATCCGCCGAATGGCATACCCGACATTACTTCAACCCCTCCGGCAATGATGCAGTCTGCCATGCCTGTACGAATCTTCGCCGTTGCCGTGGCAATTGTCTCCAGTCCGGACGCACAATAACGGTTGATCGTCACGCCCGGAACTTTATCCGTATCCAATCCCATCAGAGAAATCATCCTCGCAATATTCAATCCTTGTTCCGCTTCCGGCGTTGCATTACCCACAATCACATCATCAATCTGATCTTTGTCGAGTCCGGGTACTGAGGCCACGAGATGTTTAATTACCTCTGCCGCTAACTCATCTGCCCTCGTAAAACGAAATACTCCCCGAGGAGCTTTTCCTACTGCGGTTCTGTATGCTGATATTATGTATGCGTCCTGCATTAGTATTTAGTATTTAATAGTAAGTAGTGCGTTAAACGTTAAATTTTGATTGAAGTGAGTAATTCATTTTTTGAAACTCTTCGATACTAGCCAATAGTTCATTTGACTTATCTTCTTCTACGTATTGAAGTTTATGAGAAAGAATCAATTGCGTTTCTAATTTATAGGACGATCCATGAGCAATCGATAAAGAATGTCTAAATTCTTCATCCGAATTTCGCCCTGCTCCTTCAGCTGTATTAGAAGGAATAGAAACCGCCGCTCGGTTAATTTGACTTATAAGATTAAAGCGTTCCTTATCTGGAAATGTTACAGTTTCTAAATATATTTCTGCAACCAGATCCATTGCTTTTTTCCAGACTGTTAACTCTTTATACTTATGCATCCTGTTTAAAGCTCTTTTTCAAATTCATTCCTAAATTTCTGTCACTTTCTGCTATTTTTCTAAGCGCCCTGTTCTAAATACTAACATCTAATTCCTCAACGCCTTCCCCTTCGTTAATATCGATTGAATCCTCTCCAGGGTTTTCTTTTCTCCGCAAAGCGATAAGAATACTTCGCGTTCCAGGTCAAGGAGGTATTGTTCTGAGACAAGTGTTGGTTGCGATAAATCTCCGCCGCATAAAACCCAGCCCAGCTTCTCAGAGATTTTTTTATCATGCTCTGAAATGTATTTACCAGCATACATTGAGTTGGCTCCGGCGTAAACGATGCCAAGTCCTTGCTTACCCAGCACTCTAATATCATTCCGTTGAACGGGTTTGGTATAGCCTGCCTCAGCGAGTTCAATAGCTTTTTCTTTGGCGTCGGCAATTAGCCTACTACGATTCATGGTGATGCTGTATTTCCCTTTTTGTAAATAACCAAGATCAAAAGCTTCCTCGCCGGAGGTAGAAACTTTTGCCATGCCTATTGTTAAAAAACGATCGCGTAATGCAGCTTGTTCTATTTGTCCTTCTTTAAATTCATCAGAAAGGCGCAGAGCAAACTCTTTGGTTCCTCCTCCTCCCGGGATGAGGCCAACGCCAAATTCTACCAAGCCCATATATGTTTCGGCACTTAACTGTACATGGTCTGCATGTAGACAAAATTCGCAGCTACCACCTAGTGTCAGATTATGTGGGGCGAGCACAACAGGGATGGACGAATAACGAACCCGCATGGCCGTATGCTGGAACATTTTTACAGCCATATTGATCTCATCCCAATCTTGCTCAATGGCCATCATGAAAATCATGCCCACGTTTGCGCCGGCAGAGAAATTTGCACCATCGTTACCTATAACCAATCCACGGGAATCTTTTTCTGCCAGATCAATAGCCTTGTTCAGGCCTTGCAGCACTTCGCCGCCAATAGTATTCATTTTGGTATGAAACTCAAGGTTGATAATGCCATCGCCCAGGTCAGTAATGGTGGTACTTGAATTTTTCCAAATAGTGTTTTCTGCCCGTATAGTATCTAAAATAATGAAAGCATCCGTGCCCGGGAGCGCTTTGTATGATTTGGAAGGTATATCATAGTATTTCTTCACACCCCCTTCGACCTTATAGAATGATTCGTTACCGGAATCAAGCATTTCTTGCACCCACGCTGCAGGTGTGTTTCCTGCTTTAGTCATTTTCTCTACAGTGTCTTTGATACCTAGGGCATCCCATACTTCATAGGGTCCTAACTCCCATCCGAAGCCTGCGCGCATGGCATCATCGATGCGGTATAGTTCATTAGAAATTTCGGGAATACGGTCTGAAACATATTCAAATAGCCCGTAAAACGAAGTGCGGAATAGTTCGGCGGCTTTATCTGTTCCCGCAGCATACGCTTTCATACGTTTGCGGATATCCTCAACAGTTTTTGTTGCTTCCAGCGTACTGGATTTGACCTTCTGCTGCGGACGATATTCGAACGTTTTTAGATCCAAAGCAAGGATTTCGGAGCTACCGTCTTCTTTTTTAATTTTTTTATAGAATCCCTGTTTTGTTTTATCGCCCAGCCACTTGTTCTCCTGCATTTTTTTGACATATGCGGGTAGAGCAAATAGGTCATGAGCCTTATCCTCAGGCAAATTATTGAATAGGCCATTCGCAACATTGATCATCGTATCCAAACCAACTACATCCGTGGTGCGGAAAGTAGCGGATTTTGGTCGTCCTAATGCCGGACCGGTATATTTATCAACCTCTTCAACAGTCAGGTCGAGTTTTTCGATTAGATGCAACAGAGACATGATTGAATAAACACCCACACGGTTAGCGATAAAGGCAGGCGTATCTTTGCAAAGCACAGTTGTTTTACCCAGGAATTTATCGCCATAGTGCATCAGAAAATCAACTACTCCCAGACTGGTATGCGGGGTAGGGATGATCTCCAACAATCGCAAATAGCGCGGCGGATTAAAAAAGTGTGTTCCGCAGAAATTAGCTTTGAAGTCATCGCTTCTTCCTTCGGCCATTAGATGGATTGGAATGCCTGAAGTATTCGACGTAATTAGTGTTCCCGGCTTGCGGAATTGCTCTACCTGATCATATAATTTTTTCTTGATTTCGAGATTTTCTACAACCACTTCAATGGTCCAATCGCATGAAGCAATATCTTTCATATTATCTTCAAAATTACCAGTGCTAATTTTACCTAGCACTTTTTGGTTGAAGATAGGAGAGGGGTTTGATTTGACTGCAGTATCCAGCGCGGCGTTTACAATCCGGTTACGAACAAGCTTGCTGTCGAGCGTTAAACCTTTGGCTATTTCTTCCGGACTAAGCTCCTTAGGCACCATATCCAACAACAATACTTCCACCCCTATATTAGCAAAATGGCAAGCAATGCGCGAGCCCATAATACCGGACCCCAATACCGTAATTTTTTTAATGGCTCTTTTCATCGAATTACTTATAAGCGATTGTGAGTTGGTTCACCTTTTTTAATATTTCAATCAATTGTACCCGTTCTTCCTCATTGATGTTATCATTCAAATGATCATTGAAATTGCGTACCACTTTTTTGGCAATCAACCTCTTTTCCTTGCCAGAGACGGTCAGGAAAATCTTTACACATCGCTTATCCACAACATCTGTTTCACGGTACACCATCTTTAATTTTTCCATCGTAGACAATATGCGAGATAGGCTCGTTGATTTAACACCAAGTAAAGAAGCTATCTCAGATACTGCTGTTCCTCCTTCATGTATATGTATGAGTACATACCCGATGGATTGGGTGATACCATATTCGGCGGCCACCTTATTGTACTTGTTAGCAACACTTTGCCAGGCCTTTTTTAGAAAAAAATCAATGGTTTCTTCGGATTTCATAATGCTTAGTACGATGCATGCATAACAAATTTAATAAAATACTATGCATGCATAGTATTTTATTAAACATTAGAAAAGAATTTCTGTTTTTTTATTGTTACGAATAGATAAAAAAAGCGGGCTGCCCTTGGAAGGCAACCCGCTTTAAATATATAAAATGGAGTGGGGACTTATTTAGCCGGTTCTGCCGGTTTAGCGTCATTGTTTGGCGCGGGAGGTGGAGGGCCTTGTCTTTGACCAGGACCATTTGGCCTGCCTTTAAACTGTTGTTGAGGGCCTCCCGGACGGGCTCCATTCGGACGCGGTCTGCCTTGAAAATCAGGTCTGTCTTGACCTTGACCCGGACCTCCTTGCATTTGTTGCCTAGGACCTTGCTGCATTTGCGGACCCATAGGACGGCCTTGGTGCATCATTTGTCGAGGACCTTGTTGCATTTGCGGGCCGTTTGGTCGGCCTTGCTTTGGGCCTTGGAAACGTGGACCACGAGTACCTACACCTGGGCCACCCTGGCGGAAGCCTAATGCTCCACCTTGTTTTAGTGTACCGCGACGCATGTTTTGTGCTACACCCGGGCCACCGCCACGCAGTCCTCGTGCCTTAAGTTTTTGGCCGAATTTTGTTTTTTGTTCTGCTGTCAGCAGCTGATTAATTTTATCGTGTCGTTGCTTTCTAGCAACAGAATCTTGCGCATGTAATTTTTGCATTTCTTTCATGCGCGCCTCTCTCGCCACCAATTCTTTTTTCGCTGCATCAAGGTAAACCGAGTATACTTTTGATCGTTGTTCTTCGCTTAGCGTTAAGTGCTGACTTAATGCATTTGCTTGTCGCTGAGCAATTTGTTCAGCAGTAACATCCGGGCGACCGTGTCCCGGTTGTGAGAAGGCAACTAATCCGACAAGGAGAAAAGTTGAGGTGGCTAGTAGTTTTTTCATGACGTTCTATTTTATCTGATAGATAGCAAAACAGCGCGAAAGTTTAACCACTCTCAGTAAAATTCTCTTCTTTTAACATTAATTAACATTTGCAACCAACCGCCTGTTATATCCTCGCCGCGCTGATCTGCACTACGTCGATAGTCCGCCGGGGTAGATAAAATAGTGCCTACTCTCCCTAAAGATGATCTATCAATAATTTGTAGCCTTTTGCGCTGCGCTAAACTACAGGCATTGGCAGACAATGAGTTAACAGGCAACTATATTTTGTTCTAAAAAATAAACTCAGCTCAAAAAAAACAAAAAAGCCACTAAGAAAAGCTTAGTGGCTTGAAATATAATGGAATTTTACTCAATAAAATTATTTAGGTAAAACTACAGAGTCAATCACGTGAATTACACCATTGCTAGCACCAAGATCAGCTGCAACAACAGTAGAAACTCCACCGTTTTCATCTGTCAAAATTACTTTTCCATCTTTTAATGAAGCAGTTAAAGTTCCACCACTTACAGTTTTTACTTTTAATGAACCTTTAGAATCATTAATAGCTTTTACAACTGCTGCAGCATTCAAATTACCTGCAACTACATGATAAGTTAAGATTTTAGCTAAAGTAGCTTTGTTCTCAGGTTTTAATAGGTTTTCAACAGTTCCTGCAGGCAATTTCGCGAATGCAGCGTTTGTTGGAGCAAATACAGTAAAAGGACCAGCGCTTTGTAAAGTTGCTACTAAGTCGGCAGCTTTTACAGCAGCAACTAAAGTGGTGTGATCACTTGATCCTACTGCAACCTCAACGATAGTCTTCTGAGCGTTAGCAGAAAACGCAATAGATAATGCCGCAAACAATGTTGATGGTGTGTATGTCTGGGACTGTGATAAGTTGACAAAACACAGAATTGGTAAGCTCAGACTACGCTAGCAGATTAATGGAGCTAAAGTCGGCAAAAGAAGAGCATAGCAGGTTGGTTAAAACAAAGGCCGCCGTGGTCAATTAGAGGGATATTAGGTGATCAAGAATATACCCGTTTTATATTGTTTCTAATTCCTATTTAAAATTCCTGCCCTTATCATATACCTCTCTTTGTCTGGATACGGGTGCGCTGGTTTCATCTGATCTGGATAATTTCAGTATGGGCATATCCTGCTGCTGCGAAATCTTGTTCAACATGCTGTTTAAATTAAAGCATCGCCTCACCACAACGTGAATCACCTCGCCCTCAATCTGGAGCTTTCCTTCCACCATGATTAGTCGCGATTGTAGAATCTCTTTACGGTAGCTTTCGAAAATCTTTTCCCAGACAACCAGATTGGCATAACCTGTTTCATCTTCAATCGTGATGAACAAAACCCCTTTTGCTGTTGAGGGGCGCTGCCTTACCGTGATGAGGCCTGCCACTTTAATCAGATCGCCATTTCTTTTCTTGGGCAGATCATCTGTTGTAATAACGTGCAGCAAACTCAGGTTCTCTCTGGTAAAACTAACGGGATGCGCTTTTAGGGAGAGGGAAGTTGTAGCATAATCATGCACTACATGTTCTCCTTTAGTCATCAGGGGCAAATTGATCTGTCCTTCCATCACACTTTCGGAGGGCTGCCCTTCAAATAATGCAAGCGGACGGTCGTGCAAAGCAGAAACTTCCCAGAGTGCCTGCCGTCGATCGAGGCCAATCGACCTAAAAGCATCAGCATCTGCCAACCGCTCTAATGCTGCTTGTGGTACGCCAATCTTATTTAAGGCAGTAATACTTTTATATTGAGTAGATCGTCCATTGATCAATACTCCGATATCTTCTATCCTCAAGCCCTTAATTTGCCTAAAACCCAGTCGTATAGCATAATACTTTCCGGCCTTCTCTTCTAAGAGATTATCCCAGTCAGAGTAATTGATGTCTGCGGGTCTGATTTCAACCCCATGCTTGCGGGCATCAATGACGATCTGTGCAGGTTGATAAAATCCCATAGGCAAGCTGTTCAGCAGCGCTGATGCAAACACATCGGGATAATAGCACTTAAGCCAGGAAGACACGTAAACCAAGAGGGCAAAACTTGCGGCATGACTTTCAGGAAATCCATAACTCCCAAAGCCCTCTAATTGCTTGAAAACACGTTTAGCAAAATCTTCTGCATAGCCTTTGGCTACCATGCCATCGATCAGTTGCTTTCTATATTGACTTACTAAGCCTTTGGCTTTAAAGGTCGCCATGCTGCGCCGTAAGCCATCAGCTTCGGCAGGGGTAAAGCCCGCTGCAACGATAGCGATCTCCATAGCCTGTTCTTGAAACAGAGGAACGCCAAGCGTTCGGCCCAAAATTTTTTCCAGTTCTTCAGAAGGATATTCTACCGGTTCTTCGCCATTTCTTCGTCTGAGGTAGGGGTGCACCATGTCGCCCTGTATGGGGCCGGGTCTAACTATAGCCACTTGAATCACCAAATCGTAAAAGCATTTGGGGCGCAGTCGCGGTAGCATAGACATCTGTGCCCTGCTTTCAATCTGGAAAACCCCGATCGTGTCGGCATGACTAACCATTTCATATACCAGAGGATCATCCTGAGGGATATTGGCTAAGGTAAGATCAAGGTTATAATGCTTCTTTGCCAGATCAAAGGCCTTGCGGATGCAGGTGAGCATGCCTAAAGCCAAGACATCCACTTTCAAAAAGCCTAAAGCTTCTATATCATCTTTGTTCCACTCAATATTGGTACGATCTTCCATTCTTGCATTCAGAATCGGACAGAGATCAGAGAGCTTACCCTGAGTAATTACAAAACCTCCTGTATGCTGCCCTAGCTGACGTGGGAAGCCCATCATCTGACTGGTGAGCTCGAGCACTTTTTTTGAAAGTGGATCATTTGGGTTAATGCCATGTTCTTTAAGTCGCTCCTCGTCAAAGGCTTCATGCGAATGCCATACCGAGCCCGACAGGCGATTAATGGCATCAACAGATAATCCCATCACTTTTCCTACATCTCTTACCGCCCCTTTGAAATGAAGCTGGGTAACGGTAGCTACCACCGCAGCGCGATGCCGGCCATATTTAGTATAGATGTATTGCATCACCTCTTCGCGACGTTCATGTTCAAAATCGACATCGATATCCGGCGGTTCATCTCTGGCGTCAGACATGAAGCGTGCAAATAGTAGTTTAAACTTAGAGGGATCAACAGAGGTAATGCCTAGGCAATAACAAACCGTAGAATTGGCCGCCGATCCGCGACCCTGGCATAAAATGTTCTGCTTTCTGGCAAAGCGCACGAAGTCATAAACAGTGAGGAAGTAGGAGGCGTAATTTTTTCGCTCTATAAAATCCAGTTCATAGTCGATCATCTTTCGGATATGATCCTGAATGTTTTCGCCAAACTTCTCTTTAGCACCTTCCCATGCTAGTATTACCAATTCTTCCTGTGGTGTTCTTCCTTCGGTAGTGATCTCATCCGGATAGAGATATTGTAGCTCGCTAAGCGAAAACTGGCAGGCTTCAGCCAGCTCCTGAGTCCGTTCAACTGCTTCCGGATATTGCCTGAATAAGCGCTGCATCTCATCTGCCGGCTTAAGAAACCGTTCTGCATTTTGGTGTAGTTTAAAGCCCGCATGTTGTATCGTGCATTTTTCTCTTACACAGGTTAGAACATCCTGCAGCTTACGTCTGTCCAGATTGTGATAATGAACATCATTGGTTGCTATCAATGGAATATCTAATTGCTTAGAGAGTTCAGAAAGGCGGTAAAGCTTTTTATGATCATCGCCTTTATATGAGCGCGTTGCACTCAGATAAAGATGGGTTCCTAAAATAGTACGATATTCCTTTATAGCTTCTTTAAATTCCTGCTCATAGTCAAACAAAGTGTTCAACTGATCTGGTGGAACGATAATGAATTTTATCCCCTCACTATGCTCATAAACATCTACTTTATATAGATGGCAATCGCCCTTTTCTGTTCTAAGATTACCTAGGGTAAGCAGCGCCGAAAGATTACTATAAGCGTCTTTATTCGTGGGATAGGCCAGGAGGCTGTATCCGTCGAGTAGATCCAACCGGCAGCCGATAATCAGCTTGATGCCCTTTGCTTTTGCAGCAACATGAGCGCGAACAACACCTGCCAGCGTATTACGGTCGGTAATCGCTATTCTGCTATACCCATAAATAGCCGCTTGCTCTACCAGTTCATCAGGGTGCGATCCTCCGCGAAGGAAGCTAAAATTGCTTGTTACCTGTAATTCTGTATAGCTCATGCAAAAAAACCATGTATAAACCATTGCGACTGTTCTGCCGAATAATGCCCTGCCCTGAACAGCCAGTAGCGTTGTCCGTCTTGATCTTCTACGGTGTAATAATCGCGATGCTCTCCCTCCTCCAGCCACCATTCCCGCTCAATACGTTCGGGCCCGTCGGCCTTTTTAATATGATGGACTTTGTTTTTATATCTGAAGAGTATAGGAGGATAATCAGGAATAGGTGCTGTTACCTCCACACGTTGAGGATAGCTTAAAAGCTGTACAGGCCTTGGCCGGTCTGTTCGCCATGTAGTGGCCGGTTGTTCTTGTAGAGAGCTACTTTGTTTGATCGATCTTTCAGGCCAGTAATGCTCCTGGGGTAGGTAGCGGCGAATGTTATGTGCGCCCACTTTGCCCGCAACCTTGTCTAGGAGCTCGGCTATGATCAGATCATCCAGTTGCTTGCGCTCTTCGTTCCATAAGGTTTCCTGATCCAGAGAAACATCTTCCACCTTAGGGGCATCCAGAATAAATAATTCAATACCCAGCGCAGGCTCTATTGAAGATATTTTAAGTTCAAATAATTTAAAGATATGACGGATATTGTGGGTAGGGCGGTTAGTTCCGATATCTATGTGCACCGTTTTACCATCTACCCGATAGCCTCTAAAAATTGCTGTTCGGATGCCTTTGCCTTCTTTTTGCAGGCGCTCACAAAGTCTTTCAAGCAATGTTTGCAGCGCAATTTCAATAGCTGTTGCTGTTCTCACAGGTTCCAAACAGGGCAATCGCTCCTGGTAGGCCTCAATCGGGATAATAGGTATTCTATATTCTTCTTCCAGACCTAAAGCTTGATCTAATCTTTGGATAAATGCTGCTCCAAAGCGCCGGCGTAATACGCTTCGGGGCATATCTATGAAGCTACCGATGGTCCGGAAGCCGAGTTTCTGCAATCGTTCAATGATAAGTGGCTCTAAACGAAGTGCTTCGGGAGGGAGGTTGAGGAGGGCCGAGGCCTGTTGTTCGGGTTCTATTATCGGGTTTACCCGTCCGTAACGTGAAACAGCCCACGCTGTACCAATGGTATCGGTGATAGCTGCACGCGCATCATAGCCTTTACTTCTTAGTCGGTTAACAATCTCCTTTAAATAGCCTCTTTCTCCGCCCCAGAGATGGGCACAGCCACTCATGTCAAGTATTAATCCGTCTGGAAGGTCAACCGAGATGATGGGTGTATATCGGATGCACCATTCTCCAAGTGCTTTTAATAGTTTTTCTGTAATTCCTGGTATGGCATGAATAACCTCAATCTCCGGATGGATGGCTTTTGCATCTGCGACCACCATGCCCGGCAGGATACCCTGCGTTTCTGCAAGCATGTTGGTAGCTATGATCATCAACCTTCCATGATCGGGAGCCGCAATAACAAAGGGTACTGACTGAAGATCCGGCCGGCGAAGGGTCAGCCAATCCGTCGTCAGATGACGAAACCAAACTACAATGAAACGCTTTTTCATGTTATCCGGCTTTTCGTTCTGTCTGCTTAAGAGGAGCATTGAGTGCCTTTTCGCGACTAGGTCTGAATCCCTGATCAGACCATTCCATTTTCCACTCGCCGGGGTTCCCGTTTTTAACCTTAAGAAGTTCAACGTTCCATTTTGGGAAACCAACACCGGGTAAGCCATTATCTATTTCACTGGGCAGAGGTGTAATCTTCCAGCGTGCTGCGCAGGCCGTGGAAGATAATTTTTGGAGATCGTTTCTAACAATAAAGCCTGTAACTCTGCTTTTTTCTACAGCTAGTTGAAGCCTTCGGGATTCTGTGAAACTGACAGCTTCTATTTCGGCAATCACTGCGGCTAGTCCCTCGCATTTAATAGCCTCTTCCATCACCCAGAGTACATCCCTCTCCCGCTTCAAATCAATGAAGATGATCCTGTCGGGCTCTACCCCAAAAGCTTTTAGTGCAGGCGGGAATATTGTTCTTGATAGACCGATCCACAAGCAGGCTCCGCCTTGCTTCATCAGGCTTTTAAGTAATCCGGAGATAAATCCACCGGAAGCCGCAGCGTGTTCGGGTTGGTCGCATAAAAATTCATGAATGGATCCTCTTGGAAATACTGCATTCGGAAAAGCATCTTCTATAAGTCCTAAGCCAATTGCATTACTATTGCCTGTTAAGGGTGGTTTATAGCCCTCCAAAAGCAATATATCTTTGCGTAGCCGACTAATAACATCTTTTTTTAATGCAGCTTTTTCCATGTTTCAGCAAATATAATGCTAAAAATTTTAGTATTATATTAAGATGATCTAAAATAATTTCGAAATAAATTGCTCGGGTATGGATTCTTCGTTTGCCTTTTATTATTATGGCATTAACGAATAATTTTCTTGCAAAAAAAACTGAACTCGCCCTCTCCACATTATTCCAATTTGAAACTTTAGGCAAAACGGCCAACAGCTAATTTTCATAGATGAACACGAATAAGTTCTATACAACAGATTGGATTTTTTATCTCTTGGCATACAAATAGGCTGATGTTTACAATTACTCCCTTATTCTTCTTAAGTTTGTAGATACAAATAGATCTCAATGAAGAGCTATAGATTTAATTCAGAGTTTCTACTATATTTCCAAGATGAATACATCGTTTGATTTTGAAAAACCTGTAGCAGATCTGCAATTGCAGATAGAAAAGGTTAAACAGGTTGCTGAAAAGACTAAGCTCGATATGACGGCAACTATTCAAGAATTGGAAACCAAACTTGAATTAACGAAGGCCGAAGTTTACTCTAATTTAAGTGGCTGGCACCAAGTTCAAATTTCTCGACATCCCGAACGTCCTTATACCCTACAGTACATCGAAATGATTTGTGATGACTTTATTGAGATGCATGGCGACCGTACCGTAAAAGATGATAAAGCAATAGTAGGTGGATTTGGAACATTAAATGGTCAAACAGTAATGTTCATCGGGCACCAAAAAGGGTTAAATACCAAAATGCGCCAGTACCGTAATTTCGGAATGGCTAATCCTGAAGGCTATCGTAAAGCTCTTCGGCTGATGAAACTTGCAGAAAAATTCAATAAGCCCGTGGTCACGCTTATTGATACTCCCGGAGCCTATCCCGGACTGGAGGCTGAAGAACGAGGACAGGGTGAAGCTATCGCAAGAAATCTGCTTGAAATGTCGGTACTTCAAGTTCCTATTTTATGCTTTGTGGTCGGCGAAGGGGCTTCTGGTGGTGCATTAGGCATTGGAATCGGCGACCGTGTATATATGCTTGAGCATACCTGGTATTCTGTGATTTCGCCGGAATCATGCTCTTCAATTTTGTGGAGAAGCTGGGATTTTAAAGAAAAAGCTGCCGATTGTCTAAAGCTTACAGCCGAGGATATGTACAAAAATAAATTGATTGATGGGATCATCACGGAGCCGCTCGGCGGAGCCCATCATGATCCAGCTGCAATGGCAGAAACAATTAAGGCAAAAATTATTGCTGATCTAAAAAAGCTCCGCAAACTAAATATCGATCAGCTAGTGACAGAACGAATCGAGAAATTCTGCGCGATGGGTGTTGTTACTGAATAGACAGTCAAACAGATAAAAAAGGGGTCGATTTCTATTTGAAATCGACCCCTTTTTATGAGGAAATGTGTTATTGTCCGGCCCCGTAAAATTTACTTTCTAGCGACTTAAATGCGGTTTGTAATTTGCTGTTGAGTTTCGTCTGCCTATTTTGCTGTGTTATTTTTATTAGCTCGTTTAACACCGAAACGCCCATTTGCACATCCTGAGTATTGAGGTTTGTCTTTCCCTTAGAGATATCATACAAATAATTGAGTTCCTTAACGATGTAATCACTCGTAGCTTCTGCTAACTTATTTGCTTGATCTGCTTCTTTTAATTTATAAAGCATATCAATGCTATAAAAGCGATGCATCACAAAATAAAATGAATAATTTTTGTCCGGTACTACCGAAAGACATTTTTGCATAACCTTTTTTGCTTCTTCGATACGCCCTTCACTGTATAGTTTATCCGCCAGATCGTTAAAACTTTTGATAATAATAGTGATCATCCGGGCACTTTCTGGATCAAGGTAATCCGCATTCTTCATGTTGCCCCATTTGAATTTATTTATCAAATTGTTATACATCGCATCGACGTTAATCCTTTCCTCTCTCGCTACCGCCGAGTTTTTCAGAGGGAGTAGACGCGATGCAAAACCTTCGCTATATAGATAATCGTCTAGTCCGATATAATTGCTAGACGGAACAGTAATCGCAAAATAAATCGGACGCTTCCAGTTATTATGAGCTAGGATGTCAAACATGGCTAACTCAGTCTTGCGTATATAGTTTTGATTATAGGTCCATTCCATTACAGATGTGATGCTGTCTTTTAACTCGACAGGTACGGTTTTTGTTGAAAGAACCACATTTGGGTCTATCGTCATCTTGAGTTTCTTTGTCGGAAGAAAGTTATCTCTGCTACCATCTTGCATCGTTACTTTATCATTATCATTATCAGACGTTATAATATCAAAAACTTGCTTTAGTTCTACAGCCTCCGGTATTTGGAGATCATTGAATGGAAGACCGTCTCGTACCCCCTGCACGAATTTTTCATCCGCCATCGTGATAGGAAGGGCATCTGCTTCGTTCAGTTTTTCTTTCATCTGACGGATGTACCAATCGGTTCCTAATAGACTGAGATTTACAATTCTTACATCCGGCCTTACCTTTTCAACTTCCTGTACATACCATAGAGGGTAGGTGTCATTATCTCCGTAGGTAAATAGTATTGCGTTCGGCGCACATGATTCAAGATAATCAATCGCCAAATCGCGCGCAGTAAATTTTGAAGAACGGTCATGGTCATTCCAGCCTTCTTTAGCCATTAAAACGGGCGCTGCTAGAAGGCCAAGTAGAGTGGCTGCAATTCCTGCGTTCAATGGGTTAAGCTTTTTTTGGATGTAATCTGTTATCGCTGCTACGCCAAGACCGATCCATATGGCAAAAGCATAGAACGATCCGGTATAGGCATAATCACGTTCTCTTGGTTGAAGTGGATTTTGGTTTAAATAGAGTACTATCGCCATCCCCGTGAAGAAGAAAAGCAGACCAACAATTCCTGCATCTTTCTGATTACGTTTAAAATGCCAAACTGCGCCAATAAGGCCTAAAATCAGCGGCAGCATGTAAAATTCATTATGTGCATTATTTTCCGAGATGCTTGGTGGAAGATCGGTTTGCGGACCAAGACGGGCGGCATCTAGCGCGCCAATGCCCGTAATCCAGTTTCCATCCACATGATTACCATGGCCTTGCGAATCGTTCTGTCGTCCGGAGAAATTCCAAAGGAAATATCGCACGTACATAAATCCCGTTTGATAGCTGAACAAGAAACCAAGATTTTCAACCATCGTTGGCGAGCCTGTTTCGCCAAGCTGCATCCATTCGCGATAAAAAGCCGAGTGACTGTCTTCGGTACTATACATTCTCGGCAAGAGGGTGTTCCTGTCATATACGTATTCAAAACGCTGACCCGCAATTTCATATTTGTCCTTGCCTTTTCTGTAAATATTGTCTCCCTCTTTGGAGTCAATCGGCTTAGAATCAAAGTATTGTCCGTATAAAAGGGGACGGTCGCCGTATTGCTCTCTATTAACATAACTTAATAAAGCAAAAGCGTTATCAGGATCGCTATTATTTAGAGAAGTGTCTGCTTTCGCGCGGATAACAATCATTGCAAATGATCCATATCCAAGGATGATAAACACTGTAGAAACCAAAATCAGATTAAATAGACGGCGGTGTTCACGTATTTTAAGGACGTACTCAAGAACTGCAAGAAGTATCAAGGCAACAACAAGACCGCTAATTCCTCCACCTACTGTCATTGCTAAAACAAAGGCTACAGTAGATATAACTATATAGCTTTTTGCTCCCTTGAGAGTATATAAAATTCCGGCAAGGAGCGTCGAAACAACAAGGATAATGAAAAAGGCGACGCCACTGCCGAAGCCCATTCCTAGCGTATTTACAAAAAGAAGATCTGAATAAGCAGCAAATTTTATCAGATATTGAACAATTCCATATTGGATAAGACCGAGTATAAAACACCCGACCAGAAATGTTAATAATGTTCCGCCTGTTGTGGGCTTCTTTTCTTTTTTAAAGTAGTAAACAAAGGCAATAGCCGGGATTACCAATAAGTTAAGTAAGTGAACACCAATTGATAAACCCATGATGTATGCAATAAATACTAACCAACGGTCGGCATGTGGCTCATCGGCATGGCCTTCCCACTTTAGAATCGCCCAGAAAACGATTGCCGTACAAAGAGATGAAAGAGCATATACTTCAGCTTCTACGGCAGAGAACCAAAAAGAATCTGAGAAGGTGTAGGAAAGTGCACCAACGATTCCTGAGCCCATTATAGTAACCAATTTGGCAGTCGTTAATTCTTCGCCTGACCTTAGTATTATCTTTTTTACCAATGCGGTAATAGTCCAGAACAAAAATAATATAGTAGCCGCGCTCGCTAAGGCCGAGCTCATGTTGACCCAGAAGGCAACTCTGCTAGTATCGCTTCCCGCGAGCAGAGAAAACACTTTACCAATCATTAAAAAGAGCGGAGCACCCGGCTGATGTACAATTTGTAATTTAAATGCAGCAGAAATAAATTCGCCACAATCCCAATAGCTTGCTGAAGGCTCGAGTGTCATGGTATAGGTTACAGCGGCAATCAAAAAGCAGATCCAGCCCGTGATATTATTGATTTTAAGATAACTCATTCGATTGTTTTGATCAATGTATTTGGTGTCGAAAATAATCAATACAATTTATATTCGATGAATACGGGCAATAAATTTGTAAGATTTAACATTTAAATCAACAATATTAAAAACCGTTTGCAGGTTTTATTTTATCGGTCTATATTTGCACTCCACCGCAAAGCTTAGTGCAGAACGGAGATTGCCCGATAGTATAAAGGTAGTACATCTGATTTTGGTTCAGATTGTCTAGGTTCGAATCCTGGTCGGGCAACATTAAATTCGGATTTCGGATAATTATAAAACGGAAAATTGATGCCGATCTTCAAAAGTCTTAAATCTGAAATCTAATATTCTAAAGTCCCATGCCTCTGCAGTTTAATCAGGTTAAATTATTTGCCGGTTCTAATTCAAAGGTACTTGCTACGAAAATTGCCGCGGCCTACGGCAAAGAGCTCGGAGATTCAGTTTTGTCACGTTTTAGCGATGGCGAATTCCAGCCATCTTATAATGAATCCATCCGCGGATGCGATGTTTTTATTATCTTATCAACTAATCAGCCAAACGACAATCTTGTCGAGCTTCTAATGATGATTGATGCTGCGAGACGCGCATCAGCACATTATATTACCGTGGTGGTTCCTTATTTCGGGATGGCCCGGCAAGATCGGAAAGACAAACCTCGGGTTGCCATTGGTGCAAAACTAATCGCGAATCTTATTACCGCTGCAGGTGCACACCGCATTATGACAATGGATCTACACGCAGCACAAATTCAAGCGTTTTTTGATATCCCGGTAGATCACTTAGATGGATCGGTCATTTTTGTGCCTTACATTCAAAACCTCGGACTAAAGAATTTAACAGTTGCTTCACCGGATATAGGCGGTTCAAATCGCGCTCGTACGTTTGCAAAGTTTTTTAACGCAGAAATAGTAATCTGCGATAAAAGACGTAAGCGTGCAAATGAAATTGAGTCAATGTCGATCATTGGAGATGTTAGCGGTCGCGATATCGTATTAATCGATGATATTTGTGATACGGCGAAGACACTTTCAAAGGCCGCTGAATTAATCATGGAAAACGGCGCAACTAGCGTGCGTGCTGTTTGTACCCACCCCGTTTTGTCTGAAGGTGCTTATGAAGTAGTCGAAAAGTCGAAATTAGCCGAACTAATTGTTACAGATACAATTCCATTAAAAGCGCATAGCGATAAAATCAGAGTTTTATCAACCGCCGAGCTTTTTGCAAAGGCCATCACGAGTGTTAATGAGCACGGCTCAATCAGTGAGTTGTTCAGAGTTGTCCGTCCGAAAGACCTTTTCGATTGATTATTTGGAAGAATAATCCTATCTTTGCACCTCAAATTAAAAAAATATGAAATCTATCGCTATTAGCGGTTCTCTAAGAGAGAACGTAGGGAAACGCGACGCAAAGGAATTGCGTTACGAAGGTAAGGTTCCGGCTGTTCTGTACGGCGGAAAAAATCAATTGCACTTTTCAGTAGTGGCAAGCGATCTTAGGGATCTGATTTACACTCCGGACGTGAACTTTGTTGACCTGGATGTTGCCGGCTCAAAAGCAAAGGCAATTGTTCAAGACATTCAATTCCATCCCCTTACAGAAAAAATTGTGCACATTGATTTTCTTGAGCTTAATGATAAAAAGCCGGTAATTATGCAGGTGCCTGTTAAACTAACCGGAACTTCACCGGGCGTGAAAGTGGGTGGTAAATTAGTGCAAAAATTACGTAGCTTACGCGTTAAGGCTTTGCCGCAAGATCTTCCACAATTTGTAGAAGTTAGCCTTGCAGCTCTTGAGGTTGGTAAATCAGTTCGTGTTGGAGAATTGAAATTTAACAAGTTTGAAATTTCAAATAATCCAGAGGATACAATTGTTTCTGTTACAATGTCTCGCGCGCTTAAACAAGCTGAGCAGGAAGCAGGTAAATAGGCGTACGCAGATTATAGGATTACACTGATAAAGAGATTACAACGAATATTCAAAAAAAGCAGCGCAGTAATGCGCTGCTTTTTTTATTTTACAAGGGAATAAAGATCGAACGAGTAAAGACGCTGGCTGTTAAATACGCGACGTGATACCTGACTTTAGCCGATCGCTACTAATTGACATTACAAGCCCATCTATGAATACCTAGTCCTTATTCCTTGTTCTTTATTCTTTGCTCCAATTGTTATCTTTACTCCTTCTATGAAATACCTCGTTATCGGCCTAGGCAATATTGGTCAGGAATACTCAGACACCAGGCATAATGTCGGTTTTATGATCGCAGATGCTTGGGCGAAAGAAGTTGCTGCGGGTTTTTCTAATTTAAGACTAGCCTATTACACTGAGTTCGCATTTAAAGGGAAAAAGATCTACCTCATCAAACCCACAACCTATATGAATTTGAGCGGTAAGGCCCTCAATTTCTGGATGCAGGAGTTGAAGGTTCCTATTGAAAATATTTTAGTGCTTGTTGATGATCTTGCCTTGCCATTTGGTACAATCCGCTTAAAGCCAAAAGGAAGTGCCGCTGGCCATAATGGCCTAAAAAGTATTGAAAGCGTTTTGGAATCGCAGGATTATGCCAGGCTGCGATTTGGCGTGGGGGATAATTTCCCGAAAGGCAGACAGGTTGATTTTGTGCTAAGTGGCTTCGATGACGATGAGCAGTCCGAACTCCCGGCATTAATAGACACATCGGTCGAAATAATCAAGAGTTTCATAACGTCTGGTGCTGAGCTCACGATGACCAAGTTTAATAAATAGGAGAATCGGATTGTATTCGTTTGAATATTCTATCTCCTTCGGCAACATTTCAAAATCTTTTCAGTCTTGTATGCTGGCAGCTTCTTATCAATCCAATTTTAAATGAAAGTCAAATTATACGGAATACCGAACTGCAACACCGTAAAGAAAGCACTCAGTTGGCTGGAAGAACATCAAATCGATTTTGTTTTCCATGATTTTAAGAAATTAGGTATTGCTGAAACAAAATTGAGAGATTGGGTATTCGTTCAGGGTTGGGAACTATTAATGAATAGAAAAGGACTAACCTGGAAGCAGCTTGATCTCCGGATTAAAGAGAACATAAATTCAGAGAATGCTGCTGTTGCAGTGATGCAAGAAAAGACAAGTTTGATCAAGCGTCCGGTGCTTGAGGCTAACGGAAAAATCTTTTTTGGATTTGATGAGGTTGCTTATAGTAATATCTTCTTTTGAAAATCCTTTTGCATCATTTTGTGATCCAAGATTCTTATTTTTACTTACAAATACATGATTATGATCAAAAATAAATTGTTGCTGTTGAGTTTTTTCGGACTTTTCTTCGGAATTAATTCTTTAAATGCCCAGGTGCAAACTGCACAAGCTACGCCACCGGTTACTAAATACGATTATCGAGACGTATTTGGCCCTTTTTTTTACACCAAGAACGGAACTGAATATCGTTCTGCTAGCGGTCAACCGGGTGTAAAGTATTGGCAGAATAGAGCAGATTATCAATTATCTGCGAAATTAAACGACCAAACCAATGAGATTAGCGGTGTTACCGTTCTGACGTACACGAATAACAGTCCGGATCGAATGTCTTTTCTTTGGATGCAACTTGATCAAAATTTATTTAAAAAGGATTCTCGAGGTACTGCAATAGTGCCTACCGGAAGCAGTCGATATAGAAGCACCGGTCAGACACAGGAAGCAGGTTATGATATAAAATCAGTAAAAATTGTTTCGACTGTTTCAGGTAAGGCTACGGAAACCGATGTCAAATATTTAATTAACGATACAAGAATGCAGATTTTTCTGCCACAGATGCTCAGCGCCACTGGTGGTCAGGTTAAAATAAAGATTGAATATTCATTTATTTCTCCAACGTATGGTTCAGATCGAATGGGTATTTTGGAGACCAAGAACGGAAAAGTTTTTACTGTTGCTCAGTGGTACCCACGCATTTGTGTTTATGACGATATTCTTGGATGGAACAGCGCTCCTTATACCGGTCCGGGAGAGTTTTATTTGGAGTACGGCGATTTTGACATTAATATTACCGCCCCTGCGAATCATATTGTAGTATCCTCGGGCGAACTAGTAAATCCTCAAGAAGTATACACCGTAGAACAGCAAAATCGTTGGGCGGCAGCTGCGCAGAGCGACAAAACGGTTCTGATACGCAGTGCGGCAGAAGTCACTGATGCAGGTTCTCGTCCCGCAGGAAAGCAACAGCTAACCTGGCGTTTTCACATCAAAAATTCGAGGGATGCAGCCTGGGCATCATCTGCTTCATTTATTATAGATGCAGCAAAAATCGATTTACCTAGCGGGAAGAAATCAATGGCGATTTCAGCTTATCCTGTGGAAAGTGAGGGCGATTCAGCTTGGAGCCGTTCTTCAGAGTACACGAAAGCAGCCATTGAGCATTATTCAAATAAATGGTTGCAATATCCGTATCCTGCAGCTACGAATGTAGCTGGTATTACCGGCGGAATGGAATACCCGGGAATTGTATTCTGTGGATTTCGTAGTAGGAGCGACGCTCTATTCGGAGTAACCGATCATGAGTTTGGCCATACCTGGTTTCCGATGATTGTGGGATCTAACGAGCGCTTATACGCCTGGATGGATGAGGGCTTTAATACGTTCATTAACACATTAAGTACCGAAGCGTTTAATCACGGGGAGTACCGTGAAGCAGCAACAGATATGCATCGAGCTGCTGCCACCCTAACAAATCCCGTTCTTGAACCAGTAATGAGCAGTCCGGATAATATGAAAGAACGCAATATTGGAAATCTGGCTTACTATAAGCCGGGGATGGGTTTAACGCTGTTGCGCGATCAGATTCTTGGTGCAGAGCGTTTTGACCTTGCGTTGAAAACGTACATTAATAGATGGGCCTATAAACATCCTGAGCCTTATGATTTTTTCAGAACCATAGAAAACGTGGCCGGCGAAGACCTGGCCTGGTTTTGGAGAGGCTGGTTTTTAAATAACTGGAGGTTGGATCAGGCCGTAAAAAGTGTTAGTTATATCAGGTCAGATCCTAAACAAGGATCGTTGATCACTATCGACAATTTAGAAAAAATGGCCATGCCGGTGATTTTAGAGATTAAAACAAAGAGCGGTAAAGTTGATCGAATCAAACTTCCAGTTGAGATATGGCAGCGAAACACATCGTGGACGTTTCAATATCCATCTACTGAAGAAATTGTATCTGTAATCTCAGATCCTGATCACGTACTTCCGGATCATAATTCGACAAATGATGCCTGGCTGAGTCCAAATCCATAAATGAATTTAAACCGTAGATACAGCTAAAGGAAAATTTTCGATTTAAATGGCGTTCAAACGAATCGGCGATAAGATCATATCATTTCTGAAGCAAGGGATTAGTCCAAAGAAACTTGCTTTAACATTATCCATAGGGTTTTGCCTGGGTACTATCCCTTTGTTAGGCTCAACATTCTTGTTGTGTACTGCTGCCGCATTTATGTTTAGATTGAATTTGCCGGCCATACAAGCCGTGAACTATGCCGTTTATCCTCTTCAATTAATCTTTTACATACCTTTTCTAAAGGCTGGAGCGTCTCTGTTTAGTGAGCAAAGGTTTAACTATTCATTAATGCAGATTGTTAATATGCTATCGGAAGATCTTCCTGGAACGATATATCGGTTTTTCTGGATAAATATGAGTGCGATACTTTTATGGTTGATTATTACCGCCTTAATTGCCGTTCCGATTTATTTAATAGCTAACAGCATCTTTACCGGTATTGCGCTCAAAATGCAAAAGACAGATTAGAAAGGTGCTATTAAATACAAAATCCGTTCCGGGTGTCCCGAAACGGATTTTTTGAGGTTTAATGCGTCAGGAATGTTTGTAGACGCCTTTTTGGTGAGAAGAAATTAGGGGCCGATTGTAGAGTACTAACCTTGATAGTTTAATCAATGCCCGTTTCAAGATCTGTGTTTTTTTTAGAGCGAACTTGAAATTTATTGATGGTTTTTCGGCTTAATTTCTTTTTGAAATTAACAGCGCCAGTGACATCTTACAGCGTTAATCTTTTCTTGTACAATGATACATAACCGTCATAAGATACTTGAAGATAAACTTCTTTTCCTCCATTTGTCATGGCTACGATGTACGCGCCGGTGTCATTTGTCTCAGCGTTAGCTGGTCTGTCAGCAATCTGTAGAACCGCTACCGGAGAAAATCCTTTGTAAGATTCAGAAACTTCGCGAAGGGCTTTGTAAGGCATGTCATTAAACTTCGCATACTGAATCGTTCCAAGATACTTACCTGAAAGATCATAAAAGGCGCTCATTTTGCGATCGTTCAAAACGAAAGATGCTTTCTGAGTTACGCTGCTGACAGACCATACCACATCCTTGGCATCTTTAAATTCGCTTTCAAATTGTTTCTTGGTTACATAAGAAATTCGATTCTCATCTGCCAATTTTGTTGTTTCGTCCGTCGCATAAACACCTAGTGCAAATGCCGTGAACAATGATAGTACTACTAGTTTTTTCATTACTTTTATAATTAAATTTTCAACAAATATACTTTTTAATTAATTAAATTACAATTAATTGGCTATTATTATGATAAATTAATATTAAAATAATATTTTTTGTGAAAATTTAAAAATAAAGCGTCAAGATTGACGCTTCTATTGACAAATTTCCATCAAGAATTCGATCATTTTTAAATGATAATTGTAAAAATGAGGCGTATTACTAGCTTATTCGACGGAATTCTTCTTAATAAAATCGATGTGCCGCATCACCACCTTTAATTCGGAGAACGAAACGGTGTCGCCCATGCCCAACTTCACTTCATTTAAGGTATTGTTTGGGTGCTGAATCAAATGAGCCATGATTTTTGCAACTTTGATCTTGGAAACAAAATCAAAGACAGATAGTTCTCCAGTGGGGATGAAATGAGCCAGATGCCCTTCAATAGTAGAAATGACAAGTCCGCGCATTTCTGCAACTTCTCTAACGGACTTGCCTTCTTTATAGAGTTCAAAGGATAGTTTATGTGTTTCAGACTTTAGGTGCCCCTTTTTCACTAAAGGCTCTATTGGGATTCGCTCAATATCGTTTTCGTTGCAATATGAAGAAATCATCTCTAAAATAACTTCGCCATATTGTTTCAACTTTACTTTGCCCATTCCTTTCACATTGGCAAGTTCTGGAACAGTTATCGGCAAAATCTTTACCAGCTCTACTAATGTCTTCTGCGGTAACACGATATAGGCAGGAGTATGATGTTCCTCAGCCAACTTGTTTCTCCAATTTTTGATCGTAGTATATAGATGAGGATGCGGTATTTTGGTTGAAACAGCCTCAGGCTGAGAATCCGCAGACTTATTTTCAAGATGATCAATTTCGCTTGCCGCCTTTGTTTTGAGGTAGGATTCTGTCAAAAAGCCATCTCTACACAAATCAGTAAGCATTAGTTTGATAGAAATCTCTTTCCTTAGATTTTTATTCGCCTCATTTATCATTGTTTTTACCGCTTTGTGATCGGTTTCAATAACTATTTTTTGTAAAGAAGCATACAAACAAGTACTTGTTTTATCATTAAAATAGGCGCAGGCTTTTTTAAGCCTGTCTTGCAGGATTGTATTTTCTTCAGGTATTTCTGTAGCCGTAAATGAACTAGCGAGATGCCTTTTAAAGGTTTCCGCAACGATGTAAATTTCGTTTTCGCTTTCGCGGATGATATTGTTCAAGTCGTTTACGATATCTCCTCCGAGTGAAGAATGGTTATCTTCAGCTATTTTTTTACACTGATACAAGGCCACTTTGATAGTTGTAAAGTCAAATAGTTCGTAGATAAGTGTCTGTTGATAGGCGATTTTAGAGCGAATGAAATATTCTTCAGTAGGTGCATTATCATCAGCAGACTTTGTATAGTCCGCTACTTTTTTATCGGTTTTTATGCCATTAATAGAAATTGGTGTGCTCAGAACTAATCCTTCGAAACTTTTACAGCGACTTAATGCCACGTATACTTGTCCGTGCGCAAAAGCGGAATTCGCGTCGATAATTGCTTTTTCAAATGTTAAGCCCTGACTTTTGTGGATTGTAATTGCCCAGGCGAGCTTTATCGGGTATTGCAAGAACGTGCCAATTACTTTTTCCTCTACTTCCTTGTTTTCTGCATTTAAATCGTATTTGATATTTTGCCATTCGAGTTGCTCGACTAAAATCTCTCGGAATTCGCCGGGGCATTTTACAAAGATGACGTTTTGCTCTATTCGGATGACTTTTCCAATCTTTCCATTGTAAAAAAGCCGATCGCGCGATGGATCGTTTTTAACGAACATTACCTGTGCTCCAATTTTTAATTCAAGATCGGGCTCCGTAGGGTAGGTGTATTCAGGAAATTCACCGCTGATTGTAGCATTAAACCTATACGACTTTCCGCCGGTCTCCATTAACTTCTTCTCATTAATTGCAGCAGCCAATTTATTGTGCGTAGTTAAAGTAACATAACCTTCATTTTCATTCGGATTAAATTCTGGAATATATCGTTGATTCAGTTGTTCAAGTACGGATTGATCAATTTGATTATTTCTAACTTTATTAAGTAGATCGATAAAAAAAGGATCGGCCTGGCGATAGATATGTTTAAGCTCAATATTCACCGGATCCGTTTTCTGTAATGCTCTGCTTCCAAAGAAGTAAAAAGTTGAATAGTAATCTCGTAAAATGGCAAGTTCATCCTCTTTTACCACTGGGGATAGTTGATGTAGGTCGCCAATCATCAAAAGTTGGATCCCTCCGAAAGGGCGATTGTGGTTTCTGAATCTCCTCAGTACTTCGTCGATCCCGTCTAAGACATCTGCGCGTACCATGCTGATTTCGTCAATGACCAATAGATCTAAGCTTTTGATAAGATTGATCTTGTCTCTGCTAAATCGTTTGTAAGGTTGATTTTTTTCGTTTCCCGGAAGATATGGACCGAAAGGCAGTTGAAAGAAAGAATGGATGGTCACTCCGCCTGCATTGATGGCCGCCACCCCTGTGGGTGCAACAACAACCATACGTTTATTGGACGTATTTTTTAACTGATGGAGGAATGTTGTTTTGCCGGTACCTGCTTTGCCGGTTAGAAAGATATTCTTGTCGGTAAATTGTATAAAATTGTAAGCTAAGGTCAGTTGCTCATTCTGCTCCATAATATATCTTTTTTGATAAATTTAAATTGTTCAGGATTTTTCCTGAACATGAGCGGTTAATTTGGAACTCAAAATCCTTAGCCTGATGGCCTGATGCACCTGTTTTTATTGAATGGAGCACCGAACTCAAATATAGATAAATTGTAGTATTTTGAGAAGCCATGAACTTAATCTGCTTCTTTAATTATTACATTTACTCGAATTAATTGTACAGGATGCTGAGTCTTAAGTTTAACAACGCCTTAGTCATATCATTTTGTTTTGTGGTCTCGACAATTTACGCGCAGAGTCCGGATAGTCGAAAACTTTTGCTTAGGGATGAGGGCCTGTCAAAACTTAGCTATGTCGATCTTGCTGAACCACTTAAGAGCTGGCATGTGAGCGTTCCTGCCGGTCGCGACATGCAGTTAATAGGCAATGCTCGCATTTTGATTGGCACAGGCGACGGTTATGAAGAGCGGGAAATTAAAAACGGAGACAAAGTAAGGTCGGTTACGGGTTTTGCAGGTACAGTTACGGCACGCATGCTGCGAAACGGCAATATTTTACTAACGAGCTTAAATTCTCATGATAAAAAAGGGATCGTATTGACCGAAACTGATAAAGATGGTACGATTAAAAAGCAGCTTAACTTTCCGGAATTCAACTACGTGCGTTTGGTACGCGAAACTGCCTCTGGAAATTATCTGGTAACTGCAAACAAAGTAGTATTTGAAACTGATCAAACTGGTAGAATAATTTGGCGGGCAAACCTGGTGGGGCCAACGAACACCAACTCCTGGCAAGCTCTTCGTTTGTCTAACGGGCAGACAATTGTTAGCGCGGGCTATGCTGCAAATTTCCAGATATTTGATCAGGACGGAAACGCCGAAGGCGTTATTGCTGGTCCAACAGATATAAATCCAAGTTTTTTTGCTGGTTTTCAGATCCTGCCAAATGGTAATTATGTGGTTTCAAACTGGCAGGGTCATGGACCGGATTTTGGTCGTTCTGGTCACCAGGTTGTTGAATATTCGCCTGATGGCGATCGGGTTTGGTCTTGGAAACAAGACGCAACTAAGTTTTCATCAATACAAGGTGTTTTAGTTCTCGACGGATTAGATACGAAGCAAGCTTATATTGAGAATGCTAAAGGTGTCTTAGAGGCTTTAGAAAAATAAGACCAGATTGCTTTCCTATAAGTTGAACTTTTGCTTGAATATTACGTTTAGCGACCCGATTTATGCCATAGAAAGCACCCTGGCCGATCTAAGCCCGGCAGAAGCGGCAGCCTTGAAGCCCAAGCCTGTGCGAGAGCAAAGCTACAGCGGATCACGGGACTGTCGGATGATAGCCACAGAACAGAACGTTTTCTGCAAACGGATATAGAGAATACGCAGTAAGTAATAAGGACTAAAGATAATACGCCCGGCTCGAATCTAGTTGCTTTTTCATATGCGGTCAAACTCTATGCCGTATGCCTTTGCTCCATGAAAGAACATTTTTTCTCACAAGCACTTGAATATCACAAATAAACTTCCTACTTTTGCAGTCCTTAAAATTAAGGATCAAACTGTAAAAACAACAAAAACAAATAATGCCTACTATTCAGCAATTAGTTAGAAAAGGTAGAGTAGCTCTGGTTGATAAGAGTAAATCACCAGCGTTGGACTCATGTCCACAGCGAAGAGGAGTGTGTACCCGTGTATACACCACTACCCCTAAAAAGCCAAACTCAGCAATGCGTAAAGTTGCACGTGTGCGTTTAACAAACGGAAAAGAAGTGAATGCTTATATTCCGGGAGAAGGACACAATTTGCAAGAGCACTCAATTGTATTAATCCGTGGTGGTCGTGTTAAAGATTTACCTGGTGTTCGTTACCACATTATTCGTGGCGCTTTGGATACTTCGGGTGTAGCGGGACGTAACCAACGTCGTTCTAAATATGGAACTAAGAGACCAAAGCCAGGTCAGGCAGCAGCTGCGCCGGCTAAGGGTAAAAAGAAATAATTAAACGGAGGAAAGCAACATGAGAAAGTCAAAACCAAAAAAGAGAATCTTACTGCCTGATCCAAAGTTTAACGACATAATGGTTACCAGGTTTGTTAATAATATGATGTACGATGGTAAAAAGTCTATTGCTTATTCAATATTCTATGATGCCGTTGAATTAGTTGAAAAGAAGACTAGTGAAAGTGGCCTTGAAGCCTGGAAGAAAGCGTTAAACAATGTTATGCCAGCAGTAGAAGTTAAATCGCGTCGTGTAGGTGGAGCTAACTTCCAGGTACCAACAGAAGTTCGTCCGGAGCGTAAAGTTGCTTTGGGTATGAAATGGCTGATCAGCTATGCACGCAGACGTGGTGAAAAAACGATGATGGAAAAATTAGCCGGAGAAATTATTTCTGCGTCTAAGGGCGAAGGTGCTGCGGTGAAAAAGAAAGAAGATACGCACAAAATGGCTGAAGCTAATAAAGCGTTCTCTCACTTCCGGTTTTAATAAAAGGAGATTACACAGATTAAATAATTACACCGATTGTTTTATAAACAGATCGGTGTAATCATTTAAAAATCAGAGAAATCATAAAATAAAATGTCAAGAGATTTAAGATTCACAAGAAATATCGGTATCGCGGCACACATTGATGCGGGTAAAACTACAACAACAGAGCGTATCCTTTTTTATGCGGGTATTAACCATAAGATCGGAGAAGTGCACGAAGGTGCTGCAACGATGGACTGGATGGCGCAAGAACAGGAGCGTGGTATCACTATTACGTCAGCTGCTACAACAGTTGACTGGAAATACAGAGATCAGAATTATCACATTAATATTATCGATACCCCTGGTCACGTGGATTTTACTGTTGAAGTAAATCGTTCATTGCGTGTACTTGATGGATTAGTGTTCTTGTTTTCTGCAGTTGATGGTGTAGAGCCTCAGTCTGAAACAAACTGGCGTCTTGCTAATAACTATAGCGTAGCTCGTATCGGTTTTGTAAATAAGATGGACCGTTCCGGAGCAGATTTCTTGAAAGTTGTAAAGCAAGTTAAAGATATGTTAGGCAGCAATGCTGTTCCTTTACAATTACCTATCGGTTCTGAAGAGAAATTTGAAGGTGTTGTTGACTTGATCAACTTCCGTGGAATTGTTTGGAATGAGCATGATAAAGGAATGACTTTCAAAGAAGTTCCAATTCCTGCGGATATGATTGAAGAAGCAACCGAGTGGAGAGAAAAATTGTTGGAGTCTGTTGCTGAGTACGATGATACTTTAATGGAGAAGTTCTTCGAAGCACCTGAAACCATTACAGAACGCGAAGTTTTAGATGCATTGCGTAAAGCGGTTCTGGATGCGAAGATCGTTCCGATGGTTTGCGGTTCATCATTTAAAAATAAGGGCGTACAAACAATGCTTGACTATGTGATGGAATTACTTCCTTCACCAATGGATGTTGAAGGTATTGTGGGTCATAACCCAGATACTGGCGCAGAAATTGTTCGTCTCCCGTCTGAAAAAGAGCCATTTGCAGCATTAGCATTTAAAATTGCTACCGACCCATTTGTTGGTCGTCTTTGCTTTATTCGCGTTTATTCAGGTAACCTTGAAGCAGGTTCATACGTATATAATATGCGGTCTGAAAATAAAGAGCGCATCTCACGTATATTCCAAATGCACGCTAACAAGCAAAACCCTATCCCGAATGTTGGAGCAGGTGATATTGCTGCGGTGGTTGGTTTTAAGGATATCAAAACAGGAGATACTCTTTGCGATGAGAAACATCAAATCGTGTTAGAGTCTATGAACTTCCCTGAGCCGGTTATTGGTTTGGCAATTGAGCCTAAAACTCAGGCGGATATGGATAAGTTAGGTATGGCACTTGGTAAATTAGCCGAGGAAGATCCTACTTTCCACGTTAAAACGGATGAAGAAACTGGACAAACAGTTATCTCCGGAATGGGTGAGCTCCACCTTGACATCTTGATGGATCGTCTAAAACGTGAGTTTAAAGTGGAGGTAAATCAAGGTGCTCCTCAGGTTTCATACAAAGAAGCAATTACAGGAACAACACAACACAGAGAAACATACAAGAAACAAACAGGTGGTCGTGGTAAGTTTGCCGATATTCAAATCATTATTTCACCAAACGATGAAGGTAAATCAGGTTTACAATTTGTGAATGAAATCTCTGGTGGATCTATCCCTCGTGAATTTATTCCATCTGTAGAGAAGGGCTTTGCTGCTGCCATGGTTAATGGTGTGCTTGCCGGCTATCCGCTTCAAGATATGAAAGTACGGTTGATCGATGGCTCATTCCACGCGGTCGATTCTGATGCGCTTTCTTTTGAAATTTGTGCGCGTTCCGCGTTCCGTGAAGCATTGCCAAAATGTAAACCGGTATTGATGGAGCCGATCATGAAGATTGAGATTCTTACTCCTGAAGAAAATATGGGTGATGTTATCGGTGATATGAACCGCCGTCGCGGCCAACTATTAGGTATGGACTCTCGTGCAGGTTCACAAGTAATTAAAGCAACGGTACCACTTTCAGAAATGTTTGGTTATGTAACTCAGTTACGTACAATCACATCCGGACGGGCAACTTCAACAATGGAGTTTGATCACTACGCTGAAGCACCTAAAAACGTACAAGAAGAAGTAATTGCGAAGGTGAAAGGTAAAAAAGAAAATGCCTAACACATCGTGCAAATAGCATAGAGTTAACAGCTCTCTGCTTCATGCCCTTTGCCGGAAAATAATAATTAACCCCCTTCACGTAGCAAATAGCTCTTACGGGAGGATCACTTAAAAACAAAACAATGAGCCAGAGAATTAGAATCAAATTAAAATCCTACGACTACAACTTGGTAGACAAATCAGTTGAGAAGATCGTAAAGACAGTTAAACCTACGGGCGCTGTGGTTAGCGGACCAATACCTTTGCCGACCGACAAGAAAATTTTTACAGTTTTGCGTTCACCACACGTAAACAAGAAGGCTCGTGAGCAGTTTCAATTATGTTCTTACAAACGTCTATTGGATATTTACAGCTCAAATTCAAAGACTGTTGATGCGCTGATGAAACTTGAATTACCTAGTGGAGTTGAAGTTGAAATCAAAGTTTGAGGCAACAGGTCTGAGGTCGGACGTCTGAAAAGGCATGACGACCGAAACATTGCTAGATATAACGCCGGTAAGATATTCTTGCCGGTTTTTTTGTTTTATGCAAGCTGCCAATGTAAGTTTTGGAGTATTAAACCTTGATTCTTATTTCAATCAGACCTAAGACCTCAGTCCTCAAATTTCCATATATTTACAATCATGATAATCGGAATTATAGGTCTCGGAGACATGGGAAAGCTTTACGCGAAGACATTCGCAAAGGCAGGATACGCGGTGCTAGGTTGTGATCTACCGGATAGATTTGAAACGCTGAACCGGGAGCTAGAACCTATAGGAATTAAGGTACTTGAAAGCGGAATTGATGTTTCTGAGCAGGCTGATTTCATCATTTATTCTGTAGAAGCCGAGAAGATAGCTGAGGTGGTAGCTTCTTTTGGACATGCCACTAAAAGAGGAGCAATTGTTTGCGGACAAACCTCTGTAAAGCATCCGGAAATAGCAGCGTTCGAACAGTTTCTTTCTGAGGACACGCAAATCGTGAGCTGTCATTCTTTACACGGACCGGGATTTGCCACCGAAGGTCAGCATTTGATTGTGATCCGTCATCGGGCAACGGACGAGGGCTACTCGAAAGCACTTAAAATATTTGCAGCATTAGGCTCACATATCGCTGAGATTGCTGATTTTCACCTTCATGACCAGATCGTTGCCGACACGCAGGCGGTTACACATATGGGTTTTGAAAGTATGGGTACTGCTTGGAAAAACGCAGGTTTTTATCCTTGGGATAATGCTTCTTATAACAACGGTGGGATAGATAATGTTAAAATACTTACCACGTTGAGAATATTTGGGTATAAAGCGCACGTTTATGCGGGACTGGCGATATTGAATCCATATGCGCGAAAGCAGGTGAAGAGATATGCCGAGTCTGAATCAGAGCTTTTTAAAATGATGATTCAGGAAGATGAGAAATCTTTCCGTAAGCGGATATATCAAGCTCGCGATTTTGTCTTTCATGAAAGCAGGGAACTGTTGATGCTCGATGAAAGTATCATGAAAACTTTTCGGCTTTCCTCACACGAAACTACTCCCAAAGCCAATTCACACTTAAGCTTGCTCGCTATGGTGGATGCCTGGTACCATTTGGGTGTGAATCCCTATGATAACATGATTTGCCAGACGCCGCCTTTTAAGCTACGCCTCGGAATTGCAGAATACTTATTTAAAAATGAGGCCTTATTGGAGGAGTCGATTAAAACTGCTCTGTTCGATAAAACAATACGAGGAGATGATCTGGAATTTCACTCTGCAGTAAGAGAATGGGCTTCAATAATAGGCTATGGAGATATGGAGGGCTATAAAGCTCATTTTGAAGAAACCAAAGCATTTTTTTTCCACAGGCTGCAAGATGGATTAAAGTTGAGTGCCGAGCTGATCGCAAGGCTGGGATGATTGTTGCATTCTACAAGGAGGTCGTTTAAGAAATTGTCAGGCAAGTAATATGCCTGTGCTTATTTAGTAGAGGACATTGAAAATAGAATTGCGACTGCCGTAGCTACGCCTTCCTTATTTTCTAGTAATAAATTAGGGCTCATTGACTTTTTTGACTACGTAGGTAAGATTAAACTAATGCCGCTTCCAGGTTGTTCTTCTGTGCCGGGTCTTCTTTTAATAAGAGAAAAATTCTTCGCAATATTGTCTACTCTTCGAACTTGTATCGCGCTATTTGAAGACGTACTACTTAATTTACGAAAGCTATAGGCCGAAGCTGACGGGATGCCAGTTGTTAGATTAACGTTGTCG
Source organism: Sphingobacteriaceae bacterium (assembly GCA_947460875.1). Classification (GTDB taxonomy): domain Bacteria; phylum Bacteroidota; class Bacteroidia; order Sphingobacteriales; family Sphingobacteriaceae; genus CANHGR01. Next base: position 160,451 of record CANHGR010000004.1, on the reverse strand, counting down.
CGGGTGGGGGTCTAAAACCGATAGGTGGTCGTTGTAATGCCATTGCTTGCTGTTACGACTGTGGATATCGTATTCGATCAAAAGATAATGTCATGCGTCTAGAAGATGCCATCGTACTTGCTACTATGATTCCATCTACTTTAGTTGCCGCTGTGCTTTCTGGGGTACTGTCGGGTGTAATAGAAATTGAATCTTGCTTTTCGGTGAGATATTCTTTATCATGAGATCGTGTTTTTAAAGCCTAGCTAAACTCAAGAAATCTGCCAGGTATTTTAAATAATTTAAAATCAATTTGTTGGAAATAATGGTAGAAGATAAATGCATATCGTGATGATAGTTTTTTCTCAAATGTATACTAGAAAATTGTTGGTTCTTTATGGGCAGGAAATCAATTGCATGATAGAACTTAAGAATTTAATTCAAACCTGTTAATGAAATTAGTCTGCATGTATCTTGTAAATATCCGTGCAAAAAAAGAATCATAAAATTGAATATAGAACTTGAAATGGATCAAAGCCGAGATACTAAAAAGGAACAACACAGAAATTAAAGTACGAACGATACTTTAGCGTTTCAAAATTGGGGTTCTAAGTAGAAAAGCGAGTCCAAGCGTACATCGTACACAATTCGGAGCAACAAGCCCGAATAGCCTATTTACATTCTAAGGTACGTAAACAAGGAAAGCATACTTAAACTAAAAATATGCTAAAATTACTGAGAGCTACTTGGATGAGAATTGAATAGTTCCATTGCTCTTAAAAAGAGAATGAACTATATAAAGTGAAACGACCAAACAGCGTTTCTGTTATTAGTTTGAGCGCAGACCTTATTCTTCTTCCGCTTTCTCAGTCACTATCACATAAACATCTTCATGATCTTTCTTCATGAAGTATTTTTCGCGCGCAAATTTTTCAAGTCTTGCACGGTTAGTGGTCAGTTCATTGAGGTCTTTTTTAACCTGAGCGGTTTCTTTAACATAGAAATCACGCTGTTGTTCTAAATCGCTCAGTTGCGTATTGTATTTATACTGGAGCATGATATCGTTTCGATCGAAAAAAAGCATCCAAACTAAAAAAGCGACACTTACCAGCAGATATTTATTACTAAGCAGACTTAAAAAGTGATTCACAGCCTAAAATTAAATAAAAACATCCGAAGATTTCAAATCTCCGGATGTTTTACAAATGTTGTTATCAACTTGTTAACAATTGATTAGCGCGCCATCAAATAGATCCATAGTATGGGAGGCAACGACTATGACTAGGATTCCAAACTCCTTTCGCCTCGCTCTCACCATCTAGACTCCGAGTTCTAAGTGATCTACTTTTTCGCGTACTTAAAATCCTTGCCAATAAACTTTGCTGAAGATCCCAATTCCTCTTCAATACGAAGCAATTGATTGTATTTTGCGATCCTGTCTGAACGAGAAGCAGATCCTGTTTTGATTTGGCCACAGTTTAATGCAACTGCAAGGTCTGCGATCGTATAGTCTTCGGTCTCGCCTGATCTATGACTCATAACAGAAGTATATCCATTAGTTTGAGCTAGAGAAACAGCGTTTATCGTTTCTGTCAAAGACCCGATTTGGTTTACTTTTACTAAAATCGAATTTCCGATTTTCTGGTCAATTCCTTTTTGAAGGCGCTTTACATTGGTAACAAACAAATCATCACCAACTAGTTGAACTCGGTCGCCGATTTTATCGGTTAGCATCTTCCATCCATCCCAGTCGTTTTCATCCATTCCATCCTCAATCGAAATGATAGGGTATTTCTCAGACAAGGAAGCAAGATAACTTGCTTGTTCTGCGCTTGTGCGGATGGCACCTTTACTGCCTTCAAACTTCGTGTAATCGTATTTTCCGTCTTTGTAAAATTCTGAAGCGGCACAATCAAGCGCCATGCAAATTTGCTCTCCCGGTTTGTAACCTGCTTTTTCAATTGCTTTAAGAATTGTTTCGGCAGCGTCTTCTGTACTGTCGAATTTTGGTGCAAAGCCTCCTTCATCACCAACAGCAGTTGAAAGGCCACGGTCATGCAAAATAGCTTTAAGATTATGGAATACTTCTGCGCCCCACCGCAATGCTTCAGAGAAAGAGGAAGCCCCAATAGGCATGATCATAAATTCTTGAAACGCAATAGGAGCATCAGAATGTGATCCGCCGTTAATAATGTTCATCATCGGAATCGGAAGGGTATTGGCATTTACACCACCGATGTATCTATAAAGTGGCTGACGGCTTTCTTGCGCCGCAGCTTTAGCAACAGCTAATGAAACACCTAGTATCGCGTTTGCACCTAAATTTCCTTTATTTTCTGAGCCATCAAGTTCGATCATTATCTGATCTATAATGTTTTGTTCAAAAACATCTACACCCTTTAAGGCAGCAGCTATGTTGGTATTTACATTTTCGACGGCTTTTAATACTCCCTTACCCATATAGGTCTTTTTATCGCCATCTCGAAGCTCTACTGCTTCGTGACTTCCAGTTGAAGCTCCTGAGGGAACCGCCGCGCGACCCATATATCCGTTTTCTGTAATTACATCTACTTCGATAGTAGGATTGCCACGAGAATCAAGGATCTGGCGGGCGTGTACGTCTAAAATTAAACTCATTGTATTCTTTTTTATATAGTGTGCTAATTATTAATCTTCTTCTTTCTAACTTCTAAATTATTTCTCCATCAAATTCACAAATTCATCAAAAAGATATCTTGAATCATGTGGGCCCGGGGAAGATTCAGGGTGGTATTGAACAGAGAATGCTTTTTTCCCTTTTACTCTGATTCCTTCAATCGACTGATCGTTTAAGTTTAAGTGTGTAATCTCTACTTTATTTGATTTGTGGACTTCATCAGGAATGACACCAAAACCGTGGTTTTGTGAGGTTACTTCGCAATGGTTGGTGATTATGTTCTTAACAGGATGATTTAGTCCTCGATGCCCGTTAAACATTTTCATGGTTCCTATATCATTTGCTTGAGCCAGTAATTGGTGGCCAAGACAAATTCCGAAAAGTGGTTTGTCCGCTTTTAATATTTCTTTTACCGTGTCGATTGCATAGGGCATGGCCGCCGGATCACCAGGACCATTTGAAATAAAATAACCGTCCGGGTTCCATTTTTCCATCTCGCCGAAAGGAGTTTTTGCGGGAAATACCTTAGCATAGATGCCGCGATTATCAAAATTCCGAAGAATATTCTTCTTTACTCCAAGATCTAACACAGCCACGCGGCGACTGGCTTGTTCATTTCCATAGTAATAGGCTTCTTTTGTAGATACTTGCGAAGAAAGTTCTAAACCATCCATTGATGGAACTTTTGCAAGTTTCATTTTAAGTTCCTCTATATCAAGTATTTCTGAAGATATTACCGCGTTCATAGCTCCTTTGTCACGAATATGGCGTACCAAAGAACGAGTATCTACATCAGAAATTCCAACGATATTCTCGTCTTGAAAGTAATCTTGTATCGATGTATGCGCTTGCTTTCTGCTAAATGCGATGTTGAAATTTTTACAAACTAGTCCGGCAATTTTAATAGCACCCGATTCAACTTCCTCGTCGTGTATTCCGTAATTCCCGATATGAGAATTTGTGGTCACCATAATCTGGCCAAAATAGGAAGGGTCTGTAAAGATTTCCTGATATCCGGTCATTCCGGTATTAAAACAAATTTCGCCTGTAGTGGTGCCAATTTTTCCAGCTGCTTTGCCGTGGTAAACGGTGCCATCTTGTAGAAGAAGAACAGCCGGTAGTTTAGTGTAATTTGTGGTCATTTACTTAGTGTAAAAGTTCTTGGAACAAAAATTAAACAGGAGATAAGATTCTTTCTGAAAGAAAAATCAATGATTTCGGAATGATTTCCGTCGATCAGCGTTACTAGACTGAAGCCGTTCAGTTCAAATTTCACAAGGGACAAAAGTATGTTTTTTTGCGGATAATCTATAAGTGATTGTGAAATATTTGGCTAGTATTTTTAAGGGCTCTAATTTAAATTCTACCTTTGAAAAATAAATCCATTCTAATGTCGGTACATAAAGAAGTAAAACGTATTACTACGCATACGTTGCAGGAAATGAAGCAGCTGGGCGAAAAGATCGCTATGCTTACTTCGTACGATTATTCGATGGCCACCATCGTAGAAGACGCGGGCATTGACATTATTCTTGTCGGAGACTCTGCATCTAATGTTATGGCGGGGCATGAAACAACCTTGCCAATTACGCTCGATCAAATGATTTATCATGCTCAGGGTGTTGTACGGGCTGCAAAGAAGGCTTTGGTGGTCGTTGATCTTCCATTTGGCTCTTACCAGGGAAATTCAAAGGAAGCGCTTAACTCGGCAATTCGTATCATGAAAGAGTCCGGAGCACATGCAGTCAAACTTGAAGGGGGAGCGGAAGTTCGCGAATCTATTGAGCGAATAATCACTGCCGGTATTCCGGTAATGGGGCATCTAGGCCTCACTCCACAATCTATTTATAAATTTGGCACGTATACGGTGAGGGCAAAAGAAGTTGAAGAAGCTAAAAAATTAAAATCAGATATTTTAATCTTGCAGGAAGCAGGTTGTTTTTCTGTTGTGCTGGAAAAAATACCCGCGAAGCTTGCAAAAGAAGTTACAGAAAGTATAAAGATCCCTACCATTGGTATCGGCGCCGGTCCGCATTGCGACGGACAAGTTTTGGTCATAAATGATATGATCGGATTAACGAAGAGCTTTACGCCCAGATTTTTGCGGCAGTATTTTAATGCCTATGAAGAAATAAAAGGGGCGGTTGAATCATACATCAAGGACGTTAAGCGCAAGGATTTTCCGAATGAGAAGGAGCAGTATTAATACTTAGATAGTAGTAGTTAGTATTCAGAAAAGGTATTGCGTTTTGCCCCGAATGGGTCACGTCAGAAAGTTTTGATAAAAATGAACAAAGCAGAAGGCTGGAGCGCCGATATCCCGGTCACAGAAAGGGATATACTTTTTGAGGATAATCACCTGATTGCTGTTAATAAGCGGGCGGGCGATATTGTTCAATCAGATGAAACAGGTGATGAACCTCTCGATGAAAAGGTAAAAAAATACATTGCCAGAAAGTATGATAAACCCAATGGGGCCTTTTTGGGGGTTGTGCATCGGCTTGACCGACCTGTTAGTGGCGTGATTCTTTTTGCAAAAACAAGTAAGTCGCTCGAGCGTATTAACAATATGTTTAAAAGTCGAGAGATGAAAAAGACCTATTGGGCGGTAGTTCGTAAAAGGCCGGCTCAAATGGAAGGCACTCTGATTCATTGGTTGGTAAAGAACCCTCAAAAGAATGTCACTAAGGCTCATGATCGTGAAGTAGTAGGAAGCCAGCGTGCCGAGCTCAACTATAAGGTTATTGGTGAATTAAACGGATATTATTTGATCGAAGTTGATCCCATTACAGGTCGTCCACATCAAATTAGGGTGCAACTTTCTACACTGGATTGCCCTATAGTCGGCGATAATAAATATGGATACCCCCGTGGAAGCTTAAAAAGAAGCATTTGCTTGCATGCTAGGCGCTTACAATTTATCCATCCTGTTAAGAAAGAACCTGTCCATATTTTTGCGCCACTGCCAAAAGATGGATTTTGGGAGAAATTTGAGGGCTTTGGAGAGAAATAATTTGAAGATGATTTTTTCTCTATACTTTACGCTCTATGTGCTACGCTACACGTTCTAAGCGAAAGGTTTTAAGTTTTATGCTTTCTGCTTTCACTTTTACGCGATCTGCTTTTTGCCTTTTGATTTAATACTTATATTCTTCCCGGCATTTAAATAATAAAAACGTACAATGTAAAATGTCAAACCGAAGAGACGCTAAGTCCGGAAGAATTCAGAGATGTGCTCGTGAGATCCACTCTGGCGAAACGCAGAGCTGCCGATGATCTTGAGTGCCTTTCAAAAATGCTTCGTCACGCAAATTTGATCATCACGGTAAGGGAGGATGGAAAACTGATTGGGGTAGCGCGGTCATTAACAGACTTTACCTTCTGTACCTATCTCTCAGACCTAGCTGTTGATGAATCTTATCAAAAGAAAGGTATCGGAAAAACTGATACACCGTAGCAAAATTGCCGCAGCTCAAGCAAAACTTATCTTGCTCGAAGCGCCTGAAGCGGTCAATTACTATCCCGGCATTGGCATGACAAAGATGGAGCAATGTTGTATTCTGGATGATATCGATGCTTTAAAATAAAGTTCTATAAAGCAAGCGCCCCGAACTTTATCTTTTAACGCTTGAGAAGACCAAATCGTTCAAATATTCAACGATCTCAGTTTCTTCTTTCTCAATGCCAAAATCAGTTAGCGAAGGTAGGTTATTCATGAAGAAATTTTGAAAATGTGCCATTTCGATAATGGTTGAAGCAAGTGATTTAGGATATTTGTAAATCGGACTGCATTCTAGGATTATGTTTCCAATCAATGCGCACAGATCTTTATAGGGCTTAAAAAATTGTTGTTTATTATCTTCTCCTACTTGTTTAGTAAGGTAGGCCTTTGACCCTTCTGAAATAATGATCTTATGTAGAATGCTCTCGTCAACATGACTTGTTTGTTCATCGTCTTTTACAGACGTGGCAAGCAGTCTGATCACTGTCTTTAATTTCACTTCTGGATCTATAATATTATTGGTCTGGAAATTAATCTGGTATTCTAACCAACTCCAATACCAGGAAGTAATATATAGCAATAACTTGTGCTTATTTTCAAAATATCGGTAAACCCCGGCTTCCGTCGTTCCGATGTCTTCAGAAAGCTTCTTGAACGTGAACGACTCGAACCCGTTAGTATTAATCAGTTGAATACCATGCTTGATTATTTTTCTTCCCAAATCTGATTGTTCAGGATTCCGGAGAAATAATGCTTGATTCATTTGTACGTGCAACTGGAGCTTCATCGAGATCACATTAAATTATAGTACAAAGTTACGTAAAAGTAATTTTACAATCAAAAATAATAGTAATACTATTATTGTATAAACTATTACTATCTTTGTAAGAAAAATAACATTTGTTCAGATGAAAGAGCTATTTAAAGAAATAAAAAGTGATCTGCCAGCGAGTATGGTCGTTTTTTTCGTTGCAGTTCCGCTCTGTTTGGGTATTGCCCTTGCTTCCGGAGCTCCTTTGTTTTCTGGAATAATTTCAGGTATCATCGGGGGAATTATCGTCGGGATAGCTAGCGGATCGCCGCTCGGGGTTAGCGGTCCGGCAGCAGGCTTGGCGGTTATTGTATTAAGTGCAATAGCAACGCTCGGCTCCTGGCCCACTTTTCTTATGTCGGTGGTACTGGCGGGTATTATTCAGCTCATTTTGGGATATGTAAGAGCAGGATTTATCGCGTACTTTTTTCCATCTTCTGTGATTAAAGGAATGCTTGCGGGTATTGGATTGCTTATAATTCTTAAGCAGATTCCACATGCACTTGGTTGGGACAAGGACTTTGAGGGTGATGAGTCTTTCGTGCAAGCAGACGGACAAACGACCTTCTCCGAGATTGTCAAAGCTTTTGATTTCCTGACTCCCGGCGCTGTGCTTATTGCTGGTTTGTCTTTAGCCATTTTACTTCTATGGGATATGGTGCTATCAAAAAAGCATAAAGTATTTGCAATGATTAACGGCCCCTTAGTCGTAGTCGTTCTTGGAATTTTGATGAACTATCTGTTCCAAAATGGCGTGTTGGCTTTTAATTTGGCGGCTGATCAGGTGGTTAGAATACCAGTTCCGCAGAATGCTTCTGATTTCATAGGTCAGTTCACCCTTCCAAACTTTTCAGCTATAACGAATCCCGATGTATGGACGATAGCGGTTGTTTTAGCAATTGTTGCCAGTATAGAAACGTTGCTTTGTGTAGAAGCAACAGACAGACTTGATCCACATAAGAGGGTTACACCAACAAACAGAGAGTTGAAGGCACAAGGGCTTGGAAATGTGATTTCGGGCTTGGTCGGAGGGCTACCTCTTACACAAGTAATTGTAAGAAGCTCGGCAAATATTTCCTTTGGGGGCAGAACTAAAATGTCTGCAATTTTGCATGGTGTATTTTTGCTGATCAGTGCCATTACGATCGCGGGGGTTTTAAATATGATTCCTCTAGCGAGTTTGGCAGCGATTCTGCTGATGGTGGGGTATAAGCTTACTAAACCAGAGCTTTATCAGCAGATGTACAAATTGGGCTGGGAGCAGTTCATTCCTTTTATCGTAACAATTGTTGCCATTTTAGCTACAGATCTACTGAAAGGAATAGCGGCAGGAATGTTGGTAGGTGGATTTTTTGCCTTGTATCATAGCTACAGGAATTCATACCACTTGAAAGACGTAATAACAACTGAAGATGGCAAACAGATGCATCATCTTGTACTCGCTGAAGAAGTTTCGTTTTTTAATAAAGCAAGTGTTGTAAAAGCACTTGAAAGCATACCGAATGGTTCGAAAGTGGTGATAGACTGTTCGAAATCTAAATCAATCGCATACGATGTTGTTGAGCTTATTAAAGACTTTAGGAGCAATGCTAAAACTAAAAACATTAACGTAGAAACAATTGGCTTTATAGAACCTTCTTAACCTAATAAATGAAAAAATGAAAACACTAACAAAAGACATGCAAACAGCCATAACACCCGCCATGGCGCTTGAATTATTACAAGAAGGGAATAAAAGATTTGTTAATAATCTAAAAGTAAATCGAAACCTTTTGCAGCAAGCCAACGAAACATCTGATGGTCAGCATCCATTTGCAGTTATACTTAGCTGTATCGATAGTCGCACTTCTGCTGAGTTAATTTTTGACCAAGGCTTGGGCGATGTATTTAGTGTGCGTATCGCTGGAAACATCATTAATGAGGATATCCTCGGAAGTATGGAATTTGGCTGCAAGGTAGCAGGGTCAAAGATTATTGTTGTTCTAGGTCATACGAAATGCGGAGCCGTAAAAGGCGCCTGCGATCACGTTGAAATGGGTAACCTCACTGCCTTACTTACTAAAATTAGACCGGCGGTAGATGACGAGACAGAAACATCAGAAAATCGAAACTCAAGCAATTCGAATTTTGTTGAAAATGTAGCAGTGATAAATGTAAAGCGGACGGTAAATGCAATCATGCAGCGTAGCCCAATCTTGAAGGAAATGATTGAAGCCGGTGACATTGGAATTATTGGTGGTATGCATGATATATCTACAGGCTTGGTGACATTTCATCCTGAGATGATATCAAACTAAAAAAAGCCCGCTCTTCTTTAGAGGAGCGGGCTCTTTTATAAAACTATTCTATTCAATAAAGCTTTCAAGTATTTTAAATCCCTCAGAAGTCTCTAGTTGTATTTCTTGAGCAGTAGCGGGCAGTAAAATGCATTCGCCCATGTTTAGTTCAATTCGTCTTTTGTCCATTACGACCGTGACAGAACCTTGCACGCACACATATATGATAAATGAATCTATTGTTTGGTAATTCCTTATCGTAGACTGGCTATATTCTAAAAGATTAGTTGTAAAATAAGGACACTTGATCAGCTCGACAGGATGATCTTGCTGCGGTTCATATGCAGTTTTATAATCAGGGTACATTTTGTAATCAAATGCCGCAAGCGCTTCTTCTGTATGTAGTTTTCTAGTGTTTCCGTTGGAGTCTCTTCGATTAAAATCAAAAATTCGATAGGTAACGTCTGAGGTTTGTTGAATCTCAGCAAGTAAAAGTCCTTTCCCAATAGTATGTACGCGTCCCGCTGGAAGAAAGAAGACATCGCCCGCCTTTGCCTCTTCTTTATTCAGAATATCAACCAGCTCGCCCCGTTCAACTTTTTCAAGAAAGATTTTCTCATCAAGTTCTCGACTAAAACCGGAAATTAAAGTAGAGCCGGGATCGGCCTGGATAATATACCACATCTCAGTTTTACCGAATGAGTTATGCCTTTCTTTTGCTAAAACATCGTTTGGGTGCACCTGGATCGATAAATCGTCATTAGCATCGATAAATTTCACCAACAGCGGGAATTCATTCCCAAAGTGTTTGTAAACTTTCTTGCCCACTAATTTATCTTGATATTTTTCCAATACTGTAGCTAAGGTTTGGCCCATTAACTCGCCATTTTCTATAACCGAGACATCACCTTTTACTCCTGAAATTTCCCAGGTTTCGCCACAATTTGGCAAGGGAGCAAAGTCTTTTTTAAGAATGGTTTTAATCTTGTTTCCACCCCAAATTTTGTCTTTAAAAATCGGAATGAATTTTAGAGGGTATAGTTGTCCCATACATTCATTAATCGAAATGGGTGTCAATGGAAACAGATTCCCATTTTGCAAGGTTTTCCTCTACCGATTTTAGCTTTTCACGAATCCCATTTAGGGCGATTGAACCTAAAGGTAATCGCAGCGGTGGATTTTCACTTCTTACAGCCTTGAGAATAGCTTTCGCGCCTTTAACAGGGTCGCCGGGTTGTGTTCCACTGATGCCGTTAATATATGATATAACAGTTCCTGCTGTCTCATTGTATTCATCAATGACTTTGGCAGCTCTTGTCGACGAAGGTCCAGCCCACTCTGTACGGAAGGGTCCCGGTTCAACCAAAGTAACATGTATATTTAGATGTCGGGTTTCAACAGAAAGGGCTTCACTAAATCCTTCTAGCGCAAATTTACTGGCATTATATAGGCCTAGGCCGGCGTTAGCACGCATTCCTGCTTGAGACGAAATTTGAACAATATTGCCTGATTTTTGCTTCCGCATAATTGGTAATACGGCCTGTGTAACGGCGAGAGCACCAAAAAAGTTGGTTTCCATCTGCATTCGGGCTTCATCCATGCTCACTTCTTCGATTGCCCCAAACAAGCCATAGCCAGCATTATTTACTAAAACATCTATTCGGCCGAACTGATCAAGGATGTGAGCGACGATTAGAGGAATGCGAGGATGATCATTGACGTCAAGTTCGAGCCCGAATGTTTTACCCGGAACAAGACGATTGTATTCTTCGATCTGTGACTGCTTTCTTAATGTACCGAATACGATATCGCCGGATGTGGCAGCTTCAAGAGCAACCGCGCGGCCAAAACCGCCGGATACGCCTGTAATTAACCATATTTTAGATGTGTTCATAATTGATAGAATAACCTTTATAAAAAAAATAGTTTTAATCTTTTTGATGTAGCGAATATACTTATTTGCTTTTCGATCAGAAACGAAAAAGCCCCGCATTTAAATGCAGGGCTAGACATAAAAATCTGAATATTAAGCCAGCTTAACTTTTAAATTCTCATCAATTGCGGCTAAAAACTCTTCAGTGTAGAGGTAATGTTCTCCATGATTTACCTTGCTACCGTGGATATTTACTGCCAAGTCTTTGGTCATTTTGCCGCTCTCAACAGTTTCAATACAAACTTGCTCTAGTGTTTGACAAAAATCAATCAGCTTTTGGTTCTTGTCTAGTTTTCCACGAAACTCCAGGCCTCTGGTCCATGCGAATATGGAAGCAATTGGATTTGTTGAAGTTGGTTTTCCTGCCTGATGATCACGGTAGTGACGAGTAACGGTGCCATGCGCAGCTTCTGCTTCCATCGTTTTGCCGTCGGGAGTCACCAGAGTAGAAGTCATCAATCCTAAGGAACCAAAGCCTTGTGCAACTGTGTCCGACTGTACATCTCCATCATAATTCTTACATGCCCACACAAAGTTACCATTCCACTTCAGTGCGGAAGCAACCATGTCGTCAATTAGTCGATGCTCGTAGGTCAATTTTTTAGCATGGAATTCTGTTTTGAATTCCTTTTCATAAACTTCCTGGAAGATATCTTTAAAGCGACCGTCATACTTTTTGAGGATGGTATTCTTAGTAGAAAGATATAATGGCCATTGTTTCATCAGAGCCTGATTAAAACAAGCGCGGGCAAATCCAAAAATACTTTCGTCGGTATTGTACATTGCCATGGCAACTCCGTCGCCTTTATAATTATATACTTCAAAAGATTGTTCGGCACCACCATCTTCAGGACTGAATGTTATAGTCAACTTTCCTTTTCCTTTGGTTACGAAATCTGTTGCGCGGTATTGATCACCAAAAGCGTGTCTTCCAATGCAGATTGGGGCAGTCCAGTTTGTAACCAAGCGCGGTACATTTTTCATTACGATGGGCTCACGAAAAACCGTTCCATCCAAAATATTGCGTATCGTACCGTTAGGCGATTTCCACATCTGCTTTAAACCAAACTCCCTTACACGTTCTTCATCGGGAGTAATGGTGGCGCATTTTATTCCAACACCGAATTCTTTAATTGCATTAGCAGCATCTATAGTAACCTGATCATTGGTTTCGTCGCGATACTCCATTCCGAGATCATAATATCTGATGTCGATATCCAAATAAGGAAAAATGAGTTTGTCTTTAATAAACTTCCAGATGATGCGAGTCATTTCATCCCCATCCAGCTCTACTACAGGCTTATCTACCTTAATTTTTTCGATTAACATACGAAGTTTTTGTATTTATGTTATTAACAGCCAAAGATATAAATTTTGCGTTCACGGCAATTAATGAGATTAATAAAGCTTAGTAAAACATTTGGTACTTTTTTATGGTTTCTCAAGCAAAAGCGATTATATGGAAAGCAAAAAAGAACTCAACGGGCAATCTGAAAAGGATAAGAAGCTGAACGAAGACATGGATTTAAATGCTGTTCCTCACAATCTTACATACAATGAGGAAGAAGACAGTTTTGAACTTGATGTTGAAAGCGACGATTCAGAATACCAACACTCAGATCCATACGATACCTCAGTCAAAAACGGAGGTGATGCGAACTCTGACTATGATACAGCAAATCCCACAGTGAGGGAGGAGTATGATAAAGCTCTCTCTTTCGAAAGCGAGGTCGATAAGTTGTCCATGCATATTGATCATGGCGAGATCGTGAAGCTAAATGCCACTGATAAAGAATTATCGCATACAAAAGAAGATGAGCGTGATGATTTGGATGAGGAAGGTTATCCAAAGAATATTGGCATTTAAAAATCTAGTAATCTAAATCCAAATTAAACAGTTTTTTAAAATCCTCCAGCTTAGGATTTTTTTCGGCCATGTGCTTGTACTTGTCAGAAGAGGTATAGAGTATTTTCTTCGTGCTTTGCTCGGCGATGCGGGTTTCAAGTTCAATGCCATAGTTTTGGAGTTCGATTCTGATGAAATTTAGCAGATCGATCTTTTCTGCATGGAGTTGAGTTTCCTGTAACTTGCTTTCTAAAACTAATTCAACTTTAAAAGCTTCAAGAAGTGTAGGCTGGGCAGAAGTCATGATCGTAAACAAATTAATCTTTCCATATTGTTTAGATTTATTTGCATACGCTGTCCAGACTTTTAAAAATGTGTCGGCAGTATATTCTTGTCGGCTGTCGCCGGATATATAACTCGGTTTTTGCTCTTCTTCTCTGCTAATGGAATTATCCAGCTCATTTAAGTTGGGGATAATTGATGAAGCAGCTATTAAGCTAGTAGAATTGCTCGGGATTTTTATCTCGGGCTTTTGAGTTTCTATTTCCTGAATGGGAGGTGCAGTTTCATGTTCTTCTTCAACAACTTGCGCGATTTTCTCTTTTGATACCGCGATACGCTCCTCCGCCGGTGCAGTTAATGTTGGGATGATCGGTTCTGGGTTAGGAGCGTCAGCGTTTCGGGCTTCAGTTTTTTTTTTAGTTCCGTCTTCTGACGATGGGCTTCCATTAATGATTACGCCCTCGGAAATGCTAATAGCGGCGGCGATATGACACATTTTAATCAAAGCCAACTCAACAAGCAGGCGCTGATTTTTGCTGTTTCTGTAGTTTAAATCGCATTGATTAGCGATGTTAAGGGCCGACAGTAAAAACGAAACAGAAGTTTCTTTAGACTGCTTCAGATATCTTTGGCTGATACCTTCGCTAACCTCCAGCAGTTTTAATGTTTGCGCATCTTTTCCAACAAGCAAATTTCTTAAGTGCGATGCAAGTCCTGTAATGAATTGGTCTCCATCAAAGCCATTGTTTAGTACATCATCGAAAATGAGTAGGCATTCCGATAAGTTTTCAGTAAACAAAGATTCGGTGATTTTAAAATAATAGTCGTAATCAAGGATGTTAAGATTTTCAAGTACTGCTTTATAACTGACATTGCGGTTAGAAAAACTTACAATCTGATCAAACATCGATAAAGCATCGCGTAGCCCACCATCTGCTTTTTGCGCAATCAGGTGAAGTCCGTCTGTGTCGAAGTTAATTTCCTCCTTTCCAGCAATTGTTGCCAGGTGTTCGGTGATGTCATCTATTCGGATCCGATTAAAATCGAAAATCTGGCATCGCGATAGAATAGTAGGCAGAATTTTATGTTTTTCTGTAGTCGCTAAAATAAATATCGCGTAGGGAGGGGGCTCTTCGAGCGTTTTTAAAAATGCATTAAAAGCCGCCTGAGATAACATATGCACCTCATCAATGATGTAAATCTTATAATTTCCGGCCTGCGGAGGGATTCTTACTTGCTCCGTTAAACTTCTTATGTCGTCTACTGAATTGTTTGAAGCGGCATCTAATTCATGGATATTAAAAGAATTTCCGTTTTGAAAAGAAACGCAAGCACTGCAAATTCCACATGGTTCAACTTGGGCACTTGTCTTTTCGCAATTAATGGTTTTTGCAAGAATTCGGGCACACGTTGTTTTGCCGACTCCTCGTGGTCCGCAGAATAAAAAAGCTTGTGCAAGCTGACTATTTTTGATCGCATTTTTCAGCGTATTGGTTATATGTTGCTGACCGACAACGCTTTCAAAGGTTACCGGTCTGTATTTTCTTGCTGAAACAATGAAGTTCTCCATCGCTTCTAAGTTAAAAAGAAGAATTGAGATGTGAGATATGAGATTTACATATTGTATTTTGCATATTACTTGCACGTTTTTCTTTGACAGATAAAAAAATATTCCTACATTTGCAACCCGCTAAAAGTCTGCCTTTTGCAGGTCTGCGGTAAATAAATTAAATATTTTAAAAAAGCAATGCAACAGTACGAAACAGTAGTAATTCTGACCCCGTTGCTATCAGAAGAAGCCGTGAAAGAGGCAATTGCCAAATTCACCAAGCTGCTTAAAGATAGCGGAGCCGAAATTATCCAGGAGGATAATTGGGGTCTGAAAAAATTAGCTTACCCTATCCAAAAGAAAACTACGGGGTATTATCACTTAACCGAATTTAAGGCTCCGGGTGATGTAATTAACAAACTGGAACTTGAATTAAAACGTGATGAGCGTATTATGCGTTTTTTAACTGTTTCATTAGACAAGCATGCCACTGTTTACAATGAACGTAAGCGCGGTGGTGCTTTTAACAAAAAGAAGCCAGTGGTGCAGGAAACTGCAGAGCCGGTAAAAGCAGTAAAGGAGGCAGCTGAGTAATGGCAAAAGAACAAATACAATACGTTACGGCCCCCAAAGTGGAGGATAACCGTAAGAAATACTGCCGATTCAGAAAAAACGGAATCAAGTACATTGACTACAAAGACGCTAACTTTCTGTTGAAGTTTATAAACGATCAAGGTAAAGTTTTACCACGTCGTTTAACAGGTACTTCATTGAAATTTCAACGTAAAGTAGCACAGGCTGTGAAGCGTGCTCGTCATATCGGATTATTGCCTTATGTTACTGATTCATTAAAATAGGGGAAGCGAAATGGAACTCATACTAAAACAAGATATTAAGAACCTTGGAGAAAAGGACGATATCGTAAATGTAAAGCCGGGTTACGGCCGTAATTTCCTTATTCCACAGGGCTTTGCTGCTATGGCAACACCTTCTGCAAAGAAAGTATTGGCAGAAAATTTAAAGCAAGCCCAGTTCAAACAGGATAAGATAAAAAGCGATGCAGAAGCTATAGCAACTAGATTAGAAGGAATCACCCTTTCAATAGGTGCAAAAGCTGGCGAAAGCGGGAAGATCTTTGGATCTGTAAACACGATCCAGGTTGCTGATGCGCTTAAAAGAGAAGGTTTTGATGTTGATCGTCGTCGGATCACATTTGAAACTGAACCGAAATTTGTTGGCGAGTATATAGCTAATTTAAATTTACACAAAGAAGTGAAAGTTAAAGTTTCCTTCAATGTGGTCGCTGAGTAAATAGCTAAAACACTAAGAATTAAGGATAAAACACAGAAGGCGCTCATTGGGCGCCTTTTTTCATTGGTTCTTTCGGGGATCATGTGGAGCAACTTATTTTCTAAACTGCTACTTTTGTTCTATGACCGCTAAAAGATCTCAGCGCAAAACCAATAATTCCGATAACATTAAATCATTTCTTGGCATAGCCAAAAAAGTTTTCCTCTTCTTTTTTGCTTTCTCAATTTTCTGGGTGATTGTCTATCGTTTTATCAACCCGCCAATGACTTGGTTGATGCTCCAGCGTGGAATAGAACAAAAGATAGAAGGGAAGGAATGGAAAATCGTAAAAAAATGGCGAAATTTTGATGAGCTGTCTGAAAATCTAAAGTATGCGGCAATCGCCGGCGAAGACGCAAAATTTATGAATCACTGGGGGTTTGATTTAGAAGCAATCAAAAAGGCTTATCAGAAAAATCAAAAATCTACGAAGAAGGTCAGCGGGGGTAGTACCATCAGTCAGCAAACTGCAAAAAATGTATTTCTATGGCCTGGTCGCTCCTGGATACGTAAGGGATTCGAAACCTATTTTACAGTACTAATCGAAATATTTTGGCCAAAGAAGAGGATACTTGAAGTTTATTTAAACGTGATTGAAACCGGCGATGGGATCTACGGCGCGGAAGTTGCCACCCAACGTTATTTCGGAAAATCTGCGGAGAGTCTAAGCAAGGGACAAGCAGCTTTGCTTGTTGCGGTACTTCCCAATCCTTTGCGGTGGTCGCCGGCGAAGCCCACCGCCTACATTTATTATAAACAGGGACTTATACTTAGGAACATGAGAAGGTTGTCGAAGGTGGAGTTTTAAAAGCACGGAGCATAGCGTCTAGCGCCGAGTTGGTATATAGAAAGCCATGTCGGTTTGTCTGTTTTAGTTCGCCGCGCTCCCTGCGCCTTGCGCTTCGCTTAACTTTTTCCAAACACCTGCGCATGCCAGCTATCTTTTAGCGGCACTTCCCACTTGCTGTTCAAATCTCTTAGTGTTGGCACGGTGTTGTTGAAAACTATCGAATTTTCATGTAGTTTGCCGGTCGAAAGTAGCATCTCAAAGTCTGAACGATTGCACGAAAATATCTCAGTACCATCGCGATAAGCAACATTAAACCGATCGAATAGGTCTATATCGTACAGCTTTTCCAATTCTTTCATTAGATTGACAGATTTATCAATTGAACAACCTGTTGCTCCGGCTCTTTCCTCATCCACCATGAGAATGATAAAGCGATGATATCGAATTTCGGCGAGTGCAGTGAGACGCTCCCCATGAGCCAGCCATTGCGAAGTGAAACTGCTTAGAATATCGTTAATCTGGACTTGCTCAGCAGCCCTTAGTGGGCGGTCTGATTGGTAAATCCAGACTCTGGCGTTTTCGGAAATTTCCATGTACGAAATTATGGATTTTAAAAGTCTTAGAATACTCTATAGAGGAGTTAACGGTCACATTTAAATCATTTTAGCAGGTCTCTAGCAGAAACTTACTCTCTATAAATTGTAATATTTCTCGTACAACTTTCTAAAGTCCGTTTGCGCTTGCCGTTATCTCTGCAATGTCCAACACCTTAATTCCATTTTCTTGGTTGAAGTTTTTCACGCCGTCGGATAGCATCGTCATGCAAAAAGGGCATGCTGCTGCAATCACTTCAGATTTAGTCTCCATCGCCTCTTCGATGCGTTCTATGTTGATGTCTTTTTTGCCATGCTCAGGCTCCTTGAACATTTGACCGCCACCTGCTCCGCAGCAGAGGCCGGTTGTTTTACAACGCTTCATTTCCACTAATTCAGCGTCTAGTACCTCCAGCGCGCGTCGTGGTGCTTCATAAATATTGTTGCCTCTACCCAAATAGCAGGGATCATGGAAAGTGATTTTCTTTCCTTTGAAACTTTCGCCGCCTTCTGTTCGAATTTTTCCTTCATTAATTAACTGCTGTATGAGTTGCGAATGATGGATCACTTCGTAATGTCCGCCTAGTGTAGGATATTCATTTTTTAGAGTGTTGAAGCAATGTGGACAAGCAGTTACGATTTTTTTTACCTGATAGCCATCAAGAACTTGAATATTGATCATCGCTTGCATCTGGAACAGAAATTCATTGCCAGATCGTTTAGCGGGATCGCCGGTGCAGCTTTCTTCAATACCTAAAACCGCATATTTCATTCCTACATGATTTAAAATTTTGCATATATCTTTTGTAATTTTCTGCGCTCGCTCATCGTAGCTGCCCATGCATCCTACCCAGAACAGAATATCGGGATGTTCACCTTTTGCCCGAAGTTCGGCCATGGTGGGAATGTGGAGGACTGAGGTCTGAGGTGTGAGGTGTGAGGTCTGAGAATCTGATGGGTTTTCTGCAATCATTTTTTCTTTTCTATTTCAGTAGTATTTACGATCTCAGAATTACGATTTCCTGAGTTTGATCTTTAATTTCTGCGCATTTGCCCCAAAGGGGCTCTCTTGGAGCACATTCACCCATTTGCACATCCGCACATCTACCCTTCCTTCCCCCAATTTAACCGATCTGCGGGTGAGTACTTCCAGGGTGCGCCGTTATTTTCAACATTGCCAAACATCGTATTAAGGCTTGCCGGGGCTTTTGATTCTTCCATCACTATATATCTGCGAAGCTCTAAAATGATGGCTAGTGGATCAATATTGACTGGGCAGGCCATGGTACATGCGTTACAGCTCGTGCAGGCCCAAATCTCTTCGCGACTGATATAATTGTCGAGTAAGGATTTACCGTCAATATGGTCCTTTCCATGGATGTCTATGTTGTTGCCAAGCTCCGTAAGGCGGTCGCGTGTATCCATCATGATCTTGCGAGGCGACAATAGCTTACCCGTAATGTTCGCAGGGCATTCTGATGTACACCGTCCGCATTCTGTGCAGGTATAGGCTTCCATAAGGCTCTTCCAGCTCAGATCATTAACGTCCTTGGCGCCAAAACGGGCCGGAGCGTTAGTCGGTGGTACCAAATACGAGGGGTCAAGCATTGCTTTTACCTCATTTGTAACGGTAGGCATATTATTGAGCTCGCCTTTGGGTTCGAGTTTCGAAAACCATGTATTCGGGAAGGCAAGGACGATATGTAGATGCTTTGAATAGGGGAGATAGTTTAGGAAAGCAAATATTCCGATGATGTGGAACCACCAGCAAATCCTTTCGATTAGAATTAAACTGCCTTCATTCTGAGGCATCATTGAAGCGAACATGGAACTGACCGGGAAGGCGCCTGCCGCAACGTAGTGGGCTGATGCCATTTGTTGTAGCTGAAAATCTGCTGCATTCATCTTAAGAAATGCGCTCATTAACAAAATCTCTATTATTAAAATAAGATTTGCGTCCGATTTTGGCCATTTGGTCATTTCTAGGCCCGAAAATCTGCGGAGATTAATCGCATTTCTGCGAATCAGAAATACGATACAAGCGAGGATAACGCCCAACGCAAGCCATTCAAACGAAGCGATGATGAAGTTATAGAACAAGCCTAGAATTGGTGCAAGAATTCGATGTGTGCCAAACAACCCATCTATAATTATTTCAAGGACCTCGATATTAATGATGATGAAACCCGCGTAGACTGTGAAATGCAATATTGCTGGAATGGGACGGGCAAACATCTTCGTTTGTCCGAACGCAACTTTAAACATGATTTTCCATCTTTCCGCCTTCCTGTCGCTCCTGTCAACCGGGAGTCCGAGGTTTATGTTGCGGATGATCTTTCGAACATTTTTTATAAAAAGAGTAATAGCTGCGATAAACAGCAGAAAGAAGATCAGTTGAGCGATCATATAGTAATAGTATAAGCTAAAAATAGCAATTCCGTTTTAGAATATTACTGCGCATGCATAGTAATATTTATTAATGCATTAGGTGCATATTTTCTCAAAAAATGTTTTCATAAACCAAAAAAGACGCTACATTTGCGTTCCCATTCGGGATAGGCGGTACCATAGCTCAGTTGGTAGAGCAAAGGACTGAAAATCCTTGTGTCGCTGGTTCGATTCCAGCTGGTACCACGAAGATAGAAACCTCAGCATTAGCTGGGGTTTCGTTGTTTTGAAGCTATTCTAGCCTTATTTTAAAACGTTTAAGCCTTAATTTTGTTTTTTATAAATATCTGTGCCTGCTTAATTTATTAAGTTAATTCAGGTCTTTTGTGTTATGATTTGGTACGTTTGCTGGTACGTTTTGATTACCATGAAGATCAGTTTTAAGAGCATCCGTTTTTTAAAACCCAATCTTTATTATTTATGGACTTGTCTGCCAGTATCCGCAAAGCGAGGTTGTACATAATAGTTAGGGAGGGCACACAAGGGTCGACCTGATCAAAACAATGATTAGGAAAAGAAAGACATTATTTAAAGGAGTAGAAAATATATTTTTACAATAAAAAGATTAGCACAGAAACTATTTCGGACTTTCAATTTTTGACCATTTATGACTTGAATCGAGTTTAAATGAACCAAGATATTTTTGGGTCCAACTGTCTGGAGAAATCATTGAAAGAAATACTGTATCATCTGATTTACTGTATAAATGATATATCTCTCCTATAGTTGGCGTGAAATTATACTTCGCTGAATAAACAAGTTCATTCAATTGGACTTCACTGACCAGTTTATCATATTCTTCTTTTAAATCATCGAATTTTGCTTTGAAATTCTTGTTCGCCAACGCTGCATTAGCTTGCTTCCACCCACCTACATTTTCAAGAGCTATCGCAGGCGCACTTACGTTACTGCCATAGCTTAATCCCTTTTGATAATAACCTTTTTCTTTATCCCAAACCACCAAGTCCGGCTTATTTTTAATTTCTTCCATTATCTTAATTTTAGAAGATCAAAATTTTCTTTATTCTACAAAATTAATTATAGAAACCGATCATTGTTAGTATTCAGAATAAAATGACCTTTTTATTAAATAACTATATGATTTGTTGATTTGCAAATGTGAACATGGGGCAACAGGGCAAAATGACAATTCGGGATTTTTGGAGATTTGTGTTCGGTCAAAGCTGGACGCAAACGTAGACGGATTGGCACTCATACTAAGCGGTGCGTTTATTCATATAATAAGTCTTGGAACTTGCGTATTGACTTAGTAAGAGCTCGCACGACTCAACGGCAGATTTTCGAGCTTGCCAGCTAATTTAGACGCTGTCAATGCTGTAACGAAATCCTTATGCACTAGTTCGAGATCTCTTGGAAGCGGAAAGTACGGCTGTCACTTTTTTCCATATTGAGTAAGTGCCAGATATGAAAATTAGTCCGATTAATAGATATACCCAAACTGAAATGTTTCGCCCCGAAATGATCAAATAAACGTAGGGTAAGCTGAAACTCATAGAAGCAAAAAGCATTGGAAAGACCAACGTCTTTTTATTTCTAATGCAGTGAAATACCCAACCCAAGCATGAAAAAAAGAAAACCTTGCTACCAAGGTATAGTGTTCCTAGGAAAAGCGGATCCACGCCATGGTGATCGCCTAGCTCAATCAGCCATTCCTTGAATAGGTTAAAATATTCTAACATCGCGCAAAGGTACTTAATAAGCAAGGAGTGGAGCAGATTTTTTCTTTTTTTCGAACAAGTAACGGATGTTACGCTGATATCATTTAGAGCTGTTTCTATATGTTTCAGGCCCTATTTATAACATGGCCTTTTAAAGATTAGTTCTCACTAACCAAGAGTTTGCCATGCGTTGTTTGAAAAAATATTTCATAATTATATACATGATCTTTACCTTCAACGAATTTATAAACCCAATTCAAAATAATATTTCGGCAGGAGCGGCCGAACTGACTAAATTGATTATTGGAAAGTAATGATTAAGAAATAATATATGTTTTTAAATAAGATCAAATCCGGTGAATCTGGAATTCTTCTCTATGGCATTACTCCGCCAAAATCTGAAACTACTAGGGAAAGGATTGTTGAAATCGCAACGAAGACGCTTGAGAGACTTTTCCCATTAGACATTGATGCGCTCGTTGTGTATGATGTACAAGATGAATCGGCGAGAACTGATGAAGAAAGACCCTTCCCATTTCTTCATGCACTTGACCCTCTTGAATTTGCGTCTACTTACTTACAAGCACTAAGAATTCCGAAAATAATTTACCGTCCGGCCGGTAAATATACCGAGCAGGAACTAGCCATATGGCTAGATGACTTACATAAGTCTCAGTTTTTCCCTGTTTTTGTCGGGATGCCTACGCCTGATTATCCGGTTAAAACGTCACTTAAAGAAGCTTACCGAATTTGGAAAAACCATGAACACACTTCTGTTATTGGCGCTATAACTATTCCGGAACGACATGTTGTGTTGAAAGATGAAGACG
This sequence comes from Sphingobacteriaceae bacterium, assembly GCA_947460875.1. GTDB lineage: Bacteria > Bacteroidota > Bacteroidia > Sphingobacteriales > Sphingobacteriaceae > CANHGR01. The sequence continues at coordinate 137,927 of CANHGR010000004.1, read as the reverse complement.
TTAGGATTTTAGACAAAGTAAATTGCGGTGTTTCTTATTTTATCTCGCAATGTGTCTATAACGTTGATTTTGCTAAACAGATGATTATAGATCTCGTAAAAGGTTGTACAGAAGCTAATGTTAAAGTACCCACGATCATATTTACCTTAACAGCTTGTGGTTCTACAAAAACTCTCCACTTTATGGAATGGCTGGGTATCCACGTTCCCGATGAACTAAAAGAAGATTTAAAAAATTCTGAAAATATTTTGGATAAATCGGTTAATATTTGTCTTGATATTGCTTCAGAACTGACGGCTTTCTGCACGGAACGATCCATTCCTTTTGGATTTAATATCGAAAGCGTGGCTATCAGAAAAGAGGAGATTGAGGCTTCAATTTATATGGTCAATCAAGTAGGAGCGATGCTTACTGAGCGAGGGATTAGAATTTAGTAGCTCTCATACAGGTTTATTCGATTTTTTAATGTCGATAATTCGTTATGAAGATCATCTACTTTTTGAAGCAGGTGAATAATAGTTTCAATCCCTTCGATATTTATATCCATCTCATAATGCATTCGCATCATTTTTTCCAGATTTTGAAGCTGTTCCGCAGAGATATATGTAGCATTTTCTACGGTAGATACTTCTATTAATCCGTATTCCTGGAGGGAGCTAATGAATGAAACTTCAACATTGTGACTAGTACAAAAAAGTTCTATAGAGATTGGATCTTTAGTTTTCATGGCGCAACTTTGATAGTTCTTTAAACAATTCTTTTTCTTTCTCTGAAAGATTTTTTGGTGTTTTTACGTTATAAGTAATGATAAGGTCGCCAAATTCTCCTTCTTTTTTATACAAAGGGAAGCCTTTCCCTTTCAGCCGAACTTTGGCCCCCGCCTGTGTTTCTGGCTGGATTTTAAGTTTTACTTTGCCGCTAAACGTATCAATAGTGGTTTCGCCTCCTAAAATTGCCGTGTACAAATCGAGATTGACGGTGGTATATAAGTTGTTCCCATCTCGTTTAAATTTCGTTTGGTTTGTAATCGCGAACTTAATGTAAAGGTCACCCTTTGGACCCCCATTCATTCCATCTCCTCCCTGTCCGGTAATTTTTATCGTTTGTCCGTTCTCTATCCCGGCAGGTATGGTAAGACGAATATTTTTTCCATTTACTGTAAGCGTTTGTTTTTGAGATAAATAAGCAGCTTCAAGACTTAGATGAAGTTCTGCATGGAGATCCTGACCTCTGAATTTAGTTTGCCTGCGCCCTTGACCGCCGCCACCAAACATAGACCCAAAAAATTCCGAGAAGTCTTGTTCGCTGTAAGAGCCGGAAGAGTCTGGTCTGCCCTGATTAGAGCTGTACTGTTGTGAGGCTGCATTTGCATCAGCATGTTTCCAGTCTTTGCCGAATTTATCATATTTCTTGCGTTTTTCCGGATCACTTAGAACCTCATTGGCCTCATTAATTTGTTGGAATTTTGCATTTGCTACTTTATCGTTTGGATTAAGGTCAGGATGATATTTTCTTGCCAGTTTGCGGTATGCTTTCTTTATGTCGCTCTCGTCAGCGTTTTTATCCAGTTCTAACAGTTTATAATAGTCGATAAAATCCATTTGGCTAACATTGAAGGTCTTCTAAATATATAACCTTTTTGCGTTCGATTTTGTTGTATAAATTTTTGGCCGAGATCAATTAAAAAGCCACGGGTTTGCCCCGTGGCTAAAATCAACATGACGTCGGCGAATATCATATCGCCCTGAGTTTAAACCCTATGCGCAGAATAGAATATTAAACTGCCTTTTTCCCAAGCATTAGCAATTCATTCACTACAATTTCAGTAGTGTAACGCTTTACTCCGTCTTTATCTTGGTAAGAGCGGTTTGAAAGTCTTCCTTCAATACTTACTTCACTGCCTTTGTGAAGATATTTTTCAGCGATTTCTGCAGTCTTGCCCCATGCATTTACGTAATGCCACTGGGTTTCCTTAATTTTTTCACCTTTTTCATTTTTGTAAGACTCATCTGTTGCGATAGACATACGGACTAGTTTTTTATCGTTTCCAACGATTTTCACTTCTGGGTCGTTTCCTAAAAATCCTGTTAGGCGAACACTGTTTCTTAAATTACTCATTTTTCTAAAAATTTATCTGATGTTTAACGAACAATGGCATCTCTTTGGCCATCGACAGAACAAAGGTGAGGGTAGTCAGAAAGCCTAGTCGGATGTTAAACATTTACATCCGTATATAAACGGTTATACACGTATAATGGTTATATTTATTGTTTAATCGCATAAAAATATATGGAACGCGTATGCTTAGATTGCGGCGAAATAGTAAAAGGCCGGTCTGATAAGAAATTTTGCGACGATCAGTGTCGTAGTAATTATAATAACCGCCTTAAAAGTGAGGATAGCAGTTACATGCGTCAGGTCAATCAAGTTCTTAAAAAGAATCGCGATATCCTTCAAAAATTGAATCCTGGCGGCAAAACAAAAATCAATCGTGACAGATTGTTAAAACAGGGCTTCGACTTGACTTATCACACTCACATCTACCAAACCCAGAAAGGCGGAACGTACTACTTCTGCTATGAGTATGGCTATATCCTGCTTAATGATCATGAAGTATTACTGGTGAAAAGGGAGGACAATAGTCTGGGCTAAATGCTAGTCGTATTCATCTTCTTCCCCTCAGTCGGATTGACCTGGTATGTTAGAATATCACCTGTATCAGACAATTCTACGATCCTATATCCACGGTAGGGTGTACCCCAGTTACCTGCAATATGAGAATCGAAGAAATAATACTTTCCATTCATTTCTTTAAATGAATCCTGATCATGGTCGTGGCCATGGAAGATTGCTTTCAGGTTTGCTTGTTTTTCAAATAATTCTGTTATTTGCGGACAAGCAATGCCGTTCTGTGTCCATTTAAAGGGGGTGATATGCATGAACACAAACAGGTTTTTGTAAGCACTTAGTTTTTTCAGTTCTTGCTCTGCCCATGCCGGATTTGGACAAACATACTGTCCTTGTTCATTTGAAGTATCAAGCACTAAAAAAGCCGTATCATTTTTTATGAAGGAATAATTTAAAGGCATTCCCCATTCCTTCTCCCAAGAAGCAGGGTCCATCTTGTCATGATTTCCTCGGCTGACATACCAAGGAGTTTTTAATTTATTGAATTGTGCTCTGAGTTCAGGCACCCATTTGGGGTCATCATGGACCAAATCACCGTTAATAAATGTAAAATCAAGGGTACTAGTGTCTTTTTCAGCATTAATCCAATTGATCGTATCTAGATGGAAAGATTCATATTGGATGCCCATTTGTCCGTAATGGCCATCAGAAGCTATCGCGAAACGTAGCGCAATGTTTAGGTTTTTGCCCTGTAATTTACTGCTGTTAGCAAAGGTTTGGATACTGTTTCCCGCACTTATCAGCACAACCCCTTTTATGCCAAGATTTAAAAATTTTCTTCTTGTTAGTTTCATCTTGAAAGATTAAAACTAAGATAGCCTAAAAATTTAGATGAACGAGAGAATTGCTAGGCTGAAATACAAATTTCATACAACCTTAATGCTAGGAAATAGGTACTTTAGCAATGTAAAGCATAAAGTCAATGTATATGAGTAAGCACATTAATCAGCTTTTAAGATGCATAAAATCGATTGGATCTAATAGTATGTTCTTGTCTTTTTGCGTTTTTTTAAGTAATTCAGAACCGATAAACGCCCAGGCCGCTACCAATAAGGCTATTAAAATATTGTTAATTACAAGCGGCTGTTGCCATAACTACCCTTTTCAAACCAAGGCGATGAATGATGCGATGAACAAGATTGCACCGAAGGCAACGTGGACTGTTATGAGTGAAGGAGGAACGACTACTCGTGGTACAATCGCGCTATACGATAATCCAGATTGGGGAAAAAACTATGATGTAATAGTTCATAATGAATGTTTTGCCGATACTAAAGACTCTGAGTATTTCAGAAAGATCACCAAAGCACATTACGCGGGTATACCGGCAGTGGTAATTCATTGCGCGATGCACACCTATCGGGCAGCTGAAGAAAACGACTGGCGTGAGTTTTTAGGGGTGACGAGTAAAAGACACGATGAAAAGCAGGCTAAATATCCTGTCACATTAGTTGAAGCAAAGCATACAATTTTAAAGGGTATGCCTAACAATTGGGTAACACGATCTGATGAACTGTACATAATAGACAAATTCTGGCCAAATTCCAAGGCTCTAGCTAGCGCTGTTAGCGAAGTGGACGGAAAATCTTACCCTATTGCGTGGACCAACCAATACGGAAAGGCACGCGTGTTTGGCACAACTTTCGGCCATTCAACAGGCACATTCAGCGACCCGATTTTCTTGACGATGGTATCCCGAGGAATATTATGGGCGGCAGGAGCGATAAAGTGATTTGTTGATCCAAGGGGAGACTCCAAATCAGCGGATCAGGTCGTTCTAATACGCTAGGTAATTAATTAGCATTGCGCATGCAATGATCAACAAGCCGAAAAACTCTCTGGTGTTTTCAATATATGGCTTTTTCGCCTGCATTGTTTCAACAATGCTCGGAGTATTATATTTTACGATCCATTCTAAAAATCCATCTTTCCTGAAGAATAAGATTATAGCATACGCCAAATAGAATCCCATAAGTAGCAAGTAGACGGTCGGGTAATAGCTTCCGAAAGCTGCAAATCCGCAGACTGCTGCAGCTGCGCCATAAATCGGCACCCAAAGCCAAGAATCGCTATCGTTCAAGTTTACATACGCGAACCCAATAAACGAGATGACGAACAATACATTTAATGCAATAAGAAACATAATTTTTTTGTGCTAAAATAAGGTTTGTATTAAAATATTAGAAAAATAAGAATATATCCGGGATAGTTATTGATCTGAAATTATTAATGTTTAATTATTCACTCATTGGGAAGGATATTAATGATTTCCTTTTTACTCTTAGTTTTCATCCGAGTCGGGATAATGTTCATTATTTCTTCTTCTAATGTAGCAATCAGACGACGTTTTATGAAATTTCGGTGAGTAACGATGCTGATTTCTCGCGCTGGTTGAGGAGATGCAAAATGTCGAACGTGCTTCCTTTGCTGAGCAGTAAAATCTGCGAGACATAGCTCAGGCAGAATCGTCATTCCATTATTAAGATATACCATCCGCTTGAGCGTTTCAACGCTGCCGGTATTATATTCAAAATGCCTTTGTAAATTTTCGGTTTTCTTCTTAAAGCATATGTTTAGTACTTGGTTTCTCATGCAATGCCCTTCATTGAGAAGCCAAAGCTCATCTTCAATAATATCTTTTGCTTCTATGGTCTTCTTCTTCATTAGTAGGCTTTCAGGAGAAAGGTAGACCACAAAGTTTTCATAAAAAAGTTGAATTTCGTTGAGACTCTGATCATCCATCGGCGTAGATAATAAGCCGCAATCGAGCACCCCTAACTTGAGATTTTGAATGATCTGTTCTGTTGTATATTCCCAGATGTGTAGCTTTACTTTCGGGTATTTCTCTATAAAACTCTGTAAAACTTTAGGCAACAAGTAAGGGGCAATCGTCGGTATAACACCCACTTTTAGCTCACCCTCGAGTTCAGCTTTTCGATCTGAAATCAGCTCACGCAACTTATAGCTTTCTTTCACAATTTTTCTGGCCATTTCGATTACTTCCAGGCCTACGTCAGTTGGAACCACAGGCTGTTTACTTCGATCAAAAATTTTGATGCCTAGATGCGCTTCAAGTTTTTGAATCTGCATGCTTAGGGTAGGCTGTGTTACAAAACATTTTTCGGCGGCTTGAACAAAATTACGGTGCGTGTCGAGGGCAATAATATACTCTAGCTGTATGAGGGTCATGTTATAGAAAGTAACTATATGATAGCTACTAATATCGGTAAAATTTATAGGATATGTTATAGCCCTTATTCCCGAACTAATTTTTTCTAGTTCATGGCCTTTCAGTATTATTATTATACCTATAAAAGCAGTACAAACTAAAATTTAACCTCTCTTTAGATTAATGGTTGAATTTGAAACCATATTTTTGATTGATTTAGTATCTATCTCCTATGACCGCATTTAAAAGGTAAAATGAACTGATTGATATATTTTAATCGAAAAAATCGAAAAAGCTTCGATCAACTACCCTTTATAGTTCTCTCCTTGCCGTTTTATCCGTTCTGATTTATCATATAATTGATTAGTGCCTAAAGTTAAATAGAGCTAGCAGTGGAACCGTCAGTTCATCATTAGAAAGAGACCCTTATCTTTTGCAGGATTTTGGTCATATAAACTGGGAGTTATATGTTCACGATCCGGCGACGCCATTTATTTTACTTCTTCTTCAGCTGATTATTATTACAACTGTTTCATTCTTCTTCGGCAGGATTGTGTTGCGAATTGGAATGCTGGCACTGATTGACGAAATTTTAGCTGGCATTTTTCTTGGACCGTCTGTCATGGGCATCATTTTGCCTTCTTTCGTAAGTTTCGTGTCTCCCCAATATTCGCTCACGTCGCTGGATCTAAGCCATCTAAAAGGAAAAGCAGTAGCGATTAGTACCATGCATTTACTCTTTTGCTTGCAACCGGACGATCCTATTGTATCTGTACTGGTTATACTAATTGCCATTGCCGGGAAGATTGGCGGCGGATCTGTTTTTAGTCGTTTGTCTGGTCAGAGTTGGGAAGCCTCATGATTTATCGGCACTATGCTTAATACTAGAGGGTTAATGGAGTTAATTGTACTTAATATTGGATACGATTTAAATATTATCGGAATAGAATTGTATGCGATCATGGTATTAATGGCGCTTGCAACAACTTTTCTGAAGAGTCCGCTAATTTTGTACATCGAAAATTTTTCGGTGTACTTGATCTTAGCCGCCTAAAGAGTCGTTCAAGTCGCTCCAGTAATCTTCTGAAATAGCCGGTCTTGCTTCGAACTCCGAATCTTCAGAGGAGATTAAATAATCAAGAATTTCCTTTCCTTTTTTAGATGAAAATAAGATTCCTAATGTAGCTCCAACAGCTACTCCAACTAATAACGAAGCCAATATTTTTGATTGATTATTCATCTGTAAGATTTAAGTCAATTGTAAAAAAGAAGAATTTCCGTAGTTGTTTTTTGCCGATTGGGCTTGTTTAAAATTAGTGAATTTTTCTTTTAAAGTATCTGAAAAACATGTTTTTCTTTTTAAAGAAATGGTAATCTAAAGGTTTTCCTTGTTATATTCGTTTAGAAACGATCGACTATGAAAATATTATTGAAGCTCACGATTTTATTATTAATTAGTGCAGCATTTTATTCAAATGCTGCTGCACAGAATCCAGGAACTGATCAAAAATCCCAGGAGCAACATGCAAAATGGTTTAAGAAGGGGAAATGGCTCGGAGGCCTTAAAGTAACACCCCACGCATCGATAAATCAGCAAGAATTTGCCAAGCAATATCGAGTAAATAAAGAAATGTGGGATAAAGCATTTGCCTATCTAAGGGATACAGATCTAAAAGCGACCGCACCAGGGAAGCATTTAATAGACGGTGAAAACGTTTTTGCTACTGTTACCGAAGCGCCAACGCGAGCTATGGACAGGGTGATGTGGGAATCCCACCGAAACTATATTGATATTCATTATTTAATTACTGGTAAAGAGCAAATTGGGATTGGGCTTATACAAGAAACGAATATTACTAAGCCCTTTGATGCTGTAAGAGATCTGATTAACTATGATTCAGAGAAAACGAACGGGACATTTTATATCGCCGATCAGGGCGTATTTTTTATCTGTTTCCCTTCGGACGCACATCGTCCAAGCATAAACGTTGAGGGTTATCCAAACGTTAAAAAGGTGGTTATTAAAATCAGGGTGGCTAATTAACGTTCGCGGATATAAAACAATCCCAAAAAGATTCCTTCGGAACCGAACACTAGGGTCCCTTTCGGGCACCGGCAAGCAATTATCCGTTTAGTATTTTTTGAAGCGCAACATCCTCTCCTTAGAACCTTTTAAAAACAAAAGAGGCTATCTTGGAAAAGATAGCCTCTTTCAAAATCGTAGATTCTTCTTATCTTAAATCCGCATTAATCGTCGCCAAGGTACTCGATCCCGGACAAAGAACATCCTTTCCAAGGCTATTTAACGGTTTATCGCTGCTTTGTATGGTTTGATGCAGATCATCAGACACCGGTTGTACAAAAAGCAATCCTGTTAGGATTTCATTCTTGTTTCTGGAATTTTGCAAGGCATTCATTGCTTCTAATCGGCTGTAAGGGTTGCGATCGTGTGCCATTTTTTCCAAGCGAATAGAGGTGCCATCGTGCATACGTATATCGGTTCCGGTACCACTTGCATATCTAGTTTTGATCTCCTTTTTAGTAGGAACAAAATCGGGCGCCGGACTTGCTTCTAAATGCTCGCGCACGTAATCGTAAGACTTTGTTGATCCGGGGTTATTGTTGAAAGTAACACAAGGAGAGATTACATTAATAAATGCAAATCCATTGTGTGACAGGCCCTCTTTAATCAATGGCACTAATTGTTCTTTATCGCCAGAAAAGCTTTGAGCAACAAAAGTAGCGCCTAATTCAAGTGCCAGGCCGGCAAGATCAATGGGCTGAAAAGGATTTACAGATCCTGCTTTACTTTTAGAACCTTCATCTGCTGTTGCAGAATCTTGTCCTTTTGTAAGCCCGTAACAACCATTATTCATCACAATGTAAAGCATATTTAGGTTACGGCGAATGGCGTGTACAAATTGCCCCATACCGATTGACGCTGTATCGCCGTCGCCGGAAACACCCAGGTAAACCAAATCGCGGTTTGCCATATTGGCTCCGGTAGCTACCGAGGGCATGCGGCCGTGTACAGAGTTAAAACCGTGTGAATTTCCTAAAAAGTAGGTAGGAGTTTTTGAGGAGCAGCCGATGCCTGATAATTTGGCGATACGGTGCGGAGCTATAGAAAGTTCATAACATGCCTGAATGATGCTTCCGCTGATCGAATCGTGGCCGCAACCTGCACAAAGGGTGGATAACGCACCTTCATATTCTTTACTGGTATAACCCAGGTCGTTTTTTGGAAGTGCAGGATGGCGAAATTGAGGACGTATATAAGTCATGATAAATTTTACTGATAGGTAAGAGTTTTGGCCACAGATAAATTGTTATTGATTCCGGCGACGATGGCATGAGCAGTGATGGGCATACCGTCATAGTTCAAAATTGATATCAACTTCTGAGGGTTAATGCCTAACTCGTTAATGAGTAGGGTGCGCATTTGCCCATCTCTATTTTGCTCAATAACAAATATTTTTTCGTGCGAATTGATAAAGTCATCCACTGATTTCGGGAAGGGGAAAGCTTTTAATCGCATCGCATCAACTAATTCATTTTTTTCGAGCATTAAATCCATCGCTTCTTCAGCAGAATTAGTAGATGTTCCAAAGAAAATCAATCCGTTAGTGCTTGTGTTTTTTTCCTGGTAGAAAAAAGGTGCTGGAACGATATTCTTAGCCGTATTCCATTTTTTCGTTAGCCGATCCATATTCCGTGCATATACTGCGCCGTCTTCTGTATAAGCTGCATATTCATCGCGCGATGTTCCGCGCGTAAAGAAAGAACCTTTGGTAGGATGGGTGCCTGGAATCGTTCTATATGGAATCCCGTCGCCGTCAACATCAAGATATCTGCCAAAACGTGGCATGTCTTCTAGCTGTTGAGCGTTTAATACTTTTCCGCGATTATATGGTTTAGTATCATCCCATTCAAATGGTTCAGACATATGATCATTCATGCCCAAATCAAGGTCTGTTAACATGATAACCGGAGTTTGGAGTAATTCAGCAATGTCAAATGACTCGGCCGTCATGTCAAAACAATCCTTAGGATCTGAAGGGAACAGAAGTACCTGTTTTGTATCGCCATGCGAAGCATATGCAGCGAGGATGATATCTGATTGTTGGGTACGCGTAGGCATACCTGTCGATGGCCCTGAGCGTTGTACATCGATAAGGACTGAAGGTATTTCTGCAAAATACGCAAGGCCTAAAAATTCCTGCATTAGGGATAAACCTGGTCCGCTGGTAGCTGTGAATGAACGTGCGCCATTCCAATTAGCGCCAATCACCATACCCATCGCAGCAAGCTCATCTTCCGCCTGAACAATCGCAAAATTTTTCTTTCCCGTTTCTGGATCGATTCTAAGTTCTTCGGCATAAGACTCGAACGCCTCCACTACAGAGGTGGAAGGAGTGATAGGGTACCAGGCAACTACCGTAGCACCACCATATACCGCACCGAGGCCACAGGCGGCATTGCCATCAATTAAGATTTTATCGCCGATCAGATCACGTCTCTCAAGGCGCATCTCTAATGGGCAGGTATAATTCTCTTTGATATAATCCATGCCGAGTTTAAGGGACTTTACGTTCGGCACGATCAGTTTTTCTTTGCCTTTGAATTGCTCACTGAGCAATTGTTCAAGCACTTGAAATTCGATGTTCAATAAAGCTGCTAGGGCACCTACGTAAATAATATTCTTAAACAGCTGGCGCTGACGCGGATCGGTAAATTCACGCAGGCAAATCTCCATGAGTGGCACCCCGATATAATTGATGTCTTCGCGAATCAATTCGGGATGGAGTGTTTTAGTGCTATCGTATATAAAATATCCACCACTGGCAACAGACATTACGTCTTTAGGCATGCTTTGAGGGTTAACACAAACCATCAGGTCGATGCCCTCGCGTCTGCCCTGATAGCCTTTTTCGCTTACGCGGACTTCGTACCATGTGGGTAAGCCTTGTATATTCGACGGGAAAATATTTTTAGGTGTTACCGGAATTCCCATCCGGAATATTGCTTTTGCAAAAAGGTGATTTGCACTTGCTGAACCCGTGCCATTCACATTGGCAAACCGCACTACGAAGTTGTTAATTTTAGAATTAGGCATTATTAACCTGCTTTTGTAACGTTATATAAAAATTGCTGCATATCCCACGCTGATGTAGGGCAGCGTTCGGCGCATAATCCGCAATGAAGACAAACGTCTTCGTCCTTGACCATTACTCTTGCTGTTGGGAGGCTTGTTGAAACGTACAAGTCCTGAGTTATGTTTATTGCCGGAACTTTAAGTCTTGGTCTCAATTCTTCTTCTTCACTATTTACTGTAAAAGTTATACAAGAGGTCGGACAGATATCGACGCAGGCATCGCATTCAATACAGCGATTGGCTTCAAAGACTGTCTGTACATCGCAATTAAGGCAACGCTGGGCTTCTTTTACAGCGGTTTGGACGTCAAATCCCAGTTCGACTTCAACCTTTCGATCAGAAAGATAAACTTTCTTGTCAGCATGTGGAACCGCAAAACGAAGATCGTTTACGACATCATTATCGTAGCTCCATTCATGTATTCCCATCTTCTGGCTTACTAGGTTAGTGAAGGGAGCCGGACGTTGAGTCAGGTCTTTTTCTTGACAATGAAGATCGATAGAAATTGCTGCCTGGTGGCCTTGAGCTACTGCAGTGATAACGTTCTTGGGTCCGAAAGCAGCATCGCCGCCAAAAAACACGTTGGCGTTACTTGATTGATGTGTCAACTTATCAACCACCGGCATTCCCCATTCATCAAATTTAACATCGGTTGATTGCTCGATCCAAGGGAAGCTATTTTGTTGTCCGATGGCCACCAAAACATCATCGGCTTCTACAAACACTTCAGGCTCATTGGTTGACACGAGTGAGCGTTTGCCCTTGTTATCATAGACAGCGTGTACTTTATCGAAAGTCATTCCAACAAGTTTTCCTTGTTTTACAATGAAGCTTTTTGGAACATGATTATCAAGAATTGGAATATCTTCATGTAGAGCATCTTCTTTTTCCCATGGGGATGCTTTCATTTCTGCAAAGGGACTGCGCACTAATACTTTTACTTCTTCACCGCCAAGGCGCCGAGAGGTGCGGCAACAGTCCATCGCAGTGTTTCCGCCACCTAGAACGATTACCTTTTTTCCTATTTTACTGGTATGTTCAAACGCGACGCTTGCAAGCCATTCAATGCCAATATGGACGTTTGCAGCCGCTTCTTTCCTTCCGGGAAGATCGATATTGCGTCCGCGAGGAGCTCCGGTGCCAATAAAAACTGCATCATAGCCTTTGTCAAGGATTTCCTGAAGACTAGACACATAGGTGTTGAAATGGGTGTGAACGCCCATATCTAAGATATAATTTACTTCTTCATTCAGTACGTCAGTAGGTAAACGGAATGATGGAATCTGACTACGCATCATCCCTCCGCCAGCGTTTTGATCATCGTACAAGTGGATTTCATAGCCGAGCGGGGCAAGGTCGCGCGCTACGGTGAGCGCTGATGGTCCGCCGCCAATCAATGCAACCTTTTTTCCATTACCTTTTGAGGGGATCTTAGGCATGTATGCCTTAACATCATCTTTGTTGTCTGCTGCAACACGTTTCAGGCGGCAAATTGCTACGGGTTCCTCTTCTATTCTTCCGCGTCTGCAAGCAGGCTCACAAGGACGATCGCATGTGCGACCTAGTATTCCAGGGAACACGTTAGATTCCCAGTTTACCATATAGGCTTCAGAATATTTACCTTCGGCAATTAGTCTTATATATTCAGGAACTGGCGTATGTGCAGGGCAGGCATATTGACAATCAACCACCTTGTGGAAGTATTCCGGGTCTTTAATATCTGTTGGTTTCAAAAGGTTTGTATAATTTTTATAGTGGAATTGGCTCAGATTTTTTCAATCTTCAAAAGTAGAGATATTTATCAAAATTACAAGGCAAGGGTCTGGTTATTCAACGTAGTCGTAAAGATAAATAATTGTCTTTCATTCATTGCTTCAATGTGCAAAGTGCCCCCTATTTGTTACAATCTATTCGATTATTAATACAGCATTGGTTAGACTTGATCGTGATAATTTCCTATGAGTAAACTTTTACTTCCGTTCTTTTTGGTTTTTGTTTTACTATACAGGCGCAAAGTCCGATAAGAAAACCGGGGCGTAGCTTCGTATTGCCTCCTTGTATCACGGAAAGAGATTGTTTTAAAAGCTTCTTTTAAGTTCCGATTTTAAAAGTCCTGTTTGAGGGAACACCATTTCAATGGATGACGTCCATTCCACTACTTGTACTGGCAGGCCTGGCATCTTAATTCATTTCACTGTTTGAAAACTGTTTACGATGCAGGTATTTGGACCATCTTAAGATAACCCGTCTTTCAATCAATTACCAATGCAATTCTACCGGATTAATCCTATTTTTGAAGAAATCGTTTTACAAAATCTTTACGTTTATGATGGATCAAAAGGAGCTATTCAGGAAAATAGGTGAGATTGTTAATGAGCTTAACGACCAATATAAATACTTGGCTGAACATCCGGACAAGATGAAAGAAGTAGAGATGGAGTTGTTTAAAGCAAATGCTAATTTTTTGGCCGACCATATTCGTATTGTCCAGAAGCTAGGTGCTGCTGGTCCTTCAGTTGAGATAACTCACGCCGGAGCGGAGTTGCTCGATAAGATAATAGTTCCATCAACACAATCCCAGTCAGTTGAAGTAAAAGTTGATAGCAATGATCTCCCGCAAAAGTATGGCGAACAAGAAATTGATGTTGATTTAAATTTACAGGAAAGTATCGTGGAAGAACAGGAATCTCATATTGACAATGCCGAGCCGGAGGAAATTCATCTCAAAAAAACCAAATTCATACTTGATGAGCCGGCAGAAGATATGCCGCAGCACGAAGAAATTAGCAAGGAACCGTTGGATGAGCTTGGCTTGAACGCCATAGCGAAAGAAACTAACGAATCTAGTCGTCTTGCCCCCGAATACGATGTATTTGAAGATCCAAGTTTAGAGAGTATTGTAGATGCGCCTAAACTAACTGTAAACGATGTGTTATCCTCTCAACAAAGAGGCGACACGTTAGCAGGAAAGTATACCCGTGAGCCGGTAGCCGATCTAAAATCTATTATCAATCTTAACGATAAACTGCTATTTGTAAAAGATTTATTCAAGGGATACAGCCTGGCATACAGTGAGGCGATAGAGATTCTAAATAGATTCGAAAGTTTTGATGCCGCAGATAACTTCCTAAAAACAAATTACGCTTTAAAAAATAACTGGGCAGACAAGCAAGCTGCAGCCGACAAATTTTACGAGATGTTAAACAGACGATTTACTAAATAATTCCCATCCGGTTTGAGTCGCGTTTCAACAAGATAAACAAAAGGATAGTAAAACTCCAAAGGGATGATCCACCATAGCTAATGAAGGGGAGTGGTATCCCGATAACGGGCACGATGCCAATTGTCATTCCAATATTGATAAAAAAGTGGAAGAAAAGGATAGACGCCACTCCATAGCCGTAAATCCTTGAAAAAGCAGAACGTTGTCGTTCAGCAATATGAATAATTCGAAGCAGAAGGAAAAGGTATAGTCCAATCACTACAAAACATCCTGCGAAGCCCCATTCTTCACCTATTGTGCAAAAGATAAAGTCGGTACTTTGCTCGGGCACAAAGTCATATTTGGTTTGAGTGCCTTTCAGATAGCCCCGGCCCCAGAGTTGTCCGGCACCGATGGCAATTTTGGATTGGTTTACGTTATAACCTATTCCTTGCAGATCATTGCTAACACCTAGCCAACTATCAATGCGTACCCTTTGATGTTTCTGTAATACCTGATTAAAGAGATAACTTACACTAAATGTGAATACAATGGATAATGCAAGTGCTGCAAGTGTGGCAAATACAATTCGTTGGTTTTTTCTGTAGAGGTAGGAAACAAGCGCTCCGAGTAAGATGAGTCCGATGATCAGGTAAATCTGATCTACTAGGATTGTAAGAATAAACAAGGCAATGACTGCCACGCTGATAACGAGGTAATATGGTGAAAGACCTTCACGATAAAGTACAAAGATTAAAGAAGCAAAAGCTAGTGCAGAGCCAGTATCAGGTTGCAAAAGGATGAGTATTGTTGGAATGATAATGATTGCTGCGCACATCAATTGCGACCGGAAATCCTGAATTTTGGTCGTTGAGGCGCTTAGATATTTCGCAAGTAGGAGCACTGTAGCAAACTTGGCAAATTCAGAAGGTTGGAGTCTGAAGCCTCCTATCGGGATCCAGGCTTGATTACCGCCTACATTTCGACCCACAAATAGTACCAAAATTAGAAGGATGATTGTAATGATATAGACGGGAAAGGCGAGGATGTTAAAAAATTTACTGTCGAGTAATAAGATTATAATAGCCAGTGTAAAAGCTGAAAGCATGAAGATAAATTGCTTTCCATAGTTGGTGTGAAGGTCGATGATACCTGGGTAAACCGGATCATAGACGGCAGCATGAATGTTAAACCAGCCGATAATGCAGAGAGCAAAATAGATTAGAACTATTGTCCAGTCGACATTAAAGAAAAGACTACGCTGCGGATTCATTTCTTGGCTTTGCTACTAAAATTTGCTGTTTCGGTATCGGAGTTGCTTTAGTAGATTTCTGCGCGGCCGGAGGTTTTTGATTGCTTGTATCCTTCTTAATTGGCGTAGGTGAATTAAGGGTCATTTTGCCGCCAATAAAGCTGGTATTTAACAGCCGATCGATATAATATTTAGGCTTAGTGATGCTATCGGTCAAGTATTTTTCCACCATTAGGCTTGCCATTGGTGCCGACCAAACAGAGCCATACCCGGCATTTTCCACAACTACCGCGATAGCGATCTTAGGATTTACGCGCGGTGCAAATGCAACAAATACTGAATGGTCTGCTCCGTGCGGATTTTGCACTGTGCCAGTTTTACCACACATTTCAATTCCTGGTATTCTGGAGTTTGTTGAGTATGCCGTTCCACCCGGTTGATTCACCGCGCGACTCATGCCTTCAATCACTAAATCAAAATACCTGCTTTTGATATCAACCGAGTTTCTTTCTGTGTATTCTTTTTTCACAATGTTTTTATCACCTATGGCTTTCACTAAATGTGGTTTATAATAGAAGCCTCGATTGGCTACAATCGCCATTACATTAGCCATTTGCAGCGGAGTGATGCCAAGTTCTCCTTGACCGATTGAGAGGGAGATGGTATAGCTTGAGCCCCACTTATCGTTTCCAAAACGCCTGGTATATAGTTCGTCCGATGGCAGCTTTCCGCTTCTTTCATTAGGAAGGTCAAGATCTAGCGTCGATCCAATTCCAAACTGAGCGACAGCTTCACGCCATTTTTTGAACGCGTTTACCGGTCGAATACCCGCATGGTCGATCATTCGGTTGTACGTAAACCCTAAGAAAGTATTGCAAGAATACTGTATCGACTGCACTAAATTCAGTGATCCGTGAACGTGAGTACAAGCCATAAAGCCACTTCTGCCATAACGATATCCACCGGGGCAATTGTATTTGTAGGTTGAATCAATGGAACCAAATTGTTGCGCGATCAGAATATTGACAACTTTGAAAATTGATCCAGGTGGATATTCTGCCTGAATAGGCCGGTTAAACATTGGTTGGTTGGGATCGTTCAGCATTTTCATATAGTTATTTCCGCGCTCACGACCAACCATACTGTTTGGGTCGTATCCAGGACTGCTCACATACGCCAGAATTTCTCCGGTAGAAGGTTCGATGGCAACGATACTTCCCTTTTTATTTCTTAGCAATTGTTCGCCAAGCTTCTGTAGATTTTTATCAAGTGAAGACACCAGATTTGCACCAGCTATCGCTAGCGTATCATATGTTCCATCGGAATAGCTGCCTTTAGTTCGGTTTAAAGCATCCACCATTATTTTCTGCACTCCGCGGACGCCCCGCAATTCAGGCTCATAGTATTTCTCCACTCCTGAAATTCCGATGTAGTCGCCCGGACTATAATAGGGTCCGTAACGATCAATCATATTATCCGTTACTTCACCGATATAACCCAGAAAATGACTCGCTATTGAGTCGGGATAGGATCTTACCGTACGTTTCTGTTCAAAAAACCCCGGGAATTGATATAATTTTTCCTGTAGCGAGGCATAAGTTTTAGCCGACAATTGTTTTTCAAAAATAGACGCCCTATACGGCGAATAGTTTCTGGCTTTTTTAAATCTTCGGTCGAAACCGGCTTTATCAATACCAATCAAGCTGCAAAATTCTAAAGTGTCAAATGGCTTGACATCCTTTGGAATTACCATGATGTCATACACAGGTTCATTTTGAACAAGAATTTCATTATTTCTGTCTAGAATAATTCCGCGCGAGGGGTAGATTTTTAGAGGACGGATGGCATTGTAGTTAGCAGACAAGTAATAATCCTTATCCAAAATCTGTATATAGAAAAGCCGCGCTAAAAGCACCGCAGCAACTGTAATAAAAAGAGCTTGGATAATAAATTTTCGGGCGAAAAAACTATTCATTTAACGTTCCTTATTCTTGAAAAAGATAAATTCACTTATCAAAATCAAAAATACTGTAATTAAAGAACTAAAAACAACGCGTAATAAAGTATAATATATTTCAATGAAACTAAAGGTTTCGAGCATGAACAAGCACAGATGGTGTACGAAGGTTAGAACAACTGCATAAAAGAAGAACCATCTAAAACCCATAATGCCCATTTTCGGTTCACGCTCATTGTCAAACCCATCCCGCTGGACGGTAATGCTGATAAATATGATGCGAACGAATGCCATCAAACTACAGGCTGCGGCATTGATTCCTGGAGTATCATAAAATACGTCTACTGCTGCTCCGGCAAGAAAAGATAAAAGGAATAGTAGAGTGTTTGGTATTTTAAAGGGTAGAAGTAATATAAAAAGAATGTAAATGAAGGGCGTTGCCAGATTATAATAGCCGATGTTTTGCAACAAAAAGACTTGAATGAACAGCAGGCTCAGAAAGCGAATGAGGTTGCTTATAATTATCCTATTCATCTTCAGGGATTTGAGTTTCTAGTTCTTGCTGTTCGGCCGCACGTAGATTATTGATGACGTAGACGTATTGGAGGGTAGAAAAATCTGTGCTGAGTTTCAGTTCTATATCCAGAAAATTATTGCCGCCTTTTACATCTCTTCGGATGATTTTTCCGATGCTAGTACCTGCCGGGAAAAGAGAGAAGCCTGACGTGACAATACGTTGGCCATTCTTGACCACGATATGATTTGGAATGTCTAACAGAAAAGCCGTTTGCGAATTAAAATTGTCGGGTCCCCAAACGAGCGATCCAAATGCATTACTTCCTTCAATACTCGCACTTATTTTTGTCCTGCTATGGAGCAAGGACTGCACAATGGAATAATTGTTGTTAACATATCTAACGATACCCACAACTCCGGCTGATCCGATTACCCCCATGCCCAAGGATATGCCATGCGCTCTGCCGCGATTAATGGTGATATAGTTATTCTTTCTGTTAACGGTATTTCTTACAACTCGCGCTTCAATTGTGGTGTATTGTTGTTTATATAGGGTATCGTTAACAGCCTTTTGTCGAATGCTATCGTCTGCAAAGGAAGATTTAAGCTGGTTACGGAGGTTTGCATTCTCTGCAACAAGGCTGTCGTTTACGCGACTGAGGCTCAGATAGTCTTTAAGGTTGTCGATCTGTTCGTATGATCTGCCGATAAAATCATTGGAGGAGTTTAAAATTACCGTCCGCTGGTAGGGGTTATTACTGCCTACGAATATCAAGGAGATGACAAAGAAAATGATGAACAGGAAGAAAGCATTATACTTGCTTACGAACATCCACAGGTTACGCATCCGAGATTTAAGATTTTAGATCTGCATGCCATTAACCGATGGATAAAAATCGGCACTCTGTAATCTTACATCGTACATAGATTTATTGCATCAGAAATTTAAAATTACCTATATTCTTCAATGCTATTCCGGTACCTCGAACAACTGCTCTTAGGGGGTCTTCGGCGATGTGAACCGGGAGTTTTGTTTTGGCAGAAATACGTTTATCGAGGCCCCTCAAAAGTGCTCCTCCACCTGTTAAATAGATGCCGGTTTGGTAGATATCTGCCGAAAGCTCCGGTGGGGTAATCTCAAGAGCCTTTAAGATTGCTTCTTCTATTTTTGAAATTGACTTATCCAAGCAATGTGCTATTTCGGTGTAAGACACCGTGATCTGTTTTGGAACTCCAGTCATCAAATCGCGACCTTGAACCGCATAGTCAGCTGGTGGATCAACGAGTTCAGGTAAGGCTGCACCTACTTCGATTTTCACTTTTTCTGCAGTTCGATCGCCAATCATAATATTATGCTGGCGACGGATGTATTGTACAATATCACTATCGAAATTATCTCCGGCTACGCGAATAGATTGATCGCACACTATTCCCGAAAGTGCAATTACCGCGATTTCTGTCGTGCCGCCGCCAATATCAATAATCATATTTCCCATTGGTTCTTCCACGTCGATACCGATACCCACTGCGGCAGCCATTGGCTCGTGGATGAGGTATACTTCTTTTGCTCCAGCGATTTCGGCAGAGTCGCGCACGGCACGTTTTTCAACTTCTGTAATACCAGAAGGGATACATATAACCATTTTCAGCGAAGGGAAAAACCATCCCTTTCCATTAGTGATCATTTTGATCATCCCGCGGATCATGTGCTCAGCGGCGTTAAAGTCTGCGATCACGCCATCTTTTAGAGGACGAACGGTGCGAATATTGTCGTGGGTTTTACCCTCCATCTGCATCGCCTGCCGGCCTATAGCGATCACTTTATTTGTAACGCGATCAATCGCGACAATTGAGGGTTCATCAACTACTACTTGATCATTATGTATGATGAGGGTATTTGCAGTTCCGAGATCAATTGCAATTTCCTGTGTAAACCAGTTAAATAGGCCCATTAAGAACAGTTTATGTAAAAAAGTATACAAAGGTAAGCTCTTTTTCTAAAAATGTATCATTAAAAATCCTGCATTTTTAGATTGCCCGCAAGATGCTTTAATGTTTAAAATGGCGAACACCCGTGGTCACCATCCCAACACCCTTTTGATTGGCCATGTTTATAGAAAGTTGATCTTTTATAGATCCACCAGGTTGAAGTATCATGCCGATGCCGGCATCGGCAGCAATTTCAACACAATCCGGGAAAGGAAAAAACGCATCAGACGCCATTACTGCCCCCTGAAGGTTGAAGCCAAAGGATCTAGCTTTCGCGATAGCTTGAGAAAGGGCGTCAACTCGTGAAGTCTGTCCAACGCCACTCGCCAATAATTGGCCGTTTTTTGCTAAAACTATGGTGTTTGATTTAGTGTGTTTAACAATCTTGTTTGCGAAGTGGAGGTCGGCGAGTTCTTGATTGTTTGGTTTACGATCTGTGACCGAGGTCATTAACTCCGGCCCTTCTAGAGTATGATCTTTTTCTTGCTCAATAATACCGTTAAGCAGCGTTTTAAATTGCCTTTCCGGAAGAGTAACCGGCTGTCGTTGAAGTATTATTCGGTTCTTTTTCTCTGTCAGTATTTTTATTGCCTCTGATGTATACGTTGGTGCGATGAGCACTTCAAAGAAAAGTTTGTTTATTTCCAGAGCCACATCGCCATCTATTTCTCTATTACAGATTATAACCCCACCAAATGCCGAAACAGGGTCGCATGCAAGAGCATCTGTCCAAACTGCGGTCAAGTTCTTGCCTGTAGCAATACCGCAAGCATTGGTATGTTTTAAAATAGCAAAAGTTGTGTCTTCGAATTCATCGATTAGAGAAACTGCTGCATCGATATCAACAAGGTTATTATATGAGAGTTCTTTTCCGTTGAGCTGCAGAAACATTGAATCTAAATCCCCATAAAAAACGCCTTTTTGGTGCGGATTTTCACCGTAGCGCAGTTTTCTTACTTGTTGCTCGCTTTGTTTGAAAACAGGAAGAGATTGATCGGAATTAAAATAGTTAAAGATTGCTGTGTCGTAGTGTGAGGAAATGTTGAACGCTTTTTTTGCAAAAGCTCGTCGATGCGACAATAGAGAACATCCCGTATTTTCTTCCAGTATACTTTGTAACTCATTGTAATCATTTTTGGATGCGATGATAACAACGTCATTGTGATTTTTCGCGGCAGCTCGGATTAGCGAGATTCCCCCAATATCGATTTTTTCAATTATAGCGTCATCTGTCGCCCCCGATTTTACTGTTTCTTCGAATGGGTACAGGTCTACGATAACCAAATCGATTTCTGGAATTTCATATTCTTCTGTTTGGGCTCTATCTTCTTTTAACTCACGTCTTGATAGAATACCGCCAAATACTTTAGGGTGGAGCGTTTTTACTCGACCACCAAGTATTGAAGGATATCCGGTTAAATCTTCTACACGTATAACATCAAAACCTAAATCTTTGATAAATTTTTCTGTCCCACCTGTGGAATAGAATTTAACGCCAAAATCATTAAGCTGCTTAATCAGAGGCTCCAGATTATCTTTATAATATACAGAAATTAAGGCATTTTTAATCTTAACAGGATGAGTCATTGAAGAGCATTATTTGAAGCTGCAAAGATAGGATTTAGAAATTAGATTTGAGAGGTTAGATTTGAGATGCGTCGTACGATTTGAAATTTAAATTCCGCTTAATGCGCAATCTCTCACATCTCAATACTCACATCTATACAGTCTTCATCTTTCTAAGCAAAGCCTCAACGACCCGCGGATAATGCAAATGTTCTAATTGTTGTCCTTTGAATTTGAGCATTTCCAGATCGTCGTCTTTTTCGATTCGAAAACGCGATTGGTGAATGATCTCGCCCTCATCAAAATTCTCATTTACAAAATGAATCGTAATGCCAGATTCTTCTTCGCCGTCAGAAAGGACGGTTTTATGAACTCGATCGCCATACATGCCTTTGCCGCCAAATTTTGGTAATATGGATGGATGGATGTTGATGATCCTGCTAGGGAAAGCCTTAAGAAGATTTTCAGGTATCAACCATAAAAAACCAGCCAGAACGATAAGGTCAATGTTTAGATTTTTGAGCAAGTTGACGATATCACTTGTTCTGTAAAATTCGTGTTTGCCAAAAATATGAGTAGGAATTTCGAAGTTATCTGCCCTTTGTAAAACATAGGCCTCAGAATTATTTGTTAGGACTAGTGCTACTTCTGCTTCGGTATGTTTTTTAAAGTGCTCCATGATCCGCTGGGCATTGGATCCTGATCCAGAAGCAAATATGGCGATGCGCTTTTTCAAATTCAAATTTTATTATGTCAAAGATATCGCATAAAGGTCAAAGCACAAAGGAGAAAGAATAGTTTTAAGATGAAAGATTTTAGGTAAAATAAGCGAATCGAATAGCGCATAGGGGATTTCGAAACGAACAAGGGACAATAGAAGGAGATGCTTTTTTCTTTTAGCCTTAGCTCTTCTTACCTCTTTAATCAAAGACGAAACTCTAAGCGCCAAGTCGGCTGACCCGCGCGCCATGCGTCACGCTACGTGTCCTTTGTTCCCTGCCCTCAAGTTGGTACCGCCAATATATTGAAATACCTCCAATTGCTCATGTCATCACGTTTAATGAGTTCGAGCTTTGCTTGGTCATCAAAATCTTCCATGTAATAAAGATCATAACCAAGATCTGCAATGGTATCATACAGGTGGTCTCTTCCTTTCTTTCTTAGTTGTTTGAAGCATTCAACAATAAGATGGGGCTTGTATTTTTGAATAACTGGCAGAATTGACTTAATGATTTCAATATCATAGCCCTCTGCATCAATCTTTATAACTCTAAGCTTGTCTAAATACTCACTATAAGACGTTCTTAAAAGATTTTCGAGATTTAGACCTTTTACTTTTTCTTGCAAGCCATATTTTCCGTGGCGGTTTTGTGCAGTTTCTGAAATGCCACCATTATTGAAAGTTGCTTCGGATGAATTAAAAAAGAACTCGCCATCATATGCAGAAATCGCAACATTGATTGGAACTATATTTGTCAACTCTTTATTTAATTCAACATTCTGAAGTAAGATTTTGAACACGTGCGGGTTTGGGTCAAAAGCTAAGACGAGTCCTTGTTTGCCCACTGTTAACGCCATTGGCATTGCAGTGTCGCCAATATGTGCGCCGATATCTATGGCGAGGTCGCCAGGATGAAGAAACTTTTTATAGAAATTGACCTGTCCTTGTGTGATGTTCCTTACTTCATCAAGAGGATTAAGCCATTTGGCAAATTTGACTAGTCCGAAATCCGGTAATGCATATTCATAAACCTGCGAACCGTATTCGCTAAAGTTTCTTTTGATCCTTCTCTTTTCTAGTTTCTTCTTAATATAGTCAAACATAATCGTACGATAGACGGCGCAATTTACAAAAAAGGAATATATAAAATTAGTATTTCGATAACCGTCACTCTACATGAGATTCCTCCGAATGGCGATTGAAGTCTTATCTCAATGCAATTTTGAGTACGGTTTTGTCGGCTGTCACATAAAGCGTTTTTTCATTATCGCCAAAGCTGCAATTGGACGCTAATCTGTTTAGTTTGATTTTGCCCAGAAGTTTTCCTGTTTTGTTGAAGATCCATATGCCACCCGGGCCGGATGCAAAGACGTTGCCCTTGCTGTCAATTTTAAAGCCGTCCGGCGCTCCGCGGGATATTTTGGCGGCCTCTCGAGCATCCGCGAATAGTCGACCGTTAGCTAATGTTCCGTCAGTTCTTACGTCATAAATATACCAAAATGCATTTTGAGCATCAGAACAAGCGATAATAAGGGATTTTTCACCCGGTAAAAAAGCAATTCCATTCGGTCTTGTTACGGAGTCAACCAGTAAAGTCACCTTACCTTCTTTACTTAATCGGTACACACCTTGATATGGTGCCTGCTTCAATGGATCGCCGACATTTCTTTCCAAACCATACGGCGGATCTGTAAAATAAAGGTCGCCATTTGAGTGAAAAACTGCATCGTTAGGGCTATCAAACTTTTTTCCTTGATAATTATCGGCAAGTGTAATAAAATCAGCCTTTGGATTATCTAAAGGGGCATTCATGAAAGCCAATCTTCTATCGCCATGCTGACACATGACAAGATTGGCGTCGCTGTTAAGTAATAATCCGTTTGATCCGGTTTCACCGCCTCGGGGTATACTGCCGGTATATCCGGATGGCGTCAGGTATAATTCTGCGCCCTTTTCTTTTGTCCATTTCATGATCTTATTGTTGGGTACATCAGAAAATAGGAGCATCTTTTTTGATTCGATCCATAAAGGACCTTCGGTCCAGGCATAGCCCGATGCAATTTCTTCTATTGTAGCTTTTTCGCTGATGAGTGCATTAATTGCAGGGTCAATTCTTTCAAATGTGCCGATAGTTTGTTGTTGCCTTTTAAAGGCAAAAAAAGATAAAATAACTATGCTCGCTATCGCAGCAAAACCGCTCGTTCTGTAGGCATATTGCTTGTTCATGGTTTCGTTTGTTTTATATTAATTTAGGGATCGTCTGATTGAAATTCAAAAATGTACTTTATAGGTTTAGTTTATTAAAATCATTTCTGGTGTAGGTTCCTGGCGCTGCATGATCGCCCTCCTGGAAGTTAAAATTAACTGCTTTAATTCCCTCTATTTCGGTAAGTGCAAACGTAGCTTCTGCCAGGAAAATCATCGACCCCGACGAGCCCATCTGCTCTCCTAGGTATTCAGCATTTGCAATTTTAACATATATAATATCACGTTTTCGACTCAAAAATTTGAGTGCTATTTTAGGGTATTTGGTATTGATTGCGGTGACCATTTCCTCAACGTTTAGGTGGTTTCCCTGAATAACAGTTTGATTAAGTTCTATTTTCTGCGTCGTCTCGTTATAAGACGCATTGTAGGGTAATTCGAGTGTATGTTCTTTTAATAGAGTGTCGATGCCTTCCGCGGTATTTGCTACATTATCTTCGCCTCGTTGACAAGCAGAAAAGACGATTATCGTTACAACACAAAAAATCCATTTTTTCATTTGGTTATCTTAAGGTGTCGTAAGCGCAACGGGGAGAATTTTGCCGTTAAAAAAAGTATGTCCGGTTAATGAAAAATCCGCAATAAATTTGCCCATCTCGAAAGCCATGACCGGTGACCGGTAATTGGGAAAAGCATGCTCGAGCATTTCTGTTTGAGCAGAACCCAATGCCAAGCAATTTACTTTTATATGTCTGTCGGCTAACTCGATAGCAAGACATTCAGTAAGGGTATGAAGAGCCGATTTACTAGCCGAATAGGCTGAGAGTCCGGCAAACTTACTGCTGCCTTGGAAGCCTCCCATACTGCCAATATTGACTATATGGGCATTGTGGTTCATCAAAGGGAGCAGGTTTCTGATCATTTTTATATGTCCCATAAAATTACCCTGAAACATGTCTAAAAAATCATTGTCTGCAAGCTCTTCAAACGGTTTATTGATCAACACACCTGCATTATTAATAAGAATATCTACTGAGCGGAATTTTTGTGAAATAAAGGGTAATAATACGGAGTAATCATCGGTTACGATATCAAACTTTGCTGGAAAAAGATTGCAATCCGGGTTTAAGCTTTTTGCAATCTCATACATGCGTTTCAGTTTTTCTTCTGACCGCGCTAAGGCAATAACTTGATGATCTCCACTTGACACGAGCTCTAGAACTGCTTCAAAGCCTACGCCACTGCTTGCACCTGTAATGATTATATTCATGAATGTTCAAAAGGTTAATCGTTATAAAGCTATGAATTTTTTTTTCAGCCTATGCGTCGTTCTGTTTAAACAATCCCATTATGGGTATTAAAATCTTACGAAATAAGTATGCTGAGATTTGAAAAAATGTAGCTTTGCGTGATATCGAATATGAAACATATATTGCTTACAGGTGGTGCGGGATTTATAGGTAGCAATCTAACTGCATCCTTACTGCATGATAATTACACGGTTAGCTGTCTGGATAATTTCGATAGCTTTTATTCGCGTAAGCAAAAGCAAGTTAACGTAGATCCCTTCATTGGCAATGAACATTATAATTTAATTGAAGGCGATATTTGTCGGAAGGCAGATATTGAACAAATAAAAGATGTAGATATCATCATTCATCTTGCAGCGAAAGCAGGAGTGCGCCCTAGCATTATGGATCCCGCAACCTACCAGGAAGTAAATTCGGGAGGTACGCAGACATTGCTCGAGTATGCGCGTGAACGAAGCATTAAACAATTCGTGTTTGCATCGTCAAGCAGTGTCTATGGTATAAATGACAATGTTCCATGGAGAGAGGATGAAAAGCTTTTGCCAATTAGTCCATATGCTTCTACGAAACTTTCTTGCGAAATGATGGGGCACGTATACAGTCATTTATATGGAATTAGATTTTTAGCCCTTCGGTTTTTTACGGTTTATGGACCCGGTCAGCGACCGGATCTCGCTATCTATAAATTTTTCAAATCGATAATTAATGATCAGCCTATTCCTGTTTTTGGCGACGGATCAACTAGCAGAGATTATACGTTTGTTCAAGACACTGTTCAAGGAATAAAAGCCGCTGTAAATTATAAAAATTCTATATTTGAGATCATAAATCTTGGCAATCATCGAACTGTAAACTTACTGGAATTGATCAATTCCATAGAAGAAATTGTTGGCAAGAAGGCTGTCATTAATTGGCAGCCAGATCAACCGGGAGATGTTCGGCATACTTATGCAGATATTTCAAAAGCTAAAAACTTGCTTAATTATAAACCCACAACCGATTTAAAAACCGGACTATTGGCATTTTATGAATGGTATAAAACTAACTCTAAGCAGTTTTGAAAATGCTTGAGGATCTAAAAAGAAAAGTTCTCAATAAGGGAGCGTACTGGTTGAGTTTTTTAAAGTTAAGATCAATTTTAAAAGAAATTGATTCATCTTCATTAATAATAGATTGCGGTGCAAACGTAGGAGATATAAGTGCCCTTTTTTTAGATAAAGGTGCAAGAGTTATTGCTTTTGAACCGGATCCTCTGGCGTTCAACTTTTTGAAGTCTAGATTTGATGGGCTTAAGAATATGACTTGCATTCAAAGCGCAGTATCTGATAGGGATGGAAAAGCCCAACTTTATTTTCATAAAAACAGAGCGTTAACAAGCGATAAGGAATTTACCGTTTGCTCATCGCTCATTGCTGAAAAAATAAACGTAGATGAATTATCGGGCGCTGAAGTTAATGTTCTTGACCTCTGCAAGTTTATTTTAGACCTTGACCAGCGTGTCGATATTTTGAAGTTAGATGTGGAAGGCGAAGAAATTGCAATTCTGAAGAAGCTTATAAGTGTTAAACTGCATGAAAAAATAGGCCTTATTCTGGTCGAAACACATGAAACCAAAATTCCTGGTCATTTAAATGAAGTCACTCAACTTAAAGGTTTAATTCAAAAGGGCAACATTAAAAATATCCGGCTAAACTGGATTTAAAGAAAACGTAGTTCCTTACCTTATCTATTAGCTTCTAATTTTTCGGCTTCCTCCTGACTTGGTGCAGGCTCAAACTCCTTTGAACGGCAAACAAACCAAACACCTACAAGGGCCGATATCGTTGAAATAAGAAAGAACGTAACGGTTAAAAAAACAGCGAGTTCGGTATTCATGCCAAAGTAGCCGGAGGTCTCATTCATTACGATCTCTCGGGCTCCAATCCCCATCATCGTGATAGGCAGGTTAGCAGCAAGAGTTGATAAGAGAAAGCTGAATAAGTATGGCGAAAACTTACCATCAAAATTATGCGAAAGCAGAATGCAAATAATTGCAACGACCTGCAAAGACTGGACAAGGCCGGCCTTGAGATGTATGCTAAGAAAATGCTTGGAATAATCTGGAAAAAATCGTCGCATTGTAAAATAGTACACGATCGTTCCAAGAACCAGGGCCGTAAGTGGAAGACTATAGTGAATTTCGATTTTCGGTATTAGAATTACAAGAGAAACTGCAATGAGTGCAATTGCCCAAAGACCACTTATGCGGTCAAAAAGCATTGCAAGAAAGATTCGTTTTGTTGGAAGCTTGAATTTTTTTCTAAGTATGTAAATTTTGTACCCATCGCCGCCCACGCCTCCAGGTAGCGAAATATTGTAAAACATGCCCAGCATATAGAGCCGAAAAGCAAATCCATATTTAAAGTCAAATCCAATACTTCTGAGTAAGGTTAAATTTCGCCAACAAGCAGCTGCGATCGAAAGCCAATAAAAGAAAAAAGCAAAAAAAATGTAGAAAGGATCGCTATTAATAAGCAGTTCTTTAAGTTTTTTTTCGTCGACCTTAGAAAATACCAGCCATAGCAATAATGCAGTAAAGGCAATCTTCAGCAGTATCTTAAGAACGCGCCAGAGTTTCTGCTTGTCCATTAAATATATTTCTAACCTGATAGGTTTTTCTATTTGTGCCTTCAAAATAGGTACGCACACTGATTTCGGCGAGTATACCGAAAGTAATCAGTTGAATTCCTCCGAGCAAAAATATCAAACCAAGAATGAGAATGGGCTTTCCCCAGATATCCTGACCCATCAGTTTTAAAACGAGAAGGTAAAAATTAATGATCATTCCGAGTCCGAAAGAGATGAAGCCTAAAGTGCCAAACAAATGCATTGGTTTTTGAATGTACTTTCTAAAAAATACCATTGTGACAAGGTCGGCCATGACTTTAAACGTCCGACTTAATCCGTATTTTGAATTGCCAAAACGTCGGGCATGATGTTTTACATCTACTTGCGTGATGCTTGCGCCTTGTAATTTTGCTAGGACCGGAATAAATCGATGCAATTCTCCATAAATTCCAAGATCTTCAGCAATTTCTCGTTTAAAGATCTTAAGGGTACATCCATAATCCTTAATATAAACGCCAGTCATCCGCCTTATTATTGCATTTGCGATATTCGAAGGTATTTTTCTGAGGAAGGCACCGTCTTTTCGGTCTTTTCTGTTTCCGGCAACTACATCCCAGTCTTCGTCTTTTAACTTCTGCAACATCGAAGGGATATCCGAGGGGTCGTTTTGCAAATCGCCATCAAGCAGGGCAATATACCGGCCAACTGAATGGTCGATACCGGCGGTCATCGCAGTGCTTTGGCCATAATTTTTTCTAAGTTCAACGAGCCTGATATGATCATCGGCATTTGATCGGATTTCACGTGGAGTTCCATCGTTAGAACCATCGTCCACAAAAACAACTTCGTAGTCTATACCTGCCAAAGCAAGCTTGATTGCATTGATGAGTGGGGGTATATTTTCACGCTCGTTCAGAACGGTAATCACAACAGAAAGTTCTCTCATTTTACCTCATATAATTTGAGATTGCCCTTGTATTCTTTAACTAACTCTACGCCGGGCATATTTATATTCCGATCAAAGGTAAAATAATAACCTGGCTTCGTGACGTTCTCTACAAATTTTACGCCTTGCATTCGCGTGCTTTGAATGTAAAATATTAACCGGTCATGAAAAGGGATTGCCAAAACGGGAGGGTGGAATTGGTAAAAATAGAAAGGCATTCCCTTGCTAATGTTTCCCATTTCAATCGCAATTTCACGGTAGTATTTATTTTCTCCAAGGTGTAAACGATGAGGAATAATGAACCATGAAAAGCCGAGTCTAAGAAAGATTAATAATCCGGCGAACGCCAAAAATTTCTGAGTTTTTGAACGCCAAATGATTAAAGTAGCGCTAAGGCATAATGTAAAAAGAACGACTACTTTGATGGGAACGCGCTCGACGAAATCATCGATACCCGCGAGTAATGCTACAGGTACAGCCAAGGTAATGAGCATGGCGAGTATTAAGATCGAGAAATTGACAATTTTGTTTAGTCGTGGAAATTGATCCCGATAGGTATAATACGCGTAACTGGATACGATAAACACAAGAGGATAGAGCATGAGTAAATAACGTGGACGCGTTAGCGGTGAAAGACAATAGATCCAGATATTTGCTAGAAAAATAATAGTAATGAATTTTAAAAAGGGATTTTGCTTTATGTCTTGGACAAATCCTTTATGGAGCGCAAATAGCGCCAAAAGACTAACAGGAAAGATATGGATAAGGTGTTCAAATGGAAAAAACAACAGATAAGTTATTCTTTTCCAAATTGTTAACTCTGCATTTGCGGTACGCCTGCTGCTTTGATCCCAAATGGTACTGAAATATGTTTCGAGGTTAGGATTGTACTGATGATAATTATAAAAATAGGCTCCAATTATGGCAAGGCAGAAAAATCCCGAAAGAATGTGCTGCCAGCTAAAAAATTTCTTAAAATTTCCTGTATAACTGAGCAGGGCAATAAGGGTGAAGCCTTGAAAGGCAATGGAAGGTAGCCCTTTACTAAGGAATGTGATTGCGGTTATGAGGTAGGATACAAAGAAAAGTAAGAACCACTTTTGCTGTTGATAAAAATAAAAGATCAGCATAAAAGAAGAAAACGTAAGCAAAGAATAGAAAATATCGATATGTCCTAACATTGAATCGTATAGTAGCATTCTACTGTTGATTATAAATGCCAGGCCACTTAACGCTGCAATTCTTTTGTCTTTTAGGAAGTAGTCAGCTGCATAATAAATAGTAATCGCATACAGAAACATCGGTATTACAGCTGGCAAGCGAGTTACAAATTCTGACGAGCTGCCGGTCAGGCTATATAGTCCGGCCAACATCCAGTTATACAGGGGTGGTTTATTATAATAATATTCGCCGCCAATTGTTGGAACAGAGAAATTGCCGCTAAGTATCATCTCCAAGGCAACATTCGCGCGAGTAGGCTCATCGGCGAATAGTGGCAAAAGTCCGAGATTGGTAAAAAATGCGGGAAAAGCAAGCAGGAGCACTAAGAAAAATATCCTTTGGGGATGATTGTTGAAGTAGTTCTCTAATTGTTGCATTAAAGGTATTTAGGGAGTAAAGATAAGTCGGCGGTCGGATAATGAAAGAATGCTTTTATTAATTGATGCGATGTTTTACCAGCAAACAGATATTTTCTTTTGTAGAAGCTTAATTCTACTATTTTTGGCTACATGAAAACTATACTGGTTACAGGCAGCAATGGATTGCTGGGTCAGAAACTTACTGAACGTATATTGACTATTGGTGATGCAAAGCTAATTGCAACCTCGGTGGGACCCAATAGGAATCCAGTAATCGAAGGATACACATATGCCGAGCTGGATATCACAGTTGAAGCTGAATCCAGGCAGATAATTTCAAAGTATAAGCCTGATGTAGTGATTAACACCGCTGCAATGACTAATGTAGACACCTGCGAAAAAGAGAAAGAACTTTGCCGCAAAATGAATGTTGAGGCAGTAGAGTATTTGATTAGAATATGCGAAGAGCTTGATATTCAATTAATCCATTTATCGACTGATTTTATATTTGATGGAGAAGCCGGTCCGTATACCGAAGATGCCGAACCCAATCCAGTAAGTTTTTACGGAGAAAGTAAGCTAGCTGCCGAGGATTTGTTAAAAGCCTCTTCCTGTAGGTGGACGATTTTGCGAACGATCATTGTTTATGGGATTGTAAATGATATGAGCCGGACTAATATAGTACTTTGGGCTAAATCGGCGTTAGAAAAGGGAGACCCGATAAATGTAGTGTACGACCAATGGCGTATGCCAACACTGGCAGAAGATCTTGCAGATTGCTGCATGCTTGCAGCTCTCAAAGGAGCTCAAGGAGTATATAACGCTTCAGGAAAGGACTTGATGAGCATCGTTGAACTTGTAGAACATGTTGCCGATTTTTGGCACCTAGATAAATCGTTGATTAATCCAATCTCATCGGATACTTTGAAACAACCTGCAAGGCGGCCTAAAAGAACAGGATTTATTCTTGATAAGTCGATGCTCGAACTTGGATATACTCCACGCACCTTCAAAGAAGGACTTGCTGTCGTAGACAAGCAATTGAAAATCAAAAGATAGGACCAGGAATTAAACGTTTTGTTTTATGAAGATAGCGGTAACTTAAACTGCTAAATTCGGGTGATTTATTCTAGCTTATTTACAAGATCGTCTATCGCTTCTGCTATTTTCAAGGGCTTCCTGCTAAGTATTGAACTGCCTAACCTAACTATGGAATCTACGATATTAATCACCTTGGTTACATTCTGAAGGTTCCTGTAGCTGCTCTTGATCTTTAAGGTACTATTTTCAATAGAAGAAATTGCTGGCTCTACATCGTTCATTACTAGGGCTGCAGATTCTGTATATAATTGTCCGGCCTGATTAAGAAGTGAAGTGTGATAGTACTGAATCTGCAGATCTTCTGTTTCGGAAAGAATATGGGAATTACTATATCTGTAGTTGCCAGTAAGCTGGGCTATCTTTAAGAACATATCGGCGAGCTCATTGGCTTGCTTTGAGGAAAGTTCAGCCATTTAGTTGTTTTTTATTGTGGTGAATTCTTGATTTATAAGATTTAAATCTTTGATAAACTGTTTGATCTGTTCTCTGATCTCATGAGCGCTCATTCGCCCCAAATTGTTAGATAAGTTCTGGTGGCCGACGGCGATTTTGTTAATTGTTTTTGAGAACGTGCCCAGTTTTTTCTTCTGTATCGAAACGGCATCTAGGTGATTATAATATTCTTCAACTGCCCTTCGCTTTTCATAGGCTGAAAGGGATTGGTCTTTAATCAGATTAAAATAGCTGATTTTAAGTTGTTCCTTGCGGATGTCTAGCTTGCCTGATAAATTGGAAGAAAGGTTAAAGTCTAAAAACTCGATTAAAATTGTAGTCGGTTCGTTTCCTGCCCTGATATATTCTTGCAGCTTGCGGCTACGGTATTGGTCGGTTGTTGCTCTTAAAACGATCTCTGCGATTGCAGAATAAGCGCCAGAATATTTTTTGTCAATTTGTAAACTACCTAAATCATCGCTAGCTAGCGACTTGCTGAGTGGTTCTATTTTGAACGTGCTAAGCTTTTTTGCTGATAATTTATTTAGCCCGTCAAGGTATCCTTTAATACCCCTATAGATTTGCAGTGTAACGCTATCCGCTTTTTTGTCGGCCTTGCAATCACATTCCGATACATTGAGATCGAGTAAGTTTATTTTGTTTACCCGGCAGTCTTCAACACAGATTTGTGTAAAACTATAGCCCGCTGTTTCAAATTTTACGACTCCCTTTATGGCCGACGCTGAGAAATCGTTAATGTATTTTAGGTTTACACAGGCGCTTAAGAATAAGACAGCCGAAACACAGATTATGGTTACTCTCACAAATTTTTTAGTCAAATAATTCTAACAAAAAATAAACAGACAGCCTACTTTGCTGTTTGTGAGAGTGTATTAACATCTAAATTAAAAAATTTATTTTGCTTACATACTGTTTGGCGCTTATTAAGTTCTTGCTATTTTTTAAAAGGGTCGCTGAACTTCTCATCTGTCAGCATTGCATTGTCTGTTAAAGTTAGCAGAAAGGCTTTCAGTGCATTTTTTTGAGTTGCGCTTAAGTTTAATAATCGTACTGCACCGCCTTGGACTCTAAGTGGCGGATCAAGGGACGGATTATCTTTGACACCTGTGCTGTAATGCTCAATTACTTGATCTAGATTGGTAAATCTGCTATCGTGCATGTATGGAGCAGAAACGCCTATATTTTTAAGTGAAGGCACTTTAAACTTTCCGATAGTGCCTGGATTGTTATTTGCTGCGCCGGCAGCTGCGTCTGTAATCGTGGCATCAAGTCCGTTATTTTTTAAGCCGGGGGCATTAAATGCGTCCGTGCCATGGCAGGCTGCGCAACTTCCAGGCGCTAAGAAAAGTTGTTTGCCAGCATTTTCTTCTGTACTAAAGTTAGGGAACGGTGCACTAGGATCTGTAACAGCCGCCCTCCCAATATCATATTTACTTTGATAGGAGACCATACTCCTAATAAACTGCGACAATGCCTTAGAAACCCTGTCGGGGTTAATATTAGAATCGCCGAAGGCCTTTGAAAAAAGTGCTGAATAGTAATCTAGCGACTGAAGTCGCCGAGTAAGCTCTGGAAGTGTAAGTCCCATTTCTACAGCGTCTTGAACAGGCATTAGTACCTGATCTTCCAGACTAGCTGCACGCTCATCCCAAAAGAATCTGCCGCTACTGTAGTATTTTGCGTTAGCTAATGACATAGAGCTGCGAGATGTGTTTCCGCCATTGAAACCTTTACTGAACGCTAAGGGGTCTGAAAAGCCACTGCTTTGCTTGTGGCAGGATGCACAGCTTATTGTATTGTTAATACTTAAATTGACGTCATAAAATAACACGCGACCGAGCGTAGCCCCCGCATTCGTTACTGGATTATTTGCCGGAGTATTATCTGTATTGCGCACCGGTGGAGCAAGCATATGTGACGGCAATACCGGTGCAGCATAGTTCAATAATGTAGTCGGTAATCCTAATGTATTTTCAGACTCCAGTTCAGGATTTGAAGTTTTCTTGCATCCTTGCATTAGATACACTAGAAAGAAGATAAAGGCTATTGTATAAATGAATTTCATGCTCATAAATTGTCGATTATTGATGATGTTAATCGAAAGTATTCCTGCGAAATGAAATTTAAATGAAAAATTATATGTTAAGCTGTGGTTTAAATTTTTATCAATTGTTCTGTAATTCACTGCTTCATTTGGCAGATTAGACGCTATAGCAAGAACAATGGTTTTATCAGTTTTATAAAAACATTCAAAAAATTTAGATCATATATAAAAGAAAACCTATTTTTGCTATTCGCTTTTCCTTCTGAGGGGCAGCTGTAACGGATTCATAGCTTAATTGGATAGAGCACCTGACTACGGATCAGGAGGTTGGGGGTTCGACTCCCTCTGAGTCCACAAAAAAATAAGAAGCCTTTTCGAAAAATCCCGAAAAGGCTTTTAAATTTTAAGAATAAATTTCCCAATTGAAAGAAAATAATTCGCTATGCTAAACCTTGTTTTATTTGGTCCCCCTGGAGCCGGAAAAGGAACCCAATCTCAAAACCTTATTGATAAGTATCATTTAATTCATCTATCTACCGGAGATATCCTGCGCGGAGAAATTACGAATAACACTACGCTTGGCTTAGAAGCGAAGAAGTTAATGGATCAGGGATTTCTTGTGCCAGATGAAGTAGTTATCGCCATGATTAGCAATAAGCTTGACGCCAATAAAGGTGCCAATGGGTTTATATTCGATGGCTTTCCGAGAACTATCTCGCAGGCGGAAGTGCTTGATAAGCTGCTTGAATCTAAAAGTTCATCAATCTCGGGAATGATTGCCTTAGAAGTCCATAAGGAAGAGCTCGAACAACGCCTGCTATCCAGAGGTCAGGAATCTGGAAGACCGGATGATGCTAATGTAGATATCATCCGCAAAAGAATAGAGGAATATAACAGCAAAACAGCACCTGTGGCAAATTTTTACAAGTCGCAAGGCAAATACGCAAGTATTAACGGAATTGGAAGCATCGAAGAGATTTTCGCGTCTATAAACCAGCAGATAGATAACTATTAATACGATTAGGCGGCGGTTAAACCTAATATATATACCTAAAATTATAAATCGCATGTCTTCGGGTTCAAATTTTGTTGATTACGTTAAGATATGTTGCCGTTCTGGTCATGGTGGTGCGGGATCAGCCCATTTGCATCGTGATATTCTGACATCCAAAGGCGGACCCGATGGAGGAGATGGTGGGCGAGGCGGTCATGTTATTCTTAAAGGCAGCAGCCAATTATGGACTTTGCTACATCTGAAATATCGTAAGCATATTATCGCTGAAGCAGGACTGTCAGGTGGCAGTTCTCAGAAGACTGGACGAAATGGTAAAGATGAGGTCTTGGAGGTGCCCTTGGGTACGATTGTAAAAAATGCAGAAACCGGCGAGGTATTATTTGAAATAACTACAGACGGCCAGGAAAAAATACTTACGCCGGGCGGTAGGGGTGGATTGGGCAACTGGCATTTTAAATCTGCAACAAAACAAACACCACGATATTCACAGCCGGGTGAAGACGGACGCGAGGAGTGGATGGTTTTAGAACTAAAGGTCCTTGCGGATGTGGGCTTGGTTGGTTTCCCAAACGCCGGTAAATCAACTTTGCTCTCTGTTGTTTCGGCTGCGAAACCTGAAATTGCAGATTATCCATTCACAACACTAATTCCCAACCTCGGGATAGTTTCCTATCGCGGCAGCAAATCATTTATTATAGCAGACATACCCGGAATAATAGAAGGAGCTTCAAAAGGAAAAGGACTGGGTTTACGCTTTCTTAGGCATATTGAACGAAATTCTGTCTTGTTGTTCATGGTTCCGGCTGACACTAGTCGTCGTATTCCGGAAGAGTATGAGATTCTATTGAATGAGCTTAGACAGTATAACCCGGAACTTATGCAAAAGCCCAGGGTGCTTGCGATTACAAAATCAGATTTGCTCGATGACGAGTTGGTTGCTGAGATTAAAAAAGACCTGCCTAACTTGGCTACGGTATTTATTTCGTCTGTTGCCCAGAAAGGCTTATCAGAATTGAAAGACCTCCTTTGGAAGACTATAAATTCTTAATTCTGCTGATTACTATCTAGTTGGCAGTCTTTCTTATGATGCTTTACTTCTTTTTTTTCGAATCTTGAGATTCAGATTTCTAGGGTTTGTCCGTTTGATTGTTGATTATGGAGCTATAACGGTTTGGGGGACGGCTTGGTGAATTTAAAGAGAATCAGAAAGGCAGACCGCTAAGGTTGCGGTTTAATAATGTCTCTTGACCGCAAGGGGTTCAACGTCATGTTTGAACAATTGAACGTTTTCTAAAGGAATTTTAATCAGTGTCTTTCAGCTCTTTCCGTGGGATGCCTCTATAGACTAAGCCCTGGGGTAATTCAGAGTTAATCGCTTCCACTTGATCAGGTTTCTTGACGATCTTAGAGTAATAAACCCTGAAAATATCCGAATAAATAGGACGAGAGAGATTTAAATGAACTTGAGCTAGATCACTTTGAGTACTGATTTAGATCATTCTTTTAGTTGTTCAAACGATGGATTTTTGAAAAAGCGATTTCAAATTCCAATTTAAATACGATACAATTTCTTTTGGTTTACGTTTTGCCGGTATTGATCGGCGCAAGAAAGGCAATACTATCTTAAAAATTATATTTATGGAACGAATTCAATTTGAACATCTTTTAGCGGAAGAAATGCCATTATTGCGTGCTTCGGCAAGAAATTTTACGAAAAATATTGAGGATTCCAACGATCTTATTCAAGATACTTTATTGAAAGCACTGCGTTTTTGGAATTCATTTAGAGAGGGGACAAACTTCAAAGGTTGGTTGTATACGATCATGAGGAATACGTTTATTGATTCTTGCCATTTTAAAGCTGCTCGCCGCTATGAGGGCGAATCAGCAGATGAACTTTCAAGTTCTCATTTGCTCTATGGGGCACCTCGTAATTTCGCTGAATCTAAAATGGCGCTGGATGATATAAAAACCGCGATTGCCAATCTTAAAAGCGATTTGTCAGAGCCTTTTTCAATGTACTACACCGGATATAGGTATCAAGAGATTGCCGAACATCTATCGGTGCCAATGGGAACTATCAAAACTCGTATACATCAAGCAAGAAAAATCCTTCAAAAAGGATTGTTGCCTTATTATTATCAAGCTGTAGGTTAACATGAAGTGAAGCAAAAAGACTGTCTAGGAATTTCTAAAAAGCAAAAACAGACAATGAGCCGGCCTTGAATGTTGACATATCCACATGTTAAAAGAAAATATATGCAATCCGAAATCCAATTTCTCGAAGGTCCGCAGTCGCGATGGAAAGAATTCAAATTCACAGTGAGTACAGTTATTCAATTAGTAAAGGGCTTTAGAGCACTACACTTTGTGGGGCCATGTATTACTTTTTTCGGGTCTGCGCGTTTTTCTGAAAATCATGAATACTATGACATTACCCGCAAGCTAGCTGGAGAAATTGCACGCTTAGGTTTTACGATCATGACAGGAGGTGGGCCGGGATTGATGGAAGCGGCAAACAGAGGGGCAAAAGATGTCGGGGGAAGATCAATCGGTTGTAATATTAAATTGCCGTCAGAACAGTTTACTAACCCTTATTTGGATAAATGGGTTACGATCAGGCAGTTTTTTGTACGTAAGATATTA
Source organism: Sphingobacteriaceae bacterium (assembly GCA_947460875.1). GTDB lineage: Bacteria > Bacteroidota > Bacteroidia > Sphingobacteriales > Sphingobacteriaceae > CANHGR01. Next base: position 99,805 of record CANHGR010000004.1, on the reverse strand, counting down.
CTTGTTAAGTATTCTTATGCTTTTATTGTGGTTCCCGGGGGCTATGGAACCATGGACGAGTATTTTGAAGCACTTACTCTTATCCAGACACGTAAAATAAGAGATTTTCCGATTATTATTTTTTGTAAAGAGTTTCATCAAGAACTTCTCGAGCACATTGATAAGATGAAACAGACAGCTGCTATCTCTGAAAGTGATGCCAAGTTATTTCTTATCACAGACTCTGTCGACGAAGCCGTAGAGTTGATTAAGGAACGGTGTATTAAGCAATACGGATTATCTTCCCAAACAGGAGTTAGGCCCGCGAAATGGCTTTTGGAAAATTAATCGATCGATTAATACTCAATCATAAAAACTATCGGTGTACCGACTGGCCTGTCAGAGATATCACTGAACGCTCTTAGTTATGGGGTAGAAATGACTGTGATTGCCGACAATGTGCCATTTCGTTAATTTGTGTCTGGCCATTGCACGTTTCATATAGCGAGCTTCCGTTGCCAGGCTATACAACGGCCGAGGTAATTGCAGATGCAGAACTGACACTAAAGAAAGTACAAGAAGATATAGCGCAGAATACAGGAGGTAAAATTACCATAAATTTTGAAGTAAAGCTGGGGACCGTTATAGCCGGGATTGAAGAATACTGCAATTCGGTAAATTTGTCTTTAGTCATAATGGGGGCAGAAATCGGCAACGCTTTTGAGCGACTTATTTTCGGCGGTAAAAATTTGGGCGCAATTAGTCAGTTTCCTTGGCGTACCATAATTGTTCCGCCACAAGCGCAGTTTAAAATGAACAAAATCGGCCTGGCTTGTGATCTGGAAAATGTAGTAGAAACGATTCGGTTAAGCGAGATAAAAAGTATTGTCAATGAGTTTGGTGCTTAGCTTCACATTATAAATGGCGGTGTTGGCACTGAAATAAATGTGACTAAAGACAAGGCTAAAGAGATGCGCTTTTTGCAGTCTATTATGGATGTCTAAGGCCATTTTATGATTTTATTAATGGTGGAAGCAATGATGAAATCATCGAAATTGCAGATTAAATCAAAATTGATCCTCTAATCGTGATGCCAAAAGAGCATTCTATTATACCGTATTTTGAAGCATAGTCATCGAAAATACCTAGTGCTTCATACGCAGGGGCCTTTGATGGCAATCCGCATTGTTAGTAGTTATTTATGAACAGATTAATCTTTCATTCGAGGGGCATGGCGTCAAGTAAATTGTGTCATGCTATTGAAAGGCCGCACGAGAAGAGGTTTTATTCAATGAATAGAACCTCCTCTCGTGCTAGAACTAAAAATATCAATGGAGTCAATTACTTTTTGCTTCTTTTGCGTTTCTTTCGGCTATCGATGATCTATTAAATCTCAAATAAAAAGAGTAAATTAATTATGATATTTTCAGGATATTTGCGAATAAAATTGGCAACATCTTCCTGTTTTAGGATAGCAGGAATTCGGATAGCTCTGCAGATTTTGGGTCGTTTATTGTAACGCTTTAAAAGACTTCCCCTGCCGATGCTTTTATAATTTTTGGTTCGCGAATTCACCTTGAATTTGGTTATGAATTACTATTAAAATCAGAATATCGGTAAATTGATGAAAAATAATAATGAAAGTCTGGTAGCGGTCAAAACAGCTGAATTTACCGGCTGGTTTACCAACGTATTTTTGACTTTGTATGATGTTGGGCTCTTCATTATTCGTTTTTTTAGAGAGGGATTTTTGCCTCCTTATGAAATAAAGGAGTTGATACGCCAGTGCTATAATATTGGTTATCGCTCTTTATTATTGATATCGACTACAGGGCTAATTACCGGTCTTGTATTCACAAAGCAATCAAGACCTTCGCTATCAGAATTTGGTGCAACCTCTTGGCTGCCGTCTTTGGTTGCCATTGCTTTGCTTCGAACGCTGGCGCCATTATTGACCGGTCTAATTGCAGCAGGCAAAGTAGGTTCAAGTATAGGAGCGGAATTGGGTTCGATGCGAGTAACCGAGCAGATAGATGCCATGGAAGTATCTGCATGTAATCCTTTCAAGTTTTTGGTTACTACTAGAGTTATAGCTTCGTCAATTACGATCCCTATTCTTACTTTTTACACGGCATTAATGGGGATGGCCGGCGCCTTTTTAAATGTAAACCTAAGTGAAGGTACTAGCTACACAGAGTTTTTCCAGTCGGCATTGGAGCAGATAACCTTTCTAGATATTACGGCATCAACCATTAAATCGATAATTTTTGGATTTACAATCGGGATTGTCGGATGTTATCAGGGCTATAATTCATCAAAGGGAACCGAGGGGGTTGGAAAGGCAGCAAACTCTGCTGTTGTCATCGGCATGTTCTTGATCTTCCTGGAAGAAGTAATATCGGTTCAGTTTTTCGCTATATTCAGAGGTATCTAATGGTGCAGCCACTAGAAAATATTAATAAATCTGCCGAGAAGGTAATCGAGATCAAAGGTCTGAGTAAATCTTTTGGGAGTATTCATGTTCTTAGAAAAGTACATCTCGACCTTTACCGGGGAGAAAATCTTGTAGTTTTAGGTCGTTCGGGTACGGGGAAGTCTGTATTGATTAAAATTATAGTTGGGCTACTCATGCCAGATAGCGGAGAAGTACTTGTAAACGGGCAATACGTTGATAAAATCAGCTACCAGGAGCTGCTTGACCTTCGGCTAAAAGTTGGCTTTTCTTTTCAGAATAGCGCACTTTACGATAGTATGACCGTTAGAGAGAATCTAGAGTTCCCATTAGTACGCAACCAAAGGAATCTTTCAAAAAAGGAAGTTGATTTGGCCGTAGAAGAAGTACTCGATGCAGTTGGCTTATTGCAAACGATGAATCAAATGCCTTCTGAACTTTCTGGCGGACAGAGAAAGAGAGTGGGCATTGCACGTACTCTTATACTCAGGCCTGAGATTATGCTCTATGATGAACCGACTGCTGGTCTAGATCCCATCACTTGTTTAGATATTAACAGTCTAATAAATGAAGTGCAGGAAAGATATCGCACAAGTTCTATTGTTATTACCCACGATTTAACTTGCGCAAAGCAAGTAGGTAATCGGGTGGCTATTTTATTAAACGGCAAATTTGAACGCCAGGGCACGTTCGATGAGGTTTTCCTCACAAAAGATGAAGAGGTGAAACCATTTTATGATTATAATTTTATTCAATAAGAAATGAAGGTAGCAGACAATCGACTGAAAGTAATAGTAGGCGTATTTATCCTTTTAGGCCTTGTCATTTTTGTGCTGGGTGTATTTACCTTAGGCAGTCAAAAAAAGACATTTATCAAGAGTATTTCGCTAAATGTCGTCTTTAATGATGTTGGTGGACTCAAAGAAGGCGGCAATATTTGGTATGCTGGCGTTAAAGTAGGTACAATTAAAAAAATTCGATTTTACGGTTCCTCGCAGGTGCTGGTTACGATAAGTGTTGAGCAAGACGCACAAAAGTATATTCATAAAGATGCTACAGCAAGCATCAGTTCTGATGGTTTAATTGGCAACAAAATTATCGTCATTGCCGCAGGCTCACTAAAAGCTCCTGTTATAGAGGATGGTGATAGGCTTAGTGTAAAAACTTCCCTCTCTACCGATGAGATAATGAAGACATTCCAGGTTAATAACCGTAATCTGGTCGATATTACTTCAGATTTTAAAATATTAGCATCCAATTTAGTAGATGGCAAAGGTACTGCAGGAGCGTTGCTTTCAGACCAGCAACTAGCCTCGAGTTTTAAACTAATAGTTGAGAATTTAAAAAATACTTCGGCAGCGACCAGCCAACTTGCTGCAGATCTGAACGCATTTGCAAAAACGATCAACAGGGAAGACGGGTTGGCTAATAAAATGTTTACAGATACTCTGCTATTTGCCAAGCTGCAGGCATCTGCAGACGAATTGCAAAAGGCATCAAAGTCAGCGTCGCTGCTTACTGAAAATCTAAGTAAGGCATCTTCAAAATTAAACCAGACGGATAATGCAGCAGGATTGCTGCTCAATGACCAACAAAGTGCTGATCAAATGAGAGAAATAATGAAGAATCTCGAAAGTAGCTCCACTAATCTGAACGAAAACTTAAAGGCTTTACAAAGTAATTTCCTATTCAGGGGATATTTCAGAAAGAAAGCAAAGGAGGAAGCGGAGAAATAGATTAAAGCATTCTATTCTCCGGATTTTTTTTCAGCTCAGAGATTGAGCTGCAGTCTTTTGTGCATACACAAGCTTTACCCACGCATTTGTTCTGCTGCCATTTGTCAAGATTAGCAATAGTTTTAAGGGCAATTTCTTGCAAGGCTTCTTTGGTTAAGAATGCTTGATGTGGACTTAAAATTACGTTTTGGAACGATAAAAGTTGCTCAATTACTGGATCCCTAGTTGTATCGCTCCTATGATCAAAATAGAATAGTCCTTTTTCGAGTTCGTACACGTCAAGACCCAAAGCCCCTATCTTTTTATTTGATAGGGCAGTAAGCACGTCTTCTGTATTTATAACCGCTCCGCGGCTGGTATTGATCAACATTACACCATCTTTCATTTTTGAAAGACTTTTTTTATTAACTAAGTGTTTAGTTGAATTATTGAGCGGGACATGAAGGGAAATAATATCAGATTTTGCACATAGCATGTCAATATCAACCATTCTTACATCTTTCATATTCTGCGCTGAAATGTCATAGGCTAAAACTTTGCATCCAAGGCCAATGAAAATTTTAGCTGCCGCTTTTCCAATCTGACCCAAGCCGATAATACCAACTGTTTTGCCGAAAAAATTAAACCCAATATGCTCATCTATTCGAAAATCAAAGTTGCGAACCTGATCAACTGTTGGTATTATTTTCCTTCCTAGGCTTAGGGCAAGCATTGCCGCGTACTCAGCAATAGCCTCGGCCGAGTAGGATGGGACATTGGCTATTTTGATCCCTCTTTTAGCGGCAGCTTCACGATCAATATGATCGGTTCCGACAGATCGAGTGGCGATATATTTGATTCCAAGATCTGCCAGCTTGTTAATGACCGGCGCTGATACATCATCGTTTGTAAAGACAATTGCTGCGTCTTTTCCTTCTGCATAGATTGCCGTTTCGACATCAAGCGTATTTGAGATAAGAGTAATATCGTGCTTTTTTTGATTGGCTTTAGCGATAAGCTCTTTCTCAAAATGCCTGACACTGTACGCAACAACTTTCATTTTTTAGTTTTATATGCGTGCAAAGTTCAGGCAAGAAGCTTGCTGTTACCATGAGGCTAATCAAATAGAAATATGATTGTCGTCAGTTTTTCATCCGCTTCAGGCGCGAAATATCAAGTATGTGGATTTCACTGCCTTGCTTGCCAATGATTCCTTCTTCGCGGAAATCGCTCAGCGTGCGACTGACAGTTTCAGTTGCCATTCCTGCCATGGCGGCGAGGTCTTCACGAAGAAGACGCAGGAATATTTCTTCACCTGCAGGCTGATCTTGCTGTTTGATTAAACGTAGCAAAACTTCAGCCATTCTCTTTCTAACAGAATTGTACGCCAGTTGCAAAAGTTGATCTTCTTTTTCTCGTAGGTTATTCGATAAAATTTTAATCAGTTTCTGTCCAATGTCCGGATATTTATTTAAAAGATCCATAACCGTATCTTTCGGCAAAAGACATACTGAACAGTCCTCTAACGCTTCTACTGTTTCGTTGTATGCTTCTTCTGAAAATAAAGCCTGAACGCCGAAATATTCTTCTTGTCCATAAATCCCGGTTATAAGTTCTCTGCCGTCTTCACTTAATTTAAAAGCCTTGACACGGCCTGTTAACAATAAATAAATACCTTGAACAGAGTCGCCTTCAAAGTAGATTGCTTGTTTCTTTTTTACAAATCTAAGCTTTCGTCCGCCGACAAGCTTTTTCAACTCAGAAGCGCCGTTGCCATGATTTGCTATAGAACTCAAGCTCTCAATCGCCTTGCTATAAAACGTATGTTCCCTTTCCTTTTTGTTAAACCGTCCATCGATCGCATTCAGTAATTCAATATCGTCAAAGGGTTTAGTTAGGTAGTCATCTGCTCCCATCTCCATGCCTTTTCGCATATCTATCCGTTCTGCCTTAGCAGTAAGAAAAATAAATGGAATTGTGGCGGTTTCGGGTACTTTGCTTAAAAGATACAATACTCCATAACCATCAAGTTCAGGCATCATAATATCGCAAAGAATAAGGTCGGGGAGGTTTTTTTGAGCTATTTCAATACCTTTTTTGCCGTTTTCTGCCTGCAAAACGGTAAAATTTGCCAATTCCAGGATTTCAGCGGTGCTCTCTCGGATATCTTCGTTATCCTCGATAATCAATAGAGTTTTCTTCATTGTGGATCGGTATTGTAATGGTAAATACAGTGCCTTTGTTTAGCATACTTTCAAACGACACGCTGCCGTTCATGAGCCTTGCGTATCTCGAAACAATATTTAGGCCTAAGCCAGTTCCCGGTATGTTGCCGGTATTGTTGGCTCTAAAGAATGGCTCGAACAAATGCTTATGATCTGAATCAGGTATCCCTATTCCGTTGTCTTTAATTGTTACGATGCAGGTCGCATCCGTTAACTCAGTGTTGAACTCAATAAATGTATTTTCTCCGGAGTATTTGATGGCGTTAGCGATAAGGTTGATTATGCAGTTTTTAAGTAGGTTCTGATCCAGAATAATTATACTGCGTAGTCCAGTATGTTGATAGATGATAGTTTGATTTTGTTTGGCAATCAACTGCAGCTCTTCGGTGATCTCTTCCGAAAGCTTTACGAGGTCAAAGCTGACAGGCGCAGGCTCTACTTTGCCGGCTTCAAGGCGCTCAAGCGAAAGAAAATCGTTGAGGATGGTTGTTAGATTTCGTACCGAGCTTTTGATCTTGCCAACATGCTTTGAAATGTTTGGATTATTAAATTGCTGAGCGTATTTTTCGATTAGCGACCCGGATAGTTGAATAGAACTCAGAGGCGTTCGAAATTCATGAGAAGCCATGGAAACAAAGCGACTTTTTAGCTGGTTTAGTTCTTTTTCTTTTTCAAATGAAAGGCTCACTTCTGCTTTTGCTTTTTCAAGCGCTTGCACAGTGCCACGAAGCTCTGCCGTTCGGTTCTCAACAAGCTGCTCCAATTCTTGTGCGTATTCAATGATACGTTCTTCCGCTTCTTTTTCTTTACTCAGATCATGAATAAAGCCGGTATAAATGGTTTTTCCAATATACACAACTTCACTTACGGCCAACCTAAAGGGAAAGATACTTCCATCTTTTCGGAGACCTTTTACTTCGCGTCCGGCACCGATTATGCGTGGCTCTTTTGTTTCCTGATACCGTTTCAAATAGCCGTCATGATGCCCTTTGTCTGGCGGTGGCATGAGCATTGAAATGTTATTGCCAATTACTTCAGAAGCATCGAAACCAAATAATTTACAGGCAGCTGGATTGATAGATTCTACAATTCCTTTCGTATCAATAGTCAGGATGCCATCAATGGCATTGTCGATAATTGCTTTTAAAAGAGGTGCAGATTCCATCAAAGGAGTTGAAAGGTTAAAGATAAGACTTAAATGGGAATTGTCCCTTGCGTTAAAAAATGCTTCACTAGTCTGTCAGAATAATTCAGCTCAGAAATTAAGGCGAGAATCATCTATTTTAATGATTATGATCACTGTTTTATTGTGAAAATCAAAGGAAGTTTGAATAGATTAGTTTAATATATTTTGTAATGGATTTAGTAATCTTACAATCGCTCGGTGCGGCAGAAACAGTAACCGGTTCTAAACATTTATTGAAAACTCCAACTCTCAATATTCTGATTGACTGCGGACTATTTCAGGGAATAAAATCACTTCGTGAAAAAAATTGGGAGAAACTGCCCGTTAATCCTGCAACGATTGATGTTCTTATTCTTACTCATGCTCATCTTGACCATTGCGGATATATTCCGCTGTTGGTGAAGCAGGGTTTCAGGGGTAAGATTTACATGACCGAGCCCACGGAGGAACTCACCCGGTTGATTCTGTTAGATAGTGCTAAAATTCAAGAAGAGGATGCAAGAAAGGCCAATGATTATCATTATTCTAAGCATCATCCCGCTTTACCATTATATTCCTCGGAAGACGCTGAGGAGTCCTTTAAATACTTTATTACAAAACCTTGCGATACTTTTATTCGCTTAAGTAGTGACATTCAGTTTAGATTTAAAACGAGCGGACACATTCTGGGTGCTTGTTCGATTGAGTTGACTTGCTACGGTAAGATTATCATTTTTTCGGGCGATATCGGAAGATGTCGAAGTGCCATTCTAGCCGAACCGGATTACTTTACTGCCGCTGATTTTGTGATCATGGAATCTACCTACGGCGATCGTCTACACGAACCGACGGATGCCTATGAGTTGTTAGCTGATGCGGTTAATGATACCATCGATAGAGGAGGAAATGTATTAATTCCAAGCTTTGCCGTTGGACGTGCTCAAGAACTGATTTATATTCTTGATCTTCTCAAGGATCAAGATAAGATCCCGAAAGATATTCCTATAATTTTAGACAGTCCGATGGCAGCAAATGCAACCTCAATTCTTCTGAAATATCCTGAATTTTCCAAAATCGAAAAGAAGGAGCTGGTTGAGATGAGTGATCAAGTAATCATCAACCGCGACTTTAAAAATACCGAGCGCTTGATCCAACAAAAAGGAAGTAAAATAGTAATTGCTGCTAGCGGGATGCTATCCGGTGGACGGGTGCTCGACTACTTAAAGCATTATTTAAAGGATCGCCGAAATCTCATATTGATGATCGGTTATCAAGCTGAGGGAACGAGGGGCAGGGCCTTATTGAATAAGGCTTATGAATTAAAAATTCACGGAAAATATTATCCGGTAAACGCAAGGGTAACTGAGCTATTAAACCTCTCAGCTCATGCTGATCAGACAGAGTTATTGAACTGGCTGAGCAAATTTAAAAAGGCACCCACTCAAATAATGTTGGTACACGGTGAGCGCGGTGCACAGGAAGCATTTAGAGTAAAACTTTTAAGTGAATCTTACTCTTCTGTTAAGGTTATGAAGGAGGATCAGGATGTTATTTTATTTAACTGTGATGCTGCACCTGACATTCTGGAGGATGAAAGTCCGAATTAAATGAAAGATATAAGAGCAGCCGAACAAAAAGCGGCTAATTCTTATTCTAAAGCTATGGTCGAAAATAACTTTGAAATAGAAGGACTTACAGCATCGCAAGTTCTAGCGGCCAGGGCCGAGCATGGATCTAATACCCTCCAATATCGTAAGAAAAGCCGAATTCTTCAAGCGTTGAAAAGTCTAGCAAAGGAGCCGATGGTAATTCTGCTACTCATTGCATCAGTTATTTATTTTGTAAGTGGCAGTACCGGCGACGCCATCTTCCTCGCGTCGGCGATCGTTCTAGTTGCGGCTATTTCCCTTTATCAAGATACCAGAAGTCATAACGCGCTGAAAAAGCTAAAGGAGATGACCCAGCCATGGTGTAAGGTAATTCGAGACGGTGTAGTTGTAGAAATTAAAAGTGATGATCTGGTGGTAGGGGATAGCCTGATGGTAGAAGAGGGTACACTGATTGCCGCAGATGGAGTCATTGTCCATTCAAATGATTTCTCTGTTAATGAATCAATTGTCACAGGCGAATCTTTGCCTGTATATAAAGACAAAAAGAAGGAAGACAAGTTTATCTTGAGGGGCACCACCGTGACCGGCGGTCTAGCAATTGCCACGGTCACAGCCATCGGTAATGGCACGCGCCTCGGGGCGATAGGAAAAAGCTTAGATGATATTCAAGAGGAAGATACTCCTTTGGAGACGCAAATAGGAGATTTCGTAAAGAAGATGGTGATTGCCGGTGCGTTTGTTTTCTTGATCGTTTGGCTTATAAATTACTTAAAATCAAATGATTTGCTCGATAGCCTTTTAAAGGCACTTACGCTAGCGATGAGTATCCTGCCCGAGGAGATACCTGTAGCCTTTACCACCTTTATGGCGCTAGGTGCATGGCGTTTAATGAAAATGGGAGTCGTCGTGAAGCAGATGAAAACTGTGGAAACTTTAGGCAGCGCATCTGTTATTTGTATCGACAAAACCGGAACGATTACTGAAAACAAAATGACCCTTGCACAGCTAGTTGTGGTAGGCTCCAAAAAGATCACAACGGCCAACGATCAACTTAGCACAGAAGAACAGGAACTTGTAAGGCTGGCAATGTGGGCTAGCGAACCAATCCCATTTGACCCGATGGAAGTGGCCTTGCATAAGGCTTATTCCAACTCAACCTCAGATGATGAGCGTCCAGCGTATAAAATGATTCATGAGTATCCCCTTGGGGGAAAGCCGCCAATGATGACCCATATATTTGAAAATTCATCCGGAAAGCGCATCGTGGCGGCGAAAGGTGCCCCTGAAGCACTTATGGCCACTTCAGACATGTCTGCAGATGAAAAAGCGATGATCGAACAAACAATAGATATCATAGCTGCAGACGGTTATCGTATGCTTGGCGTTGGCGAAGCAATTTTCTCCGGCAATCGTTTCCCCGAAAATCAACAGGATTTTCAATTCAAATTTAAAGGGCTTATCGCTTTTTACGATCCCCCGAAGAAACATATAGAAAAAGTACTTGAAGACTTTTATAGTGCCGGAATCTCTGTAAAGATCATAACGGGCGATAACGCAGTCACAACAAATGCTATTGCGCGGCAAATCGGCTTTAGAGGCTATGAAAATTGCCTTTCCGGCGATGAATTGATGAAGATGGATGAGCAGGAGCTTCGAAAAATTGTGGGTAGCACCAATGTATTTGCCAGGATGTTTCCGGATGCCAAACTTAGAGTTATAGAAGCTTTAAAAGCGGAAAACGAGATTGTGGCTATGATGGGCGATGGTGTAAATGATGGACCGGCTTTGAAGGCAGCCCACATTGGAATTGCGATGGGCAAGAAAGGAACGGAGATTGCAAAACAGGCTGCGGCTCTTGTGTTAGTCAAGGATGATCTTTCTAAAATGGTTGATGCTGTGGCGATGGGACGGAAAATCTACAGCAACTTAAAAAAAGCAATACAATACATTATATCTATCCATATTCCTATTATTCTTACCGTGTTTACTCCACTTGCCTTTGGCTGGGTTTACCCAAATATATTTTCGCCTGTACATGTAATTTTTTTGGAACTGATTATGGGACCGACCTGCTCGATCATTTACGAGAATGAACCCATAGAGAAAAATACCATGATCCAAAAGCCGAGGCCGTTTGTAACGTCATTTTTTACAGGGCCTGAGCTTTTTACAAGTATTCTGCAGGGCTTAATGATTACAGCGGGTACTATTAGCATTTATCAATATGCGCTCGCGCAGGATTATGATGAAACCTTGATCAGGACTATGGTTTTCACTGTTTTAATTTCTGCTAATATATTTCTAACACTAATAAACCGTTCCTTTTTCTTTTCAGTATTTACCACGATAAAGTATAAGAATAATATGATCATTTGGATGATTTTGATAACAATTGTGTTGTCGGGATCGTTGATATTTATCAGGCCGTTAGCAGATTTCTTCGGTTTCATGCCATTGGATTTAAATCAGTTATTGATCAGCGTTTTGGTTGGCTTTATTAGTACCATTTGGTATGAGTTTGTGAAGTGGCGCAAAAGACTCAATGAAGAAATTGCAGTGCCCTAGAAGAGCTTGAAAAAGGCCTCGAAAAGTTCGTATATCGTTACAATAACGAACGCTACCTCGAATCTTTGAATAATGTAACACCTGCAGATGTCTATTTTGGACGCGTTGAGGCCATTTCAAAAGAAAGAGATCGAATCAAAAAGGTAATGTTTCTTGAGCGAAGAAAAGCTTATCAAAGATCAATTTCAAGACAAATTTTCGAAAATAAAAGAAAAATAAATAGGGTTGAATCAACATGAAACTTCAGCTAGCGAAAAGTTTACTTTAGTTTGACGACGTACAGTTATAACTTTTGCGTTGGCGTGGTTCTGGGACAGCCTTAACGGGCTTTTTAAAGGTCCATCTTACCTGCGCGGATAATTCGGACTGGTCTATTCGATCGTTGCTCTAATCCCCGTTATGTGGAATGCCTTTAGCTCGCTGGAGATTACGATTCTTATCGTGCTAAGCTGGTTCTTTTAGGGTTTGATGCGGGCGATGATTGCAGGGATAGTCTTTGCGAAAATCAATACCTGATATGAAACTGAAAGCCTTTTTATTCTTCATTCAGTAATGCTTTTTTACCTTTGTTGTAGAAGTTATGAGAGTAGCAATTAATGGTTTCGGACGTATTGGTAGGATCGCTTTGCGCGGGCTTCTTAACAAGAAGAATGTTCAAGTAATTGCAATCAATGATCTTTCTGATACCCAAACCCTTGCCCATCTTTTTAAGTATGATTCCATTCATGGAATCTTTGGGGGTAAAGTAAGTGCAACGGCGCAAACGTTAGTTATAAATGGTCAAATCATTCAGGCATTGGCTGAAAAAGATCCTTCGCGTCTCCCTTGGAAAGCTCTCGAAATTGATCTGGTAATAGAATCGACAGGGAAATTTACATCTAAAGATAAAGCCGAACTTCATTTAAAAGCCGGATCGAAACAGGTAATCATTTCGGCTCCTTCGGCAGATAAAAGCGTGCCGACTGTGGTGATTGGTGTAAATGATAATCAGATAGACCTGTCAGCAACGATCCTTTCAAGCGCTTCTTGTACAACCAATAACGTAGCTCCGATGGTAAAAGTGCTGGATGATCACTGGGGCATTATTGACGGATATATAACGACAGTGCATTCCATGACCGGCGATCAAAGCCTGCATGATGCTCCACACAAAGATCTACGCAGGGCGAGGGCCGCTTCTGCTTCTATCATTCCCACAACAACTGGCGCAGCAAAAGCAATAACCGCTATTTTTCCGCATTTAGAGGGAAGACTAGGGGGTGCTGGGATACGCGTGCCTGTGCTGAACGGTTCGCTTACAGATTTTACCTGCATCCTGAAACGGCAGCCTACAGTGGATGAAATAAACGCGGCCTTTAAAAATGCTTCACTCGGTTATTTAAAAGGAGTTCTGGAGTATACCGAAGATCCGATCGTTTCGGTGGATGTAATTGATAATTCACACTCCTGCATTTTCGATTCTCAATTAACTTCTATAGTTGGCGGATTGGTAAAGGTTGTAGGTTGGTATGATAATGAGTCTGGTTATTCCAATCGCCTGGCAGATCTTGTAGAAAAAATTTCTATTTTAAAACTTTCTTCGCCGCAGACCGAAAGGTCGGACCAAAAAATATGATCAAATTCATCGCCTCTCCAGATACATTCGCTTTACGCCATGGCGTGCTTCTTCCGCATCGCCCTACGGCAGAAGATTGTCGTTTTCCACCCGACGACGAGGAAGGCTCGTTTCACTTAGGCTATTATGTAGATGAGCAACTCACTTGCGTGGCTACCTTTCATAAACAGCCCCTTTCTGATTATCCAGGAAACGGATATCAGCTGCGGGGGATGGCCACTTTGCCTGAATTTCGTAAAAAGGGATTGGGGAATCAGGTGGTAAATTTTGCAATTATTTACCTTCGGGGTCAAAAAGTAAATTATCTTTGGTGCAACGCACGCAGGGTGGCATACCCTTTTTATACCGGAATAGGATTTGAGTTTATATCAGATGAATTTACTATAGATCCCATCGGTCCGCATAGAAAAATGTACCTCAAAATTCAATAACACCCTCGTTTATTCTCAAATTTTAAATATAATAATGAAAACAGTTGAAAATTTCAATTTTTTGGGCAAAAAGGCTCTTATACGTGTTGATTTTAATGTTCCTCTAGACGAGAGCTATAATATCACCGATGATAATCGCATCCAAGGGGCTTTATCGACAATTAATAAAATTTTAAAGGATGGAGGTGCTGTGATCCTCATGTCGCATCTTGGCCGTCCGAAAGATGGTCCGACCGAGAAGTATTCCTTAAAACATATTGTTAAGCATCTTTCAGAAGTATTAAACGTAAGTGTTCAATTCGCAGATGATTGCATTGGCGAACAAGCTATCACGAAAGCAGCTGAATTAAAACCTGGCGATGTATTGTTACTTGAAAACCTACGCTTTTATAAGGAAGAGGAAAAGGGTGATGAAGTTTTTGCAGAAAAGCTGTCAAAGCTTGGAGACGTTTATGTGAATGATGCCTTTGGTACGGCGCATCGCGCCCACGCTTCTACTGCAGTAATTGCAAAATTCTTCCCTAGCGCTAAATATTTTGGCTTCCTAATGGCTGCTGAATTAGAAAATGCAGAGAAAGTGTTAAACAACGCAGAAAAGCCATTTACCGCTATAATGGGTGGCTCAAAAGTTTCTGATAAGATTCTTTTGATAGAGCAATTATTAAACAAGGCTGATAATCTGATAATTGCTGGCGGAATGGCCTATACGTTTTCCAAAGCATTAGGCGGAACTATCGGAATTTCCTTATTAGAAGCAGACAAGCAAGAATTAGCACTTGAGTTATTAGAAAAAGCAAAGGCAAAAGGCGTTAAAATCTATTTGCCTGTGGATACCGTTGTAGCAACCGATTTCGACAATGATGCGGAGCGTAAAACCGTTAAAGCAGGAAATATTCCCGACGATTGGATGGGCTTAGATATTGGTCCGGAAACACGTAAAATATTTGCCGATGTAATAATTAATTCCAAAACAATTCTTTGGAATGGTCCTATGGGCGTTTTTGAGATGGAAAATTTCTTGCACGGAACTAAAGCGGTAGCTGATGCATTAGCTTCTGCAACAGAAAAAGGCGCCTTCTCATTAATTGGTGGAGGAGATTCTGCCGCTGCGATCTCAAAGTTTGGCATGGAGGATAAGGTTAGCTACGTTTCTACCGGTGGAGGTGCTTTATTGGAGTATATGGAAGGCAAGGAACTCCCTGGCGTGAAGGCCATCAACGGTTAGAGAGACAATATTCGGCATTAAAAGCCCCGGTTCGAATTCTCGAGCCGGGGCTTTTTGCGTCTATTGGTGGGAGTCATAGACATTTGATGTAAGTGTTGAAAACTTTTTGTGGTAAAAAGTGGTAAAAAGTGGTAAGATTATTTAATTTTACTCTTGAATTAAACCGCAAAGAGCGTTATGTCTAATTTCTTAGGAGAATTTGAATGCAAGCTGGATGTTAAAGGGAGAATGATGGTTCCCTCTAATCTCAAGAAGCAACTACCTGAGGCTGAGCGTGAAGGGCTTGTAATTAATCGTGGATTCGAGAAGAATCTTGTTATATATACTCGAAGTGGGTGGGGCAAGATTGTAGAAGACCTAGGTAAGCTTAATTCCTACGAAAAGAAGACCAGAGAATTTATCAGATATTTTACACGGGGAGCTTCTGAGCTTACGTTAGATTCATCTGGAAGGGTATTGTTGCCAAAATCATTACTTGAATACGCTGGTATCGGAAACGATGTTGTGCTTTCTTGTCAGTTTAGCAAAATAGAAGTTTGGGCAAAAGATAATTATGATGCCCAATTGGACAATGAGCCTGAGAACTTCGCCAATCTAACTGAAGAAGTAATGGGTTCGGGAAGGAGGGCGAATGATTAAGTACCATACGCCTGTCATGCTCCATGAATCAATTGAAGGTTTGGCTATAAATCCTGATGGAGTCTATGTCGATGTAACCTTCGGTGGGGGCGGGCATTCGCTTGAAATTTTAAAACATCTTAATAAAAACGGTCGACTCCTGGCCTTTGATCAGGATTCTGATGCGCAACGAAATATTCCAAATGATGATCGGTTAACCTTTATAGATCAGAACTTCCGCTATCTGAAAAACAATTGTCGCCTGCATAATGCTCCAGCAGTAGATGGCATTCTGGCTGATCTTGGTGTGTCTTCACATCAATTTGATCAGCCGGAGCGGGGGTTTTCCATTCGGTTTAATGCAGACCTGGACATGAGAATGGACAAATCATCCATTCTCACAGCCGGGCAAATCGTTAATACCTACGCAGAAGAAGACTTGCATCGGATTTTTGGAATTTATGGGGAAGTGAAAAACGCTAAAACGCTGGCGAAAGCCATTGTAGTATCGCGTATGAGCAAAACCATAGAAACAATCGCTGAATTACGAACCGCAATTGGCAGCCTTATCCCGAAAGGGAGAGAGAGTAAATACTTAGCGCAAGTTTTTCAAGCTCTTCGAATCGAAGTGAATCAGGAAATGGAAGCGTTGCAAGAGTTCTTGACTCAATCGGCACATGTGCTAAAACCTGGTGGCCGACTAGTGGTGATTTCTTATCACTCTCTTGAAGACCGTTTGGTAAAGAATTTCATCGCCAAAGGAAAATTTCGAGGAGAAGTTGACAAGGATTTTTACGGGAACGAAATAAAGCCATTAATGAACATCTCAAGAAAAGCAATAAGCGCATCAGGCGAAGAAATTGAAAATAATAACCGGGCGCGCAGCGCTAAACTTAGGATTGCAGAAAAGAACTAAATGGCTAACCGATTTAGAAACGAGATTGAAGGACTTGAGCAGGATGTTACACCTGAGCAGCAAAAAGCTGAGCTGCCTAAAAATATGTTTACCAATTTTTTTGTTGACGGCGTGCTTTCTAAAGAAGTAGCTACTTCAATGTTGCCGTTCATCCTATTTCTGGCCTTACTCTGTATGGTTTATATCGGAAACAAGCATTTGGCCGAAAAGAATGTCCGTAGTATCGATAAGCTAACAAGAGAAGTCAAAGAATTAAGTTGGGACTACAAAACGTTGAAAGCTGATTTGATGCTTAAAAGTACTCAATCTGAAGTAGCCAAGCAGGTTGATACCCTTGGGTTAAAAGAGCTTGTAGAGCCACCGCAGAAAATAATCTTAATAAGTGAAAAATAATCCTGGTCTAACTATTTTCGAATCCAGAACTAATCGCTTTCAAAGGAAGGCAGTGTGGCAAAATAATGTGGAGGAGACTCGGCTATGAATATCAGAACCGATATTTTACTGAGGGTTTATATTGCGTTCGGGCTAATTCTAATTTTATCATTCGCAGTTCTCTATAAATTATTTAATGTTCAATTAGTTGAGGGTAAGAAATGGGCCGGCATGGCCGATAGCCTTTCTACGCGTTTTGTTAACGTTGAAGCAGTAAAGGGTAATATTTATTCTGTAGATCAAAGCCTACTTGCTACTTCAGTTCCGGAGTATGAATTGCGCATGGATTTTTTGGCTTCGGGCATCGCAGATGAAAAGATTTTTTATGAAAAAGTCGACTCGCTAGCTACTCGTCTTTCTGCGTTTTTTAGCGATAAAAGTGCGTCGAAGTATTCCGAAATACTACGGGAAGCCCGTCGCGATAGCGCGCGCTATATGCTCCTGAAACGAAATGTTACTCACCAGGAACTGACCATTATCCGTAAATTCCCAATTTTTAATTTGGGTCGATATAAAGGTGGATTGATCGCGGTACAGCACAACAAAAGAATTCTTCCCTTTAAGTCTCTTGCGGCTCGTACCATCGGCTACAGTAATGAAAATGTGCAGCCCGTTGGCTTAGAAGGGGCCTACGGCGAATACATCAACGGTCAGAACGGAAAGCAATTGATGCAGCGTATTGCCGGCGGTATTTGGATCCCTGTAAATCGTGAGATCGAGATTGCACCGAAAGACGGTGCCGATATTATTTCAACTATCGATGTGAACATGCAAGATGTAGCGCAGAATGCCTTGCGCAAGCAACTAATACTCAGTAATGCTGATCATGGAAGCGTCATTCTCATGGAAGTTAAAACCGGCGAAATCAGAGCAATTGCAAATTATAGCAAAGTAAGTGAAGGGGTCTATCAAGAGAAATTCAACTACGCTATTGCGGGAAACCAAGATCCGGGTTCTACGTTTAAAGTAGCTTCATATATGGCCTTGCTGGAAGACAACAAGGTTGATACAAGTACAAGAGTTGGAACGGGAGAATACCGAATTCCAGGACATACCATTAAAGATTCTCATGGAAGCATTGGTGTAGTATCTGTTAAACGAGCATTTCAGGAATCTTCCAATGCTGCCGTAGCCAAACTTGTTAATGATGCCTACCGGGATAACCAATCTCAATTTACCGATCATTTATATGATTGGCATCTGAACGACAAGCTAGAGCTACAGATTCCAGGGGAAGCTCAGCCAGTAGTGAAAAATCCAAAGAACAAGAGCTGGAATAAGAATATGACCTTGCCGCAGATGGCGTACGGCTATGAAATGCAGCTTACACCTCTGAAAATGCTGTCTTTTTATAATGCCATCGCGAATAACGGAAAATATATTTCTCCCATTTTCGTAAGAGAAATCAGACGGTTAAACAATACCATCCAACAGTTTAAGGCAAGAGTTATTAACGACCGGATATGTTCGGACCAAACATTAAAAGAGATCCAGGAAATGCTCGAAGGAGTGGTCAGTGCAGGAACAGGGAGAGGCATAATATACAGCCCGCTGTATAAAGTAGCAGGTAAAACCGGTACGGCCCAAGTCGCTGATGGCAATAAGGGATACACGGCTAAAAAGCAATATCAGGCTTCTTTTTGCGGCTATTTTCCAGCCGATAATCCTAAGTATTCGCTTATCGTAGTAATCAATGACCCGAAAAACGGATACTATGGAGCCCAAGTCGCGGGCCCGGTATTCAGAGAAATCGCCGATAAAGTTTTCGCAAACGATATACGCTTATACGATCCTCGTGCCAGGCAGCAAATAGCAATTAATACTAAAATTCCAGCACCAAAAGCAGGGTATAAGAAAGCCGCAGAGCGAGTTTATAATGCCTTTGGGATGAAAGTTTCCTTTGCTGCAAATACAGATTATATCAACGTAGTAGACACCAACAATGTGACTTCCTTCAGAGAGGTGAAATATGTCGATGGAACCGTTCCGGATACTAAAGGAATGGGGATGAGAGATGCTGTTTTCCTCCTTGGAAATGCCGGACTTAGACCCGTTGTGAAGGGTAGTGGAAAAGTTGTCAAACAGTCGGTAGAAGCGGGTAGAAGAGTTACAAAAGGTTATCCAGTTATAATAGAACTGCAATGAAATCTCTCCAGGAAATATTGTATGGCGTTGCGATCACCGAAGTGATTGGAAACACCGGCACCGGCATAGAAAAAATATGTTTCGACTCGCGATTGGTAGTGCCTGGTACACTCTTTGTCGCGGTTAAAGGAACAGTTTCTGACGGACATCAGTATATTGCTGAGGTAGTGGCGCAAGGTGCAGTCGCCGTAATTTGTGAACATTTTCCTGAGGAAACTTCCGGTGCTTGTTTTATCAAAGTAGAAAACTCAGCTAAAGCTCTTGGTATTGCATCTTCAAACTTTTTCGATAATCCTTCAGATAAACTGAAATTGGTTGGAATTACCGGCACAAATGGTAAAACAACCGTTGCCACTCTGCTATTTAGATTGTTTCGAGAGCTCGGCTACAAAGTCGGATTGATCTCGACCGTTCAAAATCAAATAAATGGCGAAGTAATCTCGTCTACACATACTACACCGGACCAGATTTCATTAAATAGCTTGCTTAATGATATGGTCATTAGCGGGTGTGATTACTGTTTTATGGAGGTAAGCTCACATGCTCTTGCTCAATACCGAACAGAAGGTCTGTTCTTTACAGGTGGCGTGTTTACAAATATCACCCATGATCATCTGGATTATCATAAAACCTTTGCCGCATACATAAATGCTAAAAAGATGTTTTTTGATAAATTGGTTAAATCCGCGTTTGCATTGACAAATTCTGATGATAAAAATGGAATGGTGATGTTGCAGAATACCCGCGCTCATCAAAAGTCGTTTGGGTTAAAGAACATGGCCGACTTTAAGGCTAAAATAATAGAGAACAGCTTTAACGGGCTGTTACTAAATCTCGATGGTGAAGAAGTTTGGTTTAAGCAGGTAGGAAGTTTTAACGCCTATAATCTTCTTGCTGTCTATGCCGTGGCAACCCTACTTGAGCAAGATAGAGGCAAGACCTTAACGGTTCTCAGTCGTTTAGATGGTGCTGAGGGCAGATTTGAATGTATCGTGTCAGCGAACGGTGTCATAGGAATAGTTGACTATGCCCATACTCCGGATGCTATTCAAAATGTGTTAAACACAATTAATGATATCCGCAAAGGAACAGAGCAGGTTATTACCATTATAGGCTGCGGCGGCGATCGTGATAAATCGAAGCGCCCGGTAATGGCAAAAATTGCCGCAGAGCAAAGTGATAAGGTGATCTTAACATCCGATAATCCGCGTAGCGAAATACCTGAAGAAATCATACATGATATGGAGGACGGAATTACTCCTGTTACCAGAAAGAGGACACTGTCAATAACAGATCGTAAAGAAGCAATACGTACCGCTTGCCATTTGGCGAAGACGGGAGATATCATCCTACTTGCGGGAAAGGGTCACGAAAAATACCAGGAAGTTAAGGGTGTAAAATATCCCTTTGACGATAAGCAAATTTTGGTCGAAATGTTAACTATACAAAGCTAATGTTATACTATCTATTCATTTGGTTGGACGAGCAATTTGACATTCCCGGTGCAGGGGTGTTTCAATACATCTCTTTCCGTACGGGGATGGCGGTTATTTTATCACTTTTTCTAACTACAGTTTATGGTAGCAGGCTAATAAGGATTTTAAGACAAAAGCAAGTAGGTGAAACTGTACGTAATCTGGGTTTGGAGGGGCAAATGCAGAAGCAGGGCACTCCAACTATGGGCGGATTGATCATTCTATTAGGCATCCTGGTTCCCACACTTCTTTTTGCCAAACTTGAGAATATTTATATCGTTTTAATGATCACTACCACTGTATGGATGGGTATCATTGGCTTTTTAGATGATTATATAAAGGTTTTTAAGAAAGATAAAGAGGGTTTAGCAGGTCGCTTCAAGATCATGGGTCAGGTAGGCTTGGCCTTGATCATCGGATGGACCATGTATTTCCATTCCTCAATCGTTATTCGTGAGCAAGTTAGCTTACCGGTCTCCGGCACGGCAAAAGTGGAAGTGCACCAAAGAGGGTCCGAGTCATATTTTACGCAGAATCTTAAGTCGACAAAGACTAATATTCCTTTTTATAAAAATAACGAGTTCGACTATTCCAAAGTACTTAAGTTCTTGGGCGAGGGGCATGAGAAATATACCCTCCTCGTTTTTATGATTTTCGTTGTGGTTATTGTCACCTCGGTATCTAATGGTGCAAATATTACAGACGGTATAGACGGCTTAGCAACCGGCATCTCGGCAATTGTCGGGATGACATTAGCAATCCTCGCATACGTTTCGGGCAATGCGATCATGGCTGATTATCTAAACATCATGTATATCCCCAACTCAGGCGAGCTTGTCATATTTGCCGGTGCTTTTGTTGGAGCCTGCGTAGGATTTCTATGGTATAATTCCTATCCCGCCCAAGTATTTATGGGTGATACCGGAAGTTTAGCCATCGGTGGGATTATTGCTGCGTTTGCGATTATGATACGTAAGGAACTACTCATTCCTATCCTTTGTGGTGTTTTTCTAATGGAAAATCTGTCCGTCATTATACAGGTTTCGTACTTCAAGTACACGAGGAAAAAGTATGGCGAAGGACGAAGAGTATTTCTAATGTCTCCTCTACATCACCATTATCAAAAACGAGGATATCACGAAGCAAAGATCGTTACCAGATTTTGGATCGTGGGTGTGATTCTCGCGGTACTAACTATTGTAACTCTAAAATTAAGGTAAGTGGCAAACATTGAGTACAACATTCCCAATAAAGATGGTAAGCCCACAGAAGGCGGCTTAATCGTCGTACTTGGCGCAGGCGAAAGCGGTGTTGGTGCAGCCATTTTAGCGCAATTGAAAGGTTTTGAAGTATTTGTTTCAGATTCAGGTTCGATAGCAAAAAATTATAAAGCAGAACTCGATGAAGCGGGTATCCCTTTTGAAGAAAATAATCATTCAGAACTAAAAATTCTTACCGCAATAGAAGTTGTAAAAAGTCCCGGTATCCCCGAAAAAGCTCCTATCATCAAAAAGCTTAGGGAAAACAATATTTCGGTTATCTCTGAAATAGAGTTTGCGGGTCGATATTCTGATGCTAAGATGATTTGCATCACCGGATCTAATGGCAAGTCGACGACTACCATGCTGACGTACCATACGCTGAGAAATGCGGGGTTGAACGTGGGTCTAGCGGGCAACATCGGTAAGAGCTTTGCAAAACAAGTTGCCCTAGAGAAGTTTGATTATTATGTCCTTGAGATCAGCAGCTTTATGCTTGATGATATGTACAAGTTCAAGGCAGATATCGCCGTTCTCCTCAATATCACGCCTGACCATTTGGATCGATACGAATACAAAATGGAGAATTATGCCGATTCCAAGATGCGCATCATTCAAAATCAGACATCAAATGATGTTTTTATTTACAATGCTGATGATCCCGAAACTTTCAAGGCACTAGAACGTCACGAGGTCAGAGCCTTGTCTTATTCCTTTTCTATTCAGAAGACGCTTGATAGGGGCGGATTTCTAAACGATAATAATATTAATATATACCTGAACAATAACCAAAACCTTACTATGTCATTAGCAGAATTAGCTTTACAGGGCAAACACAACATTTACAATTCGATGGCTTCCGGCATTATTGCCAAAGTTCTGGAATTGCGCAATGAATCGATCCGCGAAAGCATGGGTAGCTTCAGGAATATTGGACATCGACTCGAACATATTGCCAGAATATCTGGTATTGATTTTATTAACGACTCAAAAGCTACCAATGTAAATTCCACTTGGTATGCTCTGGAAAGTATGCCCGGTGAAGTTGTACTTATTTTGGGAGGCGTAGATAAAGGCAACGATTATTCGATATTAAAAGATATCGTAAAAAGTAAAGTAAAGGCAATAATATGCCTCGGTAAAGATAATAAGCGGATCCATGAGGCTTTTGAAGATGATATCGACGTGATGGTGAACACAACTTCAGCAGCCGAAGCAGCCCAAATTGCATACCATCTTGCTAAGAAAGGGGATACAGTTTTATTATCACCGGCATGTGCAAGTTTCGACTTGTTTAGAAATTATGAAGACAGAGGAAATCAGTTTAAGGAAGCAGTAAAAGAGTTATAGAGTTTTAAGTTATCGGTTTTAGTCGTAAATAAATAGCCAGAATGAACCAGTTAATCAGGTCAAATCAATTACCCTTTGCCCTATGCTCCATGCTCTTTGCCATTAACCCAGCACGTAAAAAATGATTCACAAAATACTAAACAACACAAAAGGCGATCGCTGGATCTGGTTGATCGTCATCCTTCTGTCGCTATGGTCGCTGTTGGCTGTTTACAGC
Source organism: Sphingobacteriaceae bacterium (assembly GCA_947460875.1). Taxonomy (GTDB): domain Bacteria; phylum Bacteroidota; class Bacteroidia; order Sphingobacteriales; family Sphingobacteriaceae; genus CANHGR01. The sequence goes on along the minus strand of CANHGR010000004.1, from coordinate 76,411 downwards.
TCTACCGGAACTCTTGCGTACAAGAATGATAAGTCAGAACACTACTACTTGACTAAACATCTGATGATGATTGTGGGCGGTTTTGCGCTGATGTACTTTTCACATTTACTGGATTACAGATATTACGCAGGCATTTCAAAAATATTGATGATCGTCGCCATCCCTTTGCTGCTTTATACACTGCTATTCGGAAGCAATGTAAATGAGGCAAGTCGCTGGATAACAATCCCGGTTATTAACCAAACGTTTCAAACTTCCGATTTTGCAAAACTCGCTTTGATTACCTTTCTGGCGCGCACATTAACCCGTAAGCAAGAAAATATCAAAGACGTAAAAAAGGCATTTATGCCCATCATGCTATCGGTATGTTTAATTTTTGTCCTTATTGCACCGGCAGGTTTGTCTACGGCTTTAATGTTGTTTGGCGTTAGCATCCTATTGTTGATTATTGGCCGAATCAGTATTAAGCAAATCGCTATTGTCTGTTTGGCCGGATTGGTTTTGCTAAGCGGCGTAGTCTTACTCGGTCCGCGGCGGGCAACTTACCTATCGCGTATTGAAGTGTTTATGTATCCTGAAAAGGCAGATCCTGATAAATCGTTCCAGGCTAATCACTCGAAAATTGCGATAGCAACCGGTGGATTTTTCGGGAAAGGTCCCGGAAATAGTACTCAGCGAAACTTCCTTCCACATCCATATTCTGATTTCGTCTACGCTACAATTATTGAAGAATATGGGTTAGTGGGTGGTGTTGTTATGGTGATTCTATACCTTGTTTTCCTCTATCGATGCATTTTGATTGTAACTGAAAGTCCCAAAGCATTTGGGGCATTACTGGCGGCTGGCTTGAGTTTTAGCCTGACAATACAGGCATTTGCTAATATGGCGGTAGCTGTCGGTCTGGGTCCCGTTACTGGCGTGCCGCTACCGTTGGTCAGCATGGGAGGAACTTCAATATTATTTACAAGTATAGCCTTCGGTATTATTTTAAGCGTTAGTCGCGATATTGAAGAGAAAAAACAACAAAAAGGAGAAAATGTCATCGTCGGTGAAATTCCGGCAATGGCCTAACATACAATGAAAGCACATAGAGTGATTATAAGCGGTGGAGGTACAGGAGGGCATGTCTTTCCTGCCTTGGCGATCGCTGATGCTTTAAAAAAACTAGATTCCCAAACAGAGATACTTTTCGTTGGTGCAAACGGAAGGATGGAGATGGAAAAGGTGCCGGCGGCTGGTTATCAGATTATCGGCTTGGACATCCAGGGCTTTCAGCGCAAATCACTGTTTAAAAACTTATGGCTACCCATAAAAATAATCAGTAGCCTGCTTAAAGCGCGGTCGATCATCAAAGATTTTAAGCCTGATGCAGCAGTGGGAGTGGGAGGATATGCTTCCGGGCCCTTACTTTATGCTGCCGGTCAGATGAATATTCCCTATTTGATACAAGAACAGAATTCGTACGCGGGGATAACAAATAAATGGCTCGGCAAAAAAGCTCATAAAATATGTGTGGCGTACAAGGGCATGGAGAAATTCTTCCCCGCCAATAGAATTATGCTTACCGGCAATCCAATTCGTACGGAATCAGTCGCGATTGAAGGTAAGAGAGAGGACGCGTTTAGCTACTTCAACCTGAATCCTGCAAAGAAAACGATATTGGTAACCGGAGGAAGCCTTGGTGCACGCACTTTAAACAATTGTATGTTGACAGGTATGGGTAACATTGTTGCTTCGGACATACAATTGATCTGGCAAACCGGCAAGCACTATTATAAAACTATTTTGGAACAAACTGAAGATAAGTTGAATGTCAACATTAAAATCGTTGAGTTTCTTAATAGGATGGACTTTGCCTACGCTGCCGCAGATTTGATTATTTCACGTGCGGGAGCTGGTACGATTGCAGAGTTATGTGTTATTAAAAAGCCCGTTATTTTGGTGCCATCGCCAAATGTTGCAGAAGACCATCAAACGAAAAACGCCATGGCGCTGGCTTTGAACGATGCAGCAGTGCTTATTAGCGACCAAGAGGCTACAACGAAACTTGCCGATACAGCAGTGAACCTAATCCGAAATTCAGATAAATGCCTAAGCTTGTCAGAGAATATTGGAAAGATGTCATTGCTACACGCAGACGAAATTATAGCGAGCGAAGTTATTAAAATGATGTCAGCCTCGCTGACAGGCAACGAAAAGGGAGGGAAACATGGAGGTTAACAGCATCAAAAATGTTTACTTTGTAGGTATCGGCGGAATAGGTATGAGCAGCCTAGCCAGGTATTTTCGTTCTCGTGGTTGCTTCGTGTCCGGCTATGACCGTACCTCAACAGTTCTCACGGAAAGCTTAATCGGCGAAGGAATTTCGATTGTTTTTAAGGACGATATAGATACTATACCGGAAGTGTTTCGCAACCGATCTGACGAGACTCTTATTATTTTTACGCCGGCGATTCCAAGAGACTCTTTGATTCTAAACTATTTTGATAGCGAAGGTTTCGACATAAAGAAGCGCTCGCAAGTATTGGGCATGATCAGTTCAGGAATGTTCACGGTTGCAGTAGCCGGTACACATGGTAAGACAACTACCTCCACTATAATTGCCCATATTTTTAAACATAGCGCCTTTGATTGTTCAGCATTTCTTGGCGGGATAGCAACAAATTATAATACCAATTTCCTGATCGGAAAAAACAATGTCATGGTTGTAGAAGCTGATGAATACGACCGGTCTTTTTTGCAACTCCATCCTGATATTGCTGTCATAACATCAATGGATGCAGATCATCTTGATATCTATGGAGATCATAAAAAATTTGAAGATTCGTTCCAATTGTTCACTTCGCAGCTGAAACCTGGGGGCAGTTTAATCTATAAAAACGGACTGAGCCTGTCCGGCGGAACCACGTATTCGGCTTTTGGTGAAGCCGATATCCGCGCAGAAAATATTAGGGTAGACGGCGGCAATTTCTATTTCGATTTTGTAAGCACCTCGATTAAGATTGAGAATATCTTAATCGGTATACCTGGCCACCATAATGTTGAAAATGCGATCGCGGCAATACAAGTTTCGCTGTTAGTTGGAATCGCGCCCGAAAAAATCAAGCGTGCACTCGCTGAATTTCAAGGGATTAAGCGGCGCTTTGAGTATATTATTAAGACTGAAAAACAAGTATTTATAGATGATTATGCGCATCATCCTACCGAGCTGCATGCTTGCATAACCGCAGTTAGAAGTCTTTATCCCGGTAGGAAATTAACTACAGTCTTTCAACCTCATTTATTTTCGCGCACTCGCGATTTCGCACATGATTTCTCGGCCGTACTAAGTCTGACAGATGAACTGATTCTCCTGGATATTTACCCGGCTCGGGAGCTGCCGATACCGGGTATTACCTCTGATATGTTACTCGAAAACGTTACGATTGAAAGAAAGATAAAATGTGGAAAACAAGAAGCGGTTGAATTCGTGCGTCGGCATCAGCCCGACTTACTTTTGACTGTTGGCGCGGGCGATATAGATACATTGGTCCAGCCCTTTAAAAACGCTTTGAGTTATGCTTAAAAAAGTCAATTGGAAAGCAGTGTTGTATCTATTTATATGGCTGGTATGCCTTAGTGGGCTGGTTGTCTTGATGGGCTTTATTGAAGTCAGAAAGAGCGCTGTTCGCTGCACAGATGTTAAAATTTACATTCCCGGCACCAGAGGGTTTATTGACCGTGCAGAAATAGATGTTATGTTGTTATCAGCGCAAGGTCCGCTGGCTGGTAGAATGCTCAGTAAAATCAATATTCATCAGTTGGAAAACCGATTAAAAGCTAATCCTTTTATAGAGGACGCAAATATTTATGCGGATATGGATGGGGTCATTCATGTAGCAATCAGACAGCGTGAACCTATCTTACGGATTCTTAATCTTACTAATCAGGATTTTTATATCGATCACAATGGCTTTAAGATTCCTACGTCAGAAGATTTCACGGCCAGGGTACTTGTTTCTAACGGATTTATTATTGAAAATTTCTCGGGAAAGGTAGATACGATCGACACAAAACTTGTTAACGATTTATATCACATAGCTGCATTTATCCGCAAGGATTCATTATGGAATGATCAAATTGAGCAGCTCTATGTAAATGAGCAAACTGAGATAGAAATGGTGCCAAGAATTGGCAATCATAAAATCATTTTGGGCGATGCTGATTCATTGCAGGTTAAGTTTAGAAACTTGCTTGCATTCTATAAAAATGCCCTGCCCAAAGTTGGTTGGGAAGCTTATAAGACAATAAACCTACGGTACGCTAATCAGGTTGTAGCGGAAAGGAATTTATCCGCTTGGCAAACTATAGCGGACAAAAGGGCAAAAGCAGAGGCAGCACTTAAAAAGATAGCCGACTCAATAAAATTAACTAAAGAAATAACCTCAACAGTAAACAATTAAGCATGGAAAAGAACGCTTCTACTCAAACATCAGGTTCTCCAATCGTTGTTGGGCTCGATATCGGAACAACTAAGATATGCGTTATCGTCGGTCGCCGTAATGAGCATAATAAGATTGAGATTCTCGGCCTTGGCAAAGCTGAATCAGCCGGAGTAACTCGCGGCGTGGTTTCTAACATTCAGAAAACGGTGCAAGGTATCGCTACCGCAGTTGAAGAAGCTAGTGGCCAGTCTAACGTCGATATTAAGATCGTGAATGTCGGTATCGCCGGGCAGCATATTAAGAGTCTTCAACATAGAGGAATCTTTACGCGTAAGGATATCAATAATGAAATTCAGCGAAGAGATATTGATAAGCTAATCGAAGACATGTACAAATTGGTTATGCCTCCCGGTGAAGAAATTATCCATGTCTTACCACAAGAGTTTACTATTGATAATGAGCCAGGTATAAAAGATCCTATTGGGATGTCAGGAGTGCGACTGGAAGCTAACTTTCATATTATCTCCGGTCATGTTAGCGCCGTTAAAAATATCATGAGGTGCGTTACTAATGCCGGACTAGAGACACACGAGCTTATACTTGAGCCGCTTGCGTCTTCAGAAGCAGTGCTGAGCGATGAAGAGAAGGAAGCGGGAGTAGTTCTGGTTGACATTGGCGGCGGTACAACAGATCTTGCAATTTTCCATGAGGGAATAATCAGACATACAGCGGTTATTCCATTTGGCGGAAATAGCGTTACCGAGGATATTCGTGAAGGTTGTTCTGTTATGCGTAATCAGGCCGAATTATTAAAGACACGTTTTGGCTCTGCGCTAGCAGAAGAAAACAAAGACAATGAAATTATATGTGTTCCGGGACTCCGTGGTAGAGAGCCAAAAGAGATATCTGTAAAGAATCTTGCTTATGTAATTCAAGCTCGAATGGAAGAGATTGTAGAGCACGTCTATTATGAAATTAAATCATCCGGATATGAGAAAAAACTAATTGCAGGTATCGTGGTAACAGGAGGTGGTGCGCAACTTAAACACTTGTCGCAACTAATAGAGTACGTTACCGGTTTAGACGCCCGTGTAGGATACCCGAACGAGCACCTCGCAAAGAATGAAGTGCTTCCGAAAAATGTATATGACCAACTTAAAAGTCCGATGTATGCAACCGGTATCGGACTACTAATTAAAGGTATTCATCATGCTGAAGACATTCAGGAAACGTTAAAGCAATCGGGCGGAAAAGCAGAAAAAATTGCGGATCCGGCAAAGACCAAAAAGACTGCAGGACTATTCGATAAGCTGCTTCAAACTGGCGCAAGATTCATTAAAGACGATATCAAAGATGAAGATTACATTAGTTAATTTTCCACATCAGGCAAGTTTTCAACAATACTTAACACTTGTGGAAAACGCTTGTGGGATTTTTTCTAATTTAGATTTGTATCGTTGAAAAGCGTTCAGATTATACTTTAAGACAGAATTATGCAGTTCGAAATGTTAAAAGAAAAGTCATCAATTATTAAGGTAATTGGTGTAGGCGGTGGCGGTGGAAATGCCGTCAATCATATGTACAGACAAGGCATTACCGGGGTAGATTTCATCATATGTAATACAGACGCCCAAGCACTTGAACTGAGTCCGATTCCTAACAAAGTGCAACTCGGCGCAAGTCTAACTGAAGGGATGGGTGCAGGCTCTATTCCGGAAGTTGGGAAGAACTCCGCTATCGAAAATATTGAAGATCTTAAGAAAATGCTTGGTAGCAATACCAAGATGCTTTTTATCACCGCGGGAATGGGTGGAGGCACTGGAACAGGTGCTAGTCCGATCATTGCTAAGGCTGCGAAAGAGCTTGATATCTTAACGGTAGGTATCGTCACGACTCCTTTCTCATTCGAAGGTAAGCGTCGTCGAATGCAGGCCGAAGAAGGTCTTGAAGAATTTAAAAAGTATGTTGATTCTTACTTAATTATATCAAACGATCGCCTACGCGAAATATTTGGCAATCTGACGCTAAGTGCTGCGTTTGCGCAAGCGGATAATATCCTAACAACCGCTGCAAAAGGAATTGCAGAAATAATAACTATCCCCGGTTATATTAACGTTGATTTTAAAGATGTTAGAACCGTTATGGCGGATAGCGGAGTAGCTATCATGGGAAGCTTTGCAGCCGAAGGGGAGAGTAGGGCGTTACACGCTGTTGAAGGCGCACTTGCATCACCTTTATTAAAAGATAATGAAATTGAAGGAGCAAGGTATATTTTATTGAATATAAGCTCCGGGTCAAGAGAAGTTTCGATGGATGAAGTAAGTGTAATCACTGATTACATCCAGCAAGAAGCCGGACTGGCAGCGGATCTTATTTGGGGGAATTGTATCGACGAAACACTTGGTGATAAGTTATCTGTCACCATTATTGCAACAGGTTTTCAAACGATGGAAGAACGGGCAGTCGAAAAGACACATCAACGCAAGCTATCTCTTTTTTCTTCGGATGTGCCATTGGTTAGACCGGTACATAATACTTTTATTGAGCCTCAAACCATTAGTGATGAGCCAGTTTTGAAGAACGAAGAACTTCAGGCCGATTTGTTCGAAAATTTTTTCAAACACGATGATAGCCATAACACAGCTAACGATGGAATGATAAAACTTCCCTTAGTAGACGAGGAGTATTTAGAGCCAAAATTAGCGGTGGAATTAGATTTTAAGTTGCAAGACTCCAAGGAGGCTGAACTTCCATATGAGGAGCCTGTATTGACTGCGCAAGTAGAGGAGCCCGCAGAACTATTCTCGGATAACCCGGATGAAGATAAAACAGACGATTCAATAGAAGAGCAGCTTCGTAAGTCCAAAGAGCGTATTTTGCGCCTTAAGGATCTTAGTATGAAATTGCGTACGACTAACGGGTTGCAAGAACTTGAAAATGAACCTGCGTACAAACGCAAGCAAATGGCTTTGCAGCAGGTTCCACATTCTTCGGAATCGCAGGTATCCAGATTTACGCTTTCAAATGAAGAAGGGATCACCGAGATAAGATCAAATAATTCGTTTTTGCATGATAACGTAGATTAAGCAAGGCGCATACGCGAAGGTATAGAGAGTCATAAAGCTTAGTTAAAATCCGAGAAATGTTTTGTATGGTGAAACTATACCGTCGTCTAAATTCTGAATCCGCGCTCTTTGCTCCGTGCTGCTTGCCCCCGCATTTGTTGCATTTCCGCGCTTAATACTTAACTTTACAAACAAAAATAACCCTTTAATTAAATAGCATTGGATTTATTCAATAAAATTTCGAAGAACATGGGCCCATTGGGCCAGCATCAAAAGTGGGCGCATGGTTATTTTTCGTTTCCGAAACTGGAAGGCGAAATAGATGCACATATGATGTTTCGCGGTAAAGAGCATTTGGTATGGAGTTTAAATAACTATTTGGGCCTTGCGAACCACCCTGAAGTGCGAGAGGCAGATAAGAATGGGGCCGATGATTTTGGATTGGCCTATCCGATGGGTGCCAGAATGATGTCAGGAAATTCGACACACCACGAGGATCTTGAAAAAAGTCTTGCAGAATTTGTAGGTCAAAAAGATGCATTCCTTCTTAATTACGGATACCAGGGTATGGTTTCCATAATCGACACCCTTGTAGATCGCAATGATGTTATTGTATATGATGGCGAGTCGCATGCGTGCATTATCGACGGATTGCGTTTGCATATGGGTAAACGATATGTTTATCAGCATAATGACATGGAAAGCTGCAGAAAGCAGTTACAGCGTGCTACGGCTCTTGCTGAACAAACTGGTGGCGGTATCCTTTTAATTACAGAAGGTGTTTTTGGCATGTCCGGCGTGCAAGGTAATTTAAAGGCGCTTGTGGAAATGAAGAAGGAGTTCAATTTTAGGTTATTGATAGACGATGCACACGGTTTCGGAACAATGGGTAAGACCGGCGCCGGTACACACGAAGAACAAGAGTGTATGGATGGAATCGATGTTTATTTTGGAACATTTGCTAAATCGATGGCTGGAATAGGCGCTTTTGTCGCTTCGACTGAAGAGATCACAAACTACCTTCGGTACAATATGCGTTCACAGACGTTTGCGAAGTCATTACCAATGCCGATGGTCATCGGATTAAAAAAGCGCCTCGAACTATTGCAGACGCAACCGCAGCTGCGCGAAAAACTTTGGCTTATAGCAAACACTCTTCAAAAAGGCTTAATAGAGCGTGGATTTAATATCGGAAACACTAATACAATGGTAACGCCGGTGTTCTTAAAAGGCGAGTTATCTGAAGCTACCGCCATTACAATGGATTTACGCGAGAACTATGACATATTCTGCTCGATTGTGATTTACCCGGTAATTCCAAAAGGCTTGATCATGTTGCGTATAATTCCTACCGCGACACATTCTCTTGAAGATGTTCAACGTACCTTAGATGCATTTACCGAAGTAAGGGTAAAATTAGAGCAAGGACTATATAAAGAAAAAGCAAACACAGTGGTGTAAGCTTTTAATTTAGAGTGTTCTTTTTAATTAAAATAGTTAATTTAAAGTTAAATATTGATGTTCAGTGTGTCTAAAATTCAAAATGTGGAAAAATCCTGCTTAAAGAACAATTTTAATTTATCTTAAAAATTCTTTTTTTAAAAAAAACCTTCTACATTAGCTTAAAGCAAATAACTCGTAACCTTATTAAACTAAAAATGAAAAAATTCACAGAAGTAAAAAACCTGATTGCAGGCCTAGAGGCTGACGCAGACAAATTCTACAACAAAGCGAACAGTGCAGCTGGGACGCGTGTTAGAAAAGGTATGCAAGATTTGAAGAATCTTGCTCAAGCAATTCGTCTTGAAATTCAGGAATCTAAAAACAAAGAAGCTAAAAAGTAGTTTACTTTAAGATTAAAGAATTTAAGAAAAGCTCTGATATTAACTATCGGAGCTTTTCTATTTTAAAATTTTGCTGAATGTGTGTTGCGAAACTTTGTCAGTTCCAAATTTATCTTTTTAGATAATGAATCGCTCACGTTTACCAATGGTAGGCGAAGAGTATCACCACATAAGCCTAATTCTTTTAATGCTGCCTTCACGCCCCCCGGGCTACCTTCGGCAAATAAAAGGTTTGTAATTTCCAGCAGGTCAAAATGAAGTGGTCTGGCTTGTTTAAAATCGCCCGTAAGGCATAGTCTAACCATGTATGAGAAAGCCGCAGGAAGCGCGTTACTGACTACCGAAATAACACCAACCGCACCGCTTGCAATAAAAGGCAACGTAAGCATGTCATCGCCCGAAATGAGCAGAAAGTCTTGAGGTTTCTCTTTCGCGATTTGGTTGATCTGATCGAAATTTCCTGACGCCTCTTTGATGCCTATAATATTTTTAAAATTTCTAGCTAAGCGTAGGGTCGTTTCGGCGCTAACATTAGCACCCGTACGGCCTGGGACATTATAAAGTATAACTGGCAACGGAGAAGCTTCAGCCACAGCTTTATAATGCTGATAGATTCCCTCTTGAATGGGTTTATTGTACGCCGGACTAACAGATAATATTGCATCGTAGCCAATAGTGTCAAATGACCTAAGAGCATATACGACGTCGGCTGTATTGTTTCCACCAATACCCGCCACCAATGGAATTCGTCCCGAAACTGTATTTGAAGTAAATTTCCATATTTCTTTCTTTTCAGCATTACTAAGTACAGAAGTTTCTCCTGTTGTTCCTAACGATACGATATAGTCTACACCGCCATCTATCAAGTGATTGATTATGTTTCTCAACCCATCATAGTCAACCGAACCGTCTGTATTGAACGGAGTGACCATCGCTACCCCTGTTCCGTGAAATTTAGTCATCTGAATTTGTTAATTCGTTAATAATATGCTTTATGCCGTACGTTTACACTTTATATCCTACGCTTTACGTCAAATCTTTCAAGTTGTTCGTGATACACCTTCACTCTTTCCGTCTTGTATTTTGTGCCTTGCGTCAGGCGCAAAGTCGGCTGCAAATGTAAAAAATAATCCCGACTACAGTTCAAAAGCCTTATTCGAGCATCTTCAAAACATCCTGGTCGGAAATGATCGGAATATTTAGTTTATTAGCTTTTTCTAACTTCGCCGGACCCATATTTTCGCCGGCAATCACGTAGTTCAACTTGCCCGAAATGCCGCTGAGAATTTTTCCGCCATTTGCTTCAATTATTTCCGTCAGTTCATCCCGACTGTAATTCTTAAATACGCCCGAAATAATAAACGATTTGCCCTCTAATTTATCGCTATTAAGAACGATCTCAACTTCATTGGCCTCAAATTGTAGACCGTAGCGCCTTAATTCTTCAATCTTAGCGATGTGCGACGGATTTTGGAAGTATGCTATTATGCTTCTTGCTATTCGTTCACCTATCTCTTCTACTGCAATAAGTTCTTCGAAGCTTGCATTGATCACACGATCGATATTTTTAAAATGAAAGGCTATTTTTTTTGCTACCGTCTCACCTACATATCGGATACCTAGGCCAAAAAGTACCTTTTCGAATGGTATTTGTTTCGATACTTCAATACCCTCCAGCATTCTATTGATCGATTTTTCGCCAAAGCGATCCATGGTTTTCAATGTGTCTGCTTTTTCAAATAATGTATAGAGATCGCTGACATGATTAATGTGCCCCTGCCTAAACAGCGTTTCAATAGTTTCATCGCCGAGTCCGTCAATATTCATCGCTTTGCGACTGATAAAATGTTGAATTCTTCCAACAATCTGGGGGGGGCAGCCTTCATCATTCGGACAATAATGCACGGCCTCGCTTTCTTCTCGTATCAAATCGCTTTCACAAACCGGACAAGTATGAGGATATGTAATTTTTTCAGCACCTGATTTTCGTTTCGTCGTGTTAACCCGGATAATTTTTGGAATGATTTCTCCGCCTTTTTCGACTAATACGGTATCATTTTCATGCAAGTCCAAGCGGAGAATTTCGTTTGCGTTATGCAAAGTGGCGCGTTTCACAGTAGTGCCAGCAAGCTGAACGGGTTTAAGATTAGCAACCGGAGTAACTGCACCAGTTCGGCCAACCTGATAGCTAACGCTTTCGAGTATCGTTTCTACCTCTTGTGCCTTGTACTTGTATGCAATTGCCCAGCGTGGTGATTTTGCCGTAAAACCGAGTTCCTGCTGTTGCGCGTAACTGTTTACTTTAATTACAATTCCGTCTATCTCATAACTAAGCTTGAAACGATGCTCGTTCCAGTGATGGATAAACTTTAATACTTCATCAATATTGCTGCAGAGCTTGTTGTGCTCACAAACATGGAATCCCCAGTTTTTTACAGCCTCCAGACTTTCCCAATGTGTTTCAAAGAGCCGTTTTTCGGTATACAGGAAGTAGAGAAAACAATCCAAAGGCCTTTTTGCTACCTCAGCTGAATCCTGCATTTTTACGGTTCCAGCTGCAAAATTTCTAGGATTAGCGTATGGAACTTCTCCATTTTCAATTCGATCTTCGTTAAGTCGCTCAAATGCGGCCTTGTGCATAAAGACTTCACCGCGTATTTCAAAGGCATCAGGGAAACCGGCCCCTTTAACTCGATTAGGGATCGATTTTATCGTTTTGATATTCGTAGTTACCACATCACCCTGTGTTCCATCTCCCCGAGTTACAGCTTGAAACATCAATCCATCCTGATATGAAATGCTGATGGAAAGTCCGTCAAATTTCAGTTCGCAGACATATTCAAAATTATCGCCGATAGCTTTTTTTATACGTTCATCAAAGTCTTTCAGATCCTGCTCATTATAGGTATTGCCTAATGAGAGCATTGGCCATTTATGCTTAACCGTTTTAAACTCTTTAGTTATTTCGCCCCCAACTTTTAAGGTAGGTGATTCAGGATCTTGGTATTCAGGATATTGAATTTCAAGTTCAGAAAGTTCAAGCAATTTTTTATCAAAATCAAAGTCGGAAATAACAGGCTGTGCCAGAACATAGTAGTTGTAATTGTGCTGGTTCAACTCTTTTAGCAGCGCATCCATACGTTCTTTAATTTCAAAAATCGACATCGAAACGAAGATAATAGTTTGCCGTACTACTCAGTATTATTTTGTTTAAAAATCCGCATAGTCTTCACAAATCGACCTTGGTAATAGGCATTAAGAGCGGTCATGGTAACGCCGGATGCCTTGCCAGATGTTCAGCGTATACATTCGATTTTTTTGCCCGGATCAGAGCTAACGATCCCCATATGTCCAACCACACGTATGGTGCTATCTGTGCCTGTAAATAAAATTAAGTCGCCAACTTTAGTCTCACAAAGTTCTATCTGCCGGTATACAGTTGTAAAATCAACTGAAGATCGGGGCACGCTAATCTTAAAATGGTTAAAGACGTAGATGATAAAACCTGCGCAGTCAAAACCCTGACGGGTATCGGTCGATCCGTATTTATCGGGAATGCCGATCAAATATTTTGCAAAAGCTAGACGATCTTTGGGTGACGTGTTTCCGGTGTTTATTGTATTTCCGGTATAACTTTGGGTAAGCGATGCAGATTGTAATGTGGTTAAGTCAATAGTAGTTCGTTCAAACGGTATTTTTTCTACCCTCGAAGGGTGACTATAGGCATAAAGGGTTAGTCAGCCCATCGGAAGAATTAAAATCAAACGCATCCTAGATCAGAACAAAAATTTTCAAGTAATTGTTTTAACGATAATCGTAGATAGTTTGCTGAAATAACATTCATTTTTTGTTGCTAATGCGATACCAACAAGCTGAGGGTAAGGTCCTTTAGCGCCTGCAATTTCTTCTTGATTAAACCGATCGCAACCTGATCTATAAATTTTCCGCTCTCGTCAAACTTGTTTGCAACTTGTGCGATCATGATCTCTGGTTTATGTACCACTTTCATGTCAAAGGCTTGAAAAAGGGCATGAAAGGCAAACTGCATTCTGATACTTCCCCACATTCCCGGCGAAGCACCCATTAGCGCGACAGGTTTACGTAAAAGGGGAGAATCCTCTCCGCGTGACGCCCAATCGAGTGCGTTTTTCAATCCTCCCGGGATAGAATAATTATACTCGGGAGACGCGATGACTATCGCATCTGCCTTCTTTAATCTGCCGCGAAATTTTTCAACCGATTCTGGTCTGAACGTGCTTATAGGCAGGTCGAAATCACCATTGTAAAAAGGAAGCTCATTCCAGGAAGCAATTTCCATTGTAGTGTTCTCTGGAAGTAGTTCCAAAGCTGTTCGTAATATCGCCGAATTAAATGAGTCTTTACGGAGGCTACCGCTCACAGCAACAAAGTGCAAGTTTTTACTCATTTTATTTTATAAATTGTGTGCATTAGACTTTTTTAGGAGGAAGGTCGAATGCAGTTGCATCATGTTCGAAATGGCCATTGTGTGAGCCATCGCAAAACGGCTTATTTTTTGAAAGGCCACAACAGCAAACGGAAACGATAGTTCTCCCTTGTAAACCATAAGCATTGCCGTCGCGGTCTACGATCTCAAAATCGCCTTCAATTTTTACAGATCCGTTGTTGTTAATTGTAAGTTTGGTAGTTGCCATAAATTATTGTTTTAACAAACATAAAGAATGCGATGGAAGTCTAAGAATAATGTTTTAATATGGAAACGTTCCAAGATAGCTGTTGAAGTTGCCAAAGAACGAGAACTTGCTTGCCCATTTTTATTAGTCAAGTTTATCTTGCTAACCAACTTTGTGGATTGACTGGACTCGCGCCCTTCCAAATCTCTAAATGCGCCTGGGTTGTTCCATCTAGGGGGTCTGTTGCAACAGTGCCGACGGTTTGTTTGATACTAACTTTTTGACCTTCAGTAACGTTGGTCGTACGTAAATTCGAGTAAACTGAAAAATACTCTCCATGCTTTAGCATTACGAATTTTGTTCCCCCCAGACTCATTACTCGAATCACGTCGCCGGCAAAAATAGCCGTAACAGCCGCACCGGGATTGGTTTTAATATCAACGCCATTATTTGTCGTTGTCACGTTGCCTCTAATGTGTCGTCCAAATTGTTCAACAATGACTCCCTGTGTTACCGGCCAAGGTAACTTGCCTTGGTTTCCAAGGAAATCTGCCGATAGTTTTGCCGATTCCGGCGTCGCAGCTAAGACCTTGGATCCTGAAGCAACGGGCTTCGCCGTACCGGTCGGCTTTTTCTTTTCCGCTGCTTCGGCAGCTTTTTTGGCTGCTGCCATTTCTTTCGCGATAGCAACCTGTATGGCATTATTTAGTTTTTTAGCTTCTTGTTGCTTTTTTGTGAGTTCTTGCTTGAATTGCTTTTCTTGACGCGCTAATTTGTTTAATTTTTTAGCCTGATCTTCTTTTGCTTTTACCTGGGCCTGTTTCTCTTTTTCTTCATCTTGCAGAAGGCTTGCCTTATCCTTTTTTGAATGATCAAGCTGGTTTATTTCAACCCCAAGATTTTTTTGGGTTACCACGATCGTCGTTGCCTTGCGCTTTCGATGTTGGCTGAATTGTTTAAGATATTGCAAGCGTTTGTAAGCCTGGTTGAAATCTTTTGCAGCGAAAACAAACATCAGCTTACTCTGCGCGCTTCGGTTTCGGAATGCGAACAAAACCATCCCCTTATACTCTTTCTTCAAGCTATTAAGCTGAGATTGTAAAGATCTGATCGTGTTTGTATTTTCTGTAATCTGTTTATCCAACATGCGGATCTCTGTATTTATAGTGTTGATCTTTTCTTGGCGAAGACGAATCTTGGTGTTGAGCTCATTTATTTGTTTTTGAGATAGTCGCTTGTTAGTCGAAGTTTGTTTTAAACTCCGGTCTAGCGCTTCGATTTCCTTTGTCAGAGCAAGTTTCCGCTTGTTTAGGTCAGCGCTGCTTTGAGCAGATAGATCTGTAGCCAGAAATAAGAGACCAAGAAAGAGTAATAGTTTAATAATTTTCATAGAATACTCCGCAGATTCGTTACAAAGTTGTCTAAATCATTAGCCGAATCCAACAGGAAGTTGTTCAAGAAGCGTTGATAACTTTTTAAAACGAATAG
Source organism: Sphingobacteriaceae bacterium (assembly GCA_947460875.1). GTDB lineage: Bacteria > Bacteroidota > Bacteroidia > Sphingobacteriales > Sphingobacteriaceae > CANHGR01. Next base: position 60,938 of record CANHGR010000004.1, on the reverse strand, counting down.
ATCGTAATCAATTTTAAGTGCAAAAGACCTTGATTTCGGGGATAGGCGACTTACTATGTAATAAAGGAAATGCCTATCATAGAAATATTTTACAACTTTCTTCTTTTCCAGTCAACTGTTACGTTAGAACCATCGGCAAAAATTACCGAGCTAGGTTGACAATTATTCAAGAATTTGAAATCTTTCCCATACATGGATTCAAAGTCGCAGTTAATAGAGTAGCTGCTAACGTCTGTAATTTGCCAACGCGGATGACGGATCCTATATTCAAGACTTTTTTCCTCATTTATTCGAGTATAACCGAAATAGTGTTCAAAAATGAACTCTTCCATACTATCTGCTTGCATAGGCATAGAGTCTGTTAATGCGTTGATCTCTAAATGATTCCAGGCATTTTTTACTTCCCATTCATAGCGGATGGTTTTCGCGGTGCCAGAAACGAGGATCGCATTTCTTGTGCGAACAGCTGTATAGTGTTCCTTGTATAGTTTGTTTGCAAGCCATGCTACCAATCTGTATGGAACAGTTTCATTTATAAAAACTACACCGCGCTTGATCGAATCACCGACTTTTCGGGTAACGTAAAATCGGAGATTGATTTCTTCAAAGGTGCCCAGAAAGGGGATAGGGATATTGAATAAACTTGTTTTTTTAAACATGAAGCCAACTAAGCTTACGAATGTTTCGCCATGATAGTAGTCCAATTCGGTTCCTTTGGGCAGGTAGGGCTTCAATATTTCCGGACTTACAGCATAGTTCGCCATGATAAGGTTCTCCCACTTAGCAGATAGAAAAGTTGTTCCTATTTTGTCGCCAGCCGGTATCAAGTTTACATTTTCCATCTATAGAGAGTTTGTCTAATCAGATATTACGTCAACGGAATTGTTTTGGTTTTAATTGTTGATCGGCGAATTCTTCAATCTCATGAATTCTTTTCTGCCTTGTTTTAGATTTCTCGGCAAGGACAAGCCACTGCAAGATGTCTCTCTTGTCGGATCTGCTTAATCCCAAAAAATATTCTTTTGCGTTTGGCCTTTTAGAGAATTCGTACTCCAGATCTTCTGTGATAAAACGGGCTTCGGCATCCTCTAAAATTGTCCAAGATCCGTTTTGTTTTCCTTTTTCAATCGAATCAAATCCGGCTTTCGTCATCAGCCCCCGGCGACAAGACGTTCTATTTTTTCTTCGTTAATTCTCGACCAGACGCTTTTTACTTTTCTCCTGCAAAAGTATTGTGTAAATTTTCTGTCGTCCAAGACCTTCTTGTGCTATCTATCCATCCAGATCATAGCGCTTCGTCAACAGCGTCCCTGTAAGATACCGTTGAAGCATTTGAGTTCTTTTTGTGATAGATAATCCAGATAAATTCCTTTTGCTGATGGCTGACCATTAACCAGTCCCGCCATTGCTGACGATTTTTGGCGTAAAATGTTTCTGTCGCTGCGTCCATATTCTTCGCTTCAATGAATGGAGATTTCTAGTAACCGCCTCAGAGAAACATGCAGAGGCGAAGTCCTGTCCAGCATCGTCTCAACAATAGAAAAATGATTGGCGTCTTGAATTTCTAGTAGCTCGATCTTGGCGCCTTTTTCAGTCCAACCTAAAAATAATTCCCTGCTTTGATCATGATATTCAGCTGTTTCTTTTTCTCCGTAGGCTAGTATCATCCGACAAGTGGCAGCAGGTTGCAAATTAAGCGGACTGTTTCTTTTAGCTTCCTCAGGGGTTATTCCGATAAACTGATTGACATTACTGAGTTGAACCGGCCTTAAATTATATAGGCCACTAATCCCACAAAAACCTTTAATAGCAGTCATCGGAAATTTCTTATCGCTAAACTCAGCAGCAAGGCTAAGTGCAAGATGTCCGCCGGCGCTATGACCAACAACATATAATTGATCCGGATCACCGCCGAATTCAGAGATGTTTTTAGTTATCCAAGTAATCGCTTTGCCGCATGAAGCGACAAGTTGTTCCATCGAATTTGCGGGCATTAGCGGATAGCCAATCAATACAGTTGTGATGCCATATTGCTCGAAGGCTTTCGCTACAAAATGGAAGTCGGAAGGTTGATGTTTGTACCAATATCCTCCATGGATGAATACCAGTACTTTAGAATGCGGTGTTTTGGATGGAAATATATCCAGTATTTCGCCGGATAAATTACCAAAAGGAATACCCGTAAATGGAGCAAATGCTTTTTCAGTTTCCCTGCTTAACCTTTCCCAATTTTGTGTATGTACTTCATGGTCAGGAACATTTAGACGATTATTGTACTGCCTGTCTAGAGATTCCTGATCGTAATGTTTATAGAGAATTTCGTTTTTAGGCATTGCTCTCCGCAAGGCACTTCATCACGATACGATAAAACTCAGGATGTGATTGCCAAGTTTGGCCGGTAACAATTCTGCCATCTTGAATAGCTTGCTCAGTCTTACTGTAGATACCACCGCAAGATTCAACTTCGAACCTGACGTGTTCGTAGCAAGTGATGTTCTTTTTATCCACCAATCCCGCAGTAACAAGGATCTGAACGCCATGGCAAATCGCAAAAACATATTTACCTGAATTGTAAAATTCTTTCATAATGCTGATGAGTTTCGGGTCGTTCCGCAAATATTCCGGTGCTCTGCCTCCCGGGCAAAGTACAGAGTGGTAGTCGGCAGCCTTAACATCTTTAAAGGCGATGTTTGATTCAACGATATATCCTTTGCGCTCTTCATAAGTATCCCATCCGGGCTCAAAATCGTGAATTACAAGATTCATTCGTTTTACTGATGGGGCAGCAATAACGGGCTCGAAACCGGCTTCCTGCAGTCTGTGGGCAGCATATAAAACTTCGAAACTCTCTCCGGCATCACCGGTTACAATTAATATCTTTTTTGATTCGTTCATTTTCATTTGTTAAGTTCACTAAGCTAAAAATATCCTGTTACACTAAGAAAATCTTTAGTCAAATATTAATTCAAGAAATCTGAATTTATTTTTTTTGCTTCAGAGCTTTCGCGATAGCGGCGTCTGCCAGTGGGCCCATCACCAGATACCCATCTTTATTTGGATGAACGCCATCGCGTGAGTATTTTAATGGCATACCCTTGCGCTCATCGGCAAAAGCAGAAAAATAATCCAGATAGATAAATTTATTTTTTTCTGCAAAATCCTTAATCCATGCATTCATAGTCACAACCTTTTCGGCTGGCTCCATTCCTTTTTTCCATGGAAAATCGAAAGCAGGAAGGATTGACGACATGATCACTTTAATGCCGTATGAACGAGCCAAAAAGGCCATTGCTGCCAGATTATCTTCTATCATTTTAAAAGTCGACGGTCCGGTGTTGCCTGCGATATCGTTAATTCCTGCAAGGATTACAACCACTTTTGGCTGCAAATCTATAACGTCTGCTTTAAATCTAACGAGCATTTGCGGAGTGGTTTGGCCGCTAATGCCCCTGTCTACATAGGGCCTGCCCTCAAAGAATTCAGGATTAGACCTGATCCATCCATCGGTGATAGAGTTTCCCATAAACACAACGCGGTTTTCGCCGGGTTTCGGGGCACCAAGCTTTTCGTTTGCCGCTCGATAACGTGTAAAATTTGCCCAGTCGTCTCTTACCTTTGTCCAGGCAGCATATTCTTTTGCCATTTCTTCGGCTGTTTTGCTTGTAGCCGCTGGCGCTGCTTGATTTTGTCCAAGAACGATCTGGCCGCAAAGTAATAGAGCAAGAACGCAGCAGAAATTTAAATTGAAATTTTTCATTTGTATAGTTTAATGTAGTTTTTGCTGTGATAAATATACTTAAAGATAATCAATTTGATAGGTTTTACAACGGTGATGAGTGCTTTCATAAATTATAGGCAGATAGTTAAAAGTCTGATTTTTGCATTGAAATATGACATGACTCATGATTGAAAGTCTATTGTCGCATGACGATAAAACGTGATATTGATTAAAAAATTAATTTTTAAATAAAAAAGCTAATTTTATTACCGATTAGAATCCGCTGTCTTTTCAGCAGATCGTAAACCAAGCCTAAGATTCCGTTATGAAAAATATAATTGCCTGCTTTGTCGCATTCATTGCTACACACCTTGTTTGTTTTTCGCAATCAGTGGCCTTAGACTATCCAAATACATCGGCGCGTGCAGTGTATGCTGCGGGAAAACTGGAAAAGGCCTTGCTTGAAAAGGGTTATGTCTTAAATAGTTCAAAACCAACATTTACAATTAGCCTAAATGCTTCTTCAGTTCAGTTGGGAGCAGAGGCCTATTCAATTGTAGTTCAGGGCGAAAAGATAACGGTAAGTGGGGGCGATGAGCGAGGGATGATCTACGGCAGCCTTTCTATTGTAGAAGATTTGCGTAAAGGCATCGTATTGAAGAATATTAAACCTATTACTGAAAAACCTCACTTTGAACTTCGTGCGATAAAGTTTGATCTTCCTTGGGATACCTATCGTCACAGCATTTCGCTTGATCAACATAGCGATGTATGTAAAGACATTAAATATTGGGAAGCCTTTCTGGATATGATGGTTGAAAACCGGTTTAATGCCCTAAGCGTCTGGAACCTACACCCTTTTACTTTCATGATCAGAGCAAAGAATTTTCCAAAGGCAACGCCGTTTACAGATGCGGAATTAAAGGTTTGGCAAGATCTATTCCATGGCATTTTTCGTCTGGCGCAAGATCGAAGCATTGATACTTATTTGATTCCCTTTAATATTTTTGTTACGCCAGAATTTGAAGCTAATTATAGCCCCGACTCGAAATTTAAAAATCCTAATCATGATTTTTTCGTGGACGGAGATTCCTCTGAGCTAGTAAAACGCTATACTCGCGAAAGTGTCGCTCAAGTCTTGCAAGAGTACCCCGAACTTACCGGTCTTGGTCTTACGCTCGGTGAAGGTATGGGCGGAATGGAGCCTGCGGAGCGCGAGCAATGGATGAATGACACCTATTTGGAGGGTATGCGTTTAGCGGGCAGAAAATCTAAGCTAGTCCACCGCATCCCGTTTTCAAGTACCACCGGTTCGCTTGGCGTTACCAGTGTAGAAACAGAAAAGCTTACTAGAAAAGTGATCGAGGAACAAGGAGCATTTCCATTTATAGACGGACCGATATGGGCAGACCTAAAATATAACTGGTCGCATGCATATTCCACTCCACAGCTGATCAAAGTCCATGGCGGCAAATTATATGATACCTATTTTAAGCCAGTTTCAGCCGAATATAAAGTTACCTGGACTGCCCGTAACGAAGACTTTTTTGCGCTACGATGGGGCGTGCCTGAATTTATCAGGGCACATATAGCAAATAACAGTAATCCCTACAATGGTGGCTATTTTGTAGGATCAGAAACCTATATTCCTGCAAAAGATTATTTCACTAAAATTGACGGACCCGTAAATTGGAAATATGCTTTTGAGCGCCAATGGTTATTCTATAAGCTCTGGGGAAGATTGCTTTACAATCCAGCTACATCCGATCAACTATTTCATGATGAGTTTTTACGGCGCTACGGCAAGCAGGGCCGTCGCCTTCTGGAAGCTTCGTCGCTGGCGGGGAAGACGCCACTTAGACTCGCGTCGTCATTTGATTTTACAAACGATCTTACCTTTTATAGCGAAGGGATGATGGCGCGCAATACACGCAGCCGGAGTCTTGAGTATATTTCTGTAAGTATGCAAATTAATCAGCGGGTTACCGATTCAAATTATGTTGCTATTAACGAGTATGTTCAAAAAGTATTAGATGGCAGTACGTTTGATAAAAGAATGGTAACTCCGCCGATGGTTGCTTTGATGCTCGAGGAAGATTGCAAAAAGGCTCTTGAATTGGTTAAAAATATAGATACAGCCGGAGATAATGCGTTAATGTACGAAGTGGCGGATATCAAAATTTGGGCAAACCTGGGTCTGTCATTTGCCGAGAAACTCCGTGGTGCAGTTGCATTGCAGACCTATCTTGTAAAAGGTGGGGATGCTAATAAAGCAGCGGCTGTGCGTTCGCTAGAAAATACACTAAGCTATTGGGACAAGGTGATACAGATCTCGTCACCTCTCTACAAAGAGATGCCCCTAGTGCATTATACAGAACAGCGCGGTGTGCGGGCTAAAGAAAATGATAATCTCCGGTTTCATTGGGAGAATCTAAGACCTGCCGTCGCCAAGGATATAGAGGTAGCAAAGGATGCAGTGTTTGTGTCTAAGTAAACAGATAGTCTTTAGATTTAACTGTTTTTATTGGGTTTTCATCAATTAGCGATGGAACAGATTTGGTGCATCGCTTGCAGATTATTTAAACTTAAGATGTCGTTTTCAGCTACTTACATAATGGAATTAAATATTTTTTAATTTATTTACACCTAAGTTGCCACCTATTTCCTAAAATAGGCCATATTTTGCGATATTTGCATGAAATAGCCTGATTTTACACTTATTGCATGTGTGTCAAAAAAAGAATCTGTGTGCTATAGCCGCAACATTACTCACATTGAATCAGAAATCTACTATAGGTAATAAGATAAGGCATCTGCAAATAGTAGTTTGTGTAACAATTTCTATGATTTGTATTAGCAGCCTTTGTTATAGTCAAGCCATCCAACCGCTTCGATATAATGATGATTTTTCCTATTTGAAGGATGATTCTTCGCGAAGGCATAAGCTACATTTAAAGTATATAAAACTCTTAGGAAACAACAACTATGTGTCTGTCGGCGGAGAAATCCGGCAGCAAATTATGTATTTGAAGAATATAAGCTTCGGAGAGATCTCCTCATCGTTTAAAACAGCAACGACTTGGCAGACTTTACACCGTATGATGCTCCACTTAAATGTTGATTTAGGCAAAAATGTTCGTGTTTTTACTCAGGCTTATAGCACCATGCGTTTTATAAATCCGAATCCTAAATCTGCGGTTGATCAAAATGATTTAGATCTGCATCAAGCGTTCGTGGATTTTAAGCCGAGCAGACAAGTAACGCTTCGATTAGGTCGTCAAGAATATTTGTTCGGTAAAGAAAGGTTTATGGGCGTAAGAGAGGGCCCAAATAATCGCCAAACATTTGATGCCGCCACGGTCAAGTATAGTTCGGATAAGGTTACCGCCGATATTTATTATGCCAAGCAAATCATTCCTGCGCCCGGAGTGTTCGATGACAAAAATTCAGGAGAACACATTGCTGGAATTTACACCCGATTTACAGCTATTCCTCAGCGAGCGCTGTTTGAGTTCGATTTTCATGCTTTTGGAAGTAGAACTCGTACTTATAATTACACCATCGGCACAGAAAGAAGAAAGACAGCGGGTTTTAGGTTTTATTCACTTAATAAAATCCTAAATTATGAAATAGAGAGTGCTACGCAGTGGGGTTCATTTATGGATAAAACTATTAAGGCCTATTCAGTTGCGTACGATGTTAATTATTTACTAAACAAGCGTTTATTGGCGGGTTTAAGTGGAAATTTTTTTACCGGCGATAAGGATCCGGCCGACAATGAAATCAATACCTACAATACCATGTTTGGTAAGCCTCCATACGGTCAGGCGGCAATGCAAGGCTTGGCAAATTCAAAGAATATAAACCCTTATTTGAGGGTGTACCTCAACACTAACGTTAATGTCCTTGGCGGGATGAATATTGTGCGTCGGGTAAGTAATAAAGATGCAGTATATAGTAATGGCATGAGAGTGATCAGGCCTCAAGCGGAGGATAAGTTACTTGATTATTCTTCGGGCAAAATTGGGCAAGTGTTTAATTTAGATGTCAATTTGAAATTTGGCAACAATTTTTCTGCCACTATTCAGGGTGCTACCTATGTTGCAAACGATTTTATAAAGCAATCCGGGAAAAGCAATCAGGTGTATTTTTTTTCAACGAGGGGAGTCTACCGATTTTAATAAAAATAATTACTCATCAGAGCATCGTTTCGATGCTCTGATGAGTAATACTACATAGGACGTTTAAATAAGCCTACATAGGTCGCTTTTCCTAAAATATGCCCTTGCATTTGGTTCATAACTGCAGTTCTAGCATCAGCCGGAGTCCCACCAGCAGCTACATCTACTTTAGTGTCCAGAGCAAAAAGTTCAAACACGTAATGGTGTAACGGACCCGCAGCCGGTGCTCCTGGCCCCTGATACTTTGCACCACCAATGCTTATTTGTCCGCTTCCATCAGCTAAAGTTGCTCCGTCCGGAACTTTCTCGCCCAATGACATAGCTGTCCCCGGAATATTCCATACAAGCCAGTGTAGGTTATCCTCGGTAGTTTTATTTCTGGCAGCGTCAATATCATGCATGTACATTACAAAACTCACAGTTCCGGGCGGCACGGTGTTCCAAACTAGTTCAGGAGAAACCGCGCCTGCGGGAGATGCTTGAGTAAACCTATCCGGAATGATCGCCCCGTCGGGAAATGCAGTTGTAGTCAATCGCATGGGTGGTACTCTAGCCGGTGCTGGGGGTGGTGCCGGTTGTTGTGCAAAAGTCAATGACGATGCTCCAACTAATAAAGCGAAAAATAAAGTTAATTTTTTCATGGTTTTTGATGAGGTTAAATTATGTTTTGGTTTAATACTGAAGACAGTCTTCACAATAGAGTAAAGATATTAACAAAAATACGGTGTAAATTTCTTGAGTAGTAACAATACTGTTAATTTTTCAGGAGTAAAAAAGCATCTGCTTTTTTACTCCTGAGGCTCTTGGCGAAACAAAAAAAGGGCACCCGATAAAGGTGCCCTTCGCTAAACATATGTCGTGTTTAGGCTATTTTTTCAGCTCAAACCTATCTAGGTTCATTACTTTAGCCCAAGCAGCAACAAAGTCATTGACAAATTTGCTATGTGCATCAGTGCATGCATAGACCTCTGCAATTGCTCGTAGTTCAGAATTGGATCCAAAAACTAAATCCGCTCGGGTTGCAGTCCATTTAGTTTGACCACTTTTTCTATCGGTACCTTCATAAAGCTCCTTCTCAGGCGATGCTGATTTCCAAGCTGTGCTCATATCGAGCAGATTTGTGAAGAAATCGTTCGTTAATTTACCCGGTTGCATTGTGAATACGCCATGTTTGGAGCCATCGAAGTTTGTATTTAGCACGCGCATGCCGCCCACTAAAACTGTAAGCTCAGGTGCAGTAAGGGTTAGAAGTTGTGCTTTGTCAATAAGCAAAGACTCGGTTGATACCGAAGAAAGTCCTCTTCTGTAGTTGCGGAATCCATCAGCTCCTGGCTCAAGGAATCCTACGGATTCGATATCAGTTTGATCCTGAGAAGCATCCATGCGGCCGGGAGTAAACGGAACGGTAACTTTATGTCCCGCATCAGCGGCAGCTTTTTCGATGGCAGCACAACCGGCCAATACGATAAGATCTGCCAGAGAAACTTTTTTGCTGCCCCCTTTTAGGTTAAATTCTTTTTGAATATTTTCCAAAACATCTAATACTTTCTGAAGCTGCGTCGGGTTATTGACCCTCCAGTATTTTTGAGGCGCAAGTCTAATTCTTGCTCCGTTGGCACCACCGCGCTTATCAGAACCTCTGAATGTAGATGCGGAAGCCCAAGCTGTTGAAACAAGTTCAGACACACTTAAACCGGAGGATAACACTTTAGCTTTAAGGGCAGCAATCTCAGCATCATTGATCAAATCATGATCAACTACTGGTATAGGATCCTGCCAAATCAATACTTCTGAGGGCACTTCCGGGCCAAGGTAACGCGAACGCGGTCCCATGTCACGGTGTGTTAGTTTAAACCATGCCCGAGCAAAAGCATCCGCGAAAGCATCTGGATGTTGAAGGAAATGTCTTGATATTTTTTCGTAGGACGGGTCAAATCTAAGTGCCATGTCGGTAGTTAGCATCGTAGGTAGACGTTTTTTTGAGCTATCAAATGCGTCGGGAATAATTTCTCCGGCATTTTTAGCTACCCATTGATGTGCGCCAGCCGGACTTTTAGAAAGCTCCCAGTCAAAACCAAGTAAATTTTCAAAGTAATTATTGCTCCACTTAGTAGGAGTTGTTGTCCATGTTACTTCCAAACCACTTGTGATTGCATCCGGACCAGCACCCGAGCCAAAGCTATTGCTCCAGCCCAGACCCTGCATCTCAATGCCGGCCGCTTCAGGCTCTTTGCCAACATGCGTTGCAGGCGCCGCGCCGTGGGTTTTGCCAAAGCTATGTCCACCTGCAATTAATGCCACAGTTTCTTCATCGTTCATTGCCATTCGGCCGAAAGTATCACGGATGTCCCTTGCAGATGCGATCGGGTCAGGGTTGCCATCCGGACCTTCAGGATTTACATAGATCAATCCCATCTGAACTGCGCCGAGAGGGTTTTCTAAATTGCGAGCGTGAATTTTGCTATCTGCATTATCATCAGAAGAAAGTACTCCATGGTCTTTTGGTATTCCATCAGAACCCTGAGCATAACGAATATCTCCACCTAGCCAGGTAGTTTCAGATCCCCAATATACGTCCTCATCAGGTTCCCAAACGTCTGCACGTCCACCGGCAAAGCCAAAAGTTTCAAAACCCATAGACTCAAGCGCAACATTGCCTGTTAAGATCATTAAATCTGCCCAGGAAATTTTGTTGCCATATTTTTGTTTAACAGGCCATAGCAATCTGCGCGCTTTATCCAGGCTCACGTTATCAGGCCAGCTATTAAGAGGGGCAAATCGTTGTTGTCCGGATCCCGCACCTCCTCGACCGTCTCCTACGCGGTAAGTTCCGGCGCTATGCCATGCCATGCGGATAAATAGCGGACCGTAATGACCGAAATCTGCCGGCCACCAATCTTGCGAATCAGTCATTACTACATGTAAATCTTTCTTTAAGGCCTCTAGATCGAGACTATTGAAAGCGGCTGCATAATCGAAATTCTCAACCATTGGGTTTGATAGGGTTGAGTGCTGACGAAGAATATTTAATTTTAGTTGATTAGGCCACCAATCGCGGTTTCTTGTACCGCCGCCACCTACATTTTCTTTCATGCTCCCGTTATGAAAAGGGCATTTACTAATATCGTTTGATTCGTTTTCCATTTTGTAAAATTACATTATTGACATTTATTAGAAATATAGGGAAGCATACTTCGGCACTAATTTAGGACAAATTGTAATATAAGTATAATCGATAAAATCTATATAAATATAGATGATATTGATTAAGGTCGAAGGGATATAAGTTATCTCTTTTTTTTGAAGTATTTTAGAATGTTTACTTAAGTGCGTAATACGACATAGTTTCTTTGACAGTCTAAGCCTAGTTATTAGGTTCAAATACATGATAAAGTAATTTTATGCCAACTGTCGCTCCGGCAAATCTACCGGTTCTACCCGTGAACATGTATTCTTGAAAAATACGTCCAGTTGCTGCATCAATTCTCGCTCCGGCAAAAGAGTAAAAGAACTTATCTCCGTTTGGAGTTTCAGCTACACCGGTAATCGCGCTAAGCGGTACTCCAGTAGCGCCATCCAAACAAAAACTTTTATTTTGAGTGAATACGCCTTGGAAAGTTGATTTTCCTGTTCCTATAGAGCTAAATTTTAGATTTCCCGCCCCACCGCCATCAGGAGTCTAAGAGGTCGATCCTGAACCTGAATTTTCAATTGATTTGGAGATTGATTTACGTCCGTTGTTTTTAGCCTGAACTTTAATGCCATTGTCTTTTTCGCTTTTTGCCCAAACATCATGGAAACTCTGGAAGCCTAAAAAATTGGAAGAATCTGAGCATCTTTTTACCTCTAATAATTTAAACGGCGGCTGGCCTCCGAATCGTGGAGCTGTCTCACTAAAAGTCAGAAAAATCAGACAAGGATGGATGATCGATCGTTATGGAGGTTATTTCGATGTAGATAGCGTCTTTCAAGATAAAGGAACGTTCGTTTCAAAGGCCGGTGTCCCATTTGCTAAACGTGCTTTGCCCGAAAAAACCCTCAGCTCCCATTACAATATTTATAAAATTTCTAAACCTATAGTAGGGTACAGAAAGGGAAAATTGTTCGATGGCTTGCCTAACAAGGTTTGGGAACACAGGTTGAACTGCCCGCTACGTTAGACCATCTGAAAAAGGAAGGATATTTGGTCACTGTGAACTAATATTGCCCCACATTTATGAGGTCTTCGTGAAACAGAACATCTGCGGCTGCAGACCGGTTATTGCCAAAAAGAACCAATTAATAAATCCTGAATTATCATCCCCTGACCCTCAAAAATCAGGTTTCCATTCGTTGTGGTCCACCTAAGAATGTAATAGTCATTACGGCTCAAGGATATAGTTAATGTTGCTGCCTTTGGAACATATATATCATCAAGCCAGATGCTGGAATACTCTCCAGTAAATTTCACCTCAGGAGTAGGATTTGATATTCTTTTGGCCGCTTCTACCAGCGGACTATCCAATCCAACATTGATATATTTTGAAGTCAAACAACCATCGCCATCATCCCTGAATACAAAGGTTCCAACTAATTTAATATCTGATGTTAATTTGAAATCGCTTTTCATAACTCTGCTTTAAATTCTTCTTCTATAATTTTAAAAATGTTGGCGCTGATTATCTTGTCCATCAATTGCTGTGAGCTCTGCGGACGTTAAAAAATACAGAATTATTTTGGTTGGTAGCGAGAGGTTTAGATGGTCGTGCCATCGCATTAGTTCTCTCTGGAGCAAGACATTTGGACCGGGGTTTACGATTGTCAAATCGACCGTTGGGATTATGCATCTTCCAAGGAATTACTTCGCAACCGTACAATAATAGAAGTTTTCACCTTGGCCGTCCTGATTAGTTCAAAAACTCAATCTCCAACAATCCCTTGCAGCAAGAGTAATCGCCCTCTTTTTCTCCCGCCAGCAAACAAAGCACACTGCTTATCGTTTCCTATGTATACACTAATCTAAAAGCATATCCATGCAAATTCAATTTCATACAGATCATAACATCGTTGGCAATGAACGCCAGAACGCTTATTTTACTACAACTATCACCGAAGCACTAAGCCGGTTCAGTATTCATATTACCCGACTGGAAGTTCACCTGGCGGACGAGAACGGTGCTAAAGAACGTAAAAACGATCAACGCTGTATGATCGAAGCGAGACTGGAAGGCATGCAACCCGTAGCAGTAACAAATCATGCAGATTCGATTGAAAAGGCAGTTAAAGGAGCTACCGAAAAATTGAAGGCGGCTCTCGATACTGTCCTTGGCAAGTTGAAGACGTTTTAATATTTTTACATCCGGCACGGGCTTATATCTAATAGATAAAATATGTTTAAACTTCAAAAATGGCATTTTGGTCTCGTCATGGGGATCGGTGCAGCAGCTATTGCAATGAATTTTGTTTCCTGTGTGTCCATTCCTAAAGGTGCACGTGCAGTTAGTCCGTTTCAGAAAGATCGCTATCTCGGCAAATGGTACGAGATTGCCCGCATGGATTTTAAATTTGAAAAGAACCTGGACAATGTCACCGCCAACTATTCGGTAAATGCCGATGGTACGATCCGTGTAGACAACCAGGGTTATAATTATCTAACAAAGGAGTGGAAGCAAAGTGTCGGGAAAGCAAAATTCGTCAGCAATCCGGAAATCGCACGCCTAAAAGTTTCATTCTTCGGACCATTTTATGCCGGCTATAATGTGATCGCTATTGACCCGAATTATAAGTATGCAATGGTTGTTGGTAATAACCTCGATTACCTATGGCTATTATCACGCGAAAAAAATCTGCCCGAAGATATAAAGACGGCTTACTTAAAACAGGCGAAAGATTTAGGTTTTGATGTTGGTAAGCTGGTTTGGCCGAAACAGGAATGAAGAGTGGAAAGTGCCATTCAACTTGCGGTTTGTGACTTCACAATACCGCTGTTTTATAAGCTTTACGATCTATGTGGTACGGTGAAAACACCTCCCAAAGGACTAATAGGAGCAAACTCCTCATCCGCCCGAGGCGGAATATCCTCAGAGAGTATGCGACTCTTGAAAAAATGGGAGCATATCCCCGCGCGCCTTCCGCTCGTTTGCCAGCTGCCTGTATCCTGACCCTATGCCCCATGCTCCACGCTCCGTGCTTTAAACATCCCAACCCCTTGCTCCTTCCTCTTTGCTCTCTGCCCAAATTTCCTTACCTTCGCCCATGCAAGAAAAGATCATTATTCTTGACTTCGGGTCGCAATACACACAGCTGATTGCCCGGAGAGTAAGAGAGCTCAACGTTTACTGCGAAATTCATCCTTTTAACCATTTTCCCAATTTTGACGAGTCGGTAAAGGGGATTATTTTATCTGGCAGTCCGTATTCTGTAAGGCAGGAAGATGCGCCGCAGATTGATTTTAAAACGCTTGGTGCAGGCTACCCGCTATTGGGAGTTTGCTACGGCGCGCAATATATTGCCCAGCATTCGGGTGGCGAAGTAATGCCTTCCTCTACAAGGGAATATGGCCGGGCCAACATTCGCTCCATCGATAGCGATAATCCATTGTTAAAAAATATTCAAATAGGCTCGCAAGTGTGGATGAGCCATGGGGATACGATTACTAAAATCCCGGACAGCTTTGAGATTATTGCCAGCACAGATTCGGTAAAGGTTGCGGCCTATCAGGTGAAGGGTACGCAGACCTATTGCATACAGTTTCATCCCGAAGTGACGCATAGTACAGACGGAAAGCAATTGTTAGAGAATTTCCTGGTTGATATTTGTGGGTGCTCACAAGATTGGACGCCCGATTCATTTATTGAGACGACGATAGCTAACCTTCGCGAAAAGATTCGACATGATAAGGTGGTGTTAGGTCTTTCGGGAGGGGTAGATTCTTCGGTTGCGGCGGTATTATTACATCAGGCCATTGGTAAAAACCTGTATTGCATTTTTGTAGACAACGGCCTGCTGCGTAAGGATGAGTTTCAGAGTGTTCTAGACTCTTACCAGCACATGGGCTTGAACGTGCGCGGCATCGATGCTAAAGAACGGTTTTTATCTGCCCTTGTGGGGATAAAAGATCCTGAGCTTAAACGAAAAGCGATTGGTCGTGTTTTCATAGAAGTGTTTGACGATGCGGCGCATGAAGTTCAAGATGTGAAGTGGCTGGGTCAGGGAACTATTTACCCGGATGTGATCGAGTCGGTTTCTGTAAAAGGACCTTCTGCAACAATCAAATCGCATCATAACGTGGGTGGATTGCCTGACTTTATGAAATTGAAAGTGGTAGAGCCGCTCAATACCTTGTTTAAAGATGAAGTGCGCAGAGTTGGAAAGGCTTTAGGTCTGGATGATGCATTGCTTGGCAGGCATCCTTTCCCGGGTCCCGGACTGGCAATACGCATCCTGGATGATATTACACCCGAGAAGGTGGCTATTCTGCAGGAAGCAGACGCGATTTATATCAACAACCTCAAAGAAAGTGGTTGGTATGATAAAGTTTGGCAAGCGGGCGCAATCTTCCTTCCGGTGCAATCGGTAGGAGTGATGGGTGATGAGCGTACCTATGAGCACGTGATTTGCTTACGGGCTGTAAGTTCAGTTGACGGTATGACCGCAGATTGGAGTCACTTGCCTTATGAGCTGCTCGGTAAAATATCTAATGAGATTATCAATAATGTGAAGGGCATTAACAGGGTAGTTTATGATATCAGTTCGAAACCGCCGGCGACGATTGAATGGGAATAACGTCGTACGTAATACGTTGTACGCGATACGTGAAAAAACTGACGTGAAATATTGTCGGATAGTCGGGTTGAGAAATGTCTAAAAGAGAATGCAATCTAGGCGGGTTAAGAGAATGAAATCAGTATGGAGCAAATCGAGTTAATAGATCACCGGGTAAAACGTACAGCTTACAACGTAAAACGTACAGCGAGCTGGACTTTATTACTGATTGCCCTACTCACTTCTTGTTCCCCTAAAACAATACCGCCGCCATCCGGTCCTCCCGTTGTCGTAGCTCCGGGGCCTAAGCCTGAGCCTGTTCCTGAAAAGCGATACGTGGCAAACATTGCCCTAGCATTACCTTTTCAGCTCGACAAGATCACTACTAAAACGATACAACAAAAGGATCTTACCCGCGCAACGCTGGCGCTTGATTTTTACCAGGGCTTTCAATTCGCTCTAGATTCATTGGCGGCTAAAGGCACAGATTTTAAAGTGGAAGTCTTAGACAGTCGCGATAACGGTACGCATGCTGCCACGCTGGCACGTTCAGCAGCTGTGCAGGCTGCAGATTTGATCATTGGTCCGGTATACCCGGCAGAAATAAAAGCTTTTTCTGCTTCCGCAGATTTACGGAATAAGGTAATAGTTTCGCCATTAGCTGCCGCGATGCCGACCGAGTTTAATAATCCTAAATTGCTGAGCATGAATAATTCGGTAGATCAGCATGCAACGAAGCTGACAGACTTTATCAGAACTAATTATAGTGCCGGAGTTACGAATCTCATTTTAGTGAATACCAGGAAGACCGTGGACGAAACTTTTGCGGCGCCGATTAGAAAGGCATTTGTGGAAAGCAAACTGAGCTTTACCGAAGTGCCAAATATGGTGGGGATAGAAAGCAAACTTTCAAAGACCAAGGTAAATGTGGTGCTTATTACTTCGTTCGACCGCCCTTTTGTACTGCTGAGCGTTAACGGTTTATACAAATTTCGCGAAAGCTATAAAATCGATCTATTCGGTCACCCGAACTGGACGAAATTAGCAAACCTCGAAATAGAGAAAATGCAGGGGCTCAACACGAGGATAACCTCGTCCTATTTGGTCGATTATCAATCTCTTGCGGTAAAACGATTCGTCGCTGCATATAAAAGAACATACAAGCAGGAACCATCAGAATATGCATTTAAAGGATTCGATGCCGGCTACTTTTTCGGCGGCCTGCTGGCGAAGTATGGCAATGATTATCTGCGCCTACTGCCGACAGAAAAATACGAGGGTCTGCATACGAATTTTCAGTTTAAGAATAGCGCTGCTGTTGGATATACTAATGCCTATTTGATGATGCTGCGTTACAAGGGCTTTGAAATGCTTGTTGAAGAATGAGATTCGAACAGCAATTGCGAACCTTTCTAGGCATCCTCGAAGAGTACCAGGAGGACATGCCGCTTGCCAAATTTTTACCCGCTTATTTCAAGAAGAACAAGCAGATGGGATCAACCGATAGGAGGGTTGCAAGTGCTTTCTTGTACAATTATTACCGCCTTGGCTGCGCTTGCGCAGGCCTTCCGGCAGAGGAGCGATTGTTTATTGCGCTGTTTTTATGCGGACAAGAGAATAATTCCCATCCGACTGGTGCATACGGGCAGACCTTCTTAAATCATTTTAAACCGGAATGGAATGAAAAAATCGGATTGAGTTTGGAGGAGAAGCTCTCCGGAGAATTGCAATCATTTCACCTCGAGGGTATTTTTCCTTTCCACGAGCGTCTCTCCAAAGAAATCGACAAGACGGCCTTTTTAAAATCCATACTCGTTCAGCCAGATCTTTTTATCCGGGTATACCCAGAGAAGCTGCAATTTGTAAAGGCAAAACTGGATGCCGAGAGGATTGTTTACACGGAGGAGAAAAGCTTTGAAACCTTACACACATTTCGCTTACCTAACGGGACGAAGCTAGACATCCTTTTTCCTGATGATAGTTTGGCCCTTTACGAGATCCAGGATCTCTCATCTCAACTTACCGGATCCTATTACCGTCCGAAGCGATCGGATTACTGGTGGGACGCCTGTGCGGCATCAGGGGGCAAGTCGCTCTTGCTGTATCATCTACAACCGCAGATTAAGCTCCTAGTATCCGATGTTCGCGAAAGCGTCCTCAATAACCTGGATGAGCGACTTCATAAAGCGGGATTATTTAAGTACCAGAAGAAGGTACTCGATCTGACCAAAAACCCTGATCCGGATATCCACGATTATCAATTCGATGGCATTATCTTGGATACGCCTTGTACCGGTTCGGGCACCTGGGGCAGAACACCTGAGATGATCAGTCAGTTTGAAGAAAGTACTATCAAAGGATTTCAGTTATTGCAGCGCGCTATTGTAAAGAACGTTGTAAAATACCTAAAACCCGGAATGCCATTGGTCTACATTACTTGCTCTGTGTTTAAAGAGGAAAATGAAGAAATGGTTGACTATTTGGTGAAAGAGTTTGGTTTAAAGGTAGAAAGCGTCGAGCTGTTGAAAGGGTATGAGCATAAGGCTGATACGATGTTTGTGGCGAGGTTGCTGAACTAAGTCGTTCCTAACCTCCCCCTGCCCCCCTGCTTTTTTCAACGAGGGGATACTGGGTGCATACCTGCCTAATGTCTAATTTCAATTAATAATCTCGAAGTGCGTTTTTTTTACCCAGTCTCAATACTCACATCTCAATACTCATATCGCTCGCAGCGCACCTACAACCCCGTATTACTCCTAAATAACTTCACTGCAATAGCCAGCAAGATGATCCCAAAGGTCTTTCTTAAAATATTCAGGCCATTCGTGCCCAGTAGCTTTTCCAGGTGATAGGTGTTTTTCAGAACAATATAAACAAATACGGTGTTGATGATGATTGCTAAGATGATATTAGGGGTTGCATACTGTGATTTGAGCGATAAGAGCGTAGTCATCGTGCCTGCCCCCGCGATAAGAGGGAATGCAAGCGGAACGATAGATACCGATGATTCTATATCTTCTTCCTTGAAAACTTTAATGCCTAAAATCATTTCCATGGCAATAACAAAAATCACAAAGGAACCTGCAATCGCGAAAGAAGAAACGTCTAGATTGATTAAAGCTAATAGTTCTTCGCCTACAAAAAGGAACACAATCATCAAGATTAGGACAGCAATCGCTGCTTTTTCTGATTCTATACGTCCCGATTTTTGGCGTAACTGTATGATCACTGGAACCGCGCCGAGAATATCGATGATCGCGAAAAGAATCATCGTAACAGAAGCTATTTCCCTAAGATCAAACATAATGTCCTACTATACTAGGTTAATCCTGCCAAAGGCAAGCTTATTCGAACGTCGGACTCGGAGGATCTTTAGGTACTTCTGCCTGACGATGCCTTACATGCGAATGTTTTACACTGTAACCATAGTAAATAACGAACCCGATTGATAGCCAACCTAGTAACCTGCCCCAGTTTTCCCAGCCTAAGCCCATAATCATTGCACCGCAAGTTATGATTCCTAAAATCGGAACCAAAGGTACTAATGGGGTTTTGAATGGCCTTGGAAGATCGGGATTGCTTTTACGCATCACTATAATACCGGCACACACCAACACAAACGCAAATAGCGTACCAATGCTGGTCATATCGCCGGCAACGTGTCCAGGTACAAAAGCTGCAAATGCTCCAACAAAAGCAAGAAACAGCCAGTTTGATTTATATGGAGTTTTATATTTAGGATGAAGGACGGAAAATACCGGTGGTACCAAGCCGTCTTTAGACATACTGTAAAACACGCGTGATTGACCCATCAGCATCACGAGGATTACAGAAGAAAATCCTGCTAAAATTGCAATACTGATCAATGGTGCCAGCCAGGTATATTCAAGCATATGCGTTTCAATTGCATAGGCTACTGAAGCTTCTTTGCCAGCGGTATTAAACTCCGTATAGTTGGCAATGCCGGTCAAAACGTGAGCGAAAAGAATATATAAGACAGTACATATTAATAGTGAAACCAGAATCCCGATAGGCATATCACGCTTCGGATTTTTTGCTTCCTGTGCAGCGGTAGACACTGCGTCAAAGCCAATAAAGGCAAAAAATACAACCCCGGAACCGGCTAGAATACCACCCCAGCCGAAGTCAAAAAATCCTTCATGTCCTGGAGTTCCCGCTGGAATGATGTATGGAACGTGATTTTCCGGTTTGATATATCCCCATCCTAAGTAGATAAAGACTAACACAATGGCAACCTTGACAAACACGATAATTGTATTTAACACGGCAGACTCGCCTATTCCTTTGATCAATACAAGGGTTAATATTAATAAAATCAATAATGCAGGTAAGTTCATGATGCCCGAAACCCCGTCTGCCGAGGTTTCAAATGGAGAGTGGCTCCACTGATATGGTATTGCTCCTCCAAGCAAATTATTAAGGTATTCGCTCCATGCGATAGAAACAGTTGCTGCGCCAAGCGCATATTCAAGCACCAAATCCCACCCTATTACCCAGGCTATTCTTTCGCCCATGGTAGCGTATGAGTAGGTATATGCTGATCCGGCGATAGGAATCATTGATGCAAATTCTGCATAACATAAACCCGCAAAGGCACATCCAACGGCTGCAACAATAAATGATATGGTAACCGCCGGTCCGGCATGTTCAGCAGAGGCCGCCGCAGTACGCACAAAGAGCCCGGCTCCAATTATGGCTCCAATGCCCAGTGCTACCAAACTCCAAGCACCCAAGGTCCGTTTTAATCCTTTTTCAGAATCAGCTGCGTCTTTTAGAAGAACGTCTAACGATTTTACATATTTCATGTCAATAAGCAGGGTATTATACGATGATTATTATTTATTACTCTCAAACCTAACAAAAAATTAATTCATTTTGCAAATCATCGCCATGGCTTCTAAAAATTGATTCAATTATTTAGACAATAAATCTAAATTTCTTGTTAACTCTATTTTATTGCCCCGGAAATTTACAACTGCTTGATTTTTTTGTCCGAACTATCTCAAGTAGCTTTTATTTTTGTATAATTTTCAGGCCTTGCAGGTGTATTTCTTAAATAACAAAAAAAAATACGAGTTAAGTCTTACAGATTCATCCCTCGCAACTAATCTGCCCGAAAGAATTTGTCTTTGTCTTCAATTTTTAGTTTGTTTTGATCAAACCATTGAGAGAAACGCGACCATTTTTCTTTGTTTGAATCTCTCCATTCGCTGAATCCGGCATCATCGGCATTTTTGAGTAACCAGTAATTATAGGCCTCCATGTGGCCGGCCAATCGAATTTTAGATTGGTAAGAAAATAATACGTTTGGATATATTTTGTCTTTTCTGCTAGAAAAATAACTTTTATTGAAGGTGGTTCTTATCCTGTCTAGAGAAGCTAGGTCGATGGAAGTTTCTTTTAAGGCTGCTTCCATCAAAAGAGGCTCATAAACCCCGATCCCGAAAGGAACCTCAAATATTTTTGTGTCGCTAACCGCTTTTTTACTGAAACTCAAAGAAAACGAGTTGTCTGATAGGAACTTTATTTCGCTTTTATAAGTATCGAAAAGCATTTTGCTTATTTCTTCTGTTTTTGGGCTGTTTCTTTCAAGATTGATAAAGATCTCTCCATAGATCATTCCCCAGACTTCCTCATCCGAGCGCAGAAATATTTTAGCGAGAGCATAATAGTTAGTAGGAGATTCAGGCTCTATTTCTACTGCGTTTTCGTAATAGAATATTGCCCTCGATGGATTGTTTTCCGAAGAATATAATTCTCCCATTTCAAAATAAAGCTTCCCCGAATGGGGGAATTTCTTGATTCCGGCTTCAAGTGCTGCGACAGCCTTTTCTTTTTGACCGGACTTTAAATAACTATTTGCCAATAACATAAATATCTGTTCAGAGCTGCCATTTCGGCTACCAGCTGCGGATAATATCGTTATTGCTTCTGTATATTTTTTAGCTAAATAATAGACGTTTCCTAATTGATAGGTATATGATTTGTTCTCAGGATCAAGTTTGATTGCTTCTTCAAGAAGAGCAACCGACTGTTCAGATTGGCCGTTTTCAAGAAGCCTAGTTGCCTCAGAGGAATTTGTCCGAGCTTTTTCTTTATTCAGCTGGGCAAATAATGATGATGTCGATAAAATAAATAAAAGAGTAACTAGTTTAAATTTCATTTCTGTTTTTTATGTCAATGATTGAGAAGTATTTCCCGACCTATGTTAGGTTGTTTCGGTTAGTAATTTACTATTAAAAGGCCATCTATAATTTTTTGTATAAAGATTAAATGCTTTGATCCAGATCTCTAAAAAACGAATATCTTCTAACATAATTTAGCCTAAAATCTACCCTGATGGATGATTTAACTGATTAGTAAACTAGGTTTTTTGCTTTTTCTTTTTAGCCGCTGGAAATAATACATTGTTTAATATCAATCTATAGCCTGGAGAATTTGGATAGAGGTCGAGATCTGTCTGTCTGCCGCCGCCACCGCCAAACCCAAATCCACCGCCTCCAAATCCTCCACCACCGCCACCATTACGTTCAGGGTCATGGCCACCATAAAAGGTCCATTGTCCGTTTCCGAACTCGCCATGAATGTATCTTGCTTGCCCTTCTGCTTTGTTTTCGCCCATTACCAGCACATTGGGTTTGATTAGGCTCTTTCTAAACGAAGTCGTTAAGCCGTTAAAGCCTCTGATCACGTTATCATGGTTTTGCACTAACATCGTTGGAACGACATCCCATTTTGCGGAAAAGGAAAACAAGGTAAAGAAATTATTTGCCCCGTCTCGAGGGCCTTGTGCATCGATGTCAGAAAATTCAGATATGCCAGGATTTGTCTCAACGATGAAATTTTGAAATGCAAATGTGTTACCGAAATTAAGTTTGGAATTTGCATTTGGATCCATCGAATCGCCATCATAGAACGCATCAGCAATATCAACTCCTTCAGCAGCAAGTGCAATTTCAAAGGTATCAGCGCCTGAGCACATTGCAAACATGAACCCCCCGCCGGAAACAAAATCTCGAATTTTTTTAGCTACACCAAGTTTCATCTGGGATACCTTTTTGTAGCCAAGTCTTCTGGCCATATCTTCCTGCATATGCATTTCTTCCAATGAATTTCCTCTCCCTCCGCCTCGATTACGGCTAAACTGACCGGTAAAATCCTCATGGTGTACATGTAGCCAATCGTATTTCGGCATATCACCTTTTAAAACTTCTTCATCGTAAACAAGCTCATAAGGAATCTCAGCATAATCAAGTACGGTAATAACCGCATCACTTTCTTCTGTGGATGAATTTTTTCTTGGAGAATAAACGGCGATTTTCGGAGCTTTTTCTAATTTAACCATATCCATATTCACATCAGCAACAGAAATCGCTGTTAGGATACTATTCACTTCTCCGTCAGTTATGTTTTTATAAGAAATACCCCTGATTTTGCATTCTGTTTCAATTGCCAAGGAATACTTTATTAAAAAACTACCGCCTCTGTAGTTTAGCAACCAATCAACTTCTAGTCCTTTTTGCAAGGCAAAAAATGCTATCCCATAAGATTTGAGGTGATTTTTCTGCTCTCCATCCATCGGAATATAGATAGACATCGCTCGACCGATAACTGAAACGAATATCAGGAAAAAAGTTAGACGCCATTTTAACATCATAGCTGCAAATTTGAATGTTAAAGATAGATAACATTCAACAAAGAAGTAGCTTAATTTATGCTAAAAGTTGAAGTATATAATTAATAAACAGTGGATTTGGACGAAATCAGATTTAAACGTCATTGTTTGCGATTTTCAACCCACCGGTTACGTTATACAATATAAAATGTAATTCTCATATGGTTTAATTATTTGGCTTTTACGAAACGAGCTAAGAGTTGTAAGGCTTCTATGGGTTTAGATCATTCATAATTCGCGAGATCTTATCTTCGAGTTCTTTTTCAACCTGCTGATACGCTTCTCGGTTATTTAAATGTCCTTTTACGCTGCAATAAAATTTAATCTTCGGCTCGGTTCCCGATGGCCTGGCCGAGATCATGCTTCCATCTTCAGTAATAAATTGCAGAACGTCTGATTTGGGAAGTTCAATTGCTTTAAAGTTTTTAGTAAGAAGATCTGTTTCTTTTCTTTTCGCATAGTCTTTTAGAGTCGAGACCCTTGAACCACCCAGGCTTTCAGGGGGCTTAGTCCTAAATTTTTCCATCATCGACTTAATCTCTTCTGCGCCGCGTTGGCCTTTTTTGGTGATCGATACAAGTTTTTCTTTATAAAGGCCATAGGTTACGTACATATCCAATAAAGCATTGTATAAGCTGCTGCCCTGATCTTTGTAAAAGGCGGTCATCTCAGCGATGAATGCACTCGAGATAATGGCATCTTTGTCTCTCACTAGTTCCCCAACTAGATACCCATAACTTTCTTCACCTCCAACAATGAAGGTATTCTTACCTTCTAATTCGGTCATGATTTCTCCAATATATTTAAAGCCGGTCAGGGTATTATAACAGGTTACATTTTTTGATTTTGCAATTTCATCGATGATATATGATGTAACAATTGTCTTCACGATATATTCTTTGCCGGTCAGTTTGCCAGCTTTTTCCCAAGCCGTTAGCATATAATTAATCAGTAAACTGCCTGTTTGATTGCCATTCAGCAAAATAAATTCTCCCGCATTGTTCTTGATAGCGATACCGACTCGGTCTGCATCTGGGTCAGTAGCTAAGACGAGATCAGCATCAATTTCTGACGCTTTTTTCAAAGCTAGGATCAAGGCCTCTTTTTCTTCAGGGTTAGGGTAAACAACTGTTGGGAAATTGCCATCTGGCTTAATCTGTTCGTCTACCAAAAAGATATTGCTAAAGCCAAATCGTTCCAGCGCGGCAGGAACTAAGGTAATTCCTGTTCCATGGATCGGAGAGTACACGATCTTTAAATCTTTTTGCCTTTTTATTGCCTCGCGAGAAAGAGACATTCTTACTATTTTTTCTAGATATAGCTCGTCGATTTCCTCGCCAATTAACTCAATGTTTTCTTCTTTAGCAGCGAAATTTACCTCGTCGATATTTATAATTTTTGCCACTTCTGCTAATACCTTCTCATCCTCCGGCGCAACAAACTGACCGCCATCTGGCCCGTAAGCTTTATAGCCATTATATTCTTTAGGATTGTGTGATGCCGTTATCATTACCCCGCTTTGACAACCCAAATGTCTCATTGCAAAAGAAAGTTCAGGTGTGGGGCGCAGCTCGTTGAAATAGTATACATAAATACCATTTGCTGAAAATACTTCTGCTGTTATTCTAGCAAAATATGATGAATTATTACGACTGTCATATGAAATGGCTACACTTATTTTTTGGTTAGGATAGGCCTTTTTTAGATAATTGCTCAAACCTTGAGTAGTGGCACCGATGGTGTATTTATTGATCCTGTTTGAGCCGGCCCCCATTGTGCCTCTAAGCCCACCTGTCCCAAACTCCAGATCCCTGTAGAATGCATCGGTTAATTCGGCCGTATTATTCGAATCGAGTAGCCGCTGTATTTCATTTTTGGTGTCGTTATCATAGCTCCCGCTAAGCCATTTGTTAATTTTATCTAAAACAGACGTTTCGAGATCTTGCATAATATGGGTTTTGTAAAATACTGGTAGGTTAAGATACAATTTTTCAATTGTCCTGACATCTAATGAATTGCTTTCAAATTAATTGGTTTATAAATAAATATTCCTTGTTTTTAACTAATTTTAGCCCCCTAATGCAAATGTATAATAATTCGGTATTTGCAGATAGTGAGTTAAAAGAAAATAAAAAATATAAAAATCACTGCTAGAGAAATAGTAAACTGGGTTTGTTGATTGTTTCCCTGTCAAAAAATTGCCATAATGAAAATTTTAAAGTTTGGAGGAACTTCGGTAGGTAGTCCGGAGCGGATGAAGAAGTTGTTAGGTATCATCTTGCCTCAGGGTAATCAGCAGGATAAGCAGATTGTTGTCTTGTCTGCCGTTTCAGGAACTACTAATTCATTAGTTGAAATTGGCCAGGCGTATTTGAACGACGATAACAGAAAAGCTAAGGAGCTTACAAAATCTTTGCACGAAAAGTATGAGGTCTTTATTGCCGAACTTTTTTCATCGGATGAGGGATATGCGAAAGGCAAAGAACTGATTGACTACCATTTTGCTGTCATTACATCGCTGGCCAATGATCTTTTTACGCCAATTGAAGAGAAGATTATTTTGGCGCAGGGCGAATTACTTTCCACTACCTTATATCACCTTTATCTGACCGAAACCGGTGTTTCATCAGTATTGCTGCCGGCGCTTGATTTTATGAAGATTGACGAGAACAATGAGCCAGTTGTTGAATATATCGGCGAGCATTTGCAAGCGATCTTGAATAATTATCCTGAAAAAAATCTATTTATCACACAGGGCTATATCTGTCGCAATTCATTCGGAGAGATTGATAATCTCCGTCGCGGAGGAAGCGACTACACGGCTTCTTTAATTGGTGCTGCTATCAGAGCAGAGGAAGTGCAAATATGGACAGACATTGATGGTATGCACAATAATGATCCGCGAATTGTTAACGGCACGAAGCCAGTCGCACAACTTTCTTTCGATGAGGCTGCAGAGTTAGCGTATTTTGGTGCTAAAATTTTACACCCGCAAAGCGTGTTTCCGGCACAGAAGTATAAAATTCCAGTGCGCTTGTTAAATACAATGGATCCGTCTGCTAGAGGCACTTTGATTGCCAATGACAGTGAAAAAGGAAAGATCAAATCCATTGCAGCGAAGGACGGAATTACTGCCATTAAAATTCAATCTACGCGGATGCTTTTGGCATACGGCTTTCTTAGAAAGGTATTTGAAATATTCGAACGTTACAAAACACCGATCGATATGATAACGACGTCTGAAGTTGCCGTCTCCGTGACAATAGATGATACACGTAACCTTGATGATATTATTAAAGAATTGACAGATTTTGGCTCAGTGGAAATCGATCATGATCAGACGATCATTTGTGTAGTTGGCGACTTTAGAGCAGAGAAGAAGGGCTTCGTTGCGCCGGTGCTTGACGCGGTACGCAATATTCCAATCCGTATGATTTCTTATGGCGGAAGTAATTATAATATTTCATTACTCTTACATACTTCAGACAAAGCAGAAGCCTTGCAAAGTTTACACAAAGGCTTGTTTGAAAGCTCACCTGTGCTAACCTGATTAATTTAAAGTAAGAAATTATTATTAGAATGTTTACTCCAGATACTGTCAACCGCTTTTCACAATTAGAGACGCCTTTTTATTTTTATGATCTAGGGATCTTGTCAGATACTTTAAAATCTTGTAAAGAGGCTGCAGATAAATATAATTTTCAGGTGCATTACGCAATGAAAGCTAATTTCAATACTCGCGTGCTTGAAATGATAAGAGAAAGTGGATTAGGTGCCGATTGTGTAAGTGGCAATGAAGTTAAAAAGGCCATTTCAATAGGATTTTCACCCCAAAAGACTGTTTTTGCCGGAGTGGGCAAATCGGACAAAGAAATAAATGATGCGCTCGACTTAGATATTCTTTGTTTCAATGTGGAATCGATACAAGAGCTAAAGGTGTTAGATAGCTTGGCAGCAAAGAGATTTAAGAAAGCAAAAGTAGCAATTCGGATTAATCCGAACGTTGACGCACAGACCCACCACAACATCACCACAGGCTTAGATGAAAATAAGTTTGGCATTAACCAATGGGAATTACAAGATTGCGTAGAAGTGTTAAAACAGTGCGTAAATCTTGAATTTATAGGCATACATTTCCACATCGGGTCGCAGATTACGGACTTGATGGTTTTTAAGAGCTTGTGCGTCAAGGTTAACGAAATGCATGAATGGTTTGAAGAACGAGGATTCCACATAAAGGTATTAAACGTAGGAGGGGGGCTCGGCGTTGACTATCACAAGCCGAATGCTGGTCCTTTGGTTAGTTTCAACAGTTATTTTCAGGTATTTGATCAATTTCTTCACCGTCATGCCGGACAAGAAGTTCATTTTGAGCTGGGTCGCGCACTAGTCGCGTCGTGTGGAAGTCTTATAAGCCGGGTTTTGTACGTTAAAAATGGACTAAAAAAGAATTTTCTGATCCTTGATGCGGGGATGACTGAGTTGATTAGGCCGATGCTTTATCAGGCGTTTCATCAAATAGAAAACCTAAGTCGGACGCTGCGCTCGTCTGAATCTAACTTTGTAAACTACGATGTAGTTGGTCCGATTTGCGAGTCTACAGACTGTTTTGGAAAGGAAGTAGAGCTTCCTGAATCATATCGAGGTGATATAATAGCCATTCGAACTGCAGGAGCTTACGGAGAGGTTATGTCATCGGGATACAACTTACGCGAATCGGTAAGGTCAGAATATTCTAACTAAAGATTTACACACAGGATACTATCGCTATCGAAAATGACAACGAAACCTTCCTGTACATTGGTGATTTCCACATATAACTGGCCAGAGGCTTTAGATATATGTTTGAGAACGGTTGCCCGGCAAGTTTCAATGCCCGATGAAATAATTATAGCTGACGACGGTTCTACAGACGACACAAGATTGTTGATCGAGCAATTTCAAGCATCATTTCCTGTTCCGATCATACATATTTGGCAACCCGATGAGGGATTCAGGGTAGCGAAAATAAGAAACAAGGCTTTTGCAAAGGCATCTGGTGATTATATCATTCAGATCGATGGCGACGTGATGCTGGAAAGGCATTATATTGAAGATCACCTTTTACTTGCGGAGCATGGCTTTTTCACTACCGGTAGTAGGGTTTTGTTAAGCCAGAAGCTATCTGCGTCTATCCTGAAGAATAAGCAGACCAGTATTTCTCTTTTTTCAGGCGGGGCAATTAATGTTCTAAATGGTTTAAGAATCAGAGCGTTATCTCATCTAATAGCAAAGGATTATAAAACCAAAAAGAATAGCCAGTTCTATGTCAAGGGCTGCAATATGGCGTTCTGGAGGGCTGACTTAATTAAAGTAAACGGTTACGACGAAACGTTTGAAGGTTGGGGAAGAGAGGATTCAAACCTTGCTATTTATCTGATTAATGCGGGAGTTTATAAGAAGTTTCTAAAACTTGGTGGTGTTGTCTATCATATCTATCATAAAGAATCTTCAAGAGATCGTGAACAGCTTAATATTAAAATGATGGAAGAATCAATCTCTAATAGAATTGCATGGGCAGAGAGGGGCATTGATCAATATTTCATTTAGGGAATTTCTGAGTAACATAA
Source organism: Sphingobacteriaceae bacterium (assembly GCA_947460875.1). Taxonomy (GTDB): domain Bacteria; phylum Bacteroidota; class Bacteroidia; order Sphingobacteriales; family Sphingobacteriaceae; genus CANHGR01. Next base: position 31,991 of record CANHGR010000004.1, on the reverse strand, counting down.
TTATTGAATAATTAATTATATGGTGGGTATAGAATTTGCTATCTTAACGGCAACGAGACTTAATTTTTTAAATCTTATTGCTGAGCTCTCTATCGATGAGCTAAACAAAATTCCGTCTAATTTTAACAACAATGTTGGCTGGCATCTTGGCCATCTGGTAGTGGCCCGCCAGTTATTATGTTATCAATTTTCCGGAGTAGAAACCGGCCTGACAGACGAGATGATAATCAAGTACAAAAAAGGAAGTAGGCCAGAATCTTCTATCAGCCTTGAAGAAGTAAACCTGTTAAAGGAGCTTTTCATTTCACTAGACGCTAAATTGGAGGAAGATTATAAACAAGGATTGTTTCAGAACTACTCAGAGTACACCACTAGCTACGGTGTAAAGATTTCAAACATCGACGATTCAATTGCGTTTAATATCGCTCATGAAGGTCTTCATTTAGGCTATGTAATGGCACTCAAGCGTGCGGTTCTTCACTGAAGAATTTTCGTTTTCGATTTGGTCCGGGTGGAATTTAATTTAGGAATTCTGGACGTATTTCCATCAAGCTTACATTTTCTGCTTAGCTCAAAACGGCTTATAGAGAGACAAAAGAGTTGAATGCAAATGAAATTAGATTGATCGTATCCTTTTTTCGGGTAAATACCAGGCGATTCTCTCTGATGTATTTTTTAAGCTGCTCATTTTTTTCAGGGAAAAGTTTAACTATTCCGTGGAAGCTTGATAGTTCTACAAACTTTTCGTCTTTTTTTAGCCAATATCTTGTATCATCCACCAAAATGTGGTCTTCGGGTAATTTTATGTCATAATATTGGGTGTATATATTTCGGGTAGATCGACCTGAATTAGAGTTCAAACCGCTAACGTTTCTAACCCTGCTATTGGTTAAGCCATAACCAGTAATATCCTTTCCCTTGCTTGTTCTACTCTTATGCTGAACAAATATCGACACTTGTTTGTTGCCTACAGATTCCAGAAATATAGTTTCAGAGCTATCTGGTACAAATACACGGTTCTGTATAAATACGGTGTCGATTAAGTTAGGGACCAAAGCAAGCCGCTTTCCATTTCGCTCAAATATTAATTCCTGATAAAAGGTATTATAATTCATGGAAACCAAGGAGATATTCCCTGTTTTTTGCTTCACCACTCCATTAACGAAATCTGAAAGGAGAAACTGAGATACTTTGGCGTTTGCTTCCTGGCTTTTTACCAACCCCGGGCTGCAAACTGTAAGAATTAGCAAAAGGAATTTTAGTCGCATGGTATTAAATTGATAATTTGTAAATTACTATTTACCCATAAACATCAACTAGCAGAAATCGAATATTATCGACTACAATATTCAATCAATTTAATCATGTCCTCTTTTCGTGCAAAAGAAATTTTCTCGGTTTTGATAAAATTTTCTATAACAATTTCTTTTCCCGGAAAGTTCTTTATCACTTGATTTATATTGGTTATTTGAATAAATTTTTCATTTTTTTTAAGCCAAAATTTTGAAACATCCGTTAATTTTTGACCTTTTTCTAAAGTGACATTATTCAGGCTTTCCGTGGTTGATTGAGAAGAACCTACAGTCTTTTTCCTGCCCTCGAGCCTACTAATCGGAGACATTTCGCGAATGAGGCTTGTTTCAGAATTTCCATAGCCCATATCACCTTTTTGTTGCTCAATTGCCATTGCATGTTGAAGGTATATTGCTGTTCTTCCGCCTCCGAATATCTCAAAAAATCCGGTTTCTGAAACGCCAGGAACTAGTTTTCGAGTTTGTAAATAAACGGTATCGACGATATTGTTTTCTAGGATAAGTCGTTTCCCACTTTGTTGGAAATCTAACTCCTTAGTTAAGACATTGTAGTTCATTGAGGCAGTGGAGCTTTTGCCGGATTTAAGAAGCACTTTAGCTTGCGTAAAATCAGCGAGCAGATATTTACTTACGCTCTTTTGTTGCTCGGCAGATTCGGTTTGAGCAAAAATTGAAGCAGGCACAAAAAATACATAAGCAGCACAGATTAATCTCGAAATCATTGGTTTTTCAGTAAATGTTTTAGTTTTAAAGTTAAGAATATTTTTATTCACAACAGTCTTCTATTTTTTAGATTAAACGAGCGTAATTTAGTTAAATTACGCGCTTCTTATAATCTAGAGAGTTAGTACTTTTAGAGCGACTTTAAAATATGGGAACAATCCAACAGAAAATTGCCCTTCAAGGTGCCAGATTTTTTGCATTTCACGGCTTTTATGAAGAAGAACAGGTTGTCGGAAGCGAGTTTATCGCAAATGTTGAAACTAGCCTTGATGGTTTTGCTACAGGTCATGACGATATTGCAAGGACTGTAAACTATGAAGTTCTTTACGATATTGTTTCAGAGGAAATGAAAAGTCCGCGTAAGCTGATAGAAAGTGTCGCCTATTCAATATTGGAACGTATCCGTCTGGAATTTATTAGCGTAAAGTACATCAAAGTGTCTATTCAGAAACTAAATCCTCCTTTAAGTGGGGAAGTGAAGCACTCTTTAGTTGAACTCGAATTTAGCAGATAACATGTTTAATAAAATTTCAGAAGGCAATTTTAAGAGAATTATAGAAATTGTTGGTATTGAAAACGTTGTTTCCTCTCCAGACGAGGTTTTGCGTTATTCTAGGGACGAAACCGAGGATTTGGCGTACCCGCCAGAAGTTGTAGTGAAGCCACAAAATTCAACTCAAATATCAGAGTTGCTTTCCTTGTGTAACAAGGAATTGATCCCGGTAACGCCTCGTGGTGGCGGCACCGGTTTAAGTGGCGGTGCTCTCCCTGTTTATGGCGGGTTATTAATATCGATGGAAGGATTCAATCGTATTTTAGAAATTGATGATAGAAATTTGCAAGCAACGGTAGAGCCCGGGGTTATCACAGAAGTATTTATCACAGAAGTAGCAAAAAGTGGGATGCTTTATCCAGTCGACCCCTCAAGTAAGGGGAGCTGTTTTCTCGGAGGCAATATAGCACATGGTTCAGGCGGCCCACGCGTTGTAAAATACGGTACTATCCGCGAATATGTTTTAAACCTGGAGGTTGTTTTACCTACAGGAGAGATCATATGGACTGGCGCCAATACCTTGAAATATGCTTCAGGATACAATATCACACAATTGATGATCGGTTCTGAGGGTACTTTAGGGATCGTTACGAAAATAGTTCTCAAGCTTATTCCTAAACCTTCACATGATGTTTTGTTATTGGCATCATTTCCTTCAAATGAACAAGCCTGCGCAGCTGTGTCCGCTATATTTAGGGCCGGTATATTGCCCTCTGCCCTTGAATTTATGGAGCGGAAAGGCGTAGAGTGGGTAATTGCTTATGACAAAATACAGTTTGATCTAAAAGACGATGCAGCTGCATTTTTACTCATCGAAGTAGATGGCACTAATTTGGACATTCTGTTTTCCGATTGTGAAAGGATATCGACTGTAATGGAGAATCATGGCTGTTCTGACGTGTTGTTTGCTGATACAGCAGCTCAAAAGGAAGATTTGTGGCGAATCAGGCGGGTGATGCCGGTTTCTGTCAAATCTAATTCAGTTTACAAAGAAGAGGATACCGTTGTACCGCGCGCGGAGCTACCTCGTTTAATTTCCGGAATCAAGGATATTGGAAACAAATACGGCTTTGAGTCGGTTTGTTATGGACATGCCGGCGACGGAAATTTGCATGTCAATATTATTAAGGCCGGTATGTCAGATGATGACTGGAACAAGAAACTCAAGCAAGGAATTGCAGAGGTTTTTCAGCTTACAGTCCAGCTTGGCGGCACTATTTCTGGCGAACATGGAATTGGGCTGGTTCAAAAGGAGTTTATGTCTATTAAATATTCAGAAACCCATTTGAATTTGATGCGTCATATTAAAAAGGCATTTGATCCGAACGGAATATTAAATCCAGGTAAAATTTTCTAAAATGAGCATCTTTTACGACTACTGACTTCTGTCTTTTGTGGAAGCTTACTTGGCTTTGAGAGGGAGTATATAAACAAAATAGCCGCCTTTCGCACAATCATTTTATCTGCCTGGGATCGACTGTATTCACCATCGTATGCCAAAGAATGCGAGGAGAGACAAACCGCCTAATTGCAGGCAAATATCATTGCCGGAATCGTGTTCATAGGTGCCAGAGTAATATTTAAAGACAATTACGCTGTGTTCGGCAGTGGTAATGGTTATCGGTATATCGGAGTATTATCTAGCGGCTGTGCTCACCATCAGTTCAACATCAAGGAGCGTTTTATCTGTAGAAAAAATACCATCATTTATCAGTTTCTCATATTTATGTATTGCAAAGGTTGCCCGAAATCTTCAGTTCGGCATAATGAGATAACCGCCTGTAGATCATCGATTTTTTTTCCTTGTACTCGTACTTGATCATCCATCATCGACGCTTGAACTTTGATTCCGCTATCTTTTATTTTTTTAATGATTTTCTTAGCAGCTTCTTTGTCGATTCCCTCTCTGATTTTTATTTCTTTCCGAAGCATGTTTCCAGAGGCATACTGTTCTTTTCCCATATCTAAAGAAGAGGGGTCAATTGATTGCTTGACCATCCTTGAAATAATAGAATCTTGAATAGCTTTCAGGCGCATATCATTCTCAGTAACAATGGTAATTTCGTTTGTTTTTTTATCTAATTCGATTGTACTTTTGGAGTCGTTGAAATCGTAGCGGTTTAGAATTTCTTTTTTTGCATTGTTGATTGCATTATCGAGAGTCTGACTGTCAATTTTGCTTACAATATCGAACGTTGGCATTTGAAAATTTAATTTGTTTGTTAAAAAATATGTAGATAGATTTAGTAATTGAAAACAAATTTCCACCAAATTTATTTAATATACATAAATAAAAGAAATCATGAAAAAAAAGAAAGCCCAAGCTGCAAAAGTTTCCAAGAAGCCGTCAAAGAAAGCGGCAAGTAAGAAAGGACTAGAAACCACTCTCACAGATAAGTTCTTTGAAGTTGTTAAAAGTTTGGGGCATGATGCAGAAAAAATCAGTAAAGAAATTAAAAAGGCTGGTAAGCAAGTTGCCAAAAAATTAGGCGACAAGTATCAGGATGTGAAAGGGGCTGTTGAGAGTAAACTTGAATCAAAAAGAAAAAAAGTTACTGCTCCAAAAAAGAGCTTAAAGCCGGCCAAGAAAAGTGTTGCAAGGGCCAAGAAGGTTATCGTGGCTGCGGTAAAATCCAAAACTACTACGGTTAAAACAGTAGCAAAGAAAGCCGTTCCAAAAGTCGCGAAGCTTACAGCAAAGGCTACCACTGTTTCACCGGTAAAGAGAAGCATCAAAACTGTTTCAGCGAGTAAACCCACTGCGCCGAAATCTGCGGCTGCAAAATCCGCTAAAGTTCCGGCCAAAACCCCTGCCCCTAAAAAGGTAGTTTCAGTCGTTAAAAAGCCTGCGACAAAATCAATTATTTCAATAAGTAATTCTCGAGGAACTGATTTAAAGAATAGTGAAGAGAAGTCAGATTCATAATAGTATCTGTTTACTTTGAATTAATATTAAATTAACAAAAGAATGAACAGTTTTACGGTCCCGGACAAACGCCGGGACTGTTCCGTTTAATTATATGTCTAAACAAAAAATACCACTTACTAATCGCGAAATCAGTTGGTTGTATTTTAACGAGAGAGTACTTCAAGAAGCGGCAGATAAAACTGTTCCATTAATTGAGCGTATCCGGTTTCTAGCGATCTTTTCTTCTAATCTTGACGAGTTTTACAGAGTTCGGGTAGCTACTTTAAACAGACTTGGCAATCTAAACGCAAAGGCGAAAGAATTAATAGGCTATAACCCAAAGAAGACACTTAGTCAAATAAAAAATATAGTTGTACAACATGAAAGAAGATTTGATCATCTGTTCGAAGATGAAATCATCAAAGAACTTGAGCGGGAGAAGATCTTCATTATCAATGAGCACCAATTAAACGTAACACGCGGGCAGTTTGTCCGTAAATATTTTCTAGAAAAAGTATTATCTACTCTGGTTCCATTGATGCTTGATGAAACCAAGCCATTTCCAGAGTTAAAAGACCGAAGTGTTTATTTTCTAATTAAACTTACCAAAGACCAGAAGGGAGATAAATGCAGGTACAGCCTCATCGAGATACCTGACAGTCTTAATCGTTTCGTAGTACTTCCTGAAACAAATAATCTTAAATTCATTATTCTACTTGATGATATTATTCGCTATTGCCTTGATGATATCTTTTTCATTTTTGACTATTCAAAAATCGAATCGTATTCCATTCAGCTAACTCGAGATGCTCAGCTTGATCTGGATCATAGCGTGAGCGAAAAGTTTATTGACGCCTTAACTAAAAGCCTATTAAAACGAAAAAAGGGGAAGCCGATGCGCTTACTTTATGATAGCGGTATGCCACGTGAGATTCTTACCTATTTGGTAGCAAAACTTGACCTGTCTGCCGACGGACTGATTCCGGGTAATCGGTATCATAATTTCAAAGATTTTATAAAATTTCCAAATGTAGGCAGCGCCGATCTTGAGTATCACAAAGACCCTCCATTGAAAATAAGGGATTTGGATATGAATAAAAGTATTTTTAGTCAGATAGCTAAGCGCGATTATCTGATCAGTCTGCCGTATCATTCTTTCGACTATATCATCCACTTCCTAAGAGAAGCGGCGATTGATCCTAAAATTGTGGAAATTCATATTACCTTATACCGCCTTGCAGAAAACTCGCGGATCATTAACGCCCTAATCAACGCAGCTAAAAATGGCAAAACGGTAAATTGCTTGCTAGAGTTAAAGGCACGTTTTGACGAACAGGCGAATATCTATTGGACGAAACGACTTGAAGAAGAAGGCGTTGCTGTGAATTATGGTCTTTCAGACTACAAAGTACATTCTAAGATATGTATGATCGGGAGGAAGGAAAAAGGAAAGATCGTCTACTATGCTAACTTAGCCACAGGAAATTTCAATGAAAAAACAGCACAATTGTACTGTGACCATAGTTTATTTACCACGAATAGCTTAATTACAACTGAGCTTAAAAAGTTTTTCAGAGGCTTACAGAATAAAGTTTTCTACAGTAATTATAATTACTTAGTAGTTTCGCCACTTGAAAGTCGCGATAAAATAAGAAAGCTTATTGACAGAGAGATAAAAAATGCGCAGGAATGCAAGCCTGCTTATATGATACTGAAAATGAATAGTCTGTCGGATGAAGAAATCATAAGTCATTTATATGATGCAAGCAATGCCGGTGTAAAGATTCAATTAATTATCAGAGGGATGTGCTGCCTGGTTCCTGGAGTTAAAGGGTTTAGCGAAAATATTCAAGCGATTAGTATTATTGATAAATACCTTGAACATTCGAGAGTGTGGATTTTTGCAAATGGGGGCGACGAAGCTATTTACTTATCGTCGGCAGATTTTATGCCCCGCAACTTAGATAACCGTGTTGAAGTAGGGTTTCCAATACTTGACCGTGAGATAAGAAAGGAAATAAGAGACATTATAAATATACAGCTGCGCGATAATACCAAGGCAAGAGAAATTAATCAACTAAACAACAATAAGTATCGTAAGACGCGTCAGAAATTAAGTAACCGTGCACAGCTAGATATATATACCTATTTAAAATATAAGAATTGAGATACGCAGCTATTGATATCGGGTCAAATGCCATTCGTTTGCTCATAGCAGACATCATAGAGTCTAACAAGGAAATTTCTTTCAAAAAGAACACACTGATACGTGTGCCATTACGGCTAGGCGATAATGCATTTCTCGATAAAGAAATTTCTGAAAAGAAGGCTGAAGAATTGATCACGACCATGGCGGCTTTCAAAGGCTTAATGGATGTATACAAGGTTGAAGATTATATGGCCTGTGCCACCTCTGCCATGCGTGAAGCGAGAAATGGTGCAACCTTAGTTAAGAAAATAAAAAAACTGGCTAATCTTGACATAGAAATCATTGAAGGTCAGAAGGAAGCTCATATTATTTATTCAAGTCACATAAACGAGCATTTGGATAACCGTAAAGATTACCTTTATATCGATGTAGGTGGCGGAAGTACTGAACTTTCAGTTTTTTCAGCCGGGCAGCCTGAGGTTTCACGTTCATTTGATATCGGGACTATTAGAATTCTCGACAATCAGGATAAGGATGAAACCTGGGTAGAAATGAAGGCTTGGATTAAACAGAACTGTAAGAAATACAAGAACTTGGCAGGCATTGGTACTGGAGGAAATATCAACAAACTGTTTAAAATGTCTGAGGAAAAGGAAGGCGAACCCTTGAGCTATATCCGTCTAAGAGAAATTTATAACTACCTGAACTCATATTCTTTAAAAGACCGTATCAACGTATTAGGCTTAAATCAGGATCGGGCAGACGTTATTATTCCTGCTTGCGAGATCTATTTGGCTGTAATGAAATGGGCAGATCTAAAGCTCCTTTATGTACCGCGCGTAGGAATGGTCGACGGCATCATCCAGGTTTTGATTGAAAAGAATTTTAAGTAGTTTAAAAAGTAGAGCAAGCCTGATCATATCAGATTGATAGTCATTTGATCTACAATGTAATGAAGGCTACAATTCTTACGAACCTGTTTCGGGTTTAATCTTTTACTTGTAAAAAATCTGTTACAAAAATTTCTGTTTCCACAATTTAATATTAAGTTTACATACTATTGTTGGATTAGTGTTCTTGCAGTGGACTTATTTATAAGCCCTAGATGAACTAAAAAAAGTTTTTTAGAGATTCACAAGAAGTATTAGTCTATTTTTAAACCAAATAATTAGTTACTTATTGTTGAATTTTGAGCATAAAGAGCATCTTTTTGCCCTTCTGCTAGTTAAAACGAATTTAAATCTAAACGGTCTCTATGGTAAAAATTTACAAAATCTCAATTTAAAAGCCAGCTTCAGCGTGGCGGCGCTGCAGCTTAAAGTCTGGACCGGGGGTGGGGCCTCAGGAAAAGATTCTGTCCGCTAATCAATTTAATTAAACAAAAAAGTTAAAAAAATGGAAAGAAAGCAATTTATTGCGCCTTCGAGGGTTGCAATGAAGTTAATTATGCTGCAATTAATCTTATTAATTGCATTTACCGGAGTAACTTTTGGGAAAAGTGAGGCCGGTGCACCAGCTACGAGCGATTTGCTCAAAGTAGTGGTGAGAGGAAAAGTGTCAGATAGCAAAGGAGTTGTTATGCCGGGTGTAGGTGTAACACTTAAGGGTGGTAATACCCGTGTGATCACTGATGCCAATGGTATGTATAGTATTGATGTTCCGGCAACGGCAACATTGGTGTTTACATTTGTTGGTTTTACTACTAAAGAAGTAGCTGTTAACAATAACACTAGTCTTGATGTAGTATTATCAGCTGATAACACCACACTTGAAGAAGTGGTAATCACCGGTTACGGTGCTGCAACCAAGCTTACTTCGACAGGATCTGTAGCAAACGTTAAAACAGAGGAGCTTGTGAAAACAAATGCTTCTACTGCTTCAGACGCGCTTGTTGGACGAGTAGCCGGGCTTACATCAAGAAACGGTGGTGGTGTAGCGGAAGATGCAAGACCAGGTAACGGTATCGGAATTCAGATTCGTAACCTTGGTACCCCGATGTATGTTATTGATAACATCCCATCTGATGCTGCTGCATTCAACCAATTAGGTGTAAATGATATTGAGAATATTGCAATCATGAAAGATGGTGCTGCGGCTATTTATGGTCTTAGAGCATCTAACGGGGTTGTACTGGTAACAACTAAGAAAGGTAAAGCTGGCGAAAAAGCAACAATTGCTGCTACAGGATACTATGGTGTGAGTAATTTCACCAATTATTTTACTCCTGCAGATGCTGTTACGTTCTTAACTGCAAGAAACCAAGCAGCTCAAAATATAGCTGAAGCGAATAACACGGCGCCATCGTATGATGCTAACGCAAGTGCTGCCGAAATTGAAAAATGGAGAGCCGGTGGTTTTATCAAAGGAAATCAACTACTTGCAAACCAACAGGCTGCAGCATACAAGAGTTCCAACTACGCTGATTATATTTTTCAGAGTAATGTACCTAAGTACGAAATGAACGTTTCTGCAAGAGGTGGTTCTGAGCAATCAGCTTACTTTTTCTCTTTGAGTTTCTTGAATCAAGATGATATCATCAAAGATTACCGTTTTAACAGGTACAACTTTACAACTAACCTTGAAAGCTCATTAGCTAAAGGATTGAAAGTAAGTGCGTTGATCAACGGTCGTTTAGAAGCTCGTGGTTACGTAGGTGTACCGGGAATTGATGAATATTTAAGTATATTCCGTGCTACGCTGTACATGTGGCCAATAGAAAGACCATATGCGAATGAAAACCCCAATTATTTGCAGAATGTGCATGACATTAACCGTAATCCGGGAACGTTTACTAAGCAAATTACAGGATGGAACGAAGAGAAAATCCGTAATTTCACAGGAACATTTATGGCAGAGTACCAATTCCCTTTCGGTTTGAAAGTATTGGGTACTATGCAGTATCGTTTAGGTGTTAGAAGGTTTGAAAACCAGGAGTTTGTTTATAACTCATTTAACTACAGTCCGGCAACAGATCAGTATGTTCTTGCAACCGGTGGTGGTAACCAAAATCCATTCAGAAGAAAAACAAGAGAGTTGCCATTGAGACGTTATAAGCAAATGAAATTTTCTTATGACAAGAAATTTGGTCAGCATAGCTTAAATACAATTGCTGCTGTAGAGCAGGAAATGCAGTTTGACGACTTTATGCAATACAATACGCTACCTGCCAATAACTTTGTTTACGTAACTCGTGTTGCGCAAATATCAGGTTTGGAGGATCGGGAGTCGCATTTAGCTCGTGAGTCTTATGTAGCTAACGTTGTTTACAACTACAAACAAAAATACAACATTGAGGCGGGTGGTCGTTACGAAGGAATTAGCCGTTATGCTCCTAGTAGCCGTTACGGATTCTTCCCAACTATCGGTGCTTCATGGAATGCATCTGAAGAGCCGTTCTTTAAGAATGCTTTCGGAGATGTAGTGAACCTTTTGAAAGTTAGATTCAGATATGGTCAAACAGGTGATGATAACAACCAGAATCCGAATGATGTATTGAACGAAGGTGGTCAGCCGGTGTATGATTACGGTGGTGCTGGAGCTGTACTTAATAATGTTCCGGTTATTGGTCTTGCGCCAAGAAGCAGCTTACCTCCATTGAATCTTACTTGGACAAAAGTTACTTCATACAATTTTGGTATCGACGTTAACGTGTTTAACAAACTAAGAGCAGAGCTTGATGTGTTTAGAAGTGATGATACAGGTCTCCCTGCAGCAAGATATGACGTATTACTTCCAGGTGAGGTAGGTTATTCTTTGCCTAATGAAAACCTTGAATCAAGAAGAACGTATGGTTTTGATGGTTTGATCGGTTATGATACTAAAATCGGGGCTGTTAATTTCAGTTCAGATTTAGTAGCAACATTTGCTCGTACCAAAACACTTTCAAGATATAAACTTCGTCCGGGTAACTCGTATGAAGTTTATGAAGATGTCAACTATAATGGTCGTGTAAGAGATATCAACTTCAACTACGAAATTGACGGGCAGTTCCAATCTCAAGAGCAAATCGACAATCACCCTGTAAATGTTGACGGTCAAGGAAACAGAACCTTGCTTCCGGGTGATATTATCTACAGGGATAACAATGGTGATGGAATCATCAATGGTTTAGATCGTAGAGCAATTGGTTATGGTACTGGTCAGCCGATGTTATCATTTGGTTTGAACAATACCTTTTCTTACAAAAACTGGTCGCTTGATTTAGCTTTTGCCGGTGCATCTTTGTATTCTTTTGTAAGAACTGCCGAAGCAAGAGTTCCATTCTCTAATACTGCAAACGGTAGTTCTCCTGATTGGATGTTTCAAGATGTATGGCGCCATGAGAATGCATTTGATGTGACCAGCCCTTGGATTCCGGGAGCTAATCCTCCAATCCGTAAGGATTTGACCAGTCACTCTAGCTATTCTAGAAACAGTTCTTTCTATAATATGGATATATTTTATATTCGTTTAAGAAACGTTCAGTTAGGATACACTTTTCCACAAAGTTTGGTTAGAAAGATTGGAGCTCAAAGCTTGAGAATGACATTTAGTATGGTTAATGCATTTACCATAGACAACGGATCACATAAGTTCAATCTAGATCCTGAGGTTCAACTATCAAGTGGTTTAGTGTCTCCTCAAACAAGGTTCGCTAGCTTAGGTTTTAACTTGACCCTTTAATTATTAAATCATGAAAAGTATATATAAATATTATTTAATTTTTGGCGCTTCGCTCCTGACATTGTCAGCGTGCAAGAAGAATTTTCTAGACAGGCAGCCGAATGTCACCCAGTCTAGTGCTCCTATTCCGGGAAGTAAGATTTGGACCGATAAAGCACTGGCTTTAGGTGTACTTTCATCTTTTTATGCACAATTGCCTAGTCATAGTTTTGGCGGTAAAAGTGGTATGAATGTTACAGATGATGCACTTTCAGGCGGTTCTAGTACAGGTGATAATACCTTTGCTACGTATTCAAACCAAATCGGTTTTGATAACCAATGGAACCAATATTACACTAGAATTCGTAATATTAACTTGGCGCTATTTAACCTTACAACAATAACCGGGGGAGATGTACTACCTTCCGATAGAAAGTTATTTATTGCAGAGTTGCGTTACATGCGTGCAGAGATTTATTTTGACTTTGTAAAACAGGTCGGTGGAGTTCCAATCATTACTGAACTTCAGGTGTATGATTTTAGCGGTGATCCAACCTACCTTCAAAAGGCAAGAAACACAGAAGCCGAAGTTTATGACTTTATCAATTCTGAGGTTGACGCTATTGCAGCGGATCTGATACCCAATAATGCAAGTAAAAGTCGTATTAACCAATATGGCGCACTTGCGTTAAAAAGTAGAGCAATGCTTTATGCTGGGTCTATTGCGCAGTTTAATACTGCTCTAACTCCAACGGTATCTCTAGCTGGCGGAGAAGTAGGCATACCATCGTCAAAAGCGGTAGATTATTATCAGAAATCTTTTGCAGCATCACAGGCGATTCTGAACAGTGGGGTTTATTCTCTTTATGAGTCTAATCCAAACTTAGGTGAGAATTTCTTTGATATGTACAGCAAGAAGTCAGGTAACCCTGAGGTGATCTGGGCAAGAGATTATCTTATTCCGGGAAGTGGTCATAACTTCTCATATGATAATATTGCTCGTTCAATTCGCGAGGATAACCTTTCTTCATCTGCAACCAGTCCGTCGTTGAATCTTGTAGAGGCTTTCGAATATACCAACCGCCCTGCAGGCAGTTCAGGAGAGCTTTTAGGAACCGGTAATGGAACTGTAGCATCACAAGCTAACTGGATATTCTATGCTAAGCAGCAAGATATTTTTGCTAATAAAGATGCTCGTCTTTATGGTAATATCGCTTATCCTGGTGAACTTATGAAAGGCGCTTCTTTAGATATCCAAGCAGGTATTTATACTTGGGATGGCACTAAATATGTTTCTTCAACAGGTGCTTTGGGATCAACTCATACAGATGGTGGCCGTTTAACCGGCCTTGGCGGTCCTCAACCGAATGTCAATGAAGTTTCACCAACCGGATTTTACCTCAGAAAGCTGATTGATCCAGTTATTGGTTCAAGTAACCGTGGTGTAACCAACACCTTGTGGTGGGTACGATACAGATTAGGTGAAACCTACTTGAATGCTGCAGAAGCTGCCTTCCAGTTAGATGTATTAGGTGCTCCTGGTACAACAGGTGGTAAAACTAAAGCTGCAGAATATCTAAGCCGTTTAAGACAAAGAGCAGGATTCCCTGCGAATAGTATTACGGCAGCAAATATTACGCTCCCGATCTTGCAAAACGAGCGCAGAGTTGAACTTTGCTTTGAGGATCATCGTTTATGGGATATTAAACGTTGGAGAATTGCGCATACCATTTTTAACGGATCTAAAACTACTCCTTCTGCGAATGTTTATGCATTATTTGGCTACCGCATTTCACGTCCGGGTCATCCAGATCATAATAAATTTGTGTATGATAAGTTTATTGCGCCGCGTAACACAAATGCACGCAACTGGCTGTTACAAAATTATTATGCCTATATTGATCAGAGTGTAAGGGATAATAATCCAAAAATCAAACTTAATCCATTCCAACAATAGAATTATGAAAATGAAAATATCATCATATATAGCAGCAGTTGCGGTCGTTTCGTTGCTGGCTGCATGTGTAAAGAAAGATAATTTTGATCCACCAAGTTCCATATTAAGTGGAAGAATAGTGCAACTAGGAACAACTACACCGTTAGGCGTGCGAGCAAATCTTGATGCTCAAAATATGCTAGAGTTACGTCAACGTGGTTTTCCATTGTTTACACCGATCGGAGTTTATGTAAAGCAAGATGGTTCATTCTCAGCATCTCTGTACGATGGAGACTATAAGTTGACACGTGCATCAAGAGGTCCATGGGTAGCTAACACTGACACCATTAATGTTACAGTGAAAGGGGCTACTACTGTTGATGTTCCGGTAGTTCCACACCAGACGGTAAGTGGCTTTACAGTAGCGGTAAGCGGAACAAAACCCGCTTATGTATTCACTGCTACGTTCACTCTAAAGCAAGTTAGTACTGTAGTTGTAGATCAAGCCAGATTCTTTATTGGCAAGACAAACATTGTGGACATCAGTAATGCGATTGCAAATGCATCTAAAAATGCTACTGCGCTTGGTGCATTTACCAACGGTTCGCTCACTACGACTATAGCAGTTAATATGCCGACTCCTACATCTACACCAGCGTTTTACTATAACAAGAACTATGTTTATGGTCGCGTTGGAGTAAAAGCTAAAGACATTGGAGAGTACACTTACTCTGATGTTTTGAAAATTACACTACCATAGTTTAAGGTAAGTAATTGGTAATTCAAGAGGCTGTCTCAAAAAGACAGCCTCTTTTTTTTGGAAGATTTTTAAGGCAGTTGATAGTCCGTTGGATTTGGTTTTAATCATACTGCTTGCCAACTACGTACAAGTGTTAGACGGCATTGAAAAAAATATAGTATACGTTAATGATTTTTATATAGACTGTTATTGCACAAGTTGATTTTCCGCGTAGTGTAAAGAGTAGATTTTAAAGTTTAGTATTAAGATTTTTAGAGTGCCCGTGAGGGCGCTCTTTTTTTAGAATCAAATCTTATTTAATTAATTTAGTGCAGTGTAGTGATTTCTACCGATCCAAACAATTAAAGCAGATGAAAAGATCTATTATTCTTTTAGCGGTGCTCGTGATATCGCTTTGTGGATTCTACCCTGAGAATAGCGATAAAATTGAGACTTTTACTAACCCATTATTGCCCTCGGGCGCAGACCCCTGGGTTATTCAGAAGGATGGATATTACTATTATACGAATACGTCCGGCGCTCGATTAAGTATCCGTAAGACTACTAGTCTGGCTAAACTGAAGGATGCTGTTCAACAAGTTGTTTGGACACCACCGGTAGGCACTTCTTATTCAAAGGAAATATGGGCCCCCGAACTTCATTTTATTAATAATAAGTGGTACATGTATTTTGCTGCCGATGATGGGAATAATGTAAATCATAGAATGTATGTGATTGAAAATTCATCTGCAGATCCAATGGAGGGTACTTGGGAGTTTAAAGGCAAGGTGGCTGATCCGTCGGATAAATGGGCGATTGACGGCTCTGTTTTTGAACATGACAACGTGTTGTATATGATTTGGTCTGGATGGGAGGGGGATGTAAACGGCCGGCAGGATATTTATATTGCAAAGATGAAAAATCCTTGGACGATAGAGGGTAATCGCGTCAGAATATCGAGTCCAAAATATAAATGGGAAAGGGACGGAGATCTGAAAGGAATTCCTTCCCATGTCGATGTAAATGAAGGTCCGCAGATATTAAGGAATAAAGGCAAGTTATTTATCGTCTATTCTGCGAGTGGTTGCTGGACAGATTCTTATGCGTTAGGTCTGCTAACTTTCGCCGGCAAGAAAAACTTGCTTGATTCGGCGGCATGGGAGAAAAGTGCCGAGCCAAAATTTATACAATCGATAGAAAATAACGTGTATGCTCCTGGTCATAACTCTTTTTTCAAATCTCCGGATGGGAGAGAAGATTGGATTTTATACCATGCAAATTCAGAACCTGGGCAAGGCTGTGGTCGCTTTCGCTCGCCGAGGGCGCAGAAGTTTACTTGGAACAAAGATGGTACCCCAAATTTTGGAACGCCTGTGAGGGCAGATCTCGATATTCCGGTACCGTCAGAAAGGAAAAAGTAAAACTCACGGTGGAGTTTAGAAATCGCCGTAGGTATCTATTTTAACTTTAAGATAGTCGTTCTTATAGTGTAGTGGTGTTTTTCCGGTCATTCGTTTAAACTGCTTATTGAAATTTGACAAAGTAGGGAATCCTGCTTCGTAGCCGATTCGGTTAATATTAATTTTTTCTTCATGAAGGAGCTTGCATGCATAGTCAATTCTTATTTCCTTTAAGAAATCGGAAAATGACTTATTGACACGCGATCGAAAATAGCGACTAAACGAAGTAGGTGTCATGTTTGCTATGGCAGCAGCCTCTTCAAGGCTTACTTTTTGTCTGAAATTTTGCATCACATATTCATAAACTCTGTTCATCCGGTCGGTTTCTGTTTTCTTGCTTACAGGTTTGAATCCTGTATGTGCAATCGGATGACAATCAGGCGATTTCGCTAGCGTATCCAATATTTTAAGCAATTGAATGATGCCTTGAATACCTTTCATCTCTAAAAGCTCGAACATCATTTTGCGGATCATTTTATTTGTTTTTCCGATCACTTCTAATCCTCTAAGCGATCGTTTGAACAGATGATGTATCGTTTCGAGTTCCTCTTTTTGATGTATCGATTCTCCCAAAAAATCTTTTCTAAAATAGATTACTATGCCTGATGCAACAGGCTTGTTTTTTTTATTAGGATAGATGCTTTCATTACGCCATAAATGCGGAAGGTCCGGTCCGGTAAAGACAATATCTCCTTCTTTAAAGGGCTTTATATTATCGCCAATAAATCGCGTCCCTCTGCCGTTTAAAACTAAAAAGAGTTGATATTCAGAATGAAAGTGTAGGGTCGGATCGAAATGAGCAGAAAACAACTTGGTCGTTACAAATGCCTTTGTTTCCGGTATCGGCGACTTTTGGATGACGTGTTTTAAAGCCAACTGATTTTATCTAAAAAGTTACTTGTTAGGACAAATATAAGATATAATAAAGTCATTATTGGATAATATAAAGCAAAATTTTTTCGAAAAAATTGTTCATTATTGTCATTCTTTACGACCAATTTATTGTTTTCTAACCAACGATATCAATTTTAAAATGAAAAATTTATTTTATTTACTGCTAGCTAGCGGCGTATTGTTTTATGCATGCTCAGACAAATCCCGTTCAAACGGAAGTAGTTCAGCGCCAATTGTCGCTGCCCCAGTTGTGGCTCCGCCGACTGTTGCGCCGCCGCCGCCGCCACTGATGTCGAGACGTGCTGAGGTATTATTCCTTGGTAACGCATCGTTGCATCATAACTCAGGGAAATACGCCCCTTGGCTAGCGATTCCGATGTTTGCGAAAGGTATTAATATGACCTATACCATTGATACAAACGATCTGAACGCCGAGAATCTAGCTAAATATGATGGTATAGTAATTTTTGCAAATTATAATAGAATATCTGCTTCGAAAGAAAAAGCCTTAAGAGACTTTGTAGAGGGCGGAAAGGGGTTAATTCCATTGCACGCAGCGTCTGCTTGTTTCACCAACTCAGCTTGGTATATACAGGCTGTAGGTGGAAGTTTCAAGTCGCACGGTACAGGAGTATTTAAAGCAACTACGATAAATGCTAGTCACCCGATCATGCAAGGCATCAATGAATTTGCGTCTTGGGATGAAAGCTATGTTCATAGTAATATTAATCCGGACATGACGATCCTTCAGGAACGCGTAGAAGGTACAACACGTGAACCATGGACTTGGGTACGTAATCAAGGTAAAGGTCGGGTGTTTTATACTGCAGGTGGTCACAATGATAGCACTTGGACAAAATCAGATTTCACCAAAATGATTACAAATGGTGTGATGTGGGCGATTGGCGATCGGGTAAGTCAGGCAGTTGCTGCTTTCCGCGCTCCTACGCTACGTTATGATGATACCATCGTTGTTCCAAATTATGAAGGACGCGTACCGGCTCCAAAATTTCAATACGCACTTAGTCCGGAGCAATCTATGAAGACTATCCAGGTTCCAGCAGAGTTTGAACTGAAACTATTTGCTGCTGAGCCTGATATTACTAATCCAATTTCCATGTCTTGGGATGAAAGAGGCCGTCTATGGGTTATAGAATCTGTAGATTATCCAAACACTTTCGTTGAAACAGATGGAGCAACAAATGATCGTATTAAAATTTGTGAAGACACTAACGGCGACGGTAAGGCTGATAAGTTTACCATCTTCGCTGACAAATTAAACATTCCAACCAGTTTAGCATTTGCTAATGGTGGTGTAGTAGTAACAATGGCACCACACTTTGTTTTCTTGAAAGATACAAATGGAGACGATAAAGCCGATGTGAGAGAAAACATCATGGGTGGATGGTTTAAGAACGATACTCACTTCGGACCGAACAACTTAACTTACGGTTTCAACAACAGATTATGGGGGATGATTGGAACAAGTTACGCCGGTACAACTAAAGATGGCAAAACACTTGCTTTCACCCGTGGAATGTTCAATTTGAATTCTGATGGAACAGACATGAAGTTTGTAGCTAGTCAAAGTAATAATACTTGGGGAATTGGATTTACGGAAGATAATCATATATTTTCTTCTACTGCCAATGGAGACCATAGTGATTACTACTCGATGGAGAACATTTACATGGCAAAAACGCTTCCTGCTAAAATTGTACCTGCCGGAAGTGGAGTAAGTCAAGGGCCTGGTGCTCCTCAAGGCGGTGGTCAGGCTCCAAGAGTGATGGGTCGTCAGGCGTCTGCTTCGGTTCTGCCCATACAAAATATTCAGGGTCACTCTGATATGCACGTAATGACTCCGAATTTGAGGCAAGTGGACTTCATGGGTGGCTTTACCGCTGCGGCTGGTCATCACTTTTATACAGCACGTAACTTCCCTAAAGAATATTGGAATCGTATTGCCTTTGTAAATGAGCCAACAGGACGATTGGTGCACAATGCAATTATAGTGCCTAACGGTGCCGGATTTAAGGAAGTAGATGGATGGAATTTAATGTCTAGCAATGATGAGTGGGTTGGTCCGGTTCATGCACAAGTTGGTCCAGATGGAGCAGTTTGGGTTGCAGATTGGTATAACTTTATTATTCAGCATAATCCAACTCCGGGTCCGACAGTTAGTAGCGGAAAGCAATTTGTAACCGGTCAGGGTTCAGCTTATATTACGCCAATGCGTGATCTTGAGCGCGGAAGAATTTACCGTGTAGTTTATAAAAATGCGAAGCCTGCTGCTCCAGTTGTTTTATCGAAAGACAATCCAGCAAGTTTACTTGCCGGGTTAGAAAATGATAATATGTTTTGGCGTATGCATGCACAACGTTTATTGGTAGAATCCAAGAATCTTGCGGCATTATCCGGTCTATACACTATTGTGAACAACCAAAAGGTTGACGAAATAGGGTTAAATAGCCCTGCTGTTCATGCTCTTTGGACTCTTCATGGCTTGGGTGCATTAAATGGTAGTCAACCTGAGGCTTTACAAGTTGCGATCAGAGCTTTATCTCATCCTGCCGCCGGCGTTAGAAAAGCTGCTCTTGAAGTATTGCCATCAAATCAACAAGCATCTGATGCAATCCTAAGATTAGGATTAATGAACGATCAGAACTTAAATACAAGAATGAACGCATTTTTGGCGATTGCCAATTTAGTTCCATCGGTAGAAATTGGAAAGGCATTATATGCCGCGAGTCTCGATCCAAAGAATGCTGCTGACGAATGGTTGACAAAATCATTGTTTGCTGCAGCCAGCACGCATGCAGATGGCTTTATTGCTGCTAGTCCGAAAATGGCAACACCAGCGCCGGGTACTGAATTAACTTTAAGTCAACGAATTTACCTTGGGGTTTTATCTCAAACATATACTTATCCGATCGGACCGATAGCCGGAGCACGTGGCGGAACGCTGCCTATAACAGCTACTCCGGATGTGGTTGGAAAAGAAATAGTTATTAAAGCGAATTTAGCGAAAGGAAGTGGGGGCGTTCAGCCGGTGGTTCCAAGCTTGTATAGAGTAAACACACCTCTTCCTGCGCCAAACCAGCAAGTATCTTCTACTACCGGACCTTTGGTTCCTTTAAATGGGTTCGTATTTGGACAGGGTGCTAAAGACAATGGTTACGCCGTTTTTATCCAAGATGGAAAATTGAACATGGTTGTAAACCAGGACGGAAAGAGCTATGTTGCCAAATCGACGGGTACATTGCCTGCGCAGTTTGACCTTGTTGCCAAGTTAGCGGTTAATGGTGAAATGAGCATGGAAGTAAACGGTAAACAAGTTGCGAAAGGGAAAGCGCCATCTGCTTTCACTAAGCCTTTGCTTTTAGATGTTCGCGCAGGTCGCGATACTCCTGAGGCATACTTACGTGCATCACGAACGCCAACTGCGGCAGAGAAATTTGGCACTTACCCTGGCTTATTTATTTATACAGGGGCTAATACTTCGGTATCGTTACAAGTAAATAAACCAATCAATTAGTAAACTAACAATAACACTATAATAGAAATGAAAAAAATAGCTTATTTACTGCTTTTTAGCGGTACACTGATTTTCGCCTTTGCTGCGACGAGAGATCGTCTCCCGGCCCTAAGGTCTGCTACTTCTGCGCCAATTGTGGAAGTACAAAAGGCAGGTGCTGAAGTTCAGCAACAAGCAAGCCCAAGAAGAGCCGAAGTTCTATTTCTTGGAAATCCGTCTTCAGCAACGGTCCATAATGGAATTAAATATGCTGCGCCGCTTTCGATCGATTTATTTAAGCGGAATATCAATATTACGTACACGGCTGATACAAATGATTTAAATGCCGTAAACTTAGCTAAGTATGATGCGTTAATAATTTATGCAGATTATCCAACAATTGGGGCTGCAAAAGAAAAGGCGCTTAGGGATTTCGTAGAAGGAGGAAAGGGACTTATTCCACTTCATACCGCGGCAGCAAGTTTTGCTAATTCTTCTTGGTATGTTCAAGCGGTAGGAGCAAGAGTACAAGGTGATACTCAGGCTACTTTTACAGCGGCTAATACGTCAACGGCTAGCATGGTTACTCAAGGTATTTCTCCTTTTGCAACTACAGATGCCGCTTTCAGCTTAACTAATATCAATCCTGATAAGACGATCTTGCAAGAACGCGTTGAAAATGGTGCACGTACTGCACAAACATGGACTCGTAATCAAGGTAGAGGAAGAGTATTTTATACTGCTTTTGGTCACACAGATAGCACTTGGGTGCGTCCTGACTTTGTTCAAATGTTAGGTAATGGTGTATTATGGTCTTTAGGTACTCAGCTAGGTGCGCAGGTAGCGGCTTATAAGGCACCGGCATTAAGATATGACGACACAATAAAAGTTCCAAATTATCCAAAAGTTATTCCTTATACTGCTTTAAGAGGTACTCCAATTCCTCCAAAATTCCAATTTGGACTTAGTCCAGAGCAGTCTATGGCAGCAATACAAGTTCCTGTCGACTTTAAATTAGAACTATTTGCAGCAGAGCCGGATATCACTAATCCTATAGCAATTGCTTGGGATGAAAGAGGTAGGCTTTGGGTGGTAGAATCTGTCGATTATCCGAATACGTTCCTTGAAACTGATGGAGCGTCCAACGATAGAATTAAAATTTGCGAAGACACTAATGGCGATGGAAAAGCAGATAAGTTTACAGTGTTTGCTGATAAGCTGAATATACCTACCAGTATGGTTTTCGCTAATGGCGGTGTGATTGTTTCTATGGCACCACATTTTGTGTTTCTTAAAGATACCAATGGCGATGATAAGGCTGATGTTCGCGAAAACATCATCACTGGTTGGGGTAAAACTGACACCCATGCGGGTCCGTCAAACCTGCAATATGGCTTTGACAATAAGATCTGGGGCGTAGTTGGCTATTCAGGATATAACGGTCCGATTGATGGCCCTTACAATGGAGTGGCTCCGGGTACAGAAGGACAGTCTGTTTTCAGATTTAATGTCGATGGAAAGCAATTGGAGTTTTTAGGGAAGTCGACCAATAATACTTGGGGACTTGGCATGACAGAAGACAATAGTGTTTTCGTTTCAACGGCTAACGGAGATCACAGCGATTATTTTTCTTTGCCTGGAAAATATATTACTAATAAGCCCCTTGCGGCTAGATTTGTTGCTGCACCTCAACCTGCCGGTGGCGGTGGCTTTGGTGGCGGTGGTGGTGGTCGCGGCGCTGTACAAACCGTTCCGGGTTCGAATAGTCCGGCTACAGTTATTCCTGTTCAGCGTATTTTTACACACAACGATATGCATCCACTAACACCGTTTTTGAGGCAGGTGGATCAAGCAGGTGGTTATACAGCAGCTGCTGGGCACCATTTTTATACAGCAAGGAACTTCCCTAAAGAATATTGGAACAGAATTGCGTTTGTAAATGAGCCTACAGGTAAATTAGTTCATAACGCCATAATTGAGCGTAATGGTGCGGGTTACACTGAAAGAGATGGATGGAATTTGCTGGCAAGTAATGATGAGTGGGTTGGCCCGGTTCATACTGAAGTAGGACCTGATGGTGCGGTATGGGTAGCAGATTGGTATAATTATATAATCCAGCACAATCCGCAACCAAGTGCAGCGGTTAGTCAAGGAAGACAATTTCCAAGAGGTTCGGGCAATGCATTTGTTACGCCAATGCGTGATCTTGAGCGCGGACGTATCTATCGTGTAGTTTACAAAAACGCTAAACCCTATACTCCAATACGCCTTTCAAGAACAGACCTTCCCGGATTGATTAACGCATTAAAAAGCGATAACATGTTTTGGCGTACGACAGCTCAACGATTAATTGTTGAGACTAAAAACATGGCGGCACTTCCTGAACTTTATAAAATTATCAATGATAAGTCGGTAGATGAAATCGGACTGAATGGACCTGCTTTGCACGCTCTTTGGACGGTTCATGGATTAGGCGCTCTTAGTGGATCTAATGCAGAAGCAATGCAAGTAGCGATAAGTGCATTGTCACATCCTGCGGCTGGTGTTAGAAAAGCAGCAGTTCAGGTATTGCCTTCAACTCAACAAAGCTTAGACGCAATACAGAAAGTCGGCTTACTTAACGACAAGGACCTTAACACAAGGATGTTTGTCCTTGCTGCTATTACAGAAATGCCTGCATCTGATGCAGTTGGTAGGGCTTTATACACTGCAAGCATTGATCCTGTTAATGCAAACGACGAATGGTTGTCTAGAGCTTTATTTGCAGCGGTTGTTAAGCATGAAGCTGGTTATTTAGCGGCAATGCCTAGAAATATTTTGGCAAATGAGCCGGCAGTAGGACAACAGTATAGTCTGCCTCAGCGTATATACAAAGGCTTAACTGAAGAGACTCTTGCTTATATGTATAATCCGATCGTAAATCCTAACACAAGGGTAGCACCTCCTGCAGTACTGGATGCTGCGAAAAAGGCGCTTACGATCAGAGCGACGGTAAGACCTCCAATGCAAGGTAGAGGAGGAGGTGGTCAGCCACAAGCAGCAGCTCCTGCTGCGGGTCCAATTGAAGGATTTATCATTGGTCAGGGTGGAAAAGATAACGGATTTGGAATTTATGTTCAAGGTGGTAAGGTTAATTATGTGGTTAACCAAGCCGGTAAATCTTACAAGATTAGCTCAACTGAACCATTGGCTCCACAGTATAACATCGTTGCAACTCTAGGTTTAGATGGCGCAATGAGTTTGAGCGTTGACGATAAGGTAGTGGGTACTTCAAAAGCGCCATCAGCCTTTGCTTCGGCACTAGCTGGTCCAATACGTTCCGGAAGTGATAATCCTGCAGTTTCGACAGATAAATTTGGAGATTATGCCGACGATTTCAAGTTGAAAAACGGCACGTCAACTGTCACTGTAATTACTAAGATTGTTAAGTAGAATAGAACAGAAATAGGTTGAAAAACATTATGAAGAGATTAGCTTTTTTATTATTAGGCTGTGGTATATTGGCTCTGTTGAGTAGCAATAGCTACGTTTACACAAACGAGCATATTGCTGATGACGGACCAAGGCGTGCAGAGGTATTGTTCTTGGGTAATACCAGTACTCATCACAACTCGGGCAAGTACGCTCCATGGGTTAATATTCCGCTGTTTGCACGTGGTGTCAATATAACTTACAGCGTTGATACCAATGACTTAAATGCTGAGAATTTGGCTAAATATGATGCTTTAATAATTTATGCGAATTATGATAAGATATCAGCTGCCAAGTCTAAGGCGTTGCAGGATTTTGTTGAAGGAGGAAAGGGCCTAGTTCCTATCCATTCTGCATCTGCATGTTTTACCAACTCCGCATGGTATATTAAGGCTGTTGGTGGACAATTTAAGGAGCATGGAACAGGTGTGTTTAAAGCTACAACGATAAATTCCACACACCCTGTCATGCAGGGTGTGAAGGAGTTTTCTTCATGGGATGAAAGCTATGTTCATAGCAATCTTAATCCCGATATGACCATCCTTCAAGAGCGTGTTTCAGGAACAAGTCGCGAGCCTTGGACTTGGGTGCGTAATCAGGGAAAAGGTCGCGTATTCTATACTGCGGGCGGACATAATGATAGTACTTGGCTACAGCCTGATTTTATTAAGTTAGTAGGAAACGGTGTTATTTGGGCACTCGGAGATAAGGTAGGTTCGCAAGTAGCGGCTTTACGCCCCCCGGTTTTGAGGTATGACGACACGATCGTGGTTCCTAATTACGAAAGACGTAATCCTCCACCTAAATTTCAGTATGCGTTGTCTCCTCAGCAGTCGATGGAATTGATGCAAGTGCCGGTAGATTTTGAAGTGAAGTTGTTTGCAGCAGAGCCGGATATCACTAATCCGATCGCCATGTCTTGGGACGAGCGCGGACGCTTATGGGTTGTCGAATCTGTCGATTATCCAAACACCTTTCTTGAAACAGACGGTGCTGCTAATGATCGAATAAAAATTTGTGAGGATACCAATGGCGATGGCAAGGCAGACAAGTTTACAATTTTTGCTGATAAGCTTAATATTCCTACCAGCATGGTTTTTGCCAATGGTGGAGTTGTTGTTTCAATGGCGCCGGATTTTATTTTCCTAAAAGACACTAATGGTGATGATAAGGCCGACGTTCGCGAAAAAATTCTGACGGGTTGGGGTAAATATGACACACATGCTGGACCGTCAAACTTAATTTATGGCTTCGACAATAAAATATGGGGTGTTGTTGGTTATTCCGGGTTTAACGGCTTAGCAGATGGTAAACCACTTCGTTTTGCTCAGGGCGTTTATCGTCTTGATCCGGATGGAAAAAATATGGAATTCTTGGCAAATGCTACCAATAATACCTGGGGCTTGGGTCAAACTGAAGAGAATCATACTTTTGTTTCTACAGCAAACAATATCCATAGTGCATATTATTCGATGCCCTATACATATATGCAAAGACCACTTCCTTCTGCAGTTGTTTTAGCTGCTGACCAGGCGGTAACGCAGCAACCGCAAGGTGGAGGCGGAGGACGAGGAGCTGCGCAAATTAGTATCCCTCTTCAAAATATTCAAGGCCATGCTGATCTGCATACTCTTACCCCGAATTTGAGACAGGTGGACGTATTTGGTGGATTTACTGCCGCTGCGGGCCATCATTTCTACACCGCGAGAAATTTTCCTAGAGAGTACTGGAATCGTATCGCTTTTGTTAATGAGCCTACTGCAAGACTTGTACATAGGGCGGTTATAGAGCGTAGTGGTGCAGGCTTCAGAGAGAAAGATGGTTGGAATTTCCTGGCCAGTTCTGATGAGTGGGTTGGTCCGGTTCATGCGGAAGTTGGTCCCGATGGTGCTGTTTGGATAGCTGATTGGTACAATTTTATTATCCAACACAATCCAAACCCAACGGATAATCCAGTCGCAGGACAAGGAAAGACTTTTGGACGCGGACAGGGAAATGCCTATGTAACGCCAATGCGCGATTTAGAGCGCGGTAGAATATACAAAGTGGTCTACAAGAATGCAAAGACTTACGCGCCACTAACATTGTCTCGTAATAATATACCGGGATTAGTATCCGCTTTAGAGAACGATAATATGTTTTGGCGTAAAACTGCACAACGTTTGCTTGTTGAATCTAAAAATTTGTCGGCTTTACCGGGGATATATGCTATCGCAAATAATCAAAAAGTTGATGAAATTGGCTTGAACAGTCCCGCAGTTCATGCATTATGGACGTTACATGGCCTAGGGGTACTTAAAGGCACAAATGCCGAAGCGATGCAGGTGGCTATCAAAGCGTTGAGTCATCCAGCCGCAGGAGTACGTAAGACAGCGATCGAGGTTCTTCCGAGAACTAGACAAGGAAGCGATGCCATCATAAAAGCAGGGTTGCTTTCTGATCCAGATTTGAATGTTCGGATGATCGCCTTAGTTGCATTGTCCGAGATGCCGGCTTCTGACGAAGTTGGTAGATTGTTATATGCATCGAGTATTGATTCGCGTAATTTAAACGATGATTGGCTAGCTAAAGCATTGTATGCGGCAGCAAATACGCATGCGAATGGTTTTCTTGCGGCAGCACCAAAAAATCAGGACTTTGCAGTGGGTACCACACTGACGTTAACACAACGTATCGTAAAAGGTCTTACAGAGCCGGAGGTTTATACATTGGCTAACAGACAGGGCTCTATTCGGGCTGCATCGTTTACTCCTGATGTTACAGGGAAAGAAATAGTAATTAAGGCTACGTTAACAAGGGGCGCTCCCGTTATCCTTCCTCCGGTAGGACAAGGCAATCCTCCTCCTCCAGCTGTTGCGCCGCCTCTTCCTGCTCAATGGCAAGGATTGATCGTTGCACAGGGCGAGAAGGATAATGCCTACGGATTGTATATTCGTGATGGTAAATTGAATATGGTTGTAAAGCAAAATGGTCAGAGCTATGTCGCTACATCTTCTGCTACCCTTCCCGAATCGTTTACTGTGCTTGCCCGATTAGCGGCGAATGGTGAAATGACTATCGAAGTCGATGGGAAGCAGGTTGCTACAGGCAAAGCACCTTCATTGTTTACCAAGCCTATGTCATTAGGATTGCGCTCGCAGGCAGATTTACAGTCGCCAACAGAAGACAGGATAAGTGATGGGGCGTACGTTTATAACGGTGTCAATCAAGTTACGTTTCCATTAACGGGAGCGATGCTCAATGCGACGTTAGAATTAAAAAAGCTGGTTAAGTAATAATTTTTATAATTAAATCTAGAAATGTGTGCCTTCGTCAAGCAGGCACCATTTTATTTTTGGAGAGTAATTGCCATTTTGGAATTATAATATAATTTTGTAAAAAAATAAATTAAACATATAAATTAGGAATAGAGATGAAGAAGATTTTTGTAATTTTTAGTTGTGTAGCCATTTTTACCGCATGTAGCAGTGACTCAGAAAAGACCGCAAGTACAGATTCTGCTAGTACAGAAGCAGCAGTTAGCGAGGCTCCTGCCGACAGTTCGTCTACTGATACAGCAAGTACCTCAACGACTGTTACCACTACAACTACCGCAACACCGGCTGCCGGAACACCAGCCGCTACAACTCCGGCGGCTGCGGCACCAGCGGGTGCAATAGTTATTAATATTAGTACCGTTTCAGAAGAAATGCGTTTTGATCTAAAGATGTTCAAGGTTAAAGCCGGACAGAAGGTTATTCTTAATATTAGCAATAATGATTCACAGCAGCACAACCTGATCATTGGTAAGATTGGAAGTCTTAACAAATTGGGTGCTGCGGCAGACGCTTTGGCAATGGATCCGAAAGCTGCGGAGCTAGAATACGTCCCAAGAAGTTCTGATATTTTTCAGGCAAGTTCTTTGTTGAACGCTGACGAAAATTATACAATGACTTTCACCGCTCCGGCTCAAGCTGGTGATTATCCATTTATCTGTGCATTTCCAGGTCATTGGAGAATGATGCAAGGTGTGATGAGGGTTGAAAAATAGCCATCATTTTAGATAGTATAAATCATTGATTTCGGCGGAATGCAATGCCCTAAAGGCATATAACCAACTAATATGAGCTTAAACGTAAAATTAGGAGTAAGTACTTGGCTATGGACATCGCCATTTAACACAGAGACTATTTCTCTTTTTCCAAAGATAAAGTCGATGGGTTACGACCTTATTGAACTGCCAGTAGAAGACCCTAGCATTATCGATACAAAGGTAGTAAAGCAAGCTTTGGCAGATAACGGACTTGATGTAGTGATATGCGGAGCGTTTGGAACAAGCCGTGATTTGACCAACGAAGATCCGTCTTTCCACAAGACGTGTTTTGATTATATCGAAGCGTCCTTCGAGATTTGCAATGCTCTGGATGCTGGCTTTCTTGCAGGGCCGATGTATTCTGCTGTTGGGAAAGCGCGGTTGGTTTCGCGGGAGCAAAAGAAAATTGAGTGGAATCGTGCTGTTACGAACCTTTATAAAGTTTGCGAGATGGCTCATAGTCGCGGTTTAAAGATAGCCTTGGAGCCTCTAAACAGATTTGAAACAGATTTGGTCAACAATGCTGAGGACGTTACCAGACTGGTGAAAGACATTAATCATCCTGCCGCTAAGATCATGCTTGACGGCTTCCATATGAATATTGAGGAGCCTGATATTGAAGCAGCCATTTTATTGGCCGGAAGCGATCTTATTCACGTACAAGTGTCTGAGAACTATCGTGGTACTCCTGGTACCGGTCAAACCCGGTGGGATGCTTATTATAGAGCATTAAGTGCAATTAACTACGAGGGTGCAGTTTCTATTGAGAGCTTTACGCCTGATATTAAGGAACTTGCAGGCGCAGTTTGTATTTGGAAGCCCTTGGTTCCAAGCCAGGATGGTTTTGCAAGCGAAGGCATTCAGTTTTTAAGAGACTGGGCGCAAGGGGTCGATACTGAGAGTATTCCGAAAAATCATTACCAATTAAAATCAAAACATTAATAAGATATTTTATGAGTCAGAAGAAGATTAATATTGCCATTGTAGGATTGGGATTCGGAGCAGAATTTATCCCAATTTATCAAAAGCATCCTAATGCAAATATGTATGCGATTTGCCAGAGAAATCCTGATAAGTTGGAAGAGATTGGAAACGCCTTTAATATCGAAAAGCGTTATGCTGATTATGACGAACTTTTGAAAGATCCAAATGTAGATGCGGTACATATTAACACTCCTATTCAGAATCATGCCGAGCAGTCGTTAAAAGCCTTAAGGGCTGGAAAACACGTTGCATGTACTGTGCCGATGGCTACTAGTGTAGAAGACTGTAAAAAGATTGTAGAAGCTGTAAAGGAAACCGGACTAACATACATGATGATGGAGACAGTGGTTTATAGCCGCGAGTTTCTGTTTGTAAAAGAAATGTATGAGAAAGGTGAGTTGGGTAGAATTCAGTTCTTGCGTGCATCACACCAGCAAGAAATGGGTGGATGGCCAGGCTATTGGGAAGGATTGCCTCCGATGCACTATGCTACACATTGTGTTGGACCGGTGCTTGCCCTTGTGAAAGGTGAAGCAGAATATGTATCATGTTTAGGTTCAGGAAGAATTGATGAAAATCTAATCCCGAAATACGGATCACCATTTGCAATCGAAACTTGTCATATTAAGTATAGAAATTCTGATCTCGCAGCTGAGGTGACTCGCTCTTTATTCAATACAGCACGTCAGTATCGCGAAAGCTTTGATGTATACGGCTCTAAAAAATCTTTTGAGTGGACCTTAATTGAGCATGAAGAAAGTGTAATCCACACAGGTGAAACTCCTTCAAAAGTGACTATTCCTGATTACGCTCATTTATTGCCAAAAGAAATTCAGCATTTTACAACTGCCGGAGTTTATGATTCTGATGATAATACTCACCTTTCCTTTATACAAGGGTCTGGTCATGGTGGGTCACATCCGCATTTAGCGAACGAATTTTTACAGGCTTTGGTTGCTGAAAGAGCGCCATACCCTAATGCATCACAATCTGCAAATATCACATGCGTGGGTATCCTTGCACACGAGTCAGCGATGAAGGGTGGTGAGATTATGCGTTTGCCTGACTTTACGTTCTCTAGCTAGTTTAGAAGAGCTAAGCAGTTCTGAGTTGAAACAGTAAATGATTTTTGCATTTCTGTAATGACTTAAAAATAGATAATTGTCTGTTGCACAATCTTCCTTATGGCGGATTGTTCAACAGACTTTTTTTTGACGAATCTTTTCGATTTTTATCGAAAACAGTGTAACTTAATAGAATCGGACCTTTAACCAATAGCCATGAAAGTATTTAATATTATTTTTTGCGTTTTATTTATCATTTCGGCGCTTCTGCAATACAATGATCCTGACCCTATCATTTGGGTTCCGATTTATATCTATGCTGCGTATTTATGTTATGCGGCGACAAAAAAGCAATTTAATCCTACTTTACATATCGTCGGAGGATTGGTTTTTGTTGCCTACGCGATTTATCTACTAGTTGATGATACAGGGGTTATAAGCTGGGCCGGTGAACATGGCGCAGAAAACATTGCCCAATCTATGCATGCCACAAAACCGTGGATTGAGGAGACGCGGGAGTTTTTCGGCTTAGGGATTATATTATTTACGATGGCTGCCAACTGGATCTGGTTAAAAAAATAACGTAGGCACACATCTAACAGAAAGAATTGAATACCATGAAAAAAATAGTTTTTATATTTTGTTTGATTGCATCGTTTCTAGTTGGAAATGCACAGCCTGCACAAAATAGCGGTACTCCTGAGCAAAGAGCACAAAGGGTGCTCGATGGGCAATCATTCGTTTCTCTAAATCTAACAGCTGATCAAAAGACGAAAGCGATTGTTATTTTGGCTGATCTCAACAGATCGCTCGATGCCCTGAATGCAACTATTCCTCAAAATGCTACTGACAGGCAAGTACTGCTAACTGCTTTGCAGCCTAAACGGATGGCCCTGATGAACGATGCCGAAAAGCAATTTATAGAAGTGCTCGTGGCAAGCCAGAAAGCGTCTTATGCAACCATTGCACGTAATCGTCCGGCAAATCAAGGTTTTGGACAGCAGGCCGGCGGGAGAGCGCCGATCCCGATAGGGACGATGACTACGAACCCTGACGCTCATGATCCGGTGATGGCTAAGGAAGGCGATACTTACTATTTATTTTATACAAACGGCGGTGTAAGTCAGTGGTCGAGCAAAGACATGGTCAATTGGAGGCGGGAGGCTCCAGTATTTACCACTACGCCTGCCTGGGTACCGGAAGCGGTTCCTGGATTTAGAGGAGTTGGATTCTGGGCTCCAGATATCATATTGCATAAAGGGATGTGGCATTTGTACTATTCAGCTTCTGCGTTTGGTAAAAACACTTCGGCCATCGGCCTAACAATTAATAAAACTCTTAATCCTGCTTCGCCTGATTATAAATGGGTAGATCAGGGCATGGTAGTGAAATCTGTTCCGGGGCGCGACCTCTGGAATGCGATCGACCCAAACATTGCCTTTGATGAGAAAGGTACTCCATGGATGTCTTTTGGATCATTTTGGAACGGAATTAAGTTATTCAAGTTAAGTGAGGATATGAAAACTATCGCCCAGCCCGAAGAGTGGTATACCATTGCTGCCCGTCAGCG
>CANHGR010000003.1 GCA_947460875.1 Sphingobacteriaceae bacterium | reverse complement strand
ACATCGCTTATCGTATGGTGTGGAGAACGAAAAGGCCTTATAGTCATCAATGAGTCTGAGGCGGCTAGTTTTCCTGCAACCGAATGGATTTTGGTGGTTTCTAACGCTTCCGATAGATTTAAAGGAGGGAGAATGGTCGGAAATCTTTTAGCAAGCATCGTTTTTCCAGCCCCAGGCGGTCCGATAAGAATTACGTTGTGGCCGCCGGCGGCGGCAATTTCGAGCGCGCGTTTAATATTTTCCTGGCCTTTTACGTCCGAAAAGTCGCTCTCATAGTCGTTGATTTTTCTAATAAATTCCTCTCGGGTATCTACTATTGTCGGTGTTAAGATAGATTTAGCATTCATGAAATCGACGACTTCGCAGAGTGTCGAAATGCCATAAACCGACAGATCGCTAACGATAGCAGCTTCCCGCGCGTTTGCTTTCGGAAGCAATATTCCTTTATAGCCTTCTTTTCTTGCCTGGATCGCGATAGGTAGTGCACCTTTTATCGCTTGAAATCCTCCATCTAGGGACAGTTCACCTAAAACCAAATATTGATCTAGAAGTTCCGGATTCAGTTGATTGGATGCCGCGAGAATGCCGACTGCGATTCCCAAATCATAAGATGATCCTTCTTTCCGAATATCTGCAGGTGCAAGGTTGACGACTATTTTTTGCCTGGGCATATGAAAGCCCGAAGTCTTAATGGCGCTCTCCACCCTGTGGAAGCTTTCTTTGATAGCATTATCCGGAAGACCGACAATATAATATCGGGTGCCGGAGGATATATTTACTTCAATTGTGATGGTAGTAGCCTCAATACCATATACAGCACTTCCATAGGTTTTTACAAGCATCGTTTAGTGCTAACATTTATAAACCAAAAAAAACTGAGAGAAGTTAATGTGGAAAGAGATCGGCACCTAGATGTCGTTCTTTATTCAAAAGTACAAAAATTCGATAAATAAGACTACCTATCCAGAGTCAATAAGTTTTATTTAATTGTTCGTCTTTTGTTAGGAATGAAAAAAAGTTCTGTCAATAAAAATGATCAATTATTTAAAAAATGAAAAATTTTAGTTCCTTTTTAAGGATTTTCTAACACGAAATAGGATTTATAAATAAATTTTCTGCTTTTACTTCAAAAAATATCAATTATCTTTTATCAGAGTAGCAATATATTAACAACACCGATTTTAGAATGGTACCGAACTTTCCTACTCAATTAAAAGCACTAAATAACAAGCTTGTAGAATTGCCCGAATATTATATCCCGGTAAAAGCAGAATCTTCAAGCCAAGAGTTTATGCTAGCTGTTGTTCCTTATGATCAATGCGCTTATTGTGGATAGGGATATATCTCTTCTATGGTTGAAATTCATAGTAAGAACGCGCGATCCCGGTTTCAGATAAGCCCATTAAAATCAGGGGAAAAATTGTTTTGAATGAATCGGGCGATTCAAGGTCGGAAATTTTCATAATGGAAGCCGAGATCGTAAAGTGATTCAAATTAGAGTTGAACTTTCGCAATTTTATTTTTCCCCAAGTAAAAGCCGACACTCAACTCATGAGTTCCGGTGCTAATTCCTCCAATCACTTGATTACTTAAGCTTGTTCGATAACTATAGCCCATTTTAATATTGCTTACATGGTAAGAAAAGATTCCTGCTGCCTCCTTATTTGTATTGAAACCCGCACCTAGACCAAGTGTTCCTAAATAGAGTGTAGTAGAAATATCTGCCGTTGCCGGGATTTTAGAAGCATACGAAATGAGGACTGAGGGCTTTATTGCTAGTTTATAATCTATCTCATAAAGATAACCTGCGGAAATATATAGTGTGCTGGACGGGCCGAAACGCGACGGTCCTATTCTTAAAGACGGCATCGCAACGCCAATATAAAATTTATCAGGATTATATAAGAGAACACCAATTCCAACTGTCGCCGAAGTTACATTGATATCATTTCGAAAGAGTGGATCTGTTGGGTCTAATTGAGAGTAACTTCCATTGAAAGTTTCAAAGCCAATATGGGCAGAGGAAGCCAAAAATGTACTGGATGTAATTGCGACTGCTTTAGCGAAGAATAAGCTAGCGGATGATTGATTATCCGAGCCAAATTTATCTTGTCTAATTACTAAACCAGTAGATGCTTTAAGCCCTGCGAGCTGCAGATTTCCATTCAGTAAAAATGATTGAGGAGCGCCATCAATGCCTGCCCACTGGATTTTTCCAGATAGGGTAATATCTGAACTCTTATTTATCAACGAAAAACCTGAGTTGTACGGAGTTCCGTTATTCATGTATTGCGTGTAATTAGCTAATTGCTGCGCTGAAACGGGCACTATATTAAGGAAACTTATGGCAACTAATAGCCAGTTACGGGCGCTCAACTTACAAACTGGATTTCTTCCTGTCATTAACTAAAGATTTAATATTTCAGTACAAAATATCCTGCTTTACGCTGGCTCTGCCCTTCCGAATGAAATTGAACAAGGTAAAAATATGTTCCTTGAGGTAATGTATTTCCGTTTTTGTTCAATCCTTTAAAAATATGATCATCGTTGTTATAGTTGCTCACATGAAATACTTGAGCACCAGTTCCTGTGAATACGATGACTTGATTATTCGAAAAATCCCGTATGCCTTCTATTGTTAGAAAGTCGTTGATGCCATCTCCGTTCGGCGATACAGCCGGCAAAATCTTTATTACCGATCCGTCGATATCGGTTACCTGAACATTTTGAATAATCGCGGTTGCGGGTAAATAATTTGAGTTACCTTCCTGCGAAGCAGAAATGCTCAGCCGACCCACTCGGAGAGGCAATAGTTTTCCGCCTGTTAAAGATGCTATAAACGGATCTGAACTAATTAGATTGACAGGAAGGCCCGAACTAGAGCCTACTTGCAACATGTATTCGCTGCCGCCCCTTAACTGTACTGGTATGTTAGCGAATGTTATAAATTGCGCTGCTTTAGTAACGGTCAATACGCGACTTACATCTGCCGCAGCAGTATAATTAGCGTTTCCAAATTGTTTAGCAGTTATTGTAGTAGTTCCGGCGCCAACGATATGAGCCTTTCCATTTACAATAGTTGCGACATCTGTATTGCTACTAATAAAACTTACCGTTAAGCCAGAGCTCGCTGTAGCTGCCAGGTCAAAATCTGGGTCACCATAGGTTTTGGAAGCTAAAACGGGAAATGTGATACTTTGTGAAAAATTTTGCATCAGTGCGCGTTGTATATTTAATCTGCCGGAGCCTAATTGTCCGAAATATGTAGGATTTCTGGCGTCGATAATATCTGCTGCGGAAACGATTATTTGCCCAATCTGCTTCATCGTGTAAAAGGGATAATACGCTTTAACTAAAGCAGCGGCACTTGCAACCAAAGGTGCGGCCATTGAAGTGCCGGAAAATGATCCGTATGTATTGTTGTATAACGTATTAAAAATACTATTACCTGGAGCGCTTATAGAAATCTTTACGCCATAATTTGAAAAACTACTTTTTCTGTCTAAAGCATCGACCGAAGCCACTGAGATTACGCCTGTGTAAGAAGAAGGATAATGATTGATCGAAGTGTTGTCGTTTCCGGCCGCCGCAATAATAAGGCAATCTTTATTTATAGCATAGTTTACGATGTCTATTGCAAACGCACTACTATTATAGCCTCCCCAAGAACAATTTATAATTTTAGCGCCGTGGTCTGCAGCATATTTTATCCCTTCAAATCCTGCATATATGGCGCTTGCATCATTGTCTGCACTTGCTTTTACTATTAATAATTTTGCATCTGAAGCGATACTCGCGACGCCAATTCCATTATTAGAAATCGCAGATGCGATTCCGCTGACATGTGCACCATGAGTCGTACTATCGCTTGTAATTGAGGGATCGCCGTCTTGCAGGCGGTTTATTCCAGAAAGCCCTATAAAATCCCATCCCCGGTTATTGTCTGTATAGCCATCGTTATCATTATCAATTCCATCCACGGGGTCGGAAGTATTTACATAAATATTTGCGGCTAAATCCGGATGATCCAAATCAGTTCCAGAGTCAACTATTGCAATTATAATAGTTGAAGAGCTTCTAATCAAATTCCAAGAATCGGGTGCTTTGACCTGCGCTAAATACGCCTGACTAACATAAGAAGGATCATTTGGGATGTAATTGGTACGGTAAATATAGCTTGGCTCGGCATACTCAATCTGGGGGTTCTGCAATAGCTCATTAATTACTGTTTCGATATTACTGTTTCCAGAAAATCTAATTTCGTAGATACGGTCAAGACCTATTGAATCTTCTGTTGTGCTAATTGTCGGACCAGAAAACTTTTTACTTATACTCTCAATTTTCGCACTTTTTAAACTTACTTGAGATCCGACAGGGGTATTTATTGCTGCCACTTTGCTTAATGTTCTCAGCTGGGAAGGCTTAAACTTTACAATAAGTAAACCTGCGATATAATCTCTGGAAGAGGTTCCCGGTGCAAGCTTGAAAGTTCTTGAGAGTATAGCACTTTGGGCGAGGGCAGTAACCTGTGCTGTTATAAAAATTAGCAATATAAAAACCGACAGCCTCATTCCATTAATCGATCATTGAATTTTAAAATTAGTTTGAATACATCCTCATATTCATTCAAGGGCAATGTATTAGATACGTCAAAAACATCATGATAAGATTTGACGCCTCCAAGAGTATAGATAAAAAACGCTGGCACACCTTTTTCAGCGAACCAGTAATGATCGCTATTAGCAGCCTTTCCTCTTGAGTTGATTTTCGAAAGATATCTATCAACGAAATTTAATTGCGTTAAAATAGAATACTCTTTCGGATTTTGGGTGGCATTTACAATGGTGATACCTTCTTCTCCTGTACCAACCATATCAACATTTATCAAAAACCGAATGTTTGATAGCGGAATTAATGGATTCTCAGTGAAATATTTCGATCCTAATAATCCAGCTTCCTCGCCAGCAAATGCAATAAAGGCAATGGAGTAGGGTTGTGGATTTGCAGCATAATATTTTGCAAGGCCCAATAATAATGAGATACCGCTGGCATTGTCATTTGCACCGGGAAAGTATACATCTTTACCCATTCCGCCAAGGTGATCATAATGTGCGGAGATAAGAATCACAGAATCAGGCTGTCTAAAGCCTTTTACAAAGCCGCAAATATTATTTGCTTCAAAACTGACCAGTTTGCTTACCACATTAAATTCAATAAATGAGGGATCGCCGTTTATAGCTTTCTTGTCAGCCAATATGATCAAATCGACTGTATTTTCTTGAGCAACAGACCAAGTAAGCTTATCTTTCAAAAAAAGTGCAACTTTGTTCGCTGTATCAATGTAAGTCAGGCTATCTTTCTTCAGCAGCAGTCCTTTTCCTTTTCTACCCATACTTTCTGGCGAAACAATAAATTCGTTTCCGGCCATTAGCTTGGTGCCATTAATAGATACCTCCATTGCATCGGGAAAACTATTCACAGTGTAGGAGAATTTCTGAAGGAAATTTTTGGCACCTAAGGGATGCAAGCCGAAAACGCTATACTGACTTGCCAAATATGCTGCAGTCTTTTCCATACCCTGGTTGGTGTAGCCTCTTCCCCAAAAATAGGGTGACGTTAAAGTATCTACAATCTTTCGAGCGTAGGGCATGTCCTGAGCAACAGAAATTTTGCTTATTGAAATCAGAAGGTAAAGTGTAATTAACTTTCTTTGCATCGCTTCGTTATAAAGGTAAATCTGTTAAGTCGCAAACAGAAATTTAATTTATGCATCGTAAAAATCGACGAAAGTAATCTTTATGCCATAAAAGCTGAGAAGAGGTTTATAAACCAAACGATGACTCTAAGTTTGCAATCATAAAATATGAGCAGCTCCATTCGACTAAGCATTCTTGACCAGTCGCCAATTAGAAAGGGTGCTACAGCGGCGCAGGCAATTCAGGAAACTGTGGAGCTTGCCAAACTCGCAGAGAAGCTGGGATACACTCGTTTTTGGGTGTCGGAACATCATAACACTTCGAGTCTTGCAGGCTCAACTCCCGAAGTGCTAATTGCACATTTGGCGGGAGAGACTAATCGAATTCGAGTAGGTTCGGGCGGGATAATGCTACCAAACCACAGCGCCTTGAAAGTTGCTGAAAATTTCAGGATGCTGGAAGCGATTTTTCCCGGTAGGATTGATTTAGGAATGGGTAGAGCACCGGGCACGGATAGAATTACGGCGACTATGCTAAATCCATCCAATCGATTTAGCGAACATGATTTTATAGAACAGCTATCAGATTTACAACACTATTTGCACGATACTGCAGAAGCAGGCTCAATAAAAGAACGCATAAAAGCTATACCGCAGATAGAAACGGTGCCTTCACAGTGGCTATTAAGCTCCAGCGGGCAAAGTGGTGTTTTTGCAGCTCACTTTGGAATGGGATTTTCATTTGCCCATTTTATAAACCCAATTGGCGGACCAGAAGCGGTAGCAATGTATCGAGAAAGATTCCAGCCTTCGGAAGATCTGATAATGCAAGCCGCAAACGTTGCAATATTTGTATTTTGTTCTGAAAGTGAAGAGAAAATTTTTAGGCACCAGGCGCTGATGGATTTTCGTTTTCTTCAATTAGAAAAAGGATTGGGCTTAAGTCCGGCATCTTTTGAGGATATTAAAAATGTTTACTATTCTCCAGCGGAACTTGAAAGGATCAACTTCAATCGCAAAAGAGTTCTGTCCGGGACACCGCAACAATTAAAACCAAAGCTCATCGAACTATTATCTGCCTACGATGTAGAGGAGTTAATCGCGCTGACAATCACTGAGGATTTTGAAGATCGACTGCAATCCTTTGCTCTATTGGCAGAGATGTTTGACATCAAAGTTTCATCGTAACATTCAAAATACAATCCATAGTGGCACATTTTACGTATCTTTCAAAAATTTTTCATTCGTGATTGTACTTGCTTTTTTATTTGGGCACTGGTTTTTGTCCCTATTCTTTCAAACTTTTTTCCTACACCGATATGCATCCCATAAGATGTTTACTGTTAACAAAGGCTGGGAACGCACGTTTTATTTTATGACGTTTATCTTCCAGGGATCATCATTTCTGAATCCAAGGGCTTATGCTATTCTGCACCGGATGCACCACGCTTTTAGTGATACAGAGCACGATCCCCATTCACCACATTTTTTCAAGGATGTGTTTAGTATGAGTTGGAGAACGAAGAATATATTTCAAGATTATTTGAAGTATAAGAGACTACCTGAAAAACAGTTTCAAGGGAATTATCCCGAATGGAAGTTGCTTGATGATATCAGTAATTCTACGATTACTCGGTTGATTTTCATTTCATTCTACGTTTGGTTCTATGTCATATTTGTCCCTGCAGGACATGGCTGGATGTTTGCATTGCTGCCCATTCATATTTTAATGGGACCATTGCACGGAGCGATTGTAAATTGGTGCGGACATAAATATGGTTATTCAAACTTTGACAATAAAGACCATTCTAAAAACACTACGCCTGTTGATTTTCTGATGCTTGGGGAACTATTTCAAAACAATCACCACAAATTTCCAAATAGTCCAAATTTTGCAAAAAGATGGTTTGAAGTAGACCCAGTTTATCCTGTTATGCGATTCATGCATTGGGCAGGAATCATTAAATTGAGAAAAGTAGCGTAACAGGTGCTAATCACAATGTGTCCATTTTGCAATAATTTGACACTACATTTGTATTAATCAATTTTTATTCAAAACTTTGTAATTCTAACGATTAATTATTTGTAAGTCAAAGCTATAGAAATGAACGTAACACTTTATACAACATTTACCGCGGAGCAGGCCATTCAGAGCGATGTGACTTACGCTGTATCTGCACGTTCCGTTAATTCAAAAACGATCTTAAGGCAACGACGACCAATTACGCCAAGGGCTTGAACCTCGGCTTACTCCAGAGCATACTGGATTCCGTCCCCTTTAACTAATCAATCAATTTATTAACAATCCAAAGACTAAAAACGTAGTCTTTTCCGCTTCAAAACGGATTTTCTTTAAAAAAATGGAAGAAAACGATTTTGTTGTAATCCCAGCAACAGAGAAACACATTAACTACGCACAGGAGATCTGCGATGAGATGGCAGAGTCGGCAAAGGCTCGGGGTACGGGCATTGCTAGACGCACAGCAGAATACGTTGCCACTAAAATGCTGGAAGGTAAGGCTGTAATAGCCGTGCGTAATGATGGCACCTGGGCCGGTTTTTGTTATATCGAAACTTGGGATGGCAGTTTTGTCGCTAACTCTGGTTTGATCGTTAGTCCTAAATACCGTAAGGCTGGGTTAGCGAAGGCGATTAAGAGGAGAGTCTTTGATTTGTCAAGAGAATTATATCCTGACGCAAAAATATTCGGATTAACGACCGGCCTTGCCGTGATGAAGATTAATTCTGAACTCGGTTATGAGCCGGTGACCTATTCTGAGCTTACGCAAGATGAAAATTTTTGGAAAGGCTGCCAGAGTTGTGTCAACTACGATATCCTGACTATGAAAGAAAGGAAGAACTGCTTATGCACTGCGATGCTATGGGATCCTGAAGAAAAGGCAAAGGAGATAGAACACAAGACAAGCCTGGCAGGAGAGAAAGAGAAGGAAGAAAAATTACATGAAGTAGTTAGGAAGCAAACACTGCTTGAGCGTATTGAAGAAAAATTAAGAAGTTCGCTCAAATTGATGTTCGCTTAACATATTATATTCAATCATTTACAAAATAAGAAGATGAAGAAGAAAGTAGTATTGGCTTTCAGCGGAGGTCTAGACACCTCATTTTGTTGTATCTATTTGTCTCAGGATCGCGACCTGGAAGTGCATTCCGTGATCGTCAACACTGGCGGGTTTTCTGAAGAAGAATTAAATGCTATTGAAGAGCGGGCGTATGCTTTGGGTGTCGCATCCCATGCAGTGGTCGATGAAACTGAAAATTA
The DNA here is from genome assembly GCA_947460875.1 of Sphingobacteriaceae bacterium. Taxonomy (GTDB): domain Bacteria; phylum Bacteroidota; class Bacteroidia; order Sphingobacteriales; family Sphingobacteriaceae; genus CANHGR01. Next base: position 225,698 of record CANHGR010000003.1, on the reverse strand, counting down.
TTACGAGACCTGCATCAAATACCTTGTATTCGGCAATGTGCTAAAAAATGCTACTTATCCGCTTTCTGTAAGCGCAGAGCGTATAAGTCAAGCTACCGCGATAGCTAATTATGTAAAAAAAATCGGTGCTGATTATGTTGCTCATGGCAGTACAGGCGCAGGGAACGATCAGGTAAGGTTTGATATGGTCTTTAATATATTGATCCCAGGCGTGGAGATCATCACGCCTATCAGAGATTTGAAGCTATCCCGCGAAGCGGAAATAGAATATCTTAAAACCCATGGTGTTGAATACAGCGCTGAAAAAGCCAGGTACTCAATTAATAAAGGTATTTGGGGCACATCTGTCGGCGGAAAAGAAACGCTCACTTCTCACGATACTTTACCCGAAGAAGCCTGGCCAACTCAAGTTTCTGAAACTGAACCGAGAAAAATAGAATTAATTTTTGCAAAAGGAGAACTTGTGGGTATCGACGGCGAGGCCCTGTCGCCAGTTCATGCAATTCAAAAACTGCAAGCAATTGCGCAGCCCTACGGCATCGGCAGAGATATCCATGTTGGAGATACCATAATTGGCATCAAAGGGCGTGTGGGCTTTGAAGCAGCTGCTCCTGTGATTATTATTAAAGCACACCATACTTTAGAGAAACATACCCTGACCAAATGGCAGCTAAGCTGGAAAGATCAGTTGGCATCGTTTTATGGCAACTGGTTGCATGAAGGACAATTTCATGATCCAGTTATGCGCAATATGGAGGCATTTTTAAACGATACTCAGAAAACGGTAAGCGGTAAAGTATTTGTACAATTGAATCCCTATAGATTTCAGGTCATCGGCATCGAATCTAAACATGATCTGATGTCGAGCAAATTTGGAAGCTATGGCGAAATGAATAATGCCTGGAGTGGTGAGGATGTGAAAGGATTTTCAAAAATATTCGGCAATCAGGTGATGATCTATCATAAAGTTAACGGCAATGAAGGTTAGAGTAGGAATTATTGGTGGAGCCGGATACACTGGCGGAGAACTTTTAAGGATATTAATTAATCATCCTGAAGTTGAAATTGTGTTTGTTAACAGTAGCAGCAATGCCGGCAATTCTATTTCAGATATTCACGCTGATTTGTTTGGAGACACCGACTTGAAGTTTACTGATCAGATTTCCCAAGCAATAGATGTGTTGTTTCTATGTGTGGGACATGGTGATGCAAGAAAATTTTTAGAAGCTAACGCGGTAGAGGATAAGGTTAGGATAATCGATCTTTCTCAGGATTTTAGGTTAAATCTAAATTCTGAAGTCGCAAAACGTAAGTTTATCTACGGTTTGCCAGAATTAAACAGAGAATCGATCAAGGCTGCACAGAATATCGCTAATCCAGGTTGTTTTGCTACGTGTATACAAATTGGTTTAATGCCTTTAGCGGAAAACGGGTTATTAATATCAGAAGTGCATATCAATGCCACAACCGGTTCGACCGGAGCGGGGCAAGGTTTATCACAGACCTCCCATTTTTCATGGAGAAATAATAACCTTTCGGTTTACAAAGCTTTTGAGCATCAACATTTAAGTGAAATTAGCCAGAGCCTGGCGCAACTGCAATCCTCATTTGATAAACAACTCAATTTCATCCCGCAAAGGGGCGATTTTACAAGAGGAATCTTAGCAGCGATGTATCTGGAAAGTGAACTGAGTCTGGAAGAAGCCGAACAACTTTATGAAGATTTTTATGCTTCTCATCCATTTGCGCATTTGAGTAAGAAGAATATCGACTTAAAACAAGTAGTGAATACAAATAAGGCGTTGATTTATTTGGAAAAGCACGGTAGTAAATTATTCATTGTCAGTATCATAGATAATTTAACAAAAGGAGCTAGCGGTCAGGCGGTTCAGAATATGAATCTAATGTTTGGGTTGGATGAGACAGCGGGATTGAGGTTGAAAGCTACGGCTTTTTAGTTCTAAGTTATTGGTTGTAAGGTTTTACGCTCTCACGTAATAGATTTGTTCTAACTTCTTGAGATGCAAGTTATCAGGAGTTAAAAGTGTGGCAAAAAGTGCTTCAATCAACATTAAAAATATACGGACAAAGTAAGATGTTTCCGAAATACGAACTATATGGGTTAACGAATCAGTTGCGACGATGTTTTTTATCGATACTGGCAAATATTGCCGAATGATGTAAAAAAATTACTCAACATGATTTCGCACGTTTTTTAAAGATCTCTTTAGGAACAGGAAGCGAAACAGACTGCTTTTAATTGCTTTCAAACATCTGAAGTATTTGCCTGAAGAAAGTCAGACAGAATTAAATAGGGATATAATGGAATTAAAGCAATGCTTATTTCTCCAATCGGGAAAGTTAGGATTTAGGCGACTTAAAACTTATAACCTACAACTTTATTAAAATGAAAATATTTGACGTTTACCCACTTAATGATATAGAAATCGTTAAAGCAAAGGGAAGTATTGTCTGGGGAGCTGATGGATCAGAATATCTGGATCTTTACGGCGGCCATGCAGTCATCTCTATAGGTCATACCCACCCCCACTATGTAAAAAGATTAACAGATCAACTGAACAACGTCGGGTTCTATTCCAATTCAGTTAAAATTCCATTGCAACAACAGCTCGCAGAAAAATTGGGCAAGATGTCCGGCAAAGAAGACTATCAGTTATTTCTTTGCAGCTCAGGCGCAGAAGCAAATGAGAATGCACTTAAACTGGCCTCCTTTTATAACGGCAAAAAGAAAGTAATTGCATTTAAAGGCGCGTTTCACGGCAGAACTTCTCTCGCGGTAGCAGTTACAGATAATCCTAAAATTGTTGCGCCAATAAATGAAACTCCGAATGTAATCTTCCTACCTCATAACGATGAATTCGCTTTAGAACAGGCTTTTATAGATCATGGAGATGTGATATCGTCTGTAATCATTGAAGGAATTCAGGGTGTTGGCGGAATAAAAGTTGCATCTGAGAATTTTCTAAGAAAGATCAGATCGCTTTGTGATCAATATGATGCTGTTTATATTGCCGACAGTGTTCAATGCGGATACGGAAGAAGCGGGAAATTCTACTCCCATGATTTTGCAGGCGTAAATGCCGATATCTATACGATGGCGAAAGGAATGGGCAACGGCTTCCCGATAGGTGGAATTTCAATCGCAGCTAAATTCAAGCCATGGCATGGGATGCTTGGAACAACATTCGGTGGAAATCATTTAGCTTGTGCCGCAGGTCTGGCGGTTTTGGAAGTGATGGAACAGGAGAATCTTATTCAAAATGCTGAGTTAGTTGGAGAGTATCTGATCACTGAGCTGAAGAAATTTGAGCACATAAATGAAGTTAGAGGCAGAGGGCTGATGATCGGTATTGATTTGACCGAAGAATTATTCCACGCTAAGAAAGATCTGCTGTTTAAGTATCATATCTTTACCGGCGAAGCTAAGCCAAACGTAATCAGGTTGTTGCCAGCTTTGAATTTAACCAAGGAAGATGCGGATAAATTTTTATCAGCATTTGATTCAATATTGACAAAAGAATATAGCGTGTCATGAAAGTTTTCTCATCCGTAAAAGACGTTTCCAATCTTCAGGAAATGGTAGATAGTGCTTTAGAGCTAAAACAAAGTCCCTTTGCTTTTCAGTACCTGGGTACTAATAAAACTATCGGTCTGATTTTCTTAAACCCAAGTCTCCGTACTCGCTTAAGTACCCAAAAAGCTGCTCTTAACCTCGGCATGACCCCTATCGTCATGAACATGGACAAAGAAGGCTGGGGACTGGAGATCAAAGATATTGCCATGAATGGCACAACAGTAGAACATATCCGCGAAGCGGCTGCCGTAATGGGTCAATATTGCGATATTCTCGCCATCCGTGCTTTTCCTAAATTGGAAGACAGGGATGAAGATTATAGCGAAGAGCTATTCAATAAATTTGTGAAATATTGTGGTGTGCCAGTTGTGAGCCTTGAAAGTGCCACTTTGCATCCGCTTCAAAGTTTTGCAGATTTAATCACGATACAGGAAACTAAAAAAGTTCACAAGCCAAGGGTCGTTCTAACTTGGGCACCTCACGTAAAACCCCTTCCGCAAGCGGTACCTAATTCATTTTCTGAATGGATGTGCCGCGCCCAAAAGGACGGAATGCTTGATTTTGCGATTGTTCATCCGGAAGGATACGAGCTAGCAGAAGAGTTTACAAATGGTGCTAAGATCACGCATGATCAGGATAAGGCCCTCGCTGGAGCCGACTATGTGTATGTTAAGAACTGGTCATCGTTCAAGGAATACGGAAGAATTTTAACCTCCGGCGAAGGCTGGATGATGAACAATGAGAAGCTGAAGATTACAAATGATGCCAAGGTGATGCATTGCTTGCCTGTTCGTCGTGATTTGGAGCTCTCTTCAGAAATTTTAGATGGACCAAATTCTTTAGTGATACAAGAAGCTGCAAATCGGGAGTGGGCAGCGCAAGCGGTGTTGAAAAAAATGCTCGAAACATTTGTATGAGACTCTATATCATTAAGATTGGCGGAAATGTAATTGATAGCTCAGAAAAACTTCAAGAGTTTCTGAAGGATTTTGTTGCGCTGCCGGGATATAAGATATTGGTCCACGGAGGCGGTAAAGCCGCCACCAAATTGGCCGCTGAAATGGGTATTGAGGCAAAAATGGTTGAGGGACGGAGGATTACAGATCTTGAAACCCTTCGTCTTGTAACGATGGTTTATGCCGGACTGATCAACAAAAATATCGTTGCTCAGCTTCAGTTCAGAAATTGTAATGCAATCGGAATGACCGGTGCCGACGGCAATGCAATCCGTGCTAAAAAGCGTCCGGTAAAAGAGATCGATTATGGTTTTGTTGGCGATATCGATGAAAGCTCGGTATCCGAGCAAGTGATAAAAACATTATTAGAAGAAGGCCTGGTACCGGTTTTCTCCGCGATTACCCATGATGGTGAAGGACAATTATTAAACACTAATGCGGATACCATCGCTTCAGCCCTCGCCGTAGCATTATCAGGTGTCTATGAAACCAGTTTAGTCTATTGCTTTGAGAAAAAAGGTGTTTTAAGGGATGTTGACGATGACTTTTCTTTAATATCGGAAATAAAATCGTCTGAATACGAAAGCTTAAAGGGTCAGGGAATTATTGCCGGAGGCATGATCCCCAAACTGCATAATGCGTTTGAGGCCATTAAAAACGGTGTTAAAGATGTGTATATTGGCAAGGCCGAAGAACTTTCCACCGTCAATTTAAAGGTATTCGGTACACGATTAATTGAATAATATGAGAAAAGATAAAATTGCCATCATCGGCAGCGGAAACATCGGCTTGTCGCTTGCAAAAGGTCTTGTCAAGGGGAATTATTGTCAAGCCGGACAAGTAACTCTAACACGTAGAAATGCAAAGTATTTGGCTGAATATGCGGATCAGGGCTTTGAAACAAGCAGTGATAATGTTGAAGCAGCAAAAAGTGCTTCTATTGTCATTCTTGCTGTTTTGCCGCAGCAATTGAAGAACATTTTGGCCGAAATTAAACCTGTAGTAACAGATCAGCTAGTTATTTCGGTGATTGCCGGCGTAAGTTGTGCCGATATCGCTGCGGGTTTAAAGTCGGGTGCTAAAGTGGTTCGGACAATGCCGAATACGGCAATTTCTATACAGCAATCCATGACTTGTATCGCTACAGAAAGTGCAGGTCGTGCAGAAATGGACATGGTAAAAGAGATGTTCGGGAAGGTTGGTTCAGTAGCCGAAATTCATGAAGATCTAATGACTTCAGCAACTGCTTTATGTTCATGCGGAACAGCGTTTTTCTTAAGGGCGATACGGGCAGCGTCTCAAGGCGGTGTAGAAATTGGATTTCACGCTGATGAAGCCCTCAGAATGGCTGTTCAAACAGCAAAGGGCGCGGCGGATTTACTGTTATTGAACGGCAGTCACCCTGAGATTGAAATTGACAAAGTAACCTCGCCAAAAGGTTGTACAATTGTCGGTTTAAACGAAATGGAACATCAGGGATTTAGCTCTTCGCTAATAAAAGGTATCAAACTTTCCGCTCTTAAAGCATCGAGTTTGTACAACAAAGAATAGTATGATGTTGGAAAAAGTAACAGATGAGTGCATAGGCTTACTAAAAAAATTGATTCAAATCCCCTCTTTTAGTCGGGAAGAAGATCAAACTGCGGATGCTATTGAGTTATTTTTAAAACAGCGTAATATTCAAGTAAATCGCAAAAAGAATAATATTTGGACCTACAATAAGCACTTTGACGCGGCAAAGCCCACTATCCTACTTAACTCACATCTTGATACGGTAAAACCAAACGAAGGCTATACTCGTGATCCCTTTAAGGCTGAGGTGGTGGACGATAAACTCTTTGGATTAGGAAGTAATGACGCAGGAGGGCCCTTAGTCTCGTTAATTGCCACTTTCTTATATTTTTACGGTAAAGAAGATTTACGATATAATTTCTGCCTCGCGGCAACTGCCGAAGAGGAGATTTCCGGACGAGGCGGTATCGAATCGATCCTTGCTGAACTTGGAACCTTGGATTTTGCGATTGTCGGCGAACCAACCCTTATGCAATTAGCCATTGCAGAAAAAGGCCTATTGGTACTCGATTGTGTCGCATCAGGTAAAGCGGGCCACGCTGCACGTGATGAGGGCGAAAATGCCATTTATACAGCGATGCGAGATATTGAATGGTTCCGAAAATATCAGTTTCCGAAAATTTCGGAGATGTTTGGTCAGGTAAAAATGTCTGTCACACTGATCAAGGCAGGCACTCAACACAATGTTGTTCCGGCGAGTTGTGAGTTTACCGTTGATGTTCGTGTGACGGATGCATACTCAAATGAGGAGGTGCTGGATATCATCCGGAATAATGTGAATTGTGCCGTTGAGCCAAGATCATTGCGATTAAGGCCGTCATCTATCAAAAAAGATCATCCCATAGTTATAGGAGGGGTGTCCTTGGGTTTAAAGACCTACGGCTCTCCAACCATGAGCGATCAAGCTTTGCTGACTATTCCCTCGGTAAAAATTGGTCCCGGTGACTCGGTGAGGTCACATATGGCAGATGAGTTTATCTTTGTGAGTGAGATAATTGAGGGGGTGGAGATGTATATAAAGATGTTAGAACGAATTGTGTGAGACGGATGTGCGTATTGCGGCTTGAATCTATATAATTAATTAGTAAACTTTATTTATTATAAACACGATATAGGTACTGCGGTAATAATACACCGGTCTTAATACGCAATACACACCTCTTAATACTAATAAAATGAAATTGTGGCAAAAAGATAAAGAAACAGCAAAATTGGTAGAAACCTTCACCGTCGGAAAAGACCGCGAAATGGATTTGCATTTGGCTGCTTTCGATGTGCTCGGTTCGCTGGCTCATACGCAGATGCTGGAGAGTATTGGATTGCTTACTAGAGACGAGCTATTACTCGTTCAGACAGAGTTAAAGGCAATTTATCGGGATATCACTGCCGGAAAATTCATTATTGAAGATGGAATAGAAGATGTTCATTCGCAAGTAGAGCTTTTATTAACACAGCGAATTGGCGACGCTGGTAAAAAAATTCATAGTGGGCGTTCTAGAAATGATCAGGTTTTAGTCGATCTGAAACTATTCTTCAGAGATCAGATCAAAGTTTTATCTGAAAGTACCGAAGTGCTTTTCAATCAATTAATTACTCTAAGCGAAGCGCATAAAGATAAGCTCCTACCGGGATATACCCATTTGCAGATCGCTATGCCCTCTTCCTTCGGACTTTGGTTTGGAGCCTATGCTGAAAGCCTCGCGGACGATATGGAAATGCTACTTGCAGCATGGAAGATCTGCAATAAAAATCCGTTGGGATCTGCCGCCGGTTATGGTTCTTCGTTTCCTCTAAATCGGACGATGACCACCGAACTCCTCGGTTTCGATTCGTTAAACTATAACGTGGTTTATGCCCAGATGGGAAGAGGAAAATCTGAAAGAATTCTGGCACAAGCGATGTCTTCTGTTGCAGCAACGCTAGCAAAATTCTCGATGGATGTATGTTTGTTCATCAATCAGAATTTCTCGTTTATTAGTTTTCCGGACGAGCTGACAACCGGCTCGAGCATCATGCCTCATAAAAAGAACCCAGATGTTTTTGAGCTGATCAGGTCGAGATGTAATAAGATTCAGGCGCTGCCGAATGAGATTGCAATGATGACAACTAATCTGCCTTCAGGTTACCACAGGGATTTGCAATTACTAAAGGAAAATTTATTTCCATCCTTCCAATCCCTAAATGATTGTTTAGGGATTGCTACATTTATGTTGCAACATATCAGCGTAAAAGAAGATATCCTGAAGGACGAGAAATATTTATATCTGTTCAGCGTGGAAGCCGTAAACGAAGAGGTTCTAAAAGGCGTGCCGTTCAGAGAAGCGTATAAAAAAGTTGGTTTGGAGATTGAAAGGAAAGAATTTATAGCTCCCGCGAAAGTTACATATACACATGAAGGAAGCATCGGTAATCTTTATAACGAAGAAATTGTAGCCGCTTTTGAAATGACTTTAAAGCATTTCAATTTCGGTAAAGTTGATGATGCAATAGCTAAGCTGCTGAAGTAGAACCGTATATCCTATACCTTTTACCTTAAACCCTTTTGCCCTATATTTACCGCTCACAATACAGCCAAACATGAGCCTATCTAACATAGCTAAGAATTTAAAAGGGTCTGAAATCATAAAAATTGCGGGCGAGATCAATGAACTAAAGCGCAAAGGCGAGCAGATTGCCAACTTGACTATTGGCGATTTTGATTCAAATATTTATCCAATCCCTCCTGAATTAAAGAACTATATTAAAGAAGCTTACGATGCTAATCAAACTAATTATCCTCCGGGAGACGGTCTATTAGTTTTACGCGACAGTATTTGTAACTTCATGCAGGAGCATCTTGGTTTGAACTTGACTTCGAATGAGATTCTTGTTTCAAGCGGCTCAAGGCCAATTATTTATGCTACTTATCTTGCGCTGGTTGATCCGGGGGATACTGTTGTTTTTCCCGCACCTTCGTGGAATAATAACCACTACTGCGATATCATCGGCGCTAAAGGCATCGCTGTACCGGCAGATGCCGATAATAACTTTATGCCAACGGCGGCAGATCTTCGTCCGCATCTCAAAGGTGCAACGATGCTTGCTTTATGTTCTCCTTTAAATCCCACCGGGACAATGTTCTCCCAAAAGGACCTGGAAGAGATCTGCGACCTGGTAATCGAAGAAAACAGAACTCGCCCTGCGGGTAGCAAGCCTTTATACATCCTCTATGATCAGATCTATGCGATGCTCACCTTTGGCGGACACAAACACCTTGATCCGGTTTCACTCCGCCCTGAACTGAAAGATTATGTGGTTTACATCGATGGTGCTTCCAAATGCTTTGCTGCAACAGGTATTCGCGTTGGCTGGGGCTTTGGACCAGAGAAGATCATCAATGCCATGCGTGCCATTGTAAGCCATATGGGCGCCTGGGCACCCAAACCGGAACAAGTGGCGATGGCCAAATTTCTCCAAGAAAAAAGTAAAGTCGATAAGTTTCTGGGTAATTTTAAAGCTCGGGTTCAGAAAAGTCTGGATGCTTTATATGTAGGTTTTCAAAAGCTTAAAGACGAAGGTCTTAAGTTAGATGCTATTGAGCCAATGGGTGCCATTTACTTAACGCTGAAAATAGATTATTCGGGCAAAGTTGCCCCCGATGGCACAATTTTGAAAAACAGTACCGACATCAATTTCTACTTAATTAAGGAAGCGAAGGCTGCTTTTGTGCCCTTTTCAGCGTTTGGAACCGGTGATGACATTAACTGGTTTCGTGCTTCAGTTGGTGCGTGTTCTTTGCAGGATATTCAGGAAATGATCCCAAGGGTTGGGGAGGCTTTGAGGAAGTTAAAATAGGCCGTGATGCCGAGCTACTCGACGCATAGTGGGGGGTATTTATTTCCTTTGAGAAACTCTGGCTGACAACGATTTAGCGGAATCCGACCTACGCTGCCCTCGAAATATACTTCACTAAACTCTGCGTCGCCCACCGTCGATAAAATCTATTCTAGCGGAAAAGAAATATTGCTTTCAACTTGATAAACAGTCGTTTTTGGCAAATGCTTTCGCCTATCGATTAGGTCAATCTTAATCGTTCCTGGTGTATTAATGAAGTTGCTGGCGTAATTAGTTACAAACTGGACATTTATACCGCGATATTGCTCGTCTTTGCCTTTAAAAAAAATGGTCATCTGGTATTTGTAAACTTTGCTTTCCTTTTCAGCGCCGTTTATTCATAGAAAATAGCCATAATCTGCAGCAATAGGTACAATTCCAAGTGGGCCGATCTGTAACCTGCCTTATACAAAATCATAAATTTATTTTCCTTCGCAGGTTGTATGATTAAATTTCTCAAGACACTAATTGATGCTGTGTTCTAGTTCTAGCATGAGTTCAGTACCGATGATCATTTTTTCAAAGCTAAGCTTCATAGCTTTAATATTTGCTGCGGTTAATCGATGTGGAATTGACAAGCACTATGCATTAGATTCTGATACTTCTTAACGTTCAGGAGGTTGTTAAAATGGAGGATAAGTTCACTTAAATTCGGATAAAGTCTGCTTTTATGAAATTGCGAGTTGATTTCCTGCAAATAAGAAAGAATGACCTATTTGTTATGCTCGAAGTCGATTAAGCCTTCAATAAACCAATTATCAATCAGTGATTTCATAATCACTCCTTACATAAGTCTTAAATTAATAAAAAAAGATCATTTTTGCAATGATGCCCAAAGGAGAACTATATCTTATTCCCGTCCCGCTTACAGAAGACCCCTCTGTAAAGGCCCCTCCTGTATTCGACTCAGAGATCATCAACAGGATTAATACCTATATCGTAGAGAACGAAAAAACCGCGCGCAGGTGGCTAAAGGCAATGGGTCTAAAAACTCCACAAAGCGAGTTAAAGATCCATGTATTTGCCAAACATTCTGATAAAAAAGCTCTTGTCGAATACTTTAAAGAACTTGAAACAGGACAGGACGTTGGTTTAATGAGCGAAGCGGGTTGTCCGGCGATAGCCGACCCGGGTTCGGATATTGTTTCGGAAGCCCATCGAAGGAATATAAAAGTTTACCCGCTGGTTGGTCCGAGTTCTATATTATTGGCATTAATGGCATCCGGATTTAACGGCCAAGGATTTACTTTTCATGGTTATTTACCCATCGATAAAGCAGACAGGGCGAAGAGATTAAAAGAACTCGAAGGTATCGCCACAAGACATAAACAAACACAGCTGTTTATTGAAACACCTTTCCGGAATAATCAGATGCTGGAGGAAATTCTGCGTACTTGCGATGCTGTAACAGAGTTATGTGTAGCGTGTAACCTGACATCGAAAGACGAGCAGATCATTTCAACTACTATTGCGAAATGGAGAAACCTGAAGATCGATCTTCATAAAAAGCCTGCTATTTTTCTTTTATTCAGGCGATGAATGATGCAGTGCGCCATACTTCTGTCCTGATTGTTGGTGCCGGGCCATCCGGATTGATGATGGCCGCCCAGCTTCTTCGTTTGGGTATTCAACCGATGATTATCGATGCAGGAGACGGCCCTTCCAATCAATCCCGAGCGATTGCCGTACATGCTCGATCTTTAGAAATTTATCGCCAGTTAGGCCTTGCTGAACGTGCAATTAAAGCTGGTGCTATTGCCGAAAGGATAGTAATCCACAGGGGAATAAAAGAGAACGCTCAGGCTGACCTAATAGGAATCGGAGATGGCCAGAGTCTCTTTCCATATGTGTTAATGCTCGATCAGAGTAAAAATGAACGATTGCTGCTCAGTTATCTCACTGAAAATGCGTGTCCTGTATCTTGGAACACCAATCTTTTCGAACTTAGGCAGGATCACTTGTCGGTTCAGGTTAAAATTAATAAAAACGGACAAGAAGAAAGCTGGTCGGCACAGTGGCTGATTGGCGCCGATGGAGCAGAAAGCACGGTTCGTAAGAAATTAAATATTTCATTGAAAGGAGGAGCGTACAAGCATCAATTTTACGTGGCAGATCTTAAACTTAATCAAGATCTTGGGAATGCTATCCGGTTGTTTCCGGAAGAGGATGGTTTTGTAGCCTGTTTTCCAATGAAACCTGAAGGTTTATATCGCTTTATCGGCGTGCTTCCCGAAAGCTTAAGAAATAATCAGGATATCGGCTTTGACGAAATTAGGCCTTATCTCACTTTCTCCCTTGATTTCCCCTTACAGATTGAACAATGCAAATGGTTTGCAACCTATAAACTCCATTATCGCATGGCCGAGCGGTTTAATGTTCAGCGTTGTTTTCTTATCGGAGATGCGGCGCATCTGCATTCGCCTGTCGGTGGACAAGGAATGAACACGGGGTTGCAGGACGCTTATAATCTTGCATGGAAACTGGCAGGAGTAGTTCAAGGAGTATATAATTATACAATCTTAAATTCCTATAGTGAAGAACGCATGCCGGTTGCCCGCCGTTTATTAGCAACAACAGATCGTCTATTCAGTGTTTTAGTTTCTTCAAACTGGTTCATACGCAAGTTTAGAAAGCACTGGTTGCCGAAAATCTTGTCCCAGCTCTGCGAAAACGAAAATACACAGCATTCAATTTTCAAGCGCCTATCCCAAACAGGAATAAGCTATCGAAATAGTTCATTATCAATTCATTATAGTCAGATAAAGCGATTTAAGGCTGGGGATAGACTTCCGTTCATGACACTTTTTGATGAGAAAAAGGAGGAATTGTCAGACTTGCATACTTGGTGCGGCAATCCTGGGTTTACATTACTAGTCATCGGCAATTTAAGAGAACGTGATGTATTCACACTTGCTAAATGGATCAAACTATCTTACCCTCGAGGGTTGAATTTTTATTTCCTGCCGCCATCGCCTAGAAATCAGCAGATTTTCGATTTATTTGAAGTGAAAGCTAAAGGAAATAAAGCGATAATTGTTCGCCCGGATCTGCATATAGGTTATATGAATGATGTAGTTGATATTGCTATGATTGATATGTATTTAAAAAAGATTGTGGGCTGGGACAATAAATCTATTCTGTCATCCTGAGGCTAAGTAATGCCATTGCACATAGCGCTGAATGATCTTTTTAAAAAGAAGTGTATTCTTACGAAGTTCCCTCTTCGTGCCTCACCTGCCTGCCCTCGCAGTGGCCGGCTCTCGTGCACGCTGATCCGGGGATGATAATAAATAGCTCAGCCGTGTATTGCTTCAGATCTGCCATAATTCTTGATCACAGTAGCCTCATAATCTAGAAACTCTTGCCAGCGTTTGTCCACGTCAATGCCTTCGCCATACTTCTTTGCAAATTTCAAAAACATCGTATAATGTCCAGCCTCACTAACCATTAATTCATAGTAAAAATTAGCAAGTTGCTTGTCATTAATATGTTCAGACATCACTTTGAAGCGTTCACAGCTACGTGCTTCGATCATTGCGGAGAATAGTAAGCGATCTACCAACTGGTCTTGCCTGCTTCCCCCCTTGATAATAAATTTATAGAGCTCATTCACGTAATTATCTTTTCTTTCTTTTCCGAGCACAAAACCCCGTTCAATAATGATATCATGAACGCGTTTAAAATGATCCATTTCCTCTTGGACGAGGAGCGCCATTTCTTGCACTAAATCAGACAAATTAGGGTTTTGAACAATAAGCGTTATGCCATTTGTAGCTGCCTTTTGCTCGCAAAAAGCATGATCGGTTAGTATTTCCTCGATATTTCCCTCAACGATCCGTGTTACCCAAAGTGGGTCTGTCGGGAGTTGCAGCTTTAGTATGGTTTTTTCGTTAGTCATTTAGTCAATTAAAACGTGTTCTTACATTTTCCACGGAAGTCTGTGAGAGCTTGTAAAAACATCGAGGGAAGGCCGTCGACAGACTCAGGCGGACGTTATCTATATAAATTCTTACTCTCAATAAAGTCCAGCACCTTTTCGGGTACAAAGAAACGAATGTTTTTACCTTCTTTGAAAGACGTTCTGATAAAGGTTGATGATAGTTCCATTAATGGAGTTTCTGTCAAAGTTATCGAAGGATTGTTGATCAGTTCGGCATTTTCAAATCCCGGACGAGGATAGACCATTATCCTATAATTTCTTAGAATCAATTCATAATTTTTCCATTTTTTTAGAGATACCAGATTGTCGGATCCCATAATTAAACTAAACGTATGTTCCAGAAATTTTTCTTGCAAATGTGTCAAGGTATCAATTGTATAAGAAGGTTGTGGAAGTGAAAATTCTATATCGCTTACACGAACATTTTCCGATCCTTCTGTCGCCAATTTTGCCATTTCCAGCCGATCATACATCAGAATCAACTCATTTTTATCTTTTAATGGATTATGCGGAGAAATAATAAGCCACACCTGATCGAGATCGGTATAATTAGCCATGTATCCGGCAATTATTAGATGCCCGATATGGATAGGATTGAAAGAGCCGAAAAATAAGCCGACATTCATTTTTCCTGATTTAAAAAACGTTGTACAAGATGCTCTGCCTCTTTGCACGCTGTTGAAAGTTCATGATTATCGAGTATTAAATCAAAACGATCCGCATATTGAAGCTCTTTATCCGCTTTTTCGATTCGTTCTTTTAGTTTTTCTTCAGAATCGGTGCCCCGGGATGTTAGCCGTTGTATTAATATCTCAAGCGACGGAGGGTTAACGAAAATCGCTAATGCTTGATCACCATAGACTTTTTTTAAATGTAATCCCCCTTCAACGTCGATATCAAAAATCACATGTTTTCCCTTATCCCAAATACGCTCAATTTCTGATCGGAGGGTGCCATAAAAAGTGCCAGAATAAACCTCTTCAAATTCTACAAATTCGCGGCGGGCAATTCTGTGCAAAAATTCTTCTTTTCCTATAAAGTAGTAGTCCTTGCCATTAACCTCATCACCTCTAGACGGACGCGTTGTCGCCGAAACTGAAAATTCTAGATTAGGAAATTTCATAAGCAAATGACGGACAATTGTGGTTTTTCCGGCGCCAGACGGGGCTGAAAATATAATAAGCTTACCCATTGAAAAAAGGCTTACAATACATTTAATAATTGCTCTTTAACTTTTTCGAGTTCTTCTTTCATCCCCACAACGGTTTGCTGAATTTTTGCATCGTTGGCTTTTGAGCCGATCGTGTTAATCTCCCTTCCAATTTCCTGGCAGATAAAACCCAATTTTTTACCATTGGCATCCGGCGATTTCAAGGCAGCCATGAAATAATCGCAATGACTTTTTAATCTTATTTTTTCTTCAGTGATATCCAGTTTGTCGATGTAAAAAATGAGCTCCTGTTCAAATCGATTCATGTCAACGTTCTCTCTACCAACCGCCTCGCTTAAATATTGATTCAGCCTTTCGCGAATTAAAGGAATTCGTTTGGGTTCATTTTCTTCAACCTGCTTTAATGATTCAAGTATATTGTTGATGCGTAATAATAGGTCTTCTAAAAGAACACTTCCTTCGTCCTCCCGAAAGAGCTGAAAATTGCTCATCGCATCATTAAAGGTTTTAAGGACATACTGCCATTCTTCCTCTGAAATCGCATCTTCTTCATATGAAATTACTTCCGGGAAATTAAGGGCGATTTGAAATAAATTATTCCCGGCGTCGGACACTTCATTGGCTGCGGCCCGAAGTTGATTGTAATAAACTTTAAATAAATTGTGATCAATTGATGCCAATTTAGCTGCACCCTCGGGATAATCTACAGTGATGGCTATTGTTACTTTACCGCGATCAATTTGTTTACTACATTCATTTCTGATCAACAATTCTTTATCGGAAAACGCTTTAGGTAGTTTTAAAGAAAGTTCAAGAAACTTGCTATTCAGCGACTTGATTTCTACAGTATATTTCGCGTTAGCAAAATTGTTTGCAGCCAAACCATAGCCGGTCATTGATTTAATCATTTCTAAAGATAAGATTTTATTGGGAAAGGGGGTTTGAGGCTTGATTTCTCAAGTCGAAACTGCATCTTTCAAATGTTTAATGATGAGCATGCGCTTTCAGCAGCAATTTTTTCAGCGTTCTTCTTATTATAATCTCGGCCGCTTCCTTGGGATTCCCCGTCGATTAAAACTTTTACAGTAAAAAGCTTTTCGCTTTCACCATCATCGTTTGCAACTAGTTCAAAAAGTACATCTTTACCATGCCGCTGGCACCATTCAATTAATTTACTTTTAAAATTTGTCTCGGTTAATTCAAGCGTATGAATATCTATATGAGGTTTGATAATGTGATTAATTAGAAAATCACGTGTAAAATCGTATCCCTTGTCTACATAAATTGCGCCTATCAATGCTTCAAATGCATCTCCAAGTAAGGAGCCCTGCCTCGCCGGAAATCCAACCAGTTTACTATCGAATTCGATCAATTCATCGAGTCCCATTTTTTTTGCAAGCTGGTTTAGGTTTACCCTGCTTACAATTTTAGAACGCATTTCTGTTAGAAATCCCTCTTCCCGGTAGGGATAGAGTTTAAATAAAAGCTCAGCTACTACACAACCTAACACGGCATCTCCTAAAAATTCTAGTCGCTCATTACTACTTTTAGAGCCATTTTTTAGAGATACGGCCATTGAACGATGGCGAAATGCCATTTTGTATAGCGTTATCTTCCCTGGAACAAATCCGAGCAGGTTTTTTAAAATTTTTACGTAGTTACGCTGCGGTGAGAAATGCAGTTTATAAATTCTGACTAAAGGCATCCAATTCAATATTCGGGCTTAGCAATCATTCATAATAAAGATAGGAGCTCTCAGGCGATCAAAAAAAATTGTTCAATTTAAAAAAACTATCCTTCATATTTTTTAAATACAACGGATGCATTGTGTCCGCCGAATCCAAATGTATTGCTTTGGGCGGCTCGAATTGTCCGCTTTTGCGCCTTATTGAAAGTGAGATTTAGGTTTTGATCTACGTCAGGATCATCAGTGATATGATTAATTGTTGGTGGAACGATATCGTTCTTCACCGCTAATATCGAAGCAATTGCTTCGATGGCACCCGCAGCACCAAGCAAATGCCCTGTCATTGATTTTGTAGAACTAATGTTCAGTCTGTAGGCATCAGAACCATATAATTCAGTGATAGCACGAGATTCGCTAATGTCTCCAAGCGGAGTAGAAGTGCCGTGGACATTAATATAATCAATATCTGCAGTGGTAAGTCCGGCGTCTCGTAATGCATTGGTCATCACTAGGCGTGCGCCCAAACCCTCGGGATGTGGCGCTGTAATATGGTTTGCATCTGCACTCATTCCCCCGCCAACAAGCTCTGCATAAATTTTAGCGCCTCGTGCTTTTGCGTGGCCAAGTTCCTCGAGAATAATCGACCCCGCGCCTTCGCCCGCTACAAAACCATCGCGGTTTAGGTCGAAAGGACGTGATGCTGTTGCAGGATCTTCGTTTCTGGTAGAAAGTGCGTGCATGGCATTAAACCCACCGATTCCGGCCTCATTTATTATCGCTTCAGACCCGCCCGAAACGATAATATCGGCCATATTCAATCGTATGTAGTTGAATGAATCAATGAGTGCATTTGTCGAAGAAGCACACGCAGAAACCGTCGAGAAATTTGGACCTCGAAGGCCATACTTTATAGAAATATGTCCTGGAGCAATGTCCAAAATCATTTTCGGTATAAAGAAAGGATTAAAACGCGGTGTGCCGTCGCCGTGTGCAAAATTCGAAATTTCGTCCTGAAAAGTTTTTAAACCCCCAATCCCCGAACCCCAGATCACGCCGATTCGGTTTGTGTCGAAAAGGTCAAAGTTTAAACCCGCATCTCTGATAGCCTCGTCGGCAGCGACTAAGGCGTACTGAACAAAAGGGTCTATCTTGCGAGCCTCTTTCTTCTCCAGAAAATCTTCTGGATTAAAACCTTTTAATTCACAGGCAAACTTCGTCTTGAAATTTGTAGTATCAAATTTTGTGATTAGAGCTGCTCCGCTTACTCCATTGATCAAACTGTTCCAGAACTCTGTAACAGTGTTTCCAATCGGAGTGAGCGCACCGAGTCCTGTAACAACAACCCTTTTAAGCTCCATTTATGATATTTGGGGACTACTTAACGTTTTTCTCTAAATAGGCGATCGCTTGCCCTACCGTGCCGATAGTTTCAGCTTGATCATCAGGAATAGCAACGTTGAACTCTTTTTCAAACTCCATGATTAATTCCACGGTGTCTAATGAGTCTGCACCAAGATCGTTTGTGAATGAAGCCCCTGGCGTAACCTCACTTTCATCAACACCTAATTTTTCAACGATAATTGCTTTTACTCTTGAAGCGATATCAGACATAGTCTTATGATTTAATGGTTAAAATTCTGTGCAAAGAAAAATAAATTCTGTTAAATATCAAACCTTTTTGTTTTTGTTGGAAAAGTAAGGAATTTCTGTTCTACTCATGTTACTTTTACATATTGGTTTATCTATATAGGTTTGAGTAAATTAACTTTAAAATACGAGCCCGATCTTAACTTTGTTTTGATAGCAATTACGGTTCCATTGAAGGATTACCGTTTTTGTTACGCGCTCAACAAGCAATTAAACATTCGGTTTGATCGTATTGATGAATTATCATTAAAAAACTATCCAAATGAAGAATTAGTTTATTTCACAAGATATTTTTGCAACGCAGCCGAATCTGAGACAGATTATTATTTGCTTGCTAATAAAGGTACAGAAGGTTTTCTGATACCCGAAATGAAAAAAGCAGATTTTTTTATTTTAATCAGGAATTATATCGACGACGATAGCCTTGAATACCTTATTAGCCGAATAAATAAGATTCCGGAAGTACTGGTCGCAACAGAAGTTGAGCCAAAGAAATTGAAATCCAAAGAAAATCTAATATTTTAGCCGCTTCTTAAAAAAAGATATGCTTGCATATACAAAATTGTGGTGCATTAATTTTTATAATAAATACAAAAAAAGATGAGACAAGTTCATAAACGAACTAAAATTGTAGCCACTCTTGGCCCGGCTTCTAACAGTAAGGAAGTCTTGTTAAGTATGATAAGAGCGGGAGTTGATGTTTGCAGGCTAAATTTTTCACATGGAAGCCAGGAAGATCATAAACTATGTATAGATGTTATTCGAGAGATTAATGCGACATATAAAACCAATGTCGGAATTTTGGCAGACCTTCAAGGGCCCAAAATTCGAATTGGAAAGATGATCGAAGGTGGTGCGCAGCTTGTTACCGGAAATCAAATAGAAATCACTACTAAAGAACTTGTTGGTGACGATAAAAGGGTTTATATCACCTACGAAAGTTTTCCAAAAGACGTCCAAAAAGATGAAATTATTCTATTAGATGATGGAAAGTTACAACTGAAGGTCGTTGATACCAACTCTATCGATTCCGTGTTGTGCGAAATCGTTCATGGAGGGATTCTAACATCTCGAAAAGGAGTAAATCTTCCTAATACGAAAGTTTCCATACCTAGCCTAACTGAAGAAGATCTGGATAATTTAAAGTTTGCTCTACAATTTGATGTTGAGTGGATAGGATTATCTTTTGTTAGAAATGCGGATGATATCATACAGTTGAAGAGAATTATTGCGGAAAGTGGTAAAACTGCCCGTGTCATAGCAAAGGTTGAAAAGCCAGAAGCGATTGATAATATCGATGCAATTATAGCTGCAGCTGATGCAGTTATGGTTGCTCGTGGCGACCTTGGTGTGGAGATGCCATTAGAGCAAGTTCCATTGCTTCAAAAAATGATAGCGAAAAAATGTCGTGAAGCAGCGAAGCCTGTCATCGTCGCTACGCAGATGCTTGAAAGCATGATCACTACACCACGGCCGACCCGCGCCGAAGTTAACGATGTGGCCAATTCAGTGCTTGATGGTGCCGATGCCGTTATGCTTAGCGGTGAAACCTCGGTAGGTGATTTTCCGCTAATCGTTATTGAAACAATGCATAAGATAATCGCCAATATTGAAGAAAAGGCCTATCCTTATCATACCATAAAGAAACTGAATGGTGATTCGCCAACCTATATGGCAGATGCGGTATGTGGTTCTGCAGTATATCTAGCCGAAAAAACTAATGCCGTTGGGATCATTTCAATGACAACATCAGGATATTCAGCGTTTCAAATCTCAAGTCACAGGCCTAGGGCCGCAACTTTTGTATTTACTAGAAATAGTCACCTATTAAATTCTCTTAGTCTACTTTGGGGAGTAAAAGCTTTTTACTACGACAAATACGAGAGTACCGACCAAACCATTGCAGATGTAAACAAAACTCTTTTGCTTGAAGAACTAGCGTTGCCCGGCGAAATTGTTATTAATACTGCCGTAATGCCTATTGGATCAAAGGGACTGACAAATATGATTAGAGTGACGGTAATAGAATAGATTTACAATCGTTGCAGTAAAATAAATAGAGCCGGCTAGCAAAATTGCCGGCTTTTTTTGTCACTAATAAATATGCTGTTATAATTTGCATTTTATGCTTTAAAATTTGCCTCTCAGAGAGTTTTCCACACATTTAACATTCTTTAAACCAACTAATTGCGCGCCTTTAGAACGAAACATCAAGCATTCACTAACAACATGTGGAAAAAGTTAAATTGCTGCAAGCGTATGGAACGATAAATTTGATTAAAAACCTCTAAACTTTTTTAATAGAGGCAAACCTCTCAGGAATAATAATATAAGAATATCAAAATGAGTAAATCTTCCACAAAAAAGACCAACAAAGAAATCGGTAAGGGATTACGGTTTCAACGTTATTTCACAAAAGATAGTGTAGACGTGTATGATCTCTTTACGTATGAAAAGCGTTCATCTGTTATACGTAATCCGGCTGGCGATGCGGTTTTTGAAATGAAAGATGTTGAAGTTCCTGCTACTTGGAGTCAGGTTGCAACGGATATTCTTGCGCAAAAATATTTTCGCAAGGCGGGCGTACCGCTTCCCGATGGCACCACCGGGTCAGAAAAGAGCATCAAACAAGTCGCTCATCGTATGGCTCATTGCTGGCAATCTTGGGGAGAGCGGTACAACTATTTTGCTTCAAAAGAAGATGCGGGCATCTTTTACGACGAGCTGGTGTATACCATCGTGGGTCAGTTAGCTGCTCCAAACTCTCCGCAGTGGTTCAATACAGGTTTACATAGCTCATACGGCATCACTGGAAAGCCACAGGGGCATTATTTTGTTAATCCTGACACTGACAAGCTTGAAAAATCAACTTCGGCATACGAGCGCCCACAGCCGCATGCCTGTTTCATCCTATCTGTAAGTGATGATTTAGTAAACGAAGGCGGTATCATGGATCTATGGGTTCGTGAAGCACGCATATTTAAATATGGTTCTGGAGTAGGGACCAACTTCTCAGCTATTCGTGGTGAAAGTGAAAAACTTTCTGGCGGCGGGTATTCCTCTGGGTTGATGTCCTTTCTAAAAATAGGCGACCGAGCGGCTGCAGCAATCAAATCAGGTGGAACCACACGCCGCGCTGCTAAAATGGTTTGTCTTGATCTTGATCACCCTGAGATCGAAGGCTTCGTAAACTGGAAAGTAGAAGAAGAGAAGAAAGTTGCGGCGCTCATAGCGGCAGGTTATTCTTCGGACTACGAAGGGGAAGCCTACCGAACTGTATCAGGACAAAACTCTAATAACTCAGTTCGAATACCAAACAGTTTCTTTAAATCCTTAAATGAAGGAAGTGGATGGGATTTGATTGGTCGTACTAACGGCAAACCTGTTAAGACAATTTCTTCCGAAAAATTATGGCAGGACATTGCTTTTGCAGCTTGGGCTTGTGCTGATCCAGGGGTACAATACGATACCACTATTAATGAATGGCATACTTGTCCGGAAGGCGGACGTATCAATGCGTCAAATCCATGTTCAGAATACATGTTTCTTGATAATACAGCTTGTAACTTGGCATCTATCAATTTGGCGCATTTCTTTAATCCCGATACACTTATTTTTGATATCAAAGGCTTCGAGCACGCCTGCCGTGTGTGGACTGTTGTTCTTGAGATTTCGGTATTGATGGCTCAGTTCCCGTCTAAGGAAGTTGCTCAGTTGTCTTATGATTACCGCACTCTAGGATTAGGCTATGCAAATCTGGGTTCTATGCTGATGGTTGCAGGTATACCTTATGATAGCGACAAAGCGCGCGCCATCGGAGGTGCCATTACTGCGGTCCTAACTGGTACCGCTTATGCTACTTCTGCGGAGATGGCAAAGGAGTTAGGTACGTTTAAGAAATACGAAGAAAACAAAAAGCA
Organism: Sphingobacteriaceae bacterium; assembly: GCA_947460875.1. Lineage (GTDB taxonomy): Bacteria > Bacteroidota > Bacteroidia > Sphingobacteriales > Sphingobacteriaceae > CANHGR01. The sequence continues at coordinate 203,337 of CANHGR010000003.1, read as the reverse complement.
TATGTTGCGTGTCATGCGTAATCATCGCTACGCTGCTTACAATACCGGTTCTTACGAGGCTTTAGAAATTGCTCCTCCGGGAATTGATCAGAAGCATTGTCCTGATTATATGCTTTCTGCAGCTTGCAATGCATGGGATAAAGCGGTAGAACTTGGTGAGAAGTATGGCTACCGGAATGCTCAAACAACGGTAATTGCGCCAACCGGAACTATTGGATTAGTGATGGATTGCGATACAACAGGTATCGAGCCGGATTTTGCTTTGGTAAAGTTCAAGAAATTATCCGGCGGTGGTTATTTCAAGATCATCAATCAAGGCGTTCCTGCTGCTTTACGCAACCAAGGCTACAAAGAACATGAAATAGAGGCAATAGTGAATTATGCAAAAGGAACTGCTACTTTAAAAGGAGCGCCTCATATCAATTTCGACAGCCTCGCTGCAAAAGGATTTAACCAAGATGAGCTAGAGAAAATAGATAAATCTTTACTTGCTACCTTTGAAATCGGCTTTGTATTTAATCAATGGTCTTTAGGCGAAGAGTGTTTACAACGACTTGGTTTTAAGGCCGAACAATATAATTCTCCTGATTTTAATTTTCTGCGTGCGCTAGGTTTCAGCCGTCAGCAAATCACTGAAGCAAACGAAATGATTTGCGGTACGATGACAATCGAAGGGGCACCTTATTTAAAGGAAGAGCACTACCCGATATTTGACTGCGCCAATAAATGTGGTGCGAAAGGACAACGTTATATTCACGCTCACGGCCATATCAAAATGATGGCAGCAGCTCAGCCATTCTTGTCGGGTGCGATATCAAAAACAATCAATCTTCCTAACGAAGCAACAGTAGAAGAAATTAAGGACTGTTATGAATTGTCTTGGAAGTTAGCCCTTAAAGCAAATGCTCTATATCGCGACGGTTGTAAATTGTCTCAGCCTCTCTCTACCAAATCTGATACAAAAGAAGACAAAATCGAAACTGTTGAGGAAGTATTAGGTGAAGCTGCTAACGTAAAACTTAGCGATCTAACGCCTGAGCAAGTACTGGAAGCCGCTCGCGCAATTTTAGAAAGATCGACAGATACAACTTTCAAACGCCAACTTTCTTCTGTTGTAGAACGTAAGGTTTTGCCTGCTAAACGTCGCGGATTTACTCAGAAAGCGTCAGTTGGTGGACAAGCAATATTTGTTCGAACCGGAGAATATGAAGATGGAACATTAGGTGAGATCTTCGTGGATATGCACAAAGAGGGCGCTACATTTCGTTCTTTAATGAATTGTTTTGCTATCGCGATTTCAGTAGGCTTACAATATGGCGTTCCGTTGGAAGAGTTTGTAGATAAATTTACGTTTACACGTTTTGAGCCTTCAGGCATGGTTGGCGGACACGAAAATATCAAAAGCGCTACTTCAATAATTGATTACATCTTCAGGATGTTGGGCTATGAGTATCTTAACCGTACAGATCTGGTGCACGTAATCACTGAGCAAAATGCTGTTTTAGGAAACCCACAGCTAGTTGATGAAGACATAAACCCAGATAGTTCAAATACGTTTGTCGCGGCACCGACTGAGCAGAAACCAGTAGCGGGCAAGGTATTAAAACCTGTTTTGGATATCTCCGGCGGTGGTCAATCTGACGCGCCATCCTGCGGCAATTGCGGTCATATTATGGTTAGATCCGGTACTTGCTACAAATGTTTAAATTGTGGCACACAAGGCGGATGCTCATAGTTCGCGGATAGTCGGAACTAAGCAAATTTATATAGCCCTGCCAGAATTGGTGGGGCTTTTTTTGATATTACAAGTACTTATGATTTTAAATAGCCGTTATTAGAAAACAGATCTTTTAGATCTAGGCCTATTTTTCTTCTTCGTTGCGCTTTTTCCCTGTTCGTTTCTGTCTAATATAAAGAAATATTGAACCGATGCTAGCTACTAAAAAAGCGGCAGCGTATGGTGACAGAACCATAGAATTCTCAATATTTGCATAGTTATAATACCATGATATAATTTGATCTTCGCCCAGTTTTAAAAATGCAAGAAAAGCTATTACAGGAGTCGAAATTGCACTAAATTAGATATTGATAAGTGTTTTTCACACTGCTAATCTATTAAAAAATTAATCTTTCATTATTTGCAATAAAATCTTTCAGCACAGCCACCCCAATCTAACATGTAGTACGACAAAGCAACACATAGCGTGCAATGCTTATTCTAATTGTAGAAGGCCTTTTTTGATTCTGCCAATTGTTTCTTCTTGACCAATTAATGCAGCAATCTCAAATACTTGGGGACCAAACTTACCGCCTACTAACATAATTCTAAACGGAAGCATCAATTCGCCGATCTTTATTCCCTTTTCCTCCGCTTTTGATTTAAATAACTGCTCTATATCAGCACTTAGCCAAAGAGTTTCCTGTCGGAATGATTCTATCATCGCTTGAAAGAATTCGGTTTTTGGATCCGTCCATTTTTGCTTGACAGATTCAAGGTCGTATTTCACTGGTTTTTGAAAGAAGAATGCAGCCTGATCCCAAAAATCATTTAAGAAAACAAGCCGGTCTCTTACTAAAAGAATTACTTGTTCAAGGTATTTGGCATCCGGAGTAGTTATATTTTTTTCTTTTAGTTGTCGAGTGAATTCAGTCATTAACACATCAATCTCTTGTCGTTTTATCCACTCTGAGTTAAACCACTTAGCTTTCTCGAAATCGAATTTCGCCCCAGATTTACTTACTTTTTCGACGCTGAATTTTTCAATCAATTCATCAATCTTGAATAATTCCTGTTCGGTTCCATCATTCCAGCCAAGAAGCGCTAACATATTGACAAAAGCCTCTGGCAAGAAACCCATTTCGTGAAAACCCGGGTTTGACGCGCCCGTTTTAGGATCCTTCCAGTTCATTGCAAAAACCGGAAAACCGAGTCGGTCGCCATCTCGTTTGCTTAATTTACCATGTCCATCGGGTTTTAAAATAAGCGGTAAATGCGCCCATTGCGGCATCTTTTCAATCCAGCCAAGATATTTCCATAACAAGATATGGATGGGTGCAGATGGAAGCCACTCCTCGCCTCGAAAAGCATGGCTAATCTCCATCAGATAATCATCTACGACTACCGCTAGATGATAAGTTGGCATGCCATCTGCTTTTAATAAAACTTTATCATCAAGATCTGAAGTATCGAAGCTCACTTCGCCTCTGATCATATCAGTAAATCGAATAGTTTCATCTTCCGGAATCTTAATGCGCACTACATATGGAGTATTTTTATTTATTAATTCGAGGACTTCCGCATCCGTTAATGAAATCGAATTACGAAGTTGCATCCGATAATTGCTTCCATATTGAAAATCGGGGATGCGGCTTCTTAAGCGCTCAAGTTCTTCGGGGGTATCAAAGGCATAATAGGCAAAGCCATCCTTAATAAGTTGCTCGGCATACTGTTGATATTTTGCTTTGCGCTCACTTTGGCGGTAGGGACCATAATTACCACCATTTTGCGGCCCTTCGTCGGGATTTAAGCCACACCATTTAAGACAGTCTATAATATATTGCTCGGCGCCTTCAACGAAACGGGTCTGGTCTGTGTCTTCAATTCTTAGAATGAATTCACCCTTGTTTTGACGTGCAAATAAATAATTAAACAATGCCGTGCGGACACCTCCCAAATGGAGCCCTCCGGTTGGACTGGGAGCGAAACGAACCCGAACTTTTTTATTCATAGAACTTTTTATTCGAAAGCCCAAAGATACATTTTTACTGTGGAGAGCTAATAAACTATGTATGCATCTCCGAAATGGAAATTAGCTTAGCAATCTATTTTTTAACTCAATAACAGCATTTTTCGTATTTTGGTAACGATGAACCATTACGAGCGGAATAGGCGTTGGAAGTTTTTGCTATTAGCATTTGCAATTATTATTGCAGGCACCTCTCTATGGTATACGAACTATTTAGTTAAGAATATTTCTGCTGTTGAACGCACCCGCGCCGAAGTTTGGGCGATGAGCAATAAGAATATTGCAGAAATGCCTGACATCAATGACAACTTCATATCTTATATTTATTCTGTTAGAGATAGCTTAAATCTTCCGGCGATTGTGGTTAATTCTAAGGGGAGCATTCGTTTTGCTAAAGGATTGGATACCGAAAAAACTAATGATAGTCTCGAAACCGGCAAGGTTTATGATCCTAAATATTTTGATAGACAGCTAAAAGAAATGATGCTTCAGCATCCAGATCCAATAGTGATTGACCTGAATATGAACAATGATAAATGGTTTGTGTATTACAAAGACTCAGACCTGTTAAGCCAATTGCGTGTATTCCCGTATATACAACTTAGCGTAATCGCTATATTCTTGCTTATTGCCTATTTGGTTTTTAACTCTTCCAGGCGATCTGAGCAAAATCAAGTCTGGGTTGGCATGGCAAAAGAAACAGCCCATCAACTTGGAACTCCAATATCATCCATGATGGCCTGGATTGAACTTATAAAATCCAAGTTCAATGCCGAGACTGACCCATTGGTTTTAGAAATGGAAAACGATGTTCGGCGGCTGGAAATGGTGGCAGATAGATTCTCTAAAATTGGTTCTAAACCGGTGCTTCACAGTCATAACGTTTATAAAGTAATCAAAGAATATGTCGATTACTTTAAAGTACGGACCAGCGATAAAATCGAATTTAATGTAACGGGCGATAAGCAGGTAGAAGCGTTGATGAACATCCCTTTATTTGATTGGGTTTTAGAAAACTTGCTGAAGAATTCTGTTAACGCAATTGAAGGACCCGGTTCAATAGAAGTAAAGGTGACAGAGAATCTGGTAAAAGAACAGGTTTTTATTGATGTATGTGATACCGGCAAGGGAATCCCGAAGCTTAAGTTTGAAACAATTTTTCAGCCGGGCTACACCACAAGAAAACGTGGATGGGGATTAGGGCTATCGCTTAGTAAAAGAATTGTTGAGAATTATCACAAGGGTCAGATTTTCGTTAAAGAGTCTGAGTCTGGTAAAATGACAGTTATTCGAATAATTGTAAAAAGCAGCTTAACGTATGTACCGACCACAACCTAATGAGTTTGGCGCTTTCTATCAGCGGTATATTGATACTGTTGAGGATGATGTAATAAAAGCACTAGAGTCGCAGGTTACATCATTTAAAAAATTGCTTCAGTCTGTTCCTTTAGAAAAGGAGAATTATGCTTACGGCGACGGTAAATGGACGATTAAAGAATTGGTTGGCCATGTTATTGACACCGAAAGAATAATGGTGTATAGATTGACGAGGTTTGCAAGAGCAGACGCTACAGAATTGCCGGGATTTGAGGAAAATTCGTTCGTGAAAAACGCGAATTTTTCCGATCGGACGATGGAAAGTTTAATTAGTGAGTTTCATTTATTACGTCTGGCTAACCTGCGATTATTTAAATCATTGTCAGAAGAGGAACTTTCGAGAAGTGGTATTGCAAACGGGCATTCGATTTCAGTTCGTGCCCTGCTATTCGTAATAGCCGGACATTTGAAGCACCATTGCAATATAATTTCGGCTAGATATTTATAACGGAGTAGTAACGTTTCTGAGATAATAGAGAATATCTAAAATTTGTAAAACATTCTTCATTAATCTGCGTTCCTATATTATAAACCATAGTGGTTTAATTGTGATAAGGTTTAGGTCAAAGCGTCCCGACGAAAGCCGGGACGCTTTATTTTTACTTGCTGAATAAAATCGGTACTTCTACTGCCGTTCTATCCCATCCAATAATCAGGTTAGCTCCATCCGGACGGTCTGTAAATGTCATTGATAAAGCTTCTAATACGTCATTTAACGCTTTAAGAGGAACATCAACCCGCGCAATGTCTTTCGACTTATCATAGGAAAAAGCACCCCATCGGTTAATCACTCCATTTATAATGATTGTCCATTTGTCTTTTTCAGGCACAGCAAATAAACTATAGGTTCCTGCTGGGATTTGTTTTTCGCCAATTTTTACGGGTACGAAAAACTGAACCTCTGTAGATTCATTAGCACCCGCACGCCAAACTTTCCCAAAGGGCTCGATTCCGCCGATCACTTCACGTCCTTTCTTTAGCGGTCTTGAATAGGCTACTTTAATTTTTACAGCTTCTCCTGTGTTCGCAGCCCGAAGTGGATAATATGCAAAATCTGCAACGCTTACATCGATCTGACTAAATTTGTATTGGGCTTGAGCGCTAAAAATTACAAATAGCATGCCCGTGAGTAATAAACTAATCTTTTTCATAGTTGTTAATTGAGTTAATAGTTTTTTAAATTTACTGATTAAAGTTATAGAAAATTGTGCTGGGGCAGGATTTAGCTCAAAATTGTTACGGATTTTTCTTTTTAAATACCTGTAAGAAATAAGCAATTAGCATGACAAGCAAACAACCCAAAACGTTAAGCCATAAATAGGCCATAAGCTCAAATTTATAAGAGGCAAAGATTATAACCTCGGCAATGATAGCCGCTGTGAACGTTGCAGAACCACCGATTTTTTTAAAATAAAAGGCCACAATAAAAATGCCCAAAATCGTACCGTAGAACAACGAACCGAGAATATTTACTGCCTCAATAAGATTCCCAAGGCGGCTGGCAAATAAGGCGATAAAAATTGAAAAGACTCCCCAGAAAATAGTAAGTACTCTAGAAGCCTTGAGATAATGTGAATCTGTTTCGTTCTTTTTTATCGTTCGTTTATAAATATCGACAACGCTCGTAGAAGATAGAGACGTCAGCGCGCTGGCGGTGGATCCCATGGAGGCCAAAAATATTATCGCTATTAATAATCCGATCAATCCCTGCGGAAGATATTTCGTAACAAAACTCAGAAAAATATAATTGTTATCATTTTTGTCAGCTTTTGGATCATTCTTTAACATGAGATCTATAGTTTGCTGACGAACGAGTTTCATTTTTTCATCCGCGGCTTTCATCATTATTCTGTTCTGATCTAAGGCAACGTAATCCCTCTCATCCAAAGCCTTGTTCATTTGATCTACATGGATTTTTTTCTCCTTGAACGCTTCCGAGTATCTCCCCTTAATTTGATCTAGCTCAGTGCTGTATTTACTTTTCTCTAGCTTTTTTAGCTCGTAGCTGTTAAAAAAAACCGGAGGTTGGTTGTATTGATAGAATGCAAATACTAACACACCAATAAGTAGAATAAGAAACTGCATTGGAATTTTTAAGATGCCATTCATCAATAAACCCAAACGGCTCTGATTCACAGAAGCTCCAGTAAGGTACCTGCCCACCTGACTTTGATCTGTACCAAAATAAGAGAGTTGCAAGAAAAATCCCCCTATTAATCCGCTCCATACCGTGTATTGGTTATTCCAGTCGAAAGTAAAATCTATTGCGTTCGTGCGCCCCATCTTACCGGCAATATGGACAGCCTTGCTTAGGCCGACACCATCCGGTAACAAATAAACCACCAAAAGTCCGGCAATGAATAATCCCGAAAAAATGATACTCATTTGCAGAAGTTGGGTATACGAAACTGCTTTTGTTCCCCCGTAAACGGTATAGATAATTACTAATCCGCCAATAAATAAAGTCGTGTAAGTAGTATCAATATTCAAAATTACAGACAATATAATGGAAGGTGCATAAATACTTATGCCGGTTGATAACCCTCTTTGAATCAAGAAGAGCGTAGCTGTTAATGCCCTGGTTTTTAAATCGAATCGATTTTCAAGAAATTCATAAGCGGTATAAATCTTGAGCTTGTGGAATATGGGTACAAATGTGACGCTCAATACAATCATCGCCAAAGGCAGGCCAAAATAGAACTGCACGAAGCTCATGCCAGACGAGTATGCCAAACCGGGCGCAGAAAGAAAGGTAATGGCACTGGCCTGCGTGGCCATTACAGAAATACAGATGTGATACCAGGGAAGAGACTGATTACTTAGAAAATAACCTTCTATATCTTGGGTACCTCGGCCCTTATAGATTCCGTAGAGAACAATCAGCAGTAGTGTCGCTGCAAGAACTATCCAGTCGATAGCACTCATTCAAAATACCTTGTAAAGGCATAAAAACTAGCTATTAGAAATACAAGCCAGACAATTACGAGAACATAAAACTGTGTCCAGCTTTTTATAAAAGGTGGAAACTCCTTTTCGGGTTTAGTTACGATCTTTGACGAGCGCATTTACAAAGAACGCAGCCATGATGAGACCCAGAAACGCACCTACTATCATTGATAAGATAGAACCATAATATACCCACGATGTGAGCGCCATAAAGATGATCGCTAATACGTAGTATAAAGAATAGCTTGTTTCGGTGTTAAGTTGATCTTCCATATAATTTATATCTTTTTTGCAATCAAATTTACAAATAATCTGTAAGCGCCGGGTACTCCCGCTGGCAATTGTCTAAAAAATGCCAGTGAGGTATAGACAAACTTTCCACTACCATAATTGCCGACTATCAAAGATCCATTGTTAGTCGATTCGCCGGGATCATTCATGCTAAAAATTGGAACGTAATTTCGATCCATGCTGCCAACAAAATAGAGGCCCCTTTCCTGTATCCAACCGTCAAAATCTCTTTCAGTGATCTTGTTCGGGTAGTTAAGAGAAGGATCACTTGGATTCAGAAATGTAATCTTTGCATTCTCATCAGTCACTCGGCTCCCGGTGACGCTAAAGGGATAGGGTCCGATATTTTGAACGACCAATCGTGCATTATTGTTATATTGAATGAGCATTGTGCCCCCGTTTTTAACGTACTCCATGAGCTTAGCTTGCATAAATTTAATCCGGTCATTCACATTATAAGCGCGTACCCCGGTTATAATTGCATCATACACAGAAAGATCTGTGTTGAGCACGGTATTTTCGTTAATAGTCGTAACGTTAAATCCTAACTGTCTTAATGATTCCGGTATAAGGTCGCCGGCGCCGTCAAGGTAGCCGATATTTTTCACATCTGTTTTTAAATCAATGCTTACAAGCAGCGCTTCTGCAGGCGGGAATAAAGTCTGGTTTGGAATATGATCATAATTTATCACCTTTAACCCATTTTTAAACTCCTCAACACCTGCTTTAATTGTGATAGACAATAAACCGGTTTGGGCATTTGTTTCTGGTGTAATGCTAAGTTCGATTTGCTTTTCTTCGCCCTTGCTTGCAAAACTTAAAGGAATAGATGTGGGCGTAACTTTCCACCCTTGCGGAACCCCTACTTCAAGCGTGCCTTCAATGTTTTCGGCAAAAGACTTAAGATTAACCGTTATAGATTTTGATTTTTTACTGCCAAATATGTAGGCCTTTTCGGATATCGTGGATGTGACGGGAGGAGCTACTATCAGTGGTTGATAAATTTCTCCCTTTACGGGATCAGTGTATTTATAAGATATCGGTCGGTCGAATGAAATTGTTTTACCATATATAGAAAATGTAAATGTGGAGCTAAGACGGTCTGGATTTTCTGGGTTACCAACAAACTCCTGCTCTGGGATATTATAATAGCCGATAGGATGTTTTTCTGTAAGCCAATATGGTTGTGTGAGTTTTTCGGCGATGACATTGTTTTCGCTCGTTTCCATGGTGCCATCAAGCAGTAGACTATTAATTTCTAGTGTTGTTTTTCCGGTTATAATTTTAAGGAGAGTAACCGGAGTACTGGTTTGAACCATAGATTGATGACGTAACCGGATATTGTTACCTAGGGCATGTGTCGGTTCGACGGTGTAACTTTCAAACCATAGACCCGCGCAAGCAGAAATCAGTTCTTTTAGTTCCTTGGTCTTCTGTGTTTTCCAATACGGGTCACTTAGCTTCTCCACTTCTGCAAGTATATCAATTAGTGGTTTAACCGATCTAGAAGGATCGTTCATGTCGAAGGCCTGATCAACCTTGTCTATCATTGTTGCCAGCTGTTCATTGCCTACTCTTTTCCAACTTATGTCTATTCCTTCTAGTAAATCAGTTTTCGGCAGATCCCCCGCTACTAATGAAAAATTTTCAGATAATTGCCCTCTGGCCTTAGCTGATCCAAATCCTTGACTTTTATGATTAGATCTGCTCTCTGCAGAAATTTCGCCATAGCCTTTGCCAAGCAGAGGATTATAATCACCGATCTTGAGACTGAATAGCCCGGTTCCGCTATTACCGTTTACTAGAATTCGTTTGGCTTGCCAGGTACTTAGATATTTTAATTGTTCCGGAAATCTCTTCGAATCCCCAGCAGCTATAAACGCTTCATGAGCGATTATGGCAGAAGCGGAGTGGTGTCCGTGCCCGGCACGTGCATCTTCCGGGAAACGCGCTAGAACAATATCTGGTCGAAATTTTCTGATGACCCACACTGCATCGGCCAAAATTTGTTCTTTATCCCATATTTTAAAGGTCTCTTCTGAATTTTTTGAAAACCCGAAGTCGTTAGCACGAGTAAAAAACTGTTCAGCTCCATCTACTCGTCTGGCAGCAAGTAATTCTTGGGTACGTATTAACCCTAATAGTTCAGACTGTTCATTGCCGATTAAATTTTGTCCACCATCTCCTCTTGTTAAGGCCAAATAGCCTGTACGAACTTTTGTTTCTTTAGCTAAGTACGATAGTAAACGAGTATTTTCATCATCGGGATGTGCAGCCATATACAACACGGTACCCAGCACGTTAAGCTTTGATAAGGCGAGCTTAATTTCAGCAGAATTAAGCTGATTCGATGGTTGTCCCTGAAGGATTAGGGGAGTCAAAAATAAAAATCCTAAAAAGAGCTTCCTGATCATTTTGATGTATCTGATCACCGAATTTAATTAAAAAAGACAAATTTCGTTTGCAACAAATAATTTACTTCAACAGAATCATTATCGGTCAAGCAATTGATCAATATAGACGATTAGGAAATAAACCGAAAGGCAGCAATTCTACATACTTATTTCAACCAGCTGATGCACCGCGAGCTTTCATTACAACAACGTTTAGATGTTACCGGTTTAATTTCGGATGGCATTCTAAGAAAATTACCAATGAATTGAAATAGATAATTACAGAAAGAATCAACAATGGAACATTCAGAACGGTTCATGCAGAATTGACCGTTATTAATATAGCAGCTACTACTGGATATTTCTTAAGTTCTGGTACTTATGTGGCTTCTAGACTACTTCAGATCGATTTGCTGAATTCCGAAAAATCTCGAAATGAGATTAAGCCTCGTTTGATTTCTTATTTAAGCGATTTAGGGAAAGCGCAGCTTGCTTGAATTTGTAGCCTATTTCTTTAATTAAAGAAATATTTCTTAAAAGAAAAACCCGTTGCGGCTCCACGCAACGGGTTTCCTAAAATTAACAATTAAAAACCTGTAAAATCCTTAAAGCCCAACAAGCTGATACTTAAAAGTGTATGTGCTTATCATAAAAATATTTCAAAAATATCGTCGGCTCTAAGGTCGGTCAACCTTAGCATAAAGCTACGCAATTTTTGTATTTCTTAAAATTTTTTTTAAAAAAACCATCAGACGCTATCAAGGAATGCTCGATGCAAATGGTCTAATTAATCAAATTTCCGCTTAAATCTACTCGAGTATTGAAAGGTTTTAGATAGGCATTCGCAAGAACGGCAAGCTCTCGTTTTGTGATTAAACGTTTTGGATCATAGTCGCTTGTAAATTTGAATGATGTTTTCCAGGCTTTTTCTACTTCTCTGTCTAATTCCGCTCCTCTACTCGCAGCAAATTTAATTAAACTTAAAAATGTACCAACTGTGAATTGAACGTCTTTATTGTCTGCGAACCAAAGCTGACTCCTGGTATAAAACTCACGCATTGGAATTCGCAGATCTTCGATCGAAACCAAACTATCAGGTTCAAAGAAAAGTTGTTTTTTAACAAACTTACCCTTAAGTAGACCCGAAACCGCAATTTGCTCAATGGCTAAAAAATTAGAGTCTGTCGGAAAAATATCGCGAAAGGGAACTAGCCAAGATTTATAAGCAAACAACTCTCCCTGAATCACTCTCACATTCAGACTTTGTGTTGTTGTTTTGAAAAAAGCGCAGTAAGCTGCTGATGCACCGGCCGCCTGCCCTAATTCCATCGTACCCTTTTCTAAATTCTTAGCACTTACAAGCGATGGTAATTTGCCGGCAAGGATGAAGTTGTCAACACCAAGTGCAATTAAAGAACCTAGGGGAATGATAAATGGCGAGTTTCGTTCGGAAGAGCCTATCCCAACAGCCGTTCGATAAAGCTTGTTATTATAGGGGTTTAGCCGATCAATTTGGTTAATGGTAGCCACTGTTTTAAAATAGCCTGTCGTTGGATCGGTTATTAGCCCTGCTCTGGACGCGAGGGTTCCGCCCACAGTTGCGTCTACAACGACCGTCGCCTTTATCGTTTTTCCATCTTTTAACTTTATTTCCCAATCTTTTCCCTTTCGTTCGATCTTCTGCCAAGCTACATTTGGTAAAACTGTAAGATTTTTTATAGTGTCTGTCCATCCTTTTAGTGTAGACTGAACAACAGATTGTGTGAGTGGCGCTACAACTCCGCTTAGGGTATCTCGGCGAATTTTAAGACTTGTATTTAGGAAACTAATTTGAATGCCCGAAAAAAAGCCGGTATCAAGCGGGGTAGAAAAATTCTTAACAAATTCATTTGTTTCCAAAAGTAGCAAGGTTTTAACGCCAGAATGCGCCGCTTGTATGGCCGCAGCAACACCGCTTTGAGTGCCTCCGACCACCATCACATCGGTTTTTAGAGTCTGAGCATAGCCAAAACTTGTGATTAAAAGCACTGAAAATATAAGTAGATATCTTGTTAATCTCATTTGTTAAAGTTTGTTGGACATTTAACGTATAATAGTATAATTCATTGTTATAGATAGTTCAATTTGCTTTGCAAGTTAATATAAGATACAAATTATTCATATTTTTATGATCATATGGAGCACTCAATAGAACAATTAAAATATCTTATTGGGAAATACCAATCTTTAGCATCAATTGCTGAATCGGATATTCATGCTTGGATCACACAAATTAGTGATCTGCCTTTGAGGCTGAGGACTGCTGTTTCTAAATTAAGCGACGAGCAATTAGATACTCCCTATAGAGAAGGGGGATGGACCTTACGTCAAGTAGTGCACCATCTGGCTGATAGTCACGCAAACGCATACGTACGTTTTAAACTCGCCATAACCGAAGACAATCCTACTATCCGGCCCTATCTAGAAGCAAAATGGGCTGAGTGTCAAGATGCAAAATTCGGTGGGGTCGAAGTTTCTCTTAAGCTTGTTGAAGCCATTCACGAAAGATGGGTGATGTTTTTAAATAGTTTAGAATTTGTAGATTATGATCGAGCCTATACCCATCCTGAACACAATAGGGTCTTTACTTTAAAACATATAACCGGCATGTATGCTTGGCACTGTGAACATCACCTTCAGCATATTCTGACCACCATACAACGCCAAGGTTGGGATAAATAAAAAAATCCTGCCGCCTTTATTGGAAACAAGATTTTTTGAATCTAATTTATTTATTGCGCGTTAGCTCTTGCTTCAGCTTTCATTTTCTCATTAGCAACGATAACGATTTCTACACGACGATTCAGTGTTTTACCGCTTTCGGTTTCATTTTCAGCGATTGGCTCAGATTCACCTTTTCCTATCGTTGATAACCTGGCCGCAGAGATTCCATTGCTTAGTGCAAAAGACCTAACAGACTCAGCTCTGCGTTGAGATAATGCTAAATTATAACTATCTGAACCTGATGCATCAGTATGTCCAACAATCATGATATCAGTTTCAGGATTGTTTTTCATGCTTGTAGCAAGATTTTGAATGTTAGTTCTAGCATTTTCTTTAAGATCAGATTTGTTGACATCAAATAGAATACCTGAATCGAATTTTACAACAAGCCCTTCTCCTTCGCGAATGACTTCAGCACCAGGAACGGTCTTTTGAATTTCTTCAGCTTGCCTGTCCATATTTCGGCCGATTAAAGCACCGGCGGTACCACCAACGGCGCCACCAATAATCGCTCCAACTGCAGTATTTCCAGCTTTTTTCCCGATAATTGCTCCTAATGTGCCACCGGCAGCAGTTCCTATGACAGCGCCTTTTTGAGTTCCAGTCATTGTACTGCAGCTCGACGCTAGCAAAGTAGTCACTGCCAAGGCGACCGATAGTGCAGAGATTGTAATTTTATTTGTTTTCATATTTTTAGTTTTAATATCTGCGATAGCTCAAACTCAATGCCAAAAATTTTTATTAATCGGAAAATATTTACCAAGAATCGTCGCCCATGGTTTTAAAGAAAAAGATAAGTATACTGGGCTGCGGCTGGTTTGGCTTTCCTCTCGGGAAAAGTCTAGTAAAAAAAGGCTATAAAGTTTTAGGTTCGACCACTACGCCCCAAAAGCTATTATTGTTAAAAGCACAGGGTATCGACTCATATTTACTACAGCTACCGCCTACAATAAATAAACCTTCCGATCAATTCTTCAAGTCGGATATTTTAATAATTACTATTCCGCCGCGTAGTCCAGATTACCTCAATCAAATAACACAGCTAAAAGATCTTTTAATTTTACACGGTACTAAACGAGTGATTTTTATCAGTTCAACATCTGTTTACGAAAACGATAATAGGGAAATTGATGAAACAACTCCTGCCATGCCTGAAAGCGCTTCTGGCAAATTAATGAGATCTGCTGAAGAATTACTGTTGACATCCGAGGAGTTTAAAACAACTATTATCCGTTTTAGCGGACTAATAGGTCCCGGTCGGCACCCTGCTAGGTTCCTTGCTGGAAAAGTAAATATTCCAAATGGGAGGGCGCCCGTCAACTTAATCCATCTCGACGACTGTATAGGGATTATAGAAGCGGTGATCGAAAAAGATATGTTTGGAAAAATATTCAACGGAGTTTGCCCTGATCATCCGACAAGAAAGGAATTTTACACCCTAGCATCAAAACTTAAAGAAAACGTCGAGCCTTTGTTTATTGATGAACTGCTTGATTGGAAAATTGTAAAAAGTTCAGAAATCCTCCCTCACTTAAATTATCAATTCAAAATTAAGGATTTAAGTCAGTGGCTACATTCTGCCCTAGCAAATGATTGAATTACAGAACCGAAAAATACTCTTCGAGTTCCTTTAAGGTATTAGAATCGGTCTGCATATCTTTGATAATCTTTCCTTTTTCCATCAATAATATTCTCTGGCAGACCTCTGTGACATGGTTTAGGTCGTGGCTGGAAACGATAAGGGTAACCTGCTTTTCTCGGTTGAGTTCTTTTAAAATTCCCTTGAGACGTATCTGTGTTGTTGGATCGATATTAGCAAAAGGTTCATCAAGCATCAATAATTGAGGATTTTGTAAAAGGCATGATGCAACACCCACCTTACACTGATTCCCTTTTGAAAGATCTCGGATATATTTTCCCTTATTAAGTATTTCGCCGTTAAAGAATTCTGATAGACCGCTCAGTGTCTCATCAACCTGTGCTTTATTTTGATCATGAAGGCCTCCGATGAAGTGAAAATATTCTTCAGGTGTTAGATAGTCAATTAAAAAGCCTTCATCTAAGTAAGAAGCGGTATAGTCTTTCCATTTCTCAAAATCCGCGACGTTCATATCGTTAGATAAAACTTCTCCTTTTTCAGGACGAATCAAATCTAGAATCATCCTGAAAAGTGTGGTTTTTCCGGCCCCATTATTTCCTATAAGACCGATGCTGTCGCCTTTCTCGATGGTCAACTCAGGGATATTTACTACTGTAGTTGTACCATAAACTTTTTTTAGATCTTTAATTTTGAGCATATTATTCATTTCTAAAGCCTTCGGCAATTTGATACCTTTTTTTGTTAAATTTCTTGACCAGCAATGCCAGCCAAAAATTCCGGGTTAAAATTCCTATTAGTCCAATAATAGCGAGTGCTGATATGCCGGCATTTTCATAACCCATCCACTTGAATGGGAAGTATATCATAAATGGAACAAGGAAAAACGGAATACCCAGTAACCATTGCGAAGCGCCCACGCCTTCCCAGTTAAATGAGCCTTTCTTGGATAGGTCAATTCGCTTATAATTATTGTTCGCAAAGAATAATACGATAAGAGTACTTATGCCCAAGTTCCATAGATACATGATGAAATGCATTAACAATATTTTCCAGCCGAAGTAGACATAGGGAATTGTTAGTAGAAAAGAAGCGGTAGAGAATAGAGAAAATAATAAAAATTTTGCTTTGAAAAAATCGTTCGAATCAATCTTATTGATCAGAATCCCATCAAAATGCGAACTTTGCCAGCCAAACATGAACTGTCCATAGGTAATAATAAATGCTCCCATCATAAAAAGTGGACAAAATACTAGCCCCATCGGGTTACTGGCCACTTGTGGATTTGTGTAAAATATTAATCCATAAAAAATAAAGAGTAGTCCCTTCATTACGGTTGATTTTGGTCGTTTATTTCTAAAAATCAACTTCAATTCAAGGGCAGCTAAATCGCCTACTTTGCCAAAGCGATTTACTAAGGGAAATTCGGTACTTGATATTTTTGATGAGGAATTTGTGTATAATTCTTCGAGATATAAATTTCCCCTGAGGTACTGGTAATTAATAAAATACATGGTTATCCCGAGTAAAAGGTGACCGGCAGCATACCATGGTGATAAAAGGATAGCACAATAAAGAAGCGATGAGTAATGAGAAAGCGATTGTCCCTGCCAGTAGAAGTCGTAAAGCCCAATGCCGGCCATAGCGATAAGGAATAACAACATAAACCAGGCATTCAAATTTTCTTTCCGCTTTAGCCATAATATAAAAAAGTGATTGAATGTATTCAATCCTAGGATGCTGATCAATATTGCTATCAATGCTACAGCGCCTTGTTGTGGTAGAAGCACTTTAATTAGAAATGGAAGGGACAGTATGAAAGGTGAAATTGTAAACGCTGAAAAAAGTGAGATCACCGAGAGGTAATTGACAATCTTATTGCGCTTGATCGGTAAATGTAAATAGGGTTGCACACTCATGGTTGGCAACTCCTGCATTTGATACCTAATTACAAGGTCAAAAAGAAAATAATAGAGCAGCACACTATTGAAGGAAGTTATAACATCCCTGTCGGGAAATGTACCCGCTAGAATTTTATCGAGAAAAAATGAAAGGAAAAGAAGATTGGCAAGCAGATATAAGAGAAAAACCGCCATTAACACCCGAAGGGCAATACTTTTCCCTGTATTTTTTGACCTCCAGAACGCCTTCCATTGATGTACAAAAAAAGTAATCGTCATGCTCTGCTAAAAAAAATCCATAAAAAATAAGAGAGCATTGCAAGGCTACTCGTGAACGTCATTCGGCTCATATTTTTAAAATTGGCTTGACGATTATCTTTAAAGACCCTTATAAGCCAACCAGTAAATACCAGGCCGATGGGAATACTGAATACTATGAAAGGCAGGAAATTGATGGACTTTTCCAGATTCTGCCAGTAAATGAACAAAATTATAGCTCCAGAAATAAATAAAATGGCAGAAAATAGAAACGAGCCTTTTATGCCCAATAAAATGCTCAAGGTTTGATCGCCCCTCTTAATATCTTCAGTATGCTGGTATACTTGAGTTAGGGGGTAGGATGCTCCGATTAAGCAAGAACAAACTAATCCCGCTAGAAAGTATTTTGTATTCCAATCAATCATTATATTCGAATCGGATATGGCAGAGTAACTCGACCAATACACAAATGCGCCTTGAAAAACAAAAACGACTAAAAAGCTAATGATTGGATATTTTTTTAATCGTGTTAGAGGGTGACTGTATAATTTAGAAAATATTCCATAGCAAATAACCGCGATAGTAAACTGCCATCCTGCGAAGACAGCAATAATGATCCCAGCGAGTTCAACAAGCAGGGATAATGGAAATAGACTTTGATCCACTTTAGGTGGGTGCTTGAGTAGTGCTATACTACCTTCGTCTTTATCGAAATAGCTGTTATAGCAATTGCTGGCTGGATAAATGAAAAAATGCCAGCTAATAAATACGGCAACGGTAGGGACGATATTAATTATTGGCGATTGACTTAGAGCAAAAACAAAAATGGGCAATAGAAATAATGAAAAAGGCAATCTTAGATGCAGAAATGCTGAACGGGAAGGAAATCGCTTCATTATAAAACCATTGTTTCGAAATAAACGTTGTTAAATTTAAATAAAACCATTTAATGAACGGTATTCTTTCGGCTATTGGTACAGCGAATCCAGACAATTGTTTTTCACAAGATCAGATCCTGGGGTTTATGACTGCCGCCCACCAGCTGACTGCCAACAATTCAAGTAGACTTGAAAAATTATATTCGCTTTCTGGGATTGAATATAGACATTCAGTGCTTTCAGATTTCAAGGAGACATGCCGCAACTATTCCTTTTTCGGTAACGGAGAAGGACTAGGCCCTTTTCCAACAACAGCTCAGCGTGGATTGATTTATGAAACAGAAGCAATAAAACTTTGTGTAAAAGCTGTCGACGACCTTAAGAGCCAATTTCTTGGTCTTGATCTCAACTCAATATCACATTTGATAACGGTTAGCTGTACCGGAATGTATGCTCCCGGGCTGGATATTGATCTCGTAGAAAAGCTACACCTTAGAAAGGATATTGAAAGAACCTGCATTAATTTTATGGGGTGCTATGGCGCGTTTAATGCGTTAAAAATCGCAAATCATATCTGTAAAGCTGAACACAGTGCCAAGGTTTTGATTGTTTGTGTTGAACTCTGTACGCTTCACTTTCAAAAAGAGGATACGTTAGAGAATTGGGTCGCAAACTCACTTTTCGCAGACGGCGCTAGCGCGATGATTGTTGAACCTGAAGAAACTCACTCGTCCTCTACGGGATTTAAGCTTAAATCTTTTCATGCCGAACTTTTTTTAGAAAAAAGAAATGAGATGGCATGGCATATTGGTAATACCGGTTATCAGATGCGATTATCATCTCGAGTAGCAAAAACTATAAAACGAAAAATTAGGGGAGTAACAGATCGACTTCTTGAAAAGAGTACATTAAATCTTGACGATATATCAGAAATGGCCGTTCATCCGGGGGGAAGACGTATCTTAGAAGTATGCGATGAGGCCTTTGATAATTCGTTTTGTTTAAAGCACTCTTCAGAGGTACTTAAACTACATGGAAATATGTCGTCGGTCAGTATATCATTTGTTCTAAAACGTTTTCTTAGTGAGCACCAATCTGGGAAAAACATCGCCAGTTTTGCCTTTGGTCCGGGATTGACGTTTGAAACCATGATTCTGGAGGGTGTTTAACATGCCTGATTTCACTAGACGCAGTACTCTTGACGAAATGATGGACGATTTCTCGCTCGATCATTCGATTATCGATCCGATCATGGACGAGCTTGAAGCTGTAAATAAACGACTTGGCGGTTATGCTGTCTTTTTCGACGCTTTTAAAAAGTTACCGCTAAAAGACGGAATGGTGATTAGTGATTGGGGATGCGGCGGAGGCGACTCACTCAGGGTAATAGCTAAATGGGCGAGAAAACGCAAATTAAATCTAAAATTTATAGGTGTGGACGCTACTGCTGCGGCAGTTGAGTATGCTCGAAAACATTCCAAACAATACCCTGAGATTGACTATATACATGCTGACGTTGTTACGGATGAATTGAGTGAGAATCAATTCGATATCGTTATTTCTAGTTTGTTTACACATCATTTTGAAGATCATTCTTGGGTCGATTTGATTAGAAAAATGAATAACAGCGCATCTTATGCGGTCATCATCAATGATCTTCATAGGCACTGGTTTGCTTATTATTCTATCGGCCTATTGACCCGAATTTTTTCCGGATCAGAAATGGTAAAACATGATTCGAAACTTTCCGTACTTAGAAGTTTTAAAAGAATTGAGCTTGAATCTCTTTTGCAGGCTGCAGGAATAAATAATTATATGATTACTTGGATGTGGGCATTTCGTTGGCAGATTATCCTTCCCTCTTCTCAGAATAAATGAAGGCCATTGTCATAATTGGCGGGGGACTTGCAGGATTAATTTGCGCAATTCGTTTGAACCGCAAAGGCTTTCGCGTAACACTTATTGAAAAAAAACATTATCCATTTCACAGAGTTTGTGGCGAGTATATTTCCAATGAAGTATTGCCCTTTCTTAAATCCTTAGAAATTGATTTAGGAATATATGAACCTTCGCGAATAACTCAATTAGCGATAAGTTCAGTTTCGGGTAAACTTTTTGAAACCAGCTTAGATCTAGGAGGGTTTGGCTTAAGTCGATTCGCTCTCGATAATTTTCTATACCAAAAAGCTAGTCGTGAAGGCGTTAATTTTATGCTGGGAGAAAAAGTTACAAATGTCTCGTTTCGGGATAATCAATTTGAAATTACGCTCCCTAACCAAATCATCAATGCAGAACTTGTGATTGGGTCATTTGGAAAGCGCTCAAATCTGGACGCAAAGCTAGATCGTGAATTTTTTCATAAACGAAGTCCGTATCTAGGGGTAAAATATCATGTGCGAACCGATTTTCCCATTGATAGAATACAGCTTGATATTTTTGAAGGAGGATATTGTGGAATAGTCAAAATAGAGGCCGATCGGTATTGCTTGTGCTATCTTTCAGAAAATAAGCACCTTAAAAAATATGGTGACTTGTCGGCGATGGAAGAAAATATTCTATTTAAGAATCGCCGAATTGAGTACTATTTTAAGAATTCTGATTTCGTCTATGATAAGTCAGAGGTGATTAATGAGGTGTCCTTTGAGAACAAGTCTTTAGTTCAGGATCATATTCTTTTCTGCGGAGATGCTGCAGGAATGATCACACCTCTTTGTGGAAATGGAATGGCTATTGCTATTCATTCTGCCAAAATACTTACTGATGCGATTTTGGTATGTTCCGATGTTTCAAGCACCGGTCAAAGAAATAAGTTAGAATGGATTTATACGAAAAATTGGCATAAACAATTCGCCTACAGGCTAGCCACCGGAAGAATGATTCAAAGGGTATTTGGCAGTAAAAAAATCACGGACTTTGCCTTGGGAGGCTTGTCTCGGTCGCAAAGACTTTCTAATTATTTAATAAGTAAAACACACGGCGAATTATTTTAAGTACTAAATTGCGTTATGAAATTGGCAGTTCTAGTATTTCTGAATGCAATCGCGGTAGCTCTCGCATTATCTATCTTTAATTATTATTTCCAGCAGGATTTGTATGCTTCTTTAGTAACTTTTGGTATTACATTGGCAACTAGTTACGTCATTTTTTATTATCTGATTGAGCGCTACGTATACAGTAAAATTAAGCTGATCTATAAGTTAATCCACAACTTGAAGCTTGGAAAAGATTTTAAAGATGCACTTGGAGAGTACGTTAGTGCCGATCCTATTAACGACGTGGCACTCGAAGTTAAAGAATGGGCGAAGGACAAGAAAACCGAAATAGACAACCTCAAGCAGCAGGAACAGTTTAGAAGGGAGTTCCTGTCAAATATTTCGCATGAATTTAAAACGCCCCTTTTTGCGCTTCAGGGATATGTTGATATTCTGCTTGAAGATGGCATGGCAGACCCGGAACTTTCGAAGAATTTTCTCGAAAAGGTTTCTAGAAACCTGGATCGGCTTAATTTTTTGGTTAAGGACTTAGATGCAATTTCAAAACTTGAAAGTGGTGAAATTCCAATAAATTATGAAAAGTTTGATCTGGCTGATTTGATTAAAGAGGTTTTCGAATCTCTTGAAATGAACGCCAAAGAACACAACATTCAACTGTCCTTTAAGCAGAAATATGATACCTCAACTTTAGTGCATGCTGATCGTGAAAAAATAAGGCAAGTTCTTGTGAATCTGATTGATAATTCTTTTAAGTATGGCCGGGAGAATGGCAATACTTCCGTTAAGACATTTGAGCTACATGATCAAATTCTTGTTGAAGTGACTGATGACGGAATAGGAATAGAAGAAAAAGCACTTCCAAGATTATTTGAACGTTTTTTCCGGACGGAAAAAAGTCGATCTCGCGAAGTCGGTGGCTCAGGATTAGGTTTAGCGATTGTGAAGCATATCATTGAAGCCCATCAG
The DNA here is from genome assembly GCA_947460875.1 of Sphingobacteriaceae bacterium. Classification (GTDB taxonomy): domain Bacteria; phylum Bacteroidota; class Bacteroidia; order Sphingobacteriales; family Sphingobacteriaceae; genus CANHGR01. The sequence continues at coordinate 181,228 of CANHGR010000003.1, read as the reverse complement.
CAAACGATCACTGTAAGAAGTACCGAGGGTATTGGTTCTACGTTTGGTTTCACGATAGAGAAAGCGAGTCAGCAATTTTAGTAAACACAAACACTTAACATTAACTTAACATTAGATGGGTAGTTTTGTCTTAAAGCCATCTTATGTCGTTAAACAGTATTTTTCAGTATTTCGTTCCAAAAGACAAGAAATTCTTCCCGCTTTTTGAACAGGGTAGTGCTAATCTAGTTAAATTAGGAGAAAAGCTTGTTGAAGCCGTCAACACGGAAGATATACCCGCTCGGGAAAAGTTATTCAAAGAGATTGAGCATTTAGAACACGTGGGCGATGAAATTACTCATCAAATCCACCTAGAATTAAGCAAAAACTTTATTACGCCATTCGATCGCGAAGATATTCACAGGCTTGCGAGTGCAGTTGATGACATTGCAGATTACATCCATGGTTCGGCCAATAGGATGAAGCTTTATAACGTTACTAACATCACTGATCCGATAAAAGAACTTTCTGAACTCATTCTACAATCTTGTCAGTTTTTGGATAAAGCAATCCATGAGTTAAAAAATCTAAAAAACATACGCCTCATCGCGGATTCATGTATCAGAATTAATAGTATTGAAAACCAAGCGGATTATGTTTTTGATAAAGCAGTAGGTGAACTTTTTAATTTTGAAAAGGACGCAGTTGCATTGATCAAATATAAAGAGGTGCTTTCCGGACTCGAAACTGCAACAGACCGATGCGAAGATGCCGCAAATGTTTTAGAATCTATCTTGGTTAAAAACGCCTGATCAATTAGATAGCCCGATATGTTTACTTTACTGATTGTTATCATCGTTTTAGCATTGGTTTTCGACTACATCAATGGTTTTCACGATGCTGCCAACTCGATTGCTACTGTTGTTTCTACAAAAGTTCTTACGCCGTTTCAGGCGGTGCTTTGGGCTGCATTTTTTAATTTCTTAGCTTATTGGGTGTTTGGATTTGGGATTGCAGATACTGTTGCAAAAACAGCCAATACAATGGAAATAAATTTGGTAGTTATCCTGGCAGGCGTTATTGCAGCGATCTGCTGGAATCTATTAACGTGGTGGTTAGGTATCCCGTCCAGTTCCTCGCATACATTAATTGGGGGGTTTGCCGGTGCTGCAATCGCTCATGCAGGTTTTGATGCCGTTGTTTGGTATCATGTCGGAAAACCGGGAGAAATGCCTTCAGGGGTATTAGTGATTGTCATGTTTATTGTTTTTGCTCCGCTAATCGGATTAGTTTTCTCCTATGCAATTTCCGTTTGGTTGTTATATTCTTCCAAGAAAAGCTTATTGCCTAAATTATTTACACTTGCCGTTATTGTTTTCACCATTTGGTTTGTTGAAGATAAAATGGAGTATTATGACCAAATTAAAAGTCCACGTTTTAGCTCTTATTTTTGGAGTGTAGCATTTCATCCACATAACATAAAATGGCTATTAGTGGCCTTTATTACCCTTACAATTGCATTTTTCTGTTTAATTTTTAGTAGTCTAAGTCAGGTGCGATCAACGGCGTGGCTTAGAAAGATGCAATTAGTGTCTTCCGCATCTTTTAGTTTGGGGCATGGTGGCAATGATTCGCAAAAAGTAATGGGAATTATAGCGGCAGCGGTCGTTGTTTATATTCATACCAGTGGAACAAATATGGAAAGCTTGCCGAGTTGGCTTCATGTAGTCTTACCCTCAAAAGGACCAAATGGCCAAGATATTAGCGGCCAAATGCCTGGCTGGATTCCCTTGGCATGTTATACAGCGATTGCAGCAGGTACCTTAAGTGGTGGTTGGAAGATCGTTAAAACGATGGGCTCGAAAATCACTAAAGTAACCCCATTTGAAGGAGTTGCTGCAGAAACGGCAGGAGCGCTGACGCTGTATTTTACTGAGCATTTAAAAATTCCTGTCAGTACAACGCACACAATTACAGGCTCAATAATTGGTGTGGGTTTAACCAAAAGAGTATCAGCAGTTCGTTGGGGCGTAACTGTAAATCTTCTTTGGGCATGGGTATTGACAATTCCTGTATCCGCTTTCCTGGCGGCGATTCTATATTATATTTTCAGCCTTTTCTTGGGATAGTTATTTAAGAATTCCATCAATCGTATTGTAAGATACAGAGTGATAGTTTGGCCGAGCCTTTAAGTATATTTCTTTCGCCCATTTTTTACCGTCCTGCGTTTTTGCCATTTCACCATATAATGGCGTCAAGAATTTACGCCGTCCAACAGTCATTAAAAATTTTTCAGTGGCAGCAAACGCTGCTTCATATTGACATGTCACTGCTTGGGTATACCATGCACACTGAATTTCTGCATTTCCTGATTTGGTGAAGCCAAATTCTTTGTCGAGCAAGGCCATATCATTTGCAGTGGTAGATTTTGAAAGATTACTAATAAAATACAACTTCTGATTGGTTGAAACTATCTTCCGATTGAGTCCGATAGGGTTTTTTGTTGTATTCCAGTTCTTGATCAAGGAATCAATTAAATCAAATTTTTCCGCTATCGTATTAGGTATGTTTGACGGTACACCCGGTTGATACACCCAGTTGTCTATTTGGATTTTATTCTTCAGCTGCGTATCCGCCTTCAGTAGATTTTCATCCAGATATGCTAAAAATTCTTCCGTTGTGGTTGATTGAAATTTATGATTATCAAAATACCCTCTTAGAAACAGATCAAATTTCGCCCTGCCTACAGCCTCTTCGATTGTTCTTAAAAATGCATACCCTTTTTCGTAAGCGATGTCTGATACGCCCTCATCCGGATCACGATTAGTAAAATCTGTTTTTAGACGGGTATCCGGATTAAGAGATCCCAAGTCTTCTATAGTAGTATTTAAATCTCTCCGGCCTAAAACATCCTGCATGTTTGCTTCGTCTTTTCCGTATACAGCTTCTACAATACGGCGTTCAAAGTAGGTGGTAAATCCTTCATTTAGCCAGAAATCATTCCAGGTTGCGTTCGTTACAAGATTGCCGCTCCAGCTATGCGCCAGTTCGTGAGCAATAAGGCTGACCAATGAGCGGTCACCGGCAATAATTGTGGGGGTGGCAAAGGTCAACATCGGATTTTCCATCCCTCCAAACGGAAAACTTGGCGGCAAAACCATTACGTCATATCTTCCCCATTGGTATGGCCCGTAAATCCGTTCGGCTGCATCAACCATTTTGCCCATATCCGTGAATTCCCATACGGCTTTATTCACCATAGAGGGTTCTGCATACACTCCTGTACGGCGATCAACTTTTTTGAATACGATATCACCTACTGTTAATGCCATCAAATAAGAAGGTATAGCTTGGGGCTGTCTAAACTGATAACTACCATCGGCCGATTTTTTTTGTGGATTCTCGGCGCTCATTAGAGCAAGTAATTGCTTAGGTACCGTCACTTTCGAATTGTATGTAAAACGTATGCCCGGACTGTCTTGGCATGGGATCCAAGTACGCGCTAGAATTGCTTGTGATTGTGTAAATAAGAATGGATGAACCTTGCCGGCTGTTTGTTGTGGGTTTAGCCACTGTAAAGCAGCAGCATCTTTAGAAGTGCTGTACCAAATGGAAACTTTAGTAGTAGAGTGTTCGATGCTTACCGTTAATGACCTGCCCAGGTATTTTACGTCCTGTCCGAGTGTAAATTTCGCTTCGGTAGAATCATCGCCTAGCGTTACCTTTTCGATATTTAATTGCCTGGTATCAAAAACGATGACATCAGTTTTAGATTTATTTTCTATTGTCCACTCTGCCTTGCCGTATATCAATTGTTGCTCAAAGTCAACGGTTATATCTAATTCCAAGTGTTTAACGACAGCCCTTAGGGGGTCGGAAAAAGAATGGGAATCTTTTTTTACTTCTTTTGAATCCGTTTCTGATTTATTCTGGCAACTTATTAGCAAAACAGATGCTATACATAAAACGAAGCTTTTGTACATAATCAAGGGTTATCTAACGAATTTACGCGAAGTATCGCTTAATAGGAAATAAACGTAAGAATTTAACGACCAGACGTATGGTTTTAGTCTTTCCAGCCTCTGAGTTGGTCCAGATAGGCCCTTCTTTTATAATTCGAGAAGTCAGCTGATTTCAAAATACTCCGTACCGTTTTCGGAGAATGCTTCGCTATTTATTTGCCATTGAGCGGCTTAGGATTAACATTTTCCACGCTAGGCTTAATCCATGTTGGCTTTTTTTGTGTCGGAAAGTTGTATATCCAAAATAGTATACACGCTATTATGAACATTAACCCGGCGGCAGCGGCAATGCTTAAACGTTGCCAACTGAAATGAAGGGCATTGTTCTTTTCTTGATGCAAAGCGATATGTAGTTCCAGCTGTCGCTGAAGAATACTTAAATGTTTTTCATCGGGGGTTTTAAGGGTGTAGCCTTCTAAGGCATCAGACAAAAAAGGGTCATCAAGGGCACGTTTTTCGATTTCATGCATTGATTGATGGTCGAGCTTGCCGTCCAGGTAATTCCTAATCGTTATATAATCAAAATTACTTTTCACTGTTTTTTTCGATGCAAATTTTCAAATTGCGCTTCCCATTCTGGATATAGCTTTTTACTTTATTTAAGTCGTAACCGGCAATTTCGGCTACTTCATTATAACATTTCTGTTCTAGGTAAAACAATTGTATACTTCGGCGCTGCTCATCTGGCAACGTCTCTAAGCACCTGTCCATTACGCTAAACTGACGTTCGCGCGTTTCGTCGATATCAAGATGCACAAATGCATCTATTTCCATAATATTTTCCTCAAAAGCAACAAAATCCTGCTTTGAAGATGACCGAAGCGTCATTAAGCAATGATTACGAGCGAGCGTATACAGCCAGCTTTTGAAATTTGTAACCTGATGTACCCGCAACTTTTCGATAAGTTGCTCGAAGATCTGCATGACTGCATCTTTCGCTTTAGCTTCATCGCGAAGGTATTTAAGACTCAGACCGAAAACCAGAGGCATATAGTTAGCATACAGTTTCCCAAGAATTTCCAAATTACCACTTTGATGGTATTCAAGCAAAATTGCTTGTTCATCATCAAAATTTCTGCAGGAAGTTTCCTTAATAAATCTCAATTTCTTTTTATTAAAAGCCGAACCGATCGCTATTCAAGCTCTTCTTCATTCAGTATTCGCAATATAAATAATTATCATTCGTTAATTTATTCTGAGGATGCAAGACCGTCGCAGATTCCATATTTTTTATCACCTTATTTAAAGGAAAAAATTATTAAATTGATCTATATGAAATTAAACAAGTTTTTAGCTGCCCTGTCTATAGTTTTATTCCCGTTTTGCGTAACCGTGAAAGCCCAAGTTAATATAGGAAATATGTTAAAAAAAGCAATCGCGGGTACACCTCCCAGCGCTGATGAAATGAGCCAAGGACTAAAAGAGGCACTTTCTCTAGGTGTTTCTTCCGGGTCAGATAGGCTTTCGGCCTTGGATGGTTTTATGGGCGACAATGCAATAAAAATCCTCTTTCCCCCTCAAGCACAAAAGGCAGAAAAGACCTTGCGTGGACTAGGGATGAATAAGTTATGCGATGATCTTATTTTAAGTTTAAATCGCGCTGCAGAAGATGCCGCGAAAGAAGCTAAGCCTATTTTTATGACTGCAATTAAAGAAATGAGCATTAGAGATGCTTCAAACATCCTGTTAAGTAGGCAGCAGGATGCTGCAACTCAGTACTTTAAAACTGTTACTTACTCTCAGCTTCGTGATAAATTTAAGCCAATCATTCAGGCTAGTTTGGAAAAAGCAGGTGCTAGTGGGCATTGGACCGATGTGACGAGCAATTATAATAAAGTGCCTCTTGTAACAAAGGTAAATACTGATTTGAGTGATTATACTACGCAAAAGGCAATAGAAGGCCTTTTTGTAGAGATTGCAAAAGAAGAACTAAAATTGCGTGGAAACACTTTTTCAAGAAGCTCGGCTCTGCTTCAAAAGGTTTTCGGCTATGCCGATAAAAATAACTAGGGGAGGTCTTCAAAAAATCTGCAAATGTTTTATTTGTCGCAATAGATTTGTTCGATAGTCTGAAAGAACAGCGATGAAGTCTTTTTCCGTTTCCCTATTATTTTTCTGCTTTTTACTTGCTGGCTGTGATGCCATAAATCAAACTGTGCAACTATTAACTCAAACCGTTAATCCTACACAAACCGAAACTGCTTTGGGATTGAAACAGGCCCTTGAATTTGGAACAACTTCTGGCTCTGATCGGCTTTCGGCAACGGATGGATTCTTTGCAAATGCCGCTATCAAGATATTGTTTCCGGAAGAGGCTCAAAAAGTTGAACGAATCCTGAGGAACGTAAGTTTAAATGAACTGGCAGATAATGTTATGTTTTTCGGTGACTAGTGCTGCCGAGGGAGCCGCAAGAGAGGCCAAGCCTGTCTCCGTTTCAGCAATTAAAAAAATGACGATGAATTATGCCGCTAATACCCTACTTGGAAGGCAGAACGATGTTGCCAATCAATATTTTAAGTGGACAGCAAATGATCAGCTTCTTCTAAAATTTCAGCCGTTGGTTCAAAATAGTCTGAATACTTCCGGTGCTACACGTTATTGGGCAGATGCGATAGCAGCTTATAATAAAATACCACTGGTATCGAAAGTTAATCCAAACCTTTGACCGTATACCTTATCCAAAAGGCAATCGATGACATTTTTTATGAAGTGGTGAAAGAGTAATTAAGAATCCGTGAAAATATCAGCGCCAGAAATACGCCATCACTGCAGAAGGTTTCCCGCGATGTTGATAGGAACATATAATATTTTTTGGCTCCCCCATTAATGGAAAGGCACTAATTGTAGGTTATTTAAATTAATAATCTTACAGGTTCTTCCAGCAAGGATTTAAGGGTTTGCAGAAATGCTGCTCCCGTTGCGCCATCCACAACTCTATGGTCACAGCTCAATGTCACCTTCATTACATTGCCCGCCACAACAGCACCATTCTTTACAACCGGAATCTGTGATATTCCTCCAACTGCCAGGATACAAGCATCAGGCGGATTAATGATGGCGGTAAACTCATCAACTCCGAACATCCCAAGATTAGAGATGGTGAACGTTGATCCTTCCCAATCGGCCGGTTGAAGTTTTTTAGCTTTAGCACGTTGTGCGAAATCCTTCACTTCAGCAGATATATGCGATAGTGATTTGCCATCGGCAAAACGAACAACAGGCACAAGCAAGCCGTCTTCAACAGCGACGGCAACGCCAATATTTACGTGCTCATTGTAACGAATCTTATCACCAAGCCAAGATGAATTAACTGCCGGATGTTGTTTTAAGGCAATGGCAACGGCTTTAAGTACCATGTCATTGAATGATATTTTAATTGGAGCAAACTCATTAATCTTAACTCTTGCCTGCATGGCGCTATCCATGTCGATAGCCATCGTAATATAGAAATGCGGCGAAGTGAAAAGGCTTTCAGAAAGGCGTTTAGCAATAACTTTCCGCATCTGACTAATCGGTTTCTCCGTATATTTTTCCTGTCCGTTAAATTGCGGTAAAGCAACCTGCTGAACCGAAGCAACCGGCGCTGCAGCTTTTGGAACGGTCTCTTGTAGAGGTTTCGCAGTTGGAGTAAATCCTTCAATGTCTTTTTTAACAATCCGCCCACCTTCTGCACTACCTTTAACTTGATTTAAATCGATGCCCTTTTCCTTTGCAATTTTGCGAGCCAAAGGCGATACTCTTAATCGCGAATCAGAACTCGTAGCCTGAGCAACTGCTGGCGCAGGCTCTGATGCTTTCTCAAAGATAGAAGCTTTGGGCAGTGGGCTTTCTTTTTGTTCAGCAGACGCGCTTTCTTTGAGCTCTGCACCTAGTGTAATACGGTTTATTAAAGAGGAAACATCTGTACCTTCTTTACCGACGATTGCAATAATATCGTTTACTTTAGCGGCTTGGCCCTTTTCAACACCGATATAAAGAAGAGTTCCTTCGGCGTAAGCGGTTACCTCCATTGTGGCCTTGTCTGTTTCAACATCAGCAAGGGTATCGTCGCTTTTTATTTTATCTCCTATTTTTTTATGCCATTCGGCGATAATGCCCTCTGTCATTGTATCGCTCAAAAGCGGCATGCGAATAATAGTTGCTCCTAAAGATTCTGGGTCAACTGCCGTCGCTTGTTCTTTCATTGTAGGTGCAGAAGGAGCTGCGGCAATTTCATTCGCGGCTTGCGGTGCTTTCTCGACCAGTTTTTCTGCAGTTTTTGGCTGTTCTATTCTGTTTCCGCCAGCTTCATTTAAAGCCAATTTATAATCTTCGCCCTCTTTTCCTATTACAGCCATTACCGCATCTACAGGAACAGAATCGCCTTCATTTGCACCGATATACAATAAAGTGCCTTCCTGATAAGACTCAAAATCCATTGTAGCTTTGTCGGTTTCGATTTCGGCAACTAAATCACCGGAGCTAACCTTATCACCGACTTTTTTATGCCATTTTGCGATAACACCTTCTGTCATCGTATCGCTCATTTTGGGCATTCTTACAACCTCAGCCATACTTATCTAATTGTCTTTAATTACGGATAAACGGATAATTTTCCTGAGCATACACATCTTTGTACAATTCAGAAGAATCTGGCCAAGGGGATTCTTCGGAAAACTTCACTGATTCATCGACAATTTCCTTAACCTTTTGATCAATCTCTTCAATCCATGCCGTATCAACGTATTTTTTGTCCAGAATCACTTTCTTTAAAACTTCAATAGGATCTTTGGCCTTATATGATTCAAGTTCTTCTTTGCTACGATATTTAGCCGGATCTGACATAGAATGGCCTTTATAACGATATGTTCGCATCTCTAGAAAGGTTGGACCCTCGCCCTTACGAGCTCGTTGTACGGCCTCATCCATAGCATTGTGAACGGCTACAGGATCCATTCCGTCTACAGGAGCGCATGGCATGTCGAATCCTAATCCGATTTTATAGATATCAACCATATTTGTAGTACGAGCAACTGATGTTCCCATCGCATACCCGTTGTTTTCACAAACGAAAATAATAGGAAGCTTCCACAGCATAGCCATATTAAATGTTTCGTTTAAAGCCCCCTGGCGAACGGCGCCGTCGCCCATGTAACATACGTTTACATTCGATGTTCCGTTATATTTTTCAGCGAAAGCAACACCAGCACCCAAGGGTATTTGACCACCTACTATCCCATGCCCTCCAAAGAATTTCTTGTCTTTGCTGAACATGTGCATTGATCCGCCTTTCCCCTTAGAACATCCAGTTGCTTTACCATACAATTCGGCCATAATTTCGTTTGCAGTCATTCCTCGAGCGAGTGCATGGGCATGATCACGGTATGCAGTGATCATTGAATCGCCCGGACCTAACACAGACATAGCACCGGCCAGAACAGCTTCCTGTCCTATATAAAGATGACAAAAACCTCTTATTTTCTGCTGCCCGTATAATTGTCCGGCTCTCTCCTCGAATTTCCGCATCAGGAGCATTGCTTCATACCAATTTAGGTAGGTCTCTTTGGTAATTTCTACTGAACTCATGTATTAATAATGTGTTAAGGGAAGGCAAATCTAACCATATCTTCCTTAAAAAAGAAAAAGCAATTATTTTGTTTCATTCGGGTATTTCACCGCATAAAAATGATCTAAATAGTCATTAAGGTTGTATTCTTTAAATAATTCTTATAGTTTTGTAACTTACTTTATACTAATAAATTAGTGTAACGTGTTAATAGTCTGAGTTTTAACTATTAAAATAAATATAGAATGGGGAAGAAAATCATCGTTGCAGCTCTATTTTTATGTGTGTTTACATCTTCTCGAGCCCAAACGAGCAAGGCTGAACCTGCAGATCCTGATAATTTAGCTAAAGATTATTTTTCTCAAATAATGGGTATTGCAATCTCGGCAACTTCAAATTTAAAATTATATCAGTTTGTTTATGATTGGATCGGCACTCCTTACCGTTTAGGTGGTGAAACCAAAGGCGGAGTAGATTGCTCAGGTTTTGCACGTCAATTATATGACAAGGTATTTAACACGATAATCGGAAATAATTCTAGAAACATCTTTAGCATGGTTGATCCTATCAATAAGGAGCAGCTGCAAGAAGGCGATCTGGTTTTTTTCAAGATTAGAAGTAGTGCAATTTCTCACGTTGGTGTATACATCGGTGATAATAAATTTGCTCATGCTTCAAGTAGCGCGGGCGTACGGATTAGTAATCTAGACGAAAGCTATTGGAAACGATATTATTACAAAAGCGGTCGTTTGCTGGAATCGTTTAGAGATCAACTAGACAACTAAAAGCTTTATTTTTTAAAAGCGAAGGCCATTCTACTCGAATGACCTTTTTTATGAGTTAGCGACGTCTCTAGTCTCGCGTATTAAGCCAATGCAGGCAAAAAAGAAAACCAATTCCAAAATTCCGTCACTAATTAGTTTTTTAGCAGTACCAAAGTTTTGAAAAAAAACGGGTACGTAGATCAATCCGTTTAGTTCTAAAATAGTTAGGACGGTCCCAAAACTATGCGTTTTAAATTCATGCCTGAGTTTAAAACCAAATCGCAAATAGCCAGCCTCGAATTTTGAATTAGTTCTTTAAGATTAAAAACACACCCCCAATAAGCATTAAAGCGCCGGCCACACGGATCCAGTTTATACTATGTTGAGTAAATCCCAGCAAACCATAGTGATCGAACACTAAGGCGATTAATATTTGACCGGCCACAATTAAACCCATCATATTTGCTGCGCCGATGCGTGGAGCCAGAATAATAACGAAAGACACAAAAAAAGCGCCGATGACTCCGCCCGTCCATTTATGCCAGGTCATCCCTTGCAAATTAGACAGGGCACTAAAACTATCGGGCTGAAAAATTACTACATAGAGCAGCAATACCGCTGTTCCGATTGTAAAGGACACTAGCGAAGATAAAATCGGATTCCCTAGTACTCCTCGCAATTGAGAGTTAACTCCCGATTGAGTAGAAAGGACAATTCCCGCAAATAGAGCCAGAAAATAATAAAATATATTGTTCATGAATTTACTACCAAATCTTTACGCGCTTGTCTTCCGGGCGATACATTTTATCGCCGGGTTTAATGTTAAACGCTTTATAAAACTCTTCCATATTTGATAAAGGCCCGTTTACACGATACATCTCAGGCGAATGCGGGTCCACACTAATTCGCATTCTAAGACGTTCATCTCGGTTTTTAATTCGCCATACTTGCCCAAATGAAAGAAAGAAGCGCTGATCTGGAGTAAAGCCATCGGTTTTCTCTGTACTCTTCCCTTGTTCAGTTAATTTAAATGCTTCATATGCAATAGCAAGACCGCCGATATCTGCAATATTCTCTCCTAAAGTTAGACTTCCATTGACGGGTAAATCGTCCAGGACTTTGTAGTTATTATACTGCTCAACGACCGCCTTTGTTTTAACTGTAAATTTTTCAGCGTCCTTTTTTGTCCACCAATTTTTCAAATTTCCGTCTTTGTCGTACTGACTGCCTTGGTCATCAAAACCATGAGTCATTTCATGCCCTATAACTGCGCCTATGGCACCGTAGTTTATTGCATCGTCAGCGTTAAAATCAAAGAAAGGGAATTGAAGTATCCCTGCGGGGAACACAATTTCATTAAAACTTGGGTTGTAGTAAGCATTTACGGTAGGTGGAGTCATCTGCCATTCGGTCTTATCGACAGACTTATTAAGTTTAATTATCATTTCCTTATAATCATGTCTATTGATAGACTGAAGATTTTCATAGTACTTACCCGGAGTAATTTCTACATCGTCATACTTCTTCCAAGTATCCGGAAAGCCTATTTTCTTTGTAAATGTGTTTAGCTTCTCCAAGGCGCGCTTTTTCGTCTCAGCGCTCATCCAGTCTAGTCGCTCAATGCGCGATTGGTAGACCTTCTGAAGGTTGTTTACTAGATTGAGCATCCGGTCCTTCGCATCCGCTGGAAAATGTTTTTTAACGTATAATGCCCCGAGCAATTCTCCTAATCCGCCATCTACCTTATTTACCATTTGCTTCCAACGTTCCTGCTGCTGTTTTTGTCCATTCAAGGTTTTCCCGTAAAATTCAAATCGAGCGTCACGGAAAGGTGTGCTTAAAATAGAAGCCGAATTATTCAAGGTAGAAAACTGAACCTTGTCTTTCCACACTCCTATTGGTTTAGATTTTAATAATTTATTTAGTGTTTGATAATATTTTGGTTGACTCACCAATAGTGTATCTGTCTTGATTTGCATGCGATCAAAGACAGTTGCCAGGTCAATATCAGGAATTTGCTTTTGGAACTCTGAGACACTGTACTTATTATAATTTTTAACCGGATCTCTCAATTCAACCGGAGTTAGATGCGAGGCTGCAATTTCTGTTTCTAGCTGTAGAATATCTGTAGCTTTTTTTGATGCTACGGTTTGACTAACACCAGTAAGAACAAATAATTTTGAAATGTAATTGAGATATTCTCGCCGGATTTTTATTGTAGCGCTATCGGTATTAAAATAATAATTCCTATTTGGAAGTTCTAATCCGCCTTGAACAAAATTAGCAGCATTTTTTGTACTAATTTTATCATCCGCACCGATATAAAATTCAAATAGGAAACCTTGACCATCTTTATGACCCTCCGCCGCCAAAACGACTAGTTCTTTGTAATCCTTTATCGCGTTGATTTTAGATAGTATTGGTTTTATAGGGTCGAATCCACGTTTATTCATGGCTATGGTATCCATGCCACTTTTGTAGAGATCGGCAACTTTTTGCTCATTACTGCCTTTGCTATTATCTGTTGCTGAAATGTCTTCCAGAATCGCTTTAAGGTTTTTTTGATTTTCGTCAAAGAGAGTATAGAACGAGCCCCATCCTGTCTCTGAAGCTGGAATTTCTGTATTTTTAATCCATGCTCCACTAGCGTAAAGAAAGAAATTTTCTCCGGGACTGACAGTAGTGTCCATCCCGGTTTTATCAAAAAAGACTGTTCTTCCTGTTTCCGTTTTCGAATTATTACATGCCATAACTATCAATAGTGGCAGGGTTATAAAGTAAGATTTCAGGTTCATCTTGATATATTTTGTTAGATAAAGATCAACATTTTCAACTATAATAGTATGATAAAACAAAAAAGCCCGCCAGGTATAGACCAAACGGGCGTTGTTGTTTTACTCTCGCTTAATATTTCATGGAAAGCTTATTCGACTTTTCTAATTCTATGATATCTCCCATAATTTTAAGACTTTCATCTCTAATAAAATCACTTTCATCTTTTGATTTTGCTTCGCCTTTCTTTAGAACCAGTAAACCTTGAGCGAGCCTGCGTTGATTTTCCCTGATAAGATTTTTTGCATCTTGTTCATCTCTTTCTTTTTTTAACTGAGCTTCATTTAAAGTAACCGTCGTTTCAGCTTCGCGTTTTTTGATCTCAGCTATATCTTCCAAAAGATACTTATAGTCTAACGAGCTTTTCATCCGTTTATCGTGTTGATTTAGCAATATAGATTTAATGCTACTGAGGTCAGACACAGTTGTAAAGCGACTAGATACAATTGTATCCCAAGGTAAAGCAGCAGGTTCGGAACTTTCTCCAACTTTATCTGCGGGATATATCATTGGAAATTGAATATCAGGAACAACGCCCTTGTTCTGAGTGCTGCTTCCATTTACACGGTAGAACTTTGCCATCGTAATATTAATTTGCCCAAATTGAGGACCTGATGTAGCACTGCTTACCATCTCGGCATCCGAATTCTTACTTTGAGCCATAAGAAGAAGCTTGTCCGCCTGACTGATCACTTGAGCCATATCCATTGCTGATTGAACCGTACCTTTCCCATAGGTTTGCGTGCCCATGATAATCCCTCTACCATAATCTTGTATCGCCGCCGCAAATATTTCAGACGCAGAAGCACTTAGACGGTCTGTCATGACACCCAGTGGGCCGGTCCAGGCGATATCCGGATTTCTATCGTTATCAACTTGTATACTATTTCTGAAATTTTTAACTTGTACTACCGGACCTGTTTTGATAAATAAGCCAGTGAGTTCAATGGCCTCCTGCAAACTTCCTCCGCCATTACTTCTTAAGTCAATTAGAACTGCATCAACAGATTGTTGTTTAAGTGTATCAAGAATTCTCCTTACGTCTCGACTAACACTTTGATAGGCTGGATTACCAGCTCTATATTCATCAAAATCCATATAGAACGACGGGATTTCGATGATGCCAACTTTATAAGTTTTTCCTCCCGAGCTAATGTTCTTTATTATTTTTTTAGCTAACTGCTCTTGCATCAGCACTCTGTCCCTAACCAAGGAAATAATTTCTGGCTTTGCGCTTAGTTCCTGTCCGGCTGGGATTACTTTCAAACGCACAATAGTACCTTTCTTGCCTTTTATCTTCGAAACTGTATTGTCAATTCTTAAACCGATAACATCTTCAAAATCAGCATCTCCTTGGGCCACTCCGATAATCCTATCGTTGACCTTTAAGGTATTGGCTTTAAATGCCGGTCCGCCGGGAATAACTTCAGCAACACGAACCACCTCATTTTCAAGTATCAATCTAGCTCCGATACCTTCAAAAGATCCGGCCATTGATTCTCTAAATCCCTGGGCATTACGCGGATTAAAATAGTTTGTATGGGGATCTATGGCGCCGGTGAACGCATCCATAATGGTTTGAAATGCATCCTGATTATTCGTTTTCGTAGATTGCGATAACAAATTTTCATAGCGCTTTTTCATAGTCATCGCACTTTTAGTTGCGTCAGATCCGGCTAGCTTTAGATTGAGTAATTCATATTCAACACGTTTCGACCAAAGTTCATCTGCTTCAGTTGTTGATTTGAACCAGGGCATTTTACTTCGATCAAAGATGTATGTTGAATTGGAGTTAAAGCTGTAGGGCTTTTCGATTTGACTTAGAGAATATTTTATTCGCTCGTTGTATCGTCTTTGATAGGTGTTAAACATCAAGAACATCACACTAAGATCGCCGCTGCGCAGGTCATCATCCATAGTTAAGCGATATTGCTCAAACTCGCTAATGTCTGAAGCTAAAAAATAATTTTTGCCCTCATCCACTGCATTTAAAAGATTACTAAAAATAAGTGAGGAAAGCGAATCGTTCACTCTAACTTTCTTATAATGTTGAGTCTCCATTAAACGAACTAGATCCTTTACAACAATCGCTTGTTTAGCATCGGGTTGTAAGTTGTTTGAACCATCCACCTTCGTGCCTACTCGAGGATCGCCTTTGCAGGCTAAACCAGCAACTACAAAAATGGCCAGAAATATTTTTTTAAGCATCTCTTTAAAAGATTTAAGGTTCATTATAACATATCTAATATAGTGCCAGAATTCAAATTAAACAATAAACTATTCGTTTAATTGTTCCTGATTTGTAACAAGTTCGTGCAAACTTATTGCGAATCAAAAATGATTACAAAATCGTGTCAATCAGCTTATTGGACAAGCCCCCGTAAATTATCCTTCAGCTGGGAGTATTCCTTCAATGCCGTACCCGCCGCGGTATAGTTCCCCATTTTTAAATAGGTTTCGCCGATCTCTCCTTTTATTTCTGTCAGCTTGTCTGAATTATTATTCTGGGTAGCTAAGAATTCGGCTTTTCTATAATCTTCCAGGGCGAGAAAATGATCACCAATTGCGTTTTTAACTTCAGCAAGCTTGATCAGACAGTCTACTTTCGTTGTCGAATCTGAAAGGATATCTGCCATTAAATTTGCCTGTAAATAAAACCATTTTGCTTCTGAGAATCGTTGTTGTACTTTATAAATGTCCGCCAGCTTAATAAAGCATTCCATTCGTCCAGGTTTATCACCAACGCTTTGAAAAAGGGGTAGAGCCTTTTTCAATATTGCCTGCTCAGCCTCATAATGTTTCTGCTGCATGTTTTTTAGATAGGCAATATTTAGATACGCCTGGGCGGCCTTGCTTCTGTCTTTAATTGAAGTATTTGCACGGATAACATATTCATTTACCGCAATCGACTCATCATATTTGCCAAGCATTCTAAAAATCGCAGCCAAATTTACTGTGATCTTGCTCATTGCTGCCTTGTCTTTACTAAGCTCTTTCAATCGCAGCGCCTCCTTAAAATAGCGAACAGCTAGGTCTGCTTCGCCTTTATTAACATGATAAACGGCATAAGTGTTCAGAATAAGCGCCTGGCTCTTGATGTCGCCGTCTTTCTTAGATGAATCGAGCATTTGTGCAAGCGTTGAGATCATACTTTCACTGGGTGTTACAGAAGTTTCGATTTCCGCAAGAATTTGTTGGATCAGTAGTGTATTTCGATGCTCTTTACGTAAAACATCGTCGCGCTCTTTTTTCTTGTAGCCTTCATCAATCAATTTATTATTTGCCAAAATGGCCAGCCGTCGCAGTAAAACAGAATCAACCGGTGGAGGTAGAAAATATTCTATCGGACCGATTTTAACGGTATGAATGGTTTTCTTTGTTTGGCCGTTTAGTGTATCTGTGGCTAGTTGCCTTTTAGACGCATTGACATTTGAGTTGGCAAGCAATATCGCCATAAGGCAAAATAATATTCTAAATCTCATATTTTCTTAAGAATACACGGAATGATTGGTATTTCTACTGGCCGAGGTCCTTTCAATTTATTGCAAATTTATAATATTCTGTGGAAGTAGCATCAATAGCGCTAAGCTGTTTCAATTGCTTCCTTTTGAATTTTTTTCGTCAATGTATATTCCAATCCCCAGGATAATTACTAAAGCAATAAAAGCAATCAAATAGTATTTTAAACTGCTATTTTCTTGCTTTTTAATGATCTTCGTAGTGGTTTTCTGCGCTTCATTGAAGAGGTATTTAGATTCCTTCGCGGCCTGTCTTGCGGCAATGACTCTATTATTTTGAACGACATCCATTGAATCATCCAAAGATTCATACGCCCTCCAATAGTTCGATGAAGCAGATTTATTTCCAGATTTGTTGTAGACAATTGCAAAAGCCTCGTTTAAATCAGCTAGTAGCGACAGAGTCTCATTTTTTTTAGCTAAAAATTGCGCTTCTTTAAGGTCGCGTAACGCGAGGTCGAAATCGTTAATATCTGCCTTAACTTTGCTCAGCTCAACGAGCGAAGTGATTATTCCCTCTGTATTTTTCACTTTTCGGGCGGCGGTATTGGCTTGAATGAAAAACCACTTTGCTTGAGAGTATTTTTTCTGTTTATGGTAAAGCCTCCCTAGAACGTCAAAGCAGCTAATTCTTCCAAACTCGTTATCGGCAGCGCGAAACAAAGGAAGTGCCTGATTTAGAATCAAAGATTCGGCCTGCTTGTAATTTTTTTGGTGATCTTTTATTCTTGCAATCTGCACATACGATTCGGCCATTCTGTTTTTCAGTCTTTTCTTTTCAAAATAGTCCAAAGCGATTTGGTAGTACTTTAGCGCACTTTGGTATTTTTCTTGCCAGAATAAAGATTCTGCAAGTTTCAGGGATATGTCAGCCGATAGTCCACTACTGTCGGGATCTGCAGTCAATATGTATGCTGTTTCATAATACCGTTCAGCATCTTCCCAGAGTTGATTTTTTTCAAAAAAAGCACCCAATTGCGTGTTCACTATCGCCTGAGCCGTCTTATTTCCGGACTTTTTATAAAGACCATCCGCTTTTAAAAGTTCTGCAAATGCCTTAATTGGTTGAGAGACTCCTATAAATGTTTTAACTGCCAATAAGTGGATTTTTGCTAAACTATCTTGTGTCCGGTGTAGACTGTGTGGGTTTGCAGTCTGCGCCTGTGTACTGAAAGGAATCAAGAAAAATATCAGTAAAACTTTAGGAGAAGTCGATACCATCAGATTAGAAATAATAAATATATGTATTATGTCATGTTGTAAGCAGAATTATCTCTCAAAAGTTGTTAATAAACTAAATACAAAACTATATTAGCTCTATGGCAACCTTACCCCCTTTAGCAGAGAGAATGCGCCCATCGACGCTTGATGAGTACGTTGGGCAGCAACATCTAGTAGGAAAGGGAGCAATTTTGCGAAAAGCGATAGAAAGTGGAAATCTACCCTCGCTTATTTTGTGGGGCCCTCCGGGAGTCGGGAAGACAACTTTGGCTTATATTATTTCGCAGCAATTACAGCGACCGTTTTTTAGCCTGAGTGCGATAAATTCGGGCGTGAAAGACATACGCGATGTCATTGAGAAAGCGGCGAAGCTAAAAGAATCGAACGAGAATCTTCCGGTGCTCTTTATTGATGAAATTCATAGATTTTCTAAATCGCAACAGGACTCCTTGTTGGGGGCGGTAGAACGTGGTCTTGTAACGTTGATTGGAGCGACAACAGAAAATCCTTCGTTTGAAGTTATTTCTGCTTTGCTATCACGATGCCAGGTTTACATTTTAAAAAATCTAACATACCAAGAGCTGCTTGATTTGATGAACCGTGCTATAAAACAGGACACTTATCTTAAAACTAAGAATGTAGTTGTAAGGGAATATGAAGCGATTTTTCGGCTTTCGGGCGGCGACGGACGAAAATTGCTTAATGTTCTTGAACTTGTGATTAATGCTGTAGCCGGTCAGCCTATTACTAATGAATTAGTGCTGGAAAATGTACAACAAAATATGGCATTGTATGACAAAGCTGGAGAAAATCACTACGATGTCATCTCTGCATTTATTAAATCTATTCGGGGCAGCGATCCGAATGCAGCGGTTTATTGGCTAGCCAGAATGATTGCCGGGGGCGAGGACCCACTGTTTATCGCAAGAAGATTATTGATTCTAGCTTCTGAAGATATCGGCAATGCGAATCCAAACGCGCTGTTGCTAGCAAATAATTGTTTTCAAGCTGTCAATGTGATTGGATACCCTGAAGCAAGAATCATTCTCTCTCAAACTGTTACTTATCTTGCTTCATCTGCGAAAAGTAATTCCAGTTACGAAGCTATTAATATGGCTCAGGAACTGATCAGCCAAACAGGCGATTTGCCTGTACCCTTGCATTTGCGCAATGCTACTACTAAGCTGATGAAAAATATTGGCTATGGAGAAGAATATCAATATTCGCATGGCTATCAACAAAATTTCTCTCCTCAAGAGTATTTTCCTGATAAGTTAAGCGAAACAATACTGTATAAGCCAGGAAATAACACGGCGGAACAAAAAATTCGCGAAAGGCTAAAGTTTTTGTGGGGAAAAAAGTATAATTATTAAATTTTTTGTAAAAATTTAACCAGAGTTGATTTAGAAATTTTTTAACTAAAATAAGGATCACTATTTTAGAAATAGTGACAATTAGAGATGGGGGTTTAGTATTCTGCTAAAGACGCAGGATCCCTTCTGCTTCCATCATATAGTTCATATTCAAGCAAGCGGCAATCAAGCTTTCCGTTAAAAAACTCTATTCTTCTGGAAGCTCGCAGTCCAATTTTCTTTGCTAAATCCGGATTTCCAGTAAAAATATAACCGCGGTATCCTTTACAATTTTGCTTCATAAAATCGCCCATACGCTTATAGGTGGCTTCAAGCTTGCTATGCACGCCAAGGCGTTCTCCGTACTCAGGATTGAACATGATCACACCTGCTTTTTCGGGCATTTTAGTCTCTGCAAAATCACAAACCTGGAAATCAATCAGGTGGTCTACACCGGCGGTTTTTGCATTTTTGATGGCAATATCGATAGAATCTTCTGATAGATCACTCGCAATAATTGCAGCAGGGATTTGCTTTTTTGCCTGATCTTTTAATTTCCTGCGTTCTTCAAAGAATACTTCTTCGTCATAACCCAAGATATGCATAAAGCCGTAGTTCATTCTGAATAAGCCCGGACTTTTATTCGCAGCTAGTAATGCGGCCTCGATTGCCAGAGTGCCTGATCCGCACATGGGATTAACGAACGGACTGCTTTGATCCCACTTAGTCGCTAATATTGTTCCCGCAGCCAGTGCCTCCATCATAGGAGCTTTTCCAGGGAGTTTTCGGTAGCCATGTTTGGCGAGTGTTTCACCGGAAGTATCAATAAATATTTCGGCGGAATCATCCTTCCAATAAAGATGAATAACGGTTTTATTCCAATCCGGACCGGAATCAGGCCGTTGTTCTTTTTTTTCTTTAATTCTATCGGCAATAGCATCTTTAACTTTCAAGTTTGCAAAGAGAGGAGTCGTAATTGTTTCATTGTCAACATTTGAAGTTACAGAAACGTATCCTGCAAAGTCGATCAAATCTTCCCAAGGAATTTCGAGCAATTCTTTATATAGTCTGCCGGGGTTTTCTGCTGTAAAGCTTTTAATCAGATAGAGGACCTGACTCGCGCATCTTAGATTCAAGTTCAGGGGAATACAGTCTGTCAGGGTTCCGTCAAGCTCGATTGCAGTGCTAGAAGAGTTAACGATATTGTAGCCAAGGGTCTTGATCTCGTCTTCCAAATAAGGTGATAAGCGCTTACTGCAGGTGACTATTATTTTACTTTTATTGTGGAAAACTTGCATAATAATGTGCGAAGTTAATCAATTAAAATTGGCAGATTTGAGTGAACATCAAAACGTAGAATATAATGGAGATTAAAGGTAAAATTCATGAAATAGCTTCGGTTGCCAACGTAACCGAAACTTTCAAAAAACGCGAACTCATAGTAGAATATGCCGAGAACCCCCAATACCCCGAATTTATCAAATTTGAGGCTTTGCAGGATAAGGTAAATATGTTTGATAGCCTTAAGGTTGGCGATCAGGTTGAAGTATCATTTAATCTTAGAGGCCGCCCGTGGACAGACCGGAATGGCAAAACTGCTTACTTTAATACACTGGTGGTATGGCGTATAACTGTACTGACAGGCGCCCAAGCACAATCGCCACAGCCTGAGTTTGCTGCGCCAGTCGATTTAAATTCAGCACCTGCTGCTGATGACGATCTTCCATTTTAAAGTGTTTGGCGTAGTATTGATCGGATGAGCTAGAGTCATCCGATCAATAAAATCCCCTGTTTTGCAGGGGATTTTTTATTTCTTGAGTGTTAAAAAGTGTTAAATGGAAGTTGATTAATAAGAGCTTACGTATTTTTGATACGGATGAAGAATAAAAACATACGCCTGATAATTGGATTGATGAGCTTGGCATTAATTGGCGTGATGGGAATGCAGTATTTTTTTCTCGTTGAATCCTATCAGTCGAAATCCCAATTATTCGATTTAAAAGTAAATGAAGCGCTCAATGCTCTAACTCAGAAAACAGAAAAGTTCGAAGACATTAGTCTTCTGCACGCCAAACTTCGGGAAGAGTCGAAAAAGCTGCAAACAACCGGCGATGGCAGGCTGAGAGATATTAACGAAAAGATCCGCAAGTTAGAAGAAAGCATAAGAGAAGACTTTAAAGAACGCGACAGGAAGGTTAGAAACCTCTATCCACTTACGATCGTGATAGACAATGATTTTTATGAAACTTATTTTAAAGATCCAGAAAAAATCAAGAAAGTATCTGTACAAGTAAATTCTCAGGGCGGAATTGATAATAATGGCTTAAGGTATACCGACGAAGTACGCCAACTATATGTAACGGATCCGGAGCCGTTGAAAAGAGCAGTAAACCATGATACTATTTTTTACCTAATTGATATCAATCCGCGACTCGGATCGCAGGTTGTCGCAATGCCGAAGATTGATTCTGAATTGCAGGCAAGTCTAAAGAAGTTGCGGAGAGAACAAGTTCGGGAACGAACAGAGAATAGGAAAAAGATAGCCCTTTACCGCGATTCATTGAAAATTGTTAGAACTGGGGCTCAATCATCAATCTTCGAGGATCTTGTGAAGCAATCAGAAAAAGCCAACATTCCTTTTAATAAACGAATTCAGTTCCAAAGGGAATTTATCGATACCGTTTTAAAAACAGAACTTTTAAGTCGGGGGATAACGATTCCGTACAACTATCAGGTAACATCGCCAAACGCTGATTCAGTCATATTTTTCCGAACAGCCAATACCGATGTAAAATTTGTCGATAACAATACTTACCGATCGCCTCTTTTTCCGAAAGAAGTTTTGGGTTCTGGGGGTATGTTAATGATAACTTTCTTGAACAAAAATTCTTACATGTTTAAAAACATGGGAATGGTTTTGGTTTCTTCAGTGGGTCTTTTATTCATCCTCGTCAGCTGTTTTGCGTATACTATCTTGATCATATTCAGGCAAAAGAAGATTTCTGAGATGAAAACAGATTTCATCAATAATATGACTCATGAATTTAAGACACCGGTGGCTACGATCATGATCGCCAGCGAAGCACTTAGAGACCCCGAAATTACCGAAGATCAGCAGCGTATAAAGAAGTTGGCGAATATTATTTACGATGAGAACGTAAGGCTGGGCAGTCATATTGAGCGGGTACTAAATATTGCAAAAATAGATCGCGACGATCTGAAAATTGAACATAAAAGTATTGAGATGAATGGTCTTATTAGTTCTGTTACAGATAGTATGGAGCTTCAATTACAAAAAAGTAATACCCGCTTAGTTTTAGATTTAAAGGCAGAAATAGACCTTATTAAAGGCGATGATTTGCACCTCAGCAATGTGTTGTTCAATTTAATCGATAACGCAATAAAATATAATGCAGATGATCCTGAAATTACAATAAGCACACAAAATATAGGAAGTAAGCTGGTGGTCAAGGTCAGGGATAATGGTATTGGAATGAGTCGCGATCAACTATCGAAGATTTTTGATCAGTTCTATCGTATCCCAACCGGAAATTTGCATGATGTTAAAGGATTTGGTCTTGGCTTGAGTTATGTAAGCAATATCATCAAGATGTTACAAGGCGAAATACGTGTTAAAAGTGAAAGAGACAAAGGCTCAGAATTTGAACTTATTTTCAGCACTGCATGAAAAAAATTCTTTTAGCTGAAGATGACCCAAACCTGGGAATGTTACTACATGACTACCTGCAACTGAAAGGCAAGTTTGATGTAGTTTTATGTAAAAACGGTGAAGAAGGACTTGCCGCCTTTACGAAACACAAATTTGATTTATGCATTTTGGATATCATGATGCCAAAAAAAGATGGCTTTTCGCTGGCAAAGGATATTAGAAAGTTGAATTCAAATGTGCCGATCATCTTTGCAACGGCAAAAGGAATGATGGAAGACAAAACCCAGGCTTTTGAACTTGGAGGCGATGATTATATCACCAAACCTTTTCGAATTGAAGAGCTTCTTTTGAGGATAAACGCCCTTCTGAAACGAGCGAGTAATCCGGATAATTATTGGGAGAACTCTGGTCCGGAACTATTCAAAATAGGCAGCTATCATTTTGATTACACTGGTCAGGTAATTAATCGCGATCAAAACATGCAAAAGGTTTCCACAAAGGAAGCCGATCTTTTACGCCTGCTATGCCTTCATAAAAATTCAATTTTAACCCGTGAAGAAGCCCTGCTTAGTATTTGGCATGACGACAACTATTTTAATGGCCGGAGCATGGATGTATTTTTGAGTAAGTTAAGGAAATACCTCAAAGATGATCCAAGCGTCGAGATCGTGAACGTTCACGGGAAAGGATATAAGCTGTTGGTTAGCTAAAGAGAAGCATGAATTTTAATTTTCGTATTTTTGTATCATTTAGCGATTTCTTTTAACTCTTAAATCTTGTTTTTTAAGGGTTTAAGAAAGTCCTAACGGGATGTGGAAAAATAAAACACTTGGTAGAGTCTATTTTGACTAATTTGATTTTATTGTCAGCGGACGTTCTTAATCAGGGGTATTAAGTTTTTTATTTGAATGGAAGAAGATTTTGAGTTTGATTTTTCCGAAGATCCAAGATTTTCGGTTGAGCGTTACGAAGAAATGATCCGCAACCAGGATCAGTACTTTTTTGATGCGCACGCTTTTGAAAATATTATTGATTTTTACATCGAAAAAAGCGATCCCATTAAGGCGCTTCAAGTGGTGGAGTACGCCCGTAATCAACATCCTTTTGCAGTAATATTTCTTATTAAACAAGCGCAATTATTTGTCGCGACTAATCAGTTTGATCAGGCATTTGACACGTTGAACAAAGCTGAAATCCTGGAGTCGTCTGAGGCAGATATTTATACAATCAGAGGCAATATTTATGAGGGGTTGGAGCAATCGCAAGAAGCCCTAGAAAATTACAATAGAGCGCTTGGACTTGCAGAAAGTAAGGACGAGATACTTTTACATATGGCCTACGTTTATCAGAATATGGGCGATTATGAGAATGCCGCTACCTATCTAAAGCAATGTCTGGAACAGAATATGGAGAATCAAGATGCACTGTACGAATTGGCATTTTGTTATGATGTTTTGGATAAGCAGGAGGAAAGCATCCTTTTTTACATGCAGTATATCGATAATGAGCCCTATTCATACGCAGCCTGGTACAACCTTGGCAATGCATATAATAAATTAGAGCTGCATGAAAAGGCGATTGATGCCTATGATTACGCGATACTGATTAAAGATAATTTTGCTTCCGCCTATTTTAACAAAGGAAATTCGCTTGTACATCTGGATCGTTATAATGAAGCTATAGAAGTCTATAAACAAACTTTTGAGTATGAACCACCAAGTGCAGACACTTACTGCGCCGTTGGTGAATGTTATGAAAAGCTGGAGCAGATGGAAGAAGCGCGCTCTTATTATAAAAAAGCGGTAAAGCTCGATCAAAAGTTAGCGGATGCCTGGTTTGGAATCGGTGTGACACTTGATTTTGAAGAACGTCATTTCGAATCGCTTCATTTTTATAAAAAGGCTCTGGAGCTCGACGATAAAAACGCCGATTATTGGTTTGCGATCGCAGATGCTCAATACAAGTTAGGAAACCTTGACGAATCTGAAAAGGCATATGAAAAGGTAGTTGAACTAAATCCCCTGGACGTTGAGGCCTGGCTTGATTATTCTTCTGTGCTTTATGAGCAAGAAAAGTTCAGCGAAGCAATAGGGATTATTTCTGAAGCAATTAAAACCAACCCGGATGCAGCTGAACTTTATTATCGAATGGTGGCCTATTTATTTGCCGACGGGCAGTATAATGAAGCGATTCATTATTTAGAGGTTGCTTTGAGTAGTGACCCGGAAAAGCACTCAATTTTATTTGAATATCTGCCACAGCTACAAGAAAACAAAATAATTATAGATATCATTAACCGCTACAGCCGTTAAGATTTAACCCATTAAAATCCGATACAATCAAAATGTGAAAGTATTGGATTTTTTTTTGAGATTTACGCGCATATGAATTACGTATTAAATAATCTTCCAGAACGCACGGTAAAGCCGAGAGAAAAAGGTTTAACGATGGTGATGGATAAAGGACTCAGCCTTAAGGAAGCAGAAAATTTCCTTGAAGTGGCCGGTGCTTATACAGACATTATTAAACTAGGTTGGGCTACGTCATTTGTAACACCAAACTTGAAAGAGAAGCTTAAAATCTATAGCGATGCCGGTATCCCAGTCTATTTTGGAGGAACTTTATTTGAAGCCTTTGTTATTAGAGATCAATTTGATGATTACCGACGCGTACTAGACCAATATGGATTAAAGCATGCTGAGGTTTCGGATGGTTCGATTGAGATTCCTCATGAAGTAAAATGTGACTATATCCGCAAATTAAGTGAGCAGGTTACTGTTATTTCTGAAGTAGGTTCTAAAGATGCGCAGAAAATCTTTGCACCTTATAAATGGATTGCTTTAATGAAAGCTGAACTTGAAGCCGGTTCTTGGAAGGTAATTGCCGAAGCTAGAGAGGGAGGAAATGCCGGGATTTATAGAGATTCAGGCGAAGTGCGGGAAGGTTTGGTAGACGAGATATTAACTCAGATTCCGCAGGAAAAAATTATCTGGGAAGCGCCACAGAAATCACAGCAAGTATGGTTTATAAAACTCATTGATACTAATGTAAACTTGGGTAATATTGCACCTGCAGAAGTAATACCACTTGAAACGATTCGTTTAGGATTAAGAGGAGATACTTTTAATCATTTTCTCGACAAAAAATAATTCAGAAATAAGTTTATCATGAAAAAGCTCGGATTGATCGGCTATCCGCTCACGCATTCTTTTTCAAAAGAATATTTTACCCAAAAGTTTGAAAAAGAGGGAATTGAAGATCATGTTTATGAACTATTTCCGTTGCCCAATTTGAGCGATCTCCCGGAATTGATCAGAGCTGAACCTGATCTTGTAGGCTTGAATGTTACCATTCCACACAAGATAGGCGTGATGTTTTATCTAGACAAGGTAGATAAGGCAGCCAAAGAGATAGATGCGGTTAACTGTATTAAAATAGGCGGACATAAACCCGTGGAAGCGTTCTTTAATGGAGATCTTTTCGCTACAAAAGTACGTTTGGAAGGGTATAATACAGATGCGTATGCTTTTGAAAAGTCGCTTAAACCACTCTTAAAAAAGGAACACAAGGAAGCATTAATCCTCGGAAACGGCGGGGCAGCTCGGGCTGTATCTTATGTCTTAAGAAAGCTCAAAATTTCTCACAAATTTGTTTCAAGAAAACCCGGGAAAGGTCAGCTTTTTTATAAGGATTTAAATAAAGATATTCTCTCCGATCATTTGTTGATTATCAACACTACACCAGTGGGAATGTCACCAAACATCAGCGAGTTTCCTCAAATACCATATGAGTCTATTACTGCAAAGCATTTACTGTATGACCTCATCTATAATCCTGCAGAAACAGCGTTTTTGGCTAAGGGAAAAGCTAATGGCGCGAGCGTTAAGAACGGAATGGAAATGCTTCATCTGCAGGCTGAAAAGGCCTGGGAAATCTGGAACACCTAATTCATTGAGGGCGATAATTCCTTTGTTTTTTTTTATTTCCATGGTATTTACGGCCTGTGAAAATGATTATGCACCAAAACCAAGAGGATATTTCCGAATAGATTTTCCCGAAAAAAGCTATCAAAAGTATGATCAGGACTGCCCTTATTCGTTTGATTTTCCTCTTTATTCAAAAATTGTGCCCGACAATTCTGCGGGAGCTAAGCCTTGTTGGATAGATGTAATTTATCCCAACTTTAACGGTCGCATTCACCTCAGCTATCAGCGCGTAACTTCTAGGAAAGTTTTTGATGAGCTTGTAGAAGATGCCCGTACTTTTGCTTTTAAGCACACCATCAAGGCTACGGCGATCGATGAAGGAGTTATTTCATATCCGGGAAAGAACGTGTATGGAACTTTTTATAGTATTGATGGAAATACAGCTTCTGCTGTTCAATTTTTTCTGACAGACAGCACCCATCACTATATACGCGGGGCCTTATATTTTAATGAGCAACCAAGGCTTGATTCTATTCAGCCGGTAATAGATTTTATCAAAAAGGATATCGATGTGTTCATCAGCTCCTTTAAGTGGAAGGGATAAATTAGAATTGGTTTCTAAATTGGGCAACAAGTTTGTATGCAGGTCTAGCGAGCCAAATAAACGGCGGTAGCCTAAGTAAATAGGCCATAAAGCTGCTCCAGTGCTCAGTTTTTCTCCATATTTCAAAAATTGCATCAGCTCCCTTTACTAATAGACCATGTGCAGTAACTACATGGATTTGCTTTTCAAAATCAGAGCCTGACAATTCAGGATGTTCTTTAAGATATTCTGAATTTTGATAGGGTTCAAGCTGAAATTGTCTCTTTCCATCAATGCGCGCGAGCCAGCCGGTTACTCCGATACACATTCTGCAGCTTTGATCATAAAAGACAATTGTTTTATCCATTTTTCTAATTAAACAAAGATACACAAGTCTGTTTTGCTAATGTGTTGTTACCTTTACTTTATGATCACCATAAAGTCATTTGCTTTTAATCCTTACCAGGAAAATACATTCATCCTCTTTGATCATACCCTTGAGTGCGTTATCATCGATCCCGGGATGTATACTGGAGAAGAGGAAAATTCCATCCTTCACTTCGTAAGTGAAAATAAATTGAAGCCGGTTCTCTTACTAAACACCCATTGCCATATTGACCATGTGCTCGGTAATAAATGGGTTTGCGATACCTACGGACTTCTACCACAATTTCACCAGGGAGAGATTCCGGTAATTAGCTCTGTGCCTGCATATGCACCTCAAATGGGGATGCGATATGAGGTATCTCCTTTACCCGAGATTTACCTTCCTGAAACAGGAAGCATTAGTTTTGGAGAATCTGAATTGGAACTGATCTTTGCCCCCGGACATTCGCCGGCCCACCTATGTTTTTATAATCGAAAAGATAACTTTCTTATTGGGGGCGATGTGCTTTTTAGTGGAAGCATTGGACGTACCGACCTGCCTGGAGGAAACCACGATCAGTTGATCGCTAATATCGAGCATAAGCTTTTCTTGTTACCTGATGACTGTAAAGTATATCCCGGACACGGCCCTTCGACTACGATCGGATACGAAAAGAAGTATAATCCATTTTTCACTTAGGCTAAAATATTTTGAATGTATCAATATATATAGCCCGTCGGTATCTTTTCTCAAAGAAATCACTTAATGCAATTAACCTTATTTCGGGTATTTCAATGCTGGGAGTTTTTGTGGGTACTGCGGCTTTAGTGATTATTCTATCTGTATTTAATGGTTTTGAAGGTCTTGTTTTGTCTTTGTATAATTCTATTACACCCGAGCTTGTCATTGAGCCGGCTCAAGGAAAGACTTTTGACCCAAGGATTCAATATTTAGCCCAACTGAAAGAGGACCCAAGAGTTACTGCTTATGTTGAAGTGTTACAGGAAAAGGCCCTACTAGAATACGATGGGATACAGTATATCGCTACTATCAAAGGTGTAAGCAGTGATTTTTTAAAGGGACGGGAGCCTGATAGTTTGTTGTCTGAGGGGACTTTAACTCTTCAGACGGAGAGTAATAATTATGCTGTTATTGGATCCCTTGTTCAATCTTCACTGGGTATTGAGTTGAATCAGGAGCTCAATTATTTGCAAATTTACGCTCCACGAAAGAGTGGTTCTACTAATCCTGCAGAACAATTTACTATAAAAACTATTGCGCCTTCCGGAGTTCTAAAGATGCAAAAGCAGCTTGATCCCATCGTGTTGCTTCCTATTGGTTTTGCCCGAGAATTAATGGAAGAAGAAGAAAATGTCTCGGCTTTAGAATTAAGTGTTCAAACAAGTTCTGTATATGCCATTCAGGAGGAGTTATCCGCCAATTTAGGCTCTAAATTTATTGTAAAAAATCGCGCTCAGCAGAACCAGTTGCTATATAAGATTTTAAATAGCGAAAAGAGTGCAGTTTTTCTGATTTTGACTTTTGTTTTAATCATTGCAATTTTCAATATTATCGGGTCATTGACTATGCTAGTGATGGATAAGCGGAAAGACGTGGCCATCTTGAAAAGTATGGGCGCAAACGATACTTTAGTTAGAAGGATATTTTTTTCGCAAGGGATGATGATTTCGATGGCAGGATGTGTAAGTGGAATGCTAACGGGGTTGTTATTCTGCCTGCTCCAACAGCAGTATGGTTTTATTAAAATGGAAGATGTTACGTTAATTGCAGACAACTCTTATCCCATTATTTTAAAATGGCAGGATTTTGTATTGATCTTTTTTACAGTAAGTCTTATTTCGGTTGCGGCATCTTCAATCGCTTCGCGATTGAGCATAAAAAATGCCGTTGATCTCAAGGAAAATTTATAAATAGGTTTCAGAAATCAGGTAATTCCTTACATAATCTTCTACTCCCTCTTCAAGGTTATGGAAAGGTTTATGATATCCAATAGCCTTGAGCTTATCCATTTTTGCTTCTGTAAAATACTGATACTTATCTCTTATATCTTCAGGCGTTGGAATGAACTCAATCTCAGGCTTTTTGTCCAACGCTTTAAACGTATGTGTCGCTAAATCTAAAAAAGTGTTTGCTCTACCCGATCCAAGGTTGTAGATCCCAGAGTCTTTACGATGATGCATGAAAAAATAAAGTACGTCAGCCACGTCTTTTACGTAAACAAAATCCCGTTTTTGTTCGCCATGGTTTACGTCTGCGCGGTGTGATTGAAATAACTTCATGGTACCATTCTTTTGAATCTGTTTGTACGTATGGAAAATTACGGAAGCCATTCTTCCCTTATGATATTCGTTAGGCCCATAAACGTTGAAAAATTTTAAACCCGCCCAGAAATAAGGCTTTTTGTCCTGCTTAAGCGCCCAGATATCAAAATCATTTTTAGAATCTCCGTAAGGGTTAAGAGGCTTCAGCAAGTTAATTTTGCTTTCGTCGTCATCATAACCATGCTCACCTAATCCGTAAGTGGCCGCAGAGGACGCGTAGACCAGTGGTAGGCCAAACTCAACACAGATATTCCAGATTTCTTTGGTGTAGTTTAGATTTAATCGGTTAAATATCTCCACATCAAACTCAGTTGTATCCGTTCTGGCACCGATATGAAATATGAATTGAACATGCAATTGGTTTTCGCGAAGCCAGGGGGCAAATTCTTCACGGTCTATCTGATTAGAAAATTTCTTCCCGACAAGGTTTTTATTGTTGTAAGACCTTGAAAAATCGTCTACTAAAATCAGGTCGTAAAATCCTTCTTCATTCAGCTTTTGCACTAAACAGCTTCCTATAAATCCTGCTGCTCCTGTAATTATAATCATATTTTTAGTTATCGTCATCCTGAAACGCCCTTCGCGGTAAAGGAACTTTGTAAAAAATTTGAACAACTCAATATATTACCAAGGCCCCTCTTCGTGCCTCATCGGGTGCTCAGGACTCCTTTTGAGGACGACAACATATTTAAGACAAAAATATACTTTCTTTTATCTCTGGTATTATTTCTTTTTCCTTGGCTCTATCAAAAAGTAGTTGAACCGCTTTTTTGCCTTCTAAACCAAGATCTAAAGAATATTTATTTACATAAAGATCTATGTGTTTATACATCACTTCTTCACTCATTTCCTGCGCATGACTGCGGATAAAATCCAGGCCGGACTTCGGGTTTGCAAACGCAAATTCGACGCTTCTTCTTAGAACACGGTTTACTTTTTGTTTTATTTCTTGAGAAAGATGGCGCTTAATTACAATTCCGCCCAAGGGGATGGGACCAGCTGTCAATTCTTCCCAATACTCTCCAAGGTCAATGACCTTTTTTAAGCCCTTATCCTGATATGTAAACCGGCTTTCATGGATAACAAGGCCCAGATCAGCTTCATTGTTTAGAATGGCATTTTCGATGCCTGAGAAAATAATTTCTTTCTTATGGGTGGCAAGAGGGAAAGCGAGGCTAAGCAGGAAATTTGCAGTTGTGTATTTGCCGGGGATAGCAATTATGAGGGATGAGGTCTGAAGTCTGACCTCAGAGGGAATCACTTCTTTCTTTGAGATCAGTAAAGGGCCAACTCCGAAGCCTAAGGCGCTTCCGGCATTCAATAAAACATACTTATCTGTAACATAGGCGAATGCATGGAAGCTCAGTTTTGTAATATCCAGATCGCCGCGGAAGGCTTTCTGGTTTAGGGATTCTACATCCTCATAGAAAACCTCGAACTCTAATCCTTCAGTATCAATTTTATGATGTATGAGGGCGTCGAAGATGAAGGTATCATTTGGACAGGGGGAGAATCCGAGGCTGAGTTTCATGGGCGATTACGAAACAAAAATAAGTATTTATACGGAGGCAAACAGTTGGGGAAAGATTCTAAAAGCCAGCACATGTACGGAACACTCTAAATATCACAGCGTCTCAATCAATTCTATTAACCTTTTGTTCAAGTTTTGAACAGCTAAATTAATATTCCAATTCGCTTTATTTCGTTCTTCAACCCTATTTGAAATTGCTCTCAGCTGGATAGAGGGTAAGCCTACGTCATTACAAGCAAAGAAAAAAGCCGCGCCTTCCATTGATTCTATCTGAGGATTAAGGCGTTTTACTGTTGCGGCGATGCTGTATTTATTGCCATGGACTGTATTTACCGTAATTCCAATAACTGATTTCAAATCAAGTAGACCAATGGTTGTTTTTAAAGGATAAATTTTGCTATTGCCTAAGCCCAACTCATTAATAGTTAGAAATTGATCTCCATTTTCTGCACCAAGCTCTGAAAAATGATCTTCAGCAATCTTTACCACTGTCCCGATGTCAAGCAAAGAATCAAAAGAGCCGGCAATGCCTGCATTAATGGCTAGGTCATAGTTGTTGATATTTAGCTCTTTTCCGAGCGAATAAGCTGTAGCAACCATACCTACTCCGGTGAGCAAAAAACTGAGCTCATGGTTTCGATAGGAAATAGTACTGTTTTCTATAAGGAAGCGACTCAAAAATGGCTGAATTTCTATTTCAGTGGCCGCAACAACAAGAACTTTCATATGCCAAAGTTACGCAGTATTGACAATGCATGCACCTTGTTAACTATATTTGCATTTTAATTTTAATAAAATGATGTATATAACACGTAGAGAGCAATTTAATGCTGCTCACAAGTTATTCAGGGAAGATTGGACCGACGAGCAGAACAAAGAAGTATTTGGAAAGTGCTCAAATCCAAATTGGCATGGCCATAACTACGAGCTTTTCGTCACCGTAAAAGGTGAGGTGGATCCAAACACCGGCTTTGTAATGGATCTAAAGGAACTGAAGCAAATAATTAAAAGCTACGTTACCGATAAGTTGGATCATAAAAATGTCAATGTTGACGTTGATTTTATGAAAGGAAAGATGGCTTCGACCGAGATACTAGCTATCGAGATATTTAAGCAATTACTAATCCCAATTGAATCATATGGGGCTAAACTACATAAGATCCGATTATGTGAAACAGAGAATAATTATGTTGAGTACATGGGAGAGTAGTTTTTCTGAGAATAAATAAGATTATGGGCAATTTATATGATGACGACCAGGAAGATGGCTACATCAAGGTAGACAAGTATAATTCTGAGATCATTGGGCGTATTGCATCGCATTACAGCGCAATTCTTAATGATCTTGTCAAAGATTCATCGCGAGAAGGATTATTAAAGACACCGGAGCGCGTTGCAAAGTCTCTACAGTTTCTTACGCACGGATATGATCTGAAGCCCGAGGAAATCCTTCTGGGTGCAATGTTTAAAGAAGACTATAGCCAGATGGTTGTTGTAAAAGACATTGAAGTTTATTCGCTCTGCGAGCATCATTTATTGCCTTTTTTTGGTAAAGCCCATGTTGCCTATATTCCAAACGGACATATTGTTGGCCTTAGTAAAATACCACGAGTTGTAGATGCATATGCCAGAAGATTGCAGGTACAGGAGCGCTTAACCAATGAAATACGTGATTGCATACAAAATACGTTAAACCCCGCAGGCGTTGCAATTGTTATAGAATGCAAGCATTTGTGTATGGCAATGAGAGGAGTACAAAAACAAAATTCAGTAACCACCACGTCTGCTTTTACCGGTGCATTTGTTCAGGAAAAAACCCGTGCCGAGTTTTTGAGATTGATTACGGCTAGTCTGGACTAAGTAGACCTTAAAATAAAAATTATGCAAGCATATATCTTTCCAGGACAAGGAGCACAATTTCCGGGTATGGGAAAAGACCTTTACGAAACATCTGTTGAAACACGCGATCTGTTTGAACGAGCAAATGAGATTCTCGGCTTTAGGATCACCGATATTATGTTCAATGGAACCGAAGAAGAGTTAAAGCAAACAAATGTGACGCAGCCTGCAATTTTCCTTCACTCTGTGATTCTTGCCCATGCCTTGAGAAATACTTTTAACCCCGATATGGTTGCTGGCCATTCGCTCGGCGAGTTTTCTGCACTCGTTGCTGCAAAAGGCTTAAGCTTTGAAGATGGCCTAAACCTGGTCGCGATTCGAGCTAACGCGATGCAAAAAGCGTGTGAGTTACAGCCCTCAACGATGGCAGCGATTATTGGCCTAGATGATTTTACTGTTGAAGATATTTGCCAGCGCGTAAGTGATGTCGTTGTTCCAGCTAATTATAATTGCCCGGGCCAGCTTGTCATTTCCGGGAGTATCGCCGGGATCGATAAGGCATGTGAGTTATTGTCCGAAGCTGGTGCAAAACGTACCTTAAAATTGAATGTGGGCGGGGCATTTCATAGCCCCTTAATGGAATCAGCTCGAGCAGAACTGCAGGAGGCAATTGAACGCACGAAAATTAAAGAGCCTGTCTGTCCGATATTTCAAAACATCTCTGCAAAGGCCTATAAAGACCCCGAAAGCATCAAGCATAATCTTATTGCGCAATTGACAGGTGCCGTAAGGTGGACCCAAACAATACAGCATATGCTTGAATATGGCGCAACGTCATTTACAGAAGTCGGACCAGGCAATGTATTGCAAGGTCTTGTAAAAAAGGTGGACCGACAGATGGAAACAAATAGCGCTTCGCTTACGTGAGTCTTGACACCTGAATAGGCGAAAAGGGTTGAAATGGCAAAAATTAATTGAATGAGGCCTGTTAGCAATTCTTTTAAAATACGTGCTCTCTTATTTTTGCTAACTCTGAGTTTTGTAGGCCCTGCTATAACTATAGATCTCACTCTTCATGATATTGACTTATTAAAGTCTGACGCCCTCAAAATTGAATAGATTTGGATGACTATAAACGACAGAAATATTGGTATCAATAATTTTAATTGAAATTATATGCTATCTAAGTACCATATTTCATATAAAACAAGGATTCAGGTCGCGATAGTCGCTGCAGTTATCTTTACGCTCTTAATAATTGCTAGTATAACCTATTTAAGTATCAGTTATCAATACAGGAGTCAACAGGTTGAAGCAATTTTAAAGCGAGTTAACCAAATAGCTGATGTTATTGAGCAGCAAATGCTTCAGAATGACAAATTCGAATATAATGAGCAAATTTTAAAAGCATTTAGTTCTATCAATGCAATAGACCTAAATCTCTTTTCGCCAAATGGCGATTTGCTAGTTACTACACAATCTAAAATCGATAATAATGGCTTGTTTGCAGATAAAATAGATGCCATGGCTTACATCTATTTGAACAAATACCAGCGTTCAGAGTATGTTAATAAAGAACAGATCGGTAGTAAGGAATACCTTTCGGTTTATAGACCGATCCGTAACGATCGCAATCAAATCCTAGCTTATTTAAATTTGCTGCATTTTTCCTATGAACGTGACTACGATAACCGAATCGGACAATTTCTCAATGTTCTACTCAATGTTTACGCCTTGGTCTTTGTTTCCGTAGGTTTTTTCGCAGTTTTTATTGCTAATAAAATCACATATCCTTTAAAAATGCTTCAAAAAAGCCTTGGAGACATTAAAATTGGTAGAAAGAACGAACCAATTCTTTGGGATCGGGATGACGAAATTGGCAGGCTAATCAAAGAGTACAATAAAATGATTGTTTCCTTAGAGGATGGCGCTCAAAAGTTCGCTCGCTCCGAGCGAGAAACTGCATGGAAAGAGATGGCAAAACAAGTTGCCCATGAGATAAAAAATCCACTAACTCCATTAAAACTGGGGATACAGATGTTAGAGAAGTCTTGGAAAGAGAAAGATGCAAACTTTGACCAGAAATTCGAACGATTTAGTAGATTATTTATAGAGCAAATAGAGAGCCTGTCGAACATTGCTTCTGAGTTTTCAAATTTTGCGAAAATGCCCGATACCACTCTAGAAAATGTCAATATCCTTGAAATCATTGAACAATCGATTGACGGTTTTCGGTCAAAGAATAGGGTGGCTATAACGCTAAAAGATGATGCTAACTCAAATCATTTGGTTAAGGCCGACAAGAACCAGCTTTTGCGTTTGTTAAATAACCTAATAAACAACGCCATTGAAGCTATCCCGGATTTCAGAGAAGGGAAAATTGATATTGTCGTAGAACAAAAAAGTGGAGCTATACAAGTAGTCGTTGGAGATAATGGAAAAGGAATATCTGAGGACCAAAAACAGCGAATATTTAATCCAAATTTTACTACGAAGAGTTCAGGAACCGGTTTAGGACTTGCGTTTGTAAGACAAGCGACTGAAAACATGGCAGGAACGGTCCGATTCGAAACAGAAATAAATCGTGGCACTACGTTCTACATCACCATACCATTGGCTGATATTTGAGCTTATCGTATTCTATCGAAGCGCGATACTCTTCTTCCCCATTAAATAACCATCTGCATACAGCACAACAGTATAGGTTCCTTTAGAAAAAGAATTAGGATTTGTCCAATCTATTTGATAGAGTTTTCCATCGTTAGCGAATTCAATAGCTGTGCGGTAAGTAAATTGAAGCTCTTCTTCTTCGCTTAAAAATACGTTGTTGTTATCCGAAGTAATAAGATTCCCCGCTGGGTCCAACACACGAATAAAAATATCATGCATTCCCTTTTCGGCCAAACTATTATCGATAATCGAAAAATTAACCCGTAATTTCTTGGTGGTGCTGGCTCGGACAACATCAGTTTCTTTGCCACTGTTTTTGATTCTAAGTGGCGTTAAAGAGATTGACATCACTTTTATCGCAGCTGCAGCTTTTACTTTTGTACTCAGTTCGGTATTTTGACTGGTTAATCCTTCATTTTGTTTCTCCAATTCAGTTGCCTTTGCACTAACTCTATTTACGGTCGTCTTTAGACTATCCCGCTCACTAATAAGCGAAGCGTTTCTTTTTTGTAAATCCTCGATATCGGTCGTGTATTTTGTAACAAAATATCTTAGTAGTTTAATATCATCTTGAGCCTTGGTAAGTTGACCTTGAGTAAGTTGACCTTTTCTAAGTTGCTCACGTAAATCAGCAATTTTTTGACGGGCAAGTTCTTGCTCCGTTTCAAGTTCTTTTGTAAGCGTTGTATTCGAGTTGTTTGCCTCATCGAGGGCTGCTTCTATTTTGTCGATCTCGATTTGCATGCTTGTTTTTTCATCGCTTAACGTTACGATTTTATCATTTGCCTTCTTGTCTTGAAAGAAAAAGTAGGCATTTGTTCCTAAAAGAACCAAAATAAAGCCTATGAGAACGTAAATTTTAGCAGTATCTTTTTTGGAGGATTGTTCCGGAAATGAATCATTCATAAGTTTTGATTTTGATGACCTTAAATTTTTTATTAAACAGATTTGTTGCTCGAGAACTTTGGACCTAATAGAATACTATCCATACTAACTTCCTAATTATCTATTTATAATTTAAAGATAAATGCAAATATATCATTTTGATTAGGATACTATTTCCTGTTTGTTTAGCGTATATTATGCTGTTTGTTTGTCGTAAGGCGCGAAATCAATTTTTTACAGTTTCAAAGACCACTATTCATATCTTTGCCAGAACAACGCTATGTTTCTACGATCTATTTTTGTTTGCCTGTTTTCTTTGCTCTCATTCGAGCTCTACTCACAGCAATCAACCCTTATACCGAAGCGTGAGCTTAGGGGTGTTTGGGTTGCTACAGTTGTAAATATCGACTGGCCTTCAAAGCCCGGTCTTCCGGTAGAAACGCAAAAGAGTGAGCTCATCCGATTGCTGGATGATCATCAGGCTACCGGTATTAATGCGATAATGTTTCAAATTCGCCCCACTACAGATGCATTTTACGGAAAAGGAAACGAATTGTGGAGCAGATTTCTAACAGGTAAGCAAGGCCAAGCGCCCAATCCATATTATGATCCGCTGGAGTTTGCTATTGTTGAAGCCCATAAAAGGGGGATGGAATTACACGCATGGTTCAACCCATATAGAGCCAGCTGGGATTTAATCAGTACGAATACAAGTCCGGAACATATTACCCGGAAAAAGCCCGAATGGTTTTTTAACTACGACGGTAAAAAGCTTTTTAATCCCGGCATCCCTCAGGTAAGAGATTATATTGTGCAAGTCATCTTGAATGTCGTTCGAAATTACGATATCGACGGTGTTCATTTTGACGATTATTTTTATCCCTATGCTGCTAAAGGGTCTACCATTGCTGATTCTGAGACGTTTAGAACCTATGGCAAAGGATTTTCCAATCTTAACGACTGGCGTCGGTCTAATGTAGATACGCTGATCCACGAACTGACAGATAGCATCCACGCGGTCAAAAAATATCTAAAGTTCGGGATAAGTCCTTTCGGGATATGGAAAAATATAGCGCAAGACACCGCAGGATCTGAGACAAATGGAGGATCTTCTTATCTCGGCCAGTTTGCTGATTCAAGAAAATGGGTGAAAGAGGGCTGGGTAGATTATATAAACCCGCAGATCTATTGGCCGTTTGGCTACCATCTGGCAGCTTTTGAAAAGCTGCTTACCTGGTGGAGCAACA
The DNA here is from genome assembly GCA_947460875.1 of Sphingobacteriaceae bacterium. GTDB lineage: Bacteria > Bacteroidota > Bacteroidia > Sphingobacteriales > Sphingobacteriaceae > CANHGR01. The sequence goes on along the minus strand of CANHGR010000003.1, from coordinate 142,934 downwards.
ACACCTATGGCAAGCACCTCTATATTGGTCAGGCGGCCTACCGCGCTGCGGAGACTTCCATAGGCTGGCGAGATCGAAGCCAAATTCCGGATCAGGTAAGATATCTACGCAATAATTCCAGGGTTCAGGGAAGTGTCTTTTTTAGCTCCAAATCATTGACAAATAACCTTTCTGGAGTGCGTGATTCGTTAAAATATGATTTATATCGCTACCCTGCATTGCCACCTCAAATGATATGGCTTGACGATGTGCCTCCACAGGCACCATTTCGGCTGACTGCAAAAGTGTTGCCGAACAAGACAATCCAGCTTAACTGGGAAGAGCCGATTGTTTCGCGCGATGGCGAAACAGCTTATGGATATGTGATTTATCGAGTTGAAGCCGGAAAAGAAGTAAATCTTCAGGACGCACGTAACATCCTGAAGATCATTTTTGATAAAAAAGACACGAGCTTTATCGACACTAAAGTCGCGTTTAATGCGCGCTATACTTATGTTGTTACAGCGATAGACCGGTTGAAAAATGAGAGTCAGCCATCTAATGAAGTAATGCCTTAACCTATTTATCTTCAGGTAAAAGTACCATTCTTATTAAGTTATCTCCGTTGAGATATTTTTCAGCTACCAGTTTCAGCGTTTGTGGCGTTACAATTTTTAGCGATCCAAGATAGCTTAAAAGTCGTTTAGGGTCTTCATTGTTTTGATATCCTTCTATTAGATAGCCGGTCCAAAATCCATTGTCTTTTAGTTGTGTCTCTGTTACTCTGGTTTCTTCTGCAACATATTTTTCAATGTCAGTGCCGACTGCTCCGTTGTCTCTAATTTTTTTGATCTCGTCTAATGTGGAGGCAATAAGTTTTTCAATATTTTCCGGAGCGCATCCGAATGAAATATTTAGGTTATACCGCTCCTTAGGATACTTTGTATAAGAGACGCTGGCACTTACGCCGTAAACACCACCTTCATCTTCGCGCAAGCGTTCTATTAATTTAATATTTAGTACTTCTGTCAGTGCATCCATTTGAATATTATCGGTTACACTGTATTTATAGTCGCCGCTAAATAATAGTCTAACCCTTGCAGTAAGCTCTTTGCCTTTTTTGATAGTTTTTGAAACTTTGCCTCCTGGTGAAGTTATCCCTAAATCTCGTGCTTGTTCCTTCCTGCCGGTAGCAGGCAATGAGCCAATATACTGTTCTACTAAGGGTTTTAACTTTTCAGGGTCAAAGCTTCCTACAAAAAAGAATGTGAAATCGCTGATGTCGGCGAAACGCTCTTTGTAGATACTATATGCTTTATCTAAATTGATTTGATCGAGCTTTTGAATACTTGGGCCAGTGCGTCTAATGTTATAATTGCCCAATAAGGCGGCCACGCTATCGGCAAAAACTGAACTTGGATCATTACTTCGGTTAGCTAGTCCTGCTTTTTGCTGACCGATAATTCCTTTAAAAATTTCCGGGTCAGTTCTGGGCTGAGTAAGATACAAGTAAGTCAGCTGCAAGGCAGTTTCCAGCTCATTCGGACTTGCACCTCCGCTTATTCCTTCGAAGCGTTCAGAAATAAATGGCGAGGCTGTGGCTCTTTTTCCTGTAAGGTATTTGCTCAGTTCAATAGAATTATATTCTCCAACACCACTTCTGGAGATAATTCCTGAAGCATTAGCTGCAGACTGGTAATCGCTATCGCTGTATAAGGATGTTCCTCCTGGACTATAAGCATAGAATGAAATTTCATCATTCTTAAAATCTGTTGGTTTTAATACAACTTTAACGCCATTGCTTAATGTCCATTCTTTGATACCAATTTCATTGATTTCGGTCTCTTTAACAACCTTTCCGGATGCGGGCTTCTGAGCCAAAAACGGTTTGTTAGAGACTTGGTCAACATATGCAATAATATTTTCCGACAATGTGGCTTGTATCCAGCTATTTACTTTTGCTTCATCTGGCAGGCTAGCTTTATCGTTTTCGGGCCCCATAATGATTATATCACGGTTCAGGTCTGTAATGTATTGCTTAGCCAGTTTATTAACCTCCGCTACTGTAACATCCCCTATCCGATTTTTATAAAAATTAAACTCATACTCGATTCCCGGACTTGCTTCGCCGTCAATAAAATGTCTTAAGTATTCGTCTGCGAAATTCCCAGATTCTGTTTTATCTTTTTCTTTGTACGCAGACTCGTAATAGGCCATGAAAGTTTGCTTAGCGCGATCAAGTTCTGTCTTCGTAAATCCAAATCGCTTAATTTTCTCTAATTCTTTCCAAACTGCTTTGAAGCCTCTTTCAAGTTCGCCTGGTTTGGCAACAACTTGAGAGGACGCTACATCCAGTCCGGCAAGGAAGCCGCCGATGCTGTTTCCACCTTGTAAAAACGGTGGGTCTGCTTGTTTGGAGAGCTCGCTAAATCGGGCTGCAGACATTTGATTATATAAAGAACGGATTAACGACGCACGAAAATCGTCGGTTGTTTGAACTTTCATTTCCGGATGCTTAAACAGAATCTGCGCAACTGTAGCGGTCATCTCGGGATCCGTTACAACGATAAATTGATTTTTATTTAGCAATGGGATTTTGTATTCCGTGCGTACAGGGGCATTTGCAGGCATTTTTAAATCTGAAAACTTTGCCTTAATCATTTCTTCAATAGCTTTCACATCGATATCTCCCACCACAATTAACGCCTGGAGGTTTGGTCTATACCAGTTGCTGTAAAACTGCCGAATGGTTTCCGGCTTAAAATTTTTCAGAACCTCTTCGTTCCCGATGGGTAATCGCTGAGCGAAGCGGGATCCATTTAACTGTAGTGGAAGGTATTGGTTCCGCATACGCTCGCCGGCACCTTTGCCGAGCCGCTTTTCTTCTAAAACAACACCGCGTTCTTTGTCAATCTCAGCCGGATCAAGAGTTGCCTCCTGGGCCCAATCGCGCATGATCTGTATGCCATTCTTAAACAATTCCGGATCATCTGTTGGAATTGGAAGCTGATAGACTGTTTCGTCAAAACTTGTGTAGGCGTTAAGATCTGCTCCAAAGCGAACGCCAGATTTTTGCAGATAATTTACAAGATCGTTCTTTGGGTAGTTCTTGGTGCCGTTAAAGCCCATGTGTTCCATGAAATGTGCAAGCCCCTGCTGCTCATCTGTTTCTAAGATGGACCCTGCTTTTACGGCCAGATACAGTGTAGCACGGTTTTTGGGTTCAATATTTTTTCTGATATAATACGTAAAGCCATTGGGCAGTTTGCCAACTTTGACATTCGTATCTAAAGGAACTGTTTCATTCCTTACGAGCGCAGTAGTCTGCGCAAAAGAATAGCCGGAAAATAATGATAAAATTGCTAGAGCATTAACAAGTAACCTACAAGTTTTCATAATATATTATTTAATGCGTATCCAAAATATGAAAAAATTTAAACTTTCACGATAATCTTTTTGTTGTACATCCACCATAAAACGGCCTGCCAAAAAAGCACAAAACATATCGCATACATCAAAGAAGCATTATAGTCTGAAAAATTAGAGGCAAATAATTGTTTATAGATCCATTCTTTAGCACTGATTATCCTGCCGTCGGTCGTTGTTAATTTTATAAAATTTAATGCTTTCGCGATGATTGCTGAAAAGAAAAATACGGTTATTGCGTTTACACCGTACATAACGAAAGGCTTTGTCCAGCGCTGATATCCTTTTACATCAATAAGCCAATAACATCCTGCTAAAGATAAACAAGCAAAGCCTCCGGTATACAGTACATATGAACTGGTCCACAAGGCTTTATTTATCGGAAAGTATAAACCCCAAAATGCACCGCTTGCGAGCATAACAGCCCCAAAAAGTGTCAGCCATGTTGCCTTTTCATTTTCAGTTTGGCCTCTTTTATTTAATCGGATGCCAACTAAAACACCAATCAGCGCAGTTGCGATGGATGGCATGGTTCCAAGAAGTCCTTCCGGATCCCAAAAGTTTGATTCTTTCCATAAATGGGCAGGAGTAAATACTAGACGATCTAGCCATGCGCCCATATTTGTCTCTTTTTCCAGACTTGGATATCCCGTGTTGGGAACGGGGACAAAGGCCATCAGTGCCCAATATAAAAGGAGTATAAAAACCAACATCCAAGCTCGCGCTTGCAAAGAGGATTTTAAAAAGATAACGGCAGTAAAAAAGTAAACCAATGCAATTCGCTGTAAAACACCGGGAATTCTAACAGTTTTAAAAGCTTCAATCGGATCTGTGAGGGCCAGGGGTAATAGAGCAAGGATAATTCCGAGTCCGAAAATTATTACAGACCGACGAGCGATTCCGGTTATCTGCTTTGACTGATCTAGATTCCTTTCTTTCTTTTTTTTCAGTGAAAAAACAATAGACACACCGATAATGAACAGAAAAAATGGAAAAATAAGGTCAGTAGGTGTGCAGCCGTTCCAGTCGGAGTGTTTTAAGGGCCCATATATATGGCCCCAGTCGCCGGGATTATTAACTAAGATCATTGCTGCTACAGTTATTCCTCTAAAAACATCTAAGGAAAGTAAGCGTTGATCGCCGTTTTGAAAGTTGATGCTCATCGTAATAAAATTAACATTTTAGGGTGTAGATTTATAATTATTTCAAATCAGGGCGCAAGCCTTTTAGTATATTTAGGCGTGAATTATATCAGCCGACTTTACGAAATATCCCAAAAATCTGAACGCCTTATTGTAGGCCTGATGTCTGGCACATCGCTCGACGGGCTCGATCTTGCTTTATGTAAGATAAGCGGTAGCGGATTAGAAACGTCTGTAGAATTGCTTGAATTTGAAACGATTGTCTATCAGGATGCATTTAGAAAGGATGTGCAATTGGTATTTTCAAAAAAGCAAGTAGACCTAGAGAAGCTGTGTATTTTAAATAAGGTTATCGCAAGCAAGCACGCTGAGATGATTCTCCATTGCTTGCAGAAATGGAATGTTGAAAAAGATGCTATTGATTGTATTGCAAGCCATGGGCAAACGATCTACCATGCGCCTAAGCGTCTTCATAAATTAGCAGAATATCCTAATGCCAGCTTGCAAATAGGCGATGGTGATCATATCGCGGTAAAAACCGGAATCATTACTCTATGCGACTTTAGGCAGAAAAATATTGCTGCAGGTGGTGAGGGTGCGCCACTGGCATTGTATGCAGATGCTCTGCTTTTTTCATCCGATCAGGAAAATAGGATTTTATTAAATATCGGCGGCATAGCAAACTTTACATTCATCCCGCTTGATGGAAACCCTTCAAAAATAATCTCATCAGATATTGGACCGGGAAATACTATGATAAATGCATTAACAGCAAAATATTACAATGCAGCTTTTGATAACAATGGCCTAATAGCCGCCGTCGGCGAAGTGAATAATAAGTTGCTTAGCGCGATGCTAGAGCACTCTTTCTTTAACGACTCCTTGCCAAAAACCGTGGGTCCAGAATTATTTAATCTTGATTTTATCAACCAATCGATGGCTTATGAAGGCATTTCCCAAGTATCACCAGAAGACCTAATTGCTACTCTAACGCGCTTAACAGTTGAAGTTATCGCGAAGAATGTAAACAATTTTGAAGCACCATTAACTGTATACGCAAGTGGTGGTGGTTGCCATAATCCAATGATTTTTAATGAATTAAAAAAAGCTATGCCAGATGTTTCACTTAAAACAACAAAGGAGTTAGGCATTGATCCCGATGCGAAAGAAGCAATTTTATTTGCCATTTTGGCTAATGAAACATTAAGCAGTTCTTGTTTGAGTATTCAGAACCTGCCTGCTGTAACGATGGGAAAGATCTGCTTACCGGGTTAAACTCAAGCCTGAGTCTACCGATCTAAGGTAAACTCGGACTGTAAGACTATAGCAGTTTTAATCCAAGGCTCAAATGCCAAAGATTTTGCTTTTGATCATATTGGCCACTGCGGCTAACGTTGCTTAACCCGGCTTCGTAACGTAAATCGAAAGAGAGATTACCGATGTCTACACCGGCACCGGCTTGAGCACCCCAAGTCTGATCTTTATAGTTGCCAAAATTGGTTACATCGTCATAGGCTGAAGCGAAAGTAGTTTTCTTGTCTATGATAAAAGATGCCACCGGACCGGCCATAAAGCGTATATTGAGTTTGTCGATTCCAATTTTGTTGCCTAGTAATAGCGGCACATCAAGTGTCGTAAAGCGCACTTTTCCGCTTGCGGAAGCTTGAACACCATCTTCCTGCTCAATTCGAATAAAATCATTTCCTTTGCTTCCTAGATATGCTTCCGGCTGCAAATAAAATCCTCCTCCGCCTATCCGTGCCCATGCTCCAATTTGATAGCCAAGAATCCTGTTCTGGTCTGTAAGGTCGCTCGATGTTTTTAGGCTTGAATAATTTGCTCCTGCTTTTAAACCCAAGTTAAAAGATGGCAATTGCGCGAATGCTGCGATCGTTGTTAACAAAAATAAGCAGCTCAATAAAATAATTCTTTTCATATAATTTGTTTTTAGTTTCAAGATACTATACCACTAAACTCATATTCGTCAAAAATGTTGCTAAGCATAGATTGATAAACCTATTTTAGATATAGACGGTAAATATTTACTTTTGTCACAAAGAAAATTATGGCAGAGCTAAGTATCAGCAGCGAAGACTGGAGCCGTTTAAAATTAAAACTGAAACGGAAGTATAATCAACTTACGGATGAAGATCTTCAATATGAACAGGGTGGCGAAGAAAAACTAATTCTGCATTTAATGGATCGCGTTAAGCGCAGCCGCGAATATGTTGTTTTTACCTTGAAAAAAGGTTTAGCCAATATCGATACTAACCGACTATGATTCGAGGCTGGCTCCCTAACTAAAGAATTAGATAATTTCTGAATCCAATTTCGTATTTTTAGAATTATTGTCGTTTATGGAGCAGAAAAAGCATTTTTTCTTAAAAAAATTAGTCCTCATTGCCTGTTTAATAACGGCTGTCGGTTCTTTTGCTTTCCGCGAAGACCTTTTCCAAATATCTAAGAACCTAGAGATTTTTAATTATGTCTATGAGGAGTTGAGCATCAATTATGTGGATGACGTAAATTCATCTAAGTTGATGAAAACAGGTATCGATGCCATGCTTGCTACTCTAGATCCCTATACAAATTTTGTGCAGGAATCTGACATGGAGAACTATAAATTACAATATGTTAGTACGCAGTACGGTGGTATAGGAGCCAGCGTCATCACTCGAGATGACAAAATTATCATATCCGAACCTTTTGAAGGGTCGCCGGCACAAAAGGCAGACATTAGAGCTGGCGATGAGATTATTCAGATAAATGGAACGGCTGTAAAAGGGAAGAACAACGATCAAATAAGTCTACTGCTTAAAGGTCCGAAAAGCACGCCGGTAAAAATTGTCCTCAGTCGGCAAGGAGAAAGTCAGCCTTTAGAGAAAAGCTTTCTGCGTGATGAAATAGTACAACTAAACGTGCCCTATTATGGAATGTTGGAAAATAACGTGGGCTATATTAAACTTGATCGCTTTCTAGAAAATTCTGCTCAAGAAGTTAGAGATGCTTTATTGGAACTCCGCAAAAATAACCTGAGCGGCTTGGTGCTCGATCTTAGAAATAATGGTGGAGGGATTCTACAGGAATCAGTAAAGATCGTAAACCTCTTTATAGAAAGAGATCTTGTTGCTGTAACACAAAAAGGCCGCAACCGTGAGAAAACTGTTACCTATAAAACAATGTTAGAGCCTATTGAGCCAACATTGCCCTTAGTGGTTTTGGTTAATAGCCGTTCTGCTTCCGCATCCGAAATTGTAGCCGGTTCTCTGCAAGATCTTGACAGGGCGGTTATTATAGGACAACGAAGTTACGGCAAAGGTCTTGTGCAGCAGACATTTAACCTTCCAAAATACAATAGTCTTGTTAAAATCACTATCGCTAAGTATTATACTCCCTCAGGGCGATGTATTCAGGCCTTGGACTATACCCACAGAACTGCAGATGGTAATGTAGAAAAGGTAGCTGACTCGCTCATTACCCAGTACAAAACGAAAGGTGGACGCTTTGTATATGACGGGAGTGGTGTATATCCTGATATTTTTACAAAGGCGTTTAAAAAGAACATGATCACTCAGATTTTGGAAAGCAAGTTCTTTATTTTTGATTATGCAACGAAGTATCGTGCAGCTAAAGCCACAATTCCGGATGCTAAAGCCTTCAGACTATCGGACGCGGAATATGCTGATTTTGCCAGCTTTCTAAACGGAAAAGATTATAACTATAATACCCGAACAGAACAGGTACTGGCAGTATTGAAAACCGAGGCTGAAAACGAAGAAAAACTTTCAGAGATTAAATCAGAATACGAAGCGTTAAGAAGTAAAGTCTCAACCAGTAAGAAAAATGATCTTAATCAGTTCAAAGACGAGATTCGTCGCTTACTTGAAAATGAGATCGCCTCAAGATATTATTATCAGAACGGTAGAATTGAGAATAGCTTCAAATATGATGAAGAGATGGCAGAAGCGCTTAAAATTTTACAAAACAAGTCTACTGTTGCATCTATCTTGAAAGGCGAGGGCACCTATAAATCAATTGGTAAGCCAGGAGCGTAAATTGATTCATTTAATGCCACGGGTAATTTAGTTACTTTTGGGTAATGATAGAATCTAGCATAGAGCCTAAGGAGCCAAATAAAATCTATTTCGCATCAGACTTTCATCTTGGTGCTCCAGACCATCACTCAAGTAGAATTCGCGAAGATAGGATTGTTCGATGGCTTGATTCAATCAAATCAGACGCTGCCGAGATCTATCTCATGGGAGATATATTTGATTTCTGGTTTGAATACAAGTCCGTTATTCCAAAAGGATTTATTCGTTTACAGGGCAAATTCGCTGAATTATGTGATGCCGGCATTAAAATGGTCTTCTTTCGAGGCAATCACGATATGTGGATGTTCGATTATTTTACCAAGGAGCTGGGCATTGAAATTATTTCAAATGAGTTGATCATTGAGCGTAGCGGAAAAAAGTTCTATTTACACCATGGCGATGGTCTTGGTCCCGGTGATCTGAAATATAAATTGCTCAAGAAGATTTTTAGAAGTAAAACTTCCCAATGGTTATTTGGCGTAATGCATCCTGATCTTGGCTATTGGATAGCAAATAGATGGTCGAGACAAAGTCGGATAACTAGTGGTAGTGAAGAAGAATTTTTGGGCGAAGAAAATGAATGGCTGGTAAGTTATTGTAAGGGGCTTTTGCAAAAGGAGCATTATGATTACATGATCTTTGGTCACCGTCACCTCCCTATAAGCCTTAATATGCGTGGGGGGGCGCGTTATATTAATCTTGGCGAATGGACTAATTTCAATTCTTATGCTGTTTTTGATGGATCAATTGTTGATTTGAAGCATTTTGAGAATCCTGCTGCACAGATTTTCCCGACTTCTTGAAAACCAGGATGTCATTATTTCAAAAAGCCGTATTTTTGTAAATTATGTTAGAGAAATTAGAAGCAATAAAATTACGTTGGGAAGAAGTTGAGCGCGAATTGAGTAATCCTTCAACGATGGGGGATATGAAACGCTTTGCGCAGTTGAGTAAAGAATATAAAGACCTTGGAAAAGTTGTTGATGAGTACAAAATATATCATAACGTAGTTAGTAATATCGACGCTAATAAGGAGATTCTTACTAACGAAAAGGATGATGAGCTACGGGAGATGGCTAAGGCTGATTTGGATGAGCTTATACTTCGAAAAGAAAAGATGGAAGCAGCTATCCGTTTAATGTTAATTCCGAAAGACCCTGAAGATGCAAAGAATGCAATGCTTGAGATACGGGGTGGTACCGGTGGTGATGAGGCTGCTCTTTTTGCCGGTGATCTGTATCGTATGTACACCCGTTTTTTTGAGAAGAAAGGCTGGAAGGTGGAAACTGTAGATGTGACAGAGGGCACTGCCGGGGGCTATAAAGAGGTCATTCTGAAAGTGAGCGGAGAAGATGTCTATGGTCAATTGAAATATGAATCCGGTGTGCATAGGGTGCAGCGTGTTCCAGATACCGAAACACAGGGGAGGGTACATACATCGGCGGCTTCGGTAGCAGTGCTGGCCGAAGTAGAGGAAATTGATTTTTATCTGAATCCGGCAGATATTGATCTGCAAACTTCTCGTTCAGGCGGTGCTGGTGGGCAGAATGTAAATAAGGTAGAAACTAAAGTTCAGCTAACCCACAGACCTTCGGGGATGGTTGTCGTTTGTCAGATTGAAAGATCACAGCTTGGAAATCGCGAACGCGCGATGGAAATGTTGAGAACTAAGCTTTATGATCTTGAAGTTCAAAAGCAACATGGGGATATTGCTGCAAAGCGAAAGTCAATGGTTTCTACCGGCGATCGCTCTGCTAAAATACGTACTTATAATTATCCTCAAGGACGCCTTACCGAACATCGTATAGGCCTTACCCTGTATAATTTACCCGCAGTAATGGATGGCGATATCCAAGAGATCATCGATGCTTTGCAGTTCGCCGAAAACGCTGAAAAGATGCAAGAAGGGTCTACCGTTTAATTTTGATTTTATTTTTTGTTGATAAATAGAGTAAAGACGCTATATTTGCAGTCCTCAAACAATTCAACAGCAATGTTGGTTCGTCAGGAATGGATCGGTAGTTCAGCTGGTTAGAATGCCGCCCTGTCACGGCGGAGGTCGCGGGTTCGAGTCCCGTCCGGTCCGCAATAATCGAAATAGAAGCCCTTGTAACTGTAATAGTTGCAAGGGTTTTTTGTTAGGTTAATAGAATAGCAAATATCATTAGAAGATATTTAGAATCGCATTTGGTCACCTAATAAACTATCTATTCACATTTCCCTGTGTTAATTTGTTACAAACTTAGATCCATCCAAAATTCGCGACATTTAGAAGAAAACTTTAGCGACGCTGGATTGTGTGGATGGTCGAAATTTTTAACACTTCAATAAATAAATTTCGTTATATGCGATTTATTTTCTTAATTTGAGGTTAAATCAAAAGCAATGTTAAAAAACTTTAAAATTTCTGAGATTCTGATATTGATTTTTACCTTGGTAATAATTTTTGTTAGCGAATATTATTTCCTCTTTGAGGGGGATGTTAACAGAGCAATTTTTATTGGATTATGGCCTCCCACGATATTAGTCTTTTTAATTTATATAAACTTAAAAGCTAAACAATGATGCTAATCATATCAACCATAGTTATTGTTATTTTATTTGCTGTGTTTTTAGTTGCTACTTACGTAGAATTTGATAAAATGTCTAAGAATGATTTTGTAAATAAAAAGTAGCTAAAATCATGGCGGTTTGTACCGTGATTTGATTCACTGAGGATTAAATCCAACATTATTAATGAAATAAAAACCCTTGTAGCTTATTAGTTGCAAGGGTTTTTGCATTCGAAATATCCTCCTTCAAGGAACCATGCCTATTTTTCCTTGCCCTACAATTGTAAGTTTCCTGTAATTATCACAATATTATAAACTCTTATTTGTATTAAGTCTAAATAAAGCATATGTTTGTTGCTGTCAAAAAAAGCCAGTCAGCATTATGTATTTATGATAAAGTATATCCTTTACATTTTTATCTTTCTCGGATTTTTAAGTCATTCATTTGCTCAAAAAGCAGTAATCAGTGGTCAGATTTTAACTAGCAATCAAGAACCGATAGCTGGTGCCAATGTTATTTTGAAAAGTACGGTCAGAGGGGTGCAGACTAATACTAAAGGCGAGTATATAATTAAAGGATTATCTGCCGGTAAATATATTCTTGAGGTAAGTTTTGTCGGATTTTCGACAAAAAATATTGCGATTGCTCTTGAAGAAAGCCAGGTTTTCGTTTATACTACAACGCTCGAAAGCGAAAATTTCAGTCTTAGAGAGGTCGAAGTGGTAACAGGCAGAGGTATCCGGGGCAACGAAACTCTTTCAGAAATTCAAGATTTCAGCATTTATGCAGGGAAAAAGAATGAAGTTATTAAGCTAGACAATATCAACGCCAATCTGGCTATGAATAACAGCCGTCAGATTTTTGGAAGAACACCCGGTATTTCAGTTTGGGAAAACGATGGCTCAGGTATACAGCTTGGTGTAGCGTCGAGAGGTTTAAGCCCAAACCGCTCTTGGGAGTTTAACGTAAGAATGAATGGTTATGACATCACTCCCGATCCAATGGGTTATCCTGAGGCTTATTATACTCCTCCAATGGAAGTCGTAGACCGAATAGAAATTGTGCGCGGCGCTTCCTCACTGCAATATGGTCCGCAGTTTGGCGGTCTGATGAATTTTGTATTGCGTAAACCGGATATCTCTACTCGTTTAACCTTTGAATCCCAAAATACGGTAGGCAGTAACGGTCTTTTTAGCACGTTTAATTATATAGGGGGTACTGAAGGTCGCTTAAGTTATACGGCATATTATCAAAAGCGTGTAGGCGATGGCTGGAGAGATAATGGCTCATACAAAACAGATCATGCCCATGCCGAGTTCAGTTATGCGATCAATGAAAAGTTAAAACTGAGTACAGAAATTACCTACATGACTACTAAAAGCCAGCAACCCGGTGGCTTGAGTGATGAACAATTTAGCGAAGATTCACGTGAAAGTATACGAAGTCGTAATTGGTTCAATACCCCTTGGTTTATTCCTTCCATAACCGCAGAGTATGTTTTTAACGAGAAAACTAAGTTGAGTTGGAAAGCCGTTGGCACTTTTGCAGAACGCAACAGTGTGGGTTTCGTGAAATCCATTACCATTGATGATGATTTTAGCAATCGTCAAGTGGATCGAGACTATTATAACACCTACGGTTCTGAAATAAGAGTGCTTACTGATTACATCTTTTTGGGATCAAACCTTACACTAGCTGCAGGTTTAAGGTATTTTAATGGTCAAATTGATCGTAAACAGTTAGGTAACGGCGATGATGGCAGCGAAATGAATTTTGAACTCGCAAATGGTGTGTATCCGCGCGATTTAGATTTTAAGAATATAAACCATGCCGCTTTTGCCGAAAATATTTTCCGTGTCGGTGAAAAATTACTCTTTACCGCCGGTTTGCGTATAGAAAACATCAAATCAAACATGGCTGGCCGATTTAGTCTGGCAAACGGACTACCCAATAATTTAAGTCCGGTAAACCGCACCCGTAACTTTTTACTTTTTGGTGCCGGAGCAGAATATCATGTCACACCGCGTTCTGAGCTTTACTCGAATATTTCACAGGCATACCGTCCTATATTAATTTCTGATTTAACGCCGCCGGGCACTACAGATGTTATTGATCTGAATTTACAGGATGCAAGGGGTTATAATATGGATATTGGTTATCGTGGTAAACTGGGTAATTACCTTAATTTTGACATCGATTATTTTTACCTGAGTTATAATAACCGTATTGGAACCATCACCCAAACAAATAATGGACAAAATTACCAGTACCGAACCAATTTAGGCCGGTCGATTAGTAAGGGTTTTGAAGCTTACATTGAGTTTGATCCCATCTCGGCCATATTTGCCGATTCAAAAAAAGGTTACCTGAGTTTATTTGCTTCACTGGCATTTGTAGATGCAACTTATCGCGATTTCAAAACTACGTCTGTAATCAATGGTCAAATTACCACGGGCAACCTAGCTCGAAACCTAGTAGAAAATGCGCCGGCTAACATACATCGCTTTGGCGCCACCTTTGCTAAAAAAGGCTTTTCAATAACCTGGCAACTCAGTGCCATTGGCCAGACATATGCGGATGCAGCCAATACTAAAGTGCCAAATGCAGCTGCAACGACCGGGTTGATACCTTCCTATCAGGTGCAAGATGTATCGGGCAGTTTTAAATTCCTAAAAAATTACAATATCAAAGCTGGTGTAAATAATTTGACAGATGAGCGGTATTTTACTCGTCGTTCTGGAGGTTATCCTGGTCCCGGAATTTTACCGGCAGATGGACGAGTATTCTACTTGTCAGGAGGTATAAAGTTTTAGAATATTTTCAACCGATCAAATCATCTTGCCGTTAAAAACCGACTAATTATTTAAAGATCGAGTTTCATTAAAATCCGGGATGGTTCGCCATACCCTTGGTAGCGATTAAAAAAGAAAGGGTCGGAAACCTGGCGGTTACCAACCCTTTCGCAAATAAACGCTTTCGGAATGTTTATACGGATCTCAGAAGAAAAAGTTACAGGAATATTAATAAAGTTTACAAATAGTTGATTATCAGCGCAATAATTTTTTCTGCTAGAAAGCACTCGGGCACCAGTACAGCTATTATAAGATCAATGAGCCGGAATATTTTGACGGAAATTTACCCTCCTTCATCGTCGTAAACCATAATAAAATCCTAAATTTACCGCCTATTAAACTTTCGCAAATATGTCTTTTAGGATAGAGCACGATACCATGGGCGATGTACAAGTGCCCATTGAAAAATACTGGGGTGCGCAAACGCAACGTTCACGTAATAACTTTAAAATCGGACCAGAAGCGTCGATGCCCGAAGAAATAATTAACGCATTTGCCTACCTTAAAAAGGCGGCGGCGTACACAAATACTGATAGTGGCATATTGACAGCAGAAAAGCGCGACCTGATAGCGAGAGTATGTGATGAAATCCTTGAAGGAAAGTTAAAAGGCGAGTTTCCGCTGGTGATCTGGCAAACTGGATCAGGAACGCAGTCGAACATGAATGTAAACGAGGTCATCGCAAACCGCGCTCACGTCTTGCAAGGGAATAAGCTTGGAGAGGGTAAAACTTTCGTTCATCCTAACGATGATGTAAACAAATCGCAATCTTCTAATGATACCTACCCAACCGCAATGCATATTGCGGCATACAAAATGGTAATCGATGTAACTATTCCGGGTGTAGAAAAACTTCGCAATACGTTAAAAGCCAAATCTGAAGTATTTAGAGAGGTGGTAAAAATTGGTCGTACGCACTTGATGGATGCAACTCCGCTTACGCTTGGGCAAGAATTTTCAGGTTATGTTTCCCAGCTGGATCATGGTTTAAGAGCCTTGAGAAATACACTCGACCATTTATCAGAATTAGCCCTAGGGGGCACAGCAGTTGGAACGGGTATTAATACGCCTAAAGGTTATGACGTAACAGTTGCAAAATATATTGCAGAATTCACAGGACTTCCATTCCGTACCGCAGAAAATAAGTTTGAAGCCTTGGCTGCACATGATGCAGTTGTTGAAAGTCATGGAGCGCTAAAGCAGATTGCTGTTTCCCTCATGAAAATAGCCAATGATATCCGCATGCTAGCTTCAGGACCACGTTCAGGGATTGGTGAAATCCATATACCAGACAACGAGCCAGGATCTTCTATCATGCCCGGAAAGGTAAACCCTACGCAAAATGAAGCGGTGACAATGGTTGCTGCGCAGGTAATGGGAAATGATGTAACTATCTCTATTGCAGGATCTAATGGACATTACGAGCTAAATGTATTCAAGCCGGTGATGGCTGCAAATTTTTTACAGTCTGCGCGCTTGATAGGAGATGCTTGTGTGTCATTCACTGATAACTGCGCAGTGGGTATCGAGCCGAATTATGCAGGAATAAAAAAACACCTTGAAAATTCTTTGATGCTTGTTACGGCACTTAATCCTCATATTGGGTATGAGAACGCTGCAAAGATTGCTAAGACCGCTCTAAAAGAAAATACCTCTTTAAGGGAAGCAGCAGTTGGTTTGGGTTTACTTACGAATGAGCAATTTGATCAGTGGGTTAGACCGGAAGATATGATTGGGGGATTAAAATAGAATGCGGCAAACGTACTTTCTGCTAATCGTTTTTTCCTCAATGCTTTTTTCCTGCAAATGCAACCCGAACATTCAGAATGAGGGGGAAAGTTTTTTACAGGGGGTTTGGGTACAGGATTCTATCCAATACCAAGATCAATTGCTTGATTATACGAGACACAAATTTACATTTACCTGCGATTCATTTTATGCAACTCTCGAAACCAAGGCTACGGTTAGTCCCTATCCCGATAGTTGCTTTAATGGCGGTAATTGGACTGAATACGCTAAGGGAAAGTACGGCTACCGAAATGATACCCTTTATTTGATCGGAACGTTTACAAAAGCGAATTTTAAGCAAAGGATCAGCGGCTGCTACCGCATTGGGCAATACATCCCTAAGTTGGTTCTTAAAGAGAAATCGGCAGGTAAACTAGTGTTTCAAGATCAACACGATGTAATCACGCTAAATCTGAAACAAAAGATCATTTGCGATCCTAAACCGCTTTAACGAAGGCATCTTATGAAGATTTTAATGGTTTGTTTAGGAAATATCTGTCGCTCTCCGCTTGCGCATGGTATTATGGAAGATCTTGCAAAAAAGGAAGGATTGGATTGGGAAGTTGATTCGGCAGGTACAGGAAATTGGCATGTCGGCGAGAGTCCTGACAAAAGATCTACCGCCATTGCTAGGAAATACCGCATTGATATTTCCGAGCAATCCTGTAGGCAGTTTACTGCTAAAGATTTTGAACGTTATGATAAAATCTTTGTGATGGATGATATGAATTTGCGTGATGTGCTCAAACTAGTTCGAAATGAAGACGATCATGAAAAAGTAAGCCTTTTGCTTGAAAATGCCATTGTCCCAGATCCTTATTATGAAGATGATCTTTTCGACGATGTTTTTAAAATGATTGAAAAGGGCTGCAAAGCCATTATCGAGCGCGAAAAATAGCATTATTTCTTTTTGACGCCGTATTTGTACCTTTGTGCTCATGGCGATTATAAAACCGGCTATTCCGAAGGGTACTAGAGATTTCAGTCCCGCTGAAATGTCTAGACGCAACTATATTTTTGATACGATAAAAGCGGTTTTCAAAAAATATGGCTATCAAGAAATCCAAACGCCAACAATGGAGAATCTGGATACCCTTACGGGGAAGTATGGAGACGAAGGCGATAAGCTGATTTTTAAAATTTTGAATAGTGGTGATTTTTTATCCAAAGCTCCAGACCTCACAACTCTTAACTCGCAGGTCATCACACCCTTGATTTCTGAAAAGGCTCTCCGCTACGATCTCACGGTTCCTTTTGCCCGTTATGTGGTGATGCATCAAAATGATATCACCCTGCCATTTAAGCGTTTTCAAATTCAACCGGTATGGCGCGCAGATAGGCCGCAAAAGGGTCGATATCGCGAATTTTTTCAATGTGATGCCGATGTTGTAGGATCAGATAGTTTGCTAAATGAAGCAGAATTTATACTGATCTATCAGGAAGCGCTTAGCAAGTTAGGCTTAAAGGAATTTACCATAAAAATTAATAACCGAAAAATCCTTTCGGGGATAGCAGAAATTATTGGCAAACCGGAGCTAATCGTTGAAATGACCGTAGCTATTGATAAGTTAGATAAAATTGGATTAGACGGAGTTTCAAAAGAGCTTATAGAAAGAGGTTTTACGACGGCTGATATTGAAAAACTAAAACCAATCATCTTACTCGAAGGATCAAACGATGAAAAAATAAGCACTTTGAAAACCGTTCTGGCATCGTCTGAGGCCGGGCTGAAAGGAATAGCCGAAATAGAAACTATTTTTTCATTTGTAAATCAACTCAGACCTCAGACCTCATGCCTCAGCCTTGATATCACCCTTGCCCGCGGCCTTAATTACTACACTGGAGCTATTTTTGAAGTAAAGACCAATGAAGTTTCGATGGGCAGCATTGGCGGCGGAGGCCGGTATGACGATCTTACCGGTATGTTCGGATTAAAGGGATTGACGGGGGTGGGAATATCATTTGGTGCAGACCGGATCTACGACGTTTTGGAGGAGCTTAGTCTTTTTCCTGAGAGTTCAGAACAGACTACCAAAGCAATGATTGTTAATTTCGATGAAGAGTCAGAACGATATGCATTGCCGGTTCTTCAACAACTAAGAGATGCGGGGATTGCTTCAGAATTATACCCCAAGCAAGCCAAAATCAAAAAACAGATGGACTATGCCAACGATAAAAAAATTGCATTTGTGATCTTAATTGGCAGTGATGAAATTGCATCTGGAAAGCTGACATTGAAAAATATGCAGAGTGGCGAACAAAAGAAAGTTGGTATTGAAGATATTATCAAGCACCTGGCCGGTAAATTTTAAACGGGTAATTTCAGAAGTAGATTTATCCGAAGAACCACGGATTTTTCAATTTAAACCTGATTGACGCGGCAGTTTTCTGTCAGGGGATTGATCTGGGAAAACTACAGCAGGACTGCATTAACCAAAGAATCAGTGGCTCTGCTTTTCTTAAAATCGTGTTGCTATTTTGTACTCGCCGTGTCGGCCACCCATTGAATCTTATATTTTGAAGCCAAAGCCGGGTTCAGGTCTTCTTTCAGTTTCGCAGGAGCCGTAATAGTTTTCGGATCGCCATCGCTAATAAATCTTGTCTTGTTTTTGACCATTTGATCTGCAAATGCGATGATGCCCCAATCCATGTCGCCGGCCTGAACGCGTTGCACCGCAAGCGGAGAAAACTTTTTGGAATAGGGCGATGATGAAGTTGCCGATCCAACCAACAGGACCACTTTGTGGTTATATTTTGTTCCTTCGAACGAACCTTTTGACTCAAGACTTTTGTTTTTAGCGCGCTCACCTAGTGGCAAGGCAAGGCTTTGAACTTCGTACTTCGGAAGAAATTCTTTGATTTCTTTCACAAACATGCCAAGGTGTTTCTGCGTTTCAGCGTCGTTCAATTTACTTAGCGGAACATGATACCAGCTATGACTGCCTACTTCATAACCATTCTTAATCAACCACTCCAGTTTCTGTTTTTTATTTTCTGGTTGGGCAAACAAACGTAGGTTTGGTTTAATGGCTGGCAATACATAAAAGGTTGCTGTTAGCGGAAAATCAGAATGCTTCTTTTTAAAATCTTCCATAATGCCCAGGGCACATTGGGGGTCTATTTCAAGCTTTCCATTTTTGTTGATGAAACGGAACTGCCCGGCGCTTGAATCGTCGAGGGTAATGGCAAAGGGTGTTTTGCCCGCTGGTACATTTAAGTTACCCGCGCCTAAGTCTAAAACAGAAACCGGATAAAAATTATTATCATATAAAAATTGCATGTCTTTTCTAAAGTTGGCGGGTGTGCGTCTCCATCGATCTTCCGGTTCTCCTATTAAATGGTATTCAAGTACCATTACTTTTCCAAGCTCATTAGGAATAAATTTCTTTGCTTCATAGCTACTAACCGAGACCGTTTGAGCGCTGTCTTCAGCAGCGGAATCTGAAGCAGAATCAGCATTACTGATCCCTGCTGATTTACCCTCACCCGATGTACATGACAAATTTAATGCTAAAGTTAGGCCTAGAATAGAAATTATAGGCTTTTTAAGAACAGTCATAGATATTGATAATTTGAACAAATGTAAAGCTTTCATTGTTTCTTAGACTAAAACATTTTAATTAAGCGCTTGTTTAAGAATTACACTATTTAATCTACTTAACATGAAACAAATTATGAACTCCTCGTATCTAAAACTTATCATGCCGAGCCTTTTATTGAGTTTGTTGCAGATGGCAGCATTCGGACAACACAGCGCTGTTGAAAGTAGCAAATCCAACTCAACTGTGACTACAAAGCCACAACTTGGTTTGCCGAACCATGGGTTTGGGTACTTGGTGCGGCTGTATTAATGATTATAATTATTGCCCTAACTCTCGGCGCGAGTAGCGGAAGAGTAGATCGGGTTACTTCTACAAAGCAGGTAATTAGAGAAGACGACATGTAAGCCGACGACTAATCAAAGTGTGTTTTAACTTCAAAATTTGGACGGGGATAAAAACACGCGTCTTTAGGTTTCAAAAAGCAGCAATTCCCGTATGAGAATTACTGCTTTTCATCTAAAAAGGTCTAAGAGGATTTTCCGTATGTATCATTGCAATGATAGCGGAACATATATCCCAAATGATATATTCCTACCTTGATTTAAAATCCCTACGTATTTTAAGCGACTGAGGTGTTCGGTATAAGCCTTATCAAACAGATTGTTAGCAGAAAGATTAAACCGTATTGTTTGCTTATTTAAGTTGAAGCTTGTGCCGGCGGCTATGTTTACGAGGGTGTAAGCAGGATTTTGAGTTTCAAATTTATCAATCCTATTTTGTCTAAATGAATTTTGAAGCTCTATAGAAAAATAGTTGTGCCTTGAATTATTCTCTGCTCCAGGTTCAATACGTAATTCATTTCTTAGGGTGGCAGCCGGAATAAAGGGAAGAGGGTTTCCTGTAGCTTTATTTTGAGCACGGGTGAACGAGAAACTATTTTCAAAGTGTATCAACTCTACCGGATGAAGGGTTAGCGTCGCCTCAGTTCCATAGAGAGTTGCGTTGTCTTGAACATACCGATAGAAAGGTAATAAATCACCTTCTGCAATGATGGTCTCATTATTATCTTGCCTGTTGTAGATATAGTTATTTATTGAATTATAGTAAAAATTTAATCCTGCGCTTAGAGTACCCGTATTATACTCTAAAGAAACATCACCATAGTAGCTGTATTCAGGTTTGAGGGCTACATTACCTAACTCATATCTAAATGTGCCTTCATGCACTCCCTCAGAACTTAACTCGGCAATGTTCGGGGCTCTGAATGCTGTTCCTAAGTTTGATTTAAGATTAAGTTTATCGGTAAACTCATGCGTAAAGCCTAGTGCGCCACTAACATTTGAGAAATCGTTTTTGAAATCAGAAAATTTTGGTGATCCCTCCTCCTCCATCTCAATGCCTTGAATTTGCCGATAGTCGAATCGCGCACCAAGATTGAAAGTGGACTTTTTCCAAGTCTTTTTTGCGTAGGTAAAAATCCCATAATTTAATGCGTCATAATCAGGAATCAGCAGCTCTTCTGCCTTGTTTCTGCTGCTTTGGCTTGCCCCAGACGCTCCAATAACTTTTTCCCATCCTTTAGCTTCCGGAAGATAGTATTTAAGATCAAAGCTGTAAGTTTTTAAATCGAAAAATAGCGTTGGATCGACCGTACTTGCTTCAAACTCTCGTCGTTGGTTATTCTGGAAAGAAAAAGTTGAACGTAGATGAGTAGGGCCTAATAGTATATTGCTATTGAGTGCCGCCTTATAATGGCGGACGTTCTGATAGGGCAGCAACATCTCTCGACTTTTTAGCTGCGAAGAAGAGAAAACATTGCCATTCTCATCTTTAAACTGCCCGGCGCCGTTTCTTTCAAAATCCGGAAGACCAAGGTCAGTTCTAAAACTGGATAAATTTAAATGACTGTATCCCCATTGTTTATTTAGGCCGATTTCGCCGCTATAAGCGTTTTCTTTATATCCCGTATTTGGGATGCGTCCTTCTGGTGTATTGTAAGCAAATGCACTCTTGTAGGTGCTTCTAGCACGCCAGACAAGTCCACTTGAATTACCTTGCAGCATGGCAGAACTGGAGCTCATTCCGTTGTTAGTAGCAAAGTTGGAAAGAACTTCTCCTCTGATATCGCCATCGGCTGGAGGGATGGCATCTAAGACATTAATTACTCCCCCCAGGGCGTCGGAACCATAAAGTAAACTAGCGGCTCCCCGAAGAATTTCAATACGCTCTGCACCATACTGATCTACTTCAATGCCATGTTCATCACCCCACTGCTGACCTTCTTGTTTCGTTCCGTCGACAAGCGTGAGCACTCGATTATAACTCAATCCGCGGATTACGGGTTTTGAAATGCCGCCGCCGGTAGTCACCTGGGAAACGCCAGGTATTTTTGAGATCGCATCTATCAAGTTTGTTGATGGCCTGTTAACCAATTGATCTTTTGTAACGGATGAAACTGACGTACTATTCTTTTTACTATCTGAGCTAAAGGCCGAACCCGTAACGACTACTTCTGCAGCCTCAATAACACTAGGTTGAAGCAAAAAATCTGACACGGGATTTGAAAAATCAAGCAGCTGAGTAAGCGTTTTGTATCCGATATATTTTATTTCTATTAAGAAACGGCCTTGAGCCGGTGTATTGTTGAACGTGAACTCGCCATTTTGATTTGTAATTCCAGATATTCTAAGATCTGGTATGGAAACCGCAGCACCTGGAAGTGGCAATTTTGTACTGGAATCGATTACTTTGCCACTGTAAACTAAAACTTTTGCTTGTGCCGCCACTGAAAATAGCAGGCATATAAGAATGGTGTAAATTGCTTTAAATGTCATGTCTGATAAATTTTTAATGAATAAATGCATCCTCGCTAGTATGCTGGATGGTACAGATCAAAAATTTATCCTATGGGTGGACCGCGTAATGAAGAAAAAATCAGTCGGGTGTAATAGCTTTCTGCTCCTTTTTCCAAATACCTGGTTGTAGTGCTATTGGCTATTGATTTCTCGGGTACGAGAGGTTTCGTGAAGACTTTGTCGTAATGAATTCCACATATCCAACATTTTGCAGGCTTTTCTGCGAGATGTAGTTTGTGCTGGCATGAGCCCGTTTTGTCTGCGGTTTTGCAAAGAGTGGGACGAGTATGGTGATCGTGAAAAAGATCAAGTGGAACGATAGTAAGTGAAAAAGCCAGCAAAAGTAGCAGCGAGATAAAGGCTGAAGATATTTTTGCTTTATTTATCATTTTGTTAAAAATACTGTATTTTATTTATTAAAACGTAAAGATCTTTTTTCTATTAACATTATTATGGTGTTAAATAAATGCGTAATTCATAAATGCGTAGATATTTCAATTCCTATCTTTGGAGCATGACTCCGGCCGAAGTAAATTTTAAGTGGACACAATTACAACAACGTATCTCTACAGATTTTGATACAGATAAGCCTGACATTAAAGTAGTCTTATTTTTAATTGGCGTTCAAGAGCTTGGACAAGGACCGCAAAAGTTCAGCAAAAGACAGAAAGAGGAATTGATGCACATCGCAACCTGCCGATTGTTGAGCGAGCTGGGCTTTTATGAGCTCGAAGGGTCTGACCAAGATGGTTGGCCGCATTGGAAACTTGTGAAGGCAATCCCCAGTTATAGCTTGCTGGAACAAGAACTATTGATGAAAACACTGATCGTGAGTTATTTCGAAGAAATGGATATAAGATAACATCCGTAATTACGTTAATTTGCATATGAAAAATTTTATTTCCGCATTGTTGATAGTAGCTTCGCTATGCACTTTTGCCAAGAGCCCTTTGCACAGCTACGTACGTATTAAAACTGTTAAAGGTGAATGTATCGTTTTGCTTTATAATGAAACTCCTAAGCATCGTGATAATTTTTTAAAGCTCGCCAAAGAGGGATTTTATAATGGTACCTTGTTTCACAGGGTGATCAATAACTTTATGATTCAAGGCGGTGATCCAGATTCTAAAACTGCAAAAGCAGGAAATCTGTTAGGTGAAGGCGATTTAGGCTATACGATAGACGCGGAGTTTCGCGATAGCCTATTTCATAAAAAGGGTGTTCTTGCCGCAGCAAGGGATGATAATCCTAATAAATCATCAAGTGCTAGTCAGTTCTACCTTGTACATGGGAAGGTCTTGAATGACACAGATTTGGATCGTTTAGAAAAAGAACGGTTGATGCGCAAAATTCCTATCTGGCAACGCGAGGTTTATAAAACCATAGGTGGCGTGCCTCATCTTGATCAAAACTATACAGTTTATGGAGAGGTGGTAAGGGGCATAGAAATGATCGATGCGATCGCGATAGCAGAGAAAGATGCTAATGACCGGCCAAAAGTCGATGTACGGATGGAAGTTAGTATCCTAAAGAAAAAAGAGGTCAAGAATTTGGAAAAAGAGCTTTTGCAAGAAGCATTTAGAAAGAAGCTGGTCATGCGGTCCTAGCCTATGAAAATCATCTCTTATAATGTCAATGGGATTCGCTCCGCGCTAAGTAAAAATTGGCTCAGCTGGTTACAAGCAACTGATGCCGATATTGTATGCCTCCAGGAAATTAAGGCAACTCCCGATCAGATTACCGATATCTATCTGATAGAGCAAATGGGTTACCAGCATTACTGGTATCCCGCAGTTAAAAAAGGATATAGCGGCACTGCGATACTCACAAAACATACACCCAAACATGTTGAGTATGGTTGTGGAATTGAGCAGTACGACGTGGAAGGTCGTATTATTCGTGCTGATTTTGAAGACTTTTCAGTGATGAGTTCCTACTTTCCTTCCGGATCAAGCGGCGAGGAACGACAAGGCTTCAAATTCCTTTTTCTTGACCATTTTCAGGAATATATCGACTGGCTAAAAATACGCTGCCCGAAGCTGGTCATTTCAGGCGATTACAATATTTGTCACCGGCCGATTGACATTCACAATCCTAAGTCTAATGCCAATTCATCAGGTTTTCTGCCAGCTGAACGAGAATGGATGGAAAATTTTATCACTTCCGGCTTTACAGATTCATTCCGGCATTTTAATTCAGATCCGCATCACTATACTTGGTGGAGCTACCGGGCAAATGCAAGAGCCAAAAATCTGGGCTGGCGGATCGACTATAACATGGTCAGTAATGATCTGAAAATCAATCTAAAACGGGCGGCGATTTTGCCTGAGGCAAGGCATTCTGATCATTGTCCGGTATTGGTGGAATTGGGTTTTTAGATTCTCAGAACACCCACAATTTAAGCCTCATTTTATTTTCGAGAGTTTCAGTTCAATTTGCCAAAACTATTTTAGGATTAAGCAGCAACATCCTTACCGTTGCAATGAAGGTTAACTAGTTTTCGAATGATTAGGGGACAAAGATGATGTAAAGTGCTAACGCGATAGCTAAGCCTATAAGTGCCATAAATAATCCACTCTTCTTCTTCTTTTTAATGAAGAAAATCATGATCATTCCCGTAAGGGAAACTAAAACCAATAAAATGGCAGACGCATCGACAACAACAGACCAAACAGAACCGGTATCACGGCCTTTGTGTAGATCGTTCATGATAGCCATCAAACCTAATCGCGTTTCGGATAATTCATATTGTCCTGAATCTCTATCAATATAAGCATCAGAAGAGTAACCAGGCCCCCGGAATGAAATAGCACATTCCCTTTCTTCGATCCGAAATTCACTGACGTAGCCCTTTATGCCATGTGTGATTCGTAAATACTCAACAAGCTCAAGCTTGCTAATTTTGCTCGTATCTGCCTGGTTTACCCATTCAGATTTGACTTTGCCGGTAAATTCAGTTACCTGCTCGGCGCCCGAAAACCAGTCGGCATGGTTCAATGTTAGTCCGGTAACTGCAAAGAAAAATAAAATTGCAAAGCTGACCATCGAAAGGTAAATATGAATCCAGCGTGCAATTGATGCCGTGCTTTTTTCAAATGCAGTTTTTGGCCGTTCTTTAGCTACAACTTTCTTTGGAGATCTCATCTGAAACGTTTAGCTATTTTGTAGATGATTCCTTTTTGTAGTCGAACGCAACAGATGCAATTTCAACATTACCGGGCAATTTAAACTGTGCAGCCGTCGCATTAAAATTAATCTCTTGGCTCATTAATTGATGCGTGCCATGTTCTCTGGCCGCTTCTATTACTACTGTGTACTTTCCGGCTTTAACGAAAGAGCCGTTATCATCTTTTCCATCCCATTTCAGGCTATACGCTCCCGGAGATCTGGTAGCACTGCTGATTGAACTGAAATTAGTATTTGCAAAGCCATTGGTGACGCGTGCCCAAGATCTGAGTTCATTTAAATAGCGATCTTTATCAAACCAAACGGCAATATTTCTAACCAGCTTTTTGTTTTCATCTTCTACCCACACTGCTACGAAAGGGCGCCTGCTTCTGTAGCCGCTAATGGTGTTTATTTCTAAATTTATTGCTAGCTCAAAATTTGGATTCCACTTTGGCTGTGCAGAATTAATTGTTTCAAGGGCAGATGAACGAGCTTGATCTAAGGGAAGTTCCAGGGCCTGCCAGCCTTTGGTCTCCAATCGTTTTCCATCTTTCGTAATTAACATCATTTCTACGTTAGGAATGGATGACGCCAGCTTTAAACCTTCTTCAGGATCCAAAACATTTAAAGCTGTGGCCAGGGCCCCGGCGTCGCTGGCATTGGGAGCAACGACGGTTGCGCTGATAATATTTCCTGCTGGTTTGCCGGTCCGTGGATCTACAATGTGCGAGTACCAGGTATTTCCAATTTGAAATCCTCTTTTATAATTTCCACTAGTTGCAACCGCTCTGTTTTGAATCATCAATTTCGAAAGAGGCATATCATTTTCGGCACTTGCATTCGGATCGCTTATCTGCACAGTTTCGTTTAAAGCTCCTTTCACAACAATATCTCCTCCAATATTAATGACGACTGCGCTGATGTTCTGTTCTTTTAGGGCTGCATCGGCTGCTTTATTGATGATATAACTTTTTACAAATGAATTTAGAATAAGTGGCGAATCATCTAAATGGGTAGCCGTTTTATTATTGTAGTCAAGGCTCCAATGCTTTTGCTTCACTTTCTCAACTGCCAAGCTTAAAGAAAGATCAGAAGGGAGCTCTTGTTTTAGTACCGCTTCTTTCCAAACTCTGCTCACTGTTTCTGCCGATGCATCTAGTGCTCCATTTGTAAGTAGTTTCCACTTGTCAAACAGGCTTAAAACCTCAAAAAGTTCAGATGATACCTTTACTTGCGCGTTTCTGGATTTTATCCAAATACTGAATTCACTTTCTTTGTCGTATGCACTTAAAATTTTTGAAAGTCTGTCAATTTCTTCAAGCGTTTTATTTTCAGCTATTTCAGCATCCTTTCCGTTCATTGCCTGAAACTTAATTTCCATGGATGTTCCTAGAACGTTTTCGAAGTTTGAAACAAACATCCGACTTTTGCTTGCCGGCGATTCAATAGCACCGCCATTGAGGATAAGCAGTGCGAAACCAATAATCAGGGAAACAGAAAATCTCTTTGTCATTATCAATGTTGAATTAGTCTTTGATTGTTGGAGTATAAATAAATGAGATAGTTTAACAGCTAGCGCAAACTAAATTTTTTGGAGGATGTTAACGAAAATTTTATCGATTCTCGGAGGCTAATGTAAACTCTTCGACCAAAAGTTTAAAAATCCCAGATGTGATCCGGACTTAAACATCTATCAAGGGTAATATCGAAGGCATCGATGTCTTCTATTTCTTCAACCGGCTCAAAAAAAGAAATCCCAACTTTTTGGGCATCTGATCTGCATTCTGCTAAAAATCTATCATAGAAGCCCTTGCCATATCCCACTCGATTTCCATTAGAATCGAAAACAAGCAAGGGCACAAGTATCATATCCAAAAGTTGAGGAGGTACAATTGCTCCAGAATAAGGTTCTGTTATGCCCCATTTATTTTTGGAAAGCAGGGTATCTGCATCCCATATATAATGAGTTAATCTCTGGGTTTCAAAATCGCTTTTTGATAATACCAGTTTAATTTCAGGATGATTCTTCCGAATCCAATCGGCTAGGATCAAAGTGTCGAACTCAAGTTTTTCGGGTATTGCATAGAACAGATGTAAATATTTTACCCCAGAAAAGTCAAGATTAAAAAAATGCTCTGAGATAGCGCCGGTTAATCTGACGATTTCGTTAGCGCTAAGTTCATTTCTCTTTTGGAGATACAGTTTTCGTAAGGCTGATTTTTCCAATAAAGCCGTTCTTATGCACTTTATTATCGATTATGTTATTTTACACGTTCTATATAAGCGCCTGTGCGGGTGTCAACTTTTATCTTATCCCCCTCATTTACAAACATCGGCACTTTTATTTCAACGCCTGTTTCAACTGTCGCTGATTTTAAAGCATTGGTTGAGGTATCACCTTTAACGGCAGGCTCACTATAAGTAACCAATAGATCAACTGTAAATGGAGCTTGAGCCATGATTGGTTCATCGCTTTCAAAAGCAACAATTACATTCATTCCCTCTTTCATAAAACGAACTGCATCACCAAATAGAAATTTAGGAATATTAAACTGTTCGAAAGTATTATTATCCATCACTACGAATGAATCACCGTCCTCATACAGGTATTGATAATCATTGGTCTCAACTCTACATATCTCAACTTCTTCCTCAGTACGGAAACGATATTCGACCAACTTGCCTGTCTTTACGTTCCTCATTCTGGCTTGGTAAAATGCTCTTAAATTACCCGGTGTCCGGTGAAGAAACTCTTCAACAGTAACAAGATCACCGTTAAATCTTAAGATATTGCCATTTTTAACATCTGATGCCTTAGCCATAACATTATTTTTCCTAGCAGTAAAGATAGGAGATTTTTAAAATTTAATGTCTTAAATTAGCGTTAAAATCCATTATGAAAACTAAGAAATTCCTCATTTTCTTCTTGCTGCCGTTGACTGCTTTTAGTCAGCAATCAACAGTTAAATTGTCAGATCTCGTAGTTGCAGAACCGATTCCGGTCCTTGTGTCTAAGGAGTTCAAATTCACCGAAGGCCCTTCGCCCGATAAAAAGGGGAATATCTTCTTTACTGACCAGCCCAATGATAAAATCTGGAAATACGATACTGAAGGAAAATTCTCAGTGTTCGTAGATAAAACAGGTCGTTCTAACGGCACATATTTTGATAAAAAGGATAACTTGATCACCTGTGCCGATGAAAAAGGTCAGATACTCTCTATTAATCGCAAGGGTAAAATTACCGTGCTTTTAAATGATTTAGGCGGTAAGCAACTTAACGGTCCTAATGATCTTTGGATTGATAAAAAGGGTGGTATCTATTTTACAGACCCCTACTACCAGCGTGAATACTGGACTAGAAAAAAATCCGACCTAGATGGGCAAAGGGTTTATTATTTAGCGAAGGGGGCACAACAGCCAACAATTATAGCATCAGATCTTACCCAACCAAATGGCATTTTAGGCACACCCGACGGCAAAGCAATCTTTATAGCAGACATCAAGGGAAATAAAACCTATAAGTATTCAATTAACCCTGATGGCACATTGTCTAACAAACAGCTTTTTGCCTCTCAGGGTTCTGATGGAATGACAATGGATGCCAGCGGAAATATCTACTTCTGTTCAACCGGAGGCGTGCATGTGTACGATCCTGAAGGAAAGAAAATAGGGATGATTCCGGTACGTGCTGGATGGACTGCCAATGCGTGTTTCGGAGGAAAGGATAGAGATATATTGTTTATCACCGCCTCCGATTCTGTTTTTACTTTGAAAATGAAGGTTAGAGGGGTTGAATAAGCTGTTTAGATTAACTGCGCTTGGTATCTTTATAATCTGACAAGTGCAGTTCGTTTTCACAAAAGTTATACTCTTGCTCTTGATTGGAGCCAATGATCACCATTCGATCTGCAGTAAATTTTGCTATCAGATCTAAATACCAAGCCATTCCGCTTTTGTCAAGATTCGAAGCCGGCTCATCCAGCAACAGTATAGGCGTGTCTGAACAAAATGCCAACGCCAGTTTGGTACGTTGTTTCATGCCTGAAGAAAAATACTTGATAGCCTTATTTCGCGAACTCTCAAAGCCGAGAATCTCCACTACGTTGCCGCCATCTAAACCTTTTTGATAATTTTTAAAGCTAAAATGAAAGTCGATCTGCTCTTGTAAAGTGAACTCCTCAATTAGCTCTAGGTAGGGTGCCGCAACGCTCAATTGCCTGAAAGCGGTATCAATATCAACTATTTTACCTTCCTTAAGGTAGCTGATGGTGCCGTATGAGGGGGTTAGACTTGCAGATATGACTTGTAAAAGAGTAGATTTTCCGGAACCATTTGCGCCAAGAATAGCATAAGACTTTCCTTGCTCAAAGGTGTAATTTATCCCCCGAAATATCCACTCACGGTTATAACGGCGGCCGATGTTTTCGAGAAAAATTTTCATTTTGGAATGTAGATTTACGTGCTTCCAAAGCCCTTCATAATACCCCGATTCGAGTTACGGATAAAATCTATAATTTCATCACGGATCTCTGTGGGCTCACGATCAGCTTCAAGAATATCTAAAGCTTTTGTTGTATTATGTTTCCTTAAATAAATGATTCGATAGATTTCTTGAATCTCATTAATTTGTTCGGAGGTAAAACCGCGACGGCGAAGACCAACTGAGTTGATACCTACATAAGACAGTGGTTCTCGACCGGCCTTCGTATACGGAGGTACGTCTTTTCGAACTAATGAACCGCCTGAAATAATTGAATGAGCACCAATACAAACAAACTGATGCACCGCAGAGGTTCCGCCGATAAAGGCAAAATTTTGAACTTCAATATGCCCGGCAAGCTGCACAGAGTTGGCAATGATTACATTGTCGCCAATGATACAATCATGAGCCACATGCACATAAGCCATTAAAAGACAATTTTTACCTATTGTAGTTGTGTTTTTATCTAAAGCCGTACCACGATTAAGCGTTACGCATTCGCGGATAATGGTGTTATCGCCAACGGTAACGGTGCTTGGTTCGCCCTGATATTTCATATCCTGCGGGGGCGCAGACACAACCGCACCTGGAAAAATTCGACAATTTTTACCTATCCTCGCGCCATCCATAATGGTAACATTAGAGCCAATCCAGGTCCCTTCGCCGATCACAACATCCTTATGAATAGTCACAAATGGCTCTATTACAACATTATCTGCAATTTTTGCCTGTGGATGTATGTATGCTAAAGGCTGTATCATAATTCTGTTCCTTTTACCTTGACAATTTGCGCCATCAGTTCTGCCTCCACAACAATACGCTCGCCCACCATCCCAACACCTTTCATTTGTGCAATTCCGCGTCTTATTGGTGCTAGAAGATCACAACGGAAAATTAACGTATCCCCGGGAACCACCTTATCTTTAAAACGAGCGTTCTCGATTTTTAAAAATAATGTCAGATAATTTTCAGGATCAGGAACAGTGTTTAGCACTAGTATTCCGCCTGTTTGAACCATAGCCTCAACTTGCAACACTCCTGGCATTATTGGTGCTCCAGGGAAATGCCCCACAAAA
This sequence comes from Sphingobacteriaceae bacterium, assembly GCA_947460875.1. GTDB lineage: Bacteria > Bacteroidota > Bacteroidia > Sphingobacteriales > Sphingobacteriaceae > CANHGR01. The sequence goes on along the minus strand of CANHGR010000003.1, from coordinate 111,978 downwards.
AATGGCTCATTGATGGTTACACATTTTACACCAACGACATAGGTTTTGGTTAGCTCAATTATTTTATCAATTAGCAAAAATGGAGGACGATGGGGCAACATATTCATAATCTGCACCGTATCATAAACCGGAGTAGCATTCGGATTATAAATCTGAACGTGTTTTTTACTTCTTTCTTTCTTGATTTGTGCTTTAATTTTTTTGGCAAAGGCCACGTTTGCCGCATGACCGGGTCTGGCGGCCATTATATGTCCTTTTAGGGGCACACCAACTAAAGCAAGATCGCCGATCATATCTAATAGCTTATGACGAGCAGGTTCATTTTGATGTCTCAGTTCAATGTTATTTAGAATGCCTTCCTTCGCAACATCGATATCATCGCGGTTAAATATTTTGGCCAAATGCTTTAATTCATCTTTGCTTACTTCTTTGTCAACTACAACGATCGCATTGTTCAGATCTCCGCCCTTAATCAAATTGTTTTCAAGCAAGGCCTCCAGTTCATGTAAAAAACAAAAGGTACGGCTTGATGATATTTCCTTGTTGAATTCTGATATGGTAGAAATTGCCGCATGCTGGCTTCCCAATACAGGAGAATTGTAATCAATCATGCACGTGAAGCGATAGTCATCTAGCGGCATTGCTACCATTTCTACTTTACGGTCAGGCTCAGAATAATGGATATTATAAGGGATACTATAATATTCTCTGTCTACAGATTGTTCTTTAGTGCCTGCTCTTTCGATTGCCTCAATAAATGTAATTGAACTACCATCCATGATCGGTGTTTCGGGGCCATCCAATTCAATAAGTATATTATCCAGATCCATCCCCACGAGGGCCGCAAGAACATGCTCTACAGTATTCACGCTTGCTCCATTTTGTGCAAGCGTGGTACCGCGCGATGTATCAATAACATTATCAACATCTGCATCAATTACAGGTTGCCCGTCAATATCAACACGTTTAAACTTAAATCCATGGTTTTCTGGCGCAGGTTTAAACGTCATGGTAACTGGTTGGCCGGTATGTAAACCGGATCCCGATACCTCGACATCTGCTTTAATCGTTTTTTGCTTTACATTCATAGGGTCTTAATCAGTTTTTATTGACTAATGCTATCGTTGTTTTTCAGCTTATTTTCTAGCTGTTCAATTTTTCTTTCCAGGTCGGGCAGGCGCTGTAAAACTACTTGGGCGCGCATATTTTGTTGGAATGTCGTTGCCGGCGCGCCCGCCCATTTTTTGCCTTCCAGTTCGATAGTTCGGTTGATACCTGCTTTCGCCTGAATTTGTGATCCTTTCGCAATGGAAATATGCCCAACGACTCCCACCTGTCCACCAATAATACAGTTTTCGCCGATCTTTGCACTACCTGAAATCCCGGTCTGTGAGGCGATAACTGTGTGAGCACCAATTTCCACATTGTGAGCGAGTTGAATCAAGTTGTCTAACTTTACTCCTTTTCGAATAATAGTTGATCCGACTGTCGCTCTATCTATCGTTGTATTGGCACCTATTTCAACATCCTCTTCTATAATTACGTTGCCAATCTGGCTTATTTTGTTGTAGCTTCCGTCGTTTTGCGGTGCAAAACCAAAACCGTCGCTACCGATGATTGCACCTGAATGGATAATCGCTCTGTCAGCTATTTTACAATCAAAATACACTTTTACTCCAGAAAATAGGGTGCAGTCTTTTGCTACAGATACATTATCAGCCAAATACACTTGGGGATAAATTTTACTTCGGTCGCCTATAGTTACATTTGGACCTACATATGCAAACGCCCCAATATAAACATCCTTTCCAATTTTAGCAGTTGGGTGTATAAATGATGGTTGTTCTATGCCGCTCTTCGCTAACTTGATTGTATTATATTTTTCCAGTAGAATTGAAAAAGCGCTGTAAGGATCGCTTACGCGAATTAATGTAGCATCTACCGGCTGTATAGGTTTGAAATCAGTATTAACAATTACAATAGAAGCTTTAGTTTGATAAAGATAGCTTTCGTACTTGGGGTTAGCGAGAAAAGACAAAGAGCCGGACGTTGCTTCTTCTATCTTGGCCAACATTTCTACTGTCACTTCAGGATCTCCTTCAATGGTTCCATTCAATAAGATCCCTATCTGTTTGGCAGTAAATTGCATTTTACAAATTTAGTCGTTAAAAATGAACCAGCAAACTCGATTTTTCTCATTGGTCAAAGGTTCAGCTAAAGGATTTTCAACTCTTTAATATAACAAAGAATGTGCTTTTCAACGGTTTTCGCCAATGCTTCGAGGTTTGAATTGTCAGACGCGGCGGTAATATCCTGTATAGATTGATCCTTCATTAATATCCTTATACTACCATCTCCTACATTGTAAGCGTTATTTTTTATGGTATCGCTAAAAACAAAATAGGAAGCATCGTCTTCGTCAATTCCATACTTATCAATTAGCCTATCGACAAGGTCATTAATTTTTTCTTGCGACGGCGGCTCGTTCGTGATTTCTACTTGATAGAGATTACGCGAGGTTAAAAAGTTACAAAGTGTCGATAAAATAAAATCGTCGTCGTCCACCCATACTTTGATGGAGGTGTAGATATCATAATCATCTAATTGTGAAAACCGTTCTAAATGTTCGGGATTTTGCTTGAAATCCTCTTTAGTAACCGAATTATATAAAAAGTGCGAAAAATTTGGTGTGGCGAATAATTTTTTTCCATCCAGCGCCAGGTCTCTTGCACGCTCCAGTATCTTTGCCAGCATCTGTTCTGCCGAGATTACAGTCTTGTGTAAATAGACTTGCCAATACATTAATCGCCTTGCAACAAGAAATTTTTCTATAGAATAAATCCCTTTTTCATCTACAACGAGCTGATCATCAACAACATTTAGAATTTTTATTATTCGGTCGGAATTTATTACGCCTTCAGATACTCCTGTAAAATAGCTGTCTCGGTTCAAATAGTCCATTCTATCGATATCAAGCTGACCCGAAACCAATTGATTTAGAAATTTTCTAGGATGTTTTTTGTTAAATATCTCGAGTGCTTCAGAAAGTCTCCCATCGAAAGTCTTGTTTAGATCGTTGATAAGAAGCGATGAAATGTCCTCGTGAGTGATTCCTTCGACAATAGTATGTTCAAGCGCATGTGAAAATGGACCATGTCCAATGTCATGTAACAAAATAGCAATAGTTACAGCTTCCTCTTCAGCAAAAGATATTTGATGATCCTTGTCGCGTAGTGTCTTAACAGCGAGCCCCATCAGGTGCATTGCACCAAGAGCATGATGAAAACGTGTATGTAAGGCGCCGGGATAGACGAGGTGTGTCATGCCCAGCTGCTTTATATTTCTTAGTCGCTGAAAAAATGGATGTTGAATAAGATCAAAGATCAGTTCGGAAGGGATGTTAATAAATCCGTACACCGGATCATTAATGATTTTCTTTTTATTCAAAATATAAAATACCGCGTAGCACAAAAATTGTTAATTTTCATGACAAATAGCAAATTAGTTTGTTATAGACTTGCAAATCGAATTAAAATGACAAAGTAATGCTGGGAACTACCATATTGTGGGCGGATGATGAAATTGATGTTCTAAAACCCCATATACTTTTCTTGAATGAAAAGGGCTATCAAGTAACGACGGTTACAAACGGTAGCGACGCAATAGACACTTTCAAATCTCAATACTTTGATCTTGTATTTTTAGATGAAAACATGCCCGGTCTAACCGGCTTGGAAACGCTTGCTCAGATAAAAAATATTAATCCTGATATTCCTATCGTTCTAATAACTAAGAGCGAAGAGGAATATTTGATGGAGGATGCAATTGGTTCAAAGATTGACGATTATCTAATTAAGCCAGTAAATCCAAAGCAAATTCTCTTGACCATCAAGAGGTTGACTGAAAATAAGCGTCTAATCAGTGAAAAGACATCAATGGCTTATCAGCAGGATTTTCGTATTCTGGGACTGACACTGAATGATAATTTGACACATACGGAGTGGGTTGATATCTATAAAAAACTCGTGTATTGGGAGTTGTCATTACAAAAGCTAGAGGATGAAGGAATGCATGAGATCTTAACCATGCAAAAGGCGGAGGCAAACAAGCAATTTTCTAAGTTCATTGAAAAAAATTACCTCGGTTGGATGAAAAAGCCTGAAACAGGACCAGTTACATCTGATCAATTATTGAAGAAAAAATTACTCTCTGAACTAAAACCTAATAAGCCCACATTTTTTATCCTGATAGATAATTTGCGTTACGATCAATGGAAAATTATTAATTCCAGTATCACAGAATATTTCCGTCTTGAAGAGGAAGATAGCTATTACAGCATCCTCCCAACGGCAACTCAGTATGCCAGAAATGCAATTTTTTCAGGTTTGATGCCCGTTGAAATGGAAAAGCGGTTTCCGGAAATGTGGCAGAATGATGAAGATGAAGGGGGTAAGAATTTATATGAGGAGCAATTTCTTGCCGATCAGATTAAGAGAACAATGCGTAAAGAATGTAAGTATAGTTACCATAAAATTCTCACTTTTGAGCAAGGACGCAGTATTACAGAAAATATCTATAACCTACTCGGAAACGACTTGAATGTAATTGTATATAACTTTGTTGACATGTTATCGCATGCCCGAACAGATATGGCGATGATCCGTGAGCTAGCGAATGATGAGGCCGCTTATCGTTCTTTAACCCTGTCGTGGTTTGAACATTCTCCTCTGCTGGACATGATAAAAAAAATATCTCAAAAGGATATTAAACTAGTTATCACTACCGATCATGGAACAATCAGGGTTAAGCATCCCAGCAAAGTAATTGGCGATAGAAATACGAACACGAATCTGCGCTATAAGCAAGGCAAAAACTTAAATTTTCCACCTAAAGATGTCTTTCATATTAAAAATCCGCATGATGCTAATTTGCCCAAGCTTCACATGAGTTCTAGCTTCATTTTCGCAAAAGAAGACATATTTTTTGTTTATCCTAATAACTACAATCATTTTGTAAATTACTACAATGAGACTTTCCAGCATGGAGGTATTTCATTAGAAGAAATGATTGTTCCTTACGCAACTTATAGTCCAATTCAGTTTTCCTGACAATGATAGCTCACATAAATGATCTTGGCGACCTTCACCGGGTGGCTGAAGTACTTGTTAAAATGGCTGGAGAAATAAAAACAATTGCGTTTTATGGCGAGATGGGAGCAGGGAAGACAACATTTATAAAAGCTATTTGCAAGGAACTTGGTGTTACGGATACAGTATCTAGTCCAACGTTTTCTATCGTAAATGAATACTCTTCACCAAACGGATCGGTTTACCATTTTGATTTTTACCGCATAAAAAGTCAGGCTGAAGCTTTGGATATCGGCTATGAGGATTATATCGATTCAGGCCAGTACTGCTTGATTGAGTGGCCGGAAAAAATTCCTGACCTTTTGCCGAATGAGCTTCTTACGATAAAATTGGAGATAGGGGAGATGAATCAGAGAACTATTACGCTTTATAGCCCTAAATAGACTGTTTACATTTGCAGATTTTCTTATCTTCACGTTTGATTTTATTAAAAAATGAACGGATTCTCCGATATCGCAAAGCAAGCCCTGATGCAACCCCAGGAGGCAATGCTGGAAACCAAGTCACGAAAAAACAGCCTTTACATAGGTATACCAAAGGAGACATCTTTTCAAGAGAATCGTATCGCTCTAACTCCTTTGTCTGTCGCCCTACTGATCAATAACGGGCATCATGTGATCATCGAATCGGGTGCCGGTTTAGCAGCAAACTTTAGCGATCAGGATTACAGTGAGCAGGGTGCCAAGGTTGTATTCGACAAAAAAGAAGTTTTCGTTCAGGCAGATCTGATCATAAAAATCGGTCCGCCAACCATGGAAGAGATCGAAATCATGAAAACCGGTCAGGTGCTTTTTTCTACCCTTCAAATGTCTTCGCTCAAGGATGAGCATTTAAAGGCAATGATGAAAAAGAAAATCACCGCCTTATCATACGAATATTTACAAGATGAAGGAGGTTCTCTAAGTGTTGTCAGAGCGATGAGTGAAATTGTTGGGGCAACTTCCATCCTTATAGCTGCTGAGTACCTTAGTAATGTGTTTGAAGGAAAGGGACTGATGCTAGGTGGAATCACTGGGGTGCCGCCGACAGAGATAGTAATTCTGGGTGCCGGAACTGTAGGGGAATTTGCCACGCGTACTGCAATAGCGTTGGGAGCAGAAGTTAAGGTCTTTGATAGTTCCGTTTACAGGCTACGCAGGCTTCAGAATAGTATCGGGACAAGGGTTTTTACATCTGTCATCCAGCCGATTGTGCTCCACAAGGCAATCACTACTTGCGATGTGGTAATTGGTGCAATCCGATCGGAAAATGGACGAAGTCCTTGCATTGTCTCAGAAGAAACGGTTAGTAAGATGAAACCGCACTCGGTACTCATTGATGTGAGCATCGATCAGGGCGGCTGTTTTGAAACCTCCGAAGTTACAAATCACAAACACCCGGTTTTTCGAAAATATGATGTCATACATTATTGTGTGCCGAACATTGCCTCGCGAGTTTCGCGAACTGCCACGTATGCACTTACAAACATTTTTACTCCAATTCTTCTAGACATCGGCGAAATGGGCGGCATTATGAATGTTATTTGGGAGAAGCCCGGTGTTAGAAATGCTATCTACTTATATCAAGGCCAACTTACAAATAAGGATATCGCAGTCCGGTTCAATTTGCCGCTTAAAGATCTTGAACTTTTGATCGTCTCAAAGAGATAAAATTTTAACTCTTAAACGATTTCCGGTTTTGTATGTTTAGAAGCCATGCGTGTTAATAGACGATCAGCAAAAAATACCTGGGATTTAATGTCCACTTGATTTTTAGCCTTTAATGACCCAAATAGTAAGGATAGGTGCGGCTTGCGTATACTAAACGCTATTTTCACTCGCTTATTTACTGATCATGCTTATTTCTTTGGGAAGCTTTTTTTACAGTTGTCAGGCGGTACACGGAAAGAAATTTTTTTATGAATAAATCAGTTTCTCGTTAATAATACAGCTTTACAAGTTCTAAAGATCATTCAAGAGGTACCGGTAAACAAAACTTTTACCCTAGCCATTATTACTGGGGGCGGGCACGCTATTTATAGGCGCTACTGGGGCGTTTCCCTAAATACGAGATTCGATTAATAGTTTTTTGGGGTGAGGACAAAGCCTGAAAATGATTGGTTGAAACTGATAAACAATAGGTTGTTGTCTTTTTCGCTCGCAGGATGGTAAAAATTTTCTTCTTGATATTTTATCTGCAGAAACCAGAGTACCCGAACGGGTACCTGTCACCCTTAAAAAGAAGAGTATAATCAGGCTTTATTAACGTTATAGTTCATCCGGCTCCCTTTCGGGGATGTATTCGCCTGTTATAATAATCTGATGGTCGTTTAGATTGGTTTTGAACACTATATTCATCCTAGCCTTTTCCGCATAATCAATATCTGCGCAGGCATTGAAGAGTCCGATAATATAATTAACGGTAAATTTGCCCATTCCGTCGTCATTAATAAAAAATGTGCCTTCTTCAACAACCACGTTTAACACTTTTTCTCGTTTATTAAAGTGATATTTGATGAGCAGATCTTCAATCAAATCGATGCGAGACGACAAATTTGAAAACACATCCAGAATGGTATCTTTCTTGCCTTTAAACGGTATTATAACTGTTTCTTGCATGTTTTTACTGGTTTGAAAACTAAAGGTAAAAATATTAAGAGCAACAGGGCGCAGAATGTTTTTTTCGATTAAATTATAGGTATTTCGTTATTCTTGTGGACTATTAATTTGGAATGGATTATCGATCTCGTTACTTGTTACTTTTCCTGATATCATTGATCTTGATTTCATGCGCTACTAAGAATTCTAATAAAAATTATCCTGAACTTGAGAAGGCTCAGTGGCTACTCGGAAAATGGCGAAATAGTTTGCCCGAAGGAGACTTGATTGAGTTTTGGGTTCCTGAAAATGATTCTACCCTTGTCGGAATGGGATTTATGGTGGTCGATCAGGACACTATTTTTTCTGATGAGGTATACATTAAGCAAATAGACAAGGATTTATATTATATTTCCATAGACAGAAGTACCGGCAAGCCTGTCGAATTTAGACTTACATCTTCAGCAGAAAAGCTACTTGTTTTTGAAAACCTCGATCATGATTTTCCGCAAAAAATCAGCTATCAACAGCTTTCAGAGGATTCTCTAATAGCCGAGATATCCGGGCTTAAAGACAGTAAAAACAGTTTTCAAAAATTTCCCATGCAAAAATCGAAATAGGAATTGTTATAAATTTAGCAGCTTTATTTTCTTCATTATACCATTTTTCTGGATGAACTTATCTTAGTTGATTTGCTGTCTTTTCATTTGTTATACCCTTTATGTAGGTTGAGTCCACGGTCAGATTTCGTCAGCCATCGGTTTAAGGACGGTAGCTTATCTTTTAATTAACAACGCCAGCATGAACGGTTCGGAACAATTGCCCAAACTGCTTCAAACCGTCAACTCAGTTCGAACGGGATCTCCGAACTTTAAAATAGAATTTGATAACTGGTTAATGATTTATAGAGAGGCACTTTACAATTCGAAGCCTTGGCGTGTGAGCAGCGAGGGACTTGCGCCCGATTCCCCTTTCTCCTATCCCAACGGATTTTGTTTGTTCTCAATAATCCGATTCCCACTTTCTTTTTTAAGCTTTTATCCAGAGTGCGCAGACTAATGGTTGGGGAATTATATGCTCGGTCGTCGGCAAGAGCCCGCGTGTGTAGGGATCTTCTGTGAAACTCAGCGGCTTTAGCGTAATCCTAATGCTGTTTTAGCCTGTCGGATATCGAGCTGTTCCGGTGCTCCCATGGTAGTAATTTATTTAGCCAGAACCGTTCCGCTGATATAGATAAATGCGATAGCTGGAAACAGTAGCTTGAGTGTTTTGACGAATGTCAACATCGGGATAAAATGTTAGAGTTACAATCTACGATTTAGCGTTTATTAACACTCTTCATGCAATTAATAAATCAATAAATGCCTCATGAAATAGACTGATTAGTTGGAAATCGGAATTCGTACTTTAATTCGGTTTATAACAGTTAACTGCAACATAAAGTTTATCCTAATTTATTCAAGAACTAAGAAAATTGTTAGAGCCCCCAGCTAATTGACAAGCTTGTCGATGCTCTCTGCAAGGGTATGATCTTTCTTGGTAATTTGTTTTTCAGAGTGAGTAAACAAATTAATTTTTACCGTTTTATATGAATGGATAAATAAATCGGGGTGGTGGTTCATGCCTTCTGCCAGAGGTAGAATTTTATTTACAAACGCTACCGCCTCTATAAAGTTATTAAATTCAAATTCCTTAGTCAGCTGGCCGTTTTCAATTTTCCAATCCATATTTATATTAAGAAAAATCTAGCCCCTTTGTTTGCCTAAAGCTAATAAATTTGCGACCGCAATCGATGTCCTCGTTAGATTCTTTGAAGTATGCAGCATGGCATTTGAAAGATCGGTTGGTTCATTTCCTATTGGGATTAAAATATCGAAATATTGATGCATTTCAGCCTGTGGCTGTAAAGGGACTTTACCTGCAATCCCGATTACGGGTAAGCCCTTAAGTCTGGCTCGTTGCGCTACGCCCTGCGGTCCTTTGCCCTGCAGTGTTTGTTCATCCAAGCTGCCCTCACCGGTAATGACGATATCAGCTTTTGATAGCGCTAAATCGAAATTAGTCAGCGCCAGAAAATGATCAATCCCATTCAACAACTTTGCATTGATTAGTCCGTGTAAACTTGCTGCGGCTCCGCCTGCCGCCCCTCCTCGCTTCACTGAGATGATATCTTTTCCGATCTGATTTTTGATCACCTTAGATAGCTTTTGAAGCGCTGCTTCAAGCTTTTTTACTGCATCGGCATCGGCACCTTTTTGCGGTCCGAACACTTTCGCCGCTCCGGTTTCGCCGAGCATAAAATTATCAACATCACAAAGGATGGAAACTTCGCAAGCTAAGATACGCTGGTCCAGGGCCGATAAGTCTATGCGTTGAAGATCAACAAGGCTTTCCGGCAGATTTGTTAATTCAACATCGCGCAGATCAAAGAACCTTACACCGAGGGCCATTAATATCCCGACACCACCATCAACCGTCGCCGATCCGCCCATCCCGATGATGATCTTTTTTACACCTTTTTCCAGCGCAAACTTTATCAGCTCACCGGTACCGGTAGAAAGTGCTCGCAAGGGGTTTAGCTCCTGAGGTTTCAATAATCTGAGGCCGGAGGCATTGGCCATTTCAATCACTGCAGTTTTACCATCATCAATTAGTCCGAACACTGCATTTATTTTCCTCCCGAAAGGATTAGCCACTTCTACTACAACATGTAATCCAGCGCATCTTTTAACGATCAACTCTGCCGTACCATCTCCTCCATCTCCTACGGGGAAACATTCTATGCTGCACTCGAGCTTGCTCGAAATAAATCCCTTCTCGATAGCAAGGGCTGCATCTTCTGCATTCAGGCTATTTTTAAAAGCATTTGGGGCAATAAGTATATGCATTGTTGTTGATTAACGTAAATTAAGTGTTTGGCCATACAAGAATAGCTATTTTCTATCTTCAATTTATTCTAATATCTTGCTCATATGAAAATTGTTTGTGTAGACGGCTATACCCTAAATCCGGGAGATCTAAGTTGGGAAAAGATTAGCGCCCTTGGCGAGCTCATGGTTTACGATAGAACCCCTATGGACCAGATCGTTAAAAGATGCGAGGATGCAGATGTTGTGCTTTCTAACAAAGTCCCCTTCACAGAAGAAACTTTAAGGCGGCTGCCAAAACTAAAAATGATTTCGGTACTGGCAACAGGTTATAATGTAATTGACGTGGCCGCCGCCAAAGAATGCGGTGTCTTGGTCTGCAACGCCCCAGCCTATGGAACAGATTCTGTGGCTCAACATACCATCGCACTATTGTTAGAGCTAGCCAACAATGTTGGCAAACATGTGCAATCAACCGGCGCCGGAGATTGGCAAACGGCCGACGATTGGTGTTATACTGTTGCGCCTGTGACAGAATTAGCGGGAAAGACCCTCGGCCTGGTAGGCTTTGGCAATATCGGCGAAAGAGTTGCCCTTATTGCCAAGGCACTTGGCATGAACGTAATTTATCATACCCCGCGAAAGAAAGAAACAGATATTGCGGTTTTCAGCGATCTAAACACCTTATTTTCCAAAAGCGATTTTATTTCTCTTCATTGCCCATTAACAGCTGATAATCAATGCTTTGTAAACAAAGAGCTTTTATTGAAAATGAAAACTAGCGCGATGATCATTAATACTGCCCGGGGCCAGCTCATCAATGAACTCGACCTTGCCAATGCGCTTAACCAAAACATCATTGCTGGTGCTGCGCTCGACGTATTATCCAAAGAACCGCCGCCGCCTGGAAATCCTTTACTGAATGCCAAAAACTGCATCTTAAGCCCACACATCGCCTGGATTAGTAAAGAGGCGAGAATACGGGTAATGGATATTACTGAGCAGAATATTAAAGGGTTTTTGGATGGAAAGGTGGTAAATGGAGTGGTGTAGTACGTAACGGGTTTGCGCTGTTCTTTCATGTCATCTGGATGATCAGCACAAGATATTTAACTGTTCGCATTGTTTTCTGACATTGATCACTAGGAATCTAAATTTTACCCTGAATACTGCAGGAGATTCAATAGAAATATGGCGCAACTTCTCCGATACGCGTCGATAGGTAATGCGATGACAGTAAAGTATGGCATCCCTCGCTCTTTCATAGAGTAAATCGATTTTGATTAACTGCTTGCTTCGGTCTCGGCGGTCGCCTTGATAGGAATATTGATATCAGCAATTTCTAAAATAAGAAGGAAGAGATGGTGTTTTCGTGTATATTCAGTACGTCTATCGGTTCATTTGGCAGTATCCGGATCTAGGATATGGCTTTGCTAGTTGGCAACACCTGACTATTTGTTACCTTAGCTTTAGTAATGTACGCTTTGCAAAAGATAGGCTGGTATAGTCATCAGTCTGACCAATCCGACAGCCGATGTATACTCTATTAAAAGCGATAATTTGAGTTAGAATTTGCAATATAATTTTGACACATAATTCAGACTATCGTTGGGTATGTTTGGTAGCAAAATAGGCAACGATCAAGAAACAGCTGGAATGAAAGCTAAAGAATTACAAGATACTTTTTAAACAAACCTTATGACCCTGCTTGAAATACAGTTAATAGAAACCTTAGCAATTATTCTGTTTTACGTCCTTGCCTTTTTTGTTACGAAGACGGTAATTAATAATGCATTAAAAAGCACTCAGCTCCAGCGAACTAGGAGAAAAATTATTATAAAAGTAGTCCATCTTTTTACCTCTATCGCAGTAGTGATTGTCCTCGCCGGAGTGTGGGGTTTGGAGCAAAATGAAATTGCAGTATTTGCAAGTACAATTTTGACTGCTCTCGGAATAGCCTTCTTTGCGCAGTGGTCTTTGCTGTCTAATATCACATCCAGTATTATACTTTTCTTTAATCATCCTTTAAAACTCGGAGATCGTATTAGAATATTGGATAACGACTATCCTTTTGAAGGTGAAATTACGGATTTGACCTATTTCTTTGTTTATGTAAAAACTAAAGATGAGGAGATTGTCAGCATTCCAAACTCAATTTTATTGCAAAAATCAGTTTCTATAATTGCGAATCAAGATAAGGAATAAGATCTCGTGTCGCACCACCATACTTCGCAGGCTAAGTAAACAGCTCTTTCCTGACTGCGCCTTTTCTACGCCCATCACGTGTCTTATCTTCCCACAAGTATCAGTTTAATGCCACATCTTCTTGTGGAAACGTTTTGGGCACAAATCTTTTCTTCTTTCTCCCCTTGTCAAATTAACAAAAAGCCCTATCTTTGCAGTCCCTAAAAATAGGGGTAATACAATTGTTTAATTAATTTAATACCAAACAAGTGAATACGTTAAGTTATAAAACTGTCTCTGCCAATTCAAAGACCGTCAACAAAGAATGGGTTGTTGTTGATGCTCAAGGCGAGATTCTGGGGCGCTTGTCTTCCAAGATCGCGATGATGATCCGTGGAAAACACAAGCCATCGTTCACCCCACACGTAGACTGCGGCGATAATGTAATTGTTATCAATGCAGACAAGGTAAAACTGACAGGAAACAAGTTTTCAGACAAAACTTATGTTTCTTATACCGGCTATCCCGGTGGTCAGCGTTTCATTTCTCCTAAGGAGTTAATGGCTAAGCACCCGCAACGTGTGATTGAAAAAGCTGTTCGTGGCATGTTGCCTAAAAATCGTTTAGGTAGAGCTATTTTCAAAAACCTGCACGTTTATGCAGGGGGCGAGCACCCTCATGCGGCTCAGAGTCCAAAAACTATTAAACCTTAATCAAGAGAAAAGAAATGTCAACTACAAACACTTCGGGAAGAAGAAAAACAGCAGTTGCCCGTATCTACTTAAAAGAAGGGAACGGGGCAATTACCGTAAATGGTAAAGATTACAAGGAATACTTTCCAACATTGCCTTTGCAATACATTGTTACTCAAGCGACAGAAGTTTCAGGTTCAGCCGGCTTATTTGATGTAACTGTGAATGTTGCTGGTGGCGGTGTAACCGGACAAGCATCAGCTGTTCGTTTAGCTATCGCGAAAGCGATTGTTGAATTAGATCCAGAGAAAAAACCTTCATTGAGAGCTAAAGGTATTATGACCCGCGATGACCGGATGGTTGAGCGTAAAAAACCAGGTCGTAAAAAAGCCCGTAAGAAATTTCAATTTAGTAAACGTTAATCTCAGGAGGATCAGACAATGGCAAGAACAACATATCAGGATTTATTGGATGCAGGTGTACATTTTGGTCACCTTACCCGCAAATGGGATCCGAAAATGGCACCGTACATTTTCATGGAGCGTAATGGCATCCACATTATAGATTTAAATAAAACATTAACAAAATTAGAAGAAGCAGCTGCCGCGATCAAACAGATTGTAAAATCAGGTCGTAAAGTGTTATTCGTTGCAACTAAAAAACAAGCTAAAGATATTTTAGCCGAACAAGCTAAAGCGGTAAATATGCCTTTCGTAACCGAGCGTTGGTTAGGTGGTATGTTAACAAACTTTGCTACCGTACGCAAGTCGATCAAAAAGATGTCTAACATCGACAAGATGACTAAAGACGGCACTTACGATGTTTTATCGAAAAAAGAAAAATTAATGATTCAGCGTGAACGTATCAAGTTAGAAACCTTATTAGGTGGTATAGCTGATTTAAACCGTTTACCGGCTGCATTATTCATTATCGACGTGAAAAAAGAGCATATATCTGTTGCTGAAGCGATGAAATTAAACATCCCAACTTTTGCAATGGTCGATACTAATTCAGATCCGTCGAATATCGATTTTCCAATTCCTGCAAATGACGATGCGACAAAATCAATTTCATTGGTTGTTGATATCATTATCAAAGCTATTCATGAAGGATTAGATGAGCGCAAACAAGATAAAGAAGCAGAAGCAGAAAAAGAAGCAGCTGAAGCAAAATCGAAAATTGATAATGCAGTAAGTAGTGAAGAAGTAGCTCCGAAAGCTGATCGCGAAGCGGGAAAAAGAGTTCGTAAATCTGTAGCAGGCGATGCCGTTATAGCTGAAGCGGATACAGCAGTTGCTGAACCAGAGAAAAGCGAAGAATAATTACTAGGAGTCGGATTTCAGACGTACGATGTTGGATTTTCCGGGTCAGTCTAAAATCCGACTTTCTTGCTCTATTAATTTTAACATTTAAAAGAAGATTAAAATGTCTACAGTACAAATTACTGCCTCAGATGTAAATAAATTGCGCCAACAAACTGGCGCTGGCATGATGGATTGCAAGAAAGCTTTAACTGAAGCTAATGGTGATTTTGAAGCTGCAATCGATTATCTACGTAAAAAAGGTGCCAAAGTTGCTGCAAGTCGCCAGGATCGCGAATCTAACGAAGGCGTGGTGATTGCTAAAACCAGCAGCGATGGCAAAATCGGTTATGTTGTTGAGGTAAATTGCGAAACTGATTTTGTTGCTAAAAACGCTGATTTTGTTGCTTTTGCAAATAGCGTCATAGATTTGGCAATTGCAAACAGTGCATCATCTCTGGAGAGCCTTCTTCAATTAGCACTAAATGGTGTTGTTTTATCAGATGTGATTCTGGATCAAACAGGAAAAATTGGTGAAAAGGTTGGAGTATCTAAGTATGAAGTAGTAACCGGTGAAAAAGTAATTGCTTACATCCACGGTAACTACCGTCTGGGTGTGCTGGTTGCGCTTAGCGCTAATGCTGCCCGTGCTGATGAAGCAGGAAAGGATGTCGCCATGCAGATTGCGGCAATGAATCCTGTGGCTATTGACAAAGGCGATGTAGATTCAAAAACAATCGAACGCGAACTAGAAATTGCAAAAGATGTGATACGCGCTGAAGGAAAACCTGAAGAAATGGTTGAAAAAATTGCAGTGGGTAAACTGAATAAATTTTACAAAGATTCAACTTTGTTGAATCAAGAGTTTGTTAAAGACTCTTCCAAGACAGTTTCTCAGTTCTTAAATGAAGTTGAAAAAGGTTTAACCGTTACCGCATTTAAGCGGGTCCAGTTAGGAGCCTAATAGTATTTTAATCCTCTCCCAAACCGGAGAGGATTTTTTTTGTCTTTATTTAAGGGCCGTCTAAATTGAGTATTGGTGGTCTGAATAAATCTCTTTCGCGACTGGCTTTTATTGAATATTTTTGACAAACCTTCTTCCGCATGAAATACAAAAGAATTTTACTAAAACTTAGCGGCGAAGCCTTAATGGGCGATAAGCAATACGGCATTGACATGGACCGCGTTGCTCAATATGCCAATGACATTAAAGCGGTGCATGATAAAAAAGTTGAAGTCGCCGTTGTGATTGGCGGTGGAAATATTTATCGCGGATTGAGTGCTGAAAAAGCAGGCATGGACAGGGTACAGGCAGATTACATGGGGATGCTTGCTACTGTTATCAATAGCATGGCCCTACAAGATGCACTTGAAAAGATCGGATTGAAAACGCGATTACTTACGGCGATCAAAATGGAACAAATTTGCGAGCCCTTTATCAGACGAAGAGCGGTAAGGCATTTAGAAAAAGGCAGAATTGTAATATTTGGTGCTGGCACAGGAAATCCATATTTTACTACCGACACAGCAGCGTCTCTTCGTGCCGTTGAAATTCAGGCAGATGTGGTACTAAAAGGCACCCGAGTTGATGGAATCTATACATCTGACCCGGAAAAGGATCCAAACGCTACTAAATTTGAGAGGATCACCTTCCAGGAGGTCTATGAAAGAGGGCTAAATGTAATGGATATGACTGCATTTACGCTTTGTCAGGAAAATAATCTCCCTATTATTGTATTTGATATGAACAAGCCGGGTAATTTTATTCGTATTACTGAAGGGGAGCATATCGGGACGCTAGTAAAGGGTTAAGTTGTTGTGACATACTATTTAGGATATAAATCGATAGAAGATGAATGACCTTATAAAGAAACAGTTAGACGATGCTAAAGGCACTATGGAAAAGGCAATCGAGCATTGTGATAACGAAGTTGCTAAGATCCGTGCCGGTAAGGCAATGCCCTCGATGCTTGACGGAATAATGGTTGATTACTATGGAAATCCCACGCCCTTAAGTCAGGTGGGTACGGTAAATACCCCAGATGCTCGTACTATAGTCGTGCAACCCTGGGAGAAGAATTTACTTCAGGTTATTGAAAAGGCTATTATTGATTCTAACGTCGGATTGAACCCGCAAAACGATGGATCAATCATCCGGATGAATGTCCCGCCTTTAACCGAAGAACGCCGTCGCGATTTAGTAAAAAGAGTTAAGGAAGAAGCTGAAAAAGGCAGGATAGCCATCCGCAATATTCGAAAAGACGCGAATGAAAAAATAAAGAAGTTAAAAACAGACGGAGTTTCAGAAGACGATATAAAAGTAGGAGAGGCCGAAGTTCAAAAGCTAACGGATGTTAATATAATTCGAGTTGATAAGCTCTCTGAAGTAAAAGAGAAAGATATCATGACCGTTTAAGTTAGAAATTTTTCAAATAAAAGGGAATGAGGTAGATACATCATTCCCTTTTTTATTCTTGTATTACATGAAATTACTTTTAAGCTATTTAAGTCGCCACAAAGGCGTTGTCGCACTTGCTCTATTCCTGGCCGCCATTAACCAGGGATTTTCACTTTTAGATCCATATATTACGGGCAGAGTTGTTGATGGTTTCATAGAAAAGCGTGATACCTTAAGTCAGTCAGAGTTTACAAACGGCGTGTTAATGCTAATTGGATTATCGGTAGGCGCTGCGATGGTATCGAGGATAGCAAAAAACTTTCAAGATTATTTTACAAATATCATCATTCAAAAAGTTGGTGCTCGCATGTACACCGATGGTCTAGAACATTCTTTGGAGCTGCCTTATCAAGTTTTTGAAGATCAGCGAAGTGGTGAAACTTTAGGTATTCTTCAGAAAGTTCGTATAGACAGCGAGAAATTTATTACATCATTTATCAGTGTTCTTTTTGTAAGTATCATCGGAATGATTTTCGTCATCGCTTACTCAATTACCGTAAGTTATAAAGTGACATTAGTCTATTTTGCGGCTATCCCAATCATTTCCATAGTGAGCGTTTTGTTGAGCCGTAAAATAAAGACGATTCAAAAGAAGATTGTTTCAGAAACTACAGCGCTGTCAGGCTCAACCACTGAGTCTTTAAGAAACATAGAGTTGGTTAAAAGCCTAGGTTTGGCGAAGCAAGAAATTAAGAGATTAAATGATACTACTTACAAGATTCTCGGACTTGAGCTCAGAAAAGTTAAATATGTAAGAAGTATGAGTTTTGTGCAGGGTACAACCGTTAACCTTGTTCGTAGCACAATGGTAGTTGTATTGCTATTGCTAATCTTTGAGCGGTCAATATCACCGGGACAATATTTCTCTTTTCTTTTCTATTCCTTCTTTCTTTTCGCTCCTTTACAGGAACTTGGAAATGTGATATTGACGTGGCGCGAGGCGGAAGTTTCTCTAGGAAACTTTCAGAGCATTCTAAATACTCCAATCGATGTAAAACCAATAAGACCTGAGCATATTTCTCGGGTAAATAGTCTGGAATTTCAAGATGTTAGCTTTAAGCATCGAACGGCTACAAAAAATGCCATCAGTGGAATTAACTTTAATGTTGCTAAAGGAGAAACAATTGCTTTCGTCGGCCCATCTGGATCGGGCAAAACTACATTGGTTAAATTGCTTGTCGGACTTTATCAGCCCTTAGAAGGCGATGTGCTTTACAATCAGATTTCGCATCAGGAGATAGACTTGGATCAATTACGAGAAAAAATTGGTTTTGTAACCCAGGATACCCAGTTATTTTCTGGCACGATTAGAGAAAATTTACTGTTTGTCCGGCCAGACGCCACCGATGAAGAGTGTTTCGAAGTGATGCAAAAGGCTTCTTGCCACACCTTGCTTTCGCGAGCAGAAAATGGTTTAGATACGGTAATTGGCGAGGGTGGAGTAAAGGTTTCAGGTGGGGAAAAGCAACGCCTTTCTATAGCTAGAGCACTATTGCGTCGCCCGGATATCCTCGTTTTTGACGAGGCAACATCATCTTTAGATTCTATAACTGAGGAAGAAATTACAAGAACCATCAGAGATGTATCTGACATGGATGAGCATATCACTATTCTTATTGCTCACCGTCTTTCAACGATTATGCATGCGGATCGTATCTACGTACTGGAGAAAGGCACTATTATTGAATCAGGGAAGCATTTTGAATTACTTGAAGAAAAAGGTCTTTATTATGCGATGTGGAGGCAACAGATCGGGGAGCGTGTACTAGAGTATTAGATCTTATCTTTACTACTAAGATTTTAAATTTAGCAATATTAGCGGGTTTTTCGGTTCGATAATAGTTGTTTTGGTGATTTTAATGCAGGTTTACGCGCTTTATAACGTATTTAAATAATGCTCCGCAAAATACCAAGCTGCTCTGGATCCTGATCATTTTGATTGCACCTGTGCTGCGTTCTTTATTCTAGTTATTTTGGGGCAGATACCGCTCAGTATAGTTATTGACAATACCTAATGCGGATTTATCTGCTTAAGGTTCAAAGGCACCAATCTTTTTGTTTTCAAATACGTTATTGTAACTACAAACAAAGTCATCGTTCCCCCGAAAACTACAGCTGGCACTGTTCCCATCAATTTCGCAGTTAGGCCTGATTCAAATGCGCCAATCTCGTTTGATGAACCTATGAACATCGAATTAACGGCAGAAACTCTTCCGCGCATCTCGTCTGGTGTTAATAATTGTACTATCGTTGAGCGGATGATCACGCTCACACTATCAAAAGCGCCTTCGAAAAATAGAAAGAACAAACTGAGATAGAAGTTTGTCGACAATCCAAAACATATAATGCTTAGACCAAAACCCGTCACGGCTAAAAGCAGGTTTCTCCATGGTTTATTCATGGGTGGGTAACGAGCCATCAAGATCATCGTTAGCACTGCTCCTAATGCCGGTGCCGCTCTTAACATCCCGAACTGCTCAGCGCCGACATGCAGTACCTCTGACGCAATTACCGGTATTAGGGCAATAGCTCCACCAAAAAACACCGAGAAGAGATCTAAGCTGAGTGCTCCAACAAGCATTCGGCTATTGAAAACGAAACGTATTCCTTCGGCCAAGCTTTTCATAATACTTTCTTTGGGAACAAACTGCGGCGGTTTATTCGTTATAAAAAGTAAGCAGAGGATTGATGATGCAATGAACGCTAATACTACTGCAAAAGTTGCTGTAACTCCGGCGTAGGCATAGATAAAACCACCGATAGCCGGACCGATAATGGAGGCGATCATCCAACTGGTACTATTCCAGGTAGATGAATTCGGATAGTGTTCTTTTTTAATTATTTGTCCCATTAACGAAAAAACCGTCGGAGCAAGAAAACCTCTGGCTATTCCGGAACAAAAAATGATGACATAAATAATCAGAATAATATTCTTTTGTCCCCAATCATTGACAAGCGAAGGCATTGTTACATATAATAAAGCCCCCGAACAAATAAACATAGCCGCTAAAATCCACTTCAGCAGTACTTTTTTATCAGATTTATCTGCCACGTAGCCGCCGTAAAGTGCAATACTGATTGATGGAATCGCCTCGGCGAGCCCAATGAGCCCAAGAGACAAAGGATCTTTTGTTAAATGATAAATAAACCATCCAATGATAACAGCTTGGATCTGATAGCCAAAAGTGAATAAAAACCGCATGGCAACAAATGCCCGAAATTCAGGATAACGTAAAGCGACGTAGGGATCGTGTTTGGCTGGCTCGGGGGTATCGTTCTTCACATCAATAATTCTAAACACTTCCTTGATTTACTTCAAATTTAATCGATTTAATTTTAAGGCGTTTTTCTTAGGAGATTTTATTCCAGCCAATGCCTGCAGTATTTTGTTCAAAATGCCCTCTCAAGAGGGCGTTTTCTTGGCTGCTGAGCGTGGGATCTTTTTCAAATATTCGTAATGCTGCATGTCGAGCTTCCATTAGGATTTGCTGATCCTCTGCTAAGTTGGCTATTTTTAAATCGAGAGAACCGCTTTGTTGTGTTCCGTCAATATTGCCGGGGCCGCGCAGTTGCATGTCTATTTCTGAAATTTCGAAACCATCGTTTGTTCTGACCATGGTCTCCAACCTAATTTTTCCATCACGAGTTAATTTGGCGCCCGACATCAGAATACAGAAGGATTGATCGGCACCTCGCCCCACTCTGCCTCTCAATTGGTGTAATTGAGATAAGCCAAAGCGCTCTGCATTTTCAATAATCATAACGCTTGCATTCGGGATATTAACACCAACCTCAATAACGGTTGTAGCTACCATTATTTGGGTTTCACCTTTTACAAACCGTTGCATCTCGAACTCTTTATCTTTAGAGGATAACTTACCATGAACAATGCTTATTTTGTAGTCCGGTAGTGGAAATTCTTTTGATATTGCTTCAGTTCCGGCTTCAAGATATAGCAAGTCAAGCTTCTCACTTTCCTTAATAAGAGGATAAACGATATACACCTGTCTTCCTTTTTCAATTTCATCGCGTATAAATCCGAACATTCTCAAGCGCTGACTTTCATAAAGGTGGATAGTCTTGATGGGCATTCTCCCTGCAGGAAGCTCATCTATTACTGAAACATCCAGATCACCATACAATGTCATCGCTAAGGTCCTAGGGATCGGCGTGGCCGTCATCACCAGTATATGAGGAGGTATTTTACTTTTTCGCCAAAGTTTTGAACGCTGTTCAACTCCAAAGCGATGTTGCTCATCGATAACCACAAGGCCTAAATTGTTAAACTGTACTGCGTCTTCAATCAAGGCATGTGTGCCAATCAGAATATTTAGCGCACCAGATTCGAGATTTTCATGTAAGACTTTACGATCTTTCTTCTTCACAGAACCGGTTAATAACGCTATTTTAATGCGTCCATCGCCCATTAGCTGGCAAATAGAATTATAGTGTTGTTGGGCTAAAATCTCTGTCGGAGCCATGATACAGGCTTGATATCCATTATCTATCGCGATAAGCATACTCATCAAGGCAACTACTGTTTTCCCGCTTCCTACATCGCCTTGTAAAAGCCTATTCATTTGGCTATTTCGCTGCGTGTCTTGCCTTATTTCTTTAAGTACCCGCTTCTGAGCTTGAGTAAGATCAAATGGTAAGCTATTATTATAGAAGGAATTGAATGCCTCACCAACTTTGCTAAATACCAATCCTTTAAACTTTTGGGTTCGCAACAGCTTAGTTCGTAGAAGTTTAAGCTGAATGAAAAATAGCTCTTCGAATTTTAATCTATAAAGTGCTGCTTTAAGTATTGTGGGCTCTGTGGGGAAGTGGATATTTTTTATTGCTTCGCGCTTGGTGCTTAGGTGATGAGTATTTATAAGGTTTATTGGTAATGTTTCGTCAATCTGGTCGTATACCGAGTCAATAAGGGCAGCCTGTAAGGCTTGTATACCCTTTGAGTCTAATGAAAACAATTTTAGTTTCTCTGTTGAGCCATAAACTGGCTGAAGTGTAAGATTTCCGGTTTTCCTCGCACTGGGGTTAAACAGTTCCATTTCTGGGTGAGAGATAGTTGTTTTATTGTTAAAAGTGCTTGGCTTGCCAAATACGATAAAAACCAATCCTGGTTTTATTGTTTTTTCTAACCATTTAATTGCTTGGAACCACACAAGTTCCATTGAGCCAGTATCATCTTTTATCTGAGCAATTAATCTTTTTTTGTTCTTTTCGCCGACGGTCTCTACCGTTACAATCCTCGCTATTAGCTGGATCGCTGGCAGGTCATCATTTAGTTCACTAATTTTATAAAATTTTGTTCGATCAATATATCTAAATGGATAGTGTTGAAGTAGGTCTTGATAATTGTGTATTGCTAACTCTTTTCTCAGCACATCTGCACGATGTGGTCCGACACCTTTAAGGTATTCAATAGGCGTTATTAGAGTCTGGTTAGTCAACTATTTTAATTCTTGCCCAGGAGTGGTTATTTACTAGCGATTACGGAAATCTCAACATTCACATTTCTAGGTAGACCGGCTACGGCGACAGTTTCGCGCGCAGGGAAATCTGCTTTAAAATAGGCACTATAAATTTCATTAACCTGTTCAAAATCAGACATATTAACTAGAAATATGGTTGTTTTGATGATATCAGCAGTTGTATAACCGGCTTCGCTGAGAATCGCCACAATATTTGTCATGACCATTTTCGTCTCTCCAGATATTGAATCTATAATAAGTTGATTTGTCTGCGGGTTGAGTGCAATTTGGCCAGAAACGAATAAGAGATTGTCAACTTCTATCGCCTGGCTATATGGACCTATAGGCCTAGGCGCATTCATTGTATTGATTATACGTTTCATTATCTTAAAGATACCATTGAAAAAACTTGAAGATCAAGCCCGCCAAAAATATAATAATTGCAACGGCATTAATAAAATGCATCACCTTTAGGTTAAAGCTGACAGGTCTATTGAGGTCTTTTTTTCTAAAGAAATACATTAACGCAATTTACTAAAATAAAAAAGAGCCCCACAATAATGCGGGGCTCTTTTAATCTACTGAAATCAGTAGATATTATTTTTTAATTTCAACACGACGGTTTGCGATACGACCCTCTTCAGTAGCATTTGATGCTAATGGACGAGTTTCACCATAACCTGCTGTATTGATTCTGCTAGCGTCTACGCCGGCATTTACTAGGTAAGTTTTCACAGAGGTTGAACGATCAACAGAAAGACTCTGATTGTATTTATCAGTTCCTTCGTTTGAAGAATGTCCTTCAAGCGTTACAGATCCGCTAGCAGCTTTCAAAGAAGAAGCTAATTGATCAAGTGTAGGATATGAAGAAGTTCTTAGTACAGAGCTATCAAATTCAAACTGAATAGCAGGGAAGCTAGCTGGTGCAGCAGGAGCGGCGGCAACAGGCTCAGGGAATTTAATTGGGCAACCAGAACCATCAACAACAGTTCCTGCTGGAGTTCCAGCACATTTGTCGAATTTGTTCGATACACCGTCTCCATCAGCGTCAGCAGAAAGTGTAGCAACAGTAGTTTCTAAAGTGCTAACTCTTCCTTTCAATGCTTCAAGTTCCTGACGTAATGTAGGATCGTTCAATTCATCATACATCATAGCTACAGGATTAACCCAATCTAAATTTGGTTTAGCTGTCGATCCTAAAGAGAATTCAACTCCAGCGTAGGCATAAGACCACTTATCTTTCGCAAGAGGTTTTCCCGGAGCATAAGTTGCCGGAGCATAAGTTGCGTCAAGATTGTCGCCATCTAAGAAATACATATTGTATCCTAAATCAAAGTTAACACGGTCTGATACTTTGAACTTCACACCAACTCCCACAGGAATAAATAGCTCATGTACGTTCTTACGGGTGCCAGTACCATTATACTCTCCTGCATGGTTTGTCCAGTCTACTGTAACACCGCTTGCTGCTACATAACTCGGAGCGTAGTGGGCTATGCCCATGCCGGCTTTAACGAGAAAGTTTACAGCATTTTCCCTGCGTAGGAAATCAATAGTTGCAACATTAACGACTCCGGAAAGGGATAATGCTAGATTAAGGTCAGTTTTGA
This sequence comes from Sphingobacteriaceae bacterium, assembly GCA_947460875.1. Lineage (GTDB taxonomy): Bacteria > Bacteroidota > Bacteroidia > Sphingobacteriales > Sphingobacteriaceae > CANHGR01. The sequence continues at coordinate 87,666 of CANHGR010000003.1, read as the reverse complement.
ATGATTTGTTGCTCCCTAGCACAGGGGGCCCATTGTTGATGTTGTTGTTCGTTACACCATCATTAGCCTCATTTGATCCTGAAAGACGGCCTTTTAAAGCAGCTAATTCAAGTCCGAAAGCATGGCCTAATTGTTTACGAAGTGTAAGACCATAGCCGAGACTAGCGTCCGATGTATTATAATCATTTGTGCCCCCGATTATTACGTGAGGGACTAATAACCCGGAATTAATTCCGAGCGACCAGGTTCTGTACTGCGCTGTTCCACCAAATATCTTGGCGGTTGAGCTTGGTGCATCCTGGGCTTTAGCGGTAGTTAAACCGACTATTCCCACTAAAGAGAGTGCAACAATTTTCTTAATTGTAGAATAATTCATGCTTTTTTTTTTAAGGTTAAACAATTTTTAATTGCGTAATTTTATACAAAAATAATTATAAGTTTGATTCCACCAAATAAAACAAATATTGTTCCAATTTAAAGTTACCGTATTTAATTCCTTTCATGGAGATTTATTTTCAAAAATAGTCATTAATGAAGTACAATCCCATAAGCAATCAATTTTTTGTTGACAATCGAAAAAATTTCTCCAAATCGCTTAAAAACGGGTCATTAGCTATCTTTAATGCTAATGATGAATTTCCTCGTAGTGGTGATCAGACACATCCTTTTAAGCAAAACGCGGATCTTTTCTACTTAACTGGCATAAATCAGGAAGAAACTATTTTATTGCTTTTTCCCGACTGTCCTAATTCCCAATACAAGGAAGTCTTATTTTTAAGACAGACAAATGATCAGATTAAAGTGTGGGAAGGGCATAAGTACACAAAAGAAGACGCTTCCAACGCTTCGGGTATAAAAAGCGTGTACTGGCTTAGCGAATTTTGGCCAATACTTAATTCGGTAATACACTATTCTGAAACGATCTTTTTAAACACAAACGAGAACGACAGGTATCTAAGTGTCGTACCGTATAGAGATTTACGCTTTATCATAGAAGTTAAGGAAAGATACCCGCTTCATCACTACGAACGAAGCGCTCCTATTCTTAGGAGACTTAGAGCAATAAAATCCGATTATGAAATCGAGTTGACGAAAAGAGCTTGCGCAATTACTAAAGATGCTTTTGCCCGAGTGCTTAGATTTATCAAGCCCGGTGTTAAAGAATTTGAAATTGAAGCCGAAATTATTCATGAGTTTATAAGGAAGGGCGCAACGGGACATGCTTATTCCCCCATCATCGCATCCGGCATGAATGCAAATATCCTACACTACAACGATAATAACCAGATTTGTAAAAGTGGCGATGTAATTCTGTTTGACTTTGGAGCAGAATATGCTAATTACAATGCCGACATGAGTCGTTCTGTGCCAGTAAATGGTAAATTCACCAAACGGCAAAGAAGCATCTACAATGCCGTATTAAGGGTGATGAATGAAGCCAAGCAAATGTTGGTTAAAGGAACAATTTGGAATGAGTATCAGAACGAGGTCGGCAAAGTTATGGAGTCTGAACTCATAGGACTCGGTCTACTCGACAAGCATGATGTCGCGAAGCAAAACGCAAACTACCCCTTATATAAAAAGTATTTCATGCATGGCACGAGTCATCATCTTGGGCTTGATGTGCATGATTTCGCAAGTAGATACCAGCCTTTTGAAGTGGGAAATCTCCTGACTTGTGAGCCCGGTATTTATATTCCGGAAGAGAGTTTGGGTATACGTCTAGAGAATAATATACTAATTACACAAAATGGAAATGTCGACTTGATGAGTGATATTCCTATTATAGCAGACGAGATAGAAGAGATTATGAACTCTTAGTATATTTATCTACGATTCGGTACAAATTAAAGTCTGGTTCCTGGTATGAGTTTGCAATTTCGTGTTGCAAACGATCTTTATCAATCTGTGTCAATAGCCTTGCTTGAATAATTCTAAAGGCTTTTTCAATATTTAAATTGAGTTTCTTAGCTTCATCTTTATTTGCAGGCTTTGATAGAAAGGATATAATTTGATCTATTCCTTCATTTTTTGATGCCACGGTTTTAAAAACAGGAATTTCGTTCTTTTTACTCTGTACAAGTTTCGTGATAGTGTTCGCAAATTTATCTGCCCCCGGGCGATCAGATTTATTAATTACAAATGCGTCGGCAATTTCCATCAAGCCTGACTTGACACTTTGTATGTCGTCGCCCGCTTCCGGCACTAGAATTACCAAGGTGGTATCTGCGAGCCCAGCAATCTCCACCTCAGATTGACCCACGCCGACCGTTTCTATAATGATTAGGTCGAATCCGGAACTCTTCAGCACATCGACCATCTCTATGATTTTAGCAGATAGTCCGCCAAGATAGCCCCTTGTTGCAATTGAACGAATAAATATCCAGTCCTGATTAAACTGGTCGCTCATTCGTATTCTGTCTCCTAATAATGCTCCTTGTGTAAATGGGGAGGTTGGATCTACTGCAATTACCGCGACGTGTTTTTTAGAGTCAGAGAGTTTATTTAGTAGTACATTTATTAAAGTACTTTTACCAGCACCCGGAGGCCCTGTGATACCTATAACAGGAATTTCTGCTGATGTTTTGAGGTTCTTTAAAATTTCATCCGCACCCGGCAAGTTGTTTTCTACAATTGTTAAAGTGCGAGCTATTTTTCGATGATCGACTGGTTTTATAGAAGAAACTAATGGAGTTTGCATTATAGAAATCGTAAATAGCAGAATAATTAATAGACAAGTTTATTTTTAACTTTGCACCGCTAACATAGCCTAAAGTACATGAAAATAACCGGATTTTCTTTTATTCGCAACGCTATAAATAATGACTATCCGGTCGTAGAAGCCATTTTGTCCGTTTTGCCTATTTGCGATGAATTCGTAATCGCTATTGGAAGATCAGACGATGATACCCTATCGTTGATCAGAAATATAGGTTCTGAAAAAATCCGGATCATCGAAACTGAGTGGGAAACGGGTTTAAGGGAAGGTGGTCGCAGTTTTGCACTCGAAACAGATAAGGCCTATTCAGCAATTTCAGCCGACACCGATTGGGCTTTCTACATCCAGGGAGACGAATGTGTGCATGAAAAATACCTTCCTGTAATTAAACAGAGCATGAAAGATCATCTCAGTGATGAAAATGTTGAAGGTTTACTTTTTAAATATCTTCATTTTTATGGATCATACGATTTTACTGCCTCATCTAGACGTTGGTACAGGAACGAGATAAGAGTATTGAGATATAGAACGGGAGTTTCTTCCTATCGCGATGCCCAAGGATTTAGACGTGACTCAAGAAAGATAAAAGTAAAGCCCGTCGAGGCCTTTATCTATCACTACGGTTGGGTAAAGCCTCCGAAAGGATTGACCAATAAAGTGGTAAATTTTAATCAGTTCTATCATAACGATGACTGGTTGGAAAAGAATATACCAAAAGGGACGGATTTTGATTATGGAAATGCTGATAGGCTGATCAAGTTTGTAGGCACTCACCCCTCTGTCATGCAGAAGAGGATAGATGCGCTGAATTGGAAATTTAATTTCGATCCGGTAGAATTAAAAAAGAAGATGTCGCCAAGGCGACGGATGCTTCAAAAATTAGAAGACTGGACCGGTTGGAGACTTGGGGAATATAAAAATTACCGTTTGATTCGGTAGCTCATAGTCTATCGTAGCGTGGTTGTAATAGTGAGTTAAATCTATCATTAAGTAAATAAACAGATTAATTTCCATGAAGACTTATTTTAGGTTACTTTCTTTTGCTAAGCCTATTGAAAAATTTGCGATCCCATATGTTTCTTCAACAATACTTGCTATACTATTCAACACCCTAAATTTTGCTCTTTTAGCACCTTTACTTGAAACTCTTTTCAACCAAAATCAGAACTTCGAAACGCAGTTAGCCCCGCCAAATTCTTGGCTGGATATCATGGCAGTTTTTAATTATTACGTTCAATATTCGATTATAAAATATCAAGAATGGGGGACGTTAAAAATCGTTTGTTCGATTATTATTATTTCCGTTTTCCTCGCTAACCTGTTTAGATACCTATCCCAACGTATTATGGAGAATTTGAGGGCACATACATTATTGAATCTACGTAAGACGGTTTTCAATAGTGTGATGAACCTTCATATCGGTTATTTTAATAACAAGCGAAAGGGTGATATTATCTCGAAAGTTTCCTCTGATGTGCAGGTGGTTCAGTTTTCGGTAACAGGAACCTTGCAGGTAGTTTTTAAGGAGCCTCTACAAATTATTGCCTACTTGGCTGTACTATTCTCCATTTCTACAAAATTGACACTTTATTCATTGCTGATTATACCAATAGCTGGATTTATTATCGGAAGGATTGTAGAGCGGTTAAAGCAACAGGCTACAAGTGCGCAGCAGTCTTTGGGATTAATGATAAGTTATTTGGATGAGGCTCTGTCCGGTATAAAGATCATTAAAGCATTTAATGCCGAGCAGAAAATTAAAGAGAAATTTAATACGGAAAATGCGCGATACTCTGGCCTACTTAAGTCTATGGCAAAACGTCAGCAATTGGCTTCTCCGGTGTCAGAATTTCTTAGCGTGCTTATGGTAACAGGCATAGTTCTTTACGGAGGCTACCTTATTCTCAACAACAGCTCAGAATTAAAGCCGGCCGAGTTTATAACCTACATCGCCATTTTTTCGCAAATAATGAGACCAGCCAAAGCGATTACGGATGCGTTTAGTAATATCCATGCAGGTCTAGCAGCCGGCGAACGGGTGTTAGAGCTAGTTGATACAAAATCAGACATAACAGATTTGGCTAATGCAATAGATATTTCAACCTTTAACGACAATGTCAGTTTCGATCAAGTTACGTTTGCTTACGGAGACAAGAAAATTTTGAATGCGATCACGCTTGAAATTCCGAAGGGCAAAACTATTGCATTGGTCGGCCCCTCTGGCGCTGGGAAATCGACTTTGATTGATCTTATCCCACGGTTTATAGAACCAATGAGCGGAAAAATATTACTTGACGGCGTTGACATTAAGAGTATCTCTATGGCAACACTTCGATCGCAAATGGGTATTGTAAATCAGGAATCCATATTATTTAACGATACTATTTTTAATAACATCGCCCTAGGAAGACCTGATGCCTCGATGGATGAGGTTGAAGAGGCTGCTAAAATTGCCAATGCCCATGAATTTATTCTTGCAACAGAATATCAATACAACACGAATATCGGGGATAGAGGTTTAAAGCTTTCTGGAGGTCAAAAGCAACGGCTAAATATAGCTAGGGCAGTATTGGCTAATCCGCCAATTATGCTTTTAGATGAGGCAACTTCTGCTTTGGATACAGAATCAGAAAAATTGGTACAAGACGCTATCACCAAATTGATGAAAAATAGAACAACTTTGGTTATTGCTCATCGTTTAAGTACGATAAGAAACGCCGATAAAATCGTAGTATTAGAAGGAGGAAAAATTGTAGAAGAAGGAACACATTCAGAATTAATTGCTCATAATAAACTCTATAAAAAGCTTATTGATATGCAAACATTTACTGAATGAAACTCCTGAATGTAAGGTTTAGAGTTTTCTTTTCACCTCCACCTGCTCATAAGATTCTACAACGTCGCCAACTTTTATATCGTTAAAGTTGTGAATATTTAGGCCGCACTCATATCCCGTTGCCACTTCTTTAACGTCATCTTTAAAACGTTTAAGCGACGCTAGTTCGCCGGTGTAAACTACTACTCCATCTCTAACAATACGAACTTTACTATTTCGAGTAATTTTTCCATCTAAAACCATACAGCCAGCAATGGTTCCAACTTTCGTGATCTTAAATACTTCTCGAATTTCAACATTCGAAGTAATCTTTTCTTCAAACTCAGGCGCAAGCATGCCTTCCATTGCATCTTTTACCTCGTTTATTGCATCGTATATAATCGAGTATAGTCGGATGTCAATTTCTTCTTGTTCAGCCAATTTACGTGCACTCGAAGATGGACGAACCTGGAAGCCTATGATAATGGCGTCTGAAGCGGATGCCAAAAGTACATCTGACTCGGAGATTTGACCAACTGACTTATGTATGATATTAACTTGAATTTGTTCAGTCGATAATTTGAGCAACGAATCTGCAAGGGCTTCAATTGATCCATCAACATCACCTTTCACGATAATATTTAGTTCCTTGAAATTACCAATTGCTAAACGACGACCAATTTCATCGAGTGTAATGTGCTTTTGAGTGCGAAGTCCTTGTTCACGTTGTAATTGTAAACGCTTGTTCGCAATTTCGCGTGCTTCAACTTCACTTTCCATCGAATTGAATTTATCCCCTGCAGTTGGAGCACCCTGCATGCCTAGTACTTGTACAGGAGTTGAAGGACCGGCTTTATCTACTTTTTGGCCACGCTCATTGTGAAGCGCTTTTACACGTCCACTATAACATCCCGCCAGAATCGGATCACCAACACTAAGGGTACCCGCTTGAATTAAAACAGTGGTCACAATGCCGCGACCTTTATCGAGTGCAGCTTCGATTACGGTACCTACTGCCCTTTTGTTCGGGTTAGCAGTTAGCTCTAGAAGGTCAGCTTCTAAAAGTACTTTTTCAAGCAATAAATCAATATTTAATCCGGTCTTTCCGGAAATTTCCTGCGACTGGTATTTTCCGCCCCATTCTTCTACAAGAATGTTCATAGCAGATAACTGTTCGCGTATTTTATCGGTATTTGCACCCGGTTTATCTATTTTACTGAAAGCAAAAACGATAGGGACTCCGGCAGCTTGAGCATGGTTAATAGCCTCTTTTGTTTGCGGCATCACGCTATCGTCGGCTGCGATAACAATGATTGCTATGTCAGTCACTTGGGCTCCGCGCGCGCGCATCGCCGTAAAGGCTTCGTGTCCTGGTGTATCTAGAAATGTTATTTTTCTATTGTTTTCAAGGGTAACTTCATATGCTCCAATGTGCTGAGTAATTCCGCCCGCCTCACCCGCGATTACATTCGTTTTGCGAACAAAGTCCAAAAGAGAAGTCTTACCGTGATCGACGTGACCCATAACAGTGACTATCGGTGCGCGAGGAAGTAAATCTTCAGGTTCATCCTGCTCGTCTAATGAGCCTGTTTCTTCATCTTCAGGCTTAACAAATTCAACTTCGTGGCCAAATTCGTCAGCCACTATTGTTAGTGTTTCTGCATCTAATCGTTGATTAATAGAAACAAACATTCCTAGACTCATGCAAGTAGAGATGATCTGTGTGACAGGAACATTTAACATGCTTGCAAGCTCATTTGCCGTAACAAATTCTGTTACTCGAATTGTTTTCGACTGAAGTTCACGTTCAATAGCAGCCTCTTCTGCAGATTGTGCTACATCATCACGTTTTTGCCTACGCAGCTTAGCTCGCTGAGCAAATTTTCCAGACTTTCCAGCACCGCTTAGACGTGCAAGTGTGGCTTTAATTTGATCTTGTATTTGTTTATCTGAAGGTTCTTCTTTAGGTGTTTCTGGGCGCGTCTTATTTCGAAAATCAGGGCGAGGAGCTCCAGTAGGTCCACCTGCCGGACGACTTCCTCTAAAGTCAGGACGATTCACTTGTGGCGATGCGCCAGGAGCGGCTGCAGGACGTTGTCCACTAGGAGCTGGGCTTACGTTACCGTCTTTTCGTTTTCGTTTTCGTTTTTGATCGTTTGCAGAGAGATTGGAAGATGAAGCAACCGGTTGATCCTTGCGTCGCTGATGTGACGAAAGGTCAATCCGGCCAATCACATTTGGTCCGGTTAGGCGTTCTGCCTTTGCTCTAACCACATCCTCGCCTGTATCAGCTGTCGGAGTATCAGGTTCATCCTGCTCGTCTTGAATTCCAGGAAGCGTAGGAGTAATATCAACTGGTTCAGTGACTTGAATTTCAGATACTTCCGAAGTAATCTCTGGAGCAGTTTCGATCGTTGCTGCAGGTGGAATATCTTCGATCTTTTTTTCTGGACGGTTCTTGCCGTTTAATTCATCAAGATTAATTCTTCCTATTACTTTGACACCGGGCAATACACCGTCATCTTCTTTTTCAGGCTCGGTGGTTTCTATTTTTTCCGTAGAAGGCGCTATAACAGGCTTTGGTTTTTCAACTGGAGGGTGACTGAATGAGCCAGCATTCTTGATTAAAATTTCCTCTTGCTCAAACTCATTAGCGCGGATGTTTTCCGGTTTATCATGTGGTAAAGATGGCAAATCATCACGACGGATCTTTCCGATTGCGATCTGCTTTGCCTCTTCTTTTACATTCTTATCGCCCTGATATTCCTTTAAAAGAACGTCATACATCTGCTCATTGAGTTTCGTATTAGGCTTAGGGTCTACTTTAAATCCTTTTTTACCTAAAAACTCAACAGCGGTGGATAAACCGATATTTAGCTCTTTTGCAGCTTTAAGTAAGTTTATGCTTTTACCTTCTGACATCTAATACTCTCTTCGCTAATTTTATACAAAAATACGTTTTTTATCTTGTTATTCGTGCCGAAGCCTATATCTAAGCAGCCTTACTCAAATTCGGCCTTTAAGATTTCAAGGACTTCTTTTACCGTTCCTTCTTCAAGATCGGTCCGTTTTATAAGTTCATCAGCTGATAATGCTAATACAGATTTTGCTGTATCTAGACCAATTCTTTTCAATTCATCGATTATCCACCCATCAATTTCATCTGCAAATTCTTCGATATCAACATCTTCATCGCCTTCATCTGATTCACGATAAACATCTATTTCATAGCCTGTCAGCTTGCCGGCCAGCTTGATATTATGACCACCTCGTCCGATCGCCAGAGAAACCTGATCAGGTTTCAAGTAAACGGCAGCACGTTTCTCAACATCATCTAGCTTTATGCTTGTAATTTTTGCCGGACTCAAGGCACGTTGAATATAGAGAGAAAGGTTATTAGTATAATTAATAACGTCTATATTTTCATTTTTTAACTCACGCACAATCCCATGTATACGTGATCCTTTCATTCCAACACAGGCACCTACGGGATCAATCCGATCATCATATGACTCTACCGCTACTTTAGCTCGTTCTCCAGGTTCACGGACAATTTTTTTAATTGTAATGAGGCCATCGAAAATTTCAGGCACTTCCATTTCGAAAAGTCGCTGTAAAAATTCAGGCGCAGTACGCGAAATAATAATTTTAGGATTGCTGTTTATCATTTCAACTTTTGTAATTACAGCTCTTATTGAATCTCCTTTTTTGAAATAATCTGCCGGAATTTGTTCGGTTTTCGGGAGAATCAATTCATTGCCCTCGTCGTCTAGCACTAAGGTTTCTTTCTTCCAAACTTGGTAGATTTCTCCAGTAACGATTTCATCTACACGATCTTTATACTTACGGAATATTTCATCTTTTTCAAGCTCTAGAATTTTAGAAACAAGAGTTTGACGGGCAGCTAAAATAGCCCGGCGGCCAAAACTTTCAAGAGTAATCTCTTCTATAAATTCATCCCCCACCTGAAGATCAGCATCGGTTTTTCGAGCTTCGGCAAGCTCAATCTCTAAATCATCATCTTCAGAAAATCCATCTTCAACTATTTGACGCGTGCGCCAAATTTCCAAATCCCCATTGTCTGGATTGACAATTACATCGCAGTTTTCATCCGTACTGTACTTTTTGCGAATCATACTGCGAAACACTTCTTCTAATACGCTGATTACAGTTGGGCGGTCAATATTCTTGAAGTCCTTAAACTCCTGAAATGACTCAATCAAATTGATATTACTCATTTTACTTAAATGAAATTAACACTCTAGTTTCTGTTATTTGCTCAAAAGGAATTAACACCGTTTCTGCTTCAATTTTCCTTCCTTTTTCTTTTCCCTTTATTCGTACTTCGAATTCAGACGCTTCAATTAACGTTCCTTCAGCTGTCTTTCCATCGATGGTTTTTATACTTATTATTCGTCCGATATTTTTTCGATACTGCCGTAATTGTTTGAGTGGCGTATCTATCCCTGGTGATGAAACCTCTAAATTATAGGCATGCTCGATATAATTATTTTCTTCTAACATATAACCAACATAACGACTAATCGCTGCACAGTCTTCTATTGCTACGCCCTTATCGCCATCGATTAAAACAATCAGTTTTCCGTCAAGATGCATTTTTACATCGACAAGGAAAAGATCAGGCCGATCAGCAATTTTTTCTTCTACTAACTCACTAACGCGAGGTTCAATTTTCATAAGTCAAAATAACCCGGCTCAAAAAGCAGGTAAAACAAAAGAGGGGGCAGCGGCCCCCTCTTCTCAGATTGATGCAAATATATATAAATATATTTTGTTAACAAAGTATCTCGGAATTCGTAAAATCAGGAAATTTCAGAACTTAAATTCCTGACTTAAACTATTAACTCTGCCGGGTAAGGACTTGTTGCTCAAAATATCGTTGGAAGAATAATACTTTGGGTAATAAAAAACGGCAGAATAGGTAGCGCCTGCTTTAAAACTAGAATCAGGTAAAAAGATAATTTCATTTCCTTCAATTGTATATTTTCCGATAATCGGGTCTGACTGCAACTCATCCTCAAGGGTTTCTGCATAGATTGAAAAGAGATGCTGCCAAACATCAGTATCCACACTGTCTGTTTTTAAAGACTGAACAATATCATTATCTAAACCTTTTAGCACGATTTTTGTACTATCGGTACTCAATTCTATTGTAATGGACGATGCTGTATCGTTGGAATTCGAACGACAGGAGCAGACTATTAAGAATAAAAATGCTGAAGCTATAAATTTATATATAATGAAGTTTCTTGTTGAAATATTATTGTTAGGAGTCGCCGTTTCTGTCGTGGCGTATTTGATACCTGGTGTATGGGTAGATGGTTTTTGGAGTGCAATTTTTGCTGGGCTCTTAATTGCCATCGCAAACGCCACTATTGGAACATTATTGCGTGTTTTGACCTTTCCGATTAATCTTATTACTCTCGGCCTGATGTCATTCATTATAACTGTACTAATGGTTCTTTTAGTCGATAGTTTGTTGATGGGATTTGAAACAACACGCTTTTTAGACGCATTAATTTTTGCACTCTTGCTTTCAGTAATTAAAATGGCATTCAATTCTTTGCAAAGAAGTTAATCATTTGCATTAAGGGCTTCAATCACACTAATTGCTTTGTCTTTCGAAGCTAAATTATAAATTTCTCTGTTACTGCGGGCAGCATAGGTTTTCTTTAACTGGATAATAGCCGCCGCTCGAACATAGGATCTAGGATCGTTCAGTGCCATGTCTTTTACGGTCTCATATAAGGATCTTTTCTCCTCTTCTGTAAGCTGAGGGATAAAATCTACCGCCATTTTTCTAATGGCCCAATTTTTATCTTTTAACGATCTTATTATGGTAATTCGTGCGGGTTCTTCAGCTTTTAGAGCCTGCAACGCTTTAATGGCTTCATATCTGTCCATAAATAATGGTGCGATGTCGTATTGGTAGGCATATTGCAAAACAGATTTGTTCTCAGTTTTCTCTGCAAGCAGATATTTTTCCGCATCAACATTTATAAGCAAAGGCTCAGTAGAGGAAGTAAACTGGAACGATTGGTCTGCCATGTCTAATATAATTTCTTCTCTTCGAACACTTCCGTTAGTGTATAGGTCAATGGCTATGGGAAGCTTATATAAGGGAGTATTGCTCCTGTCTTGCGATTGTTTAATATTAACGGTTATGGTGCCGTTAATTGCGTTATATCCTGTTTGAATATTTAAAACCGGGTGTCCTGAAGCAAGGAACCATTGGCTAAAAAACCAGTTGAGATCTTGACCCGTTACCTCCTCAAAAGCTAAGCGCAAATCATGGACTTCGGCAGTTTTGTACGCATTTGATGTAAGATATAAGTTTAGCGCTTTAAAGAATGCTTCGTCACCGACAGTTTTACGAAGCATGTGTAAAATTCTGCCGCCCTTTTGATACGTAACTTCATCAAACATTTGTTCCCTGTCTGCATAATCAAATCTTATTAGGTCTTTTTTAATCGTTTTACCGCCAGGAAGATAGGCTACCATATCTTCAAAGCCATAGTAATCTGCATAGTCGCGACCATATTTAAATTCGTTCCATAAGTATTCACCATAGGTAGCAAATGCTTCATTTAAGGGGAGGTTTGCCCATGATTCGGCCGTGACTAAATCGCCAAACCAATGATGAAATAATTCATGTGAAATAATATCTTCATTCGGCTGATCCATAAACTGGCCTTCTGTCATGTTCATTCGTTCAAAAAAGACAGTCGCTGAAGTATTTTCCATCGCGCCACCAGCAAAATCCCGAACGACAATTTGAGAGTATTTATCCCATGGATACTCGAACGCCATTTTATTTGAGAAAAATTCAATCATCTCCGGAGTCTTGCCAAAAACCATTCGCGCATAGGGTGCAAATTTTTGTTCGGTATAATAACTTACTTCTTTACCCCGCCATTGGTCTTTAGTAACTACAAAATCGCCCACAGCAATCATAGTTAAATATGTAGAATGAGGTTTATCCTGTTTCCAGGTATCGGTACGAGTGCCGTCTGGGTTCTTTTCTGACAGCGTAAGTAAACCATTTGAAAGGGTTAGCATATCGTCTGGAACAGTTAAAACGATCTCTTGCGTCATTTTTTCCTGTGGACCATCAATAGTAGGAAACCAAGTAGAATTGCATTCAGTTTCGCCTTGGGTCCATATTTCGCGCGGCTTTGACTTATCTCTTCCGTCGGCGTTTATAAAATATAATCCTCGGTCGGAGGACGAGGAGATATCACGACCTATCTTTAGTTTATATGGCATTGAAACATAATCAATAAACAACGTATACTCTTCGTTATTAGCGTACTGACGGTCTAATTGAATGGAGAGAAGCTGCCCATCGTAAGTATATTTGAGACTTTGCTTTGAACTACCATTTAAAAGCAACACACTGTTTATTCTAAATCCTTTCGCATTTAAGACCACTTTGTTTGAAGGATAGAAATATGGTCTAGCTCTAATTGATGCCTTTCCGTAAGCGTAATTACTATCCAGATGAAAGCTTAATTCTAGTTTAGTGTGGAGAATGTCTGTAGTTTTTGGGTAACTCGACTGGTAAACATTAGAGCCGGGCGCATTTGCCCTTATTTGTACCTGATCTACGAGCACGCGATTTGGGGCCGAGCAAGCGGTTAAGCATGCTAATAAAACGAAAGAATAATAAAAGTTACTTCTATTCATAATGCACTGTCATATTTAGCGGATTAATTTTCTATTAATAGTCGATCAATTGCTGTTTCAAAATTACTAGTAAACTCTTTATAATATCGTCCGGTACCTGGACCGTTAAAACCAGTATGAATCAGGCGTACTACTCCTTTCTGATCAATTACCAGGGTGGTTGGAAATGCAGAAAAGTTATTCAGCATTGGCATGCTTTTTAATACATCTGCAGAATCATTGGTATAACCTGTAACTAAAATTTCGTATTTAACTTTTAGTCTTTTTTTCATCGCGATTAGCAATTTCGCGGAACGATTAAAGTCTGTGGATCGTTCATATGCAATGCCGATGATTTCCACTCCCTGAGTTTTATATTTGTCGTAAAATTTAGTTAGATAATTAGTCTCGTCCATACAATTTGCACACCAAGAGCCCAGGAATTGGACTATCGTAATCTTTCCATCATACTTTTGGGAAGGAAATGAAACTTTTTTCCCGTAAAGGTCCGGGAAATTGAAGGATATTTTCTGCGAATTCGCCTTTAATTTTGTAATCGAATAGGCATCAGCCAACATAGCAAATTTATCTTTTTTGGCGCTCCAGGTTTTAAAAGTATTGTAACCGGAGTAAAATTTGCCATCAGTAAGTACGCTATCGCTCTTAAGGGTAGCTGTAAATAAATAGGCGTCAGATCCGGTAAAGCCGGAAAGAAATAGATTATTGCCTGTTACTACGCCTTCTAAAAAGCGATAGTCGCCTGTGCTAGAAAGGAACGTTCCTGTGGCTTTATTTCCATCTTGCAAAAATTCCGCCACGAGCGTTGAACTTATACCGTCTGTACCAATAAATGCTGAGGTCCATTTGCCAGAGATATTTGCTGCTGGTTTTTTAGGATTTTCAATAAACCTCCAAGGAATGTTATACTCGGCGTTAAATGCCATCACAACATCATGATCTGCAAGGTGCTTTATTGATTTGCCAGTTAGTTTGTTGTTTTTAATTCTTGCCCGAATTTCACAATCGAATAATGGAATAAAGAAATGAATCGAATCATCGAAAGTATCAATGCTATCAATTTTGAGTTTTTCATCACCGTTAATCAGGTATATCTGTTTTACGCCTGAAGAATCAGAAAACATAAAGTTAAAGGGAATTTCTACGTCCGTTTCATTTTTGACGGTCGCACGCCAAATGCCAGAGGGTATGTCCGCAGAATTGCAGGATAACAGCGACGAAGCTATTGTAAACATTGAAAGTATTTTTTTCATAGCTTAATTCCGATAATCATTTTAAAATCTCCCTGCCGATAATCATTTTTTGAATTTCTGAAGTTCCTTCGTAAATCTGGGTAATCTTTGCGTCACGCATCAGACGTTCAATATGATACTCTTTCACAAAGCCATACCCGCCATGTATCTGAACAGCTTCGATTGTTGTGTCCATTGCTACCTGTGATGCATACAATTTGGCCATAGAACTGGCTTTTGCATAAGGCAGATTATTGTCCTTGAGCCAGGCAGCTTTAAAGCATAATAATCGCGCTGCTTCGATTTCTGTTGCCATATCTGCCAACTTGAACTGAATTGCTTGGTGTTCGGCAAGTGGTTTTCCAAACGTCTTTCGTTGCTTGGCATATTGTAAGGATAGCTCAAACGCACCCGATGCAATTCCTAATGCTTGTGCCGCAATGCCAATGCGCCCTCCCTCAAGTGTTTTCATGGCAAAGTGAAAACCAAATCCCTCATCGCCTAAGCGGTTTTTTTTTGGAATTTTGACATCCGAGAACATCAA
This sequence comes from Sphingobacteriaceae bacterium, assembly GCA_947460875.1. Taxonomy (GTDB): domain Bacteria; phylum Bacteroidota; class Bacteroidia; order Sphingobacteriales; family Sphingobacteriaceae; genus CANHGR01. The sequence goes on along the minus strand of CANHGR010000003.1, from coordinate 72,652 downwards.
TGAATGTGTGTCCGAAGCTCGAATCCCAAGTTTATTTTCTTTTTTGCCGACAGTAAACCCCTCCATTCCTTTTTCTACAATAAGCGCGTTTATGCCATTATGTCGTTTCCCTGGATTTGTTTGAGCAATTACAATGTAAAATGAAGCTGAGTTGCCGTTCGTAATCCAGTTCTTTACGCCATTTAACAGGTAATGATCGCCCATATCAATTGCAGTAGTCTGCTGGGAAGTTGCATCCGAACCCGCTTCCGGTTCTGAGATGCAAAATGCGCCGATTTTTTCACCTGATGCAAGGAGCTTTAGATGCCTTTCTTTCTGCTCTTCTGTGCCATATTGTTCAAGTCCGAAACAGACAAGTGAGTTGTTTACTGATACAATAACCGCGCTTGATGCATCTATTTTTGCCAATTCTTCCAAAACTAGCACGTAGGAAATGCTATCTAGGCCAGCTCCATTATATTTTGGATCAACCATCATCCCCATAAATCCAAGTTCACCTAATTTTCTTATCTGCTCTTCAGGAAACTTTTGGTATTCATCGCGTTCAATAACTCCGGGCCGGAGCTCATTTTGAGCAAAATCTCTTGCGGCCTTTTGAATTATCAGATGTTCTTCAGTTAACTCAAAGTCCATATTATATAGTTGAATATATATTGGTGACAGACGATCAAAAACCTCGAATCTTCTTTTCGATAGCCGTAGTTGAATATCCGTCAATATAATTTAATGTTTTTACTTCGCCTTTATTTTTTAAAACTAAATCAGCGCCAACGATTTTATCTATGCTGTAATCAGAGCCCTTTACTAAGATATCGGGCTTTATAAAGCTGATTAATTCATATGGTGTCGGTTCATCAAAAAGAACAACAGCATTTACAAAAAATAAAGACGCGAGGATTGAGGCTCTTGACCTTTGGTCGGTTATTGGCCTCTTAGGTCCTTTTAGTTCAGAAGCTGATCGATCTGAATTTAAGCCTATGACAAGTTTGTTCCCTAAATCTGCTGCTCTCGACAAATAATCGATGTGACCAAGATGTAGCAGATCAAAACATCCGTTTGTAAAAACAATTTTTTTGTCTTGAAATCGCCATATATTTAAAAGGGGAGCCAGCTTTTCCGCGGTAAGGATTTTATTTTCTATCAAATTTAGATTACTCATATAAGTCAGCACATCCAAAAATAATTCTAATGAAAGAAAAAAGCGAATAAATCGAGAATGATATCAATAGATATTAAGGCAACCTGTTATCAACGTCTGGAAAAACAAGAATTGGCTCATGTGTTTTAGCTTCTTCTAAAGTCAAATGGCCATATGACATAATAATAAGGATATCTCCAACCTGGGCTAGCCTAGCGGTAGCTCCGTTTAGGCAGATTATGGCTGATCCACGTTCGCCTTTTATTACGTAGGTTTCAAATCGCGCCCCATTGTTATTATTAACTACCTGTACTTTTTCATTTGCTATAATATTCGCGGCATCCATTAAGTCTTCATCAATGGTGATACTTCCTACATAGTTAAGTTCTGCTTGAGTAACCCTTGCACGGTGTATCTTTGATTTTAAAACCTCAATTATCATGCTGCAAAATTAGCAAAACTTTTTGCTGCTATTAGTAATAACAACAAATGCTTAGTTTAAAATGATATTGTCGATAAGACGTGTGGTGCCTACATAGGCTGCTACGAGTGCGATTAGGGGCTTATCTTTCATCGTAGCAGGTTTCAGGTCATCCATTGTACATATTTCAAAATAATCAGGTTTGATATCGTCGTCTTTTGTTAAAATGGAAAATGCTTCTGTTTTCAGTTGTTCTAAGGACTTTAACTTAAAGTTCCTTTTTGTTAACTCAAGCACTTCTGACAGTTTAAGGGCATTTTTAAGCTGATTTTCCGAAAGATAGATATTTCTTGAGCTCATCGCTAGTCCGGTCTTTTCGCGTACCGTCGGACAAAGGATAAGTTTTATTGGAATATTGAATAGCCTTACCATCTTTTGAATTACACAAAATTGTTGATAGTCTTTTTGTCCAAAAAATGCGAAATCAGCCTGGACTGTGTCGAAGAGCTTCTTTACAATTTGTGTAACACCCTGATAGTGGCCGATTCGATACTGACCTTCAAGTGCATTTTCAATCTCTCCTAGATCTGCGTGCCATTTTTCTTCTGTCGAATACATTTCGGCAGTTTCGGGTAGAAAAAGCACATTGCAGGAACTTAGTTTTAGCTTTCGGATGTCTTCTTCTATCGGTCGAGGATACTTTTCTAAATCTTTTGGGTCATTAAATTGGGTGGGATTTACAAAAATACTACATACGATGATGTCACTTTTCTTAGCGGCAAGTTTAATTAATGAAAAATGTCCGTCATGTAATGCCCCCATTGTTGGAACAAAGCCAACTGTTTTAGAATTTCTACGGTTGAAGTCTAGATAATTGGAAAGTTCCTTCTTAGTAGTGAAAATCTTTAATTGTTCTTTTGCCATCCGCTGGCAAAAATGAACATAATGTTAAGAACCGCCAACAGTATTTGCATAATTGATTGATATGTCATATTATATCCCTATATTTGCAGTCCGAAATTTTTTTCTTAAAATAATAAAAAACATTATTGGAGATGGCAAAAACGAAGTTATTGTTTATTACTCACGAGATGTCGCCTTTCCTCGAATTAACTAAAATTTCTGAAATCACTCGTAAGCTTCCGCAAGCGATGCAGGATAAAGGATTTGAAATCCGAATTCTTATGCCTCGTTTTGGAAACATCAACGAACGGCGAAATCGTTTACATGAAGTAATACGACTTTCAGGAATGAACATCATTATTAACGAGAACGACAACCCTCTTATCATCAAAGTTGCTTCAATACCTGCGGCACGTATGCAGGTGTATTTCTTGGACAACGAAGAGTATTTTCAGCGGAAGCATGTTTTCAGAGATGGTAGCAGTAAGTTTTATGAGGATAATGACGAGCGTTTGATCTTCTTTTGTAAAGGAGCCTTAGAAACAGTTAAAAAGCTAGGTTGGGCGCCTGATGTGATCCATTGTCACGGATGGATGACTGCACTCGTACCTGTCTATCTTAAGACAACATACAAGAATGACCCTACATTCAAACATTCTAAAGTTGTGTATTCAATCTATGAAAATTGTTTTGATGAAAAGTTAAACTCAAACTTCTCTCAGAAGGCAATCATGAGTGGAATGACCGATGAAGACACCGTATTGTTTAATGCCAACGATTGTAATGCAATGCATGTTGGTGCTGTAAACTTTTCTGATGCAGTAGTGTTAGGAAGCCCTATCCTTTCGGCAGAGGTGTTAAATTATGTTAAAAACACCAATAAACAGGTATTAGCTTACGAATCCACTTTGGATTTCGAAAATTATTATAACCTTTACGAAGAAATTGCAAGCGAGGATCTCGTGTCTTTGTCTTAATGAAGGAAATAGAAATGAAATATATCACCCGAGACTTATTAACGCTGTTGATAAGTCTTTTTATTTTGACAAGTTGCGAAGCTCCCAATGAGATCGGGCTTGACATTGATCCTGCTAATCAGGTTAATAGCGGAAAAATAGATACTTCTACAGTAAGAACCGTTACGGTACTTGATGATTCTCTTGTATCGATCGGTTTGTCTTTAAATCCTATTGGCGTTTTTCAGGATCCGCTTATCGGTACAACTGAAGCAAATCTTTCTACCGGACTAACACTATCTGCTTCGGCCGTAACTTTTGGAAGTGCGTCTTTATTAGATTCTGCTGTATTAGTGCTTAAGTATGGTAATGAGTTCTACGGCGACTACACCTCCACCTACACGATTGATGTACGCCAATTAAACGAAAAGTTTAATTCTGGATCATCTTACTTCAATACAAAAAAATGGGATGTAAATTCTCAAATTATTGGTTCAAAGACAATCAACCCTGCAGTATTAGGAGATAGTATGAGGATTACTACCATTGTTAAGCGTGCTGTAGACACCCAAAAGTTAGTAGCCTCTCAAATACGTATTCCGATAAGTAGCTCGTTTATAAATAAGAACTTTTTCACAGCGGCAAGTGATAATTTTTTGGACCAAGCCAGATTTAATAATTTAATAAAGGGACTTCATATTTCTGTCAAAAAGAATCAGCCTCAAATGGGGGGGCTAATATTGTTAGATCTAAGCGATGCTAGCGTTAATGGATTAGATTTGTATTTCCGGAATGACAACTCGGGCACTATCGATACTAATTTCATGCATTTTGATATTGTTAATACCGCAGCCGCTTCTAGTATATACCATGATTATTCGCCGCCGGTAAAAACACAACTTAATAATCCTCTGCAACAATTCAGCACTGTTTACTTGCAGCCCATGGGCGGACTTCGTACTAAAGTTTCGTTTCCTCATATCCAAAAGCTTAAAAACTTGGGAAAAATAGTGATCAATAAGGCAGAACTGGAAATGTACATTGAGGGAGGCTCTGATAATATTTTTAATACCGCGCCACGGATTACATTATATCGTACCGATATTGCAGATCAAAGGCAACCGGTACCAGACAATAATTTTGGCCAAACCGGAACATCGGATCAAAGAGTTTTAAGCGAGTTGGAATTTGGGGGTTTTTATGATACCGTAAAAAAGCGCTACACTTTTGTTATAACATCGTATATACAAGATTTGGTAACTGGAAAGCTTCCTCAATATGACACCTATATTGCGCCGATTTACACAAAAAGTAATCCATCTCAGGCACTGCAGGCATCTTCTACTGCCGCTACGGCAGGGCGGTCATTAATTATCGGAGGGAATAGTCTAAATCCTAATATAAGGATGAGGTTAAATATTATCTATACGAGGGTTGACTAGCCTTATTGTAATTTCTTTTTTAATCTTTATTTGTAGCTTAGAAGCAAACAAAAACCCTTTCATATGTGTGGAATAGTTGGTTATATCGGTCATCGCAAGGCTTGGGAAGTAATAATAAAAGGGCTGCATCGTCTTGAATATCGCGGGTATGATAGTGCAGGTGTTGCGCTGATGAACGGCAACTTAAGTATCTATAAGAAAGCTGGCAAAGTAAGTGAACTTGAGCGGTTTGTTATAGATAAAAATATTGAAGGTAGCATTGGCATGGGCCATACCCGTTGGGCTACCCACGGTATTCCCTCCGACGTTAATTCGCATCCCCATATGTCCGGAGATGGAAAGTTGGCGATTATTCACAACGGAATAATTGAGAATTATGCAGTTTTAAAGGAGGAACTAGTAGAAAGGGGACATATCTTTAGAAGCGATACAGATACTGAAGTACTAATACATCTTATTGAAGAAATAAAGAAACAAGATAATCTAGATCTACGAGATGCTGTACGAGTTGCATTAAATGCGGTGATAGGTGCTTATGCAATCGTGATTTTAAGTAAGGATGAACCGGATCTGCTTATTGCTGCTAGAAAAGGTAGTCCCTTGCTCATCGGCGTAGGAAATGGAGAGTATTTTGTGGCATCAGATGCGTCGCCTATTGTTGAATACACTAAAAATGTTATCTATTTAAAGGATAATGAGATTGTCTATATCGAGCAAAATGAGCTGTTAATTAAGAACATAGACAATGTAGTACAAACTCCATCTATTCATGAACTGGAGTTAAAGCTAGAGATGCTTGAAAAAGGAGGTTATGATCATTTTATGCTTAAAGAAATATTTGAACAACCTCGGTCAATTAAAGATTGTTTACGTGGTAGAATTTATCCGAATGAGGGAAATGTTCAACTTGGCGGTATTAAAGATTATACGGAGAAGCTAAAAAACATTGATCGAATTGTCATTGTCGCTTGTGGAACTTCCTGGCATGCGGGCCTGGTCGGCGAGTATCTTATTGAAGAGTATGCGAGAATGCCAGTTGAAGTCGAATACGCATCAGAATTTAGATATAGAAATCCGATTATTTCTGAAAAGGATTTAGTTATTGCTATATCCCAATCAGGCGAGACTGCCGATACTATGGCAGCAATTGAACTTGCTAAAAGTAGAGGGGCAACTATCTTCGGTATATGTAATGTTGTCGGCTCATCTATTCCAAGATTAACCCATGCAGGCGTATATACGCATGCCGGTCCAGAAATTGGTGTTGCATCAACAAAAGCATTTACCGCCCAGGTTACAGTGTTAACATTGATGGCACTATATATGGCACAGCAAAGGGGAACAATGAAACAGTCTGAGTTAATAGGTCTTTTAACTGGGCTTGACCAAATTCCACGATTAGTTGAAAAATGCCTTGAGTCGAACTTAAGTGTTAAAGCGATCGCTGCCGAGTTTAAAGACTCTTCGAATTTCTTATTTCTAGGAAGAGGAACCGGATTTCCTGTAGCATTAGAGGGCGCACTAAAATTAAAGGAAATATCATACATTCATGCTGAAGGCTACCCTGCAGCTGAGATGAAACATGGCCCGATTGCATTAATAGATGAAGAGATGCCTGTGATATTCATTGCTACAAAGAACTCGTCTTACGAAAAAGTTATTAGTAATATCCAAGAAGTTAAAGCGAGAAAAGGAATCGTTATTGCAATAGTTACCGAAGGCGACACTGAAGTAAAGAAAATGGCCGACTTTGTAATCGAAATCCCTGATACCGACGAAATTTTTCTTCCCTTGCTCGCTACAATCCCGCTACAATTGTTAGCTTACCACATAGCGGTAATGCGTGGATGCAACGTAGATCAACCTAGAAATTTGGCAAAGTCTGTTACCGTGGAATAATCATGTCCGGATTTTGGCTTGCGTAAATTAGGTTGGTTAGTACCCTCGCCAAGGCATGAAGTGCGTCGGCTCGGTTGGCGGCCCCACGTATAATCCATTATCAAAGGGACAGCTGAATTGACCTTTAAATTGTGGCACTAAAACAAACTATTCGTCTTTATCTAAGGGTCTCAACAGCTATATCGATGTCTTTAAGCATAGCCTGAATGGTGTCCGGGTACAAGCTTCTACAGCTTCTGTGGCATTGCCAATCTATGCTGCACTCTTGAGCCTGTGCCATGGTTAAGCATAAAAAATTGACTGCCAACACGAATACTTTTTTCATGCCAAGAATAAAGCTTAATCTAATGCCAATCAATAAACAACCTTGAAGTTAAGTTTAAACTCATCATCTGCGGCTACAGCTAGCAAACTAGGAGGCTCAATTTTGAACTGGGTCATTTTGAGTGTAAATGCACCACTTATTTCTAAATCAGTTCCTGCCATTTTTCGTTTTGCTTCAAAGTTGATGGGCTGGGTAACCCCATGGAAACTTACATTTCCTTTAACCACCATTATATCACCTTGGGTTTGAATGGAGGTGCTAGAAAAACTAATAGTTGGGTATTTTAACCCTTCAGCCACTTCAATCATGTGCGAGTCTCGGTTGGCATTTTTGCTATCAAAAGAGCTCAATTTGACACTAACTGCTACTTGTGTGAGTTGCGATTTGTCGGCATTCGTTAAAATAACCGAATTCACGTCTTTGCTCGTACCATCCCAGGTATGTAAGGGATGGCGCATGGTATAGGTTATACTCGATAATTTTTTATCGGCAAAAACTTTTACAGTGGCTGCATCTTGTGCAATTGCACTGCTGGCTAATCCAATGAACAGCAGTATGAAAAATATATTTTTCATAGGTTAGAATTTTATCACAATCATAGAAGCAGCAAAAGCACCAAATGCAGTATAGGCTGCTGCCCGGTGGTATGCTTTTAAATTAGGGTGATCTTCTGTCATACCGGCTAATACATTGGTAGCAATCATAGCCGACATGTGTACAACTGCCAACCATTTATGCAGCTTAATACTACTATATCCTTTACGCTCATCGAGTGCTTTGGGTGGAGCAAATAGCGATAGAGAGGCCGTAGTAAAATAGCTTATATTCACAGCAGCACCTAGCGCTTCGTGGGCATCTTTTAAATCGTAGCGGCCGTTGTATAGTTTACCCCCAATAATACCTTGCGCTACCATGCCGCCAAGGGTCGTAAACCCCAATATTTGGTGTGTAACTAACATGGAACGGCGTAATTTCAATTCATTTTGTCGTTTTTCTGGCGTTAACTCAAACCTATTAAATTGTCTCATTAAACCCTTTGGGCCCCATAATAAACGTTGGCTGGGAATCATTTTGTCTGGTAACAATTGCACCTGGCTCGAATCTGCTAGCGACAAGTCTTGCAGTAAGTTAACGGTTATGGTGGAATCGTTTTGGGCAAAACTTGTAGCCAAAAAGAAAAAAAGAAAACTACAGGTGAAAAGTGACTTTTTCATGATACGGAAGTTATCTTATGTAAGATACGAAAAAAAAGCGATAAATAGTCGATTTGCCTTAGTTTTAACACAAATAGGAGGTGTTAGGCGGAAAAGCGTGTGACAAGGTGAGGTTACTCGACGGTTAATGGCTCACATTCCGTTACGGTGGAATAATCATTTCTACGTTTTGGCTTCCGAAATCTTTCTGCGTTAATACGCCCGCCATCCTATAAAGGGCAGCCGGTCGCTTAGACGTTCCGATTAATGTCCATTAAACTGGGTCAACAAATTCACTTTTAGAGTATGGTATTTTGCGTCCTGATAATAAGTAACATCAATGTCTTTTATTAGTTGCGTTTGGCAATTCCCTATATAGTACTTCATTAACATTATTTATATCTTTAGTAATACCACTAACACGTTCAATCTTATCAAACTAATTGCAATTCCAAGTCGAAAGTAAAATTGAAGAAGATATGAACAAAGATACAAGTGAACTTAAAACTCATTCTACACAAAAGACATGTATAACTATAAGAGAGTATAATCTAGGCATATAGAAAAACAAAAAATTATCTTATTTTTCAATAATTACAGATTAAATTGATTTTTATTAACTTTCCCTTTAAAGGAATATTTAGTTTTTAATGGATAGACGAAGTTTCATTACGGCTAATTCTACAAAAAGAGCTTCCTCACAGCGTACAAATGCGGGATTGTTTCCTTATTCACCACCCTTTGATACTGCTGAAATTTCTCATTTGTTTAAAAGGGTACTTTTTGGGGTAAAGCAAGCAGACCTTTCGAAAGTTAAGGGCAAATCTCTGGAAGTAGTTCTCGATCTGTTATTAGTTGCCGATCCTACTCCCGCTCCACCGGTTAATAACTACAATGATACTTCCTATACTGACCCAGTTGTTCCATTGGGCCAATCTTGGGTAACGGCTCCTAACGATGGAAATGCTACTAGCCGTAGAATTACTTCGTTCAAATCATGGTGGATTGGCCTGATGTTGAATCAGAATACTACTATACATGAAAAAATGGTATTATTTTGGCACAATCATTTTGCAACAGAGAGCATCGATATTAATGACGCACGATATGCTTACAAGCATAATGCGCTTATCAGAAGTCTTGCACTTGGCAATTTTAAGACATTAGTTAAAGAAATAACACTCGATCCAGGGATGCTTAGGTATCTTAATGGATATCTAAATAATAAAACCTCGCCTGATGAAAACTATGCAAGGGAATTGCAAGAACTGTTCACTTTAGGTAAAGGTCCAAAGTCAAATTATACCGAAAGTGATGTAAAGCAAGCCGCAAGGGTTTTAACAGGATATACTGTCAATCCGACAACGATCTCTTCGGCTTTTGATCCCAACAAACACGACACCGGAAACAAACAGTTTTCTGCATTCTATAATAATGCTTTAATTACAGGAAAAACTGGTGTAAACGGGGCATCCGAGTTAGATGATTTAATTAATATTATCTTTCAACAGCCAGAAACAGCTCTGTATGTCTGTCGTAGGTTATATCGCTTTTTTATATACTACGATATTGACGAAGCAACAGAAACGAATGTAATTGCTCCCCTTGCTACTATTTTCAGGAATAGCAATTATGAAATAAAGCCGGTTTTAAAAGCACTCTTCGGTAGCGAGCATTTCTTTGACCCTGTTAACCGGGCCTGCATGATAAAAAGCCCTATTGATTTTTGTGTTGGTTTAAGCAGAGAATTCAACATAGTTTTCCCAATTTCAGCTGATTTAGCGAATCATTACTACATGCATGACTATATTCGAACGCAGGCTTCAAATATGCAGCAAAACCTAGGAGATCCACCAAGTGTTGCAGGATGGTCTGCTTATTATCAAGAGCCGCAATTTCATGAACTCTGGATTAATGCAGATACGTTGCCAAGACGGAATCAGTTCAGTGATACGATGATTGGGAATGGCTACACAAGAAATGGAAAGAATATAAAAATCGACATACTTGCATTTGTTGACAGTTTACCGAACCCTGCGGATCCCAATATTCTGATCCTCGACAGTCTTTTAATAATTTATTCAATCGAAATTTCAAAGGAAGTGAAAAGCTTCCTGAAAACTATTCTTTTATCTGGCCAGTCTACAGATTCATACTGGACAGATGCATGGGTAGCTTACAAAGCAAATGTGAATATCGCAGCAAACAGAACAATTGTCTTAACCCGTTTACAAGCATTGTTTAAATATCTTATGAACCTCCCTGAATATCAGCTATCATGAAAAGGAGGGATTTTATAAGAAGAACCGCACCTGCTGGCATTCTATTTCCTGCGCTTATTAATGGATTTACATTTAAAGCCTTTGCAGACTCTCCCCTTGTTTCTGCACTTACTCAGGCGCCAACTGAAACTGACCATGTTTTAGTTATTGTGCAGTTAAACGGAGGTAATGATGGGCTTAATATGGTAATCCCATTTGATCAATACGATAATCTGAGCAATGCGCGTTCAAATATTATTATTCCAAGAAATAAGATTTTAAAACTTGATGGTACCAGTTTTACCGGCTTGCACCCTTCCATGACCGGCTTGCAAACTCTGTTTAATGAAGAAAAGCTTCAGATTGTGCAGTCGGTTGGATATCCTCAACCCAATTTTTCACACTTCAGGGCGACAGATATCTGGCTTAGCGCTTCTGATTCAAATCAAACAATCAATTCAGGGTGGGCAGGTCGTTATTTGCATGAAGAGTATACGAACTTTCCAACTGGATATCCAAACAGCGTTATGCCTGATCCACTGGCCATTCAAATTGGCTCATTTGTTTCCCCTGCTATGCAGGGGCCAGGAGTAAACATGGGAATGGCAATTTCTGATCCTGTTAATTTTTACAACTTGATTAATGGCGTACAAGGTATTGCGCCTAATACGAGGGGAGGAAAGGAGCTAACTTATATCCGTCAGATTGCTCAGCAAGCCCAGCAATACGGTGCTGTGATCAAATCAGCGGCAGCAAAAGTAACCAAGCAGTTTTCAGGCTATCCTACCGGGAATAGTTTGGCAGACCAATTGAAAATAGTTGCACGTTTAATTGCAGGAGGGTTAAAGACGAGGATTTATATGGTGAGTTTGGGAGGATTTGATACGCATGCCCAGCAGGTTAATGCGAATGCTACAGAAACTGGTGCCCATGCTGTTCTGTTGCAAAAAGTTTCAGAAGGAATTAAAGCATTTATGGATGATCTTGATTTTCTAAATTCAAGCAAAAGGGTAATCGGAATGACCTTTTCTGAATTCGGAAGGCGTATCAAGTCTAATGCAAGTGGAGGAACTGATCATGGTGCCGCTGCCCCTTTATTCGTGTTTGGGCATTACGCTCAGAACGATGTAACCGGGACTAGTCCGATAATCAATTTGACTACGGGCACGGCAGATAATATACCCATGCAGTATGATTTCCGATCAATCTATGCCTCCATCTTGCAACAATGGTTTTGTGTCCCCGAAGCAACTCTAACGAATGTGATGCTTAAGAACTTCCAGAATATACAAGTCGTTAAGAAATCAGCTCCTTGTATGTCAAGCAGTCCTGATTTACTAATTGCGAATGCAGGGAAAAACATCATTAGTAATTATCCCAATCCATTCCAAACTTCTACAACCATATCCTATGAAAGTTCAGGGGGACATACCCTAGTTCAAGTATTTAATACAGAAGGAAAGTTGATCAAAACGTTGGTAGATGCCGATCTAAGTGCAGGTACTCATAAAATAACTTTTGAAAACGAAGGTTTTGTGCCTGGTGTATATTTTGCAAGGTTACAGAACCAAACTATTCAGCAAATCAGAACGATGTTAATTGTCAACTAATTAAAAGGCAAAAAACTTATTTAGAGAACGGTTACCGTTTTATGTTGTAAAATAGTCCAAAAATCACGACCAAAACGCCGATTACCACGACTATTCCCAGGTAATAGCCGGCCTGGAAAATGCCACCAACAAGTTGGCAACTGCTCAGCAATGAAATAGCGATAACAGAGAGTAGAAAATACGGTCTCTTTATCGTGGCTTTTAAATAAAAAAAGTAGTGTACGTAAAACACTACTTTAAAAATAAAAGTTTTAAAACTTTTATTTTGCCTTCGCGAAACGCGCTGAAACTGCAGACCAGTTTACCACATTCCAAAATGCAGCAATATAATCCGGACGTTTATTTTGATATTTTAAGTAATACGCATGTTCCCAAACATCCATCCCTAAGATTGGCGTGCCTTTAACTTCCGCAACGTCCATCAAAGGATTGTCTTGATTAGGAGTCGAAGAAACTTGAAGTTTTCCACTTCCATCTATGCTTAGCCAAGCCCATCCTGAACCGAAACGAGTTGTACCTGCCTCGGCAAATTTTTTCTTGAATTCATCAAAAGACCCAAATGCCGCATCAATCGCTTTAGCAAGTTCTCCCGATGGAGCACCATTGCTGTTAGGCGCTAGAACTTCCCAGAAAAAACTATGATTCCAATGTCCACCTCCATTATTGCGTACTGGCATTGGATACTTAGAAATATTTTTGACAATCTCCTCGAGAGGTAAATTTTCACCTGCGGTTCCTGCAAGTGCTTTATTAAGATTATCTACATATGCTTGATGATGCTTTCCGTGGTGGATTTCCATAGTAGCCTTATCGATATGTGGTTCAAGAGCGTCTGTTGCGTATGATAGCGCAGGTAATACGAATGCCATGATTTTTTATTTAAATAATGAATGATACATTGCAAATATAAGCCTAAATCTAAAGTTTTGTTTGTTTACAATTAAGTTTTGTTCCTTTTGTTTAGAAAAAATTCTTTCACAAGGCGGCTACATTCGTTCTCCTTTGTCCCTCCTATTATTTCTGTTTTGGGGTGTGTTATTTTCTGTTTTATCCTCATAAAGCCTCGTTGGGGATCAAATGCCCCAAAGACTATGCGGCTAATCTGCGTCCAATAAGATGCTCCGGCGCACATAATACAGGGCTCCATTGTTACATACAAAGTGCAGTCTTTTAAATATTTGCCACCTAAGAAATTTGCCGCGGCGGTAAATGCTTGCATTTCTGCGTGTGCTGTTACATCAGTAAGCTGTTCTGTTAAATTATGACCCCGCCCGATTACCTTTCCATTACAAACGATGACCGCCCCAATAGGTATCTCATCTAATTTTAGTGCATGATATGCCTCCTTCAGGGCTTCATTCATGAAAAACTCGTCGGGTGTTATTGATGGCTCGTCAGAAAAATTGATATAGTTCATTTTGAATGCTAGATAAGTATGGCACCTTTAGAAACATGCTCGTCGACCCGCAATTAGAACAATTTCTCCGTTCTGCTCGGTAATGCCAGTAATTAAAAATTCAGACATGAAATTCGCAATTTGCTTCAGCGGAAAGACTAAAACTTCGAGTATTGTGCCGATACGAAGCTCTACTTTTTCGAAATCATCCCAGCTAGTTGTGCCTAAATTTCCTTTGATCGGTGTAATCATTTTCAATCTTTCTAAATCCCTGTAGCAAAGGTATAAAATGTATTAGATTTGCTCCGTGTATTCAATCAGACTAAAGAAAGGTAAAGAAAAGGCTGTTAGACAATTACATCCCTGGGTGTTCTCTGGTGCGATCGAAGCGTTTAAAGGAAATCCGCTCGATGGTGAGATTGTGAGGCTATGCGATCATGAAGAAAAATTCATGGCCTACGGATTTTACAATAGCCAATCTAGGGTTGCCGTTCGTTTACTCGAATGGAACGAAGAAATCGAGATTGATGAATCCTGGTGGCGCAACAAGATCAAGAAATCTGTAAACCTGAGAGCAGATTTATTGAGCTCTAATGAAACGGACACCTGTCGATTAATATTTAGCGAGGCAGATTTTCTTCCGGGATTAATAGTTGACAAATACGGCGATTTCTTGTCGGTTCAATTACTTACCTCGGGGATCGAAAATATTAAAGATATTGTTCTTGATGAGTTGCAGAATTTGTTAAAGCCTGCTGGTATATTTGATCGTAGCGATACTTCATCGCGCTCCCACGAAGGATTAGAAGCATCATTTGGAAAACTATGTGGAGTTGACCCTCCCGAATTTGTGACCATCAAAGAAAATGGAATTAGATATGATGTAAATATCGCCGAAGGGCAGAAATCAGGCTTTTACTGTGATCAAAGAGATAATAGAAAACTGGTTGCGCAATACGCAAAGGACAAACGTATTCTGGATTGTTTCTGTTATTCGGGAGGATTTACACTGAATGCGCTCCAAGGGGGCGCATCTGAAGTGGTAAGTGTGGACAGTTCTGCTCTTGCACTCGAAACCTTGAAACAAAATATTGTATTGAACGGAATGGAAGCAACGCAGCATGTTGCGATACAGTCTGACGTAAATAAACAGCTCCGTATTTTTAAAGAACAAAATCAGAAGTTTGATTTTATTATTCTTGATCCACCCAAATACGCTCCTTCCAGAGCGGCCTTGACTAAGGCGGCACGAGCCTATAAAGATCTTAATCGGTTGGCAATGGGTTTACTAAATGAAGACGGCCTGCTTGCAACTTTCTCTTGTTCAGGCGCTGTTGATATAAGTACTTTCAAGCAAATACTCGCTTGGGCAGCTCTAGACGCTGGTAAAGAGGTGCAATTCATTCGCCAATTTACACAGCCTGAAGATCATCCAATTCGATCGTCTTTTCCAGAAGGAGAGTATCTAAAAGGCTTGCTTTGCAGAGTCTAGTCCGATAACACCCTACTCAATAGGCATATTCCGAAGCTGAACAGGCTTTTTCGCTTTTGCTTTCATTCTTAAATTAAGCATTTCGACCAGTACAGAAAACGCCATTGCGAAATAAATATATCCTTTAGGGATATGTTGATCAAACCCTTCGGCTAGAAGTGATACGCCGATCAGTAAAAGGAAAGAAAGGGCGAGCATTTTAACGGTCGGATGATCATTTACAAACCTACTTATGCCAGCTGCCGAAAACATCATCACGATGACGGCAATGATTACAGCTGCAATCATTACCCCAACCTCATCGGCCATTCCCACGGCAGTTATGACCGAGTCAAGGGAAAAAACAATATCAAGTAAAAGTATTTGTACAATAACTCCCGAAAAAGAGTAAATCTTCTTATTTTCCTTTGTATGGTCTTCGCCTTCTAGTTTATCATGAATTTCGACAGTACTTTTATAGATTAAAAACAATCCGCCGGTTAACAATATCAAGTCTCTTCCTGAGATCGCCATTTTTTCAAATAGTGCCCCACTCTCTAAGCCAATCCATTCTCCAAGATTGAACAGTGGTGAGGTTAATTTCATGATCCAGGTTAGTGATAACAGAAGCAGCACGCGTGTTATCATTGCAAGAGCCAGTCCTAGCTGGCGTGCTTTTTTTTGTTTTTCTGCCGGAAGTTTACCAGAAAGGATGGAGATAAAGACGATATTATCAATACCTAAAACTATTTCTAATACAGTAAGTGTTACAAGGGATATCCAGATCTCAGGATTTCCAATCCATTCCATAGGTTCTATTTTTTAGGCAAAGGTACGAAAAATACAAAGTGTTGATCAGCGAGCTTTGAGCAATATTTCGTCAATATAGTTGACTGCATTTCTGAATCGCTGGTCGTCGCTTCCTGAAATAACAGCGTATGTTGCGTGTAAAGAGAGAAGCTCTTTATGCCACGTTTCCATAAAATGCTCACGTAAGTCGGGAAAATCACGCAGTGGGTCTTCTTGCCATGGAAGATCGATATCCATCAGAAGGTACAGGTCGTAGGGTCGTTTCGGAAGTTCGTCTAGCACTTCTTGTGGAGACTTTCCGAAAATATGATCACTCCATATTTTGACGGTTAAAAAGGTTGTGTCGCATATTAGGAGCCTATTAGCACTAGGAAGCAAACGATCTTCAAGTTCCAATTGACCCTTAAATATGTTAATTTCATCTTGCCAGCTGCAAGGCGCATTTAGTGCTGCGCAATATTCTCGTGCATACTCGGGAACCCAAAAGGTTTGATAATGAGATGCCAGCGAAGCAGAAATAGTAGACTTTCCTGTAGATTCTGGTCCTACGATTGCAATTTTTTTGACTGCCTCTATCATGTCAATAGTATAGCTTTTGATTTCAAATAAGTCTTCTTCCAATCTGCGAATCCCATAACTGCCAATATCAGAAACAACGCATAGAGCATGGCGGTGAGGTATAATTCCTTGTGCAAGTATAATGGGATGTAGCAAATATCAACAATGATCCATAAAGTCCAGTTTTGAAGTATTTTTCTCGTTAGCAGGAATTGCGCAACAAGACTGACGGACGTGCAAAAGGCGTCTGCATAAGGGACATCGCTATCGGTTTTTAAATCAAGTATGACGCCGGTTAGACCCGATAGAAATAAAATTGAAAGAACGGCAATTATAGTTTCTTTTCTAGTTAATGCTGACACGGGCACTTCAACGCTAGCCTTTCTTTTAATCCAGAAGCGCCAACCATAAATCGACGTCGCTAGAAAATAGATTTGTAGCGCCGAATCCCCGTATAACTTGTATTCATAAAATAAAAACAGGTATGAAGTTATGCTGATAATGGCTAACGGCCAATTTAGAATATGCTGCTTTGCCGCTAGATAAACACATAAAAATCCGCTTATCGTACCTAGCCATTCAAGCCATGTTGTTTGCATGAACTGGATATTTACTTGTTGCCAAAACGAGATTTCAGTAATCATTACATCGCAAATGTAAGCGAGTGATATTTGTTTCTAATAAAATCCAAGAAATATAAATAATTCTCTTTAAAAACTTTTTCAAACCTTATCTTTGCATCCCGACAAACAAGTCGGGATTTTCATTTCACGCGTAGGAAATCCCAAAGCTTTAAAACCTATGCCAAGAGACAACTCCATTCAATCTGTTCTAATCATTGGTTCTGGACCTATTATTATCGGTCAGGCCTGTGAATTCGACTATGCAGGATCGCAAGCTTCGCTTTCTTTAAAAGACGAAGGCATTTCTGTATCGATCATTAATTCAAATCCGGCAACAATTATGACAGACAAGGTCATCGCTGATCATGTTTATTTGTTACCGCTAAATTGTGAAAGTATTGAAAAAATACTTCAGGAACAGAAGATAGATGCCGTCCTTCCTACAATGGGCGGGCAAACTGCGCTTAACCTTTGTAAGGAGGCTGAAGAGCGAGGAATTTGGGACAAATATAATGTGAAGGTAATTGGCGTCGATACCGCTGCTATCGAGAAAACGGAGAATCGTGAGGAATTCCGTAAGCTTATGGTAGAAATCGGAGTTGGTGTTGCACCCTCAAAAATTGCAAACTCTTTTTTAGAAGGAAAAGAGGCAGCTCAACTTATCGGATTTCCACTTGTAATTCGTCCGTCTTATACATTAGGAGGAACGGGAGGCGGTTTTGTGCACCAAAAGGAAGACTTTGACCAGGCTTTAAGTCGCGGCTTGCAAGCTTCGCCAACGCATGAAGTGCTGGTAGAAAGAGCAGTGTTCGGCTGGAAGGAATTCGAGTTAGAATTGCTGCGTGATAGCAATGATAATGTAATTATTATTTGTTCAATAGAGAATTTTGATCCTATGGGGATCCATACCGGCGATTCTATAACAGTAGCTCCGGCCATGACGTTGAGTGATCGATGTTACCAGGATATGAGAAACCAGGCTATCATGATCATGAGGGCGATCGGAAATTTTGCGGGCGGCTGTAATGTTCAATTCTCCGTTGACCCTGCGACAGAAAATATTATTGCCATTGAAGTAAATCCGCGTGTTTCGCGATCATCTGCATTAGCCTCTAAAGCAACGGGATATCCGATAGCTAAAATTGCGGCCAAGCTAGCGATTGGTTACAATCTAGACGAAATAGAAAATCAGATTACCAAAACAACTTCTGCATACTTTGAGCCTACACTTGATTATGTGATTGTAAAAATACCTCGCTGGAACTTTGATAAATTTAAAGGAGCCGATAAAGAATTAGGCTTGCAGATGAAATCTGTTGGCGAGGTAATGGCTATCGGTCGCACCTTTATTGAAGCATTGCAAAAAGCTTGTCAAAGTCTAGAAACTAATCGCCTTGGACTAGGTGCAGACGGCAGAGAAAGTCGTAATCTTGAAGAAATTATGCACAGTTTGGAGCACCCAAGTTGGGATAGATTGTTCCATATAAAAGATGCAATGAGTCTGGGTGTTCCTTTAGAATCGATTCGAAAGGCTACTAAAATAGACAAATGGTTTCTTATCCAGATCCAGGATTTGATCACTTTAGAAACCGAGTTAAAACGCTACTTGCTTACAAATATTCCTAAAGACTTCTTTATTACCCTCAAACAGAAAGGTTATTCTGATGCACAGATAGCCTGGCTTTTGGGTAATGTTACCGAAGACGAAGTATATGCCCAGCGAATGGAATTGGGAATAAGGCGAGTTTATAAAATGGTCGATACCTGTGCGGCAGAGTTTCAGGCCAAGACTCCTTACTTCTATTCTACGTTCGAAGATGAAAACGAGTCGATTGTTTCAGAAAAGAAAAAAATTATTGTATTGGGTTCCGGACCAAATCGTATTGGTCAGGGCATTGAATTTGATTATTCCTGCGTTCACGGTCTACTTGCCGCAAAAGAGGCAGGCTACGAGTCGATAATGATCAATTGCAATCCAGAAACAGTTTCGACCGACTTTAACATGGCCGATAAGCTTTATTTTGAGCCGGTATTTTGGGAGCATGTGCGTGAGATCATCGAACTTGAAAAGCCTGTGGGTGTAATTGTTCAACTAGGCGGACAAACAGCGCTAAAGATGGCCCAGAAGCTTCATGAGAATGGTATTAAAATAATCGGCACTTCGTACGATGACATGGATATCGCAGAAGATCGCGGACGTTTTTCAGATAGACTCAAAGAATTAAATATCCCTTATCCCAAATATGGTGTAGCGGAAAGTGCTGAGGAAGCAATTGAAGTAGCACACAAAGTGGGCTATCCAGTACTAGTTCGGCCAAGTTATGTACTTGGTGGTCAAGGGATGAGTATCGTGATAAACGATGCCGATCTGGAAACTGCTGTCGTCAATCTTCTAAAAAACCTGCCGGGCAATCGGGTACTAATTGATCATTTCCTAGATAGAGCTGCGGAAACAGAATCAGACTCAATTTCTGACGGCGACGATGTACACATAGTCGGGTTAATGGAGCATATTGAACCTGCCGGAATTCACTCTGGAGATTCGAGTGCGGTATTGCCACCTTTTGATCTTTCGCCAAGTGTGATTAGTCAAATGGAAGAATATACAGTTAAAATTGCTAAGGCGCTAAACGTTAGAGGTTTATTAAATATTCAATTTGCAGTAAAGGATGAGATCGTTTATGTAATTGAAGCTAATCCTAGAGCGTCAAGAACTGTTCCTTTTATCGCGAAGGCATACGATGTTCCTTATGTCAATATTGCAACTAAAGTGATGCTTGGAGCGAACAAATTGAAAGACTTTACAATTGTGAGAAAGCTTGAAGGCTTTGCGATAAAAGAACCTGTTTTCTCATTTGATAAATTTCCTGAAGTTGAAAAACAATTGGGACCTGAAATGAAATCAACCGGCGAAGCGATACGATTTATTAAAGATACTGAGGATCCTTATTTCAGGAAGCTATATAAGGATAAGTCGATGTATTTGAGTAAATAAATTTAGAGCTCAGAGCAAATTTTAATTAAAAAAACGTACAGTCCAGGCTTTAAACTCTTGGCTATAACGTTTAGCCAAACAACGAGTTAAACACTTCTTCGACCTTTGAAACAGTCTTGATTTCAATTTTATAGCGCTTAATATCAAGGCCTTTTTTATTGTATTTAGATATATAGATCTGTTCGAATCCTAGTTTTTCTGCTTCTGCGATACGCTGCTCAATGCGGTTCACTGCCCGTATTTCGCCAGAAAGTCCGACTTCTGCAGCAAAGCAGGTTTTAGACGAAACCGGCATGTCTTCATGCGATGAAATAACTGCAATGATCACAGCCAGATCTATTGCCGGATCGTCAACTCGTAGTCCACCAGCGATGTTTAGAAAGACATCCTTGGTACCCAGTCTGAAACCACATCTTTTTTCAAGCACTGCAAGGAGCATGTTCATTCTTTTGGTGTCAAAGCCAGTTGCAGACCTTTGAGGCGTGCCATATGCAGAGGTGCTTACAAGCGCCTGCGTCTCTATCAGCATCGGCCTGAGGCCTTCTAGCATGGCAGAAATCGTGATTCCACTCAATGGTTCATCTCTTTCAGAAAGTAGAATTTCAGAAGGATTCGAAACCTCGCGTAAGCCATCACCCTGCATTTCATAAATTCCCAATTCTGATGCTGAACCGAAACGGTTTTTGACCGTTCTTAGAATACGGTATACATGATGACGATCTCCTTCAAATTGAAGTACGGTATCTACCATATGTTCCAAAATCTTCGGACCAGCAATCATGCCATCTTTAGTGATATGCCCGATTAAGAAAACAGGAGTTGAGGTTTCTTTGGCAAAGCGAAGCAGCTCTGCAGTACACTCACGCACTTGTGAAACACTTCCTGGAGTTGATTCAATATGAGCCGAATATAGGGTTTGAATCGAATCAACAACGACTATATCGGGTTCAAGAATTTCAATTTGTTTAAAGATATTCTGGGTGGATGTTTCGGTAAGGATGTACGTTCCTTTGCCCTCCGGGTGAGTTGTTGTCCTTGTTACTCCTTCAGCGGGTTGTGGACCTAGTCTTTCTGCCCGCATCTTTATCTGTTGTTCACTTTCTTCGCCAGATATGTACAAAACCTTTAATCCCGGTAGGTTCATAGCAATTTGAAGCATCAGCGTGGACTTGCCTATGCCCGGTTCACCGCCGATGAGTACCAACGAGCCTGCAACAATTCCGCCTCCTAAAACTCTGTTCAGCTCCTTGTCCGGAGTGATCAATCTATTTTCTTCGGAAAATATAATTTTATGTATGGCAACCGGCTGGTTTGCTCTCGTTAAAGAAGTTGAAGAGGATTTCCATTCCGGGATGGAAGTATTTGGTTTCTCTATAATCTCTTCGACAAAGGTATTCCATTCTCCGCAAGCGGAGCATTTTCCCAACCATTTTGGCGACTGGTAGCCACAACTTTGGCAGAAATAGGCAGATTTAATTTTAGCCAATTTGATTTACGGTTTTTAGAAGTACGATTTACGATTTTAGACTTAAAAACTGTAATTCTAAATCTCATCCCGATTGCCATCGGGACGTAAATTATAACTTAATTTCTTCGCTTCTAGAATTAATAAAATGGAATTCCGTAAGAAAATGAGATGCAATTCCATCGACTTTTATCCATTTTCCGTACTTAAATAGCCATTTCCATTGTTTGGATATTAATCCCTTTCTAATGTAGGCTTCAACATAAGGATGAACATTAAGACTGATATTTTTCTCGTTTTGCTCATTTAGAATATAGGCAAGGTTATTTTCAATATCGTCCATCAACAGGATACTTGCTTTAATTTCTCCGGTGCCACCACATGCAGGACATTTTTCGTTGGTAACAATATTCATTTCAGGCCGAACACGTTGACGTGTAATTTGAACAAGACCAAACTTACTTGGAGGAAGAATAGTGTGCTTAGCACGATCAAGTGCCATTTGTTCCCGGAGATAATCGAAAAGTTCTTTACGGTTTTGAGCTTTGTGCATATCGATAAAATCGATTACGACAATTCCGCCCATGTCACGAAGTCTAAGTTGACGCGCAATTTCGCGTGCGGCTTCTTTATTTACCTGAGTGGCATTTTCTTCTTGTGTTTCTTTGCTTGCCGTACGATTTCCGCTGTTCACATCAATAACATGCAGTGCTTCCGTATGTTCCACTACCAGATAGGCTCCACCGGCAAGATTGACTGTTCTGCCAAATGAATTCTTTATTTGCTTGTCGATACCGAAGTGTTCAAATATCGGTTCTCGACCTTTATGCAACTTTACGATTTTTTCGAGTTCAGGCGATATCTCTTGAACATACAGGCGCACATCTTCATAAATGGCAGCATCGTTCACATAAATATTTGTGAAATCCGCATTTAAAATATCACGCAAGATGGTCGAAGTTCTGCCCATCTCGCCTAGAATCTTTTTAGAGGGCTCGGTTGTAGGAAGGCGCGTGGTAAAGGATTCCCACTTTGCTACTAGGTCTAAAAGGTCCTTTTGCAACTCTGCCACTCCTTTGCCTTCTGAAACTGTACGAACTATAACCCCGAAATTTTTAGGTTTAATACTTTCTACAATCTTCTTTAATCGGTTTCGCTCTGAGTTGCTCTTGATCTTTTTAGAAATAGATGTGGCATCAGAAAAAGGTACTAATACTACAAAACGTCCGGCTATAGAAAGGTCTGAACTAAGGCGCGGGCCTTTTGTAGAAATAGGTTCCTTAGCAATTTGTACAGGAAGCATCATATTGCGACTAAGCAATTCAGATATCTTACCCGACTTATTGATTTCTGGCTCCATCCGGAAGTTATTAAGTAGCTTCTCTTTATAGCTTCCGTTCTTTATGAGCTTTGTCAGCTTGATAAGGGAGTTTACTTGCGAACCCAGGTCGAGATAGTGTAGAAAAGCATCCTTTTCATAGCCGACATCTACGAAAGCAGCATTTAGTCCGGGCATGATTTTTTTAATCTTACCCAGATATATGTCGCCAACAGAATAATTGTTATTAACGAGCTCTGTATGAAGCTCTACAAGTTGTTTGTCTTGCAGTAAAGCTATAGTCACCCCGTTTTCGGATGAATTGATTATTAATTCTTTTACCAACAGCTAAGTTTTAAGAGTGGCGAAGCCACTAATGTCCAACACTTACCAGAAAATATGAATATAGGAAAAAACCTTCTGCATAAAATGCATGAAGGTCCCAATTTAGAATCTATAGCTCTAAAAACAAGAATGATGTAATCGTTGTACTATAGATTACTTGGCGGGAATATTACTTTTTCTTATGCCTGTTCTTTCTTAAACGCTTTTTGCGTTTATGAGTGGCCATTTTATGTCTTTTTCTTTTCTTTCCGCTTGGCATAGTTTTAAGTTTTAAATGTCGTTGTAAATTAATTTTTTCTTAGTTCTTCAATCTTTCCGTCTACAAATTTTGTGAGGTTCGGGTCTGCACCCAAACTTTTACTTTTTTCATAGGCAGCGATACTTTCTGTATTCATGCCGAGGCTCTCATAACTTGTTGCAAGCAGGAAGTATGCCTCTAGGTCGGGCTTTTGTTCAATGACAGTTTTGAAGCGCTCTATCGCTTTTTCATATTGTCCGGATTGCATTGAAAATCTGCCGAGAGCCATGTTGGCCTTCGTATTTTTTGGATCTTCTTTGACTACTCCTTGCAACAATTGAATGCCTTGCATAGGGCCTTGTGTACCGCCGCTAACATATGCTACTCCAAGCCCCGTTTTAGCATCCAGGCTAGTGGAATTCTTTTCTATAGCTTTTTGGTAGGAAGATATAGCTTTTTGAATTAGGCCTGTTTGCATTAAAGAATCTTGTGAACTTTGGTAGGCGCTTGTAAACAAGTTGCCGGCCTTTAGCCAATTTTCAAAAGTAATCTCAGCTTGAGCCACAGCTTCATAGTATAAAGCAGCAGGAGCGGGTTGTGCAACATCATCCCATTTCTGAGCAAGATCTTTTTGTAAGGCAATCTTTTCAGCACCGCCAGCATTTTTTAAACGCGCCTCCATTGCTGTAATCTCTTGCGCGAGATTAGCATCAATGCCTTGCTTTGCGATAGTAGAAACGCTTTCTATTGAGATTGTTTGTGTTGCAGATGAAGCCGCAGAACCGCTGGCATCGTTTTGTTCAGTAGGCTTAACTAAACCTTTGATTTCTAAAGACAGCAGTAATCCCATCAATATAACTATTGATCCGATTACGATAAATTGCTGTTTCTTAACCATTGCTTCGGGTAATGTTCTTTATTACTTCTTTTTGTTTCCGGTCTTTACCTTTTCTACAAAAATTTTCGCAGGTTTAAAGCTAGGGACAAAATGTTCGGGAATTATAATAGCTGTATTTTTCGAAATGTTACGAGCTGTTTTTTCGGCTCTCTTCTTAACAACGAAACTTCCAAAACCTCTTACATATACATTTTCGCCGCTAACCATCGCTCCTTTAATCACTTTAAAAAATGCTTCAACTGTTTCCTGAACGTCTACTTTCTCAATCCCCGTTTTATTAGAGATTTCTGCAATAATTTCTGCTTTAGTCATATTTTTTAACTTTATTAATTTGTATCAGTTTGTTTGATTTTGGGTTGCAAAAGTATTGGTTTTAATTGGATTTCTGAAATAAATGAGAGTTTTTTTAAAATCAACTCGCTATAAGACAATCAGTAAGCTATTTTTGCGGAGAATCTACAATTAAAAGCCCTTTTAGCTTTGCTCAAGCACATCAATTTATGAATTTTTCTCAAGAGATAATTAGCTGGTATAATGAACACAAACGCGAACTTCCCTGGCGAAATACTCATGATCCCTATATCATTTGGTTGTCTGAGATTATCATGCAGCAAACTCGGATAGAACAGGGCTTGCCTTATTTTACTCGCTTCATCGAGGAATTTCCCACTGTTTCTCATTTTGCCGCTGCATCAGAAGATAAGGTGCTTAATCTTTGGCAAGGCTTGGGTTATTATTCTCGCGGCAGAAATATGCACTTTACGGCAAACGTGGTGATGGAGGAGCACGAAGGGTATTTCCCGACTTCATATGCTAAACTAATTAAATTGAAAGGTATTGGTGAATATACTGCTGCAGCAATTTCCTCTTTTTCTGCTAACGAAGTTAAGGCGGTTGTCGATGGCAACGTCTTTCGTTTACTATCGCGATATTTTGGAATTGATGAAGTTATAAATTCCTCGAAAGGGAAAAGACTTTTTTTCGACCTAGCTAACGATCTGATTGATCCATCCCACCCGGGTCTTTATAATCAAGCGATCATGGAGTTTGGATCGCTGCAATGCCGGTATAAAAAACCCGATTGTTTTATCTGTCCTTTACGGTCTGCTTGCGTTGCCTACCGGGATAATCGAATTGACGAGCTTCCTGTTAAGCTAAAAAAGCAACCTAATAGGAATCGGTACTTTAATTATATCGTTGCCAGAAGGGATGAAAAGATATTACTGAACAAAAGAGGGCCAAATGATATTTGGCAAAATTTGCATGAATTTCCGCTTTTTGAAACATCTGCTGAATTTCCGCCCTATCAAATAGTTAATGATCAGCAATTTAAAGAGTTCTTCGGTGAGAGAGCCATTATCCGATCCGTACATCAGCCACGAAAACATATGTTGAGCCATCAAAATATATATGCAATCTTTATAGAAATAGAAAACTTCGAAGATCAGTTTATTGAGAAAAGCGAGTGGTTCTATGCTTCTCAGGCAGATTTTGAAAACCTCGCACTTCCTAAACTAATTTTTGAAAACCTGAAAAAATTTGTTTAAATTGAACGTTAAATACTTGTTATATGTCGGGTGTAAATAAGGTAATTCTGGTAGGACATTTAGGGAAAGACCCCGAAATACGACACCTTGATGGTGGGGTATCGGTTACTAGCTTTCCGCTGGCTACATCAGAGACTTATACCAAAGATGGCCGGAAGATCGAACAGACAGAGTGGCATAACATCGTGATGTGGAGAGGCTTAGCTGACGTCGGTGCCAAGTATCTCAAAAAAGGAAAACTTGTTTATATCGAAGGAAAACTGCGTACCCGAAGCTTTGAAGATAAAGAAGGGATCAAGAGATATTCTACCGAAGTTGTCGCAGAAAATTTTACGATGCTAGGCAAAAAAGAAGACTCAGATGAGGGAAGTTCTAACGCGCCAGCTCAAAATGTCGTAAAACAAGAAGATAAGGTTGGTCTGAGTGCAGATGACCAGGATGATTTGCCGTTTTAAAAATCTCCGAATAAGAGTCTAAACCGTTGTCCGAATAGTTAACTCTTTCAATTGCTCATCTGAAATTGTTGAAGGAGAATCGATCATCACATCTCTTCCCGAATTATTTTTCGGAAATGCGATTACATCACGAATCGAATCTAAACCGGCAAAGATGGAAACCAGACGGTCGAATCCAAATGCAATGCCACCATGTGGTGGCGCACCAAATTCAAAGGCATCTAGAAGGAAGCCAAACTGTTTTTGGGCCTCTTCCGGCGAGAATCCAAGATGCTTGAACATCAACGATTGCAGAGTGCGGTCGTGGATACGAATGGAGCCGCCGCCTATTTCAGTGCCATTGATTACCATATCATAGGCATTGGCGCGAACTTCACCGGGTTTCGAATCTAAAAGTGCAATGTCTTCTGGCTTAGGCGAAGTGAAGGGGTGGTGCATCGCGTGGTAACGCTGGCTATCTTCATCCCATTCTAGCAATGGAAAATCAAGAACCCAGAGAGGCGAGAATTTATTTTTATCGCGTAATCCTAATCTGTTGCCCATTTCCAGGCGCAGTTCGCTCAATTGTTTTTGCACTTTTTCCGTCTTTCCTGCCATGATCAGGATCAAATCTCCAGGCGCTGAATTAAAAGCGGTTGACCATTTTTTTAGATCATCTTCATGATAGAACTTATCGACAGAAGATTTTAATGTACCATCAGTGCTATGACGGAAATAAATCAGTCCAGTTGCTCCAATTTGAGGTCGTTTTATAAAATCGGTTAGTTCATCTAATTGTTTACGGGTATATTCTGCACAGCCCTTTGCATTAATGCCGATCACTAATTCGGCATTGTCAAACACAGGGAACCCTTTGCCTTTTACAAGGTCTCCTTCAAGGCTTACAAATTCCATTCCGAATCTTGTATCCGGTTTATCCGAACCGTATCGGCTCATCGCATCAGCATAGGTCATTCGCGGAACTTCGATTAGATCGACGCCTTTAACATTTCTAAACAAACTGCGTATCAAACCCTCAAAAACATTGAGAATATCTTCTTGCTCGATGAAAGACATTTCGCAATCGATTTGCGTAAACTCAGGTTGACGGTCGGCACGTAAATCTTCATCGCGAAAGCATTTTACAATCTGAAAATAGCGATCGAAGCCGGATACCATCAGTAATTGCTTAAATGTTTGAGGAGATTGTGGTAAGGCATAAAACTCACCGGGATTCATCCTGCTTGGAACCACGAAATCTCGTGCGCCTTCGGGAGTAGATTTGATCAGGACAGGCGTTTCTACTTCAATGAAATTGAGCCCGTCTAGGTACTTGCGAACTTCCTGAGCCATCTTGTGGCGTAAAACGAGGTTACTACGTACCGGATTTCTCCGCAGATCAAGGTATCGGTACTTCATCCTGACGTCGTCGCCACCATCTGTTTCATCTTCAATCATGAAAGGCGGAAGCTTTGCAGCGTTGAGTATTTCAAGTTTTGAAACCTTTATTTCTATTTCCCCTGTGGGGATTTTAGCATTTTTATTTGAGCGTTCGACAACACTCCCCGTGGCTTTGATTACATATTCACGACCCAGTTCGGCTAGGGCGGCGGCGTTCGCCGAGTCATCTGCATTGAACACTAATTGGGTGATGCCGTACCTGTCGCGAATATCAATAAAGGTCATCGCACCCAGATCGCGCGACTTTTGTACCCATCCCGATAATATAACTTCCTTTCCAAGATCGGCCAAAGTTAGTTCTCCGCAAGTATGTGTTCTGTGCATAGATTTTTTGTTAGAAGCGCAAAAGTAAGATTTTTGAGGGAATGTAAGATGCATACATCTGCAACCTTTCGAAAAGGCATTCCTTCAATATGATTTGCAAACTTAATCTCAATAACGCTATCTTTGTGCCATTAAGGGGTGCCTTGTTTGTGAAATAAAGCCGCATGCTACCTAAGCAGCTTAATTCAAACACAAAGACGGGCTGAGATTATACCCATTAGGAAGTTTTATTTATACGTTT
Source organism: Sphingobacteriaceae bacterium (assembly GCA_947460875.1). GTDB lineage: Bacteria > Bacteroidota > Bacteroidia > Sphingobacteriales > Sphingobacteriaceae > CANHGR01. The sequence goes on along the minus strand of CANHGR010000003.1, from coordinate 44,380 downwards.
TAAGTTATACGTCTGGGCGTTTGCCCACTTATAGCCTACAAATTAATAACTTATAACTTTACTAAGCACCTGATCCGGATAATGCCGGCGTAGGGAGGTAAGTTAACGTAAGCTGCACGTACCCCGATGCAGATAATTTAACTAAAAAATAGTTGTTACATGAAAAAACATCGATTAATTGCCCTTGTGGCAACGCTTTTGCCTGTCTTGGCATTTGCACAATTTTCTATTTCCGGCAAAATTTCAGACAATAAAGGGCGGGGACTGCCAGGGGCTTCGATTGAACTTGCCAACAGCGTTATTGCAACTCAAACAAATAATTCGGGCAATTTTTTAATTGGAAATTTACGTCCGGGCGATTACACTATCCGGTTTAATTATGTGGGATTTACTACAAAAGAGCAGAAGATTTCGCTAGCTAGTGACGTTGTCCTTGAGCTAGAATTAGAGCGAAGTAATTTTTTAACAGACGAAGTAATAGTTAGTGCCCTGCGTGCAGATGATAATTCTGCGACCACATTTCGAAATCTTAAAAAAGAGGAGCTTGAAAAGAATAATCTTGGACAAGATCTACCCTATCTTTTAAATCAAACTCCTTCTGCTGTAGTAAGTTCTGATGCAGGCGCCGGTGTTGGTTATACTGGAATTCGCATCCGCGGAAGCGATCCTACCCGAATTAATTTAACCATCAATGGCATTCCATATAATGATTCAGAAAGTCAGGGGTCTTTTTTAGTTAACATTCCAGACTTTGCCTCATCTGTAGATAATATTCAAATCCAGCGAGGTGTAGGCACTTCAACCAATGGGGCAGGGGCATTTGGCGCGAGTATTAATATGCAGACTAATACAAGGAAAGACTCTACATACACTGAAATAAATAATAGCTATGGCTCTTTTGAGACATGGAAAAATACGGTAAGTGTTGGAACCGGTTTGATCAAAAACAAATGGAATTTTGACGGACGCTTATCCCGGATAAAGTCTAATGGATACATCGATAGAGCAAGTTCAAATCTAAAATCTTACTTTTTAAGTGGAGCCTTCTATGGTAAAAATGACCTGCTTCGTATTAATGTTTTCTCAGGAACTGAAGAGACTTATCAAGCTTGGAATGGTGTTCCAGAAGCATTGCTATCGACAAATCGTCGCTTTAACGGTTTTGAATACGATGATCAAACCGATAACTACAGTCAGGATCATTATCAGCTATTGTATTCCCATTCTTTCTCTTCAAAGCTGAATCTAAATACAGCTTTACACTACACTTATGGACGCGGCTTTTACGAAGAGTATCGTGAAGATGCTAGCTTATCCGGATACGGAATTACCGCGGTTGTGCTTGGTGGAGCAACCATCAGTGAAAGCGATGTAATAAGACGGAGATGGCTAAACAACGATTTTTATGGTCTCACCTATTCATTAAACTATCTTCCTATGTCGGAGTTAAATTTTACACTTGGTGGAGCCTACAATGAGTACGATGGAGATCATTTCGGCGAAGTAATATGGGCCGAGTTCGCTTCAACAAGTAAAATCAGGCAGCGCTATTATGATGGTAATGGATTTAAAACGGATTTTAACGTTTTCGCGAAAGCAAATTATCAGCTAGGCGCTTTGACACTTTCCGGAGACTTGCAATATCGAAATCTGAATTATTCCATTACAGGAACTGATAAAAACCGTAATACATTAGACTTTACTGATAAAATAGGCTTTTTTAATCCGAAGGCGGGATTGAGTTACCACATTAAATCCAATCAGAATGCATATGTTTCCTTTGCTGTAGGCAATAAGGAGCCAAATCGAGATGATTTTATAAATGCCGGAGTGGAGCAACCGAAATCAGAAAGGCTGAACAACATCGAACTTGGTTATCGGCTAAACGGCAACGCCTTTAGTGCAGGAATAAATGGTTACGGAATGTTTTACAAGGATCAGCTTGTGTTGACGGGAAAGATCAACGATGTGGGGGAATATATCCGGCAAAATGTTCCTGAAAGTTACCGAGTTGGTGTTGAACTAGATGCCAGATGGCAGTTTGCCAACAATATCGCGTGGAATGCAACCGCAGCACTGAGCACTAATAAAGTGGAGAATTTCACTGAATTTGTAGATGATTACGATAACGGTGGCCAGATCGTAAATAACTTTAAGAATACTAACATTGCATTCTCTCCCTCGTTTGTTGGGTCTTCAGAATTTACGTTTAGGACCATTAAACGGGTAGAATTGGCGTTTTTGACTAAATACGTAAGTAGGCAATATCTTGATAATACTTCCAACAGCGCACGGACCATCAATAGCTTTTTTGCAAATGATGTTAGACTGCGTTATCAAACGTCTATTGGGAGAATTGACAATGTTGCCATGACATTACTAGTAAATAATGTACTCAACGAGCTTTATGAGACAAATGGATATACATTTAGTTATAACTACTTAGGCACAGTTACTACTGAGAACTTTTACTTTCCACAGGCATCACGCAACTTTTTATTGTCAATGAGCTTGAAGTTTTAGGGCAGTTCTTCAACCGAAAAATGCTATTTTAGAACAATGTCTTAATATTAGCATAACGTTTCAGTTATAAATTGTTTAGATATTTGCAAAAAATAAAATATATGAAATTCAGACTTGTTGCTGTGTTGGGGCTGACATTAGTTGCTTTGGTCGCTTCCGCACAAAATAATCAGGCCAATAATACGGTCCCTCGTCCTAAACTTGTCGTTGGAATCATGGTCGATCAGATGCGATGGGATTTTTTGTATCGCTACTTTGATAGGTATCAGGGGGGAGGCTTTAAGAGAATGTTAAATGAAGGATTCACAGCAGAGAACACTAATATAGATTATGCTGCAACAGTTACCGCAATTGGCCATAGTACTGTGTACACGGGATCTGTTCCATCGATACATGGAATCGCCGGAAATGATTTTATCATTCAAGCCACCGGAGAGTCGATGTACTGTACAACGGATACAACAGTAAAGACTGTGGGAAGCACTTCGCGCGAAGGCGAAATGTCGCCCAAAAATTTATGGGTAAGTACCATTACTGACGAACTAAGATTAGCAACTAACTTTAGATCCAAAGTAATAGGAATTGCGCTAAAAGATAGGGGGTCGATCCTTCCGGCAGGACATACCGGCAACGCAGCATATTGGTTTGATGATCCAACGGGTAACTGGATTACAAGCACTTATTACATGAACGAACTTCCGGACTGGGTAAAGAGATTAAACGATCAAAAGTTAGTTGAGCAATATTTGAAACAGGAATGGAACACTTTATATCCTATTTCAACTTACACGCAAAGTTTGCCAGACAACAACCCATATGAGGGGTTATTTAGTGGTGCTACAACGCCAACTTTCCCGGTAAAAACTTCTGCCGCACGTCTGGCAAGTGTTCAAAACACACCTTATGGGAATACTTTTACCTTTGACATGGCAAAGGCGGCAATTGAAAATGAAGGATTAGGCAAATCAGGTTTTACGGATTTTCTGGCAGTAAGCCTTTCATCGCCAGACTATATCGGGCACCAATATGCACCAAATTCGATCGAGATTGAAGATACTTATCTACGACTTGATAACGAGTTGGCAGACTTCTTCACATTCCTCGACAAGACCACCGGCAAAGGTAATTACACGGTCTTCCTGACCGCAGATCACGGTGCAGCGCACAATGTGAATTTCATGAAAGACAATAAGCTACCTGCCGGACTTTGGCAAAGCGGACAGCTGTTGCAAGAGCTGAACGCAATGCTTCAAGGAAAATATAATGCTGCGAGACTGGTAGTTAGTTTCAGTAATTTACAAGCAAGCCTTAATAACAGGATTATAGCAACAAACAATTTAAACGAAGAAAGTATCCGCAAAGACGTTGTCAACTTTCTACAAGGAAAGCCGGGTATCGCCGGTGTTTTTGATTTAAAAGCCATCAACAACGTTATTCTTCCAGACGAATTGCGCAGTAAGATAGTCAATGGCTATAATTCAGAGCGTAGCGGGGTCGTTCAAATCATACTAAAGCCGGGTTGGTATAGCGGACAGCAAACAGGCACTACTCATGGTTCTCTCTACCCTTATGACACACACATTCCACTGTTATTTATGGGTTGGGGGATTAATCATGGTAAAACAAATAAGCTAACGAATATGACCGACATCTCACCCACAATAGCTGCTTTATTGCACATTCAAGCGCCTAATGGAAGTATCGGAAAACCTATTGTAGAAGTTCTTAAATAGTGAAAAAATTTATATCCAGATTCCACTATCTTAGCCAGGACTTGCCGAATAGAAGTCACACCGAGCAGGTTTTGACTGCTTGCGAAGCCGGAGCCAACTGGATTCAATACCGATGTTTATCTAAAAGCGATAAGGATTTAATTTCAGAGATTAATCAGATCGCAATGATCTGTGATGATTGGGGCGCTACTTTGATCATAACCAACCATTATCATTTGCTAGACAAAGTTGACGCTCAAGGCGTCCATATGGAAAATATGGATGCTAATTTGGGTAAAATACGGAGTATCATAACTGAAGAAAAAACTCTTGGTGCTTCTGCAATTTCATTTACAGATATCAAGCGAATTGCGCATGAAGGAGCAGCAGATTATATAGGCTGTGGTCCTTTCTCTTTCACTAAAACCAAGATCAATGATTATCCTTTGCTTGGTATCGAAGGCTACCGAGCAATTTTAACTGAGATGGAGCAGGCCAATATCAAAGTTCCTATCCTTGCTGTTGGTGGAATAAAGATCGAAGACGCAGCTGCCCTTCACCAAGAGGGTGTTTACGGAATTGCAGTATCATCTGCCGTTAACGTTGCAGAAGATCCGAAAAGCGCTATTAAGGAATTTAGAAAATATTTTGCTTGATCGCCTTTAGGCGTTGCGCACTTCCTTGGCCCAAGTGTCTTTCAATGATACTGTGCGGTTAAATATTAAATTGTCCGGCTTTGAATCTTTGTCAAGGCAGAAATAACCTTTTCTTATAAATTGGTAGCTCCGGCCAATTTCAGGTTGTTCGAGATCAGCTTCGATATATGCTTGAGGTATTATCTGAAGACTCTCTGAATTAATGTATTCTTTAAAATCACGGTCGCTATTTCCCGGATCTTCAACTTTGAAAAGTCGATCATATAGGTTGACAGACGTGGTTACAGCGTGCGGTACACTAACCCAGTGAATAGTTCCTTTTACATGGATTCCACTGGTGTCTTCACCGCTTTTCGATTCCTTGATATAAGTGCAATGAATTTCAGTAATGTCTCCGTTTTCGTCTTTTACAAAGTCTTCACATTTGACAATGTAAGCATGCTTTAAACGCACCATTAAACCTGGTCCCAGACGGAAGAACTTTTTAGAAGGATTTTCCATGAAATCTTCACGTTCTATCCAAATTTCGCGACTAAACGGGATTTCTCTTAATCCTTCTCCGCCTTCGACTTCTGCATTATTTTCGCCGTAGAATATTTCTTCTTGTCCTTCCGTGTAATTGGTAATTACCAATTTAATCGGGTCCAAAACCGCCATTCGACGCCAGGATGTTTTGTTTAGATCCTCACGGATACAAAACTCAAGAAGGCTCATGTCAATTATATTTTCCCTTTTCTGAACACCGATGCGGTCGCAGAAATTGCGGACACTGGCTGCAGTATAACCGCGACGGCGTAACCCGGTAATTGTCGGCATCCGAGGATCATCCCATCCACTTACAAACCCATTGGTCACCAACTCCAATAATTTTCTTTTGCTTGTAACGGTGTAACTAACATTAAGACGAGCAAATTCATACTGTTTACTCGGAAATATGTCAAGTTTTTCGATGAACCAGTCGTAAAGCGGACGATGAGGCACAAACTCGAGAGTGCAAATGGAATGAGTAATTTCTTCAATTGAATCAGATTGGCCATGCGCAAAGTCATACATCGGATAAATGCACCATTGGTCGCCAGAACGATGATGTTTTTCATGCTTTATGCGATACATAAGCGGATCGCGCAGATGCATGTTTGGTGAAGCCATGTCGATCTTTGCACGCAAAACTTTATCGCCATCAGCATATTTTCCATCTCGCATTTCTTGAAATAAAGCTAGATTTTCTGCAATACTACGATTTCGATATGGCGAAAGCTTTCCTGGTTCAGTTGGGGTTCCTTTCTGTTCGGCAATTTGTTCTGCGCTGCTGTCATCTACGTAAGCAAGTCCTTTTTCTACCAGTTTTACCGCAAAGTTGTATAACGCGCCGAAGTAATCAGAAGTATATAATTCGTCTGCCCATTGAAATCCAAGCCATTTTAAATCGGCCTTGATACTTTCTACATATTCTGTCTCCTCTGTTTCCGGGTTTGTATCATCAAACCGAAGATTTGTTTTCCCATTATATTTTTCGGCAAGCCCGAAATTTAAACAGATAGACTTCGCATGACCGATATGAAGATATCCGTTTGGCTCAGGTGGGAATCGTGTCAATACACGTCCTTGGTGTGTGCCATTTTGAATATCTTCTTCTATAATTTCTTCTAGGAAATTCAGTGATCGTTCTTCGCTCATAATTGATAGAGGGACAAAAATAGCAAAATTTAGAGATGCTGCCCTATCTATCAACATAAAATAGAATTCATCCGATGGTACCGGATTCTGAAAATTAAATATCGACATTACTCAAAACCGGTTCTAACTTTTAAGTCTTTAAGTACAGACAAAACAAAAAAACCCAAGCGCTTGAAGCAATTGGGTTCTTATTTTTTGAAATAGAAATCTTATTTCAATTCAAAAACTGCGCGCATTTGATAATTCAGTTTAATCTTTTTAAAATCTATTTCCGGGATCGCTGAATCCTGCGCCGACATACCCTCTGCTTTCATCATGACGTTAGCACGATACATCGGTTGCGGATAGTATTCATTGTTAACTTCTTGTATATCCAAGGCCACCCCAAGTTTTTCGCCTATGCCTTCAGCCAGATACGTAGCCTTTTCACGGGCAGCTTGTAAGGCTTTGATCTTCAAATCCTTTTTCAACGATTCTATTTTGGAGTAGTCAAAACTTTCAATGGTTGTGTATTCAACGCTCCTTTGATCAAGGGCGCTCATAATCTGATTTAACTTTGTGAGATCAGTGAGTTTGATGCGATATTGTTTCCGCGCCAAAAATCCGGGATCTTTTTTCTTCTCCCATGCATAGTTGTAGCTAGATATATTGTTAATCATAAAGTTCTCTTTCGGTATTCCTGCATTTATAACAGCTGCTTGCAACTGCTGTTCCAGTACTTCAATTTCTACTTTATTTTTCATCGCATTATCCTTAAAATATTCCTTTAAGGATAATGCGAAATAGATGATATCGGGAGTTACTTCAGCTTCTGCAGAGCCCGTAACGTCTATTTTTTTGCGAGGGTCAATATTTTGAGCAAACGTGCTTAAAGCTACTATGGCAAGCAACACGATGAAGAGTATCTTTTTCATAATAAGTATATATACGTTTAGTTGATGTAAATATCGTGCCAATTCCATAAGGAAGACGTTTGGCAAATTAAAACTGTAAAGCTGATAATTTTTTTTATTCTTCCACTATCTCGCTATGAGGATGGCTTTCTTCTTTAAGTTCTTCCTTAAAATACGTTTTCTGGTAGATCAAAATTAGAACAACGCCGATCGAAATAGCCGCGTCGGCAATGTTAAATACCGGTCTGAAAAAGACAAAGTCTTCGCCACCCCAAAAGGGTACCCAGTTTGGAAGGATCGTATTGATTATAGGAAAGTAGAACATGTCTACCACTTTGCCATGGAATAGTCCAGAATATCCGCCTTCTGTAGGAAAAAGCTTAGCCGGCTCATAGTAAGAACTCTCACTAAACAAAAGGCCGTAAAAGGTAGAATCTATAATATTGCCGATAGCTCCGGCTAAAATGAGAGAGATGTTGAGTATCAATCCTCGATGATACTTCTTTTGGATCAGGTAGATTACTCCATAAGCAATGCCACAAACCGCCGCGATTCTAAATAAGGTAAGAATTAACTTGCCCGTTTCTCCTCCAAATTCAAGTCCGAAGGCCATTCCATTATTCTCAGTAAAATGTACGATAAACCAATCGCCAAGAATTTGGAATTCTTGGCCCATGCTCATATTTAGCTTGATCCAGAATTTAAGTAGTTGATCCGCAAGTAAGACAGTAAAAATTACTAGTAGCGGCTTGTTATAACCTTTCATTAAGACTGTTTAAGTTTGGCTTCCATACTCAGTGTGGTATGCGGAACCGCACGTAGACGTTCTTTTTGGATAAGTTTGCCGGTCTCGCGGCAAATACCATAGGTTTTATTTTCGATGCGCACCAGCGCTGCTTCAAGATTCTCAATAAACTTTTTCTGACGAGCAGCCAGTTGGTTGATTTGCTCTTTCTCTAATGTAGCGGAACCATCTTCTAAAGTTTTGTAAGTTCCGGCTGTATCATCAGTGCCATTGACATTTGGGTTACTTAATGATAAGCTAAGCGCAGCCAATTCTTCTTTTGCTCCGCGCAATTTGTCGGAAATTAACTCTTTGAACTCGTGTAATTCTGAGTCTGAATATTTCGTCTTTTCGATGTTCTCCATGTTTTTCTATGCTCTTGTAATTGAAATCATTAATTCGTGGTTATCAATCTCAACTGCGCTGCCGTCAGTTAGCTCTACATCAGATTGAAATGAGACCGCCAGAATTTCGCCGCAAATATAAGATATATTATTGTCTATGGCCTCTGTAAAGTAGGGGTTGAAACTGGTTCGAACAGCTATTTTGTCGGTTACTTCAAAACCGAAGTCTTTTCTCAGATTCTGTATTCTGTTTACCAACTCTCTCGAGAGACCCTCCTGCTTTAACTCAGGTGTAAGCGTAACGTCTAAAGCGACGGTAAGCCTGCCTGAATTTAAAACCTGCCAGCCCGGGATGTCTTCGGCAATGATTTCTATCTCAGTAGTATGAATTGAGTATTGGGTATTTAGAACGATTAATTCAAACCGACCTTCAGCTTCGAACTTGCTGATGTCTTCCTGACTAAGAGAAATTAAAGCCTCAGTTACAGCTTTCATGTCCTTGCCAACTTTTTGTCCCAGAGCCTTAAAGTTTGGCTTTATTTTCTTCTTAATGATACCTGAAGTATCGCTGATGTACTCTATGTTTTTTATATTGGTTTCTGATAAAATTAGATCTTTTACTTTCTCAACCTGCAGCCTAAAGTGGTTATCCAAAATCGGTAAAAGAATTTTATTAAGTGGCTGCCGAACGTTTAAGCTACTTTTCTTTCGTATTGACAAAATCATTGATGAGATGTCTTGAGCAATCGCCATGCGCTCTTCCAAAGGTTTATCAATCGCTTCGTTATCGTACACTGGAAAATCTGCCAGGTGCACTGACTCAAATTGTTCTTTTTTAGCTACCGAATTTAGATCAAGATATAAACGATCACTGAAAAATGGAGCCACCGGCGACATTAATTTAGCAATAGTATTTAGACATGTATAAAGTGTTTGATAGGCAGAAATTTTGTCTTGGGTATAATCGCCTTTCCAAAAGCGTCGGCGCGACAAACGCACGTACCAGTTGCTCAGGTGCTCATCCACAAACTCCTGTATTGCACGACATGCTTTCGTGGGTTCAAAATCTTCGTAAAAACCGCCAACTTCATCCGTTAAGGAATTTAGAAGTGATAGTATCCAGCGATCGATTTCGGGCCGGTCTTGATAAGCAATCTCTGATTCGCGATAGCTAAATTTATCAATATTTGCGTATAGGGTAAAGAATGAATAGGTATTGTAAAGCGTACCGAAGAATTTACGGCGCACTTCATCTAAGCCTTCTGTATTAAATTTCAGGTTATCCCAGGGGGATGCATTGCTGATCATGTACCAGCGAGTTGCGTCGGCACTATATTGCTCTATGGTTTCGAAGGGATCCGCGGCGTTGCCCAAACGTTTAGACATTTTATTGCCGTTTTTATCCAGGACCAAGCCATTCGAAACAACATTTTTAAATGCTACGCTGTCGTTTAACATTACCGAGATAGCATGTAAAGTAAAAAACCATCCACGCGTTTGATCTACACCCTCGGCGATAAAATCTGCGGGATATGCATGTTTAAACTCTTCTTTATTTTCAAATGGGAAATGCCATTGAGCATATGGCATCGCTCCAGAATCAAACCATACATCGATCAAATCCGGCTCGCGCAGCATCTTTTTCCCGCTTTGCGAAACCAGAACTACATCGTCAACATACGGTCGATGTAAGTCTTTAATTACCGATTCCGCTGGCATAAATCCGGCTTTAATCGATTTTTCAATTTCCGCTTCCAGCTCCTGTATAGAACCGATGCAGGTTTCTTCAGATCCGTCTTCGCTTCGCCAGATAGGCAAAGGCGTTCCCCAAAAACGCGAACGAGACAAATTCCAATCGACAAGATTCTCGAGCCAATTGCCAAATCGTCCGGTACCCGTTGCTTCGGGTTTCCAATTGATCGTTTTATTAAGTTCTACCATTCGATCCTTGACTGCAGTGGTTTTAATAAACCAACTATCTAGAGGATAATACAGTACTGGCTTATCTGTTCTCCAGCAATGCGGATAACTATGTTCGTATTTTTTAACGTCAAATGCTTTATTGTCTTCTTTTAACTTTATTGCAATAAGAACATCTGTCGGTTTGAAATCTGGCTTCTGCCGTTCTTGATCACTATAGTATTCTTCTTTTACGTAGTGCCCGGCAAAATCGCTTACTTCGCTTACAAACTTACCTGACCGATCAACAAGCGGTAGTTCATTGCCCTTATCGTCTGTTATCATTACAGAAGGAACCCCATTTTCACGCGCAGCTCGAAAATCGTCGGCGCCAAATACAGATGCAATATGAACGATACCAGTTCCGTCTTCGGTGGTAACGAAATCAGCTGGAATAATCCGAAAAGCGTCTTTTTCTAGCATTTCGTTCGAAACGTACGGCAGTAACTGATAGTAGCGAAGGTCAAGAAGCTCCGCACCATTAAATTCGGCTTCCAGCGTCCAAGGAATGACTTTATTAGCGAGCTGTGTTTTATTTCCTATGTATTCTTGAAAGGAAGCGTTTTCGCCTTCAGGCCTAAAATGTTTAGAAATAAGATCTTTGGCCAAAATCACGCTTACCGATTCAAAGGTGTATTGATTAAATGTTTTTATTTTTGCGTAACGAATACTTTTACCAATTGCAAGCGCGCAGTTCGAAGGTAAAGTCCAAGGCGTTGTTGTCCATGCAAGAATTACAGTATCTTCAGTTTCGTTATCAAATAACGTCGTCGAAAGTGGATGTTTCTGATCTCTTCTAAGCCTAAACTGAGCGACAATAGAGGTGTCTTTCACATCTCTGTAAGTTCCGGGCTGGTTTAACTCGTGCGAGCTTAATCCGGTGCCCGCTGCAGGCGAAAAGGGTTGAACAGTGTAGCCTTTATATAGCAATCCCTTTTTATAAAACTCTTTTAAAATCCACCAAAGTGTTTCAATATAATTGTTTTCATAGGTTACATACGGATGATCGAGGTCAACCCAGTAGCCCATTTTTTCGGTCAGGTCATTCCAAACATCGGTATATTTCATAACCTCCCTGCGACAGGCGGCGTTATAGTCTTCAACCGAGATTTTTTTGCCTATATCGTCTTTTGTAATGCCTAGGGTTTTTTCAACGGCGAGTTCAATCGGCAGTCCGTGCGTATCCCAACCACCTTTTCGCTTCACCTGGAACCCCTTTAGGGTTTTATATCGGCAAAAGATATCTTTAATTGTCCTCGCCATTACGTGGTGGATGCCGGGCATGCCATTTGCAGAAGGCGGGCCTTCGTAAAATGTATAGGGTTTGGAGGCCGGACGATTTGAAATACTTTTCTCAAAAATCCGGTTCTCTTTCCAATATTCTAAGATCTCCTTTCCGGTTTGTGATAAATTCAGTTGCTTATATTCTTTATACATCAGCGCTTTAACTCCAAAATTCAAGGATGCAAAGGTAAGAAATTGTCTACGTACTTTAGAAGATGAATTGAGAAGGGCGGTAGCTGAAAACCTAATTTGGAGAATTTCGTTATATTTACACTAAGCTTTATTATGATAAATAAGTATATGCGTCGCGGAGTTCTACTGCTGTTAGCTGGAGTTGGTTTGAACTTGGCAGGTTGGTATCTGCAACTAGAGGAATTAGATGTATATAAATGGGCAATGGTTCTTGGAACTGTGCTATTTGGCATTGGGTTCCTTTTAATTTTATATGGTTTGATTAGAAAAGTAGAGCGTGCAGCTCTACTTGAAGAACGTGCTGAAGCACAAGAAGAAGCAGAACAACCCGTTCGAAGGGCAGAAGACTCAATGCCTTAACTAGTTTTATTTTTTCCTGCCAGATGATCAGTAAATTTCTCAAAGGCTTTGTATTTGCGTTTAAAGGCATACGATACGCTTTTGTATCGCAGATTAATTTTAGATTTCACCTTTTTGCTGCTCTCGGGATTTTCCTAATTTCTTATTTTGTTGGTCTCACACGCACCGAGTGGCTTTGGATCATTACAGCTATTTTTCTGGTACTGATTGCCGAGTTAATTAATACTCTTATTGAACTACTTGTGGATCTAATTTCACCCAATTATAACTACAATGCAGGTCTTATCAACGATATTTCTGCTGCCTCCGTTTTGTTGACGGCTGTACTTGCGTTCACATTAGGACTGTTTGTCTTCGTTCCGAAATTCTTTTGAAATGCTTCATAAAACGCGTGGTATTGTATTAAAGACAACCGACTATTCTGAAAGCAGTGTCATTGTACAGATTCTAACGGAAAAGTTTGGTTTGCAATCGTACCTAATCAATGGAGTGAAGAAGCCAAAGGCAAAAATCAGGCAAAACATGCTTCAGCCCTTACATCTGCTTGATATGGTTGTCTACTATAAGCCAGGCGGTAATATTCAGCGGGTTGCAGAATTACGTCAGGCGCATATTCTTCAAAATATTCCATACGATACAGTAAAAAGCGCTTTAGCTCTGTTCTTAAATGAAGTCTTGTATAAGTCAATTAGGCATCAAGATCCAGATCAAACGTTGTTTGAATACGTTTTTCATAGCATAGAATTATTAGATGAAATAACTGAGGGTACTGAAAATTTTCACCTATTTTTTCTAATGCGACTCACACAATTTCTTGGCTTCTACCCCGATAGTTTAAATAGTAATGCGCCTTTTTTTGATCTTAAAAATGGGGTCTACTGCAATACAAAACCGACCCATCTTTTTGTGCTTGAGCTGCCGTACAAGAAATATTGGTCTGATCTTATTAACAGCACTTTTGACCAAACAGATCAGATCAAAATTCCCGGAAATGATAGAAGGGCTCTGCTAGAATATTTATTGGATTATTACAGGCTCCATCTTGATAATTTCGGCGAAGTTAAGTCCCACCGAATACTCGAAGAAGTCTTAAGTGCATAGTCGAACGGCACTAGATTTTATTTATTAAGCCGTTAATCGCCTTTTCAAGGTCAACAATATCAAATGGCTTGGCTAAAAAGGTATCGGCGCCCGCTTCTTTAGTCAAGGTTTCAATATCATTATTTGCAGAAAAGTAGATCACGCCAATTTTCTTTAGGTCAGGGTCATTTTTTAGCATTTGCGTTGCCACAATTCCGCCAGTATCTGGAATCCAGTTGTCCATCAATATTATATCTGGGTTAACCTTTCTGACTTTTTCGATAATATTATTACAGTTTGTAGATGTGTGAACCTCCCAGTGTTGCTCTTCGAGGATAAAGCTACATATAGAAAGTATGTCTATATCATCGTCAAAAATTAGTATCCTTTTTTGCACAACTTGAAAATTAAAATGAACAGTCTTTATATATCATCTATTTACATCATTAACATCTATATCCATGGATACAGGTGTTGATTTCTTCCTTATCTAGGTTAGCCGACTTTGGAGAACTTAAATATAATATTTCGAATTGGTATTTTATCCTGCGCTTAAGCAGTCAACGAGTTAATTTCAGGGTGTTTAGTCTGGAGCTATGGGTCGCCCTTGACCCTCTGCTTGTAGGTTATAAAGACCGTATTTCATTCTGTTTCTTTTTTTTGATTGATATTCAATCTGGGATGCTTTTTAGTGCTATCTCATTTTTTCTTTATTTTTCATATATTTTCCATAGTTTTTGAAATTTGTAAATCGTCCGCAACAAGTGGACTGAATTAGTTAAAAAATAAAGGAGGATTATGAAAAACTGAAAAGGAGAAATTTCAACATCAGTAACGTAAATAGGTTAGCTCTAAGTTAATTGAAAACACTCCTTAAGAGTTAGTCCACTTTAGTTCGAAGACATACAGTTTGACTATTTAAAAATCGCATAAATTATTCACTTGGATGCAATCAATTTATTAATTGCTTTGTTGGAACTGATAAGTAATTAAAGAAACCTCCATTATGAATGCTCGGTTTTTTCCGAGGAGTCAGCTGCACCAGCATCTGTTAGTTAGCTAAACTATCCAATTTTCCAGGCTTTGCTTGTTTACAAAAAAAATATAACTTGGTTCTAGCTAAGGTTTCGCCAATCACTTTTTAGCATTTTTAGTGCTTTTCAACTTGCTCTGCCTCAATAAATTCTAAAGGAGTTTTTCCGGTAAATTCTTTAAAAACAGCAAAGAAATTTGATTTTGAAGCAAAGCCTGATTCCATCCCAATTCCTTCCATAGTCAAGTCTTTTGCTTTACTCGATAAGAGTAATTTTTTAGCGTAGTTGACCCTGAGCTCTGATTTTATGATTGTGAATTTATTTTGGATGATATTATTAAAACAATAATAAACATGGTGCTTAGGTATCCCCAAACCGTTAATCAAGTCCTGGATACTAAATTTAGGATTTAAATATGCTTCAGATTCATTTAAAAAGTTTAAAATATCTTTTGCAGTTGCTTCCAATGGTTCATTTGATTGAAGAATAGCTTGTCTGTTGCTTTCATCTAAATACTTGCTTGGGCCTTTTGATACTCTAGGAATGCCATATAAAACACTCGGAAATATTAAAATACAAATAGGTATAATGCAGTAGCAAATACCTGCGAGTATACTCACTTCCATTTCATTGATCAATTGTTTAACAACCAGGTTCGTGGATAAATATTTGTAGGTGATGATGATGTAAAAAAAGCTTAAAATGAAGGCAATCAGTACAACAGTTTTCAGCCATTTAACCATGTTATTTCTTTGAATCAATGGTGAATATTTCCGTTTTTTAAACCTTGAATACTTAAAAATGAGATAAGCACTTCCTAGCGCATAGGATAATAAAAATACTGGCCTAGCTACAAGATTGATATAATTGGGAAAGAAAGATTTTATATGTGTTGATTTTATAAGCCCATTATCAGCTAGAAGTTTGGTATTAAAATCAATTTTAAATTCGAAACTTTGAAATGAATAAGGTATAATATAAATCAAGCCAATTAAAAAAGGAAGGAAATGCAAAAGGTCAATTTTTGATAATTGTGAATTATCTTTTAGGGTACTTCGTACATAGAAAAAAAGCATGGGCCCTGATAAATAGTATACTGGCAAAAAGTGAATATTTATGATGCTAAAAATAAATACCGACTCACCACTAAAATAATAATAATGAGCCAGGCCGTACATAGTAATTGATATCAAAAATCCCGACAAATAGAATATAGCTTTATTAACCTTTGCATTATAAAAAGTTGATATAAGCGTCAGAATTAAGGTGAGTACTCCAAAATATAAAGTCATTATTTTTTATCTTTTTTCAGTTTTATAAATTCCAATGGCGTAAACCCTGTTTCTTCTTTAAAGGTGGTAAAAAAGTTGGTTTTTGAAGCAAATCCTGCTTTTGTCCAAATACCTTCCATCGATACAGCATTAAACTCTTCTGAAAGGAGTAAATTTTTCACATAGTTAATTCGCAGCTCAGTTCTTAATTCACTAAATTTTTTCTTTAAAATAGTATTAAAGCATGGATATAAACGGTGTTTAGGGACGTCTAATCTTTGCGCCAATGTATCTAATGAAAAATCAGGACTTAAGTATAAATTTTCGTCATTAATTATACTCATCAAGCGTTTAGCTAATTGCGAATTGTATTTATTCTGACTGTTCTTATTTTGTTTTATAGATTTTTTGCCTAGGCCGATGTTGCTTGTGATAGTTACTGAATGGCCATAAATTACCTGAGGGTAAAACAAGAGAATTGCAGGTACCATGAAGATCAAAATCTTTGATATGATGGAATATACATTATTGACTATTTGGTCTCTTGTTTCTAAATTATATGAAAAATAATTATACGTAACAATTAAATACATGATTGATATCAAGATTGCATTGACTGTCAAAAATTCTAACCATCGGTAGGTGGTTTTTTTAATTTCAAGAGGCTTAGTGCTCAGAAAATAGGCTTTCTGCTGTATTAAATATATCAAACTGCCTATTGAATAGATTAAAATCAGAAATGGCCTACCAAGAGCCTGAATGTAGTTGGGGTAAAGAAGGGTTATGTCTATTGAGCGATGAAAGTTTGGATCTGCAATCATTTTTTCGGCGTAGACAATCTTTTGGCTGAAATCAACAAAGTAATAGGGACTGATATTTATTGTACCGAGTATAAAGGGTATAAAATGCCAATAGTCTGAATAGCCAAATTTCCATGTATCATCAATAGTGCCTTTGGTGTAAAAGTATAACATGGGTGCTGATAAGTGATAAAATGGCGCAGCATGCCCAAATAGAATGGCAATACCTTTAACTGAATCACTTTCAAAAAAATAGTAGTTGGCTATTACAAACAGGCTGATGGGCAGTAAATAACCAGCTAAATAAATACAGTTTTTATTGAATCTGAAATTGTGCACGGTTAAAACCGCCGTGAGAATAATTGTTGTCAGCGCAAAATAAAATACCATATATCTTCCTCTGAAATTAGTTCAATTCTTTAAAAGAAGTTCTAATTATTAAAATGACTCCAATTTTTTATCATTCTCAATTCTTTTTAGTTCACAAATGCAAAACAAGACCAATTTGTAAAAACGATGATCATTTTTAATTCCTTTCTAGATTCTAATTTTTGTTTGAAAAGTATATTCAAAATTAATTTTCTCAATTCATAGGTACTAGGTCTTGAAAATTAATTCATTCACGGATTTTAGTTCATATTCTAAAATTCAGTCTTATTTTTTCCTATAATTTCACTTTTTTTAATCCATCCAGGCTTTTTTGTTCACAAATAAAAAATTGGACAATTCTAGGTCAGCTTCCCGTTTGACTTATCACCGTTATAAATCATATTCGCGACCCTGCCAATTAATTAAGCTAGTTGTTGCCAATTAACTTTCGGTTATTTCTGTTGTGTTAAAGCAAAAATAACATCAAGATAAATCATGCTGTTTAATTATTGGGGATGTTATTTTTCAACTATTGCGCTAAAAAATAAGTAATAATATTCATGCCATACACTAAATGAATTTGAATCATTTCTTAATAATACTGAAAAAAATAAATGGTTTTGCTATGCATCTAAAAGGATTATTGTCACTTTTTCCTGTTAGGTCTTTTACGGCAACCGACAATCTATCCTCCATAGCCATCGGTTCAATATGTAGCATTCATGCAGTTATTTTCTTTTAAAATTCTTCCACAATTAAAAATAGTCAGGTTTAGATGATAAAGAGTAGATTATTTAGGTTCTGTTTAACTGTATTCTTTTTAATTCAATTCACATATGTTTCTGTTCATGCACAAATCTGCGCAGCACCTTATAACCCTACCCCTGCAACCTCTTGGGGCATGGTACAAAAATTTCAATCGAATGCGTTAATCTGGAATGGGGGTACACCTACAGCTGCAGATCTGAATGGAGATGGTATTTCTGAAATACTAGCGCCTGATGAAAACTTTACTGGTTATTATGTGTACAAAGGTGATGGAACGAATAAAACTACTGCTACCAAAGATTTTGTTATAGCTACAGCGAGTGGAAGATCAGTTCAACCCGCCATTGCTAACATCATTGGAAACGCAGCATCAGCCCCTGAAGTTGTTATGGTCAACACGGCTGGATTTGTTTACATTTTTGCTAGTACAGGTGGTACTGAAACAAACTTTTTGTTCAAATCAACAACAGCTTCGCAATACACCAATACAGTAACTCCTTACATCGTAGATATAGATCAGGATGGAACAGCTGAAATTGTATTAGGTAGTGATGTTTTTGGTATTGTAGGCAATGCGTTGGTCAAGCGTGTTGCAGGACCTGCATTAGGATATATTGGTCAAACATCGGGTAGCACAGGAACGCCTGTTGATGTAATTGTTGCAGACATTCTTTCATCCAACCCAGGCAAGGAATTGATTTATGGTTCAAGAGTGTATGGGATTAATTTAGCTACCGGCGTAACCACCATCTTAAATGACCTGAGTACTATCGTTGGTACAAGTTTGATTGCTGCTAATGACAATGGACCCACCGCTATTGCCGACATGAATGGAGATGGTAAATTAGACATCGTTTATAATGGTTCATCTTTTGTGGTTATGTGGGATCCCAATGGAACCACTGCAGCAAATACACTTTTATTTAGAAGGATACCTCCAAGTTTCATTTATGGAGTCAGAGGTTTGCCATTAATTGCCAATGTATTTGATGATAAAACAACAGGAGGAAAATCTACTGATTTACCGGAAGCAGTAATAATTAATTCATCTGGGGGTTCGTCAGGAATTGTTACGGCTTACAATTTAAATTACAATACGACTGCAGGAACTGCGACGCAGCATATCTGGTCTTTGGCAACAAACGACATGTCAGGTTGCACGGGTATTACCGCTTTTGACTTTGATGGAAATGGGTTACGGGAAATTGTATACCGTGATCAGTCTACCCTACGGATTATTAATGGTAACCGAACTACCCCTGTTAACTATGCAACAGCCAATGTAGCTTCTTCCACTTGGGGAGAATATCCCATTGTGGCAGATCTGAACAACGATGGCCAAGCAGAAATTGCCGTTACAGGAAACAGTATGTTGCAAGTTTTTGGAAGCGACCCTGCTACTTTTCCTTGGAAAGGTGCGCCTACCTATTGGAACCAGCGGAACTACCGCATTGTAAACATCAACAGCAACTTAACAATCCCTGCAACAGAAGTTAATGCCGCAAGTTCTATTGCATACAACAACAACGCAGCGCAGTTTCAATTTGCTGATGCGGTAGGAAATGGAGTGCCAAGTGGGTTTACCTATGCACCTGATGCACGAATTACCATTAATACGGTTACAACGGATTGTCCTAGGATTACGGTTACTGCCACCATCAGTAATTCAGGTTCCTTCGTATTGCCAGCCGGTACTTCTGTGGCGATGTACGATGCAAATCCTACTACAGGTGCCGCTAATTTGATTGGGACTTTCCAAATAACTGCGAGCATTGCAGCTGGTGCATCACAGGCAGTAACCATGACTGCCAATTTAGTATCACTTTCTACCACTGTATTCGCCGTGGTGAATGATCGAGGCACTACGACAAGGCCATTTAATTTAAGCTCCTGGACACCAAATACGGGCATCAATGAATGTACCTATACGAATAACATTGATTCAAAATCATTCACCTGTTTAGATAGCGACGGTGATAGTGTGGTGGATTATGTAGACATTGATGATGATAATGATGGTATTTTAGACGCCTCGGAGCAATCTGGATCTTGTTCAACTGTCACTTTAACCCCATTTTCTGCCACTTCTAGTCCGGTATATGGTGGCTCCACTGCCACTCGAACCATTGATGGATCAGGATTTACAGGTACTGGACTTGCGGCTTTAGCGAGCGCACCGGCGGTACTGGAGAATGCCTGGTTATTGAAAGAACCCGAAACATCTGGTTTTATCGAATACTTAATGCCTGCTGGTTCTAACGTGGGCGGGGTAGCGCTATGGGCTCCAGACGCCTTTAATTACGGTGGTGGTGATGGACCTCCAAAAGACTTTACCGTAGAGGTAACCTATGAAGGGGGCCGCATATTTACCTCGCAGGTGTTCACGACTGCACAGCCCAATAGTAGCGGGGCACTACCCGGAGCGCAACCTTTTTATTTCCCCAAAGCCTTAAGTAATGTAACCAAACTCCGTTTAAATATTTTAAGCGGCTGGTATGACATTAATAATAACAGTGTTGGTCAAGTGTCTACCGATGGGCTTACCGTAAATGCCGCCTACAATATGTTCTTGGGTGAATTCCGCGCCATTTGTGGAACTGCAGATATTGACACCGATAATGATGGAATTCCGAATAGATTGGATTTAGATTCCGATGGGGATGGTTGTACCGATGCGACAGAAGCCGGCGTCACCGGAACGTTGAATTCAGGTGCTGTAAAAAATGGAGTTAACGGCGCCGTTACTTCTACAACTACGTTACCTAATGCGATTGCTGCGGGCATATATGGCGCTAATGGTTTTGCGAATAGTTTAGAAACCGCTACGGATAATGGGGTCATCAACTATACCACTACCTATGCTTATGCTATGTTGAGAGGCTATGCTGCCTGCATTGATTCAGACAATGATTCGATAAATGATGTACTGGATGTAGACGATGACAATGATGGAGTACTTGATGCCACAGAGTTGTCCTGTACTTCGCCATTAAATGCAGTGCCCCCAACTGCTGCTGGTGCAACAAGCATTTTTTCAGATAACAATACGGGGAACTTTATCAAGTTAGGAGGAGCTACAGTAAATAGCATAGCTACAACACTTTACGAGACCAATATCAATGTAGTACAATTATCAGGGACGAGTTCTGCTGCTATTGTATTGACTGACACCTATCAGCAATTAAAGATTGCGGTAGCTGATGTTGACCAAAGTGAGTCCATAGCCCTAAAAGTATATGATGTATTAGGAAACCTGATTCCGTTAAATTCAAGCAATATTTCACAAAAAGGGTCTTATGTAAATACAACTTATCCATCTGGATCATCAATCCTTTTAACTGCAGCAGGTGCGGCAACTTATGATGGCTCAACAAACCCCATATCAAATATTTTAATTGAGATTCCGTTTGCAGCTAAACGGATTGAAATTTACAAAACAGCGGGTTCGCAGAATTCTTGGGTAGGGTTATTTGCGGGTTGTAATGATCAAGATACAGATAATGATAGTACCCCTAATCGCTTAGACCTCGATTCAGACGGGGATGGTTGTTCAGATGCTTTAGAATCTGGTGCTACAACTAGTACAACCACGAATTATGCCTTTGCGGGCACTATGGGAGCCAATGGTTTAGATAATAGTTTAGAAACCGCAGGTAACGGGCTGATTAATTACACCTCTACCTATGATTTTGCCATTTCAAAAAATTATGCTGCTTGTGTAGATACAGATGGGGATAGTATTACTGATGTAATTGATATTGATGATGATAACGATGGCATATTAGATGCGGTAGAATCACCTAATTGTTTTTACTCAAGAGCAGACTGGCTATCAGGCAATCGATCTGACATTACGGTGAGTACCACGCTGGCCATGAATGCCACTTATGGAAGTCCTTACAAATTAGTAGACGGAAATAATGGAACGGCTGCTGCAAATTATGCAGTTAATTTTATTGCATCAACCACAGCTGGACAAACGGTCTATGCATTTAAGATGCCAGTTCCTGTCGAACTCAAAACGATTTACCTGGGGTACATCAATGCGAATACGCATTTCAATACGGGAACGGTATTGCGTTTAGAGGGCTCCAATGACAACGTATCTTGGACAACCTTGGGCAATGGCTATGGAGCGTCAACTTCTGTCCCTGGACTAGCAGGCTCCCTTACAGCGAATACGTTTTCAGTTACACAGAATAGTGGGAAGTATTTGTTTTACCGGATTTATTGGGTTTCTGGTGGTGGAGTGAATGCGAATGGGTACTCAAATGAGGTTTATTTTGAAGTTCCTGCCAATTATCAATCAAGTTTGAACCCAAAATTGGATTGTATTAGCGACCTAGATAATGACGGGAAAACCAATCACATAGACCTGGACTCAGATAGTGATGGCTGTTCCGATGCGATTGAAGGGGGAAGCTCAACCATTGCAACAAGTACAACGGTTTTCCCAACGGGAACAGATACCAATGGGAATGGATTGCTAGATGTTTATGAGGCTACTCCAGCTGGAACAATCAATTATTTCCTCACTTATAGTTCTTTTGCTTTAATATCTTCAATAAATGCTTGTACCGATACCGATGGTGATGCAATAAAAGACATTGTTGACTTGGACGACGACAACGATGGTGTCTTAGATGCGGTAGAGTCACCAAGCTGCTTTTTAACTGCCAAAGAATTACTAAGGCCAATTGCGGTAAGTACCCAATTGGCAATGCATTCAACTTATTTAATAGCTAATACAATTGATAATGATCCTGCAACTGCATCTGCTTTTGCACCGAATGTCAATTGGGTGGGATTGGAGCTTTTCAAACTAACTGCAGCAACCACCATTAAAATTACGGGAGTTACCTTGGGCAATTTAGTGAGTTGGCCTCTTTCCAATGGTGCAGCCAATACCTTTAAATTGCAAGGGTCTGTGGATAATGTCAACTGGACAGACTTATCTGCTGCTGTAGCTTCAACTTTGAATACCGGTAATTTTGTACTTGCCAATACACTCGAGCCTACTAAATCATTTACTCACTACCGTATTGTTGGAGCAGCTGGCGATTCATGGTATGGTGGGGTAGGAGAAATTACCTTCAATATCGCTTCAGATTTTAATCCTTCAGCCTATCCAAAAGCGATTTGTACCAATGATACCGATGGAGATCAAAAACTAAATCACCAAGATCTCGACTCTGATGGTGATGGCTGTGCCGATGCAATTGAATCGGGAAGCTCTACTACTGCTACTAGTACAACGATCTTCCCTGTTACCAATGGAACGACCACGGATACCAATTCAAACGGTTTGCTGAATCAATACGAAGGAACCACTGCGGGATTCCTTAATTACAATGCTACTTATGATTTTGCACTTTCTGCTGCATTTAATCTATGCCTGGATTCTGATTCGGATGGTGTTGTAGATTATGTTGATTTGGATGACGATAACGATGGGGTTTTAGATAACGTGGAGTCTCCTTCTTGCTTTTATACGAATCAAGAATTACAAGTCCCTATTGCTGTAAGCTCCGAATTAACTCAACACACAACTTCCTATGTGATTGGAAACTCAATTGATGCAAATACTTCAACTGCATCAGCATTTACAACAGGTCAAAATTGGGTAGGAAAAGAAATTTTCAAATTCACTGCGGCAGATTATGTGCCGCTGACTTCCATGACCTTCGACTTGGTAAGTTGGGCACTTTCCGCAAATGGTTCCAGTACATTTAAGCTACAGGGTTCAACTGATAATCAAAGCTGGACCGATTTGTCTGCAGCAATCAGTTCTAGTGCAACAACTGGCACACTTACCATAAGTAATACCTTAGCTACTACCGCCAAATTCAAATTCTTCAGACTAATTGGTGTGGCAGGCACATCCAGTTATGGAGGTGTACTTACTGCACGATTTGTGATCCCAGTCTCCGCAAATACGGTATACCCTAAAGCTACTTGTAGTGAAAATACCGACAGCGATACCAAGCCAAATCATTTAGACCATGACTCCGATGGAGATGGTTGCAGCGATGCCGTTGAAGCAGGAACAGCACCAATAGGAACCACCGCTTTTTCTGCTACGAGTTTCTTTAACCCAGCTACGACAGGAACCAACGGCTTTGCAGATGCCCTAGAAACAAGCCCTTCTAGCGGAATATACAAGGGTACCTATACCTACCTTTTTGCGAGTACTAATTTAATCATTACCTGCATTGATACAGATGTGGATGGAGTAGGTGATTTCATTGATTTAGACGATGATAATGATGGGGTGACAGATATCAAAGAAATGAGTTGTACACTCGTTTCGTCAACTAATGGAAACTGCACAGCAGCGCAGTTGGGAGCAGCTGTTTACGGAATATTCACCCATTGTTCTGGCTGGAATGCATTCGATTTTGATCCATCACCTACTGCTGTTGATAGAGCAGATTTTGATTATATGGGCTTGTCTGGTACTGATCCATATTTTGATTTGCAAGGGTCCAATGCAGGCCCTAATATAACTGGTAAGATGGTCAAAAGCTTTTCTACTACGGCGGGCCTTTCTTATACTTTCGAAGTTGAACTAATTAGTGCTTTTGGGGATGACCCTACAACAGGATCCAAACCATATTTGAGAGCAATAGATGCTTCTACAGGTGTCATATTAGGGACTACTTATTTAAACGGCTCTGGTATTCGGACGGTTAGTTTCATGGGTATTGGCAGTTCTACACTAATTACTTTAGGATACGATAGCCGTATTGGTAATATTGGTAGTAGATTCTGGAAAGGTGGTAAAATGACTCAAAATGGAGAACCATTTCAAGAATGTACGGTACTAGACACTGATAATGATGGGAGAATAAACTCCCTTGATTTGGATAGTGATGGCGATGGATGCGCTGATGCCATTGAAGCAAGTAGTTCGACAACAGAAAGGAGTACGTCAGTTTTCCCAACAGGAACAGATACTAACGGGAATGGCTTGTTGAACAATTACGAAAGTAACACCACCGCTGGTACTGTAAATTATACGTCAACTTACACCAATTTCGCAATAGTAAACACCGTCAATGCTTGTTTAGATACAGATGGGGATGGTATTGGAGACGTTTTGGATCTTGATGATGACAACGATGGGGTTTTAGATACTACAGAATTAGCCTGTGCAGAACTAACAATTTCTAAAACAGGTCTAATCATTACCAAGCCGGCAACAATTAATTATACTTTTAATGGCAACACAATTGCTAATTTAATTGATGGAGTAGATGCCAATGTGTACGTGGCAAGCGGTCCAAGTGGAACATTGAATAACAGTCCATGGTTTAATTTTGAATTTCCAACGCCAAAGGCATTGGGCTACTTAGAAATTGGACATTATGTTGGGCAGCAATTGTTTGCTACTGGATCTACTTATAAAATTCAAGGAAGTACAGATAACACGAATTGGATCGATGTATCAGGTACCCTAAGCTATAATAACATAGCTACCAGTACAAGTGGCGGTTTGTCAACTCACAATTCAAACATTGCTAATTTTCCTTCTAATATTACAGCTTACAAGTATTACCGTATATATGGTATTGCGGCTACTTCTGGTGGTGGATGGGCAACAGAGATTTATTTTAAAGAGAATGTTTGTAGTTGGGACATTGATAACGATGGGAAAATAAACTCTCTTGATTTGGATAGTGATGGCGATGGATGCGCTGATGCCATTGAGGCTGGAAGCTCTACGACTGCAACAAGTACATCTACTTTCCCATCAGGCGCCGATGCTAATCGGAATGGTTTGCTAACTATCTACGAAGGCACAACTGCTGGTACTGTAAATTATACGTCTACCTACGCTAATTACGCATTGTCAAACACCGTAAATGCTTGTTTGGATACAGATTCAGACGGAATTAAAAATGTTGTCGACTTAGATGATGACAATGATGGGGTGTTGGATGTCGTTGAACAATCATGCGCAAATACTGTTCTTTCCAAATCAGGAATTACGATAAGCTCAACTGTCAACTGGGTATTCCAAAATGCCCCAACAGGATTAAACTCCTTGTTAGATGGAAATCTAATCCAACAAATTTATCCTTCTGAGACCAACTTGAACAACAAAACGATTTTGCAATTCAATTTGCCAAGTCAAAAGGTTTTGAATTTAATTGAGTTGGCAAATAATAATAACCAGACGCCATTAATTGCAGGAGGAACCTACAAAATTCAAGGATCAAATGACGGGGGAACCACATGGGTCGATATAGTCGCATCACAAGTTGTCGCTAACTCTCTCCAAATTCTTGCAACTACCAATTCCATCAAGTTTGATATGCCGAAAAATGTTTCGGCATTTAGCACCTACCGTGTTTTAGGAATTAGTATTACAGGGCAAGCCAACTGGTCGCAAGAAGTTTACTTCAGAGAATCAGTTTGTACCAACATCGATACTGATAATGATGGCACCCCCAATCACTTAGACTTAGATTCAGATGGCGATGGTTGTTCGGATGCCATTGAAGCTGGAAGCTCTACTACTGCAACGAGTACTTCGGTTTTTCCAACGGGTACAGATACCAACAGCAATGGGCTTTTAAATAATTACGAAACTGGGACCACAGGAATGGTCAATTACACGTCTTCCTATGCTAGTTACGCCCTAACAAATGCAATTAATGCTTGTACCGATACGGACTCTGATGGGGTGCGGGATATATTCGATTTAGATGATGATAACGATGGGGTGTTGGATAGCATTGAAAATGGACCATTTGGTTGTGTGGTATCTCCAGCTTGTGTAACCAACGCTTCCTTATCTGCTGCTGTTTCTGCAACTGGAACGCCTCCTACAGGTTGGACAAATTTTGCGAATGGTGGCTCTGTAGATATTAATCAGGGAAATTGGCAAATAAGTTATGGACAAGCCACCCCTTCTAGGACCTTATTCCCTGCCGCTACCGCTAATACCTTCTTCATTTATGGAATGAGTAAAGGTGGAAGTGGATCACTTGGAGGCTGGGCGCCGTATGGTGAAGCCTTCCAGCAAACGCTAAACTGCTTGACAGTAGGGCAAACGTATTATTTATCATTTAGAGGTGCATTTACGCATAGTCCGGGTGTTAACGCTGCAGTGTCCTATGAAACAACCCCAACAGCCGCAAGGTTTGTCTTGTTAAGAGATGGAACGCAGGTTTCCCAAGCACCGGATCAGTTGCTTGAAGCCACGCAACAAATGGTTACGTTGTCATTTGTGGCTACTGCTACGACGCATACAATAGCTATTGCGCATACAGCTGATCTAGCAACTGATTTATCCTTAATGGTCATTGAGGCTGGTTCTGGATACTTATGTACGAGTAAGCCAGCGTCCTCTAATGATGCATTGGATACAGATGGCGATGGTATTCCAAATCGTTTAGATTTAGACTCTGATGGCGATGGTTGCTTTGATGCCGTTGAGGCGAAAACCGTGACTTCACTCACGCAATCAACCGTTACGGGGCCTTATGGGAACAACGGTTTCGCGAATTCAATTGAAACAAGTTCTGAGAGCGGCATTTACACTGGAAATTATAACCTTTATTCTCGCGCCACAAATGCTACAGTAAAAGGGTGTTTAGATTCCGATTTTGATGGGGTTCCAGATATTGACGATTTGGATGATGATAATGATGGGATATTGGATGCGACGGAATGTAATGTTGCGTTGATGATTGAAAATACGTCTAGCAACCTTGGGCAGGTCTCTCGTAAGAGTTGGACTTTTTCTTCAATTGATGAAAGCTCGGTGAATAGTTTTGCTGGAGGAAGTTTTGGTGCAGTTCGAGCTGAAGCAACACAATTGGTTTATGGCGAAGTAAAGCTTCCGCCAGCTACTACTGCGGTTATTCAAGAGCCTTTAACCTCGTTAGATTTTCCTTCTCTGAATCAGGGGACAGTAATCTACCGCGAATTTTATGTAAAAATTCCTGCCACTGCTGCATTTACTAATGCAAGTCAAATTGCATTTAGAATAGGTAATTCGAATACAACGTGGAATGTTGCCATGCTCTATGTTTCGCATAAAGGAGCCTCGATCACAACTCCTAAACAAGGAGGTGGCGGAAATAGTAGTTTACTATTGACTACGAATAGAGACGATTTAAAACTAGTATCTCAAACCAAGTACAATACGGTTGATAATTATATTGGTGGAGCATTTATCACGAGCGTTGTCAATGCTGGGAAATGGGTACGTATGGCTGTTGCGATGCACGATGGTGGCCAATTTGAACAAGCAACAGTTCAATATTCTTTAGTTTCTCCACTAACAAGTTTCTCAGCTTGGTCTCCTGTAGATGTTGCGAATGGATTCCAATTTGCTGCGACTGGAATGGGAAATTCATTGGATGATTCAAATTTAATCTGCGACTTCGATGGAGATGGAATACCAAACCAACTCGATCTTGACTCCGACGGCGATGGCTGCTCTGATGCAAACGAAGCCTACAACAGTTCCACTGCGCAGGGTACCGATGGCAACCAAGTGTTTGGTACTAACCCAATCACGGTAGACGCAACCGGAAAAGTCACTACCGCTACCTATAATACGCCCAATGTAAATTATTTGAGTGTTGGTTCGGCAAGTTTAATTACAGCACAGCCTACAGATCAGACCACTACACCGGGAGGTACGGTGGTATTTGCAAGCACAATCACCGCTGGTTCGGGTACGACGACCTACCAATGGCAATTGAGTACCGATGGAGGTACCAACTGGTCGAATGTAACCAACTCCGCTACTTATGCAGGGGCTGCTACAAGTACATTGACGGTAAGCAATGTGACCATAGCCATGCGAGGCTACCGTTACCGACTTCAGCTTTCTCAGTCCAATTACGTCTGTGGGAATGTAACGTCTTCGGTCGCCAAAATTGTAATGAACAACACGCCTTCCGTTGTCGATGATGCGAAGACAGGACCGGAAGATACGCCAGTCACGGGGAATGTGTTGACCAACGATACCGGCTCAGGTACACCAGCAGCAACATTGACCCTGACCAACTTCACGGTAGCAGGGGTTGCAGGCACCTTTAATGCAGGACAAACAGCATCCATCCCGAACATCGGAACCATCCAAATCAATAGCAATGGTAGCTATACGTTTACTCCTGTGGCCAATTATAACGGCACCGTTCCGGTGATTTCCTACCTTGCAACGGATGCCAATGGAGGTTCGGATATAGGGGATTTGAGTATTTCGATCACCCCGGTCAATGATGCACCAGTTGCATTCAATGAAACTACCTCTACCCCACAAGATATGCCACTAATAGGTAATGTTTTGACAAATGATACGGATGCTGATGGAAATATATTAAGTGTCATCACATTTACTGTAGGTGGAATAACTTATAATGCAGGCGAAAGTGCTAGTATCCCAGGCGTTGGAACTATTGTAGTGAATGCGAATGGCAATTATACCTTTACACCAGCCTTTGGATATGTAGGCCTTGTGCCAGTTATTGGTTATGGTATTAGCGATGCTCAAGGAGGCACTACCAATGCCACATTATCAATCACAGTAACCGATGTGAATGATGCACCACTGCCGTCAGATGATATAAAGACTACAACGGCCAATACAACGGCCACTGGAAACGTATTAATCAATGATACGGATGTAGAAGGCAATACCTTATCAGTAACCCAATTTACTATTGCAGGAATTTCAGCTACGTTTTTAAAGGGCCAAACAGCTACCATTACAAATGTGGGAACAATTGTAATTGCTGAAGATGGCAATTATACTTTTGTGCCAGTAAGTGGCTTTTCAGGTGATGTGCCTATTATTACCTATACCATAACTGATGGAGGAATTACAAAATCTGCAAAGCTAGATATTTTTGTAGCGCCAGTTAATGCTAATCCAGTGGCCGTTAATGATACCAAAACAATTAATGAAGATACGAGTGCAACAGGCAACTTATTAAGCAATGACACTGATCCGGAAGCAAAACCATTAGTGATTACAGAATATTCATTTGTGGTAGCTGGAGTAACATATACCTACCCAGCAGGAGCAACTTCGTCTATTTCAGGGGTGGGAATTATAAAGGTCAATGCCGACGGAACCTACACTTTTACACCAAATGCAAATTACAATGGTGTAGTTCCTGTAATTAATTATGTAATTACAGATAATGATGGTGCAACAGCTACGGCTGGTTTAACAATTACAATTACGGCAGTAAATGACGATCCAATTGCCGTTAACGACGACAATAAAACAACGCCAGAGGATACTTCAGTCACTGTCAATGTATTGACGAATGACTCCGATCTAGATGCGGGTTCAACCTTGACGGTAACGCAATTTACGATTGACGGGATTACAGGAATCTTTACTACAACGGCGACGATCCCTGGCAAAGGGACAATCAATGCACTAAGCACAGGCGAATTCACGTTTACTCCACACCCGAATTTCAATGGGGTTGTTCCGAGGATCACCTATACCGTTTCGGACGGGGTAGGGACCAATACCGCGAACTTGAATTTAACGGTAACCCCGGTAAATGATCCTCCAACCGTAGTCAACGAAACCACCAGCACCCCAGAAAATACAGCAATCACTGGACTGAATCTGCTTACTAATGATACCGATGTAGAAGGAAATACACTTTCCATTAGCCAATTCACGATTGCTGGGGTGACTTATCAAGCGGGATCTATTGTTGAACTTGCTGGTGTAGGATCCATTCTGGTAAATGCGGATGGCACCTACACATTTACCCCAAATCAAGGGTTTTTCGGAACTGTCCCTACACTTACTTATACCGTTTCGGACGGCAATGGTGGCCAGACCAACGGTACGCTCGTGATCACTGTAACTCCAGTGAATGATCCTCCTGTAGTGGTGAATGAAACAGTCAATATTCAAGAGGATGCGGTTGCTACAGGAAATTTATTGGCGAACGATTCTGATCCTGAGCAAGCTAGGTCAGACTTAAGGATTACTCAATTTATCGTAGGAGGAGTAACTACTGCGGTAGACCCAACGACTGGTGGAACTTATCTAATTCCGAACGTGGGGACCATCAGCATCAGTGCAACCGGAGCCTACACCTTTACGCCTGTAGCCAATTACAACGGAGTTGTACCGATGATTGAATACACCGTAAGCGATGGTCAAGCCCAAAATGGAACAGCCAGTGGTAATTTGACGATTGCAGTAACCGCAGTAAACGATGCCTCAACGGTAACGAATGAGACGCTTTCGGCACCAATCAATACCGCGATTTCAGGAAATGTATTGACCAATGACCGGGATATAGAAGGCGCAAGCCTAAGTGTGGCATCATTCAGTATTGGCGGGGTGAGCTACCCCGTGGGTCAATTGACCACGATCACTGGAGTGGGGACGATTCTAGTCAATGCAGATGGAAGTTTTGTCTTTACTCCTGCTAATCTGTATGTTGGAACCGTACCAGTGATTACCTATACCGTTTCTGATGGCACAGCCACAAGTACCGGTACCTTGAGTATGACCATCACCCCAATTGATACCGATGGAGATGGAATTCCAGATGCCACCGAAAAAGGAACGGGAGCCAATCCAATTGATACAGATGGTGATGGCACACCCGACTGGTTGGATTTGGATTCAGATAATGACGGGATCCCGGATAGCATAGAAGATGCGGCCTGTATCGGCGTCTTACCATGTGCCCCAACCGATACGGATGGCGATGGGACACCAGACTTCCGAGACCTGGATAGCGATGGCGATGGCATTACAGATGCGCTCGAAGATGCGGGCTGCACCGGAACTGCGCCATGTACCCCAACTGATACGGATGGGGATGGAGTGCCAAATCATTTGGACCTAGATAGCGATGGGGATGGTATTTCAGATGCGGTTGAGAAAGGACCAGATCCAACACCTCGAGATACGGATGGTGATGGCACGCCAGATTACCTTGATACGGACAGTGATGGGGACGGTATTTTAGATGCTACCGAAGGAACGGTTGATACGGACGGAGACGGTACGCCAAATTACCGGGATACGGACTCTGATGGCGACGGCATTACGGACGCAATTGAAGGCATAACTGACACGGATGGAGATGGAAATCCGAATTATATAGATACGGATAGCGATGGGGATGGCATTTCTGATGCAATCGAAAAAGGGCCTACAGGAACTCCTGTTGATACCGATGGAGATGGTACACCGGACTATAAAGACCTAGATTCGGATAACGACGGTATACCGGATAGTGTAGAAGGTTCGGCCGACGCAGATGGAGACGGTACGCCAAACTATCTGGACTTAGATAGCGATGGGGACGGTATTGCGGATGCAATCGAAAAAGGATCTAACGGTGCTAGCCCACTTGATACCGATGGAGACGGTACACCAAATTACTTAGATGTAGATAGTGATGGGGATGGAATACCTGACAACATAGAAGGTAGGGCTGATGCAGATGGGGACGGAATTCCTAACTACTTGGATACAGACAGCGATGGGGATGGGATTTTGGACAGCATCGAAGATGCGGGTTGCTCCGGAACAGCTCCTTGTACCCCTACGGATACAGATGGAGACGGTACGCCGAATTACCTAGATGTGGATAGTGATGGAGACGGTATTTCTGATGCGATCGAAAAAGGACCAACAGGAACTCCTGTTGATACAGATGGTGACAGTATCCCAGATTACTTGGATACAGATAGCGATGGAGATGGGATCACAGATGCGGTTGAAAAAGGAAACGGTGCTAATCCACTTGATACCGATGGAGACGGCACTCCTGATTTCAGAGACTTGGATTCGGATGGCGACGGCATTACAGATGCTACCGAAGGTACTACCGATACCGATGGCGATGGTACGCCGGATTACCGAGATTTAGACTCTGATGGTGATGGTAAAACAGATCAGTCAGAAGGCAATGTAGATACCGACGGAGATGGTACACCAAACTTTAGAGACCTCGATTCAGATGGGGATGGGGTATTGGACGCAGTAGATGTATGCCCATTAATCAATGGATTAGGCAGCACCAACGGTTGTCCTCCAGATAGTGATGGGGATGGACTCGCAGATGTAGATGATTCAGATGACGATAATGACGGCATCTTGGACACGGTAGAGGCAGCGGCTTGCTCGCCTTCGGCAGCAACCTGTGATACCGATGGAGATGGCATTCCTAATATCCTAGACACGGATAGTGATGGGGATGGTATTTCAGATGTCATCGAAGCGGGCGGAACCGATGTAGATAGGGATGGTAAAGCGGATGGAGCTCCAGATGTCAATGGCATTCCAGCCTCTGCTTCAGGTGGCTTGTCTCCTCCCAACACCGATGGAACAGGTTCTTCGAATCCATACGACACTGATAGTGATGGGGACGGCATTTCGGATGCGATCGAGAAAGGAACTGGAGCCGCGTTGGCAGATACTGATGGGGATAACATCCCTGATTACCTAGATCTAGATTCGGATGGAGATGGCATCTCCGATGCGGTGGAAGGTAGTGTCGATACGGATGGGGATGGTATTCCAAACTTTAGAGATCTGGATTCGGACGGTGATGGTATCCCTGACGCCACCGAAGGGGTAACCGATGCAGACGGGGATGGCACACCAAATTACAAAGATTTGGACGCGGATGGTGATGGCATTTCAGATGCAATCGAAGATGCAGCTTGTACTGGAACACTGCCTTGTACCCCGACCGATTCAGACAATGACTCCATCCCAGACTATTTGGACGCCGATAGTGACAACGACGGCATTCCAGATGCGATCGAAAAGGGAACCGGAGCAACGCTTACGGATACCGATAGGGACAATATACCTGACTACCTGGATACGGATAGTGATGGGGACGGTATTCTTGACAGCGTGGAAGATTCCGGATGCACAGGTACTGTTCCATGTACCCCTACCGATACGGACGGGGACGGTATTCCAAACTTTAGAGATTTGGATAGTGATGGGGACGGTATTTCAGATATAATTGAAAAAGGCCCAACGTCTACTCCAGCAAATACGGATGGCGATGCGAATCCAGATTACTTGGATACAGATAGTGATGGGGACGGAATTTCCGATGCGATCGAAGGAAATCTAGACAGCGACAACGACGGCACGCCGAACTTCCGAGACCTCGATAGTGATGGCGACGGCATCCCAGACAGCATCGAAAAAGGACCTACGGTTACTCCAGTGGATACCGATAACGACGGTACACCAGATTATTTGGATACGGACAGCGATGGCGATGGGATTCCAGATGGTGTAGAAGATGCAGGTTGTACGGGTACTGCTCCTTGTGCGCCTACGGATACAGACGGCGATGGTGTTCCAAATCACCTCGATTTAGATAGTGATGGGGATGGAATTCCGGACAGTATAGAAAAAGGAATTGACGGTGCTAATCCAGAAAATACGGACGGTACGGATACGCCAAATTACCTGGATACGGATAGTGATAACGATGGGATTTCAGATGCCATTGAACGAGGTATCAATGGAAACAGTCCACTCGATACCGATGGGGATGGGATTCCAGATTACAAAGAAGTGGATAGTGATGGTGATGGGATTCCAGATTCAGTAGAAGGCAATGTAGACACGGATGGTGATGGTCTGCCGGATTATCGCGATACCGATTCGGATAACGACGGTATTTTAGACGATACCGAAGATGTAGGATGTACAGGTACAGCACCTTGTACACCTACAGATTCTGATAATGACGGTACACCTAACTATAAAGACTTGGATTCGGATGGGGATGGTAAGTCAGATCTATCGGAAGGTGAAACAGATTTTGATGGAGATGGTACACCCAATTACCTTGACACTGATTCTGATGGGGATGGGGTACTCGATAGCGTAGACCAATGTCCATTGCTAGTTGGACTCGCAAATCTTAACGGTTGCCCAGTCGACACAGATGCAGATGGCATTTACGACATCGACGACCTAGACGATGATAACGATGGCATCCGTGATGCTGTGGAGGCTGCAGCCTGCTCTCCTTCGGCGGCAGACTGTGATACAGATGGCGACGGCATCCCAAATCGCATCGATCCAGACAGTGACAATGACGGCATCAATGATGTTCGTGAATCAAACGGAACGGATGTAGATGGAGACGGAAAAGTAGATGGAGCAGTGGATGCAAATGGGGTTCCTGTTTCAGCAAATGGTGGGTTGACACCTCCAAATACAGATGGAACTACCTTGCCTGATCCGTATGATACAGACAGCGATGGGGATGGTATTTCCGATGCCTTAGAAAGAGGTGCAAATCCAAATACACCAGTGGATACCGATGGGGATGGCATACCGGATTACCGTGATACGGATTCGGATAACGACGGCATACCAGATAACGTAGAACGTGGAACGGGAGCGGCGATCTTAGATACGGATGGAGACGGAATTCCAGACTTCCGCGACACGGATTCGGATAACGATGGCATTACCGATGCAGTAGAAAAAGGTCCTTCTGGCGCGACCCCACTCGATACGGATGGAGACGGAATACCGAATTACCGTGACCTTGATAGTGATGGAGATGGCTTGACCGATGCCTTGGAAAAAGGAACGGGAGCGTCTTTATTAGATACCGATGGAGATGGTATACCAAATTATTTAGATACTGATTCGGATAACGACGGTATTTCGGATGCCATCGAAAGAGGATTTAATCCAGCAAGCCCTGTGGACACGGATGGGGATGGTATTCCAAATCACCTGGACCTCGATAGTGACGCCGACGGCATCCCTGATACCATCGAAGGAACCACCGATACCGATGGAGATGGTATTCCAAACTACCTCGATCGGGATAGTGATGGCGACGGCATTCTGGACAGTATCGAAGACGATGCCTGTACTGGTACCGCTCCATGTACCCCTACGGATACGGATGGAGATGGAATACCAAATTACTTGGATCTGGATTCAGATGGAGACGGCAAAACAGATGCTGTGGAAAAAGGGCCAAGCGCTAACCCAATGGACAGCGATGGGGACGGCATTCCAGATTACCGTGATGTGGACAACTTAGGCAGGGCAGATCTAAACGTGACGAATAAATCGGTTCCTGTAACAGGCAATGTGAGCACCAATGATCCGGTACCGGCTGGTACCACCTACAGTCAGCCTGCCCAAGTTGCGGGAGCAACCCTGACCATGAACGCAAATGGAACCTACAGCTTTAGTTCTGCTGTACCTGGTACTTATGTGTACTTGATCTCAGTATGTGGGCCAAATCAAACGACAGGCTGTCCACAAACGCCTCTAGAAATTACCGTCTTGGATCCTCTGGCAACTGACGCGCCGGTAGCCAACAACGATTACATGACGCTGGAGCAAGGGAAAGTGACTACAGTAGCCGTACTTGCCAATGACAAGCCGGGTGATCTTGGAAAGACTTTAGATCTTACCAGTTTAACCATCACAAGAGCGCCAACTAGAGGCACCGCGGTGGTCAATGCAGATGGTACAATCACCTACACCCCAGATCCGTATTTCGTAGGCACCGATAGTATGGAGTACCGAATATGCGATAGCGCGAATCCTGCTGCTTGCCAAACAGCTACGATTTATTTTACCGTGGAAGCTGCCGGCAGTCCGGCGGTAACCACCGCAGGTAATGACTATACGGTCACCTATTCTGGTGCTCCCGTGACAGGATCGGTGCTTACAAACGATGCCAATACCAGTGGTGCTGCCTTAACCGCAAGTGTGCTAGCGGGACCAAGCTCGGCTCAGGGTACCTTCACCTTGAATGCAAATGGAGACTATTCCTTTACACCTGCCCCTGGATTTACTGGGCCTGTAGCAATCAGTTACGAGGTATGTACCAATGGAAATGTGTGTGCAAAAGCTACGCTACATATTTTAGTAAATCCGACCCCGGCCTTGGTAAACGATACGAACACCGCATTTGCTCATGTACCAAAGACAGGCAACTTGTCTACCAACGACACCAACCCAGCGGGATCTACCTATGGGCAGCCAGCTCAGCATGCAGGCGCCACGCTGACGGTAAATGCTAATGGAACCTACAGTTTCACAGCCACAGCAGCAGGGACCTATACTTACACGGTACCGGTATGTGCACCAGGCCAGACGGCAAACTGTCCTACGCAGACCTTAACCATTACGGTGGCTGCTCCAATTCTAGTAAACGATACGGCTACCGCCTTGGCCAACGTGGCGAAGACAGGCAACTTGTCGACCAACGACACCAACCCAGCGGGATCTACCTATGGTCAGCCAGCCCAGCAGGCAGGCGCCACGCTGACGGTGAATGCAGATGGAACCTACAGTTTCACGGCCACAACAGCAGGTACCTACACCTACACGGTACCGGTATGTGCACTAGGCCAGACTGCCAACTGTCCTACGCAGACCTTAACCATTACGGTGACTGCTCCAATTCTAGAGGATTTGTCTACCCCAGTAGACACAGATGGTGACGGCATTCTGGATTCAGTAGAAAAAGGTCCAAATGGATCTGCGCCTGTAGATACAGACGGTGACGGTAAACCAGACTATTTAGACTTAGATTCTGATAATGATGGTATTCCGGATTCAGTTGAAAAAGGTCCAGATGGCACAAAGCCTGTAGATACAGATGGTGACGGTAAACCAGACTATTTAGACTTAGATTCTGATAATGACGGTATTCCGGATTCAGTTGAAAAAGGTCCAAACGGCGCTACTCCACTAGATACGGATGGCGATGGTAAACCAGATTATTTAGATTTGGATTCAGACGGTGACGGTATTCCGGATAGCGTAGAAAAAGGTCCAGATGGAACAAACCCATTGGATACCGATGGCGATGGTAAACCAGATTATTTGGACACAGATTCAGATAATGACGGTATTCCGGATAGCGTTGAAAAAGGCACAAACGGAGCTGCACCTGTAGACACCGATGGTGACGGTAAACCAGATTACCTGGACACAGATTCTGACGGTGATGGTATTCCTGACAGCGTAGAAAAAGGTCCAAACGGCGCTATTCCTCTAGATACCGATGGTGATGGCATTCCTGATTACCGCGACCTGGATTCAGATAATGACGGTATTTCTGACAGTATAGAGAAAGGCACAAACGGGAACAAACCAGTGGATACCGATGGTGATGGTATTCCAGATTATCGTGATTTGGATTCAGATGGTGATGGCGTTAGTGATGCCGATGAAGTTAAGGATCAAACCAATCCATTGGATGCTTGCTCATTTAAATTAAGTAGCCAAAAACTTCAATCAAGCGCATCATGGAATGCATCTGATTGTGATGGAGATGGAGTGAGTAATGGAACTGAGCGATTAGATGGAACCAACGTATTGGATGGCTGCGATTTCAAAGTTTCTAGTAGAACTCTTCAGCCAAGTGCTGCCTGGAAGGCAGCAGACTGTGATGGCGATGGCCTTACAAATGAAAAAGATGGTATAGAAGATTGCAATCTAGATGGTATTCCAAATTTCAAAGATCCTAAATCTTGTCAAACAGATATTTTATTTCCAAAGGTGTTTACGCCAAATGGGGATGGGGTTAATGATGTTATTAAACCAATTCTACTTGGAATCAAGCAATTTGTTTGTTTCAAAGTGTATAACCGTTGGGGGAATCTAATTTTTGAAACTGCAGATCCAAATATGGCTTGGGATGGAAATTATCGTACCCAAGGCCAAGGTACTGAGACGTTCCAATGGTTATCAGAAGGCTATGATGCAAAAGGAATTCTAATTAAGCGTATGGGCTTGGTGACCTTATTAAGATAATGATGGAGAAGATGCAAGGGGAAAAAAGTCAATTAAAATGATGCACAATCAATTATTTAAGGTGCTAGGCATAAGTATGCTAATGATCATATTGGGTATAACCAATCTTCAATCGCAAGATTTACATTATGCGCGGATTCAAGATTTATCGATGTGGTATAATCCGTCTTTAAAGATGGACAAACAAAATGCAGTTCGGTTGAATCACCGGGATGTTCGTTATCAAGGCGTAATGGGCTATCGCAGTAATGCTGCGATGGTAGATATATTGATTAAAACTGATGGGGAGAGTTTTCTGAGTAATTCAGCATTTACAAATTTTACCATGGGGGTAGCATTCGATGCATCTAATCAGAACATCTTGAACAATTCAAATATAGTACTAGGCTTATCTCATGCAATTCCTCTAAATGGATACAACCAGTATCTGGCGGTAAGTATCCAAGGGTCATATTCCAATAGTCGTTTAGATTTAAGTCAGGCCAGTTTCCCAGATCAATTTGATCAAAATGGTCCAATTGGAGGGGCAATGACACAAGATCCTTTGGCAAATGGAAACCCCTTAAATTGGTTTAGTTCTCATCTCGGTATATCCCTATTTCAAGAAACTGAATTGGAATCCTGGAAAATTGGATTTTCAGTTAGGGATGTATTGAGGCCTTTAATTAATAGACCCTCCGGCGACAAGTTCGACTTAAGTCCAACAATTGGTTTTCAAGCTGGATATGAGTTTGAGCGAAATCGTATTCGATATGGTCTGTTTGGGATAGCCAATTTTAAGGCACTTGCTAATGAGCAGCTGTTGTCATTGAGTGCCAGTCAGCAGTTTAACAGCGCTAATCTAAACGCCTTTGGCTTGGGGATGGCCTATCGGATTAGAGATGCATTAATTCCATACGTAGACTTGAAGCTACGCAATACCACCATCGCCTTACATTATGAGGTAAATGTATCTGGGATAAGAGCAGGTGGATACCAGCGCAATGCATTTGAGCTGAGTTTGGGTCATCGTTTTAATAGAAGAAAAAAATAACCCATCGCGAAAACGCATTAAAAGCCAAAAAAGCTAATAAGATAAATTAGATCATGAGATACCTGAGACACTATGTATATATCATCTTGCTGTTAAGCCCAATAGGCTTGTTGGCGCAGACTCCAAATAAAAAGCTTCCCTTGTTTGATACCTTTAAATTGGGTATTCGTTATGGAGTGCAAGAGTTTTCTGCATTAAACAGACGATTGGGTAATACCTGTAATTGCCAGGAAGGTACAGCTCTTAAGGAGCGTTCTTTTCAAAATATAAGTTTTTCAACCATGGAGCCATTGAATGAAAACTGGGCTTTGGGTTTTGATTTTGGCGGTGCTTATGGCAAAGTGATGAATGATCAAAAACAGTATAAAAGCAATAGTCTTTTCTTGACCCGCTTTGAAACTTTTTATCATTTCTTCGGACCCGAAGAGCGAGTAAGACCCTATTTGACAGGAGGCGTTCAGTTTTTATTACAATATAAAAAGTCGGCAGCTTATTGGAGCGTTCCTCTTGGAGCGGGCATTCGTTTTAATTTGGATAAAGGAGGCTTTATACATCTTCAAACAGCATATGATGAAGGGCATTCAAAAGAAATAGCCAGCAATTTGATTACCAATATTGGTTTTCATGTACCAGCATTTAATCGTAAACGTCCAAAAGATATACCTAGCAGTTATTTATTTAACCCGCTTGCAAAATCTGATAGTTTAATTGCAAAAAAAGAACGTTTAGCCACAAATGCGTTAACTAGTGAAAAGATCAAAGCCGCAGCTAAACTATTAAAATTCAATAATCCGGCGTCAACTAATAAACTGACCCGAATTGTTTATTTTGAAAAAAATCGGGTTCGATTTATCAATGAAACTGCACAAAGTGACTTAGCTAGCTTAACTAGTCACTTAAACCAAAACTCATCTTCCATTGTTAGATTAATAGGTTTTCGCCCTCATCCTCGTAGAAAGGTGAAAATGATTTACCGTTATTTTGTTAATCAGGGTATTGCAACAGATCGTATCGCAGTAAGTTATTACCGTAAAGGTTTAACTAGTGCAAGTAGCTCAACCAATAAGCGTAGAGTAGAGATTATAGTTGAGTAGAAAATCGCTTACCATGCATTATTTTAACTAGCAGATTCTATCGATCAATAAAATAAGTGTTTCGACTAGGGTAAAATTTAATGCAATCAAAACGATACATTAAGCCAAGCTTATCGTTATCTACAGAGTTAAAAAATATCTTTTTATACTAACAGGGCTTATTCGACGTGCTAAAAAGTCTGCATCAGAATCTATTAGAAAATAGATGGGGGTGCTAAAGGCGTCATATAGTTCGCGTAATTTAGATTCGTTTGGCAATTTTACATGAGCATAATTAGTGTTTAGCTCGTGCGTTCTAATAAATTTACTCCAATCTTCATTGTTAGAGTCGGGATCATTGCAAATAGCAAACCTCCCAATACGTTTATTGAATTGCTTTTCTAAATTGGCAATAGTCTCTTCCATAATTGGTATTTCCTTTTGGCAATGGTCGCAACTTGGTGCGTAAAAAATTAGTACCGTAAAGTCATATTGTTTTGCAAATTCATGTAAGTTTTGTGTCTTTTTTAGTGTGTCTGCTAAAATAATATTTGGAGCTTTGAGGTTAGAATTTTGCATTTTTAGTTTATCAAGCTCTTTCTTATAAGAACTCAAAATATTTTTATCTAAAAATTTACAGGGAGAATTTATTCCATATTTTTCTATTACATACGCATAAGATTTCCCATTGTTTAAAATTGCTCGATTGGATACAATTTTCGATGAATAATCAAAAATGAACGGATAGGCTTTCTCTTTACAATTTGCTACAGTCAATACTTGATCCATAGCTTTCATTAAAGAATCAGATACCAATGGAAATGAGGAATAATATTCATAAAGAACTTCTTTCAATACCGGGGTAAAAAGGATTTTCTTTGAATTCAAATCAAACTTCTTTAAAAAGGACGCTCTGCCTGCGAAATTTTTACGGTCGGGAATCCACTCATCAAGCTGGTTGAGAGCTCTAAAGTAAACATGCAGTACATTGTTTGCGGGAATTGATAGCAATGCTTTTTTTCTGAAATCTGTAAGCGCTTTGGTTTTCTCAGCAAAAAACTCTGCACGCTGTTTAAAATTATATTTCTTTTGCAATTGAAGCTCTTTTGCATATGCCGAGTCTAGCCAGTTATAACTGCGTTCAAGTCGTTGGTAATCAAAGAATACATTGTTTCTAACTTTATTCGATTTTACACTAGCCAAATAGTCTTTTCCTGATATATTAATGGCTATCGTGTCTTTATTTTCGAGTGCGAAGTAAATTTTTGTTTTAGAAATGGGGAAGTATAAATAATAGAGCCCTCCGATAATTGCTGTTTTTGAGGAGGAAATAAATTGTTTTTTCGCAAAATTTAGGGTGTCTTTAGCTAAATAATTTTTATCGTCAAATAGTACGCCTCTAATTTGAACGGAAGTTTCGGTTATATTACTAACGTTTAATTTAATTTGGTACTGCGCAAATAGCTTAACATTGATAGTTAGTAGAAAAATAAGTATCAGCAGTTTTATAGTGTTGGTATTGTAATTCCTCTTCAATTTTCAATTAATTAATCCATAGCTAAATTAACAGTTATCCTAAGCAATTAGTATAAAATTGGGAATAAAATCTGTTTTTATTACGATCTTTTATTGTGACATATTTAAGTGTAAGCTCCCCCGAAGTTCGGTCAATTAGAAGAAGCGTAAATCGCTAACTTTAAAATGGAACTATGAAGAAGCACAGATTCACAGAAACCCAGATGTTAAAAGCCATTAACAAACATGAGACACTAACAAACGTGTATGCTATTTCATATGTAAAGGACAAAAAAACCTCTCTAAAGATATTAAAGATGGTAAATTGTACTCGGTGCGGGTGTATTTCGAGTTTCACCAATTAATTGGTTGAATGCAGTGTTAATTGACAGAAAAGATGAATTCTGCTTAACAATGAAACAGCAACGACAGCGGACGTGTATGCAAATGCTATGTGCTATATCAATAAAAAAGTAACTGCATGCTAAGGCCAGTGATAATTAAGGTTTTGAAAGCGAAGAGGCATATTTTTAGTTTTGTGCAAACTATTTGCAAACCATGGCCTGGTTTAAGAATAAAATGTTGATTTAAAAAACTGCAAAATTCCATCAACAGCAAAGCTATAATCACCTTCACTAGATTGGCCGTTATTAATGAGTTGATTTAGAATAAACGCTATCATTAAAATAATTTCTTGTTGGTTTAAATTCAATAGCGTTCTTCAATAATAACTATGTTTTTATAGCTATAATTAATTTCAATTACAGAATTTTTTTATTGAAAATAATTTAGGTAAATATGCATGTTTTTTTTAGAATCGTCTAGCTGTATAGCGTGCAATTCTGATGAATATTGTAATTTCTAAAAGTCTAATTCAAACAAAAAATCGCCACTATTAACTAAACTATTTTATCAATAATTGTCCTCCTATGAAGTCTTTTTTTTACGGTTTATTGTGTCTTTTTGTATTCCTGGGTTCAATCCCCGCATTTGCTCAAATTGGCATCGGAACTACTACTCCCGCTCCTTCTGCAGCCTTAGAGATAAGTTCATCAGCCAATAATAAAGGGATCTTAATTCCTAGAATAACTGCTAGCCAAAAAGATGCAATTGCTAGTCCTGCACAGGGTTTATTAATTTATCAAACCACAGCACCCATCGGTTTTTATTATTACACCGGAACTTCCTGGAAGTTGATGGCTATTCA
This sequence comes from Sphingobacteriaceae bacterium, assembly GCA_947460875.1. Lineage (GTDB taxonomy): Bacteria > Bacteroidota > Bacteroidia > Sphingobacteriales > Sphingobacteriaceae > CANHGR01. The sequence goes on along the minus strand of CANHGR010000003.1, from coordinate 1,049 downwards.
AACCGACATAGCGAACAAAGTAGATAAAGTAGATGGCAAGGACTTGTCAACCAATGATTATACCTCTGCCGAAAAAACAAAATTGGCAGCTATTACAGGGACGAATACTGGTGATCAAACAACTATTACAGGTAATGCAGGAACAGCTACTAAATTAGCAGCTTCAAAAAACATTAATGGTGTAGCATTTGATGGAAGTGCAGATATCACAATTACCGCAGCAGCAGCAGCAGATCAATTAACTGGAACTGTTGCGGTAGCAAATGGTGGTACAGGATCAAATACATTAACTGGTTTAATAATTGGAAATGGCACTAATGCTATGAGTAATTTGGTTGGAACAAGCGGTGGAGAAATTTTAAGATGGAATAGTAATTCAAATTCATGGGGGCTGACGGGAGGCAATTCATTAGCTATTGGTAATAATGCGATTAATTATAATCAAGGTGCTAATTCAATAGCATTAGGTAGATCTGCAGGTTATTATAATCAAGGTGCTAATTCAACAGCATTAGGTTATTTTGCAGCTAATTATATGCAAAATGCTAATTCAATAGCATTAGGTAATAGTGCAGGTTATTATATGCAAGGTACTAAATCAATAGCATTAGGTTATTTTGCAGGAGATTATATGCAAAGTGCTAATTCAATAGCATTAGGTACTTATGCAGGTTCTTATAATCAAGGTAGTAATTCAATAGCAATAGGTAATTATGCAGGATATAATAGCCAAAGTTCAAATAGTATTGTAATAAATGCATCAGGTAGCAACTTAGATGCCGGTTATTCTGGATTTTATGTTAAGCCAATAAGGTCGAGTCCTTCTTCTAGTGGTGCTTTAGAATATAACAGTGCTACTAGTGAAATTACGTATAATACGGCCAAGACATTTGTTATTAGTCATCCTACAAAGCCTGATAGCTATTTGGTTCATTCATGTTTGGAGGGGCCAGAAGCGGGAGTATATTATAGAGGGGAATCTAAGATTGAAAACAACAAGTCTGTCACAGTAACCCTTCCAGATTATGTAAATGCTCTTGCCAACAATT
>CANHGR010000002.1 GCA_947460875.1 Sphingobacteriaceae bacterium | reverse complement strand
TTCCTTGTAAAAAATCAACCACAGATATAATAAACAGTAAATTCTATTCTCATGAAGTTGAAAAAAACTTAGTCAGAATTGAATCAGCAGTGGCTTCTGGACATGCCAACATACAATGTACACAAGAAGAAGTTGTGTTCGTTAATGATGAGTTACCTATTAACGAAAGCAAAATGAAATTACTAGAATCTCGCGGAATCAATGCGATTGAGGATCTTAAAAATCAAGTAACTTCTGCTATAATTCGTGAAGTAAAGCAAAATACCTTTTCTGATCCGGCGAAAGCATATATCAGTCAAGCCAGAACCTGAGAAGACACATTTAATCCGTAAAATCCAATTGCGTTATAGCATTTACTTAGGCGAATTAAGCAATTCTCGAATTGCCTCCGCTTTTAACGAACACTCTTCATATTCTTTTTCCGCATCAGATTCAAAAGTGATAGCACTACCCACTTGAAAAGAGATATATTTAGTTGAAGCGTTATACAACAAAGACCTAATTACTACATTAAAATCAAAATCTCCGTTTGGAGCGAAATAGCCTACGGCCCCAGAAAAGATTCCTCTTTTAGTCATTTCATACTGTTCAATCAACTCCATCGCTTTAATCTTTGGCGCTCCTGTCATTGATCCCATTGGAAAGGTCTTTTTCAAAATCTCAACATTGCCGAGCATGGGGTTGGCTTCACAAACAATCGTAGATATCATTTGATGAACTTGCTTAAAACTATATATGCCGAATAATTCTTCTACACTCACCGTTCCGTCAACCGCGCATCGGCTTAGATCATTTCTAACCAGATCTACTATCATTACATTTTCAGCTTGTTCTTTCGGATCGTTTCGGAGGCGCTTTTTTATAAAATCATCTTCCGTTGCATTTGTGCTACGTTTCGCCGTTCCTTTAATTGGTTGTGAGATTAACTTCTTCCCTTTTCTGCTTAAAAAGCGCTCTGGAGTTGCAGAAATTATATAATGTTGGTCTACCTTGAAGAAATTAGCAAATGGCGTGGGAGAAATGCGATTCAGCTCTTTAAACGATTCAATTGGGTTCAAAGAAATATTCTCCGCATAAAACTCCTGACAAAAATTCACCTCATAAATGTCTCCTCTATGAATATGATCCTGTAAGGCTTGAACACTCTGTATATATTCTTCTTTTGTGATTCTACTCTTAATTTCAGCGTTGATTACGGTCCTTAAAGTTTCTAAAGAAGCATTTTCTATTGAATGGTATACATCTTTTGGAATAGATGAGCGAATAGTAACGGTTTCATCTTTAATTAAAATTAGATGCTCAGGAACGGCAAAATATAACTCGGGGAATTGCAGAAGATCACGGTTTTCTGATTTTAGATTTTCAATTTGATTTTTTAGATCGTATGAAAGAAAACCAAGAATCCAGTCCGAATGGGTTTCGAGGAATTTCTGAAGCTCTTCGAATGAATTCAAATGACTTGAACTAATTTCGTGTGAAGCGCCCGCAGCTATTAACGTGTCAAAAGATGAGTAGGGGTCATGAAAGTAGTTGGAGTCAAAACAACATGCTGTTTTAAAGGAAGAAGCCCATTGAAGGGCTTTACTTTTAAACAGCTGAATATTTGTAGTGCGAAAAGTCTCGGTCAACATCGCCATTGCCATGTGCCTCTACGTCATAATTAAGGTCTGCACACGATCCGGGCCCACCGACAAATACTTTATAGGGACACCGAGTTGGTTCTCCAGATACTTGACGTAAAAAAGCAATTTCTCTGGCACTTCAAAGGGTGTTCGAATGCACGTAAGGTCTTCCTTCCAGCCATCAATTTCATGGTACACCGGCTCAGGTTGAACAGTGCAAATGTCATAGGGCATATAATCAATCACTTCAGAATTGTGCTTGTAATGTGTGCATGCGTAAATTTTATCAAAGCCGCTAAGTACATCAGCTTTGGTCATAACTAGCTCAGTAACCCCGTTCAACATGATTGCATATTTTAGCGCAGGTAGGTCGATCCAGCCACAGCGCCGCGGTCTGCCCGTGGTCGCTCCAAATTCATGTCCGATTTTGCGCAAATTCTCACCTACCTCATTATCCAATTCCGTCGGGAATGGACCACTTCCAACACGTGTGCAATATGCTTTAAAGATACCTACAACTCGTCCGATTCTATTTGGCGCTACACCAAGTCCGGTGCAGGCTCCAGCGGTTGTTGTATTTGAAGATGTCACAAAAGGGTAGGAGCCGAAGTCAACATCAAGAAGAGTTCCTTGCGCGCCTTCTGCTAGTACAGTCTTTCCATCTTTTAAATATTGGTTGACAAAGTGCTCACTGTCAACGTGAGGAATTGATTTTATATACTCTATTGCTTCAAAAAAAGCAGATTCTTTTTCTTCGAGCTGATAGTCGAAATTATAATGAGACAATATCTCTTTATGCTTTTCTACAAGCTTATTGTAACGTTCTTTGAAGTCAGGAAGAGTAGTATCGCCAACACGTAAGCCATTCCTTCCAGTTTTATCCATATAGGTTGGTCCAATCCCTTTTAAAGTCGAACCGATTTTGTCTTTACCCATCTTTTGCTCGTTTGCTGCATCAAGGAGCTGATGTGTAGGCAGTATTAGGTGAGCCTTGCGTGCAATAACAAGTTTGCCTGCAGCTACCGGATCATTTCCGGTCTTTTTTAGGTTATCTAATTCCCTTTTTAAAATAATTGGGTCAATAACTACCCCATTACCGATAAGATTCATCGTCTTTTCGTTGAAAATTCCCGAAGGAATCGTGTTCAAAACGAATTTCTTGCCATCAAACTCTAATGTATGTCCTGCATTAGGTCCGCCTTGGAAGCGCGCAATAAGATCGTAATCCGGACTTAACACATCAACAATTTTCCCTTTGCCCTCATCGCCCCATTGTAGGCCTAGTAAAACATCAACCATTATTTTAAATAAATAGATTAAAGATTTGTATTAATTTTTAGAGTATGATTCGCAAACTCCCTCTTTCAAACGGGAGCAATTGCCGTACATGTTCAAAGAATGATGCTTAATTTCAAACTTAAGCAAACTACCCATCATGCTTTGAATTTGACCTATCCGAGGATCGCAGAATTCAACCACCTTACCACAATCTATACAAATAATATGATCATGCTGTTTGTATCCATATGATTTCTCAAACTGCGCCATGTTTTTACCGAACTGGTGCTTGGTAACTAGATCACAAGATAAGAGTAATTCGAGCGTATTATATACCGTAGCTCGGCTAACGCGATACTTCTTGTTTTTCATGTGAATATATAGCAATTCCACATCAAAATGATCACTACGAGAGTATATTTCTTCTAGAATGGCAAAACGCTCGGGTGTTTTGCGGAGATTTTTATTTTCAAGGTAGGCCTCGAAAATTTTTTTAACCATTGCAATGGTTTCTTGTACGGTCATTTCAGGTAATAAAAATTCAAATCTATCCAAAAAATAACAGATTCTTAAAAATATTTAGGATGCTCTTTCAATGCGCTGAGGCTCTGAGTCAAAGCGGGTTACGGAGGTTACTCCCTTAACCTGTTTCAGCCTTTTAATCAGATTATCAAGATGTTGAGTATCATTTACGTAAACCATAATGCTTCCCTCAAAGATGCCCTCACTACTGTCAACCGTAATCGAACGCATATTAACCTTAAAATCGTTAGAAATCACGGTTGTGAGTCGGTTAATCAAACCTACTTCATCAATCCCGCTAATATGTAAACCTGTAAGGAATGCGAGCTCCTTCTGTGATGTCCATTTAGCTTTGACAATCCTGTACCCGTAATTAGACATTAGCTTTGCCGCGTTCGGGCAATTCGTCCGATGAATTTTTATCCCGTCATTAATTGTAATGAACCCAAAAACGTCGTCTCCAGGGATCGGGTTACAGCAAGCAGAGAGTTTATAATCAATTCTTTGAAGATCTTCACCGATTAGAAGGGTGTCATTATCATTCGCTTTGACTTTTCTTATTAGACCCTCAATCTGCGAAGCTTCCAATTCCGGAGCGCTCGCTTCAACATTCTTCCTTGCAGCCTGAAACTCCCTGAGATCTTTCAGATCTATTTTACCAATTGCAACAAAATAAAAAAGGTCTAAATTCGAAGAAAATTTAAAATACTGAACAAGTTTAAAAATTGTATCGGGAGTAAAAGGAATTTTTAGCGATTTTAGCTTCCGTTCCAAGGCCTCTTTTCCATCATCCGCAATATGGCGTCGTTCTTCTTTCAACGCATATTTTATTCTGCCTTTCGCCTTTGCAGTGACCACAAAACTTAACCAGTCTTCTTTTGGGCTTTGCTTGCTTGACGTAATAATTTCTACTTGATCCCCATTCTGTAACTTGTATGATAACGGCACAAGCTTATGGTTCACTTTAGCGCCTATACATTTAGCGCCAAGATCAGAGTGAATTTCAAATGCAAAATCTAAAGCTGTAGCATCGGTAGGCAACTGGATGAGAGCGCCTTTTGGCGTAAAAATGAAAATCTCATCCGAAAATAGATTCATCTTGAAATCATCCAAAAAATCTAGCGCATTTGATTCAGGATTACTCAAGAGGTCTCTGACTTTCTGAATCCAGATATCCAATCCGCTGTCTGAAGATGACTCTTTATACTTCCAGTGTGCTGCAAATCCTTTTTCTGCGATCTCGTTCATTCTTTTAGTTCGAATCTGGACTTCAACCCATTGCCCTTTAGGACCCATTACCGTGGTATGAAGAGATTCATATCCATTGGCTTTTGAAGACGAAATCCAGTCGCGCAGACGATCAGGGTTTGGACGATAAAAATCGGTGACGATTGAATATGCTTTCCAACAATCTGCCTTCTCATTCTCTATCTTGCTATCCAGGATGATCCTGATCGCAAAAAGATCATAAACTTCCTCAAACGGGATATTCTTTTTTCGTATCTTACTCCAGATGGAGTGAATAGATTTCGGCCGCCCATAAACTTCAGCATCTAGCCCTTGATTTTTCAAGATCCCAGTTATTGGCGCAATAAACTCTCTGACATATAGTTCTCGTTCCGCTTTTTTCTCATTCAGCTTCTTAGCAATAAACTTGTAAGTATCTGATTCCGTGTATTTCATGGAAAGATCTTCAAGCTCAGATTTCATAGAATACAGTCCTAGTCTATGCGCTAGAGGCGCATAGAGATAAACTGTTTCAGAAGAAATTTTGAGTTGCTTGTCCCTTGGCATATGATCCATTGTCCGCATATTATGAAGACGATCTGCAAGCTTAATTAGGATAACTCTTACGTCGTCGGCAAGCGTTAAAAGCATTTTTCTGAAATTTTCAGCTTGCAACGAACTGTTATAGTCGAAAACACCGGAAATTTTGGTTAGTCCGTCTATAATTTTAGCTACCTTTTTCCCAAATTCGTGCTCAATTTCCTCGAGAGAAATCTCAGTATCTTCAACTAAATCGTGAAGTAGCGCACAGACAATAGAAGTTGTACCAAGTCCTATTTCTTCGGCTGCAATTTGGGCAACTGCAATTGGGTGGTAGATATAAGGTTCGCCAGACTTGCGGCGCATGTCTTTATGACTCTCTAAAGCCAAATCAAAAGCGCGACGAATCATGCTCTTATCACCTTTTTCTAAGGTAGATTTGCAAGAGCGCAGTAGAGCACGGTACCGCTTTAAAATTTCCTTTTTCTCTGCTTCGAGATCTATCACTAATTCCTTCATAATCAATTTGAAGCTCCGCTAACAATATTAACGCATATTTTGGGTTACTTTTATACGTTTAATGATATTAATATGTGTTAAATTTCTACGTAAATTTACAACACCTAAATTTATGAAATTTTTAAAGGCTGTCGGCATTTTCTTTTTGTTTTTACTCAGAATCAACTCTTTTGCGCAACAAATGAATCAACAAGAGAGCTATTATCAACGCGATACTGTTTACGGTCCTAAAAGATTGATGGGCGATGAAATGGTTGATCAGGTATTTTTGCCTGCAGTAGTTATTTATGCTCCTTTTTGGAGTGCTGCAGATCGAGCAAAATTTAATCGGCTACGTTACAATGTTTTAAAAGTACTTCCCTATGCGAAATATGCAAAAAACCGATATGCGAAATTACAGCAGGACCTTGCCGTTACCGGAGACAGTAAAGAACAGAAAAAGTTGATCAAAGCTTGTGATCAGCAGATAAAAGAGATGTTTAACCGCGAAGTAAAGAATCTAACCATCACCCAAGGGGGAATTTTAATAAAATTAATCGACCGTGAGACCGGATATACAAGCTACGATCTGTTAAGGGAATTAGAAGGTGGCTTTAAAGCATTCTTTTACCAATCGATAGCCCGAGTTGTCGGTCACAATCTAAAAAATGACTATAATGCCCAGCAAGAGCGTGATATCGAATCAATTATTGCTGCATCGCCATATAGAATGTAATTTCTTAGCTTTTTTCCTTATAATTGTTTTCCCTTCTTAATGATATGAAGCTAGATCTTCTTGTTTTTGCAGTACACCCAGACGATGCCGAACTTGGCTGTGGTGGTACAATTTTAAAGGAAAAGTCTAAGGGTAGATCTGTTGGAATTGTCGATCTCACCCGCGGCGAGCTTGGGACAAGAGGTACGGCCGAGACAAGAGCAACCGAAGCAGCAAACGCAGCGAAAATACTCGGAATTGATATTAGAGAGAATATCGGCATGAGAGACGGATTTTTCCAAAATGATGAAGCTCATAGGCTTCAACTTATCAGGATGATCAGAAAATATCAGCCCGAAATTGTGATAGGGAATGCTTTGCATGATCGTCACCCCGACCATGGACGGGCTGGAGATTTGATTTATGAGTCAGTTTTCCTATCGGGATTAAGCAAAATCGAAACAGCGTATGAAGGCGCTGCTCAGAATGCCTGGCGACCGCGATTACTACTCCAGTTTATCCAAGATCAATATATCAAACCAGATATTATGATTGATATTAGCAATTTCTGGGATCAAAAAATGGCTAGCGTTCTTGCATACAAAACACAATTTTACAATCCACAAGAGAACGAAAATAAAACATATATTTCTTCTCCAGAATTTCTAAAATCTGTTGAATCCCGGGCGCGCGAGTTTGGAAAAAATATTGGTGCAACATACGCTGAAGGTTTTACAAGCAGGAAGCTACTTGGAGTTAAAAGTATTTTCGATCTCGACTAAGAAAAAGCATCCTGCATTCCAAGCAGGCCGAATAACCCTCCTGTGTGGATGACCAGGATACTATCGCCCTCAGAAATCTGATTTGTCCTAACAAGATCATAAACTGCATACATCATCTTTCCTGTATATACAGGGTCGAGAAGTATACCGGTTCTTGCGGTAAAATTTTTTATAAATTGAATCAGAACAGGCGACGTTTTCGCATATCCACCGAAATGATAGTCAGTATGCAATTCATAATTAACTTCGTTATTTAAATACTTGTCAATTTCACTTCTTAAGAATTCAGCATTTTTCAAAACCGAAATTCCATGGAACCTAGTGGCCAATTTATTTTGTTTAAGACCATTTATTATTCCCGCTGCAGTCGTTCCGGTGCCGCATGCACAAAAAATATGATCATAACCTGACCCAAGTTCTGCTATAAGTTCGGAACAGCCTAAGACGCCTTCCGGACTTGCGCCACCTTCGTCAATGAAGAAACTATTGTCTTGGTTTGAGAAGTTGTCATTAAAAATATTCTTCTTATCACGGTATCTTTCTCGGTCTATAAATTGAAGATCCATTCCAAATAACCTGCAAAAATCAAGAAGGTTATTGCGTATCTCTTCGCCACGAACAATACCCGTACTTTTGAAGCCGAATTTTGCCGCTGCACATGCTGTTGCTAACAAATGATTGGACCAAGCACCGCCAAATGTCACCAAATGATTCCTGTTTTCAGCTTCGGCTTTCTTTGTGATATATTTCAGTTTCCTCCACTTATTTCCTGAAATAAATGGATGAATAAGATCATCTCTCTTAATAAACACCCTTACTTGCTTTTCGGCAAAAAGTGCATCATCAATCATTTCGACCGGACTATAAAGTGGAAATTCAATCATGAACTTGTATAAAATAAAAAAAGCGATGATTTTTGGGCCATCGCTTTTTGTAAACGTTTAGTATGTTTATTTTCCAATACCTAATCCGATACCGGCATTTACAGAGTTATATTCACCAATGCTATAGGAACCGAATATTCTTAAAATTAAGAGGTTCATTTTAAATCCAACAGTGGTATTTAAACCGCTAATATCAGTTTGCTTAATTGAAATTGGATCAGTAAATGAGGAGTATTGTTTAACAACCGTTGCGCCAACAGCCACACCATCGGTTACAATCGGATAGTTCCCTTTCAATCCAACCTCAGTTTTTGCAGACATATATCCAACACTCAAAAATGGCGTGAAGAACAACAATTTTTTGGAAATAATCGCTTCAAAGCTTGTGCCTGAAAATTTAGCCGATATCTGTTGGGTAGTAAAATCCTTCACTTGGGATACATCTTTGGGAACAGCACCGTTTGGTACTGGCACATTAAGACCAAGAGAATAGTCGAACGTTGTATATCCAATACCAACAGCCACGCTAAACGGCGCAATCTTATCTGTGGTTTTGCTTAATACTCTAAGCAGGTCTACTTTTACGCCTCCGCCTATCATGCCAATTTCACCCGCATCGCCAAGTTTTAATTTAGGCATGAGTCTTAATGTCACGTCGATGCTTCTAGGCAGCCCAACACTTGCCTGAACCTGGGGTGCGGGGATCAGCGGCAAACCTGCACCTTGCGGAAGGCTAAAACTCTCCAAAACCGTACCACTTCCACTTTTCACATTAATGACGGGGGTACTTGCAGTACTGCTTCCGCCAACGGTTGGCGCAATATTACCACCAGAGGCAACTGAAATCTGACTTGAAAGACCCAATTTGGTAACATCATAATTTTTACCAGATGTTGGAACAATCGCTCCGGAGGCAGAGACCCGCACTTCAAATCTTCCAATTCCTCTTGTTGCTGCCGTGTTATTCCATCCTGAATTAAGACCGATCCCAAATCCCTTAAACAAGGGACTTAAATAGGCAGCGGTTAGCTTTGTCGCATCAGCGGGACTTGATTTAATAAGTTCAGAAACATCATCCTGAGCAAATGATGTATTCGTTGATATCGCACAAGTTAACACTAGAGCTATTCTGAAAAGTGTTACTGTCTTTTTCATATCATATTGATTTTAAAGTTAAATTTAGTCTTTAAATTATATGTTCCTAAGCAAATAGATAAAAACTTGAAATATTTCATACGTTTTATTTGCCTTTGTTTTTTTTATCAATTCAGGACATATGTTCTTGATACAATACATCAAATTGTGTTCTAATAAATTTTAAAATTATCTTGCGCGCATGGATCAAATTGAGTTAAATGAACTGGAAGAGCAAGATCTGTATGAACACCTACGTATAAACGTAGACAAAGGACAGTCACTGCTTAGGCTCGATAAGTTTTTAATGCATCGCATAGAAAATGCGTCACGCAATCGGATTCAAAATGCTATAGACGCTGAAAATGTCTTGGTTAACAATAAGCCTGTAAAATCAAGCTATAAAGTTAAACCTCTAGATGTGATATCAGTTGTTTTACCTCATCCTCCAAGAGATACAGAGGTTTATCCGGAAGACATCCCTCTTAACATTCTTTATGAAGATGAAGATGTCATCCTAGTGAATAAACCAGCTGGAATGGTGGTGCATCCAGGATATAATAATTATACCGGGACCTTGGTTAACGCATTAGTTTATCATTTCCAACGAATCAAACCTGGTACAGAAAAATTGCCTGAGTTGCCAGGCAATGACGGTCGACCAGGATTGGTTCATCGAATAGATAAAGACACCTCCGGTTTGCTGTTGATAAGTAAAAACGAAAGATCATTGACGTACCTGGCTAAACAGTTTTATGACCATAGCATCAAAAGAAAGTACATAGCGCTAGTTTGGGGAGATCTAAAAGATGAAGGCACAATTACAGGATACATTGGTCGGAGTTTGAAGGATAGACGTGTGATGACAATCTATAATGAGGAGAGCCAAGGCAAGTGGGCAGTAACGCATTATAAAGTCTTAGAGCGAATGAACTATGTGACGCTAATTGAATGTCAGCTCGAAACCGGTCGGACCCACCAGATAAGAGCGCATATGAAACATATTGGTCATCCCTTATTTAATGACGCGATTTATGGCGGAGATAAGATTTTGAAAGGCACGATCTTTAGTAAATATCGGCAGTTTGTAGAAAATTGCTTTGAATTACTGCCTCGACAGGCATTGCATGCCAAATCACTAGGATTCATACACCCGACGACGAAAAAAGAAGTCTTTTTTGAAACAGATTTGCCGGCTGACTTTAGTGCTGGACTAGAAAAATGGAGAAAATATATCGGCTAGTATAATCCTGCTACTTTTTTCTAACATTGCCGGTACCTAATCATATCTTTGTATTATGGAAGGCCAATTCATAAACTTTAATGGTTCAATTTATCCTGTTGGATATCCTGTTATGGGGATAGATAACAGAGGTTTCCGTTATGGTGATGGTTTATTCGAGTCAATGCGGCTGATACACGGGGAAATAAAATTCCTTTCGTTCCACATTGATAGACTGCAGCGAGGGATGAAGGCCCTTAAATTGGAAGGCCATTCATATATTGATGCTTACTTTCTAAACGAAAAGGTACAGGAACTATTAAAGAAAAATAAATCCGGTGGAAACGGACGCGTACGACTAACGATTTTTCGAGATTCGGGTGGCTTATATAGCCCGGCAAGCAATCAAACCGGGTATGCGATAGAATTAACTAATGTAGAAGAATCGACATACATTATTCATCCTAAAGGACTAATTGCCGATGTTTTTGAAGATGTAAGAAAGCCGGTCAACTCACTTTCAAATTTTAAAACCTGTAATTCCCTTGTATATGTGATGGCGGGGATATATAAAAATCAAAATTCTTTGGACGAGGCTTTTGTCCTCAATCAGAACGGCTTCTTATGCGAAGCGATTAGCTCGAATGTATTTATCATTTACGATAAGAAGGTTTATACACCGGCTTTGAGTGAAGGATGCATCGCCGGCGTCATGCGAAGCGTTGTCATTCGCCTGGCTGAAGAGAATAATATCCAGGTTGTAGAAGCGCAGATTAATCCGGCTGTATTAAGGGAAGCTGATGAAATATTTTTAACTAACGCAAGCAAGGGAATACAATGGGTGATGGGATATAATAAGAAAAGGTACTTCAATGAAACCTCAAAATTCTTGATTGAAAAATTGAATACGTCTTCATCACGCCTCTCAGCCTTTTCGGCTAACACAAGAAATACTATACTTTAAGAGATGACATCCCGCCATCCACATGCATCACCTGTCCAGTAATCCATCCGGCTTTTTCAGATAGCAAAAATTCTGCCATAGAAGCAATATCTTCAACAGTACCAATTCTCCGTAAAGGATGCCTTAAATCATTTGCTTCCTTTTTTTGCTCGGTGTTCAACAAAGCTGCAGAGAGCCCGGTATCAACTAATGAAGGCGCAATACAATTCACCCGGATGTTGGGTGCAAATTCTGCTGCGAGCGCTTTCGTCAAGCCTTCTATTGCTCCTTTAGACGCAGAAACCTGTGAATGATAACTTAGGCCCATTTGAACTGCCACTGTAGAAAACAGTACAATCGATGATTTTTTTGCATTTTTCAATTTGGGAAGAACCGCTTGGATCACCTTTATTGCACCGACAACCTGTAAATTAAAGTCGGCTAAATACTCTTCTGGTTTAACTCTATTGAAGGGCTTTAAATTAATACTGCCCGGACAGTAGACAATTCCTTCTAATGAGTCGGGCAAAAAATCTAATGCAAAATTATCATCTAGCACATTCAAAGGATGCAATTGAAAATTTTGCTCGACAATACCTATTTTACTATTGTACGTGCCGTAAACATCATTGCCAGCATCGGCCAGCGACTGGGAGAGCGACTTTCCGATGCCGGATGAGGAACCAATTATTAAGTATGAAGACATAACCCATATACGGATAAAGTACCCGAGCGGTTTAAGCGATAGTATTTTTATTAAATTAGATTATCCATGCATTCGATATAGCCTCTTTAACACTTATACTTTATCAAGAAAATCAGAGGTGCACTCCTCGAAGAAATTCTTCGATCCCCATGCGTTTTTTTCCTTCCATCTGAACCTCTATTAACGATAAAAATCCATCTAGACATGCGAATTTAAGATAGCTCTTGCCATCGCTAAGAAAGCCGCCCGGACGGATGCCCGGTTCGGCAATCTGTTTAATTGCTTTATATATTTTCAAGTTTTTATCTTGAAAAGCGGTAAACGCTGTAGGGTAGGGACTAAGTCCGCGTATTTGATTATGAATATTAGCAACCGAATTACTCCAGTCTACCAAGCAATCTTCCTTAAATATCTTAGGTGCAGACTTTAAATCATCGATCATAGGTATCATCGCGTCTTGGGGAAATTGCTCATAATTACCTTGTTCTACAGCTTTAACGGTGCTAACAAGAAGTTCAGCACCCATTATCATCATTCGGTCATGCAGTTCACCGGCAGTCTCATCTTCAGCTATACCTAGCTTCTTATAACACAAAATATTACCGGTATCTATTTCCTTTTTTATGAAAAAAGTGGTTACCCCGGTTTCGGTCTCACCGTTCATTACTGCACGATTAATCGGTGCTGCACCTCTGTATTGTGGCAGAAGAGATCCGTGAAGATTGATAGTTCCCATTGGTGGTATTTCGAGTAATTGATCTGGTAGCATTCGAAATGCGACGACCACAAAAAGATCAGAATTAAACGACCGCAATTGATCTAAAAAAACAGGATTCTTTAACTTTTCAGGTTGCAAAACAGTAAGATTATTTGAAACAGCAAAATTTTTAATTGCTGATTCATTAATCTTTCGGCCTCTACCGGCAGGTTTATCAGGCGCTGTTACAACAGCTGCGACATCCAAACCAGCTTCAAGTAAAGCCCTTAAAGAAGGTACAGCGAACTCTGGTGTCCCCATAAAAACTATCCGCATATCGATTATTTATATAATAAATAACTTCTACGCATCATTTTATAACTCGATAAAGCCGGCTCCCAACTCATGCGTATCTCTTCTTCCGACTTCCCATCAATAATTTGCTGCTTAAGCGCATCTGTTCCGGCAAGTCTGTTAAAATTGCCAATTTGCGGACTCTGATTATTATCAAAAAATTTGCTCTTATCAGGATAGGCCTGATAAAGATCGATAAGCCATTTCAGGTTGATTTGTCCGGTTTTACGAAATTTCTCTACGTTATAAGATCTAAGATCGATACCGAAGCATAATTTGTCTTTATGAATTGGACTTTCACTCATCCCCGGAATACTGATCGGCCTGAAGCTAAATTTATACTGCCCAGCAAAATCTGGACTTCCCAATAACTGAAAAGGAAAAAGAGTGCCTCGCCCTTGACTCAGAATGGTTCCTTCAAACAAACACAATGACGGATAAAGCAAAATAGACCGCTGCGTATTTAAGTTAGGAGAGGGCTTAACAGGTAAAGTATAGGGTGTTTGATGAGTATAATTTGCAAGTTTAACGATGTTTAATTTACATTTTAGCTTATTAATTAGCCATCCTTCGCCGTTAATCATTTGTGCGTATTCGCCAATGGTCAATCCATGAACAATAGGAATAGGATGCATTCCTATAAATGATTTTTGCTTTTCTTCCATCACCGGACCATCGACGTAAAATCCGTTGGGATTTGGACGGTCTAAAATAATTAATTCTATATTGTTCTCTGCGCAAGCCTCCATCACATAGTGGAGTGTGGAAATATAGGTGTAGAATCGAGCGCCAACGTCTTGAATATCAAAGACCATCAGTTCAATTCCCTTAAGATCGTCAGTGGTAGGTTTCAGGTGTGTGCCGTACAATGAGAATATCGGTATTCCCGTTTTAGCGTCAACAGCATTGTCTATTTTAACACCGGCACTTGCGTTACCCCTAAATCCATGTTCTGGACCGAAAATTGTTACAACTTTTACACCTAAACTAATTAGCTTGTCGACACTTGAAACGCCCTCAATAATTGATGTTTGGTTAACCACCATGCCTACTCGTTTATCTTTAAGATAGGGCACATATTTATCCATCTGTTCTGCGCCTGTCTTTAGTTTTCCTTCTATACTCCGCTCCAAAGGAACAAAAGCCTGAAGCAGCGCAATACAAATGGAAATACCAACTAGCATAATTAAATAGGTAGGCTTAAACTTCATTGACTCAATAATTTTGATAAGCAGATTTCCTTGAGCTCGGAGGCTATCGAACAAAAATTGCATATTTGCTAAAATACAAAATTTCAACTGTTGAATCTACCATTTTTTATTGCTAAACGCATCACCTTTAAATCTAAGCACACATTTTCGCGTCTTAGTGTTAGGATCGCGATCCTTGGAATAATGCTTGGATTGGCTGTAATGATCTTGTCGGTAGCTATCGTAAAAGGGTTTCAGATCGAGATTAAAGAAAAAGTGAGAGGCTTTTCGGGAGATATCATTGTGTTAAAATACGATCTAAACACCACTTTTGAGAATTCACCATTCATAATTAACCCCAAAACACTTAGAAATATTCTTTCTTATCCTGCTATAGCCGCTGGGCAAGCCTATGCAACGAAGCCAGCAATTATCAACATAAACGATGAAGTGGAAGGCGTGATTATGAAGGGCATTGATAAAACCTATGATCAAAAGTATTTAAAGAAGATATTAGTCGCTGGCACATTTCTTGGTTTTTCTGATTCAGTTAAAGCGAGCCAACAACTATTGATCTCTAGATACACGGCCGAAAGACTCAATTTAAAGGTTGGAGATGATTTTAAAATGTATTTTTTGCAAAAACCACTCCGAGCAAGAAAATTCACAATCGTGGGCATTTTTAATCTTGGAATTGAAGAAATCGACAAGACCTATGTAATTGGCGATATTTCGATCATCCGCCGTTTAAACAATTGGACGAATAATGAAATCGGGGGATATGAGCTTCGGCTGAAGAATTTTGATCAACTCGATGCAGTTGCTGAAACAGTTTATCACGGAATTGGAATGAAGTTAAAGTCTTATTCTGTAAAGGAATATTATCCGGAAGTTTTTCAATGGCTGTCGCTCCTTGATGTGAATACAGAGGTTTTGTTGATACTTATGGTGGCGGTGGCCGTAATTAACATGATTTCTGCATTGCTTATTATTATCCTCGAACGAGCTAATATGATTGGCATACTCAAAGCATTAGGTAGCACAAATTGGGAGATACGAAAGGTGTTTTTGTATAATGCCGTCTATTTAATTGGTTTCGGACTATTTCTCGGGAATATTCTAGGTATTGGACTAGCTACTTTCCAAAAATATACCCACTTTTTTACTTTAGATCAAGCATCCTACTACATCACTTTTATCCCTGTTGAGCTGAATATCGTGGATATTGCTTTATTAAACCTCGGCACGCTTGTTATCTGCGTCTTTGTGCTAATTGTACCTTCTATGCTTGTCAGTAGAATCTCGCCGGTTAAAGCGATTAGTTTCAAATAAATTTTTTCGTGTTTAGATTCTTATCAGAGTTTTTTCGCTTCATGCCAAATTAAATCCATTTCAGCTAAGCTCATATTTTTCAGCTCTTTATTTTGTTCCTTCGCTTTGCTTTCGATGTACTGAAAACGCTTAATAAACTTTTTATTCGTCTTTTCTAGCGCATCTTCAGCATTAATATCAATAAAACGTGCATAGTTGATCAGCGAAAAAAGAAGATCACCGAATTCACTTTCTGCCTTTTCTTTATCAATTGCCTCGTTGTTAACGATATCAAATTCCTCACGAAATTCACGCATTTCTTCTTCTACTTTATCCCATACCTGACTTTTATCTTCCCAATCAAATCCTATTCCACGGGCCTTCTCTTGTATTCGTGAAGCTTTAACTAGGGATGGAAGAGAAACAGGGACTCCTCCTAGTACCGACTTATTTCCTTCTTTCAGTTTCAGCTGTTCCCAATTTCGCTTCACCTCATGCTCATCGCTTACTCGAACATCACCGTAGATGTGCGGATGTCTACTGATTAATTTTTCGCAAATGCCGTTTAGCACATCGGTAATAGTGAAATCGTTTTTCTCAGAGGCGATTCGCGAATAAAACACAAGATGTAACATTAGATCTCCAAGCTCCTTTTTAATCTCCTGCTGATTATTTTCCAGAATAGAATCGGAAAGCTCATAAACCTCTTCAATTGTGAGGTGCCTAAGACTTTCCATGGTTTGCTTCATATCCCATGGACATTTTTCGCGCAGGGTGTCCATAATATCTAAAAGGCGTTCAAACGCAGCAGATGGAGTAGGCGAGGTTAAGCTATATGACATAATAATTAGATTGAAATGCCCGTAAAAATAAGATTAAAGCTTATCGGATTTGATTCGCCATAAAATAAAGATGCCGACGAATAGCCGGCATCTTTAAAAATATCTCAGGGATAAATTATTTTTCGGGGTGAGCCTTTCCGTTGTGACAGGTTTTACAGGTAACATCCATAACCGCACCGGCTTTTTTGTTAAAAAAGGTCTTATTGATCTTTGCTGCCATTTTCATCATTTCGCGAGCGGTAGCTTTTTCAGGCTTTGCATCACTAGCAAAATCATTCCTTGCTGGGTTATCGGCCTGAGGTGCATGACAATAGTTACATCGAACACCTAATGCATTTGTAAAGCCTTTCATCACCACATCTAATTCTTCCTTACCAATA
This sequence comes from Sphingobacteriaceae bacterium, assembly GCA_947460875.1. Taxonomy (GTDB): domain Bacteria; phylum Bacteroidota; class Bacteroidia; order Sphingobacteriales; family Sphingobacteriaceae; genus CANHGR01. Next base: position 238,005 of record CANHGR010000002.1, on the reverse strand, counting down.
TTTTTTGGCAATATTTTTAAATTTGTATAAGCAACAGCTTGTTGTTGCTGAGCTTGTTCAGGCATTGTAGCAGCACCCAGTATTACAATAGACAGCAACGATGAGGTAACAATTAAATTTTTTCTGTATGACATAACGGTGACATTTATTTCGTCCAGCAAATTAAGTTTTTTTTTAAGAGATAATCAATATGCTGAGCAAATAATTCTCCTTTTTGAAATTATAAAGTAGTTACAAATAATCAGTTCTTTATTGCCCGTAGCATTTCGCGTTTACCTGGAGCTCCCTGGATTTTATGTACGGTAAAACCAAGTAGCTTCATCGTCCGTTTAAGGTCGCCTGTGATCGCATAGGTTACAAATACTCCTCCTGGACGCATATATTTACAAACGTGACTGATGGATTCTACCGTCCACATCTCAGGCTGTCGGGCAGAAGCAAAAGCATCGAAATAGACTATATCAAATAATTGTTGGGATTGAAAATCTAATAGTTTTGAAACAATTATCTCCAGTTCGCAATGGTCGCTAATCAAAATTTTCTTTTCCAGACTTACAATATAAGAACTGTAAAAGGTCGTACAGACATCTTGCAACAAATAATTGTCATATTCAATATTTTTAAGTAACTGCAAATCAAGTGGATATGGCTCAATGCCTGTATAGTTTAATTCAACATTTTTATCCATACAGTGCTCGGTGGTGAGCAAGAAATTCAACCCCGTTCCAAAACCCACTTCCAACACAGAAACTTGCGACGATGAGCTATGACTTAACCAATACTCCAATCCAGCTTTTAAGAAAACGTGTCGACTCTCCTGCAATGCCCCATGGCATGAATGGTAATGTTCACCAACATCCCGGTTAAAGAGAGTATTCGACCCGTCTGCTGTTTTAACTAGTTCAAGCATCTAACAAATATAATCTAATCATTAATGAAGAATGGGCTTATGCATAAAAAGTATATTTTTGCAGAGATGCACATTTCAAAGACCTATAATCCCAAGGAAAGCGAAGATAAGTGGTACCAGTACTGGCTTGATGGAAAATTTTTTCGGTCGGTGCCAGATGATCGCGAACCCTACACAATTGTCATTCCTCCGCCAAATGTAACCGGAGTATTGCATATGGGGCATATGCTGAATAATACTATTCAGGACGTGCTTATCCGCCGCGCACGCATGTTGGGGAAAAACGCATGCTGGATCGCCGGTACAGACCATGCTTCCATAGCTACTGAAGCAAAAGTTGTAGCGATGCTAAAGGAACGGGGAATTGAAAAGAAAAACCTAAGCCGTGAAGAGTTCCTAGCCTATGCGGTCGAGTGGAAAGATAAATACGGTGGCATTATTTTAAAGCAGCTGGAGAAATTAGGCGCCTCATGCGATTGGGATCGGACTCGATTTACGATGGACGATGATATGTCGGAAGCGGTAATAAACACGTTTATCCATCTTTATAAAAAAGGTCTTATTTACCGTGGCGTTCGGATGGTCAATTGGGACCCTAAAGGCAAAACTGCTATTTCAGATGAGGAAGTTATCCGAAAAGAAGTAAATCAGAAGCTTTATTATATAAAATATTACATAATTTCAGAAACTAAGTCTTCCTCTTCCAACTTTCTCCTTGTCGCTACTACACGCCCTGAGACGATCATGGCAGACGCTGCAATTTGCATCAATCCAAGTGATGACCGCTACAAGCATTTGAAAGGAAATAAAGTGCTCATTCCGCTAATCAATCGTGAAATTCCAATTATAGAAGATGAGTATGTAGATATCGAATTTGGGACAGGATGTCTAAAAGTGACGCCCGCGCATGATCTTAATGATTATGAACTCGGCATAAAACACAAACTTCCTGTAATCGATATTCTAAATGATGATGGAACACTTAACGAAAACGCTGAGATTCTAATCGGTGAAGATCGGTTTGATGCCCGTAAAAAAATTGCTGACCTGCTTGTTCAAGCAGGTCACCTAGACAGAACAGAAGACTATAAATCGCAAATTGGTTATTCTGAGAGGACCGATGCAGCGATAGAACCGAAACTGTCTTTGCAATGGTTCTGTAAAATGGATGAAATGGCCGAGCCAGCACTTGAATACGTACTCAATGGCAAAATCAAGCTTATTCCTGAAAAATATATAAACACCTATCGCCATTGGATGGAGAATGTTAAAGACTGGTGTATCAGCAGGCAATTATGGTGGGGGCAACGTATTCCGGCTTGGTATTTTGAGCAGGAAGAAGCAGTTATTGCAAAAACAAAAGAAGAAGCTCTCGACGAACTTATCAGTAGAAGAAATATACCGGTCGATGCGCAACTCGAGTTCCGAGTTAACGCATCAACGCAGCTTAGACAAGATGAAGACGTTGTAGATACTTGGTTTTCATCATGGCTTTGGCCAATTTCTGTTTTTGATCCAGGAGTATTTTCAGATTCCTCTAACCCTGGAAATGCCGACCTCAATTATTACTATCCTACAAATGACTTGGTAACAGCACCTGAGATACTTTTTTTCTGGGTTGCAAGGATGATCATGGCCGGACATGAATTTCGGGGCGAGGCACCATTTAAAAATGTTTATTTAACCGGCATCGTGCGGGATAAAGTCGGACGAAAAATGTCAAAATCTTTAGGCAACTCACCGGATCCCATAGATTTAATAGGAAAGTATGGAGCAGACGGTGTACGAGTTGGAATGTTGCTATGCTCGCCGGCAGGAAATGATTTAATGTTTGATGAAAGCTACTGCGAACAAGGTCGAAATTTTGCAAACAAATTGTGGAACGCCTTTAGGTTGGTAAAAGGTTGGGAAGTTGATGAGCGCTTAAAGAATCCGAACCAAAAAGCTATTGACTGGTTCGAAAACAGATTCAACGAAGCGTTATTAGAAATTGAGGGTCACTTTGATCAATATCGTCTTTCTGAGGCGTTAATGAGTACCTACAAGCTCGTTTGGGATGATTTCTGTGCTTGGTACCTTGAGATGATAAAACCCGCTTACCAGCAGCCAATTGATGCGGAAACCCATCAAGTTACAACAGTGTTCTTTGAAAATATTCTAAAGATCTTACATCCGTTTATGCCCTTTATTACCGAAGAATTATGGCATGATGAATTGTTCGGCGAACGTACTGAAATGGAATGTTGTATAGTTGCAGCATATCCACGACCAGAAAAGACTGATAAAACATTACTCTTAGAGGTGGAAACGATAAAACAAGTGATTACCGAAATACGAAACATTCGAAACACAAGGCAGATTTCTCCAAAAGAGTCGCTGCCTCTTGCAGTAAAATCAAACTCGCCCATTAATTATGAAAAATATCTAAATATTATTTGCCGTCTTGCAAATGTAAGCCACGTTGAGTTTGTAAAAGATAAGATAGCGGGTGCTTCAGCTTTCCTTGCGGGAACCGATGAATTTTTTGTGTCCCTAGAAGAAAATATCGATGCCGATGCAGAACGCGAAAGACTTTCAAAAGAAATTACCTATTTGGACGGCTTTTTAGCATCTGTAAATGCCAAATTATCAAACGAGCGTTTTATTGCCAATGCGAAAAAGGAAATTGTAGATAACGAACTTAAGAAAAAGGCAGATGCAGAAGAAAAAATAGAGATTTTGCGCGGCAACTTAAAAACCTTAAAATCTTAGCAGTTTTTAGACTACGTTCTTTTAAATGACGGCAGCTCGCTAATAAACTTATAGTTTCGTTCCTCAAAATCAATTTCACTGAAAAAATGCTCCATTCCATTGCTGACTGCAAGTAATGGAGTTTTATGAACTAAATTATATCTTGCTATCTGGTCAAAGGTATCCTGACTGATTTTTACGTGGGGGGCTTTGCATTCAACCATTAGAATCATTTCTCCCGACAAATTAAAAACAACAATATCCGTGCGTTTTTGCAAGGAGTTTAACTTCAAACCGCCCTCCACTCGGATACATGTTTTAGGATATTTTTTTTGGTGGATAAGGTATTGCACAAAATGCTGCCTTACCCATTCTTCCGGCGTCAATACCAGAAATTTCTTCCTTATTTCATCGAAAATGAATGTATCCCTTCCGCTTTGCTTTATTTTAAAGGGATAGTCGGGCAAATTTAATCGCTTAGGTGTGAACTGGCTCGCAGACATTAATTTATCCGGCTAATTTCAGCAATTTTATCAAGTGTATACTCAATTAAAAGTATATTTTTACAGCACACCGTTCCGATTCGCTTCGACGGTATTTCGTGTTTTTTTTCACGAATGCTTTTAGCTCACTGAATTTTTATGACCGCGTTTGATCTGATCAATAACCTGAAGCAAAGAAAATTCAAACCCTTGTATCTTTTGCACGGGGAGGAACCTTATTACGTTGATCTTATCAGCGACTATATCGAAAATCATGTTCTTAGCGATGCGGAGAAAGGCTTTAATCAATCTGTTTTTTACGGAAAAGATAGCGACCTAATGAGTGTATTGAATTCGGCCAAACGATTCCCGATGATGAGTGAATATCAAGTGATAATTGTTAAAGAGGCTCAAGACTTAAAATGGGGAAAAGATACAGATGACCCCGCTAAAGGGATTGATCCGCTTTTAAGCTACCTGCAAAATCCATTAAGTAGTACCATCTTAGTGTTCTGCTATAAGTATGCGAAATTTGATAAACGTAAAAAAACCTATAAAGCAATTGAAAAGAATGGATCGATCTTTGAATCATCAGCTATCTATGACAATAAAGTGCCTGCTTGGATAGAAGACTTTCTAAGTGCTAGAGGATATCGCATTCACGCACGTGCGTCTTCTCTAATCGCTGAATATCTGGGGGCGGACCTTTCAAAGATTGCTAACGAGCTTGAAAAACTAATACTCAACGTACAGCCCGGCGAGGAGATTACCTTGGAAGATGTTCATACCAATATCGGTATTAGTAAGGACTATAATGTATTTGAGCTACAATCTGCTATTGCCACTCGAAATGTAATAAAAGGAAATCAGATTATTAATTACTTTGGCGCAAATCCAAAGTCAAATCCCGTACAGCTTGTATTCGGCGCCTTAAATTCTTATTTTACCAAGTTATTAAAGTATCACTATATTTCTGATCGTTCTTCTCAGAATTTGGCAAAAGAAATGGGAGTTAACCCATATTTTTTAAAAGAATATGAGGTGGCTGCAAACAATTATAATGTTCCAAAGATATTTAATATAATCAGCTATTTGCGAGAATACGATTTGAGAATCAAAGGTGTAGGCGCTACAGCCAATACTGAACAATCCGATCTTATGAAAGAGTTGTTATTTAAAATTATTCACTAGTAGTGCTAAAATAAGATGTAAAACTTGGTATCGTAAAGTGAAATTTACTTCTAATTCTTAGGGTCCTTTCAACCCAAATTGTTTTATTTTTTCAATAGAGTCTTTACAGGGCAATAAACCAAGTCCGGTGCCTAATTCATTTCCAGTTCCTCTAGTTGAAAAGACACCGTTTCCAAAACGCTTCGATTGTCTTCCTTGCTTATGCCTATAACGCTATCATAGACACTGGTCTTAGCAAATTTGCAGGTCGTCAAACTAAAGTAAACTTTTCACTAGTTGGACTTTCGTTTTGATTCAAACCTATTTATTTCTCTTTTATTTTCGAAACTTTGCCATAAATTTGAATTGCGCTTACTTTATTCGAAATGTTAACATCTCCTATTAAATGAGTTCAAAAAAGTCAGAAATAAGTACAGTCCTGTTTGTTAGTAAAGATGGAAGTGAAACCAAGTCGCTTAAAATAAAAACGAAGCACTTAAAAGGTTTAAAGTACTATATAGCACTACTAGGGTTCGTCTTAATTGCCTTGAGTACAACTATTATCATACTATCGAGAAATCTTGGTCAATACGATGAGGAACGACTGGTCTTACATGAAAAAATTTCAATACTTGAAAGGCAAATTCCAAAAGCAAGCGATTCCTTAACTGCAAAAAGTTACGTCGAGAGCATTGAGATGAAACTAAAAAAGATAAATGAATATCTGACAAAACGAGGTATAAAGGGCTTTTCAAACGAGGGAGTCGGGGGTAACAATGAATCTACTAAACTTTCTCCTAGCGAAACGTATGCTTTCTACGACGAGCAGATAAAAACAGTTTTAAATGGGATCGCATACACTCCAATGGGCTATGCAGCAACCCCTCTCATTAGTTCTATTTTTGGTTTCAGGAGTGACCCATTTAGTTCGGGTCGACCGGAATTTCATTCTGGAATAGATTTTAAAGGCAAGCGAGGAGACATCGTTAAGAGTACCGCAGCCGGCCAAGTGATATTTGCAGGATGGTACCAAGGTTACGGTAAATGTATCCGATTAAAGCATAAAAATGGATACGAAACGCTTTATGGGCACTTGTCTAAAATTGGTGTTAGAAGAGGTCAAACGATATCGGTCGGCCAAGTAATTGGCAATATGGGATCTACTGGCCGGTCTACTGGCATTCATTTGCACTATGAAGTACGGAAAAATGGAAAAGCCATAAATCCATCTAAGTTCTTACGTATTAACTAATTAAAACTATGGCACTCTTTACTCCTAGAAATAAAAATGGACATGACGCGGCCGAGGTACCTACGCTAATCAGCAAAGGTTGCGGCATTGAGGGATATATTTGCTCAACGTCTTTAGTACGTATTGATGGAAAGATGAAAGGGAATATACATACCGAAGGATTAATTATCGGTGATACCGGATCCGTTGAAGGAAATATCGAAACGAAGGAAATCATTGTCTTTGGCACTATAATTGGAGATATTAAAGCAGAGAGCATCGACATTAAATCAGGAGGGAAGATATATGGCGAGATCAATACCAGTAATTTACAAATAGAAAAAGGCGCGATCTATAATGGCGTGTTATCCATGGAAACTTCAAAACAGCTAACCTCCTAACTAATGAACTACTTCTTAGTCAAATCAGAACCGTTTAAATACAGTTGGGAGAAATTCAATATTGATGGACGAACTTTTTGGGATGGTGTGCGAAATTACCAAGCAAGAAATACCCTTCGTGATATGAAAGAGGGAGATTTGGTACTTTTCTATCACAGTAATGAAGACAAGGCGGTAATGGGTATTGCAAAAGTTGTTGAAGAATCTTATCAGGATCCTACCACTACGGATCCTAATTGGTTGGTCGTCGATCTTGTACCTTTGGAGTCTCTTAAGAATCCTGTAACCTTAGCTCAGATTAAAGCAGAAGAGATGCTAAAAGACATTCATCTTGTCCGTCAAGGCCGCTTATCTGTCATGCCACTTAAGCCTGAAGAGTTTGATAAGATTGTAGCGATGGGTAGCTAGTTATTCATCGCCGTCTACCTTAAAGAAAATATCTCGTAGTTCTGTCGCGTCATTTGCCTTCATTTTCCCGGCCAAAACCAATCGGAGCTGTCTACGGTGAAGCGCGCCCTCCCAAAGTAATTTTTCTTCTTTAGTCTCCGGGATAAGTTCAGGAACGGCAACAACTTTACCTTTCTGATCGAGGGCTACAAAGGTATAATAGGCCTCGTTGGATTTTATTCTTGTGCCCGAAGGAATGTTTTGTGCCCAAACATCCAATCTAACCTCCATCGAAGTGTTAAATGCTCGTGTTACCTTGGCTTCAATAGTGATTATATCACCGAGCTTGATGGGTTGCTTAAACGATACGTTATCTACCGAAACCGTTACCACAATCATATTAGAATGCTTTTGAGTAGAAATTCCGGCTGCAATATCCATCAAATGCAATAATCTGCCGCCCATCAAATTATTTAACGTATTTGTATCATTTGGAAGCACCATTTCATTCATAATTACAAATGATTCTTTGGCAGTTTTTCCTGGCATGTCGAGTATTTTATATATTACGCAAAGATAATCAATGTAAATTTGATTGATAAATTGGAAAAAAGAAAGGTGTCGGTCGTATGTCTATCGTCTTGTGGTTCTTGATGGATTAAGCTCAGAATAACCAATAAGTTCTTCCCATCTTGTACCAGGTTTACGATAGTAGAAAAAAAGCTGATAACTATTATCGGCTTCAAAGTAGGATCCTTCAAAAACGGTATTATCGATGTTCCCGATACCATCCACCCAAACATATTGGTAGTTGTAAACCCCTTGTTTCAAAAATGCTGATCCATAAAATCGTTTAGTTTTTATGTCATAACTCATTTTATTTGAACTAGTTGTAATATAATCGTTAAACTTACCTACTAGATAGGCATCACCGTCCGTCGGGGGGTAGGGTGCCGCTAAAGTAAATTTCACCGTTGCGTAATCGCCATCAGTCCGATTATCCCTACCATCTTGATTACGTATAAAGAAATTACCATTTTCGTCGAAATTAAAAGCGTAACTGTTTCGACTTCGGTCATTGTCTGTCAGTAAGAGTACTGTATTCGCCGTGTCACTGAATATTTGCGATACCTGCTCTGACTGCAGTCTAAGACTGCGTAAATCGAAATTTCTAAATTCATTGCCGCCATAGAAGTCAAAACTCGCGATATCATTAAAAACCAATTGACTGTTGCGAATGAATGTTGGTCGCGTTGATGTTTGTGCCATGGCAGGACGACCGTTTTGCATCACTACAGCCTTTACATCTAAATATGGGTTTTGTATGGTCAGCGTTGGATGATCGACTAGCAAATTGATTTTTTGTCTTTTATTTCGTTCTGAAATAGTATTAGAACGGATCACTTCCGCTTGTATACCCACTCGAGGCAGTACAATATAAAAACGCCTGGTGAGGACAAGATTTCTCGGATCTCCATTCTCATACACTCTAAGTAGGTAGTTACCCGAAATTTTCGGTTTAATAGTAAAATTAGGGAGTATAAGTTCGTAGTGAGTAAACTTTTGCAGCGTGTTAAAAGAATATCGATAGTCTGTGATTTGGTCTTCTGAAAAGCTTTCCAAATAGTCAATCGGCGAGAGTCTGCTGCTAGTCCAATCGGAGGTACAATGTTCTATTGTATAATATAGATTTCTAGTTCCCCCTTTAAGATCGTCAAAACCGAGTAGTAACTCCTTGCCTGAACCCAATACAAGAACCGGTATCGATTGTTCATGCTCGCGATTATAAAATTCTACCGTTTTAATTTCGGGGAGATAAATGTGATCTTCGTATTTGGGCTCCTGAACAACAGCAGCTTGCCTTATTGCTTGAGCTCTTCTTTGCGCATAAGACGCAGTAATTACAAAAAGGAGAAAAGTGCCTAAAAAGTATTTCATTGGCTATCCAGCTCCAGAATCTGTTCTGCGAGAGTTTCCCATTCGCGTTTCATTTCCTGCACCTGATTGGTTAATCCCTGATAGAGCTGATTGGCAGCGCTTAATTTCATTTGGTTAGAATAAATTTCCTCTTTCGCCAGTTCATCAGCAGCAATTTTGACTGAGTTTTCAAGCAGTCCAATTTCTTCTTCCAGCTTTTGAAGAGTTTGGTTAAGCTTTTTTAACTGCTTTCCTTTGTCTTCATTAAGTGGCTTATTTTCTTTAGTAGCCAAATCTGCAACTCGCTCTTTCTTTACATCTGAGACTGGCTTCGTGCTAGTTGCCGGACGTTTTGATTGCCACTCTTCGTATTCTGCATAGGTTCCAGGGTATTCCTTAATCTTTCTGTCTTCAATATACCAGATCTTGTTAGCAACTTTATCAAGAAGGTATCGATCATGTGAAACAAGAATGAAAGTGCCCTCAAACTGTTGTAATGCCTGAATAAGGATATTAACAGATTGGATATCAAGGTGATTAGTCGGCTCATCCAGAATCAGAAAGTTAGCATCGGCAGTTAATGCCTTCGCGAGAGCAACCCTGGATTTCTCGCCGCCTGATAGGACACGAATCTTTTTAAATACATCATCACCAGTAAATAAAAAGCAGCCTAACAGTGTTCGGAGCTCTGTTTCGGTATGCTTTGGAGCGAAAGCCTGTAGTTCGCGAATAATCTCATTTTCTAGGTGCAATGCTTCCAACTGATGTTGAGCAAAAAAGGTCTGACTAACATTATGTCCCGTTTCGCACAAGCCCTCGTAAGCTTTATCGGCTGATGCGACAATTCGTAGCAAAGTCGATTTTCCTCGTCCATTAGCCCCAATTAATGCGATTTTATCTCCTTTTTCGATTACAGATTCAGCGTTTTCTAATATCGGCACACTAGGATACGACTTACTTACATGTTCCATCCTAATTACATGTCTGCCCGATTGCTTACTAAATTTAAAGCTGAAATTCACAGATGGATTATCATCATCTACATCATCTACACGCTCCATTTTGTCGAGCGCTTTAATTCTGGACTGAGCCATCTTGGCTTTGCTGGCCTTAGCTCGAAAACGTTCAATTAAACGTTCTTCTTGCTTTATCTTAGCTTGTTGATTTTTATATTGACCGCTTTGGATTTCCTCGCGTAAAGCTTTTTCTTCTAAGTAGAAACTGTAATTCCCAGCATAGGGAATTAGTTTTCCCTTACGGGACTCGACAATTTTCTTAACTACTCGGTCCAGAAAATATCTATCATGCGACACGATGACAATGGCTCCGTCGAAGGCCTGAAGATAGGTCTCCAACCATTTGATAGATGGGAGATCCAAGTGATTAGTTGGCTCGTCAAGTAACAGTATATCAGGTGCTTGGAGCAGAATTCGCGCAAGCATAACTCTCATCCGCCATCCACCTGAGAACGTAGAAAGCTGACGGTTTTGCTCTTCATCGCTAAAACCCAAGCCGGCTAAAATCTCATGGGCCCGATATTCGATACTATAGCCATCGAGGCTTTCGAATTCATGTTGCTTATCACTTAATTTATGAAGAAGGTCATCAGTATAGTCTGTTTCCAACTTTTTAAGTAAAATTTCAATTTCGGCATGTAGTTGATTCTGACGCTCAAAAGCTTCCATAGCCACGTGCAGAATGGTTTTATCTGATTGATAGGAGAGAAGGTCTTGATTTAAATAGCCCAACTTTATCTCTTTACCCATCGAGATAGTTCCGCTGGTAGGCGCGTATTCGCCAACAATAATTTTTAGCAGGGTGGTTTTACCGGTACCATTCGCGCCTATCAGTCCAATTTTTTCTCCCGGTTTGATGTGCCAATTCGCCTCATCGTATAGAGCCCTTGAGCCTATTTCAAATGTTAAATCATTAATCGCTATCACGCCGCGAATTTACGGATTCGATTGGGATTTAAGAACAATTGGTATTGTTTGATTTGAAGGGTATTAAAAATGCTAAAAACGTCAATAAACTCGAGAGGCTTAAAGAAATTTGATTTCTGAAAATAACTACGGTTCAGTTTTTGACATGAATTGGTAGACCACTACCCAATAAAAAAAATATAATTCAGTCGCCGACGGGATAAATTGTAATTTCGCACCATGTATCGAATAATTAAACCATTGCTCTTCCAGTTCGATCCTGAAAAGGTGCATTATTTCGTGACCGGTGCCTTGAAACGGGTCAATAAGATTTGGGGGATGGCAGGATTCCTTAAATCTAGATACCAAATAAGCGACCCGCGTTTAGAACGAGAGGTTTTCGGACTAAAATTCAAGAATCCGGTTGGATTAGCTGCTGGTTTCGATAAAAATGGATTGTGGATCGAAGAATTGACCAATTTCGGATTTGGCTTCTTAGAAATTGGCACAGTGACTCCATTGCCGCAACCTGGCAATCCTAAACCTCGAATGTTTCGCCTTCCGGATGATGATGCATTGATCAACCGGTTGGGATTTAACAACCAAGGCGTAGATGTAGCGGCAGAAAGACTTAGGATTGCGAAGCGAAACGGATTAATTATTGGCGGCAACATAGGCAAGAATAAAAATACACCCAATGAGGATGCCTTGGGCGATTATATTAAATGCTTTGATAGGCTTTTTGACGTAGTCGATTATTTTGTAGTAAACGTTAGCTCACCAAATACCCCTGGGTTACGTGAATTGCAGGAAAAAGAGCCATTGAAAAACATCCTCAGCGTATTACAGCATCGCAATAAAAAGAACGATATTTCTAGGCCGATTCTTTTGAAAATAGCTCCAGACCTTACTGATGCTCAATTAGATGATATCATTGAAATTGTAAAAGAGACAGATATCGCAGGTGTAATCGCTACCAATACCACTATTGGTAGAGAAAACCTTAAATCATGCGCAACCTTGAAGGAACAGGCTGGCGGTCTGAGTGGAAAGCCGCTGAGTCGGCGTTCGACTGAAGTAATCCGATATTTATCTGAAAAATCCGGCAAATCATTTCCAATAATTGGTGTAGGAGGTATACACAGTGCTGCGGATGCCCTAGAAAAGCTAAATGCCGGTGCCGCATTGATACAGATATACACAGGTTTTATATATGAAGGACCGGAATTGGTGAAAAATATCTGTAAGGGGATTCTTTCGGATAATTAGAAGGAGACTTATTAACTATGCGTCCGGTACATTTTTCGGCGTTATTTTAGAAACCTTGAGTTGATTCCTCAGGCCATCCGTTAATTAGAAACCAATCTATCCTCAAAAGTTGTTAATTTTCTTCAACTGGTCAATAGTTCTTGCTTAGGCCCAAACCATCTAATAGAATGTCTATACTTTAGTTTGCGAGTTACCAAACACGACAACAAATTATTTTACCATAATTTATTTAAGCCACATAACCCCATGTTAGAGAACAATAGTACTAGCAACGGTGCTAGCTATCGTAGCAATAACAGCAGTAGAAATTATGAACTTCCGTATTTAAAAAAAACTTAAGAGTAAATCGAGACAGACTGAGAGACGCAATAGCAGAAGTAGGTAATAAGCTTCAAACGCTAGACGAATACCTAGAAGGAATTAAATAATAGTAAAAATTAAGCAAAAAAACGCTTGCGCGTTCTAAACTTGATTAGCCAAGCATTTTAATCATCATCAAACTGATCATCTTCATCAACAAATGAGGTATAACTTTCGTGCTCATCATAGTTGTCAAGTTCATCAATACTATGCGGACTTTCAACGTCATCATGATGAAAATGGCGTTCAATCACGAAGATTTCTTCAATTTTTTCAGATTGAAAATCTACTTTCTTATCCTTAGGGTCTGTATTTTCCATACCGGTTTATAGCACAAAGCTTTACATCTCCATATAAAATTCTTGTTTTTTTAACGGGAGATAAAGGTCGACTATTCAAATTTTAATCGATAGCTTCTAAGTCACAAATCTACGATTTTGTTTTCCTCGCTTTCAGCTAATAGACTATATGATTTTTTTAAAAATTACGGGTTTAATCTGCGACCGGCAATTGATTTAAAAGAGGGATTTTAAGTCGCCGATAACCCAGATTTAACAGGTTGGCAGCTTCATTGCGGAGACCGCCTCGCAATTGGATTTTAATAGCGTATAGAGATAAACAACATGAAAACAAACAATTGGGCAAAACAATAGAAGAAAATGATAGAATATCGACTCGAGTTTTCCTTAGCTACCAATCGAGAGTCAAAAATAAAAAAACGGAAGGCGTTTTTATCAAAACCTTCCGTCAATACAAGCAATCTACTTGAATGTATTTTACGCTAGCGTTACATCTACTGCATTAACGCCTTTTTTACCTTCAACTACGTCAAACGTAACTTGATCATTTTCTCTGATTTTTTGAGATTTAAGACCAGTAATGTGAACAAATATTTCTTCACCGGTCTCATCATCTTTGATAAATCCGAAACCTTTAGTTTCATTAAAAAATTTTACTGTTCCTGTTTTCATTGTATTTGCAATCTTTATTATTTACTATTTAATTATGATAGCGTTACATTAACAGCATTAATACCTTTTTTACCGTCAACTACATCAAATGTAACCGTATCATTTTCTCTAATTTTTTGCGACTTAAGTCCGGTGATGTGAACAAATATTTCTTCGCCCGTGTTGTCGTCTTTGATAAATCCGAAACCTTTGGTCTCGTTAAAAAATTTTACTACTCCTGTTTGCATGTTATTATAAATTTCCTAAATATATAGGTTTTCATTAAAACTTAACGAATGGTGTTACGTTTTTTAGTTTGTGAAAATTAAATACTCTTTTTTTGGCGATGACATCTATCAATTTTAAGAAATTTAATATGATCTCTTGACATAAAAGAAGCACAAAAAAAGCCGTCTATTTTAGACAGCTTTTTTTTAAAACTATAGCAAAAGATTACATGCTATCTGTTGCAGCAGAATCGATCGCAGTTGAATCAGTCATCATACTGTCCATCGCCATTGTGTCAACCGCGATGCTGTCTGAATCTGCCGCTGCTTCTTCTGTTTTGCTAGAGCTACAAGCTGCAACTGTCAGAGAAATAGCTAATGCTAAAAAGCCGAATTTGAATAGGTTTTTCATTGTGTTAAGGGATAAAGTTTAAGTAATTTGTTGATTTCATAATTTAATACAGCAAATATAAAAAAGTAACCCAGTAATTGATGAAAATATTCAAATATTTTAAATAAGGTAACTGAACTTATATTCTTAAAGCATAAAAAAAAATCATATCATTGGGTTACAATTCCATATAAACCGTATTAAATAGTGAGCAAAAAAGCAAAAGATTCAGTTCCAGATGATAGCGAAATAATTCTTGGTATACTGAATGGCTCAAAAGATATACTGGAAAGAGTGTACAAATCTTATTTCCCGATGATATTAAAATTGATCGTATCGAACAATGGGGATGAAGATGAAGCAAAGGATATTTTTCAGGAATCAATAATAGTTCTTTACAATAAGATTAAGTGTGGCAACTTTCAATTAAACAGCAAACTGAACACCTTTATATATTCAGTTTGTAGGAGATTGTGGCTAAAGCGTTTGAGTCAAAAGGGCAAGTACTCAGGAAGTTTAACTGATTTTAGCGAGTTAGTTGCTGTAGACGAGGATCTTGCTTATCATCTAGGCAAGGAAAAGCAGTTTACTCAAATGGCTGAGGCCCTTGTTTTACTTGGCGAGCCATGCAAAACGATAATAATAGATTATTACATTAATAACCATTCAATGCAAGAAATCTGCGATAAATTCGGTTATACCAATGCAGATAACGTAAAAACTCAAAAATATAAATGCCTCCAGCGACTTAAAAAGTTGTTTTTTAAGAATCTAAAAAATGATAGAAATGAAGAGTGAGATAGAAATAATAACCCTAACGGAAGCATATTACCGTGCCGAACTTTCCATGGAAGAGAGGAGTGCTTTTGAAAAAATGAGAGAAGACCCTGAAATAGATAGTCAGGTTGTAAGTCATTATAACCTGATGAAGCAAATTTCAGATTATGGTAACTACCAATATCTAAGAGCCGATATGGAGACGATTCATGATCAACTTGATGTAGCTTCATTAATGGACGAATTGATACCGGCGGAAACCAAAATTAGAACACTCTGGCGTAAGAATCGTATCAATGCGGCTGTTGCAGCATCCGTTGCTATATTGGCAGCGTTTCTAACCGTGCTTTCAAGTGGCTATTTTAACGGACCGACAACAGATCCGAATTACAACTACCTAAATAGGAAGGTTGATAACATTGTGCGTTCGCAACAGCAAATTAACCAGAAAATAAACAGCAGCAGTATTGAAATAGAAAATCCAAGTCGGTTTGCAGCAACGGGCTTTGCACTATCTACAAATGGCTACATCATGACCAATTATCATGTGGTTAATGGTGCGGACTCGATTTACGTTCAAAATTTCGACGGCGAATCTTTTAAGGCAAACGTAATTTACACCGACGTGATTTACGATATTGCAATCCTTTTAATTGAAGACAATAATTTCACTCCATTCACTTCATTACCTTATACAATTAAGAAATCAGGATCGGAAATGGGAGACGAGGTTTATACGCTAGGTTATCCTAGAGATACACCGGTTTATACTAAAGGTTATATTAGCGCGCAAACCGGCTATAAAGATGGAATAAGTGATACCACTACCTACCAAGTTACCCTTCCGGTGAATCCGGGCAATAGTGGAGGTCCTGTATTAGATAGCAGGGGAAACATTATTGGTATCGTTAGTGCCAAACAGAAGCAAGTAGAAGGAGCAACTTTTGCAATCAAGTCAGAATATCTAGTAAAATCTATTCAGACGATGCAAGACTCTTTGGATCATAGCCTTGTTTTGAATAAGAAAAATTCTCTTTCCGGTCTAAATAAAACTGATCAAGTTAAAAAGATGAAAAAGTATATTTTTATGGTAAAATCTTACTAAGATACTGCACTAAAATTGTGCCTCTGTATTATTCTACGGGGGATTTTTTATCGATCAACTTCTCCTAATACAATATCAATTGAACCGATGATCGCTACAAGGTCTGCGATCATCACACCTCTGGATATTTCAGAAATTACAGAAAGGTTGTTAAAGCTTGGACCGCGTGCTTTTACGCGTATCGGAATTTCACTTTTTCCATCGCTTATAAAATAAAAACCTAACTCACCTTTTGGATTCTCAGATCTGACATAAAAATCTTGAGCCTTTGGAGTAATCTTCCTCGGTAGTTTAGCACGCGGATCGAAATCTGGTGTTCGCTTCAGCTCTTTTGTCAGCCGTTCAAGGCATTGCTCAATAATATGGATAGATTCAACTATTTCGTCTACCCTCACTTTGTATCTGTTCCAGCAGTCGCCAGTTTGACCGATTTCTCCTTTCCCTACAGGCACCTCAAACTCAAGTTCAGAGTAAACAGAGTACTCATCGATACGTCTCAGATCCCATTTTAGACCAGAACCCCTCAACATTGGTCCGGAGCAACCATAGCTAATTGCAACATCCAGCGGCAAAACGCCCACATTAGCGGTTCTAGAAATAAATATTTGATTATCAGTTAATAACTGATTTAATTCCGAAAGTTTCGGTTTAAAATAGTTGATAAATTCAGC
This sequence comes from Sphingobacteriaceae bacterium, assembly GCA_947460875.1. Classification (GTDB taxonomy): domain Bacteria; phylum Bacteroidota; class Bacteroidia; order Sphingobacteriales; family Sphingobacteriaceae; genus CANHGR01. Next base: position 221,105 of record CANHGR010000002.1, on the reverse strand, counting down.
GCATCGTTCTTCGAATCCTACCGGGAGGTCGTAAAATAGACCACCTACCCATATGTAATTATAAAGCATTCTGGCGCCGGAAGCCCATTCAAGCATTCCCATGATATGTTCTCTATCACGGAAGCACCATAAAAACGGCGTAAAAGCACCTATGTCGATACCGTAGGTACCTATAGCGATTAAATGCGACGCGATTCGATTAAGCTCGCAGACTAACACTCGGGTATATTCAATCCTTCTAGGAATTTGATCTGCAATACCCATCATCCGTTCCACCCCCATTACCCAAGCATGGCTATTATTCATCGAAGCCATGTAATCTAATCGATCGGTAAAAGGAATAGTTTGCTGATAGGTGAGGGATTCGGCATGTTTCTCGAAACATCGATGGAGATAGCCCATATGAGGAATCACCTCTTTTATAATCTCACCGTCTGTGATTAATTCTAGCCGTAATACTCCATGGGTCGACGGATGTTGCGGACCCATATTTAAGATCATCTCTTCGGGCTGTGTATTAGCAAGGAGCTGTTCGTATCGAGTAGGCATCAATAGTCAACTTTTATTCCCTTGTAAAACGCAGGAGTTTGGTAGTTTTTCCTTAAAGGATATCCTTCCCAATCGTCAGGAAGTAAGATGCGTCTTAGATCCGGATTGCCTTCGAAATACAACCCTAAAAGATCAAATGCTTCACGTTCATGCCACTCAGCAGTTCGCCAGACAGTACTTACACTCTTAAAAAACGGCATATTAGCCGCTGCCGATCCAATATGGATTTTTACGACTTTTAATACTAATTGGGTTTTATAAGGAATAGAGGCGAGATGATAAACGACGCCAAATTTATTTTCTTCGTTTCCATAATCCACTCCTGACAAGCAAGATAGAAAATCAAAATACGTTTTATCATTATTTCGCAACTCCAGGCAGACGTCTACAATACTGTCGGGCTGAATGACAAGGGCAGATTGTAAGCCCGATGTTTCCTCGGCAACAATTACTTCGGATCCGAACTTATGAATTAGGATTTCTTTTACAGCTTCAAAAGTCATATCAAGGGGCTAATCTTAGGACTTTCCAGGAGGTTTTATCCGCCTTTCTATACACAATACGGTCATGTAAACGACTGCTACGACCTTGCCAAAATTCTATACTCTGTGGCTTAACGACATATCCGCCCCAATAGGCTGGTTTGGGTACTACATCTTTTTCGGCATACAATGTGCTTATCTCTAACCATTTAGCCTCCAATAACTCTCTGCCTTCAATAACCTGACTCTGTTGAGAAGCAATTGCACCAATTTGGCTATCTTTCGGCCTGGAGTTAAAATACCGCTCCGATTCTTCTTTACTCAATCGTTCGATAGTTCCTTCAATGCGAACTTGTCGCTCAAGCTCCGCCCAATAAAACACCAAAGCAACTACCGGATTCTTAGCTATTTCTTTACCCTTTCTGCTTAAAAAACTAGAATAAAATGTAAAACCGGTTGAATCAAATCCCTTCAATAAAACAATCCTCGCCGAGGGTTTACCATCATGTGTAGAAGTCGCTAAAGTGAGTGCATTGGGCTCGTGCAGCCCCGCATCTAATACTTCTTGAAACCATTTAGAAAACAAACTTATCGGATTTTCGGGGACATCCTTTTCAGAGAGTGAAGCTAAACGATAATCGTTGCGCAGATTCTCAATTGTATTCTTACTTATTGACATAATACAAACTTAACAATTGAATTTTCATTTCAGGTTGTTTAAGCTATAATTGAGAAAAAATAACAATTATCCGATATTTATACAGAAATTTTCAATAAGACGGGACTGCATAATTGACGATGATATCACTAAATTAGTTCATGGTAACCAAATATACGCCCAATGTAGGCAGTCTGCTAGTATCAGAGCCTTTTATGCTTGATCAGAACTTCCGAAGATCCGTTGTATTACTTACTGAGCATAATGTTGTCGATGGCACGTTGGGCTTTGTCTTAAATCAAGAAAGTAATTTATTATTAAAAGATGTCATTGATGCGTGTGACCCGGTCGATTTTCCTTTATTCATTGGCGGACCAGTTGCAACAGATACACTCCACTATATTCACAATTGTTATGAAAAAATGAACAGTGGAATTGAAGTGGCAAAAGGCGTGTATTGGGGAGGCAATTTTGAGACTTTGAAAGTACTACTAAGCGCGAAACAAATTTTACAAACCGAAATTAAGTTCTTTATTGGATATTCGGGATGGAGTCCGCACCAACTCGATGAGGAGCTTGAACAAAACTCTTGGTTAGTAAGCAACGACTTTAATTCTGATATCGTGTTTGAAAACGAAGAGGAAAACCTATGGAAAGATGCAATATTGGCCTTAGGACCGAAATATGCCCATATTGTTAACTTCCCTGAAAATCCTACTCTTAATTAGTTAGTTTTCCATCTCTTTGGCGCTTTGTTCCACTTTAATTTTAAGACTTTCTTTAAAGATCAAAATGCTTGTGCCTAATTTTTTATCGCAGGTCGCAACTATCTGGGCAGCAAGCAAACCTGCATTTTCAGCAGCATTTAGCGCTACTGTTGCAACTGGAACACCATTCGGCATCTGAAGAATAGAGAGAATAGAGTCCCAGCCGTCTATAGAATTAGAAGATTTAATCGGTACGCCAATTACAGGTAAATGGGTAATCGAGGCAACCATTCCGGGCAAATGAGCGGCTCCACCTGCACCGGCAATAATTACTTTTAAACCACGGCTGGCGGCTTGCTTGGCATAATCAAACATTCTTTCGGGAGTTCTGTGGGCGGAAACGATAGTCATTTCAAAGCCTATTCCAAATTCACTCAAAATATCTCCGGCTGCCTGCATTACCGGAAGATCAGATTTGCTTCCCATGATTATCCCAATCTTAATAATTTTGGAATTCATATTATTGATAATAAATTAATTAAGTATTAAAATCTAAATTTTTACTTTAATAACTTCTTTGACGAGTTTTGCTTTTTCGATCGCTTGCTCTCTATCCTCGTCCACAACGGTTACATGTCCCATTTTCCGAAAAGGCTTCGTAATTTTTTTTCCGTAAAGATGAACATAAACACCCTCTATTTTTAAAATTTCATTCAGGCCTTCGTATTCGGCTAGTCCTACACATCCTTTCTCGCCCAATAAATTTACCAATACCGAATAACAGTTGCAGCTTGTATCGCCTAAGGGTAGATCAAGGATAGCTCTGAGGTGTTGTGCAAATTGCGATGTCCGATTTCCTTCGATGCTTTGATGACCGCTATTATGCGGACGTGGTGCCAGCTCATTAACTAAGACTTTACCATCTTTAGTCAAAAACATTTCGACAGCTAATAAGCCAACTATACCTAATTTTTCGGCAATTTTAACAGCCAGTTTATCTGCAGTTTGTTGAATTTCAGCCGGTAGGATAGAAGGCGATACCAAAAATTCAACAAGATTTGCATGTGCATGAAAATCCATCTCAACGCAGGGAAAGGTCTTAATTTCGCCGGAAAGATTTCTGGCTACTATAACTGCAATTTCCTTCTCAAAATCAATCAGTTCTTCAATAATGCTCGGCGCGTCAAAAGAATTTATAATATCCGCATCTGTTTGCAATTTGTAGACCCCGCGTCCATCGTATCCATCTCTCCTTAATTTCTGAACATATGGATAAGCTAGCGGACTATTATTTAATTCTTTTTTTGAGGATATGAGGTGATAGGTAGCTGTTGGTATATCGTTTTGCTTAAAAAATTCTTTTTGAAGTCCTTTATCTTGAATGAGTCTAATAATTCTAGACTGTGGGAATACTTGAATGCCTTCTTTTTCCAGTTGCTCCAGGGCATCAACATTTACTTTTTCAATCTCAATAGTGAGTAAATCGACGGTCTTTCCAAAACTATAAACAGTCTGAAAATCACTTAGGCTGCCAGATACGAACCGTTCACATAGGTTTTTACAGGGCGCATCAGCATCTGGATCGAGCACGCTGACATTAATATTAAAGTTAACCGCTTCTTGGATTAGCATCCTTCCTAATTGTCCACCACCAAGAATACCTATCTTCAAATCACCGTAAAATGATCTCATATTATGAATTCATTAGACTTTCGTTATCAATCTTTTTTTGCAACTCCAGTATACCACCAATTAAGGCTTCGGGCCGAGGTGGACAACCTTGCACATAAATATCGACAGGAATTACACGATCCACGCCTTTTACTACATGATAACCATGTTCCCAGTACGGTCCACCACAATTTGAGCAAGAACCCATCGATATAACATACTTTGGTTCTGGCATTTGCTCGTAAAGACGCTTTATCCGTTCTGCCATCTTGAAAGTGACTGTACCCGCAATGATGATTACATCAGATTGCCGCGGAGAGGGGCGTGGAAACACTCCAAATCGATCTAAATCATAGGTGGAAGCCATTGAACCCATCATTTCAATAGCACAGCAGGCAATGCCAAAACTCATTGGCCATAAAGATGATAAACGCGCCCAATTAAGAAGATCATCTACCTTTGTTACCATGACTCCACCGTTTTCGGCGATTTGCTCTAAGCTCATTGGGCAGAATTTTTAAATACTGGTTTAAATGCCGGTCTTGCCGCACTCTTTGTTATATTCTTATCCAATTCTACTGACGTTTTATCAGATTGAATGTTGAACTGTCTTACTTTATACACTTCATTGTTTATATTGTCATAGACTGAAAATGGTACGATCTGATCAACTGAGGGAAGTATCGGTTCAGGTCTAATCCATTCTAAATCGCCTTTTTTCCAAACATAGACAAGTCCGAGTAAAAGAACTCCGACAAATATAAACATCTCAATTAGAGTCAACCATCCCCAGCGTGCGTCAGCTAAAATCAACTCAGGCCGGCCAAAAATTGTTGCCCAAGGAAAAATAAAAGCCATTTCCACATCAAATAGTAAAAACACAAGAGCGATTACGTAAAATCTCGAATTAAACTGCAGCCATGAACTACCAGTTGGATTTTCGCCACATTCATAAGACATCAGTTTTTCTGTTGTAGGCTTGTTCAAAGAAACGATCTTGTTTATGCCAAAGGCAATTAGAATAAACAGGATTCCAATAATTAGAAATAAAAGAACCTTTCCAAATTCTGTTAATTGAGAAACTTCCTGCATTGGGCAAATTTAGTTAAATTCTCGATTCGACGATTATAATTGGTTTTAATATGTAGTAGCAATCGAGAATAGTATATTTTGTCTTATAATTAATATTATGTTAAGTAAAAAAACCTAATAGATACTATATAACCTATTTCGCTAATTTGTATCGATTGATACCATAAATTTCAAACTCAAGGTTCCTCCAGAGCAACGGACAATTGCCAAAAAAAAATCCTGCAATAATTGCAGGACTTTTAATCTTTAATAATCGACGCTTCGTTTAAAGAGCATCAATTATTTTCTTAATCTCGTCTGCTTTTGCGCTGTTGCGCTTAGCGCGATAATAAGTTAATAAACTTTGTAATGCTAAACGGGACTTTGGATTTATTTGCGTAGCCTTCTCCAAGTACGGGAAAGCTTTGTCAAACTCGACATTCGCTTTTGCGATTCCTTCATTATACTGTGTTGTTTGACTTGGAGGAAGGCGGTTTGTTTGATTATAAATGTCTATTCCATTATTTAACATCAACGCCCCTAGATTAATATAAGCCTCCTCAAAAACTGGATCAATAGCTATTGCCGATTTGTACGCTTCTTCTGCCTTAGCAAGATCTTTCATCGCATCGTATGCAATTCCAAGGTAGAACGAATACAATCTATTTTTCGGCTCTTTTACTGTTAACGCAGTTATTTTCTCGATAATTTCTCTTTCTTTACCACTCATCATACTAAGCTCAATTTCCTGAGTAGCGAGGTCTGATTTATTCGGAAATTTCAATGCTCCTTCTGCTGCTAAGCGAATCGCAGACACAGTGTCTTTATTCATTGCATACATCTTAGACAAATCAAGATATACCTGCGGCACTTCCGAAAAGGTTGTTTTTGTTAGAGCAGTGTACTTTTCGATTGCTTTATCATACTGCTTAGCGTTTATATAAGATAAACCAGCATAGTAAGTAACGGTTGTATCGCCAGGCAAAAAGGTTAATCCTTGCTCAAACGCCGAAGCAGCAACTGCAAATCCACTTTTACCATAGGCTCTCACGCCAAGATCAAAATAGTATTGACCAATAAGTGATTCGAAAGTCTCTAAATTTGGTTTATTGGCGCCTGTTTTATCAAGTTCCTTCGCCTTTGCACCGGCAGAAATTGCCTCTGCGATTAGAGGTGCAGAAGTTGCTTCAATAGTGTCCAAAATCGCTAAGTCAGCGTAAATTAATGCCTTGTAAGTCCACCCCACAGGATCTGTCATCGTTTTCTCATTCACCACAGCTTTATCGATAGATGCCTTTGCAGATGTTAGAGTAGCCACCCCAAACTTGCCAGCCGTAGCACTTGTGCCTCTTAATTGCGAATACTTATCGTAAACGGCCTTTGCGTTATTCACTTCGCCCTTTTGTGCAAATAATGCGGTAGATCCACACACAAAAGTGATTGCTAAAATGAAAGATCTGATTTTCATAGTTATCAATTTTATATTTATTTATTAATTATTTACTAGTTAATTCGCTTTGAAACAGTTCAACAGCACTTTTTCTTTATTTATCTAGGTTTTTAAGACATCTATTTAAAAACCGCACGAAAATAAAAAATTTTAAACTATTTTTTGTAAAATTAAGCTCCGTCGGATTATCATCGTCTTCGGTATTACCAATTGAGCGTTATTCTTCAGTTAGCGGATTTTCAGACGAAGTATTATCCTCTGGAATTTCAGAGCCTTCAATTGCTTCAATTTCATCTTCTTCATGTTCCACTTTTGCAATCGATGCAATTTCATCATCCCCTTTGAATGTGATTAAACGAACTCCCTGAGTTGCTCGTCCCATTACTCTCATGCTGCTCACTCCTATCCTAATAACGATCCCAGATTTATTAATAATCATCAAATCATCCTTGTCGGTAACATCTTTTATTGCAACAAGTTCGCCGGTTTTTTCTGTTACATTTATCGTCTTAACACCCTTTCCACCTCTATTTGTAACGCGATAGTCATCTATATCTGTGCGCTTTCCGTATCCCTTTTCGGAAACTACCAAAACAGTAGCTTCTGTACTGTTGACACTTATCATCCCAATCACTTCGTCTTTTTCACTTGCCAAGGTAATACCACGAACGCCGGTCGCTGTTCTACCCATCGGACGCACGGTCGATTCGTTAAATCGTATGGCGCGACCGGACCGTAAAGCCATGACAATTTCGCTGCTACCATCTGTCATACACGCCTCGAGTAACTGATCGCCTTCATTGATATTTATTGCGTTTATACCATTCGCACGCGGTCGAGAATATGCTTGTAGAGATGTTTTCTTTATCGTGCCTTTCTTAGTACACATGATAATAAAGTTGTTTTCCAGATATTCTTGATCTTTGAGATTAACTACTTTTATATACGCCCTTATAGTTTCTTCTTTGGGGATGTTTATAACGTTCTGAATAGCGCGTCCTTTGCTAGTACGAGTTCCCTCGGGAATTTCGAAAACACGAAGCCAGAAACAACGTCCCGCTTCAGTGAAAAATAGCATATAATTATGATTTGAGGCCACGAGCATATGTTCGATAAAATCCTGGTCACGTGATTGTGATCCCATTGAACCCTTACCCCCTCTGCCCTGTCGGCGATATTCTGTTAATGGAGTACGTTTAATATAGCCCTCGTGAGAAATTGTAATGACAACTTCTTCATCCTCAATGAAGTCCTCCATCCGCATATCTTCTGCAGAATGTGTGATAGATGTCCGTCTCTCATCGCCGTACTTCTCTCGTATTTCGACTAATTCATCCTTTATAATCTGCATTCGCAAACCTTCGTCTGCAAGGATCGAGTTAAGATAGTCTATCAATTTCATCAATTCCGCATATTCTTCTTTTATCTTATCTCGCTCTAGGCCAGTTAAACGGCGCAAGGTCATGTCTAAAATGGCCCTTGCCTGGATATCGGATAAGCTAAAGCTTTCCATAAGGCTGGTGCGCGCTTCTTCTGGAGTATCGGAAGAACGAATCAGCTTGATTACTTGATCTAAATGATCTAGTGCAATCAACAAGCCCTCTAAAATATGAGCTCTTTTCTGAGCCTCACCGAGATCAAACTTGGTTCTGCGAACAACAACCTCGTGTCGATGATCTACAAAGTGACGGATCATGTCTTTTAGGTTGAGCATGACCGGCCGACCGTGAACTAGGGCAATATTATTGACACTGAACGAAGTCTGTAGAGCAGTATATTTAAAAAGGTTATTTAGAACAATTGACGCATTTGCATCACGCTTTATTTCGTATACGATGCGCATACCATCACGATCAGATTCATCACGAATTTCAGAGATACCCTCCATTTTCTTTTCGTTAACAAGCTCGGCAGTACGCTCGATCATATTAGCCTTGTTTACTTGATATGGGATCTCGTTTACAACAATGCGTTCTCGATTATTACCGAGAACTTCTATTTCAGCTTTTGCGCGCATCACTATTCTTCCGCGACCGGTTTCAAACGCTTCCTGAACACCTGCGTATCCATATATAATGCCACCTGTTGGAAAGTCAGGTGCCTTTACATATTGCATTAATTCAGGGATCGTTATTTCATTATTTTCAATATAGGCGATCGTCGCATTTACAACTTCGGTTAAATTATGAGGTGGCATATTAGTAGCCATCCCTACTGCGATACCCGAGGCACCATTAACCAATAAATTTGGAATTCTTGAAGGTAACACTGTCGGTTCCTGCAAGGAATCGTCAAAATTGAGTTGGTAGTCAACCGTTTCTTTGTTGATATCTGCCAACATTTCTTCGGCTATTTTCTTTAAACGAGCCTCAGTATAACGCATTGCAGCAGGACTGTCGCCATCTACAGATCCAAAATTTCCCTGTCCGTCAACCATCGGATAACGTAGGCTCCAAGGCTGCGCCATACGAACCATCGTATCATACACAGAAGAATCTCCATGCGGGTGATACTTACCCAAGACATCCCCTACAATACGTGCCGACTTTTTGTGCGCCTTATTGCTGGTAACACCCAAATCAAGCATTCCATATAAAACTCGTCTGTGCACGGGTTTTAAGCCGTCGCGCACGTCCGGTAATGCGCGGGAAACGATCACCGACATCGAATAATCGATGTATGCAGATCTCATTTCTTCTTCTATGTTTATTGGAATTATCCGATCGTTAGGTTCTAGATTTTCGTTTTCAGTATCTTTAGCCATTTTTTAATTTTGGTTCTGATTAAAGTTCGTTCAGGGGTATTGGATCCTGATTTTTAAGAGACTTGCGAAGTTAGCAAAATATGTGGTTTTTGAAGGTGCTGTGGAAAAGTTTTGGTCGAAGTTAAATCTCATAAATAGATCTCTCCAATTTATAATTTTTAAATTTTAATTTCGAATGAATTACTAAACCAAAATTGACGATGAATAGTAAAACAAGACGACTACTTTTGCTGTGCTTGGCTTTTTGTTTTTTCATTCTGAGTTGTTCTGAACAAAAAAAAGAAGAAAATATGCTTTTACGTCACGTCGTATTAATCAAATTCAAAGAGGGGTCTACGGCGGAACAAATCAAAGCAGTAGAAGAAAAATTTACGGGGCTCTCAGATAAAATTAAAGAAGTAAAGGATTTTGAATGGGGAACCAATGTCAGTCCGGAAAACCTCGCTCAAGGGTTCACTCATTGTTTCTTCGTTACGTTTATCAATGAGAAAGACAGAGACATATATCTGCCACATCCTGATCATAAAGAATTTGTTAATGTTTTAGTTCCAGTAATGGATCAAGTACTTGTAGTAGATTATTTTAGTAAGAACTAGAAAATGTCAGCTAATCCAATCTATTCCCTTTTTCAACAAGTTTAAGGTCTTTTCTTCATCGCTTTGTGTCTCAGGTTTAAAATCGTAAACCCAGTTTGCCTGCGGAGGTAAACTCATTAGGATCGATTCTATTCGCCCGTTTGTTTCTAATCCGAATTTTGTCCCGGCATCATAAACCAAATTAAATTCTACATACCTACTCCGCCGCTGATATTGCCATTGCTTTTGAACTTCTGTATAAACTTTATCTCTGTTTCTGTTTATCAACTCAGTATATATAGGAATAAAGGACCTTCCTAATGATTTGGAAAATTCAAATATTTCATTCCAGCCAATTTCTGCTTTCTCCGGATCGAGGCGATCATAAAAAATACCACCAATCCCCCTGGTTTCGTTTCGATGTTTTATAAAAAAATAGTCATCGGCCCAATCCTTAAATTTTGAATAAAAATTTGGGTGATAATTATCGCAGACACTTTTCACGAACCCGTGAAAAAAACTTGCGTCTTCTTCAAATATATAATGCGGCGTTAGGTCTATTCCGCCTCCAAACCATCGTAGAAGTCCGCCATTTGCCTGCGGCGATGGCATTTCAAAGTACCTAATATTCATATGTATGATCGGGACCATGGGATGATTCGGATGGATGACAATTGAAATTCCAGTAGCAAAAAATTCATCGCTTTCAACATTAAGAGACTTTTTTACTGCTGACGGTAGATTTCCTTGAACTGCAGAGAAGTTTACCCCCCCTTTCTCAATCACGGCACCATTTTGCAAAATTCGGGTACGTCCACCGCCACCTCCATCACGCTGCCAACTTTCTTCGTTAAATCTCCCCCAACCGTCTGCTACCTCAATTGCGGTACAAATCTCATCCTGAATTTTTCTGTACGCCTCCGCTACAACTTCCTTATTGATCATTACTCAAAAATGCTGATTAAATAGTTGATATTTTGTCTTCTATTTCCAATTTAAATTCTGCCAAATTTAACTCAGAACGGGAATTTATTCTTCGACATAATCAAGGTCCTTAGCAAAGGTTTCTGTTAACTGGCTTAGTGCTATAAGGGCAATTAGTAGGGAAACAGAACCAACAATATAGGCGCTTCCAATAATTCCGAAGCTATTTTGTAACGCCTGGAAAGACAATGTTACCGCAACGACAGACCCTCGAACGAAATTTGGGACAGTGGTTGTCACTGTTGCTCTCAGATTGGTACCGAATTGTTCCGAGGCGATCGTTACGAAAGTTGCCCAGTAGCCGGATGCGAAACCAAGGAAAAGCGATAACCAAATAAATTGCTGTGTATTGATACCGTCAGACTGAAGGTAGACTACCACGCTTAGAGCAGTAAGCATCAAAAAAACAAACATAACTTTCTTCCTTGAGCGCCAGACCTGACTTAGAAAACCTGCTACGACATCACCAACCGCAATTCCGATATAGCAATACATAATTCCCATACCTGCTTTTAATGGCTCGGTAGCATTAAATGCTTTACCAAATTCGGGCGAAAATGTGATTAATATCCCCACGACAAACCATAATGGAATACCTATTAAAATACAGGATAAATACTTTTTAAACCGCTTGCCATTATTAACGAGCATTAAAATATTTCCTCTATTTACGTTTTCATCGTGTTTTACATTTTTAAACATCCCAGATTCTGCCAATCCAACTCGTAGAAACAACAAAATTAATCCCATCACACCTCCTATTATATACGATGTCTGCCATGGAAAAGCATCGCCAACAAGTGCTGCTGCAACTGCTCCAAATAGTCCGATACCGGCGACAATCATAGTTCCATAACCGCGATTTTCTTTACTCATAGTTTCGGTAACAAGAGTAATCCCCGCTCCCAACTCGCCGGCAAGACCAATACCTGCAATGAATCGAATAATCGCGTACAATTCTACGGTAGTAACAAAGCCATTCGCGATATTCCCGAGAGAATATAAAATGATGGATCCGAACAACACACTCAGCCTGCCTTTTTTATCGCCAAGAATACCCCATAAAATACCTCCTACAAGCATCCCAAGCATTTGGCTGTTTATTAACATTGTACCGACACTCAACAAATCTTCTTCCGGCACACCTAAATCCTGGAGACTTTTTACCCTAACAACAGAGAATAATATCAGATCATAAATATCGACGAAATACCCCAGTGCGGCCACAATAACCAATAATGTAACGTTCTTTTTATGGCTTTTCGAATCAGACATATCTGTATTTTTTGCCGCCAATGTACAAAAATCAACACATAAAAATAAATTGCATCTGCCCGCTAATTTATCGCTATAATTATTCTGATATTAGCCTTGATGGTTATTTCTGAAAACACACTAAAATGGGTAACGCGTTTGTATCCTCCCCTTTTATTTCAGAGGATTTGGGTGAAAAAATTCGACAAGGATTTTCGTGGCGTTGAGGTAAGAATTGCAAAGAGCTTGTTGAACGCTAATTACAATAAATCAATTTTCGGAGGAACAATATTCAGTGCTTCTGACCCGTTTTACGCGGTATTATTTGACCAAATTCTACAAAGAAAAGGCTTTAAAGTCCGTGTTTGGTTAAAAAGCGCGCAAATCAGTTACCTTAAACCCGGAAGAACTCCTCTTCATTTTTCTATCAAACTAAGCGAAGAAGAAGTGAATGAGGCGTGCGAAGCACTTTCTACAGTAGGAAAATTTATAAACTCTTATCAAATTGAAATACATAACACGGAAGGTAAGGTTTGCGCGTTAGTCACTAATGAGATTTATATCCGTAATCTTTTTATGGGAGAAGATCATACGATCGCTTATTAACATTTGAGAATGTGAATATTAAGAAATTGATTTTTGAAGGCGAGGGTGTTACCTTAGATTTTAAAAAGACCATTGCCAATTGCGAAAAAATCGCTAAAACTCTAGTTGCTTTTGCAAATAATAAAGGCGGACGATTATTGGTTGGCGTTGCAGACGACGGTTCAATTCATGGCTTAAAGGCCGAGGACGAAGAAAAGTATATGCTAGCGAAAGCGGCCAATTTCTATTGCAAGCCTGCCGTAGAAATTCATTTTGAGGAAGTTTATATCGATGAAAAGGTGGTTTTGGTTGCAGAAATAAAAGAAAGTGATTCTAAGCCTAATTATGCCTTAGGTGAAGATAAAAAATGGTGGGTTTATATCCGTGTAAAAGACCAGACCTTGCTTGCTAGCAGAATTGTTATGGATGTTTTAAGAAGAAGGAATAGCGAAGAGAATATCTTAATCGAATACTCATCTAACGAAAAGACTCTATTAGAGTATTTGGAAAACCATAAAAGAATCACTTCACAAGAATACATCAAGATATCGAATTTATCTCGAAGAAAGGCTCAAATAATTCTAGTAAATCTTGTATTGTCTGGTATTATCCAATTGCATACTACAGAAAAAGAAGAGTATTATACTGCATCAAAAGTTTTCAAAAATTCGGTAATGTGAAAGAGCTATACGCGAGATTTAAACCGCACTACCAGACTAATCTAAAACTCGCACTACCTGTCGTTATCTCGCAATTAGGTCACACCCTTGTCCAGGCAGCCGACAGTATTATTGTAGGCCAGTTCGCAGGAACCGTAGCATTAGCTGCCGTTGCGCTTGTCAGCAGTCTTTTTACAGTGATACTGGTAATCGGAATTGGAATTTCATACGGCTTAACTCCTTTAATAGCTCAGGAAAACGGGCGTAAACGTTACAAGGAATGCGGCAAATTGTTGTTTAGCAGCCTTCTTGTTAATTTCTTGACCGGAATCATTCTTTTCGGTCTGATCTATTTCGGAATGCTTTTAATCATTAATCGCATCAACCAACCTACAGAAGTCTTGCTACAAGCCGAGCCATTCCTTCGTCTATTAGGCTTTTCTATTATTCCGATGATGATTTTCATGACTTTTAAGCAATTTGCCGAGGGACTCGGATATACCAAACAAGCGATGTTTATTTCGATTTGGGGGAATGTAGTTAATGTAATCTTAGGAGTGATACTGGTAAAAGGGATGTTTGGAATTGAGCCGATGGGAATTAAAGGTGTTGGATGGAGTACCCTAATTGATCGAATTGCAATGGCGGTGGTTATGGGTTTTTATGTATTCCGATCCAAGCAATTCAGGAAGTATCTTGTGCACTTCGGACCCAGGCTGTTTAATAGGATTTATGTACACAGAATTTTAAAGATTGGCGGCCCGGTGGCATTGCAATATACTTTTGAAGTGAGTGCATTCGGCATTGCGGCAATCTTAATGGGCACGATAGGAATAGCAGAGCAAGCTGCTCATCAAGTAGCAATAAGCCTTGCGGCGATGACTTACATGATGGCTAGCGGTGTTTCTGCAGCAGCAACGATTAGTTCTGGAACCATTTTTGGCGGCGGCAATTTTGTCAAGCTAAGAGAATCGGCTATTTCAAGCTATCATATCATCATCCTATTTATGTCTATAACTGCAATACTTTTTCTCGGACTTAACCAAATTCTTCCCTTAATGTATACTTCAGATAAAACTGTAGTGTTCATAGCATCTCAACTACTATTGATTGCTGCAGTTTTTCAATTATTTGACGGCACTCAGGTAGTAGGTCTCGGAATTCTACGGGGCATCGGTGATGTGAATATCCCAACAGCGATCACATTTATTGCTTATTGGATTATAGGCTTGCCAACAGCATATTGGCTTGGAATTTACATGGGTATGGGCGCAACTGGCATTTGGTATGGTCTTACCCTCGGATTGTTGATTTCTGCAAGCCTGCTCTATGCTCGATTTAACCACATCAGTAAAAAAATGAAACTCTCAGCTTAACTAACAATTGTTCGGTTTTTAAAGTTTTTAAAAATCTGAATAACTTCCGAAACAACTAATAAAGCAATCACGATCCAGCCCGCCAAAATTACGTCGACAGATAGACCGGCATCAACCAATTCTGCCTTTAAAACTATACCGTAGACTGCCCATATTACAACTAAGCCAAACACAACATTCTTTTTAATAAATATTACATACAAGCTAATCAATGCAATTGCCGTTAAAAGCAATACTGTCCAGTACGATTCGGGCAATTTCCAACTAATCCAGCTTGAATGCCACAAAAAAGCGTTGGTGTTAGCAATAGAAGCTACGGTGATCCAACCTAAATAAATACTTAATGGAACTTGAGTTAACACTTTTGATAGAATTGTTTTATGAGAATTGTAAAGCTTTAATCGAATACTTATTTTTATTAGGCTTACACACTGGATAATCATCAGGATCACCGAAATAAAAATGTATTCATTCAACCATGCTAAAACCCAAAATGTGGCGGCTATATTGTTAATAATAAACAAATAGTCGATAGTCCTTAAATCTCTATTTGCTTCATGTTCTTTAGATTCCGTAAAGGACTTGAT
The DNA here is from genome assembly GCA_947460875.1 of Sphingobacteriaceae bacterium. Classification (GTDB taxonomy): domain Bacteria; phylum Bacteroidota; class Bacteroidia; order Sphingobacteriales; family Sphingobacteriaceae; genus CANHGR01. The sequence goes on along the minus strand of CANHGR010000002.1, from coordinate 205,733 downwards.
TAGGTGATAGATGCAGAAAGCAAAAAGAGAGATGTAAATCACGCCCCAAATGGAAAATGTAAGGCCAATTGGAGCGAATGAAGTGTCATATTTATGAGATACTTCTCCAATGTCTGCATTCGACATAATCTTAAACTGGCTGGCAGTTGACACAAAAAATGCAATTATAAACGCAACCGCGTTAAGGATTGACAAGCGTTTTTCTAAGTTCATTTTACTTAATTTCAGGTCTAGTTATCAATTTACGGGCACAAAAATAAAATCGCCAAGGAATTAACTTATCCGGACCCTCAAAATTCATGCCGAGGCGCGAAGAAGTTTTGATTCTTTTATCAGAAATATTCTTAGCTTCTTCTATCCAAATCTCGATTTCTTGAATTGAGTATCCATTAAACAATTGATTTAATCCAAGCGCACAATTCAACTCTCCTAGTTCGCGGGAAAACTTTTTTTGTCATTATTTGTCAATTTTCGTCTTTCAAGTATCATCTCAAGTCCGGTTGTTGGTTCCAGAGCACGTTTAACTGTTACATGCGAGCGCCCCAGGACCCGGTTACTATACATTTAACACAAGGTGAATACCATAGCATCGATCAATAAATTATAACACGACCCTCTGCATAAATCGTTCCAGCTTTTTTTCGGTCGCCCGATTATTCCAAGCGTACAAACCATGATCATCCGGTCCAAAAGTAGGCTTCCGTTTAAACAATTATTCACCCTGTCAAAAACTCCTCCAGATAGGACAAATGATTATTTTGATTCAATTTTCGGATAGTCTGCAATACGTCGCTTCTCGGATAAAAACTATCGGGAAGCATCACTATGAAATAGATCAGAAATCATTTCTATAATCTGGGATAGGTATTGTCGGTCAATTTCGTCAAAACTGTCTAATCTGGCACTGTCGATGTCTAATACGGCAATTACCTCGTTTTTGAACATAACAGGAACTACAATCTCAGATTTAGATAAGGAACTACACGATATATGTCCCGGAAACGTTTCAACATCAGACACCATAATTACTTTTTTTTGAGCCCAAGCCTCACCACATACCCCCTTACCGTATGCAATTCTAGTACAGGCGACTGGGCCCTGAAATGGACCTAGAACTAGTTCTTTGCCTTTAACAAGATAAAAACCAATCCATAGAAAATTAAACTGCTCTTTCAAAGCGGCACAAATATTGGCCATATTGGCAACTACATCAGTTTCCAATTCTACCAATGCTTTTATTTGTGAAACCAGCGAACGATATTGCTCAGTTTTGGTTCCGTTTAAGATAATTTTAAGATCCTCTGCCATTAATTCGATTAAAGAAATGAGTCCCCGACAATGCTTTTTAAATTTATCAGGTTATAATTGTAGATCAATGCTGCTAAACTACCAAAACTATGAGAATTATTGCGGAGCTACCTCGCCCAGATTGTAAGATCACGATTTTTTCCTTGAATATGAAGTTCATTGTCAAATTTGAAAAAGGAAGCTTTGAACAAACTTATAAGCTTTCTGAATTAGATACTATCGATGGAGTCAACAGTGTTTTCGAAATACTGGATGAAGAATTTATTAGTACTGTTATCGCTAGGTTTGATGAGATGAAAAGCAATTTTCAATCCGCGTATCAAAGACATGAATAGAAATTATATTGATAAACTTATTATTTATAATAATAAGTTTATATACTTGAAAATTAAATAGTTATAATATAAAATTATAAAAAACCAAATTTTATTTCGTTGCTATTATCAATGTAAATTAACATAAATGAAGATATTAAAATACTGATGACAATTATTTTTTCTTATTTTTGAACCATGTTGAATCAAATCAAATCACCCCGCTTTATTGTACTAATTTTATTGATTTTGGCGGCCGCTGCAACCCGTGCTCTACCCTTGTTAATTCCGCACATTTGGGGATTTACAGCAATCTATGCCTTGGCTATTTTTGCAGGTGCTCAGTTTAATAATAAAGCTCTAGCGGTAGTTATACCACTCGCTGCGATGGCAATATCAGATTTGTTTATCGGCGACGGCTTTATTATGACGGTTTACATCGGTTTTACCGCGATCGTTCTATGTGGAATGGCCATTCAAAAGCACTTGACCGTGACAACTATCGGACTGGCGTCCATCGTAGGTGCAGTTTTATTCTTTTTGATTACCAATTTCGCTTTCTTTTACCCTGAAACCTACTACCCACACAATATCGAAGGCGTAATTACGTCCTACGTTCGTGGTCTGCCATTTTTGAGAAATGCATTAATTTCAGACCTTATTTATGTACCGCTATTGTTTGGCTCTTTCTATTTTTTAAGCAAGCGTTATCCTTCATTAGCGACCGATTAAGTTTTTATTTCTGAATTGAGTTCTGAACTTAATCGGCAATTTCGGCAGCCGCTTTCTTTGCTATACCAGACATTTTCATTTTGGTATAGAGTTCATCCACATTTCGATCAACGGTGTATTTTACAGATCCGGCCGGAATAAAATTTAGTGGCCCGGTAGTTGGATAAACCTGTAAGGACGTCTGAATTATGAATTAAATATCTTCTTTAGAGTTAATCGATATAGTTTTTTCAATTAACGAGACGGCTACACCAAATCATGCCAGATGTGATCTACCGAGATCCAAGCTTACACTTCTCCCCCATTTAAGCGCCAGCCGTCTTTTTTAAACGTTAAGTTCGGATTTTTATATAATCGAGTAAGTTCCATATAGATGTACAATATTGCCTTCGCACAGCGCTTCCGAGTCCCTAATATTTTAAGCCACTTCCTGCGGATATACCAGCACCTATTAAAATCACAGCATTTTTAATCAATATTTAGTGTCGACGCACATTATTTTGCAGAGCAATTAAATAATTAACTCGATTAAAACAGTAAATGTTCATCAGCCAATAGGTTTTGCAGGCCAACAAACAAAATACGACCGATCGCGAGACAAGTTATACTGATTTATAGCTATTTAGTATATTATTTCGATCAAAAGTTATAAAAAGTCTTGTTTTCTGTGACTTTTGAAATATATTTGAAGTCCAATTACACCAAAAATACATTCGATGCCAAAAAAACTATCAGTAGTTCCATTTATTTTACTCTTTTTAATTGTATTGTTATGTTTTCTTTATCCGGTGGAAGCGATAGCACCAGTAGTATCGACAGACATGGTGGCTGCAGATATCGCTTGGATGCTTACGGCTTCTGCTCTAGTACTAATAATGACGCCCGGGTTGGCTTTTTTTTACGGCGGAATGGTGAACAAGAAAAATGTGATATCTACCATGCTTCAGAGCTTTATCTGCGTAGCAGTAGTAACGATAATCTGGGTAATATTTGGCTTCAGCCTAGTCTTTGGACAGAGTAAAATGGGGCTCATTGGCAACCCGGCAGACTTTTTTATGATGCATGGCGTCATAGATGGGCCAGCATGGAAGCTAGCGCCAACGATACCGCTAGCACTATTTGCCATGTACCAACTCAAATTTGCGATTATTACTCCGGCTCTGGTTACAGGAGCCTTCGCAGAGCGGATGAAATTTACTTCTTACGTGTTATTTATCTGCCTTTTCTTCACGTTTATTTACGCTCCCCTGGCGCATGCAACATGGCACCCTGAAGGCATACTCGCCAAGCTCGGAGTACTGGACTTTGCAGGAGGAACAGTGGTACATATGTCTGCGGGATGGGCGGCATTGGCATCCGCGCTTTTTCTAAAAAAACGCCATGAGCGCAATCATTCTCCGGCCAGAATAACATACGTGATTCTTGGTACTGGACTGTTATGGTTCGGATGGTTCGGTTTTAATGCTGGATCGGCTTTTGGGGCAAATAGACTATCTGTTATTGCTTTGGCAACTACCATGTCGGCTTCTGCAGCAGCAGCACTGGCGTGGATATTTTTTGATTCTGCAAAAGGACGTAAGCCTTCGGCCATGGGAACTTGCATCGGAGCCGTTGTAGGATTAGTAGCGATTACCCCCGCAGCAGGTTATGTTTCAATACCTCACTCAATTATCATCGGCATCGTTTCTTCGCTGGTTAGTAACCTAGTAGTTGAATGGCGAACTCGAACATCAATAGACGACACCCTCGATGTATTTCCATGCCATGGAGTTGGCGGAATGGTTGGCATGTTGCTTACAGGAGTGTTTGCTTCTAAGGCAATTAATCCCGGAATAGCGTATAACGGCCTCCTGTTTGGAGAGACACATCTGTTCCTGATGCAGTGCGGAGCGTTAGTTGCGGCATCTTTATTCTCTTTTTTCGGTTCAATGCTTCTTTTAAAAGTAACTGATTTAATAACGCCTTTACGCGTCTCTACCGAAGATGAACGCTCAGGATTGGACATTAGTCAGCACGGAGAAAGCCTATAACCACGGCACTATTTTTTTCCAACAATAACCTTGTCCATTTCTTCGAAATTGAGATATTGTTTTGCAAGACTCAATAGTTGCGATGAGCTAATTTTTTTAATGGTCTGGATAAATCTTTCGTAATATTCATAACCCAAACCAAAGAAAAAGATATTTTTAAATTTGTCTGCATGAGAAAATATATTCTCAAGATCACCGAGTAAAGAACCAAGCATATAATTGCGCACAAGGCTCAATTCCTCTTCTGAAACGGCAACAGTTCTCAAAAGATCGATTTCTTTTTTTATTTCCTTTATAGCGTCAGCACACACGTTAGCCCCAACTTCAGAAGCGATGAAAAAATATCCAGCATTTTCAAGCGAAACGATTGCAGAACCGATTCCATAAGTATATCCCTTGTCCTCACGTAAATTTGTCATTAACCGCGATCCGAAATACCCTCCCAAAATTGTATTAAGCACCTGTAATCCCGGAAAGTCAGGATGATTTCGGTTTACTACAACTGTACCGATTCTTAACGCAGACTGCAAAGCGTCTTCTTTCTCAGTATAGTGCTCTTTACCGACAGTTTTAGACACTAGAAACTTGTTTTCTAAAAAAGGACAATCTGCCTGCCAATTCTGGCCAAAGACATCATTTAAAATTGTTTTAGTTTCACCATTTACCTTACCGGAGGCAATTAAAGTGCAGTTTCCGGGCTGATACGCCGTTTTGAAATACTTTAAAAGATCTTCTCTATTTAATGCATCGTAGTCCTCGTAACTAGTAGGATAACCATAGATCGTATTACCAAAAAGCGCATTACTAAACACACGCCGGCCTATAACATCGTTCTTTTCAAGATTTACACGCAGTTTCTGTTTTTGGTTTCGAATAAAAGTAGCTAATTCAACTTGCGGAAATATAGAATCGGTAATAATCGTTTTTAGTACTTTTAGCGTTACTTCTAAATGCTTATTGAGTGTATACAGCGTTATCGACGAATGATCGTAACTGTAATCTGTTTGAAGGAATGCCCCATAGTAGTCAACGCTTTCTGCCAACTGAAAAGCTGTAAACTCAGTTGTGCCATCATTCAACATTGTATTGACAGCGAAAGCTAACAGAGGCTTTTGAAAGTCCCAGTTTACATTTTTAAAAAAAAGTTCAATTCTGATCAGTTCCTGATCACCTCCATTAATGACATACGCTGTTAGGCCGTTATTAAATGTAAGCTGTTCTGCCTTTATAAAAGTGATATCTTCTACTTGCTTAAAACGAGGCGAAATGGTTCTATTAATCATGGTTAGTAAGGTAATACATGGTAGAAGAGTTCTCGGCACGAAAGATGTTTTGGGCCTCGTTTCTAATATCTATGGTTGTGACTGCTTGATACTTTTCTATTTCATGGTTAATATCTTCAGCATCACCGAGTAATTCAAAAAAAGCCAAGTTCATGCAAGTATCCAACAGATTCATTTCAGAAAACACCGTTGTAGATTCTATCTTATTCTTAACCTTTATTAATTCAGCTTCTGACACGTCCTCATTTTTAAGCCGATTCAATTCTTCCCAAATCGCTGCTTCAGCTATTTCGGGCGAAACCCCTTCGGCAGGCCTGCCTTCTATTACAAACATCCCCGGATCTATGCTACCAGACATATAGGCATTTATATCGCTGAAAAGCTTTTTATCTTTTAATAAATTAACAAACAGGCGTGAAGAATTCCCTCTTGAAAGAATATCGGTCATGAGTTCGCCGACATAAAATAAGCGATCTGAGCGAGAACCCATGTGAAAGGCAATATAAATCGCATTGACCGGAACGTCTGCCTTTACAGTTTCCCGTCTGGCGGCATTCTGTTCGGGTTCTTTTGGTAGACTTCTTTGATACTTATTTCCAGCCGGGATAGAACCGAACCATCTATCCGCTAAATCTTTAACTTCGGCTAGTTTAACATTACCTCCAACGACTAAAATTGCATTCTTTGGTGTATAGTGTTTTTGGAAAAATGTTTTTACATCTTCTATCCTTGCTTGTTCGATATGGGATAAGTCCATCCCGATTGTAGCCCATCGATAAGGATGTTCTTTATATATTAATGGCCGAAGCTTCAGCCATGCATCGCCGTAAGGCTGATTAAGGTATCTTTGTTTAAACTCTTCGCAAACGACGTTTCGCTGCACTTCCAAGCTTTTCTCACTAAATGCAAGGCCGAGCATTCTATCGCTTTCAAGCCAAAATGCTGTTTCAAGATTTGACGACGGTAGCGTGATGTAATAATTAGTAATATCGTTGCTAGTAAAGGCATTATTCTCACCGCCAACTCGTTGTAGAGGAGCATCATATTCAGGAATATTGACTGATCCACCAAACATAAGATGCTCAAATAGATGGGCAAAACCTGTCTGCTCAGGATTTTCATCCCTTGCACCGACGTCATACAATACATTTACAACGGCCATTGGAGTCGTTTTGTCTTCGTAAACGATAACCTTTAGTCCGTTATCAAGCGTAAACCGATTAAATTTAACCATGTTAAAATAAAAGTAAGAGCAGCAAATGTAGAAGATTTGTATCAACCTCATCCAGTAGAAATATCTTTTACATGTAAATAATCGTATTTTCGGCTATAAAAGCCAGAAACCATAAGAGCACTACTTATCTTTGTTTATGATCGTTTCAGACCTGCTACAACGCGCGCATAATTTTGAATGGCTTACAGAAGAGGAAGGTGTTTTTCTGTTTAGGAATGCTGCTACGGCAGAGTTGATGTTTACCGGCAATGAACTACGCAAAAAGCAGGTTCCGCATGGAAAAGTAACCTGGCAGATAGACCGAAACGTAAACACTACTAATGTCTGCATTGCAAATTGCAAATTCTGTAATTTCTTCCGCCGACCGGGGCACGAAGACAGTTACATAACTGATATTGAAACGTATAAACAGAAGATTGAAGAGACGTTTAACTATGGCGGCGATCAACTATTGCTTCAGGGCGGTCATCACCCGGATCTTGGCTTAAAGTTTTATGCCGATTTATTCAAGCAATTAAAAGAGCTATACCCTAGCTTAAAACTTCACTCTTTGGGCCCGCCCGAAATAGCTCATATCGCAAAACTTGAGGGATTAACACATACCGAAGTACTTCGAGCTTTAATAGATGCCGGACTGGATTCGCTTCCGGGCGCCGGAGCTGAAATTTTGAATGATCGCGTTAGGCGATTAATATCTAAAGGTAAATGTGGCGGCCAAGAATGGTTAGACGTAATGAGAGCGGCACATCAGCTCAATCTGTCATCCTCAGCAACAATGATGTTCGGACATATAGAGACCATCGAAGAGCGCTTTGAGCATCTCGCGTGGATCCGTCAGGTTCAATCTGAAAAGCCCGAGCAGGCAAAGGGCTTTATTGCTTTTATTCCATGGCCATTTCAAGACGATGGAACACTTCTGAAAAAAGTACGAGGGATTAGTAATAATGTAACCGGCGATGAATATATCCGAATGATCGCTTTAAGCCGAATAATGCTACCTAATGTTGTAAATATTCAGGCCTCTTGGCTCACCATCGGTAAACCGGTAGCCCAAATTTGCCTGTATGCCGGTGCAAATGATTTTGGTTCGATCATGATCGAAGAAAACGTAGTTTCTGCTGCAGGTGCTCCACATCGATTTACCTCAAAAAGCATCCAAGATTCTATTGTGGAAGCCGGGTTTGAGCCACAGTTGCGTAACCAGCAATATGCCTTTAGAGATTTGCCTGAAGGAAGCGTAGAGCAGGTGATAAATTATTAAGCTAAGTTTTAATAACATTTGTATTTTTAGCCTATGCTTAATGAGAATCTAGATCCCGGCTTAGAAAATCTTTCACCTGCAGAACGTGAGATCGAAAAAGTTTTACGGCCTCAGGCTTTTGAGGAGTTTACCGGGCAGCATAAAATATTAGAGAATCTTAGAATTTTCGTTCAGGCAGCACGTTTACGTGGCGAAGCTTTAGATCATGTTTTATTGCATGGCCCTCCGGGTCTCGGAAAAACCACCCTCTCTTACATTATAGCAAATGAAATGGGTGTAAATATCAAGGTTACCTCAGGACCCGTACTAGACAAGCCTGGAGATTTAGCCGGTCTTCTTACCAACCTTGAAACCGGCGATATTCTTTTCATTGATGAAATCCACCGATTAAGCCCACTGGTTGAAGAATACCTTTATTCGGCAATGGAGGATTTTAAAATCGATATTATGTTGGAAACCGGCCCGAACGCCCGTTCCGTGCAAATATCATTAAACCCCTTTACATTAATTGGAGCAACAACCCGATCGGGCTTACTTACATCTCCACTTAGGGCTCGATTTGGAATTAATTCAAGACTTCAGTATTACGATGCTAAGTTACTAACCACCATAACGTTAAGATCTGCTTCTATTTTAAAAACTCCGATTAGCGATGAAGGGGCATACGAGATTGCTAGACGCAGCCGTGGGACTCCCAGGATTGCCAATGCTCTTTTGAGAAGAACCAGAGATTTCGCCCAAATTAAAGGCGATGGAAACATAGATACTGAAATTGCGAAGTATGCACTCAATGCTTTAAACGTTGATGAGCATGGCTTGGATGAAATGGATAACAAAATTTTAGTAACCATCATCGATAAATTCAAAGGAGGCCCTGTGGGACTAAAAACGATTGCTACAGCCGTTGGCGAAGACGAGGGAACGATTGAAGAAGTTTATGAACCATTTTTAATTCAGGAGGGCTATCTGATGCGTACTTCGCGCGGAAGGGAATGTACCGAAATTGCCTACAAACATTTAGGACGGATAAAATCCGGCGGTAATACCCTATTTTAAAGCGCAATCACAACATTGTTCTGATTAAATCTTAAATGCAACAAGAAATTTTGACAATTTCTACGCTACGTTTTAAAAAAAAATGCAGCCCAATAATACTTATTAGGTAATGAATTTGCGACCGACAGTTTACATAATTTTATTCTCTTTAAGCTTTCTGTGCGGATGCAATAGCGTTGAATACAGTCCGGTACAAGTCTTCGATAATGACAGTCCGTTAAATCTTAATGCCACCAATCTAGAACGCATATCGAAAATAAAAGGTGACGATACTGTCCGTTTCGTCTTAAGCGCAGATTTCCATGGTTCGTACGATAATACCACGGATTTTGTAAAACATGTCAATGCGAAAATAGGGATCGACTTCGTTATTTTAAATGGCGACCTTTCTGACTACGGCTTACTAAGAGAAACAGAGGGCATTACCAAGTTACTTACTAAACTTAACGTGCCTTTTTTAGGTGTTGCTGGCAACCATGATCTGATTGCAAATGGCGGACCTGCCTTTAAAAGAATGTACGGCGAACTTAATTTTAGTTTTGTGTTTGACAGAATAAAGTTTGTGTGCCATGATACAAACAGTAGAGAATATGAGTTTAATGGAAAAGTGCCTGATCTAGGCTGGCTGAAGGATGAAATGAAGCCTGAGCCTGGCTTTGATCATATCTTATCAGTGGCACACGTGCCCCCATCGTTTGATCTTGACAGGCGACTAGAGAAAGACTATTTAACTCTCCTAAATTCAAATGTGCTTGCTTCATTATACGCGCACAAGCATAGCGCTGGCGTGTTTTATTATACTGTCGATAACAATTCATACAAAGCGGTGAACGAAGGAAAATTAGATCCTTCAAAGACAAGTCCGCCTTCAATTATCACCGGTGCGGTAGTTAAAAGAGAGTATTTAATTGTTGAAATAATTAATGGAAAGATTGATTTTGAGATCGTTAACTATTAAATCGCTGTTCGGCGCCTTCTTTTGTATCTTTTTGAGTTCTAACTCAATAGCGCAAATAGCAAATTTTATTAAACCAGATGGAATTGTTTTGCAGCATGCGGGTAGTATAGGTTTTATGAGTGCCGGGGTACAATATCATCTATTCAAACAACGGGGAAATCTCGAGTTTCTGTATGGCTATGTACCCAAGAGTAAGGGAGGAGATTTAAACATTCTTAGTATGAAGTTCGTTTATAAGCCGTTTAAAATAAAGTATAAGGATCTTGCCGTAATATATCCTTTCAATCCGGGAGCTTTTGTTTCGTACCAACTTCGAAAGGGCGCGACTGTTGCCTGGACAGACGACCCTTATGAAGAGCAATATTATTGGTGGTCGACTGTATTCAGGCCTCACCTTTCTTTTAGTGCAGAGATCAAGCTAAATGCCCTTAAAATTATGCCGGGAACAACGATTCAAAATATTGGCATCTATTCTGAATTCAATTTTAATGAGTTATCGCTGGCAAGCTGGTACAAAAATCCAAAGACAAAGGAATTTAGAGATATTCTAAAATTAGGCTTAGGCGCGCGTATCTATTTTTAAACATCCAAGTGAAGCATAATGGAATGATTTTTGCTTAGCGTTTATTACGAAATTATTTTCAGAATACTCAATCTTTCTACAACTATTTCTGTTGTTTTATCGTTAAAGGTTAAAATATTTTTAACTTTGCATTCTTTTACACAGGGGTACTAAAACTATAGATGAGACAACTCAAAATAACCCAATCCATTACCAATCGTGAATCGCAGTCGTTAGACAAATATTTACATGAGATTGGAAAAGTAGATTTAATTACGGCAGAAGAAGAAGTAATTCTTGCGCAGAAAATCAGAGAAGGCGATCAAGCCGCTTTGGAACGATTAACAAAAACCAATTTGCGCTTCGTAGTTTCTGTTGCCAAACAATATCAAAACCAAGGTTTAACGCTTGGCGATTTGATCAATGAAGGCAATTTAGGCTTAATCAAAGCAGCAAAGCGCTTTGACGAAACTAAAGGTTTTAAGTTCATTTCCTACGCAGTGTGGTGGATCCGTCAATCAATATTACAAGCTATTGCAGAGCAATCGCGTATCGTGCGTCTACCATTAAATCAAGTTGGATCTTTAAGTAAAATTAGTAAGGCATTTTCAAGACTTGAGCAGGAATATGAACGTGAGCCATCCCCGGAGGAACTTGCAGACACACTTGAAACCACAGTAGACAAGATTACCGATACACTTAGCAACTCTGGCCGCCATGTATCCATGGATGCACCATTTGTACAAGGTGAAGAAAATACACTATTGGATGTTTTGGAGAATGATGATCCAAATACAGATAGCAGCCTGATTAACGAATCTCTCTCTGAAGAAATAAAACGTTCTTTATCAACTTTAACAGAGCGTGAGCGCGAAATCATTGTGCTTTTCTTTGGTTTAGGAACAAATCATCCACTTTCTTTAGAAGAAATTGGCGAGAAGTTTAACCTGACAAGAGAACGAGTAAGACAAATTAAAGATAAAGCATTGCAGCGTTTAAGACATACGTCTAGGAGTAAGATCTTGAAGTCTTATTTGGGATAGACTGTTTGAACAAAAAACGAATTTTTAATCCGATGACTTTGTTAGTCGTCGGATTTTTTGTTTAAGGTTTTTTGCGAGAAGATATTAGTTGATGACTAAAGCTTTAAGAGTACCATTTTCGGGGTCGAGTCCTGCTAGTGCGTTGTTGGAAAATATTATTGTAACGTGATCTGTCGCGCTAACCCACGCGGTAAAGCTACCGTTGGCATCCGTAGAAACGATGGAGCCATAAAGCTATCATGTAGAACATTCTCTTTTATTGTATATTTAATGTGCTATTAAAATATATTGACGTAAAAAATCATAGATAAAAACTCTTTGATAAAAAAGATCCCTATTTACCAAGCTGATGCCTTTACAGACAAATTATTTGGCGGTAACCCGGCTGCTATTTGTCCGCTAAACACCGAATGGCTGCCTACTCCAATGATGCAACATATTGCTGCAGAAAACAATCTTGCGGAAACAGCTTTCTTTATTCAACAAGGACATGATTATGAACTGAGGTGGTTTACACCTGAAGCAGAGATAGATCTTTGCGGTCATGCGACTTTGGCTAGTGCACATATTTTGTTCTCTGAACTCGGATATGATAAAGCGTTGATACATTTCCACACCCTTAAAGCAGGAACGCTCACTGTAAGCAGAGATAAAGAGACTTATCAAATGGACTTCCCTTCACGTATGCCGGTAGCATGCGAGGCGCCGGATGGCTTAATCGATGCTTTAAAATGTGTAAAGCCTGTTCAAGTGTTACAATCAAGAGATTATTTGGTGATTTTTGAAAAAGAGGAAGATATTTTGGCAATCAACCCTGATTTTAACGCCTTAAGCAAAATCGATACCCTTGGAATAATCGTTACTGCGCCCGGAAAAAATAGTGATTTCGTGTCGCGAATGTTTGCACCAGCCGTAGGGGTAAATGAAGATCCGGTAACAGGATCTTCCCATTGTAGCTTAATTCCTTATTGGGGAGAAAAACTTGGAAAGAAAAAACTACATGCCTATCAGGTTTCGTCCCGTAGGGGTGAACTTTGGTGTGAGTGGCAGGGCGATCGTGTCCTAATGGCAGGCAAGGCAGTGACCTATTTAAAAGGAGAAATATCTATTTGAAACCCCTACATAATCTCCATATTAAATTTTAATTAGTTTCTTTTATTCTTTAAATTGTCGACTGGATTCAGTGCCAAAATCCTTTATCAGGAACCATTAAAAATGCAGCTTACACAACTGGAAATCAAAGGTTTCAAAAGTTTTGGTGATAAAATTACCATTAACTTTAATGAAGGTGTGACTTCCATTGTGGGTCCTAATGGCTGTGGAAAATCAAATATCGTCGATGCCATCCGCTGGGTGCTTGGCGAACAAAGTACACGAATGTTACGCTCTGAGAAGATGGAAAACATTATCTTCAATGGCACCAAATCCCGTAAGGCTTCTAATCTTGCCGAAGTATCATTAACATTTGATAACACGAAAAATATTCTTCCTACTGAATTTTCCCGGGTCACTCTAACTCGTAAATTATATCGAACGGGAGAGAGCGAATATCGTTTAAACGATATTATTTGCAGACTTAAAGACATCACAGATCTATTTCTGGATACGGGTATCGGCGCAGACTCTTATTCGATCATTGAACTAAAAATGATCGATGAGATCATTGCCAATAAAGAAAATTCGCGACGCGCATTATTTGAAGAAGCCTCTGGCATCTCAAAGTATAAGCTACGCAAAAAGCAGACGTTCAGCAAACTAAAAGACACTGAGCTGGACCTTAGTCGTGTCGAGGACCTGCTTTTCGAAATTGAAAAGAATCTTAAAACATTAGAGGGCCAAGCGAAAAAGGCAGAACGCTACTATAAAATCAAAGAGCAATACAAATTGTTAAGTATAACACTCGCGTCTTTTCGAATTATTGGATTTCGCATAGGCCTCGAAGATCTTGAAGCACGAGAAAAGAACCACTCTGCAGAAAGATTATCTATAAACGCAGAAATAGGTCTTCTAGAATCTTCTGTCGAGAAACAAAAATTAGAAAGCCTTAACAAAGAAAAGAACCTTTCAATTCAGCAGAAAGCCGCTAATGAGTTTATCGCCAAAATAAGGGATTACGAAAGTGATAAGAAAATACGTAATCAGCAATTGAGCTTTTTGCAAGACAAAGAGAAGAAACTAATAGATACTATTGAAACTGACAAAAACCAGCTGAATCATGTCCTATATAATCAAAAAAGACTTTTAGAGGACCTTAATCAGGAGAAGTCACAACTATTAGCTGTAAGCAAAAGTCTTCAGGAGAAAAAAGAACAGCTTGACTTACTGCGTGAAACTCAGCAAATCGCCAAAGACCATCTCGACCAATTGAAGCACCAGGATAACGATCTCCAGAAAAAAATTTACACAACTGAAAAGGAGATTACAATATTCAATATACAAATGGATGCACTGGTGCAAGAGAGTGTACGAAATACCGAGGATACAACCTCTAAAGAACTTGAGATTGACTCTTTCAATAAAGCAATTATCGATTTAGACAGCCGCTTACAAACCTTTATAAATGAATTTGAGTTAAGCGCGGTACGAGAGAAAAAGTTGCAAGAGGATATTTCAAGCACCGAAGAACTCATCGCAGCTGAAAAGGAAACTATCAACCTCGAAAGCCGTAAGCTTGATGCCAAACAAAACGAATACAATCTTACAAGGTCTATGGTCGACAATTTGGAAGGTTTTCCCGAATCTATCAGATTTCTCAAAAAGAATGCTGAATGGGCACGCCAGGCTCCTCTTTTTTCAGATATCCTCTTTTGCAAGGAAGAGTATCGAATCGCAATTGAAAATTATCTTGAACCTGTAATGAACCATTATGTGGTCGATAAACAGTCGGATGCTGTTCAAGCAATACGTCTTCTGAGTGATTCTTCGAAGGGTCGCGCCAGTTTTTTTATCCTCGAGGCGATCCACGAATTAAAAAAAACCGGTGTAGACCCGAACAAGATTTCTGCACTTGATGTCATTACTGTAGATCCAAAATATAGGTCCCTTTGCGAACTTTTGCTTCAAAATGTCTTTCTTTTACCACAGGGTGACGAAAATGAAATGCAAACTTCCCTACCTAGTGAAAATATAATTGTACTCAGTGCATCCGGCAAATTCAATAAATCCCGAATCAGTATGACCGGAGGATCCGTTGGTTTATTTGAAGGAAGGCGTATAGGTCGCGCCAAAAATCTGGAGCACCTGAGTAAAGAGATCAAAGTTTTAGAAACTTCAATCAACAAAAGCAAAACTACCGTAAGCGGTGAAGAAAATAAACTAGTGGCCCTTAGATTATCAACAAAAAAAGGGGAAATTAGCAGTCTCGAACAAGATATCAATAGATTAAAGAATGAATTGGTATCCGTTAAAACCCGTCAAGAACAGTATATCGCTTTTATAGAAAGCAGCAAAAACAGAAAGCAAGATATTGAACAAAAGATCAGAGCAATCGAAAATGAACTTTTCGATACCAACCCTAGACTTACCGCACTAAAAACTGAAAATGAGATAAAAAGTGCTCAGTTGACATCATTTATAAACGAGTTTAATGTTCAAGCTGAACGCGTAGCTGAGAACTCTTCTACCTATAATCAAGAAAACATCAAGTTTCATCAGCAACAAAACAAACTATCGGGCATCGAAAAGGATATCGATTATAGAAATGTGCAACAGTCAACACTTCAGATTCAGTTAGATAATAATAGCAGGGAATTAGAATTGACAAGGTTCAGTATCACTGAAACGCTTAACCACACTACTAATTTTGATGAGAATTTATTGGCCATGTATACTCAAAAGGAAGAATTTGAAAAAGGCTTGCAAGAATTGGAGCAGGAATATTACACGTCAAAAGGTGCCATCAGCGAGTCAGAATCTATCATCGCCCAACTTCGTAGGAAGAAGGAGCAAAATGAATTTATCGTCAACGAGATAAAAGACAAAAAAAATGCTCTCAAACTTGAGCTAGGTAGTTTGAAAGAGCGTCTTTCTGTTGAGTTTTCTATTGATATCGAAGATCTCCTTGATAGTCAAGAACTTGAATACGTCAACGAAGAAGAATTAAAAGAAAAAACGACAAGGATCAAGCGACAGCTTGATGAATTCGGCGCTATCAATCCGATGGCAATGGACGCTTATAAAGAGATGGATGATCGTTATGCCTTTATTCAGGAACAGAAAAAAGACCTTTCAGATGCGAAAATATCCCTTTTAGAAACGATAAAAGAAATTGATGATACAGCAAAAAAGAAATTTATGGAATCGTTCGGTGCTGTTCGAGATAATTTCATCCAGGTATTCCGCTCTCTCTTCAATGACGAAGACAGTTGCGATCTAATTTTGAGCGATCCAGAAAATCCCTTGGAATCAGATATTGATATTTTAGCGAGACCTAAAGGTAAACGCCCATTATCCATAAATCAACTTTCTGGTGGCGAAAAAACACTAACAGCCACTGCCCTACTCTTTTCGTTGTATCTACTCAAGCCCGCACCCTTTTGCATCTTCGATGAGGTAGATGCACCGCTTGATGATACAAACATCGACAAGTTCAATAATATTATCAGAGAATTCTCAAGCGAATCGCAATTCATCATCGTCTCTCACAATAAAAGAACAATAGCCAGCACAGATATTATTTATGGCGTGACGATGGTTGAGCAAGGCATTTCTAGAGTTGTCGCAGTGGATATGCGTGAGGTGGCGTAGCGCCTGCGCCTACCTACCAGTTAACATTGATTTTATCATCCCTTTGAATTCATTACGATCTAATTCAGAAGTTAGCTCCGCTGCTTTAGCATCACTCATACTTGCAGATCCTTTTAACGTTACACCCTTATCAATACTCGAAAATGTCCCTAGGGTTGCGTAATTGAGTGCTTGTTGTAAAAGTTTTTCGGTGGGGTCGCCAAAATCCTTCGTAACATCATCAAAAATATCCTTATCGACTGGTAATCCATCAAAATAGTCGCCTTCATCCAATTGATTTTTTGTTTGAAATTGAGCCAAATAGAGATCAAACTTGTCAATTCGAACTCCAAAAAAGCCTACTGGCTTACCATAAGTTCTTCTGCCGATTGTTTTAACATCAATAGTAGGCTTTAAGCTATTAATAAGCAGTTCGCTGGCAGAAGCCGTCGATCCGGTAACGAGAAAGTAAACGCGCCGAAGGTTTAGACTGCCTTTCTTCGTAAAATTCGTCGTATTTCCCGAAGCTGTAAAGTCAAAATCAAATAAAGAGACCAGCTGACCATTATATCTTAATTTTTGATTTTTCAGTATGGTTGCCGTACCTGATTGCATCATTTGATTAAAATAAGTTCTCGACATTACCCGTCCGTTTTGTGATGACGGAACAATGTAGTTGGCGATATTTTCTGCAGTTTCTACAGATCCTCCCCCGTTATAACGAAGGTCGACAATAAGCTCATTAATATTATTAGTGGCGAAATAACTAAAAGCCTCGTCCAGTTTTGTCACTGCATTTGTTGTAAAGCGGTTAAATACCAAATAGCCAACTTTTTTACTCCCGGCGCTGTAGACATTTTTATAAATGACCGGATTAATTGCGTAGGTACCCTTAGTAAAACTGATGTCAGATGTAGTACCATCATTAGCCTTTACTGTCATCGTTAGCGATGAGCTGCTGCTACTCAAAATTGCATTCACCACAAAATCGACACTGCCGGCGGTGTTATAATTAAGGTCGGTACGCCCATTTAATTTAGTTATTTGATAGCCTCTTTTGAGACCGTTAAGAGCTGCTGGAGAGTTTTCATAGACATATTTAACCCTGAGATCATTGGCGTCATTGTAAAAAATTGAAAAACCGAAATCTCCGCCTATACCTCCAAGTTCGGTTGCTAATCCGCCGTCATCTAAAAAGGAATATTTGTCCAGGTACCGGTTTCTGTTATATGGATCGTTAAGGTTAAATTTTGGATTTAACTTATAACGGCTTATTGCCGAAACTGTCGAATCAGGATTGGCTTTAGCACCAGGCATAAAGGTCTGATAGTCAGGAAGAGCGTCGAACCAATAGTAAATTTCTTTAGCATAAAGAAAGATTGAGTCTTTGGTTAATTCCTCGCGCGTTGGCAATTTGATTGGAGCGCTCGGCGCACCCTTGTATTTCTTACAGCCAAGTGCAAATACTGAGATAAGTACGATAATTATACAGATCCCTTTGTTTAACATTTTTTATCGTTCGTTTATAGCAAGATAGTCTATTCCTGCGGCAGAAGCAAATTCCTGATCCCTTTCTGTACCGCCGATAATTAATAGTTCTTTCCTTTTCAGACCATATCTGTCAAGAATATAATCTAAAACTTCAGTATCAGGCTTTGGCTTTAATTCCTCTGCGAAATATACTATCAAGTATTCTTCAAGTCCGTTCCACTCTATTTGCTGTATTTTGTTTAGCTGCTGTTCAGGCTTACCGTTTGTTACAAGAAAAATATTTTTTCTGTTAATCACTATGTCTTGGAGCAACGTAAGGGCTTCTTTGTATAACAATAGTTTTAAAGGCAAACGAGCTGTGTGATGTAAGCGTTCAAACTCCTCTTTATATTTTGCGTCGAACGCGAAGGTCTCTTGTGCGCGCTCGAAAATCCCGTCCGCCCCCATACTTTCGTATGAAAGTTTCATAAATGCTGTCAGATCTATTGATAGCGGAAAAGTTTCCGTGTACTCGATAAAGTTGGCAAATAGATAATAAACTTGCAACAGATAGTCTTTCTCGGGAAAAAGCACATCATCTAATTCAAAAATGTAGGCCTTCTTGCTGGGGTCGATCTCATTATAGTTTATCATAAGGAGTCCTAAACACTTATTAGTCCATCTTTCATTACAATTTTCCGATCTGCAATAGTTGCGAGTTCATCGTTGTGCGTTACAATAATGAATGTTTGATCAAATTTATCTCTAAGCTCCACAAATAAATTGTGCATGCTATGGGCATTCGCAGAATCAAGATTACCTGATGGTTCATCAGCGAATATAATGGAAGGTTTGTTGACTAAAGCTCTAGCCACAGCGATGCGTTGTTGCTCTCCGCCGGATAGCTCTGCCGGTTTATGTCCGGCTCTGTGTGCAAGGTCAAGCATGGAAAGCAATTCCATCGCACTAAGCTCAGCTTGCTTCTTGTTTTTTTTAGCGATGCATGCGGGGATACAAATATTTTCAAGCGCGGTAAACTCAGGAAGAAGATGGTGAAATTGAAAAATAAAGCCAATGTGCTCATTTCTAAACGCACTTAGCTTTTTTTGCGTGAGCATGTTCATTTGAGTTCCTTCAATGATAACTTCACCTGCATCTGGCTGGTCTAAACTGCCCATAATATGCAGTAAAGTACTTTTTCCAGCTCCCGACGCACCAACTATTGCTACAATCTCTCGGGATTTAACTTCAAGGGATACACCTTTTAATATTTTAAGATTTCCATACGATTTCTGAATTCCGATCGCCTGTAACATAACGCGAAGATAAATATTTAAGAGAGAGTGCAGCGAAGATCCGCTGTACTAATCCTGTTCAGTTTCCTTTAGCGAAATTACTTCACCGATAATTATTATTGCAGGGTGTGTCAACTTGCTACGCTCAATCATGTCTGTTAAGTCCTTTACCTTCCCTACTGCCGATTTCTGGTGTGGAAGCGATGCATGTTGGATCACGGTAACAGGCATTTCCCCCTTGCCCTCTTCTATATATATATCTGAGATTTGTTGAGCCTTTTTCATCCCCATATAAATCACTACGGTGGCATTACTTTTCGTAGCCCAACGAAGATCATCAGATAGCGCGCCACTTTTTTTGGTACCAGTAATTATCCATATACCTTCACTTAACGATCTGTGTGTTAATGGAATATCATCTAAGCCAGCCGCCTGCATACTTGTTATGCCAGGAACGTAGTATGCATTGATTCCATTTCTACGTGCGTACATAATCTCTTCATAACCCCGTCCGAAAATAAAAGGATCTCCACCCTTTAAACGTACCACCAAACCCTTGCTAAATGCTTTCTCTTTGATTAGCAAATGAATCTCTTCTTGCGGAGTATAATCGCCATAGGGCTTTTTGCCGACATAGATTTTTTCACAATCGTCTGGCGCTATATCCAGTAATTCTTTATTCGCTAGATTGTCGTACAACACGACATTTGCTTTTTGCAGTATTTTATATCCTTTGATTGTAATTAAATCCGGATCGCCGGGACCAGCTCCTATGATATATAATTCAGGTATAGTATCCGTTTTTAAAACTTTCACGTAGATCGATATTTCCGCAGCAAATCTCTGCTTTTTTAAAGTGTGTGGACGAAATTACGAAAACAATAATTCATAAAATTGATCAGATTCACAATAAACATTTTAGAAAATGAAGCATTTTGGTAGTTTTACATCAAATTTCGAAATAAATGAATATTCACGAATATCAGGGTAAATCTATTTTAAAGAGTTTCGGTGTGCGAATTCAGGAAGGGATTGTTGCAAACTCTCCTACTGAGGCTGTGGAAGCAGCAAAAAAATTAAAAGAAGATTATAATTCCGACTGGGTTGTTATAAAAGCGCAAATTCATGCAGGGGGCCGCGGAAAAGGTGGTGGTGTAAAACTTGCTAAAAACCTTGATGAGGTTAAAGAGAGAGCGGAGCAGATCATCGGGATGCAGTTGATAACTCCTCAAACCGGACCGGAAGGCAAGAAAGTAAATAAAATACTCGTTGCCCAAGATGTTTACTATCCAGGCGAAAGTGAAACAAAAGAATTTTACATCAGTGTGCTTCTTGATCGTGCGAAAGGAAGGAATATCATCATGTATTCTACTGAAGGCGGGATGGATATCGAGCACGTTGCTGAAACTACTCCTCATCTCATTTTCAAAGAAGAAATCGACCCAAAAGTTGGTCTTCAAGGATTTCAAGCCAGGAAAATAGCTTTCAATTTTGGCCTTAGCGGCGAAGCTTTTAAAGAAATGACAAAATTTGTCGCTTCACTATATCAGGCATATGAAGCAACAGATTCTTCGATGTTTGAAATCAACCCGGTTCTAAAAACCTCTGACAATAAGATACTTGCCGTTGATGCTAAAGTAAATCTTGACGATAATGGACTATTTCGTCACAAAGAGTTTGCGGCTATGCGCGATGAAAGTGAAGAAGATCCAATGGAGGTTGAAGCAAGCAGATCTAACCTGAACTATGTAAAGCTCGACGGAAATGTTGGCTGTATGGTAAATGGCGCGGGACTAGCAATGGCAACTATGGATATTATTAAGTTAGCTGGTGGCGAACCTGCAAACTTCCTGGATGTTGGTGGTACTGCGAATGCTGAAACTGTAAAGGCAGCGTTCAACATTATCCTAAAAGATCCAAACGTAAAGGCAATTTTGATTAATATTTTTGGAGGGATTGTTCGTTGCGATAGAGTGGCACAAGGAGTAATCGACGCTTATAAAGAAATTGGAAATATTCCTGTACCAATTATCGTTCGGTTACAAGGAACCAATGCACAAGAAGCCAAAAAATTAATTGATGAGTCTGGTCTTAAGGTTTACTCTGCCATATTATTAAAAGAGGCTGCGGCGTTAGTTAAACAAGTTCTTTAATCCGTTCAATCTGCAAATGGAGGCTTTTAGAGATTTGGGCATTGCCGCCGCAATGCTAACAACAGGTGCGTATATCCCCCAAGCAATTAAGACGATTAAAACAAAATCAACTGAAGACCTCTCTCTCGTCACTTTTTCTATGCTTTGCCTGGGAACTATTACCTGGTTTTTTATGGCCTATACATCGAAGACATCCCATTAACGGTTGCTAATGGAGTAACTGCAAGTCTCTCGGGAACAATTTTATTTCTAAAAATTCTCTCGTCAAGAATTAAAAAATATCCGCCACACTGCCTGCTACTATTCAAAATGTATTTTTTCTGAGATAGAAATCATTTTTAAATAAAATTCTCTATTTTGCCTGTAAATCATCCTCCGCATGCTAAGAAAGACTTTCTTTGCCTTATTTATCTGCTTCACTGTTCAAACAGTTTTTGCTCAAACTAAACTTCAGGACAATATGTTCTTCCGTAAATTAGCAAACGGATTGGATCTTTTGGTCATTGAAGACAGTAGCGTTCCCCTGGTGACTATCGAAATTACCGTTAAAAATGGTTCTTATACCGAAACTCCCGAGTTTAATGGATTGAGTCACCTTTATGAGCATATGTTTTTTAAAGCCAATAAGGACTATCCAAGTCAGGAAAAGTTTTTAGACCGAGTGAGCGAATTAGGCATGAGTTTTAATGGCTCAACATCAGAAGAAAAAGTAAACTATTACTTCACTCTTCCAACTTTTAATCTAAAATCGGGCTTAGAATTCATGAATTCTGCGATCAGATATCCTTCATTTGATGCAGAAGAGATGAAAAAAGAGAATATTGTGGTGGATGGAGAATTTCAGCGACAAGAATCAAATCCATTTTTTGCTTTGACGAATGAAAACAGTAAATACATGTGGGGCAACCTTTACAGCCGAAAAAATGCCATTGGCGATCATAATGTGCTACGGAATGCCACTCCTGCCCTGATGGACAGTATTAAAAACAAGTATTATTGGCCTAATAATTCTTTACTTACCGTTGCTGGTGATGTAAACCACAATGACGTGTTTGAAAAAGTTGACGGCATTTTCGGAAACTGGAAGACCTCCCCTTTTGATCCATTTAAAAAATGGCCGGTGCCTGAATTTAAACCGCTTGAAAAGTCTGATTATTTCATAGCAGAATCCGAGCTGACCAATGTTCCGGTGATAATGTTTAGCTGGTTTGGTCCAGATACGCGTACTGATGTTCCGGCAACATATGCAGCCGACGTTTTTTCATTCATTTTAAACCAAAATTCATCAAAACTTAGTCAGTCGCTAATAGACGCAGGCCTTGCCCTACAATTCGACATCGGTTATCTGACATTAAAGCATGTTGGCCCGATATCTTTGATCGTAGTACCACATCCATCAAAAGTGAAAGAATGTTTGGCCGAGATGAAAAAGCAAATTGCACTATGGGATACTGAAGATTATGTTACGAATGAACAAATTGAAGTTGCAAAACGCAAACTTGAGATAAAACTTATTCAGGAACAAGAAATCACCTCCGATTTTGTTCAGACGCTCTCTTTTTGGTGGGCTTCCGCATCACTTGATTATTTTACTACTTATGGTGAAAACCTTAGAAAGGTGCAAAAAACAGACTTGCAGTCCTATGTAAGCAAATACATAAAAAATAAACCCCACACTGCCGGAATGCTTATAAACCCTACAATGAAAAGTCAAATTAATCCCGAAGCATTCTTTAAAGCCAACTAACGAAATGAGATTTTTTATTCTATCTATATTTTTAGCGCTAGCAAGCTGTACAATAGTTGCTCAAAATACTACAACATCTTTTAATGTTGGTGGGTTGAAAGTTATTCTAAAGCCAACCGTAAAAGACGTGATCAGCGTGCGAATGTTTTACCGAGGTGGCGTTAGCAATTATACACCGGAACAAACCGGCATTGAAGATATGGCTTTAGTAGCTGCAGTAGAATGCGGTACAAAAAAATATAATAAAAACACTTTCAAGGACCTTCAAGATGCTTACGGCATTGATATTGGTGGATCATCCGGTCGCGATTTTGGAAATATCAGCATGACTTGCATTTCCAAATATTTCAACGAGGGATGGGATCTTTTCTCAGAAGCGATTGTCAACCCAATTTTTGACGCTCGAGAGCTTGACCTATTAAGAGCTAAAATGATCAGCGATCTTCAGCAACAGGAAGGCGATCCAGAAAATTATCTTGAACAGATGGCTTTAAAACACGCCTTTAAAGATACTCCGTATGCAACCCAGCCTGCGGGCACAGAAACCACCTTATCGAAATTCACTACGGCAGACGTTAAAAACTACTATGCCGGGATCCTAAACAAGAATCAAATGTTTTTGGTAGTTGTTGGTAAAATATCTAAAGATGAGCTTACAAAGAAAATAAACAGCACCCTTGCTTCTATTCCTGTTAAACCATACAGTCCCAAAAACATTGAATTGACAAGTTTTAAAGGAAGCAGTTTAGTTACTGAACAGCGCGAAGTAGCAACTAATTACATCACTGGAATATTAAATGCTCCGATAATGTCGAGTGAGGATTATATTCCTTATCGACTCGCTGTTTCTGTTTTAAGCAGCAATCTTTTCAGAGAAATCAGAACAAAGCGTAATTTATCTTATGCGCCCGACGCACACATCGTTAATGGCCGAATTTCTTATACCAGCGTCAATGTGAGTACAACCGACCCAAAAGCTTCAGTAGAAGTGATCGTTAACGAGCTGAAAGATATTCAGGATGGAACTATTTCTGAAGTTGGCCTAGAAGAGCTTAAAGGATCTTTTATTACCAATAATTATATGAGAGAACAAAGTTCTGCAGCCATGGCGGTTACGTTAGGGCAGGCCGAGGTAATGGGCGATTGGAAATTGGCAGACGAGCTTGTCAATAAAGTGAAAGCGGCTACAGTAGAAAAAATTAGGGATGTAGCTATGAAATATATCTCAGGCGTTAAATGGACTTATCTAGGGGATGTAAAAGCGGCTACAGCGGCGTCCTCTGCTTTTAGCCTCTCAGTTGATTAGTACTAAATGAAATTATAGACCCAAAATATCAAATCGCTCCGTTCTAAACTACAATATCGCCTAAGGTGCGCCCAATATTTATTGAAATGACAGAAAGGTTTATATTTTTGCGTTAATTATGAAGCGCACTAAAATAAAAGACCTTTTAAATTCTACAGATTTCGGCGGAGAAGTTACTGTCAAGGGCTGGGTTAAAACTTTTAGAAACAATCAATTTATTGCCATCAACGATGGTTCCTCAATAAATAATATTCAGGCTGTTGTCGATTTTACTTCAACAGACGAAAGTCTCTTAAAGCGCGTTACAACTGGTGCAGCAATTTCCATTACGGGTCAGCTGGTTGAGTCTCTCGGAAAAGGTCAGCGCGTTGAAATTAAAGTAAAAGATCTGTCAATAATCGGTGATTCTGATGCGGAGAAATTTCCACTGCAACCTAAAAAGCATAGTCTCGAATTCTTACGAGAGATTGCACATCTCCGGTTTAGAACAAACACGTTTAACGCAGTTTTTAAGATCCGTCACGCTCTGGCATTCGCTGTTCATAAGTTTTTCAACGACAAGGGCTTTTTATATCTACATACTCCTATAATTACAGCATCTGATGCTGAGGGAGCAGGTGAAATGTTCAGAGTTTCTACAATCGATCCAAATAACATCCCAAGAAATGATGATGGAAGTGTAAACTATAAAGAGGATTTCTTTGGAAAAGCTACTAATCTAACAGTATCTGGCCAATTAGAAGGCGAGCTAGCGGCGATGGCCTTCAGTGATATTTACACATTTGGTCCAACGTTTAGAGCTGAAAACTCAAACACAACTCGTCACCTTGCCGAATTCTGGATGATTGAGCCGGAAATGGCCTTTTATGAGTTGCAAGACAATATGGATTTAGCAGAAGAGCTGCTAAAGTATCTCGTAAAGTATGCAATAGATAATTGTTCTGACGAACTTGAATTTTTGAATTCCCGGTTATTAGAAGAGGAAAAGCAAAAACCTCAAAATGAGCGCTCTGAATTTGATTTGTTAGCGAAGTTGAAATTCTGTTTAGATAATGATTTTGAACGAATCACCTATACAGAGGCGATTGAAATACTTAAAGCTTCCAAACCAAACCAAAAGAAGCAGTTTAAGTACCTCGTCGAAGAATGGGGTACCGACCTACAATCTGAGCATGAACGATTTTTAGTTGAAAAGCACTTTAAAAAGCCCGTTATCTTGACAGACTATCCTGCTGCCATTAAGTCGTTTTACATGCGATTAAACGAAGACGGCAAAACAGTACGCGCGATGGATATACTTTTCCCGGGCATCGGCGAAATTATTGGTGGATCGCAACGAGAAGAGCGTTTGGATCATCTGGAAGCAAGAATGAAGAACCTTCATATTCCTATAGAAGACATGTCCTGGTATTTGGATACCCGTCGTTATGGATCTGTTCCACATTCAGGCTTTGGATTAGGCTTCGAGCGATTAGTATTGTTTGTTACCGGAATGACGAACATCAGAGATGTGATTCCTTTTCCAAGGACGCCAAAAAACGCGGATTTTTAATACGCCTTGCGGTTTTGAATTCATTTATATTTTATTACAATTCCTCTAACAAGGATTTATAATCTAATGCTTCTGTAAACATCATCAAGTTGCCATCTCCATCAAAAGGCCAGTCTTCCTTTGGTCGATCCCAATAAAGCTCCACCCCATTGCCATCAGGGTCGTCCAGATAAAGTGCTTCAGAAACCCCATGATCTGCTGCACCAGTAAACGGATAACCAGCATCAGTTAGACGCTTAAATATTTCGGCCAGTTCGCGTCTCGTAGAATATAGGATAGCAGTATGAAATAAGCCTGCAGCTCGTTGAGGTGCCGGTCCGGCACCCTTTGAATGCCAGGTATTCAATCCGATGTGATGGTGATATCCGCCTGCAGAAATAAAAACGGCCTGTGTGCCATAGCGAATTGTGATTTCAAAGCCGAGAAGATCCTGATAAAAAGTAAGAGCACGATCTAAATCTGCCACCTTAAGATGGACATGCCCGATTTTCACTGAGGGCGGTATTTGATAATTCATCATTAAAGATAGCGATTTCGTACCTTGAGCGAATTATGCTGATTCGCGTTTACGAAGACAACCCCAATGATAAAGTAATTGCGCAGGTAGTTGATGTTCTTAAAAAGGGAGGCGTTGTCATCTATCCAACAGACACCGTTTACGGATTAGGTTGTGATATAACCAACCAAAAAGCAATACAGAGAATTTGTCAACTACGCGGAATAAATCCCGATAAGGCTAATTTTTCATTTATTTGCTATGACCTAAGTCATATCTCGGATTACATTAAGCCGATTAACACTGCCACCTTTCGGATTCTGAAAAAGTGCCTACCCGGCCCCTTCACATTTATTCTCAATGCCAACAACAATGTTCCTAAACTGTTAAGCTCAACAAAGAAAACAGTTGGAATCAGGGTACCGGACAATAATATTGCTAGATATATTGTGAGAGAGTTGGGGCACCCAATAATCTCTTCTTCTATTCATGATGACGATGACATCATCGAATATTCAACTGATCCAGAACTTATTCACGAGAAGTTTGAAAAATTAGTCGACCTGGTTATTGATGGCGGTTATGGCGATAATATTCCTTCGACAGTAGTGGACTGCACAACCGGGCACTTCGAAATCATCCGACAAGGAAAAGGAAACTTACCAGAGATAAGTTGATCGCCCACAGAGACTAAACACTGCTATTTGATCCTTGAAATAAATTCATCGATCCTGCTTTTTGCATTTGGCTCTTCAAGAAATTTAACGAAGGCAGAACCAACGATTGCTCCCCTAGCGTATTTCGCCGCTTTTTGAAAGCTTGGCTTATCAGAAATACCAAAACCAATAATCAAGGGCTGCTTTAAATTCATTGCTTTAACGCGACTAAAATATGCTTCTGTTTGATCTGACAACGAGAGATTTTTTCCGGTTGTAGAAGCTGAGGAAACCATATAGATAAATCCGCTCGTTAGGTTGTCTATTTTTCTAATTCGATCTTCAGAGGTTTGTGGCGTAATTAAAAAGATATTGCTGAGGCCATATTTTTCGAAGATTCCACGATATAATTCTTCGAATTCATAAATTGGAAGATCGGGCACGATGACACCATCTACACCGACAGCAGCCGCATCCCTACAGAAATTTTCGATGCCATACTGTAGCATCGGATTTAGATAACCCATTAATAAAACAGGGATTGAAACTCGCTTTCTAAGCTCTTTTAATTGTTCAAAAAGCAGCTTCAACGTCATCCCGTTGTGCAATGCCCTTTCCGAGCTGTTTTGAATAACTGGCCCATCAGCAACAGGATCTGAATATGGAAATCCCATCTCGAGAAAATCAATACCTGCTTTTTCAAGTGCTTCGGCTATCTCCAATGTTTCATCTAATTGCGGATAACCAGCTGTATAGTATATTGACAATACTGGTTCGTTGTTAGTTTCAAAAAGATGTTTTAATCGATTCATGACAGAGGTTAAAGAGTAAGATCTAAGCTATAGGGTAATAGGGCAAAAGGGTTCTGGCAAAGGATTTTAAAGAAAGGCCTTTTAGGTTAAAAATCGAAATATTGCATATAATTCTCCAGATCCTTATCGCCCCTGCCGGAAAGACAAATTACCACCGTCTCGTCGCCGTTAAAAACCATTTTCTCAAGATGAGCGATAGCATGTGCGGTTTCGATAGCGGGGATAATCCCTTCGAGGCGAGCAAGAAGTAAACCTGCCTGCATTGCTTCATCATCCGTTGCACTAACATACTCTGCACGGTGTTCAGTATGTAAAAAAGCGTGCTGTGGACCGATTCCGGGGTAGTCTAAGCCGGCGGAAATGGAATACGGCTCAACCACTTGGCCATCCTCAGTTTGCATCACGAGAGAGCGGCTTCCATGCAGAACTCCTTCTTTTCCAAGTACCGTAGTAGCTGCTGATTCACCGGAATTCACGCCTTTACCTGCCGCTTCAACAGCAATTAATCGGGTGTCTACATCATCTAGAAAATGATAAAACATACCTGCGGCGTTACTACCTCCCCCAACACATGCTAAGACATAATCCGGACTCTCTTTGCCGGTTTTTTCTTTTAATTGCCAGCGTGTCTCTTCTGATATCACAGATTGGAATCGAGCAACCATATCAGGATATGGATGTGGTCCTACCACCGATCCAATAATATAATGTGTATCGACCGGATTATTTATCCAGTCGCGCATTGCTTCATTCGTAGCATCTTTGAGTGTTTTACTTCCCGACATCGCAGGAACCACAGTTGCACCCATCATTTTCATCCTCGCAACATTCGGTGCCTGCCTCTTTATATCTACTTCACCCATATAAATAACACATTCAAGTCCTTTAAGCGCACAAACCGTCGCAGTAGCGACTCCATGCTGCCCCGCTCCTGTCTCTGCAATAATTCGCTTCTTACCTAAACGCTCAGCAAACAATATTTGTCCGACTGTATTATTTATCTTATGGGCACCTGTGTGGTTCAGATCTTCTCTTTTCAAATAGATAGTCGTTCCATATTTTTCAGATAGCCTTTCTGCTAGAAACAAAGGTGAAGGACGCCCGACATAGTCTTTTAAAAGTTGTTGAAATTCCTTCTGAAATACTGGATCCCCTATCACTTCAAGATATTTTATTCTTAAATCTTCTACATTAGGGTATAACATCTCGGGGATATAAGCACCCCCAAAATTACCGTAGTACCCTTTTTCATTTACATGGTAACTCATTGCGTATCTATTAGTCGTACATCATTAATTGCTTGATTTACCTTACAGGTGTCTTTTACACCAGGTTCAAGCTCAAACTTACTATTGAGATCAATGGCATACAGCCGATCGTCTTTTATATTTTTCAACTCCTTAATTTGATCAGGCCCTATTCCTCCACTAAGAAAAAAAGTAGTTTTATAAGTGTATCGATCCAATAATTTCCAGTCAAATTGCATTCCTGATCCACCAAACAATGCCGTTTTTGTATCAAACAAATAATGATCTACTTTACCGTCATATTTATCTAAGGTTTTAAAGTCGAAATGCTCATCGACACCAAACGCTTTAATTACCTCTACCCCATGATATCTCAATTTTTGGCATAAATCAGCAGTTTCTTCGCCATGCAGTTGAACAGCTTTTAAACCGTATTTTTCAATTATTCTTGTGATTTCGTCAAATTCAACATTAACAAATACCCCGGTTAACTTGATACTTGCCGGTAATTCCTTCAATATTTCAGGATCCAGATCTTTAACATATCGTTTTGAAGATCGATAAAATATCAAACCCATATAATTAGGCTGTAGCAATGCGACTTCTTTGATATTAACAGGCAGTCTCATTCCACAGATTTTAATTTTCATGACAGCAATGCGCTAAAGCTTTTAAGTGCCCGTTTGCTGAGTAAAGACTCTTCAGCTTCTGCAAAACATTGTTCAAAACTACTTTCAGCATGTATCGTTTTGATCGCCATTGCAGCATTACAAAGTACTACGCTGCGCTGTTCAAACGTACTTTCACCATTTAAAACAGAAATAAAAATATCCGCTGAGTCCTGAACGGTGCTTCCGCCGCCAATAGTAGCGGCTTTGATGGCTTCAAATCCAAGATCTTTCACCTGATAAAGTTGCTCTCCGGAATTAGAGAAAATCTTAAATGGCCCAGTGAGTGAAATCTCATCATATCCTTCTAAGGCATGAACGATCATGTATTTTTTACTCGATTTTTGATAGAGATAATGGTATAGTCGGGCTAATTCAAGGCTAAATACCCCAGCCATCTGACTTGAGGGCTGAGCCGGATTCACCATCGGACCAAGCATGTTGAAAAATGTTTTTACCCCCAATTCTTTTCTGATCGGCGCAACGGTTTTCATCGCCGGGTGAAATAATGGTGCATGCAAAAAGCAGATATTTGCTGTATCTAGGCTTCGCCTCAGTACATCAGATGAATTAGTAAACGTGTACCCTAGATGCTCCATTACATTCGAAGAACCACAACCAGAAGACACCCCATAATTTCCATGCTTTGCTACTTTATATCCAGCCCCAGCCACAACAAAAGAAGCGAGCGTTGATATATTAAATGTATCTTTTCCATCTCCACCAGTTCCGCAAAGATCAATAAGTTCATAATCCTCTAATCCCGGTTTCAGGCAAAGCTCAATCATGGCATCGGAAAATCCTTCGAGTTCCTCAACTGTAATACTTCTCATACAATAAACTGACATAAATGCAGCTATTTGAGAATGGTTGTATTTGCCAGAAGCAATATTGGTTAAAATAACCTTAGCTTCCATTCTGTTGAATGACTTATGATCGAACAGATGATTTAGAATATCCTTCATTATAATTTAAAAATAAAAAGGGCTGCTGTAAAAGCAACCCTAATCTTAGTTATAAATATTTTAAAAACCTATTAGTTAGATTGCAATCGATATTTCGAACGCCACCACCAGGCTGTATTTAAAGAGTGATATTTCATAATAGTGGGGCAAATATCAATATTCTTTTCTTCAACTGCAACCCCTTTTAACTATTTTTAGGAAATGTTATTCAACAAAAATTATCGGCGAGTAGTAGTCATTCGAAAGAAAATTATAAAACTTTTATTCGTATCGGCTGGCGTGCTGTTAGCAGCATTCGGATTAAAAGGCTTCTTGGTGCCTAACGGATTTATAGATGGAGGAGTTACTGGAGTATCTCTTCTTATGAACCATGTTACGAAAGTCCCGGTATCTGTTTGGTTAGTTGTATTAAATGTCCCTTTTATAATTATGGGGAGCAGACAAATAGGTAGAAATTTTGCTGTAACTACCTTACTTGCAGTTATTTTGCTCGCGACTACGATCTATTTTGTTGATTTTCCGACGATTACTAACGATAAACTTCTGATTTCGATCTTCGGCGGATTCTTTCTTGGCGCCGGGATTGGACTAGCGATGCGTGGTGGCTGCGTACTCGACGGCACCGAAATTATGGCCTTATACATCAACCGTAAAAGTATTCTGAGTATTGGAGACATTATTCTTCTAATCAATCTCCTAATCTTTATTTGTGCGGCATTTATTCTTAGCATAGAAACTGCTCTCTATTCGATTCTAACCTATCTGTCGGCATCGAAAACGGTAGATTTTATCATTCAAGGTATTGAAGAGTATACCGGGGTAACCATCGTTTCTACGAAAAGCAAGGAAGTGCGCGAAGCCATAATTAATAAACTAGGACGAGGAGTAACAATTTATAAAGGAGAGGGCGGTTTTGGAAGCACTGGCCACAAGAAGAATATGGATATCATATTTACAGTCGTTACGCGCCTTGAAGTCTCAAAATTAAGAGAAGAGATTGATACAATAGATCGGAAGGCTTTTATCGTAATGAGTGCAATAAATGATACCAAGGGCGGTATCGTGAAACAAAGACCACTACATTAATTTATTTTATTAAAGGGGCTTTCTCTTTTGTAAAATGCTTATAAACTAGCCCGTCTAAAATACCCGGTACAAACTTGCTTAAAAAGACAGTCAATTTTCCCTGTCCAGTCATTATTAACGTGCGACTACGTCTCACAACACCATCTGCGATATTGTTTGCAACTTCGCCGGCTGTCATCATCTTTTCTTCAACCATACTACTTTCGCCCTGGACAGAACCATCTTTCACTAAGGCTGTATTACGGATATTCGATGCAGTAAAGCCTGGCGCAGCAATCATCACATGGAGGCCTGTCTTTAAATTTTCGATTCTTAATGCTTGAAGAAAACCGTTCAACGCAAATTTGGAGGCTGAGTAGCCCGTCCTGCCGGGAAGCCCATGATAGCCTGCGATGGATGAGACTCCTACAACAGATCCGCCTGATTTCAAGAGTTCAGGTAAAGCATATTTGGTACAATAAACTGCACCCCAAAAATTTACGGCCATTAAATCCTCTAAAACAATAATATCAAGATCATTGAAAAGAGCCCGCATACTGAGTCCGGCGTTATTAATTAGTACATCTATCCTTCCAAAAGTTAATACAGCTTGCTTTATTAGTTGTTCGCACTGATCTTCTTTTGAAACGTCACATTGTACTGCAACGGCCTTTATCGCATAACGCTTTTCCAGATCTGCCGTAATTTCGCACAAAGTAACATATTGCCTAGCTCCAAGAACCAGATTGGCGCCCCTTTTGGCGAACTCCTCAGCGCATGCAAATCCAATACCGGAAGAAGCACCGGTTATGATTACCAATTTATTTTTTAGATCCATTATTTATTTGATCAGGGAGTTTTCATATGGTATTCTTGTAACTATCGATCGACCAAGTGTGATCTCATCAACATATTCAAGTTCTCCGCCAAACGCGATGCCTCTCGCAATTGTCGTTATTTTAACAGGATACTGTCTTAGCTTTTTATAAATATAGAATATGGTCGTGTCGCCTTCCATTGTTGCACTTACAGCAAGTATCACTTCGGTAATCTCGTCTTTCTTAATTCGTTCAACGAGAGCGTCAATGTTCAAATCTGAAGGTCCGATTCCATCCATTGGAGAAATAAGTCCGTTAAGAACATGGTAAACGCCGTTAAACTGACTAGTATTTTCAATTGCCATAACATCTTGTGTGTCTTCGACAACACAAACTGCAGTTCTGTCTCGCTTTACCGACGTGCAGATTGCACAAATGTCCTGATCAGAAATATTAAAGCATTCAGTGCAAAATTTGATTTCTCTTCTAAGGTCCGCGATGGTATTGCTGAACTGATCGACATCAGCAACCGGCTGGTTTAAAAGGTGCAAAACAAGTCGCAGAGCAGTTTTCTGGCCAATTCCTGGAAGTTTAGAAAATTCATTTACGGCATTTTCCAGTAAACGCGAAGAGAAATTCATTTTGCAAATTTATACTATAAAAGTATAATTTGATCAAGGAAAAGAGATAATGCGATTGCTTTTTTGATATGAGCTGCCTATTTTGACTAACTCAGTTTTTAAACTTCCAGAAAAATATTTCATTAATTCTACTATTGTACATACTTTCATTGACATTTCGCGTTCGATCGGCAAAACCAACCTCGCGATTACAATTTGATAAACTAAACAATTTCTATGTCGCCAATATTATTACTTTCATTTCTTATCGGTTATTTTATATTATTGATCGGAGTATCTTACTTGACTTCAAGAAACTCATCAGACAACTCGAGTTTTTTTATTGCAAACAGGAGCTCTAAATGGTACTTGGTTGCCTTCGGAATGATCGGCACGGCGCTATCAGGGGTAACTTTCATTTCGGTACCCGGCGCTGTTGGTGTCAGCAGTTTTGGCTATTTTCAGTTTATACTTGGAAATGCTGTTGGATTTATTCTTATCGTTACTGTACTCCTACCGCTTTATTATAGGATGAACCTTCTTTCAATATACACCTATTTAGAGAAAAGACTGGGCTTTTGGAGCTATAAAAGCGGGGCAGCTATTTTCCTACTGTCTAGAACTATTGGATCATCTTTCCGCTTATATCTTGTGGCAATAGTTTTGCAAAAGTTCATTTTTGATGCTTGGAATATTCCATTTTGGCTGACGATTGTGATTTGTCTCGCCCTAATTTGGTCCTATACCTTTAGGGGCGGATTAAAGACAATTATAATCACGGATACGCTCCAAACGGTCTTTCTCTTGCTATCGGTAATTCTATCAATTTACTATATTTCTGATAGTCTAAATTTCAATATCAGACAAGCATTCGAAGCGGTTAAAGAGAGCTCCTACTCTAACATATTTTTTTGGGAAGACTTCATGGGCAGCAAGGCGCATTTTTTAAAGCAATTCTTCGGTGGGGTGGTGGTAACCCTAGCGATGACGGGATTAGATCAAGATCTAATGCAAAAAAACCTCAGCTGCAAGAATATTGGCGAAGCCCAAAAAAATATGCTGACTTTTACAGCCATTTTCGTAGTAATGAACCTGTTTTTCTTAAGCGTAGGCGCCTTGCTTTATATGTTTGCAACAGCAAACAACATCGATGTTTCCGGATTAAGTACCCGTGATCATCTCTTTCCGGAGATAGCGCTTAACCATTTAAACATTGTTCCCGGAGTTATATTTATGCTTGGGTTGACAGCGGCAACGTTTGCTACGACCGATTCTGCTCTAACTGCACTTACAACTTCGTTTTGTGTTGATTTTTTAGGATTCGCAAAAAAAGAAAATCAGAATGATGCCGCGCTGATAAGAACGAGACATATTGTCCATATCGCCTTCTCTTTACTGATGTTGTTCGTAATTATGGGCTTTAAACTAATTAACAATGACTCTGTAGTAAATGCAATATTTAAAGCTGCAGGATACACCTACGGTCCTCTAGTTGGACTTTTCGCTTTCGGGATGTTTACAAAACGTGCTGTGTCTGACTACCTCGTGCCTATGATATGTATATTATCTCCGGCATTATGCTTTTTAATAGATCGCTATTCATACGAGTGGACAGGATACGCTATTGGCTTCGAGTTAATTATATTAAACGGCTTCATTACATATATGTTATTGCTTTCAACCAGTCGAACAACAACACAACAAACAATATTTTAATTCAGAAATGACGAACGACGAAACCATCCGGAAGGCTTTTGAAAATAAAAATTGGCATGAGATTAAAGTAGCCGATTCATGGCAGATCTTTAAATTGATGGCCGAATTTGTAGATGGATTTGAGAAACTTGCCAGAATTGGACCCTGTGTTTCGATATTTGGCTCTGCACGAACCAAAAACGATCATAGATACTACGGATTAGCCGAAAATATTGCCCGAATTTTAACTGAACGTGGGTATGGTGTAATTACCGGCGGTGGACCTGGAATTATGGAAGCAGCAAATAAAGGAGCTTTTGAAGTTGGCGGAAAATCGGTGGGGTTGAATATTGAACTTCCGTTTGAGCAGTTCCACAATAAATTTATCGATCGCGATAAGCTATTAAGTTTTGATTACTTTTTTGTAAGAAAGGTGATGTTTATGAAGTATTCTCAGGGCTTTATTATTATGCCCGGCGGATTCGGAACGATGGATGAACTTTTCGAGGCCATTACCCTGATACAAACTGGAAAAGTAGCGCGCTTTCCGATTATTTTAGTGGGCAAAGACTATTGGGGAGGACTGTTCGATTGGATAACTTCAAGGATGATTGAAGAACAAAATATATCTCCTGAAGATCTAAATCTTTATCGCATTGTAGACAGTGCTGAAGAAGCGACGGAACACATTTTCCGTTTCTATGATAAATACGTTTTGAAACCGAATTTCTAGTTTAGCCTATTCCAAGCCGCTGACTCCTCCGGATACAACGAATTTCATCGCATCAGGTCCTTTCATTTTAAGGGGCTTTACACGATCCTTTTTTACGATGCAAACCTGTCCAGCAAAAGAATAAGATAATGGAAAATAAACAGCTACTTCTCCGGCAAGTCCAATCTCTGTAAGGTCTTTTTGAGTAAGGAAGCCTATTTTCTTTAAACCTGATTCATTGATTTCCACAATTACAGGCTCGTTAAATTTCTTCTCATCGCCAACGAAAGCTTCTGTAAGATCTTTTATTGAGCTATAAAAAAAATTAAACAGAGGAAATTTCTTCATCCAGCGATCGAACCAATTTTTAATAGGCTCTGTGACCAGATAGGTAATTATTATACCGACCATTAGAAGAATAAAGAGTACGGTAGCGATTCCCAGGCCCGGAATATAAACCGACTGCCCAGTTTGTGCATCTATCCATAAAGAACCGCTCAGATTTAAAGCCGAATCAAACGTAGTGAATAGCCAATAAATTAAAAATATAGCGGCTCCTAACGGGATGACCACTAAAATGCCCTTTATCAAATAAGTTAACAATGCCTTAAATATCCTATTCATAATAGTAAACGCGTTTTACCCTTTGTGAGATACCGGTTAATATCTCATACGGAATTGTGCCAATCTGTTTAGCTAGTTCTTCTACTTTAAGAACATCGTTGAAGACAATAACCTCGTCACCTTCTGCTGCAGAAACTCCGCTAATATCCAGCATACACATGTCCATACAGATATTTCCTATGGTCGGCACAATTTTACCGTCGATAAGCATTTTACCAATGCCATTTCCTAGCCTTCTATTGTACCCGTCTGCATATCCTATTTTAACAGTAGCTATTGTACCACCCTTCGGAAGTTTTCCTTTTCGGCCATAGCCAACAGTTTCTCCGGGCTGAAGCTCTTTGATTTGAGAAATGCTTGTTTTTAAGGTAGCCACAGTTTGCAAAGGCGTCTTCTCTCCAAAAGCATGATCAACACCATATAAACCGATTCCTAATCTAACCATGTCAAACTGTGCTTCTGGCCAACGACTTATGCCTGAAGTGTTTGTTATATGTCTGAGCGACTTATATCCTACGAATTTTTCGATCTTATCGGCCATTTGAGTAAACTGAATGATTTGAGATCTAGTAAAATCGTCGAATGCAGCGTCTTCGCTTCCAACCAAATGCGAAAATACGCTTTTTATATATATTGATTTGGTATCACCTAATAGGCGCCATAAGACATCTAGTTCATCCGGAACAAAACCAAGTCTATGCATTCCGGTATCTAACTTAAGATGAATAGGATAATTCTCTTTATTCTTTAAGTTTAGTGCATCAATAAAATCTTTCAAAATTCGAAAGCTGTAAATCTCGGGTTCAAGTTGATTATCTATCAAATTTTCAAATGCCATACCATCGGCATTCATCACCATAATTGGCACCGTTATACCTGCTTTTCGCAGGGCGATACCCTCATCCGCATAGGCTACCGCAAGGTAATCGACTTTATTAAATTGCAACAAATTGGCTATTTCAAAGCTTCCGCTGCCGTAAGAAAATGCTTTTACAATAGGCATTATTTTAACTTTTGGCTTTAAAATTGATCGATAATAGTTCAGATTTTGCTCAACAGCATTTAGGTTGATCTCCAATACAGTTTCGTGCATCTTTTGAGTGAGAATCTTACTTATCTTTTCAAATTCAAAGACACGTGCGCCTTTCAATAAAATTGTTTCATTTGAAAATTTAAGCTTCTGAACATTTGCAATAAGCTCTACCGTTGAGCTAAAAAACTCAGTTTCAATTTTGAATTTTTCTCTATGATTCAAAATCTCTGTTCCTACTCCAATTAGACGATCTACCCCCTTGCTTTCAATTAAACTTGCAACGTGTTCATAAAGTTGAGTCGAATCTTTTCCTCCTTCCGGTATATCAGAAAGAATCAGGGTTCGTTTTAAATGTTGATTCTGTTGCTTGAGAAAGTCTAGAGCAATTGCAAGAGATGAAAGATCTGAACTATACGAATCATCAATAATTGAGCAATTATTAATTCCGTTCTTTAACTCAAGGCGCATTTTAATAGAGTGCAGTTTTTCCATGCGCACGTCAGCCTCCTTCGGATCGTAATCCAAAGCAAGAAAAGTTGCCCAGCAGCAAATTGCATTTTCTACGGAGGCCGCATCGGCAAATGGTATTACGCACTCGATCTCTTTCCCTTTGAACTTCGCCCTTAAATATTGGAACTTCGCCTCCAAGATCTCTTCATCGATAATTTCAAGATCCGCTTTGCCATACCCCCAGGTAAATTTCCTCCGACCGGGAATCTCACCAACATAACCCTCAAGATATTTGGGCGAATATATAAATAGCTCAACATCTTTAAACAGAAGTAATTTCTCAGTTATTTTCTCCTGTCTCGATGCAAAGCCTTCATTGTGAGCTTCACCAATATTAGTAAGGATACCAATTGTTGGTGCTATGATATCCGCTAAAGCCTTCATCTCTCCTACCCTCGATATACCTGTTTCAAATATCCCAATAGTATTACTTTCATTCATCTGCCAAACAGATAGAGGAACACCAATTTGAGAATTATAACTTTTCGGGCTCCTAACCACGTTATAATCCGGAGCAAGAAGTTGATAAAGCCATTCTTTAACAATAGTCTTACCGTTGCTTCCTGTAATCGCGATAACAGGGTACTGAAATTGCTTTCGGTGGCGTAATGCAAGTCTCTGCAACGCCATTAAAGTATCCGAAACCAAGAGAAAATTAGCGCCTTTGTAGTCAGTTTTATTGAATTCAGGATCACTTATTACGAAGTTTCGGATTCCAACATTATACACCTCCGAAATAAACTCATGTCCGTCTCTCCTTCCTGTTAATGCAAAGAATAAGGCACGGGTAATATCCGTTAGCTTCCTGCTATCTGTACATAGGGTGCGTATCAACGCATCAGGATGTGAAATTGTAGCATCTGCACTTATAAATTTAGCGACTTCCTGAATGCTGTAAAGTTTGGAATCCATTAACTACGAATTTCCACTATTTTTTTAGGATTTGAGAGAATTTTTACGAAATTCCGATCGATGAGCAAAACTAAAGAAATTATCATTTTAGATAAATATAGGGCACAAGCAAAAGCAGAACATTTTTGTGCCTATCAAGAGCGTTCTCAGCAGGAAGCCAGAGACAAACTATATAGTTTTGGTCTCCATTCGGCCGATGTTGAAAATATAATCTCTAATCTAATTCAATCAAATTTTCTAAATGAAGAACGTTTTTCTGTTGCGTATACCCTCGGAAAGTTTAGAATCAAACACTGGGGAAAACAGAAAATAAAGCAAGGCCTAAAATTTAAACAGGTACCCGAGAAGTTGATTATGAAAGCACTCAATCAGATAGACGGCGACGAATATGTTCGAGTATTGATCAAATTGTTACAAAAAAAGGCTGCTACTTCTAATGCGTTCGATAAAGCGAAGTTGAACTATAGCCTTTCGCAATATGCTGTAGCTAAGGGATATGAACGAGATATTGTCATCGAATGTTTAAATAATTTAGCTTAATCATCGAAATTTGAAAATTTTCTTGACGGAATGGCTTTTCTCCCTATATTTGTGGCTCGGTTGTCCCGAATGGGATAACCGAAAATGCGAAAGTAGCTCAGTTGGTAGAGCGCAACCTTGCCAAGGTTGAGGTCGCGAGTTCGAACCTCGTCTTTCGCTCTAATCCCTTCCTACTAGGAAGGGATTTAGTTTTTAAACCTGCCATTTGCAGATCCCGATAGTCGTCAGGAGTTGGAATTGGTAAATATTAACCATCTGCAGAAATGGTGGAACTGGTAGACACGCAGGACTTAAAATCCTGTTCGCCCTAAAGCGAGTGCGGGTTCGATTCCCGCTTTCTGTACAAAGCCTCTCATATGAGCGGCTTTGTTGTTTTAAAATGATTGCAAGTTCTTCCAGATAACTATCGAAACTCGGCTTTTATACGATTACAATAGCACTTTCAGCTAAACATTCGTTGATTTTCAGAGCTCATTTTGTTGATATATGTAAATTTGACAAAGCAAAAAGCAGGGACATACATAATAATATAGCAGCATAAAATAAAAAAAGCATTTTTCTTCTCTGAAACTGGGTTACCTTTCACTGATCACAGTATTAAAGGATGATATTAATATTAATAACTGTCAAAATTAACACATGAAAAATTCATTTAAATTCGGCTTTTTAGCCCTTGCAATTTCTCTTTCAGTTGCAGCTTGTAGCTCAAACCAGACTGAAGAAACTGCTACTGATTCAATCGACTCTACAGCAATTTCTGCTATGGATACAATTGATTCTACTGCTACTGCTGCAGTTGACTCAGTTGATTCAATCGCACAATAATTCAATTTATTTGAATTAATAAAAAAGCCGGCTTTTCAGTCGGCTTTTTTATTGTCCAAAATTTTACTGCTAAATAATTTAGGCTAAATTCCTGCCAGCATTTACAATACCGTATACTGTACGAATCACCAATTTATTATAGATTGCGATCCTTTCAGAGTCACTTGACTTTAATTCTTGAAGTTGCTGTAAGGCATAATGTTGAATAATAACTAATGGTAACACAATCCTTT
The DNA here is from genome assembly GCA_947460875.1 of Sphingobacteriaceae bacterium. Taxonomy (GTDB): domain Bacteria; phylum Bacteroidota; class Bacteroidia; order Sphingobacteriales; family Sphingobacteriaceae; genus CANHGR01. The sequence continues at coordinate 165,273 of CANHGR010000002.1, read as the reverse complement.
CTCTCAAAGCTATCGACATCCGTTCAACGGGATATTGATCCATTAATCCTTGAGTATCTGTCAGTTCAAGCATCATCGACTTGGTTAATTCAAATTCTTTTTTTAAATTCTTCCAGAACTTACCGTAGACTTTGTCTTTCCCCAAATATGCTAAAACCCTAAAATCCGACTTTGACATAGACATCATGCAATTATCTATCGTTGTTTTAAATTGTCCGGACACTTCATATAATTCCTTTGTTTCCGCCCAGAAGCCTTGCTGCTTTATAGTCTTCAAAGCAGTACCAACGCCGTAAAATCCAGGTATATTCTGCTTTAACTGACTCCAAGCGGTTACAAAACTTATGGCTCGCAAATCTTCGAGCTTTAGTTCAGAAGTTGAATTCCGTTTTACAGGTCGGCTGCTGATGTTTATCTGAGAGAGGAGCGTTAACGGACTAAATTTTTCCAGATATTTCAAGAATAATGGGTCTTCACGCAGTTCAACGAAAGATTTATGACTAGCAACGGCCATTGTTTCAATCAAAGATTTCTGCTCGTTCGATAATGTATCTTCATTATCCTTAAGTGAGGATACTATTCCTGCATTAATTAATTGTTCGATATTGTATTGAGCTGTATCGAAGGATCCGTATTGACTGCTAATTGTCTGTCCCTGAATGGTCAGCTGAATATGATCATTTGCAATCTCTTTGCCCATCGTAGCGTAAAACTTTTGTGTTTTTCCGCCTCCCCTTGAAGGTGGCCCACCCCTTCCATCGAAGAACGCCAGTGAAACATTATGTTCTCTAGCCAAAGCAGTCAATTCAATTTTGGCTTTGTAAATAGACCAGTTAGCCATTAAATAGCCCCCATCTTTTGTGCTATCTGAAAAGCCTAACATAATTACCTGCTTATTGCCTCTGCGTTGTAAATGCTTTTTGTAAAAAGGATGCGTGTATAAACTTTTCATAACAACTCCAGCGGAACTCAGATCCTGTACTGTTTCAAACAAAGGAACAAAATCGACATTCAGACTGCTCTTTTTCCAACCACTCCAAAGAAAAAGATTGATCAGTTGTAGAATATCAGAAGCTTCCTGACAGTTGCTTATTATAAAGCGATGTGAAGCTTTTTCTCCACCCATCAGCTGTATTTCCTTCATCAAGCGAATGGTTTGCAAAGTGTCCTTACTAATATCATCGTCGGCTTTTGTCACATGATGATCCTCTTCGTTAAATGTCAAAACAGCCTGTTTTTCTGTTTCAGGTAAAACATCATAATCATTCGGCAGCAAAGACTTTATATGCTTTCTGCAAGCAAAGTGTGTTTTTCGTAACTCCCTGCTGTCTTGTCTAATATCCAGCGATGCAAAATAACATCCAAATAGTTTTACCTTCCTAATTAGATCTTCAACGGTGCTTACAAATAGTCCATCATGATCTACCATTAAAACACCTTTTACAGATTCAAGATTGTTAAGAATATCTGATTGCAAGTTTTTCAGCTTAGGTTGATTATTAAAGCTATTTTCATAGAAAATATCCTGAAGGTCGTTCATGAATTTCTCAACTCCTCTAAAGGTGATTCGGCGTTTTAACACTCTGAAATCTCGGTAGTAGCATCTGAATAAAATCTTTCTAAGCAATTCTGAAACGGCTTTAGTACTTTCTGACGTAACATTCGGATTGCCATCGCGATCACCTCCCGGCCAAAAACCAAGTTCTATAAGCTGATGCGTATCAAACACCGGCAAATCAAATTCATTCTCTATCTGCGATTGCATACTTGATGCAACTTGATAAAAAACGTTTTCTAGAAACCATGCAAGACTTACAGCTTCATCAACCGGGGTAGGCTTCTTCTTATTGAAGAATGGAGTCTTTCCAAGCTGCTGTAACAAGAGGTGTACCGAGTTAATATCATTGGTCTTAAGGGCTTCAGTAAGGTCTGTGATGATCGACAATACAGGTCCCGGATAAAATTGGGTAGGATGTGCCGTGAGTACTAATCGAAGCGAGAAATCTTTTACTTTTTCATAGATACGTTCCTTCATGCCTGGGTTCGCTGATGCCTGTTGAAGCAAAAGCTTCAAGGATCCAATGTCTTCGTTTCGGCTTGTTTTATTAAATGCTGAATCTTCTATAGCGTCAAATAAGACAACCTGCCTTTCGATGTATCTAATAAACCTGAACAAAAGATCATACCTGTCAGCCGTTTTCACATACTGTTTATACTGACTGAAAAAGCTTTCTATAATCTTTACCGGTTCAAGCTCATTTTTAACGCTTTCTTCACAATGCGATGTAAAGAAAGGCAATAAAGTACCCGTATATTTAATTTGATAAAAAGGCAAAGTTAGAAAAAGACTATTGTACAATTCAAATCTCGCTACTACTTCGCTGGTAAATACTGCTTCTTTCTGACTTACTTTCATTTATTAGGTATTATTCAGGCATATTCCACACGCAAAAATAGCAGGTTTATTTGGTTCAGAAAACAATTGATTGCTGAACCGATGTCAAATCTTAAACTATTTCCACTTAATTAAGACATTCAAATTATATTGTATTCAATTAGAGTAATTTTAAAGATCACTTGGAAAATGTCAGACCTAACGAAGGAATTATAAGGTGAAAACGTCAAATGGACAAGTGCGGGATGATGAAGATTTAATACATAAGCTCCGAAGCGGCAACGAGCAAGCATTTAGATGGTTGGTAGAAACATTTAAAAACAGAATTTACCGTACTGTATTAAATATAATTCAAAATGAGGATGAAGCAGAAGATGTGACTCAGGAAGTGTTTATTTCTGTTCATCAATCAATAAACAGCTTTAGAGCTGACTCAACTTTGTCCACTTGGATGTATAGAATTGCTATTCGGAAATCGCTTGACCTTCTAAGGAAGAGGAAAACCAGGCAAGCCTTAACTAAATGGCTTCCTTCATGGATTCAAGGCGATGATAAATATCCGGGCGTGGATTTTTATCATCCAGGCATTGCAATTGAAAATAAAGAACAGGCCGCCATTTTATTTAATGCAATAAGTCAGCTGCCGGAGAGACAAAGGATAGCATTTACGCTAATAAAGGTTGAAAAAATAAGCTATCGCGACGCAGAGGAAGTAATGGAGCAAAGTGTCAAAGCTATTGAATCATTGGTGAGTAGAGCAAAAGAGAACCTTCAACGTCAATTAAAAGAGTACTACTATGAAAGAGATAAATAAACCAGCAAATTTAGATGAGCTTCTACTTAGTATAGAAAACATCAAGGTGGTAGAAATCCGTCCGTTTTTTTATTCGAGGCTTATAAGTAGAATGAATGATAGAAAAAGCCAACAACGTACTGTACTTTTCAACCCGTCATATGTAATTGCAATCCTGTTAATTTTATTGATAATTAATTTCCAGATGGTCAATCTAGAGAATAAAACGCAAGAACAAGAAGAGACTGCCAATAACTCAATTTCAGAATTTGCAGAGACCTATAACCTTAATGTAACGAGTTATTAGATGAATAAATTAACTATCGCACTATTAATCACATTGGTGCTAGCGAATATCGCTACGGTAACCCTCTTTTGGGTTGGAAGAATGAATGACCGACCAGGTAGACCTCCAGGAAATATGGAAGGCAGGCCAAAAGATTTTATTAATAAAGAGCTGAAATTCGATGGGGATCAGCAGTATCAATACGAAAAACTTGTTCTGGAACATAGAAAAATCAGCGGAGCATATTTAGATAGCATCAGCCAAGCAAAAGATCACTTCTTTAACTTATTGAAAGATACAATAACAACGCAACAGGATAAATTGACTGCGGCTACCGCGATTTCTGCGGCCAATGAACGTCTGGATTTATTAACTTTTGATCATTTTCAGAAAATTCGCGCACTCTGCACGCCTCTTCAAAAAGGAAAATTTGATGAAATTATACATCAGGTAGTCATGATGATGAGCAGGCCCAAACCGCCAGCTGACAGAGCAGGCATAGACAAAGGCAATCAAGAAAAAAAATAGAGGTTTTAACCAAATAGATCACTACTCAAATAACGGTCGCCTCTATCACAGGCGATAAAAACAATCACTCCGCTTTCAAGCTCCTTAGCTAAGCGAAAAGCGGCCGAGGCGGCACCGCCACTACTCATTCCAGCGAAGATTCCTTCAGATTTTGCTAACTTTCTTGCCATTGATGTTGCTTCATCGGCAGAAATATCCATGATTCTGTCTACTCGTGCAGGATCATAAATTTTAGGCAAATATTCTACAGGCCATCGGCGTATCCCGGGAATAGAAGACTCTTCAGTTGGCTGACAGCCAATAATTTGTACAGCCGGGTCTTGCTCCTTCAAAAACATAGAAGTACCCATAATAGTACCTGTGGTACCCATTGAACTTACAAAATGAGTAAGCGTGCGATCTGTATCATTCCATATTTCGGGACCGGTAGTGCGGTAATGGGCAAGATAATTATCAGGGTTAGCAAATTGATTCAACAAGAAATAGCCTTCTGAGGCGCCTTTTTCATCAGCATAATCGCGACAAAGTTCGATTGAATCAAGCAAAGTAACTTTCGCACCGAAAGCCTCCATCACGAGCGTGCGCTCGCGAGTAGAATTAGACGGCATAACCACTTCAAGTTCAATATTATACAAGCAGGCAATCATCGCTAATGCGATACCAGTGTTGCCACTGGTAGCTTCAATAAGCTTAGTACCCGATTTCACTTCTCCCCTTTCAACAGCATTTTTAATCATGCTATATGCCGCGCGATCTTTTACACTACCGCCTGGATTATTTCCTTCCAGCTTTGCGTAAATTTTTACTGCAGGGTTGGGATTGAGCTTCTGTATTTCTACTAAAGGAGTATTTCCGATCAGATCTAAAATACTTGCCATGCTTTAATTTTTAATTTTTCGTTTTACAACCTTAATTTCGGCCTCGTGGTAAACTGTTGAAAATGGAGGAACGCTTTTGATTACCCAAACATTTCCTCCGATAATACTATTAGAGCCAATAATTGTTTCGCCACCCAAAATCGTCGCACCTGAATAAATAATTACATGATCTTCTACCGTAGGATGTCGTTTTAAGTGCGCCATGTCTTTTTCAACGCTTAAAGCACCCAATGTTACGCCTTGATATAATTTTACGTGATTGCCAATCTTAGACGTTTCGCCGATGACCAGTCCGGTACCATGATCAATGTACAAGTACTCTCCTATTTGAGCTCCCGGATGGATATCAATCCCGGTACGTGAGTGCGCATACTCTGTTAATATACGAGGGATGAGCGGAATTTCTAACTGCAGCAGAGCATGTGCAACCCGATAAAATGAAATGGCATAAAACCCGGGATAAGCTCTAATAATTTCGAACTCACTTTTAGCAGCGGGATCCCCCTCAAGCATTGCAGCGATATCGGTATTTAGAATACGATACAGCTCAGGAACATTTTCAAAAAAACGTTTCGCTTTTGCTTCGTTGTTGCAATCGTTACATGCCGTTGTGGCATCCATAATCTTCACAAGCTCAGCCTCTAATAGTGCAAATTGCTTTTTCACTTCGTCGATATCCGTAAACAGATTACCCGCTTGCTCTGGGTACAACATACGGATAAAACCAGATGCCCATGCAGCCAACTCCTTATTTGAAGGCACCGCTTCAATACGCTGATGCTTATCGAAAATCTGGAGAAAAAATTCTTTATCCATAACTAAAGTTAAATGCCAACCGGCAGAGGCTTGTAAAATGCAATTTTATGAAAAAGAATCTTGTTTGAATGTAAAATGAGTTTAATTAATTTGTCACTCATGTTATAAAGGTCCCTCCTTCCGTTCATCCTTATCATCCCACCATAGCCCATTCTGTTGCTCAAGGCTTCGATTGTTTGAAGTAAGCGCCTAATTTTAGCTGATTCTGTTTTGGCGATTTCTATCCATTTTATAAAATAATCTCGGTGTGATTTTGCGAGACTATTAAAAAAATCTTTTGCTTGCGGATCATCCATAAAATGCTCGAGCAGCTCGTTCTGTACGTACACTTCGTACTCGGTATCTTCCTCAACCTTCTCCAGGAGCATCGCTCCTTTTCTTTTTTTACTTTTCTTTCGAATCTCGGCGTTCAATGCCATTATAAAATTTCCTTTTGCATTGAGGCTAAACTTGAAAAAGCATATTGATCCAGCTCGCCTTTTACCCTAAATGACTTTTTGTTGCCCGGCTTCAGATCTAGAGCGATATCCGACGGAATTTCGATACGTCCCGCCGGTTTTTTCGCCCTGATTTTTAAACTGCAAAACGATAGTCGGGAATTCAATCATAAACCAAAAGTAATACATGATCTTTGTAAATTGATGAAAGCCAAATTTTTAAGTAGATCTCTAAAATAAAGAGAATAAAAAACATGTACATAATTATTCGTGTCGATTTTACTAGTATAAGTAGGCTCCAATCAAATTAAGAAAACAGAATGGATAATTTTAATACGAAGCAGCATTGGGAGACCATATATAAAACTAAAAAACTTGAAGAACTTAGCTGGTTTCAAGCAAATCCGGAAACGTCGCTAGATTTCATTAAACAATTAAATTTGCCGAAAACAGCTAAAATTATTGACGTTGGCGGGGGCGACAGCTTTTTAGTGGACCACTTGCTCGATCAAGGATATCAGCAGATTTCGGTACTTGACATTTCAGCGACAGCTATCGAAAAAGCTAAACACCGTCTTGGCGAACGCGCGAAATCTGTAAACTGGATTATAGCTGATGCGACCGATTTCAATCCAAACGAAAAGTACGACTTGTGGCATGACCGTGCAGCGTTTCACTTCTTGACGAGTCAGAAAGATATTTCGAAATATTTAGAAACGGCTAAGCAAAACATCAGTGCAAATGGGATTTTAGTTATTGGAGCGTTTTCAGATCAAGGTCCAACAAAGTGCAGCGGAATTGAGGTTAAACAATATTCTGAAAACTCCTTGACAAAGGCAATAGAAGCTTATTTTGAAAAAATAAACTGTATCAAAGTCGACCATAAAACTCCGCGTAACACAGTTCAAAATTTTACTTTCTGCAGCTTTAGACATCTGTCAAAATAATCCGAAGTATTATACTTCGATCATCGCCTTAATAACCCCAGCAGAGGGGTCTAGCCACGATTCAAACTGATTGGCAGCATCATCAAAGGCCACGCGGTGTGTGATATACGTTTTGGGATTTATTAATCCATCTTTCATACAGGCTATTACATGCTCAAAATCCTGCCGGGTAGCATTTCTACTGCTCATCAAGGTAGCTTCGCGCTTATGGAATTCAGGGTGACTAAAACTGAGCAGCTCTCTTTGGAGGCCAACGAGTACAAATCGGGCGGTATTTGCCATGTATTGAAATGCATTTTCCATCGCTTTGCGATTGCCTGTTGCATCGATCACTATTGTTGGCATATCATTTGACGTGATTTCCATGAGCTGATCCCCTACATCGACGCTGGCGGCATCGATTACATACTCAATATTTAGCTTTTCTTTACAGAACTGCAGGCGAGCCTCGTTAATATCCATCGCGATTACCGTAGCCCCAGCGATACGTGCAAATTCCATGATACCAAGGCCGATCGGACCTGCTCCTATCACGAGCACATATTCTCCTTTTTGTACGGCGGCACGACGGATTCCGTGTGCACCGATGGCCAATGGTTCAACGAGCGCCAACTCATCAAAACTTAATCCTTCTCCATGAATGAGTGAATAGGAAGGGACGGATAAATACTCCACCATTCCGCCATCTGAATGTACCCCGCAAACGTTGATTTGAGTACAACAATTAGGCTTTCCGGTACGACATGCAATACATGTACCGCAATTGAAATAAGGAATGAACGTGACCGTCTCGCCGATAGAAAAGCCAGGGGCGTCTGTAAACTCAACTAATTCGCCCGCAAGTTCATGACCTAGCGTACGTGGGTACGAGAAGAAAGGCTGCACCCCTTTAAAAGCATGGAGATCTGTTCCACAGACGCCAATTCTTTTAATTTTAATGATGGCATAACCTTGCCGCTTTTCCGGATAGGTCTTACTTTGATAGGCGAAACATCCCGGTTCCGTACAAACTAGTGCTTTCATAGTTTAGGCGTTTGCCAGAGCTCTATCCAGATGAACATAGCCACCATCTACGTGAATTATTTGTCCCGTTGTATGACTTGAGCGTTCTGACAGAAGAAATACAACTGCATTTGCGATCTCCTCCGCAGATGTCATTCTGTTTTCAAGGGGAATCATGCTTGTGATCTCACTTAACTTTTCTTCCGAATTGTCAAGCGTCTTTATCCAGGCGCTATAAGCCGGGGTCCAACATTCGGCTACCACAACAGCATTGACACGGATTCCATACTTCAGCAATTCAACTGCCCATTCGCGGGTAAGTGCATTTCTTCCGCCGTTTGCAGCCGCATAAGCGGACGTGTTTCCTTGCCCTGTTTCGGCAGTCTTAGAGGAAATATTAACAACTGCTCCTTTAGATTTCTTCAGTTCAGGGAGGGCATAATGCGCCATTAAATAATAATGCACCACATTTCGATGAAGACTTGCCATAAAATCGGCATAGTTTCCATTCTCTAAGCCCACGCCATCATTTACTCCTGCATTATTCACTAAGGCATTGATGCGCCCAAATTTGCTGATCACTTCTTTCACCGCTTTTTCACATTCCTGAGGATTTGATAGCTCCGCAATAACTTGTCCGGCTGTGCCACCAAATTTAGCTATTTCATCAACAACCAGTTGATTATCAAACCCTTTACGACCGACAATTACCGGAATGGCGCCCTCGGCTGCGAGCACCAGCGCAATACCGCGACCAATACCCTTGGCGCCGCCCGTCACAATTACTACCTTATCTCTTAAATCCAGATCCATATTTTTTCATTATAAATTATAAAAACCGACTGCCGTTTTACCCCAAAAATAATTCTGTTCGGTGTTTGATAGGTTCGAAACATAATTCTCAACGATAGAAATCATTTTGCTGTAGCCGCCCGCAACCAAACATACCGGCCAATCTGAACCAAACATCAATCGCTTTGCGCCAAAAGCTTCAAAAACCACATTCAGATAGGGTAAAAAATCTTCTATCTTCCATTGTAACCAGTCGGCTTCTGTCACCATACCCGACACTTTACAATAGACATTGTCCTGCCTTGATAATTCATAAATATCTTTTTTCCAAGATATTATATCTCCTACCTTTATTAAAGGCTTAGCTAAATGATCAATTACAAATTTCTGATCCGGAAAACGTGCGGCTAGCTCGCAGGCGTATTCTAACTGATCAGGGAATATCAATATATCGTACGTAAAATTGTGCTTTTTTAAGGCCGCGATTCCCCGGATAAAGTTAGGATTGAGCATTAGAGCACGATCAGTTTCGCCCTGAAGAACATGTCTGAAGCCTTTCATTTTTTCAAAGCTGCTGTAATACTCAAGGCGCTCCTCGATATTCCCGGCACGTAAATCCACCCATCCCACCACTCCTTTGATAAAATCGTGTTTGGACGCGTGGTCGAGTTGAAAGGTATTTTCAAATTCCGACTGATCGGATTGTACCGTAACGCATCCATTTATTCCATTTTTCTCTAGCTCTGGCAGGAGATCTGTAGGCATGTAATCGCGCCGAATAATTCTCATCGACTCATCTATCCAATTATCTCTTATCGGATCGAACTTCCAAAAATGTTGATGGGAATCAATCTTTTGCATAAGCTCTTACAGCTTGCTTCGAACTTCCAAGCCCTTCAATACCCAGCTCCACCACATCGCCGTTTTTAAGAAAAATCTGAGGTTTAAAACCAGCGCCTACGCCTGATGGTGTTCCGGTAGAAATCACGTCTCCAGGTAATAGCGTCATAAATCGGCTCACGTAAGAAACTAAAAATGGAACGCGGAAGATCATATCATCCGTATTTCCGTTTTGCATCATTCGATCGTTAACTTTAAGCCAAAGTCTTAAATTGTTAACATCTGCCACGTCGTCTTTCGTAGCCAGAAAGGGTCCGAGGGGCGCAAACGTATCGCAACCTTTGCCTTTATCCCAGGTACCGCCGCGTTCCATTTGAAATTCGCGTTCAGAGACATCATTCAAAAGACTATACCCTGCGATATAGTTAAGCGCATCGCTTTCAGTAACATAACTTGCTTTCTTACCAATTACAACAGCGAGCTCTACTTCCCAGTCGGTCTTTACGGAATCTTTAGGAATGGTAATATCGTCAAATGGACCGACAAGTGCTGTGGTTGATTTAAAGAAAATAATGGGCTCTGCAGGAAGCGGAGAGTTCGTTTCCTGTGCATGCTTGGCATAATTAAGGCCAATACAAATAATTTTTGAAGGTCGAGCAATAGGCGAACCAATTCGCGCATCTGCCGGCACTTCGATCAGTTTCCCTTGATTTGCCTTTACGAATTCCTCTAATCGCGCAAGACCGTTATTTTCAAAAAATTCTTCATTATAGTCGCCACCGAAAGCAGACACATCGTAATATTTGTCGTCAATAATAACCCCTGGCTTTTCTATGCCTGCTTGTCCGAATCTGAATAATTTCATTTTTTAATTGTTAAGTTTTACAAATCCCCCGTCGAGCGGATAATCGCATCCGCTTATAAATTCTGCTTCGTCTGAACAAAGATATAATGCCAGTGAGGCAACTTCTTCGGATTTTGCCATTCTGCCAATAGGTTGTGCCTTAGAAAGCTTTTCAAATATTTCTTCTTCCCTACCGGGATAATTCTTAGCAATGAATCCATCCACAAACGGAGTATGAACCCTTGCGGGAGAGATACTATTGCAGCGAATACGATCATTCATAAAATCGCGCGCTACAGACAGCGTCATGGCGGAAATAGCACCTTTGCTCATCGAGTATGCAAAACGATCTGTGATGCCAACCAGTGCTGCTACTGAGGCCATATTTAAAATCACTCCTCCTTTTATTTTCATCGCTGGGATGGCAGCATGCAAACAGTTATAAACCCCTTTTACATTTACAGAATAGATACGGTCAAAATCTGCTTCTATCGTGTTTTCTGCAGTTCCAATATGTGCTACGCCAGCGTTATTGACCAAAATATCGATAGGCCCTATCTTTTCAAATACTCGAATTACATCGCTTTGTTTACTGACATCTATAAGATAAACTAAGGCTACTCCGCCCAAATCTTGTATTTCAGAGCATGTTCGCTCTGCAGATGCCTCATCCCGATCAACGATATTCAGAATTGCCCCTTGTTGCGCAAACAGAATCGAAATCGCTTTCCCAATGCCACTTCCTCCCCCGGTGACGACAACGATTTTATTTTTCAAACTAAACATCTAGCTTTAATTATCCTTTTATAGAGATTCTAGTTATAGCGAAAAGATTTTATCCATCACTATCCACTTCTCACCCTCTTTCGCCCAAGCTAAGGGCTGTTGAAATTTCCACATCAGCTGTTCCCAATCCGCAACCCGCGCATTAGTTCCATCCATCTTAGCCTTATGTGCAAAGCTAAAACCATCTTGAGTCTCCATAATCATGAATAACCTGTTTCCGGTGCGGTAAATTTCCATTAACGCAACACCGGCATCAATAATACCCTTTTTAACTTCCGGCCAACCGTTTTCCGCTTTATGCCAATGTTCATATTCGGCTATTAAAAGTGGATCATCTATCAAATCAAGTGCCAGGCAATATCTCTTCATCTTACATATTAATGTGAAGCTGTCTGATCTAGTTTTTTAATATTAATATTCTTTACAGCAAAGTAAAGGATCATAATCATGCAAAGAGCAGGAACAATATAAGCTGCTTGAATATTGCTAGCATCTGATATTGCGCCCATTATAACGGGAAAAATCGCTCCACCCACAATCGACATGATGACTAGCGAAGATCCCTCCTTCGTTTTGGTACCCAATCCGCGCACGCTCATCGCAAAGATTGTTGGAAACATGATCGACAAAAAAAACTGAACCGCCACCAATGAGTAGACAGCTGAAAGTCCGTTCGACGAAATCGCCAAACTTAGCAACATGAAAACAACCACGCTGTAACTTGCTAGTAAGCGAGCTGGTGTTATAAATTTCATCAAGAACGTTCCAACAAATCGTCCAATCATGAAACAAAGCAGCGCACCAGAAAGATAATAGGCGGATGAAACCTGATCAATGCCTGAAACGTTACCGAGGAATCGAATGAAGAAGCTACTGATGCATACCTGGGCGCCAACATAGAAAAATTGAGCCAAAACCCCCAAAACGAGGTTTTTTTCTTTAAAAATCGATCCTTCTACTTCTAATGAATCATCTTCCTTTATTTCGGGCAAAGGAGTTTTCCATAAGAACATAGCAACCGTTAAGACTACAATACCTATAACCAGATACGGAATTTGAACAGAAAGAGCTTCATTATTTAAGTAATCATTTATTTGGTCCGGAGTCATGGCAGCCTCTTTTTCGGCCGACAAAACATCACCCGATAAAATAAATCTCCCGCCAATGAGCGGCGCGGCAAAGGCCGCTAGACCGTTAAAGGACTGGGCAAAATTTAATCGTTGGGTTCCGGTTTCAGGATCGCCAAGCACCGTCATGTAGGGGTTTGCCGCTGTTTCGAGAAAAGTCAGTCCGCTGGCAATGATAAACAAGGCCCCCAGAAAAAATGGAAAAGATCTTGCCTCTGCTGCAGGATAAAACAAAAAGGCACCAAAAGCAAAAAGCAACAAGCCTAAAATAATTCCGCCTTTGTAGCCAAACTTATACATAAATTTCCCTGCGGGGATGGCAAAGAGAAAGTAAGCGATATAGGACGCAGAGTCAATAAACGCTGATTGAGTATCACTTAAGCGACAAGCTTCTTTTAAGTGCGGTATTAATATCGGATTTAAGTTAAGCGCAAATCCCCAAAGAAAAAACAAACTGGTAATAAGACTGATGGCAAAAATATTATTCGTAGCTTTTGTCATTATTATGAGATTTTTAAAGCGTAAGCAAAATCGTTCTTCGGCCTAGAACCTGGAAGTTTTACCGATAGGCCTTCTGATGTTCGTTCAAAGATAAGCGCTTCTCCTGATCCGAGCAGTTCGACGCGTTGAATGATTCCAGGATAATTAGCATTGCCTGCAGATAACGACTTGATGATTACTTTACCAGTTTCCGGCCACCCAAGTGGAATTGCATAGATTGTATCGCCTTTAACGGTAAAACGGATATCTTCCGCACCAAAAGGCTTTCCGCGGCCTTCATTAAAGCCCTGTGCCGAAAGCGGGGCAGCAGCCGCAATAGCAGGGCCTTCACCAAATATCTTCCAGGGTCGGGTATCAAAAATGCATTCCTTGTTGATAGCCATCCAATCAGCCACACCTTCTACCACGATTCTTTCTTCAGAATCGATTGAACCATCTCCCCTGAGAGGTACACTAAGCAACAAGTTGCCATTTTTGCTGACCACATCCGCGAGGGTATGGATAACTGTTTTTGCAGTTTTATAGCCCTTCCGATCATAAATCCTGCGGTCGTAATGCCAACTACCTATACAGGTATCTGTCTGCCAAACAAACGGCTCTATGCGATTGCTCTGACCTCTTTCAATATCCCATACCATGCATTTACGCTGTTCTTCGTCCAGAATCTTTCCGTTTAGTACAGCCTCCAAACTCCCTTTATTAACTTTTATGTTCTTGTTGTAAAAATGGGCCGCAATTCGCAGTCCCACATCGCTAATCTGCGACAGTGGTAAAGCAGTATCATCAAAATAAAGAAGATCAGGTTCGTATTTATTGATAAGATCTGCCGTACGATTATAAAACTTTTCAATGTAGTCTCTATCCGGCACGGTAACTCCGTTGCCCCAATTCCATTGCGAATGAATAGTGTTCGGATTATCGGCTTTCTCACTCAGTGCATGATTCTGCGCATATAATTCCTGAGGGTCCAACCCCTCCCACCATGTTCCTTTCCCCTCCTTTTTGGTCAGCATACCATCATACGGAATACCCGCCATTGCTCCGTTTTTGTCTGAAAGTTGCGCCGGCTCTAACCAGCTCCATGCATGTGCCGCATGGACACTTACTCCAAAACGAAGTCCATGCTTGCGTGCTGCTTTTGCCCAACCCCCAATCAAATCCTTTTTGGGGCCAAGCTTTGTAGAATTCCAGCTTTGGTATTTACTATTATAATTGTCGAAATTATCATGATGGTTTGCCAGCGCTACAAAATACTGCGCGCCAGCACGTTTATATAATTCCAATAAGGTGTCCGGCTCCCATTGCTCGGCTTTCCACTCATGAATAACGTCTTTAAAGCCAAATTTTGAGGGATGTCCGTATTTTTCCACATGAAATTTATTTTGCCCGCTTCCCTCCTGGTACATGCCGCGTGCGTACCAATCGCCTCTTTCGGGTTGGCATTGCGGACCCCAATGTGCCCAGATTCCAAATTTTGCGTTTTGATACCATTCGGGCACTTTATATTGTTTAAGCGATTCCCATGTGGGATTAAACGGACCTCTAGCTACCGATTCGCCGTCGGCTAAAATCGAATAGATTGTTTCTGCCGCCACGCCCTTTGATAAAAGTGCCGCCGGCAAGGCCGCCGCGAGTCCTTTTATTAAACTTCGTCTTTTCATGTTAAGAACTTTGGTTTATTTGGTTCATTGGAGAAACCAACACAGGCATAAATTTATATTAATATTTCTGATAATAACACGAAAAGAAGACAATTAAGGATCTTATTAAAAATAATTATGTATCAGGTATTCAACACAAAAAAGCACCTACTTTAGTCGCAGATGCTTTTATACAATATAAAAAATTCAAAAAATTACTTCTTGCCAGTCAGGCTTTTAATTACTCTTATTTCATCTTCACTAAACACCGAGCCGTCTTTACGGTAGATATCATGGAACCATAATTCAGGTTCTCTACCATTAGGCATCGGACTAGACCATGCATAAATAGTATTGGTTTTACCTGAAACAAAGCCCCAATTAATAGCACCTATATTTTCTTGTTTTAATAGCGGCATAATTGTTTGGAAGATACTTCCATTTCTACGCGCCATATATTCGGTACAAATCAAAGGGCGGCTATATTTCCTTAAAATATCTATCCGCTTTTTATGATCGTCAATATAATTATAATGGTGATAAGTGATCACATCAGAATTTTCCAATTGAAAATTGTTCAGGTTATTAAAGCTCTCGCTATAGTTCCAAACTCCCGAAGTTATGGGCTGCGAGGGATTTACTGCTCGTGCCCAGCTAAAAACGGCCTTCAGCAAATCCATACTTTTATCTACATATCCACTATTCCCAGGCTCATTATATAGATCCCACATGATCACGCGATTATCGTCCTTATGAGTGGTCATAACATCCTTTACATATGCTTCAAGCATTTTAAGACTATCAGGGTTACTTCGAATTGCAGTTCCCGGATCGCGCACCCAACCGCTATTGTGAATACCGACTTTCGGCTCCGGTTGCTTACCGGGAAGATACTCATCGTTCCAGCAATCGTCAAAAAACACCAAAATAGTTTTGATTCCATGTTTAGTTGAAATTGTCAGGTAGTCATCGAGTCTCTTTTTAAAACCGACTTTATCACTAGTCCATGCAGCATGATGCAAATAAACGCGCATGGCGTTCATTCCAAGTCCCTCGGCCCAGCCAAGCTCTTTGTCGATCGTTTGCGGATCAAAAGTGGCGGCTTGAAACATCTCCAGTTGATTAATCGCGGTACTGGGCTGGAAGTTTGCGCCCCGTAACCAAGGCTGAGCGCTATACCATGTAGTTGCTTTTGTTTCCGTCCAGCGCGATTGTGAATAGGAATTACATCCTATAAAGAGGATAAGAACTACTAATTTATATCTCATTTTTTGAATTTTATGAGATCAAAAATAAATATAAAGCGGACTTTTCATTAAAATATCACATTTATTTTTAACCATTTAGGTCTAACTTACAAATAGAGATTGGGCAACTATATATTGAATGATAGTAACGAGCGATGATATGAAGCTAATCTGCAGCGATATTACCAAGCCTGCAATACGCAGGAAACAGATCACAGTAAACTTTATTTCTTACTCAGCCGTACAGTTTTACATACTACAGCTAAAATTATGGAACCAGGTGCTACAGAAATAATGGGAATTGCAGGTGCAATTCTTCTATTTTTGGAAGAAAGGTAGCACCGACTTGGAAAAGACGTGAATGAATTTAAACAATCAACAGACGGCATAAGTGAAAAAAAAAAACAACATCTCCTATTCAGGAAAATACTCGATTCCAGGGTAGGTAAAAATGAAAAACTACTCCCTGAGTACGCTCAAGGAAGTTTTCGTCTATTTAGCTCTTTTAATTATTGAAACAAGTTTATTTCCTTGAAAATCAATGGAAATAGTCGCTGAATCACCGTAATATTTTCCTGTATTAGCGATTGACATTCCGTTTACATCCAAATTAAATGAAAAATCCGAGCCAATGAACTTCCCGTTTGTGATTGGAATTTCGCCTTGAGGGGAAACGACTGAACCTGTGAGCTTATCGCCTTCTACTTTAAAATTATAAGTAAGCGTAATTTGGTTGCCATCTCCCATACTCAGAGAGCCCACCCAGTTACCTGTAAGATCCGCTATGGCTGCAATTGCGAACACTGCCATCCCCATAAGAAAAGTTGTAAATCCAATCTTTTTTCTCATTTTTTTGTTGTTTTAGTCTTTAAAGATAACTGTTTTTAAGAATATTCAAAAATAGATTGGCTGCAAGAAAAAATGTTGGTATAGTTTAACCCTGATTTTATTTTTGCAGACTAACGGGAGAGGTAAATCACTGTCTTTTCTCCAGATTTCAACTTAAAATATTGTCGTTGTCGATTCGTTGCACGCATCGGCAGAATACAGAGTGTGTTAAAAGGATTAGCATCTCCATAAACAAGCCAATTGATGCATTGACTGCGATTACGATTACAACCGCTATCCCTTCAATATGTTCACCCGTAAAAAAAGCAAGTATTGTCGCAGCAAGAAGAATCCATACAATGGGATTATTAAATTGTTGAACAAGGATCAGAAAAAGACTTTTCTGTTTTTTATTTTCGAGTGTATTGGGGCCGTATGCCATTAATCTACGATCTGCCTCTAAAATACTTAAGCCCTGTTCTACATTTGTTTTTAGACGCTCAGCAGTTTTTTCGACAGACAGGGTAAACTAATTCTCCTGTTGATTCATGGTTATCCGTATAACTCTAAAAAGATGTCAAGGTTAGACATTCAAAGAATTAACGTTAATGATCAATATAAAAAGAAAATGTCTTTCAATTTAAAACCCTTTCAGGCTACCCAGTAATGTGATTGTTTTAATGAAAATCGGCTAAAAGCTTAATTTCACTTCTGTAGAGTATGAGTTTTCCGTCGTTTTCAAGGTGTTTTAGTAACCGAGAAATAACCACTCGCGAAGTTGCCAGTTCATCAGCAATCTGATAATGAGAAGATTTGATAACACTAGATCCAGACATTCGCTGCTTTTCTTTCAGGTATGCAATAAGTCGGTCGTCCAGTTTATGAAAAGCAATACTTTCTATAGACTTCAGCAACTCCAAAAACCTGATATTAAAGCTACGCATAATATAATTTTTCCAACTTGGATAGCGACATAACCACTCATCCAATTTGGCATGTGGAATAGCGAGCAACTCCACATCGCCTTCTGCAATAGCTCTAACTTCACTTTTCTTTGCCTCTAGGCAACAGCTATAGGCCATAGAGCAGCTTTCAGTGCTGGATAGATAGTATAAAAGAATCTCCTTACCACCCTCGTCCATTCTTAAAACTTTAATGGTTCCTTTTGAGACAATAGGCATCATGTTGATGTAATTGCCATAATCCATAATCACATCGCCATCTTTAAAATATTTTAGCTCTCCAAACTCCTTAATTTCTTGTAGAAGTGCCGGTTCAAATGCCAAATCAAAAACACTTAAAGTATCCATCCTGCTAAGTTAGCAGTAAAATGCATTTGACAACAGCCTTTTTGCCACCCATTATGGTCTTGACCAAATTCGTTCGATCCCTCTTCAATACCACCAAAAACCATAGCTACCAAGCGCCCATTTACAAGTGGAAGTGCTTCGGTCCAAACTTTGGGAGGCTTGGAATACCAGAGCTAAGCGCCTGTTTAGCGGAATACAGCTACTGGAAATCAAACCATACAGGCTAATACTATCTGCTCAGCGTTTATCATCACGTTAATTTTATGATTTAATACTTATTGCAGTGATTACTAGCTGAATATTTTCTGTTTTGGTTTACTGTTGGCTTAGTGGATACACGGTCGCCGATAAAATCATCGATAACTGGTTTATAGCACTAATTTTCTCATTCTAATCCTAACAAAACTAAGGGGTATGTGGATGCTTTTTTATCAATACTTATTCTAAATTTACCTATTGTTCACCGGATATAGTGATATCTTAGTGCTTCATCTGCCATTCTATGAGATACTGACAACCTGTACGTAACGGGTATTGCATTGCCAATAGCATCGTTCTCGTTTCCATTCTAATTTAAAAGTTTGCGGAAACACGGGCTTAGTTTAGCTAAATTTAGCCTCCTTTTTGCTGACGATTTACAATCTTACTGAGGCAAGAGAACCTGATCTATTTTCATTATCACACCATTTATATAATTTTGATCTGTAGCGAATGGATTGAGAGGATTGATAATAACTTTAGATGCGGTAGGATTAGCGGCCCCCTTAAAGGTTGCTGCCCCTACAAATGGGCCTGTGAAAGTTGCTTGGGCAGCTACGTCTTTATTTAAGAGTGTTTTAATAGAAGTTGTTGTAGTTGGCAAGTTGACGGAAAATACCCGTATACCTGGAATGGAAGTACCTAAAATATGATATAGCAAAATCCCTTTGACATTTTGAGATGACAACGCGCCATATAATGCTGGGTTAGAGAACACGTCAGGTGTTGATGCCAAGTATTGGGCCGTTGGATAAGCAGTAGCTGCCGGCATTCCTTGCCTAACCAAAACCAGATAAATGCTCCGAGTCAGCATGGTTTGAAATGCAAGATTAGTGGGGGCCAAAATAGTTAGATTAACCCCAAAAGAACTTAAAGCAGTTTGCAATCGACCGGCGACAACAACACCACTATCTGCTCGAATAACTGCAGCCTTCAGGTAGGTTAGATCACTACTTTCAGAAATAGAATCCCACAAATATTTACTTGGGGGAGAAATTAACGTGTAAACTTTATGTAATACCCCATTAACAGCATTTACATTCGTTTCAGTAACAGGTATATTATTAACCCAGGCACCTGCTCCACGTCGGCTAGGATAAGTTGTTAACCTTAACAATGGGTTAAATCCCGCAGTTCCGGTAGTAGGATTTAAAACCGTTGGATACTCATAATTAGGAAATGTTTCGGAAATATTTTGAGCGAGCAATGTTTGAGGAACAATATGGTAACTGATCAATCCCGCTAACGTTGCTGTAGGCAATGAATTTATTACATCGACACTCGGGATTCCCGACAAAATAAAAGCGGAATTAGTAGGTGCAAAAACAGTATAGCGAGCCGTAGTAGAAGCCAAATTGGGTAATAAACCTGCCTTTATGACCGCTGCTTTAAAAAATGAAAATTCGTTATTATCTAGTAGTGATGCCAGAGTAGGAGATACTGCCTGTGCAGGCAATACAATTGGCTCAGGTTCAAGTGGAGCCTTATTACAAGCTGAGATGATTAGGCAGCTAGAAGCGAACAATAAGCTTGAAATTTTTATTGAGTTAAATAATTTCATATCTATTAATTATTAATATAATGATATATACTACAGTACATTATAACCAAAACTTACATAATACAAGCCCCCTACAATTGAATTACCAACTGCATTAACATAATACTGATTCAGTAAATTATTAGCACCTATTTTCACGATTGCTTTTGTTGAAGGGAGCTTCAAACTAATCTGAGCATCCACCGTATAAATTTCAGGTAAATTATCATTTGCAAAATCACCTTGAAAAGAGAATGCATCCTGCCAACGATAGGAAACATTAAATCCGACCAGTTTTTTTGCCCCAAAACCTGTATTGCCTAATGAAACATTGGCTCTATATTTTGGAGTATTAAAATAAGCGACAAAGCCTGTTTGCACATTGTTCAGATTATCAGAGGAGAAGTTGCCGTTTAACAAAAATCCATAAGGTAATTGATAACCTAAACTAGCTCCAAATCCTGAAGTTTTAACTTTTTCAGTAGAATTAACCGGGATCGAATAGATGTCAGCCACATTGCTTACGCTTGTATTAGTAGCTATCGCATTGTTTATACTTGCCAATGTATAGGTAGATTTAGGCTTCGCTAACAAAATACGGGATAAAAAGTTTTGATATTGACCGTAATAGGCGTATAAATCAAGTAATAGTTTGCTATCCATTGCAAGCCCCTTGTAACCAAATTCCAAAGTATTTACAGACTCGGGCTTGAAAGGAGTAATAGTATATGGTGTAGTTGCCGACGGCAAAGAACTCAACTGATAGCTATTCCCATTTAGATTATATTTTTGCTGAAAGTAAGGCACACCGCCTAATAACCTTGTATTGGATCCAATATCTAGATCAATCCACTGTTGCTGAGTACTTGGAAAACGATAAGCTGATTGGAAACTAAATCGTATATTCTTATCTTCCGCCACCCTAAATAATGCAGTAGCTCTTGGGGTAAATCGACCTTTAAAATTCTCATTTTTATCATATCGGCCAGTTAGTGATAGGTTTAAAAACTCTTTAAAAAGGTTTTTGCTGGCCTGAATATAGGTACCATATTCTTGAATGCCGATAACACCCCCTCCATCTGCAAAAAGTGTCCCCTGGCTATTTAAGTTATATTTTTTATAGTTGGCTCCCACCAATATATCTGCAAATTTATTGGTAAGGTCGGATAAATTATACTGCCCTTCAAGCATATATAAATCACTTCTATCAACAAACAAACCTCCGCCAGCGCCTATTGGGATTTTTCTAATTTTATCAAAGCCTTCTTTAAACTCAGCGCTTCCAGCAATTGGCCTTCCAACGTCAGCAGTACTTCTTGCTAAGGCATGGGCATCCATATCGGTCATCCCGCCCAAGCGACTCGCTAAATAAGACTGTGCATACTGAGAAAACCATCCGGTTGAACCTCCACTTGGTTGCCAGTTTTCATTAAATAAACGCGCTGTTACTGTTGCGTTATAACTTTCTCCAGAATTTTCCTGAGTGGTATACGCTTTAACCATCCAGTTATTATGATTAAGTTGTAATTTATATTGCCCCATTTTCAAATTACGCAAGCTGTAACGCTCACTTCCGGTATATACGGTATTACCTGTTCCCCAATGACCCGATAAAACTGCCTCTATTTCAGGAGATAATTTGTAATGGACTGCTCCAGACATTTTATAAGTAGAAGTATTTGGATTAATGATTTCATTTTCAGAATATCCAGTTCTAGAAACATTGATGGGGAGGCCATTACTTAAATTATCAATAAAATTTTTCAAAAAAGGAGCGGCCGATGAACCAATAGTATTTAAAACTGCGCTCCTGATATCTGTAGTAGTTTCATCACCATACACATTAACTCCATCATAGTTAGAATCAGTGGCTCTGTCTCCCGGTGCTATGTTCCCCAAAGTTCCAGTGCGAGCATAATTTCTTCTATCATAGCCTAACCAATCCTTGGCAACAATAATTTCAGCACCAATTTTAAATGCTAATTTTTCTGAAACCTTTGTGGCCCAACGAAAAGACCAGTTATGATATGCAGAAGGCTCCCGATAACGGCTATCAACATTCATAAGACCTGCTTTTGCCTGATAGGAAAGCCCTTGATATTTAAATGGGTTCTTACTATTGATCACAATGGTGCCATTCATACCTCCGGGTCCATATAAAGCAGAGGATGCCCCTGGTAATAATTCGATGTTATCTACATCTACTTCAGAAAGGCCAAAAATACTGCCGGCAGCAAAATTAAGGCCGGGAGCCTGATTGTCCATTCCATCTACGATCTGATTAACCCTGGTGCTACCGCTTCCGTTGAAACCCCGAGTAGATGGGGTTTTAAAGGTTAAAGAGGATGTAGTGAAATCTACTCCATTAAGACTACTTAATATATCATAATATGATGAAACAGCAGAATTTCTGATGTTTGCGGAACTTAGTCTTTCAATTGAGATAGGAGATTCCAATATTTTTTGTGGCATTTTGGAAGCCGATACTACTACTTCCTGACCAAGTATATTCTTTGGCATCAAATGTATAGTCAAAGGTTGTACAGAATTTTCAACCAACAATTCCTGAGAACTAAATCCAATAGATGAAATTAAAAGCGTGATAGGTAATTTTTTAGAAACAACTATTTTAAAGTCCCCGTTTTTGTTAGTAAAAGTACCAAACGATGCTCCCTTAACAGTAATTGATACTGCTTCGACAGCCTCTTTGGATAAACTATTGACAACATTGCCGCTGATAGTTACGCTTTGAGCAAATGCAGTCACCGAAATGATGCTTGCCCAAATAAAATTGAATAAATAGAATATAAAGTTTCTCATAAAGTGCTGCCTTAATAGTGTATGTCGTCAAAAAAAAGGAGAGTTTCGATGTTTCAACCTAAAATTTTTGCATTTTCAAAATACCGCTTTCTGTCTTTTTAGTGGCTATAGTTTAATTTGTGCTATTTTCCCTAAGATGTTTTCTTGTCTGCAATAATACACATATGAATAGATTACATTTTGTGGTGGTTACTTTCCGATACAAAATTTACTAAATATCGTCTTCAGCAAATCATCAGTAGTAACTTCTCCAGTTATTTCGCCCAGATAATATAAAGCCTGTTTGATATCCGTTGCAAGAAAATCAGACGTAACCCGACGATCGAGGCCTTCGAGTACCCGCTCAAGCGCATCCTGTGTTTTTTGTAATGCTTCCGCGTGTCGGATATTACTGACTAAAACATCATCGGTATTGATGTTATGGAGATTAACTTTATGCACTATCTCATCTTTTAGTTCTTCGATGCCGGCCAAATTCATTGCTGAGATGTAAAGAGGGTTGATAGAATTAAATTCTATTTTTTTTTCGTTTGTTAGTAAATCCGATTTATTCATTACCAGCATAAGGGGAACATCCGGTACAGCTATTTCCTGGAGATGAAGTTCAATTTCTTTAAATTCTTGGAAAGGATCAACCAAATACATAATGAGCTTCGCCTGTTTCATTTTTTCAAGGGTCTTTTCAACGCCCTTTGCTTCGATAACATCTTGTGTGATTCGAATACCTGCCGTATCAATAAACCTGAACAGAATTCCTTTGATACTAATTTCATCCTCAATGGTATCTCTTGTAGTACCGGCAATTTCCGAAACGATGGCACGATCTTCATTCAATAACGCATTTAGCAGAGTAGATTTACCCACGTTGGGCTTACCTACAATGACTACCGGAACACCATTTTTCATCACGTTGCCCTGTTCAAAAGAGTTAATCAATCTGTCTAAAGCCTTGTTAAGCTGAAAGATTAAGTTTTTGAGATCATCGCGATTGGCAAACTCTACATCCTCGTCACCAAAATCAAGCTCGAGCTCAATCATCGATGCGAAGTAAATTAGTTGCTCCCTTAATTTCTTCAGTTCATTAGAAAAGCCACCCCGCATCTGCTGCATCGCAAGCTGATGCGCAGCTTTTGAGCCCGACGCGATCAGATCCGCAACGGCCTCGGCCTGAGAAAGGTCCAATCCGCCATTTAAAAAGGCACGTAAGGTAAATTCACCAGGATTGGCAGGACGTGCGCCCTCCCCTATTAGAAGTTTAATAATGCTCTCAATAATATATTTCGAACCATGCGTAGATATCTCTAATACGTTCTCTTTAGTGTATGAATGTGGAGCTATAAAAAGTGATACCAAGACTTCATCCAAAATAATTTCGCCATCGCGGATGGTGCCAAAATGAATGGTATGCGAAGCCTGCTTTTCGAGATCTTTCCCTCTGAATACTTTATTGGCAATCGAAATCGCTTCCGGCCCGGAAAGTCGAATAACTGCTATAGCACCTGTTCCGGATGGAGTTGCGAGGGCAATAATGGTGTCGAACGTGGGGGACATACATGCAAAGGTACTATTAGTATTGCGATATGCGTATTGAGACAGAATGATTACCCGGCAAGATGCCAATTTTTTCTTAAATTCAACAAGTCTCCAAAAACATGGATATCACAATACGCATTACTCAATTCCATCAATCCCCATCCCAAACAGCGCAAAATCATACCTAACGGGATCCAAAGGATCAAATTCTCTGAGCCTGGATGTTAATTCAAGCGCTGTTTGCCAATCCGTTTGTTTGCGATTAATCAGTCCAAGTTTGCGTGCCACCCGGTCTACATGAAGGTCGCAGGGACAAATGAGCTCTGAGGGCTTTAAATGGCTCCATATACCGAAATCTACGCCTTCATCGCCCTTTCTTACCATCCAACGCAAAAACATATTTAAGCGTTTACAAGTAGATTTCTGCATTGGCGAGCTAACGTGCTTGACGGTACGCGGAGGAAAATCAGGAAAACTGAAAAAATAGGCTCTGAAGTGATTCAACGATTGTTCTACCTTTTCTGCCCCCTTGAGTAGCTCATCCCGGTAGGTAATATTGCTTTTCAAACCAGTTATCTCGGGATTAAAGGCGTCTTCCAATGATGTATACTGACTATAATGTTCCTTAAAAAAATAGATGAAATATAATAGATCTGTATCGTTAAAAGTTCGATGTTTAAAACCACTTAAGACCGCTAAATCATGTTCAGAATGATTCATCACGAAATCGTAGGGCGAGCCACCCATCCTTTGCGTCAGTTCCCTACATTTATTGATTATCGTTTTCCGCTGACCCCAGGCAAGAATAGCGGCAAAAAAGCCCATTATCTCGATGTCTTGCTTTTTTTCAAAAAAATGAGGGATACTAATAGGGTCGTTCTCAATAAAGTCTGGACGGTTATAGTGATCGGCTTTAGCGTCGAGAAAGGATTTTAGGTCGGGGATCTGAATAATAGAATTTCGAGAATGCGTCATTAGATGAGAGATGTGAGATTTGAGATTTTTGACACAATAAAGTAGGCTTAAAGTTCAATATTTAAATGGACAACATCCGAATACAACACAATCATTAAACTCTTCATTGGAGTATAACAAACACCAGGTAGTTCTGCAACAAATCCTATATATCCTTTATCCCAACGCTCAGTCTCAATAAATTATCAGCTACGCTTTCACGTTCATCTTTAGGGATGGATGCCTGAGTCCTTGCAGCCGAATGATTAATTAGGGATTCAACACCTCCAACGACACTACTTCCAAGTTGGGCAAGTGCCCCAGATGAAGCCTGTTCTGAGGAGTACCCTGCAAGAGCATAAGCAATTTCATGTCCCATAACAACCGCCAGGCCTGCTTCAGATTGAGTAACGGGTAAAATTCCGGTATAAACGGCTACGTTACCGCCAGACATACACCATGCGTTAACATCTTTGCTATCAATTAGATTAAATTCATCAGCATAACTGTATGTACCACCGTATCCATTCTGTTGCATATCCCACGTTATGGCGCTAGCGATATTTCCGCCAACATGGTTAACCAGTGGCGCATCTCCTGAATTGGAAATAACGTTGGTTGCGGCGGTATTTAAAAATTCACAGTAAGCTTGAACAGCTTGTTGCTGCATCTGCGATTCATCGATCAAGCTAATTTGCTTCCCACCTGTTAAAGGAACAGTAGCGCAAGTACTCAACATACAGATAATAAGATAATTGAAAACAGCTTTAATCTTTTCATAGGTTGATTTACTAGAAAAGGTTCAAGTTTAAACTGTTGGTTTCCTGAACAGATTTACTTTGCTTTCTTTTCCTCGAATTAACCTTTCGATATTTCTTTGATGCGTAACGAGAATGAGTATACATATACACATGCCGTATAATACAACAGAACGTATTGGCGACTGAAAAATGAATATAACGCTAAGTGGAAACGTAAAACCGGCCGCTATAGACCCAAGCGAAACATATTTGAATATCAGCAAGAATAAAACAAAAACAAGAACACAGAGCATCGCTGCCTCGAAGTGTATCGCTAATATCATTCCAAATAATGTTGCGATTCCCTTTCCCCCTCTAAAACCGGCAAAAATCGGGAAAAGGTGACCCATAACAGCGACCACACCGAGTGCTAGTTGATAATTAACGAATTGCACTGAGTTTTGTGGACCGGTAACTGAAAGGCCAATTATTACGGCCAAATTTGTTGCCGTCCAGCCTTTAAAAATATCAATCGTCATGACAGCGATTCCGGCCTTTTTACCGAGTACTCTAAAGACATTTGTTGCACCTGCATTCCCACTACCGTATTCACGCACGTCAATTCCAAAAAAAGCCTGCCCAATCCAAACAGCTGCAGGAATTGAACCAAACAGGTAGGCGGCAATTAATGCTGAAATCGAATAGACGGATATCATTGGGACGCAATATTACTAAAAAAAGAAATTCTGAATTATTTTAAATCGCCGTCAAAGGCTTTTAGGCTCATATCCAGACTTTTAACAGAGTGTGTTAGTGCCCCCATAGAGATGAAATCGACTCCGCATGCTGCGAATTCTAGAGCGTTCTCTTCCGTAATTCCTCCCGACGCTTCAGTTTTAAATCTTCCAGCTACAGTTCTCACGGCCTCTCTCAAATTTTCATAACTGAAGTTATCCAACAAAATCCTGTCGACTCCCCCTGCTTCTAGCACTGTGTCCAGCTCATTCAGCGTCCTTACTTCTATTTCGATCTCTAAATGCTTTTTATTTTTAAGCTTATTACGATAATCGGTCGCAGATTTAATTGCTTCAGCTATTCCTCCGGCATAATCCACATGATTATCTTTTATTAAAATCATATCAAATAAACCGATACGGTGATTCTCTCCACCCCCAATTTTCACCGCTAACTTTTGAAGAAACCGCAAATTTGGCGAAGTTTTTCTAGTGTCCAAAACTTTAGTGCCCGTTCCTTTAATTAAATCTGATATTCGCTTCGTTGTGGATGCGATTCCACTCATCATCTGCATCGTATTAAGGACAAGTCGCTCGGCCACTAATATAGAATGCGCACGCCCGGAGACAAACAGAGCCACGTCTCCATATTCAACTTCTGCACCATCATTGATTAGAATCGTGACGTTTAGCTGCGGATCAACCTCGTTAAAAATCGCCTTAGCCACAGTAATACCTGCAAGGACCCCTCTTTCCTTGATAATTAGCCTTGCTTTTCCCTGCTTTCCCTTAGGGATCGTTGACAAAGAAGTATGGTCGCCATCACCAATATCTTCGGCAAGCGCATTTTTTATAAACTGGGTAAGTAATTTTTTGTCTGCTTCCATATAATGGCTGCAAAAATAACAATTAGCAGATTAGCTTAGTCTTTATTTAGCTCAAATCGGATTTCAGTGATGAGCAGTTTGCCTGAACTATTACTGACAGACACTGATGTTCTAAATTCACCGTTACTTGTATCTAAGATCATGACTCCAAAAAGATGCGCGGGATTGGAAGATATCTTGTGAACAATTTTTGATGATTTAGGCTGGTTTTTCTTAAAAAAATCAGCCAAAACAGCTACAGCTTGAGCTTTGGTATAACTATTCTGTTTAGATAACACTTCAAGTTCTACATTCGCGGCAAGATGCTTACTAATTTCTGCAATATTTCCCGACCTCAAAAAAGAGTTTATGTCGTCTAAAATATCGGCCTTTGCGGTGGATGCCATCGAACAGAGAAAAAAGCAAATAGCAAACAATAAGCAGTTAAAATGTCTATACATGTGATTAAAATAAACTAGACTTACGACACTAAATTTAGACATTTTCCATCGACAAATGTATATTTGTGCGTGGAAAATAAAAAAACGATACTTCTTATTCTTGACGGTTGGGGATATGGACGACATGATCACTCTAACGCGATTGAAGCGGCTAATACGCCTGTTTTCGATCGTCTAATTAAAGCATATCCAAATTCAAAACTGGAAGCTTCAGGCGAAGCAGTCGGCCTCCCCAAAGGACAAATGGGAAACTCGGAAGTAGGGCATATGAACCTTGGCGCTGGGCGTGTGGTTTATCAAGAACTTGGGCGCATCCACAAAGCGGTACAAGATGGCGAGTTTAAAACCAATCCGGTTTTATCTGAGGCATTTGACTACGCAAAACGTGAGAATAAACAAGTACATATAATCGGTTTAGTGTCTGACGGCGGAGTTCACTCTCATGTAAAACATTTGTATGGCCTGTGCGATGCTGCACATGAAAAACAAGTTCAGAAATTATTTATTCATGCTTTCATTGATGGTCGTGATACCGATCCAAACTCTGGATTAGGCTTTATTAACAATTTGCAAGCCTATTTAGAACGTTCTACCGGCACTTTGGCATCTGCCGTTGGGCGTTATTATGCAATGGATCGGGATAATCGTTGGGAACGTGTTAAGTTAGCATATGATTTGATGGTGCACGGCACAGGAAAACCTGTTTTAGACATCTCGGATGCGATTAAATCTTCGTATGCGGATGGTGTTTCTGATGAATTTATCCAACCAATTGTAAAAGTAGATAGTGCGGGAAAGCCTGTTGCAGTAATTGAACCAGGCGATGTGGTAATATGCATTAATTTTCGCACCGATCGGGGCCGCGAAATCACTACGGCACTAACGCAAAAAGCATTTCCCGAATACCAGATGCAGCCTTTGCCGCTTCATTATGTAACCATGACGTCTTACGATGAAACATTTAATAACGTAAATGTTGTCTTTACGAAGGATGATCTTAGTCAGACGTTAGGCGAAGTGCTTGAAAATAATCATAGAACTCAGGTCCGTATTGCAGAAACAGAAAAATATCCCCATGTTACTTTTTTCTTTTCCGGGGGACGCGAAAAAGAATTTATTGGCGAAAAACGTATTATGATTTCTTCACCGAAGGTAGCCACTTATGATTTACAGCCTGAGATGAGTGCAAATGGAATTGCAAATGCCATTTGCAAGGAGCTTGATGAGGGCAGACCAGATTTTGTATGCCTAAACTTTGCAAATCCTGATATGGTTGGCCATACCGGTGTTTACGAGGCTGTTATTAAAGCTGTAGAGACTGTTGACAGCTGTTTAGGACAAGTTGTGGAATGCGGGCTAAGAAATAATTACTCGTTAATTATCATTGCCGATCATGGAAATGCCGACTATATGATAAACGAAGATGGTTCTGCCAACACCGCTCATACCACAAACCTTGTTCCATGTATTTTGATCGATAGTCAGTATAAGCAGTTAGCAGATGGCAAGCTCGGTGATGTTGCACCGACAATTTTAAAAGTCATGGGTCTCAATATTCCTAAGAAAATGACGGGCAGGGTACTGATTTAAATGAAAAGTCGTATCGCCGTTTCAATTTGCTCGCTGTTCTTATTGGCGTGTACAACGACTGGAAATCCTGCCAATTCGTCAAAAAAATATTTCGATTTCGATGGATTCTTCAAGAAACAGGCAGTTCGTCTTCAATCGAGAAACCCCCTGGTGAATAAAACCGCCACAACGAATAGTGAAACAGAAAGCAAACGCTTACAAATTGATAATTGGGAAAAAGAACTCGAGCTCTTTTGGAAGGCCGATATTAATAAGCCTGCCTGGAAAGAAAGTTATCAGATTAGCTTAATTGGAAGTACAATTAGTTATTTAGCAATAGATAGTGCCCTGAAAACAAGAAAAATTACAATCGAACAAGATTCTAATGGCAAGCCCTCG
The DNA here is from genome assembly GCA_947460875.1 of Sphingobacteriaceae bacterium. Classification (GTDB taxonomy): domain Bacteria; phylum Bacteroidota; class Bacteroidia; order Sphingobacteriales; family Sphingobacteriaceae; genus CANHGR01. Next base: position 135,402 of record CANHGR010000002.1, on the reverse strand, counting down.
CACATTTATATCCTCAACGAAGTAAGTAACAAGCTATATTCGTCAATAGAAGAGCTCGATTACTTCCATGATTCCTTGTACTCAATTAAGAAAACACAAAAAATTCTCTTTTTGGGTGAAAGCAATTATCTGATACGAGGAAGTATCCAATAAAATAAATTTGATTGATTAATTATTAAGATTCGCGATATAGACTCTGGCTTTTTTCATCACATCTGAAATGTCCTTTCGGGATGGATTGACATCTAGAATGTGCTGCAAATCATTGATACAAGACTTGTAAGCCAACTCAGACGCTGCTTTATCATAGGTGCCGCCTGTTTGCTGCTCCTTTAAAATACCGTAATCAAAGTAGGCCATGGCGCGGTTTTGATAATATTCCATATTCTGTTCTGCGTTGATCTCAATGCATTTAGAAAAATCACGAATTCCTGCTTGCAGTAACTTTTCCTTTTCAAGAGCAGACAGGATACTATTCATCTGTGTTGCCAAGATATTGCGTGCTTTACCCCGATAGTAGTAAGCATTGGCACGCTCCGGCTTCAATGAAACCGCTTTGCTTAATGATCCGATCGCTTTTGCATATTCGCCAGAATGGAAGTAAGAATATCCGAGCGTAAAATGTATATCTCCATTATTCGCGTCCGCAACAGCTGCTTTCTCCAAGTGACTAGCCGCTAATTTGAAATTCCCTTCTAGAACAGCCGTTTGCCCCATTTCTGCATACGGGTTAGAAACTTCCTTATTGGATTGAGCAATTGTATAGCCCGAAAAGGCAAACAAAAAACATAAAAATAAAGTGATTAATTTCATTTGATTTACATTATAACTAAAGTAAAGATAACGCCGTCTGGTAATTATTATTCTCCATTAGCTTAACAATTATAAAAATAAATATCTAACAAAAATGGAATGTTGATATCTTTCATAAGACTGCCGTTTTAACAGCAAAGCACTAAAAATTAAGCCTTTTAGTGCTTCTTTAAACTAATTTAGATCGAAAACCCATGTTGGCATATTGCTTGTAAACCCTAATTGAGAAATTTTAATTAATAAATCCACTAAATTTGACTGTCAAAATGACCCTGTCAATGAAAACTATTTTTAATGTATAACGACCTGTTTGATTTTAATAAGGCCCTTTCCGTCATCAATGAAGATACTGAGTTCTTTCCCTTGATGTCTCAAGAAGACGAAGAGGAAATGAATAATGAGCAGACTCCAGAAATATTATCGATCCTGCCGCTTCGAAATACGGTTTTGTTTCCCGGTGTTGTAATACCAATTACTGTCGGGCGTGATAAATCCATTAAACTAATAAAAGAAGCGTACCGTGGCGATAAAATCATCGGTGTGGTTTCTCAAAGCGATGTTGCCATCGAAGACCCGACCTATGAACAACTAAATAATGTTGGAACTATCGCCTTTATCATCAAAATGTTACAAATGCCCGATGGCAGTACCACTGTCATTATACAAGGCAAACAACGTTTTCGTTTACGCGAAGAGATTCAAAGTGAACCTTATATAAAAGCGTCAATCGACAAGTTCAAAGAGATTAAACCCAAAGTAGATAAAGAATTCAAAAACATGGTCGCTTCCATCAAAGAGATGGCTATGCAGATCATTCAACTCTCGCATAATATCCCCAGTGAAGCCGCTATCGCGATAAAAAATATCGAAAGTACCTCCTTTTTGATCAACTTCATATCATCGAACATGAATGCCGACGTTGCGGTAAAACAGTCGATGCTCGAAGTTGCCAACCTACGCGATCGGGCAAAATTAGTGCTTGAGCATCTCACATCAGAACTACAAATGCTGGAGTTGAGAAATCAGATTCAGTTTAAAGTCCGCACGGATCTTGATAAACAACAGCGTGATTATTTCCTTAATCAACAGCTAAAAACAATACAGGAAGAACTTGGCGGAAATTCTCCAGATCTTGAGATCGAAAATCTTCGAGAACGCGGAATAAAGAAAAAATGGTCTAAAGAAGTCAACACGCACTTCAATAAAGAACTTGACAAGTTAGCCCGGATGAATCCTGCAGCAGCAGACTATTCGGTACAGATCAATTATTTAGAATTATTAATTGACCTCCCCTGGAATGAGTTTACAAAAGACAATTTTGATCTTAAACGAGCGAAAAAGATCCTAGAAAAAGATCATTATGGCCTAGATAAAGTTAAACGCCGCATCATCGAATATCTCGCAGTTTTGAAGCTAAAAAACGATATGAAAGCGCCAATTCTTTGCTTGGTCGGCCCTCCTGGTGTTGGAAAGACTTCGCTTGGCAAGTCGATTGCTAAATCCCTCGGCAGAAAATATGTTCGCATGGCATTAGGTGGAATCCGGGATGAAGCAGAAATTCGCGGGCATCGCAAAACATATATCGGCGCAATGCCCGGTCGGATCATACAGTCGCTTAAGAAAGCAGGTACATCTAATCCTGTTTTTGTGCTCGACGAGGTCGATAAAGTTGGAACAGATTTTCGTGGAGACCCATCGTCAGCCTTACTAGAAGTACTTGACCCTGAACAAAATAGTGCATTCTATGATCATTATGTGGAGATGGATTTCGACCTTTCTCGTATCATGTTTATTGCAACTGCCAACTCATTGAGTTCTATACAACCTGCATTGTTAGATCGCATGGAAATTATTGAAGTAAACGGCTACACAATCGAAGAAAAAATTGAAATCGCAAAAAGACATTTACTTCCAAAACAAAACGAGCAGCATGGCCTGAAAAACAGGAATATCGCATTGAAAACGCAAGTCATCGAAAAAGTAATTGAAGACTATACTCGTGAGTCAGGCGTGCGGGGCTTGGAAAAAAAGATAGGATCATTGGTTCGGGGTATCGCCACTAAAATTGCAATGGAAGAGGAATACAACCCGGTTGTAAGTAAAACCGATGTGGAAACTTATCTAGGTGCCCCTCTTTTCGATAAAGATATGTATGAGGGGAATGATGTAGCCGGAGTGGTAACTGGGCTTGCATGGACGCAAGTTGGTGGCGACATATTATTCATAGAATCAAGCTTAAGCCCAGGAAAAGGCAAACTCACAATGACAGGCAGCTTGGGCGACGTAATGAAAGAATCTGCTACTATTGCGATGGCGTATCTACGTGCACATGCAAGCAAATTTAACATTGATCATCGTATTTTTAATCAATGGGATGTTCATATTCACGTGCCGGCAGGTGCGACACCAAAAGACGGTCCGTCTGCGGGCATTACCATGCTCGTTTCTTTGATCTCTGCGTTTACTCAGCGCAAAGTAAAAACGCATCTAGCCATGACCGGAGAGATTACACTCCGCGGAAAAGTGCTCCCGGTAGGTGGCATTAAAGAAAAAATTCTTGCCGCAAAACGTGCAGATATTAAAGAGATTATTCTTTCCAAATCAAATCAAAAAGATATTCTTGAAATAAAAGAAGATTATATCAAAGACATGACTTTTCATTATGTAAAAGAAATGAGGGAAGTGATCGATTTGGCTTTAACTCAACAAAAAGTGAAGGATGCTTTAGATCTAACCATAAAAGAACCTATTCAAGCTATATTGAATTAACCAAATCTTTTCAGAATTTCAGTTAATCCTATCGATTTATCAACATGTACATAAAGATAATTAAACCTGCTATTTGCGCATTTTTTATTGTTCAGACTTTCACTGCCTTCTCGCAGAAGGCAGATTACAAAAATGAATTCGGCTTCAGAAGCGACAATGATTCTTACCTGGCTCAGGGTCAGGATCGCTACTATACCAACGGTTTGTTTATCACTTTCCGGCATGCGACAGATCAAAGCAAACTACATGGCAGCATACATAAGAAAATTTGGGAAATCGAGGCTGGGCAGCGGATTTACAATGCGCAATCAGGAAGCATCCCTGATATAGCGTTTGTCGATAGACCATTTGCCGGATACCTTTTTGGAGGTTTTAATATGGCTTGGTTATATGACTCTGAGAACAGTTTAAAAGCGAATTTACAAGTTGGCACCATCGGACGTTCATCCCTTGCTCAGGATGCACAGGAATTTCTCCATAAAAGCGTCGGATTTTATGAACTAGAGGGCTGGCAATATCAGGTAAATGATGAAGTTGGCCTAAATACCAGCTTGGAATACATGCGATTTTTAAAAAGAAGCGGCAATAGCAAGGCTGATTTTTCTGCAATAGCATATGTCAATGTCGGCACAACTTATTCTGGAGGTGGCGCAGGATTAATAATCAGAACGGGAAGACTCAATCCACTTTATAATTCGGCGATAAACAATAGTCGCGTAGTAAATAGATCACAGGGAAGGTTAGAAACGGGACCGGAATTTTTCTTCTTTATTAAGCCTATGGTGAATTTCGTTGCCTATGACGCTACAGTGCAGGGCGGATTACTAAGTAACGATAAGGGGCCTGTAACTTATGACGTAAAAACTACTGTTATTTCTTCAGAAATCGGGGCAATGTATGCAAAGCGCAGATGGACCGCTGATTTCTCCATGACCTTCAAATCGAAAGAGATCAAAAGCACTGCTAAGTCCCATCAATATGGTTCAATTAGTTTGTACTATAAATTCAATTAAATTTCTTTGCTAAGCTTTTAATCTAAGAAATTTTTCCTTCTGAAAATCTTTTTAACTGCTTGTTTCTGCTTTTCTAATAGGCGCTTCTCAGTAACTGATTTTTTCGGTATAGTAGCTTTCCTGATTTTGGGTTGATGCGTTGCTAATTTTAGCAAGTCGAAAAGCTTCTCGATACTTCGATCCTTATTTCTAAGTTGGCTCCTATCCTTTTCCGTGATAATTTGAATCTGCCCTGTATTTGAAAGCTTATGCCGAATTATGTCCTTTTGAATTTCGGTTAAAAAAGAGACAGCTTCGAAGTCAAAATTCAGTTCCACTTTACTTGAAACTTTATTTACATGTTGTCCACCTTTACCTCCACTTCTGGATGTCTTGAACGAAATAAAAGGCAAAAGACTTTCTTTACTAAATTCCACAGACAAAATTAAGAAATTGGTTGGTTCTAATTTTACGCTGAAATATTACATTTGTCGCAATGGATAAAAACTTTGTGATAGCGATTGACGGTTATTCTTCTTGTGGCAAAAGCACACTCGCAAAGGCGCTTGCAAAACATCTTCACTTTGTATATATAGACAGTGGAGCAATGTACAGGGCAGTCACACTTTATTTTCTTAGAAATAAAATCGATCCTTCAGATAATCAAAAAATTACCGAGGCACTTCAACATATACAGCTTAATTTCCATTCTCGCGATTACCAAACTCACATCAGTCTTAATGGCGAGGAAGTATCTGAAGAAATTCGGCAAATGTATATTTCAGAAAGGGTGAGTGATGTAAGCACAAATAGAGCGGTACGAGCTGCAATGGTAAAACAGCAGCAGCTGATGGGCAAATCTAAAAACATCGTAATGGATGGACGAGATATTGGCACTGCAGTATTTCCAGATGCACAAGTAAAGATCTTCATGACAGCAGATCCAAATGTCCGTGCGCAGCGTCGATATAACGAGCTAATTGCGAAAAAAGAAGACGTCTCATTTGAAGAAATAGTTGACAACCTTGCTCATCGTGACTATCAAGATACTACCAGAAAAGAAAGCCCCTTGACTCGCGCTGAAGAAGCTATAATTTTAGATAATACTGAGCTTACGGAGCGAGAACAACTTAAGTTTATACTTCAACTAATTAAACCCTTACTAAAATGAAAGAAGATTCTCCTTCCATTTTTGAGAAAAATAGGGGTCAACGTTCCGTTAAAGCACTTTAATTGAGCATTTTTATTGATCTTATGAAGAATTTCTAAACTTTATGTGGTCCGGCCCCGATTGTGATTACGTTTGGCAGAATTCCCTTTAAAGGAGATCTTCCTGTTTTAATAAATTATGCAACAACACATCTCGACCAGCGATTTATCCTTGTAAAAAGGCGAGGAAACTGGGACCATGGCAGTATCACTTCTGAAAATATTTGGATTGTGAAAAATGCAGGATAAAATCGACTCCGACTGTCTTTCCGTGAATCCATTCAATTCTAATCTGCATCAAGCGCTGCTCCTTTAAGAAGGATAAATAGGCGTTAAATTCAGAACTGCCTGATACATAAAAAACTATTGAAATCTAATACTAAAAAATCTTTCTATTTAAAAATGTATTTTCCTACCTTTGCAGTCCCAATTCAAATTGGGAAAAAGGAGATAAATTAATTAATGGCTAAAAAACAAGAAGCAGAAAAAGAGTTACAAGCTACAGAAGCTGAACTTCAAGGCACAGAAACCGTATCGGTTAAAGAAAAAGAAAACATTGAATCAGAAGCTGATTCATTATCGATTGAAGAAATCAAATCTAAATCTATGGTTACCCCTTCAGGTGACTTTGATTGGGATTCTGACGACAAAGGATTTGGCAATTACAGCAAAGAAGAGCGTAAAAAACTCGAAGATCAGTATGCCGAGACTTTTCATTCAATCAACCAAGGCGAGATAATCTCTGGCGTTGTAGTATCGATTAACAATAAAGATGTCGTATTAAACGTCGGATTTAAATCTGACGGTTTAGTTTCTCTTTCTGAATTCCGCGACACACCTGATCTTAAGATTGGCGATGAAGTGGATGTATTTGTTGAATCGCAAGAAGACGCTAACGGTCAGTTAGTTTTGTCTCGAAAACGTGCAAAAACTCAAAAATCCTGGGAAACCATTAACGCAGCTCTTGATAACGACACTATTATTAATGGTTACGTTAAAAGTCGTACAAAAGGCGGCTTAATCGTTGATATTATGGGCGTTGAGGCATTCCTTCCAGGTTCTCAAATTGACATAAAACCCATTCGCGACTACGATATTTACGTAGGCAAGACGATGGAGTTTAAAGTAGTTAAGATCAACCACGAATTTAAAAACGTTGTGGTATCTCATAAAGTTCTGATCGAAGACGATTTAGAAAATCAAAAAACAGAGATCGTTGCGAAACTTGAAAAAGGTCAGGTACTTGAAGGTACAGTGAAAAACATCACTGACTTCGGTGTATTTATAGATCTTGGCGGTGTAGATGGTCTATTACACATCACTGATATTTCTTGGGGACGTATAGAGCATCCGAGAGAAGTACTTGCATTAGATCAAAAGATCAATGTGGTAGTACTTGATTTTGATGATGAGAAAAAACGTATCGCCTTAGGATTAAAACAATTAACCCCCCATCCTTGGCAATCACTAGATACTACTCTTGAAATAGGTTCGAAAGTAAAAGGCAAGATTGTAACTGTTGCAGATTACGGTGCATTCCTGGAAATTATTCCTGGAGTGGAAGGATTAATCCATGTTTCAGAAATGTCATGGTCTCAAAACCTTCGTAATCCACAGGATTTTATGAAAGTTGGCGATGAAGTTGAAGCTCAGGTTTTAACACTTGATCGTGAGGAACGTAAAATGAGTCTCGGAATTAAACAATTAATGCCAGATCCATGGAAGAACATTGCAGCAAGATATCCTATCGGAAGCAAGTATAACGCTACCGTAAAAAACATGACCAATTTCGGTGTCTTTGTTGAAATCGAAGAAGGAATCGACGGCTTGATCCATATTTCAGATCTTTCATGGTCTAAAAAAGTAAATCATCCAAACGAATTCACTAAAGTGGGTGAAGTACTAGACGTTGTTGTTCTTGAACTTGACGAAGAAAATCGCAAACTCAGCTTAGGTCACAAACAGCTTGAAGAAAACCCTTGGGATACTTTCGAAACCATCTTTATGACAGACAGTGTGCATGAAGGCACCGTTTTAAAGGTAACAGATAAGGGCTCAATCGTTGCTTTACCTTATGGTGTTGAAGGATTCGCTCCGGTTAAACACACAGTTAAAGAAAATGGTCAACCACTGAAAGCGGAAGAAACTGCTGAATTTAGAATTATTGAGTTTAATAAAGATTCTAAGCGTATCGTTGTTTCTCATTCACGGATTTGGGAGGAGGCTAAGGCTGAAGCAAGAACGGTTGAAGTAAATCAAAAGAAAACAGAGCAGAAATCCGCTTCAAATGCTGTTAAGAAAATCAAAGATTCAGTTGAGAAATCAACCCTTGGCGATCTTGATGTGTTAGCACAATTGAAAGAGAAGATGGAAGGAGCTGAAAATAAGGCTAAGAAGTCTGCAGCGAAGAAGTCTGAAGAAGAGGAAGCTAAATAATTATTTGATCTATTTAAAAGCCGTTCTGACAAATCAGAACGGCTTTTTTGTTTAGGGACCTTTGAGAAGACTGGTTAATTGCCGTAGATCATTAATTAATCATTCATCATTCCCTAAATTTTTCATATTTTTGCCCAAATCATCACTACTGATGCAAAACCTGATACTCCTCAACGGTCAGAAATTTCAAATCACCCTTCAACGGCTTTGCCACCAATTAATAGAAAATCATAATGATTTTTCTGATTCAGTAATCCTAGGGATTCAGCCAAGGGGTATCATACTGTCTCAGCGCATTACGGCAGAGCTACAAAAAATTCTACCCAAAGCTGAGATACTCCGTGGAAATCTCGACATAACCTTTTTTAGGGATGATTTTCGTCGCGGCGAAGAGCCTTTATTTCCAAGTAGCACTGAAATTGATTTTATAGTGGAAGGAAAAAAAGTAATATTGGTGGATGATGTATTGTGGACCGGACGCACTATCCGCGCAGCGATGGATGCCTTACAAGCCTTCGGCAGACCAGAGAAAGTGGAACTCTTGGTACTAGTGAATCGACGCTTCGCAAGACAACTACCAATTGAACCTGATTATATTGGCATTGAAGTGGACTCAATAAACTCACAAAAAGTAATAGTGAGCTGGGAAGAAACCGATGAAGAAGATAAGGTAACATTGATCACTGAATAAAAACCATCTAGTGAAATTTGACAACGACAGAAGGAATAAACCAATGAACCAACGAAACTAAATGAGCCAGTCAAAATCCAAAAAACTCAGTACCAGACACCTTTTGGGTATTAAAGACCTAACTGTCAGAGATATTGAGCTTATTTTTGAAACCGCCAATACGTTCAAGGATGTTCTAAATCGACCGATTAAAAAGGTTCCCTCTCTTCGAGATATTACCATTGCCAATATATTTTTTGAAAACTCTACACGTACGCGCTTATCATTTGAATTGGCACAAAAGCGACTTTCGGCTGATGTTGTGAATTTTTCTGCTGCTTCATCCTCAGTGAGCAAGGGGGAAACGCTTATTGATACTGTAAACAACATTCTAGCAATGAAAGTGGATATGGTTGTTATGCGCCACCCCTATCCTGGAGCAGGCGTATTTTTGAGCAAACACGTAAATGCACAGATTGTCAATGCGGGCGACGGCGCACATGAGCATCCCACACAGGCACTGCTCGACGCATTTTCGATAAAAGAGAAATATGGCGAAGTACGAGGAAAGAAGGTGGTTATCATTGGTGATATTCTGCATTCGCGCGTCGCGCTATCAAATATCATCTGCCTGCAGAAACTGGGCGCGGAGGTGATGGTTTGCGGACCAACAACACTCATTCCAAAGTATATTCATACGCTGGGAGTAAAAATTGAATACAACCTGTTAAAAGCATTAAATTGGTGTGATGTCGCAAATATGTTACGAATTCAACTCGAGCGCCAGGAAATAAAATATTTCCCCTCGCTTAGAGAATATTCAATGCTCTATGGACTCGATAAACAAATCCTTGACTCTTTAGACAAAGAGATCATGATTATGCACCCGGGCCCCATCAATCGCGGCGTAGAAATTACCAGTGATGTGGCGGATAGTCAACAGTCTGTCATACTTGATCAAGTTGAAAATGGAGTAGCTATCCGAATGGCTGTTTTGTACCTTCTCGCCAGTCAGCGAAGTCCGGCTTAATCTATTTTTTATCCCAGCTTAATACCATTCCAAAGGCTGTATGCGTTAAATATGCAGTTTTTCAACATATGTTAGTTTCTATTGAACTTGCAAACAAACCTAGACCGCTATATTAGCTATATTATATATTCTGGTTAAGTATGTTTAAGAATTATATTCCCCTACTCATTCTTTTTTTACTGATATCTACAACATCCTTTGGTCAACAAACGGCATGGTTTACAACAAACAATACTTACAACACTGCGATAGAACTTTTTAATAAGGGAAAATATGCAGCTGCCAGCGAACATTTCAGACAAGTTTCTGAAAGTCGGATGTCCGCTATAACATTTACCGACAATCTGCAAAAACTGTCCCTTCTACAAGAGAATTCAGAATATTACCGAGCAGTTTGTGCCTTAAAGCTTGGAAACCAGGATGCAGAGAAATTATTACTGGCTTTTGTTGAAGAATATCCAATTAGCACTAATTCTGACCTAGCCTACTTCTATGTTGCGAGCTCTTATTTCGATAAGAGAGACTATCCAAAAACCATCGAATGGCTGAGTAAGATTAACGCCCAGAGCCTTGCCAATAGAGACCACAACGAATTTTTGTATATGCAGGCCTATTCCTATTTTTCCCAGCAAGATTATAATACTTCCGAGCCTTTATTTAGTAAATTAAAGGATATAAAAAGCGATCATCAGGAAGAAGCAATATATTATTACGCTTATATCAGTTATCTCAATGCAGATTATAAGACATCTCTCAACGAATTTGAGAGACTTAAAGGATCGACAAAATATTCATCCAGTTACCCTTATTATGTATCCACCTTATATTTCCTTGATCAGCGATATGATGATATTTTAATATACACAATTCCGGCATTATCAACGATCGACGATCAGTACAAAACAGAGATGCTCAGAATTGTTGGCGCAACCTATTTTGCCAAAGAGAATTATCCACAGGCCGGCAATTATTACAATCAGTTTCAACAGCGCGATTTGGGCCGAAGTCAGAACACTCAGGACAGTTACCAAATTGGCTACAGCAACTTTAAACTTAAGAACTTTGTCGCCGCCATTTCAGAGTTCGAAAAAATGAATGAACCTGATTTATACTATCAAAATGGCATGATAGCTCTTGGAGCTTCATTTTTACAAACAAACAATAAACAAGGTGCACGAAATGCATTTTTTAGAGCTTCAAAGCTTGCTTTTGACAAGAGCCTACAAGAAGAAGGTCTTTTTAATTATGCTAAGCTTTCTTATGAGTTGGAGTTCCACGAAGTTGCACTTGATGCTACACAGGAATTCATAAGGACATTTCCCTCATCAAAAAAAATAACAGAAGCGAAAATTCTTCTTGGACAAGTGCTGCTGTCAACCAAAGATTATCAAGAAGCTGTTGATATTATGGAGTCCATTCCGAATAGGAATGCAGAAGCGCGCGCAATATATCAGCGTGTCACCTATTATCGGGGTTTACAATTTTATAATGAACGTGCTTTTGAAAATGGCATCTCCATGCTAATGCGATCGGTGGCAAGTAAAGGCGACCTAGAAATAGAAGCACTTGCTACTTATTGGCTGGCAGAAGCAATGTTTGAAGTAAGAAAGTTCGGGGAAGCTGTTCAGCAATTTGAAAAATTCCTAACGTTGCCTGCGGCTCCGAAAACCGAAGTCTTTAATTACGCGAATTACGCGATTGGGTATGCAGCATATGAGCATGAAAATTACAGCAAATCAGCAACATATTTTGCGCGATTCCTTAGAGGTGATGAAAAAGACCCGAACACCATAAACGATGCCACTTTACGTTTGGCAGATTCATATTTCGTAATGAAAAATTATATTCAGGCGATGCAACATTACGATAAGATTATCGCATCAAACGTTAAAGGTGCCGATTATGCCCTCTTTCAACGCGGTATGATTCAGGGTTTACAAAATCAAAACGAGCTTAAAATCTCCACGTTGCAATCTTTGCTTAGCCAGGCACCCAATTCATATTATGCCGCGGCAGCAGGTTTTGAAATTGGTTACACTTATTTTGTAACTGGAAATTTCGATCGCTCTAAAGGCGATCTGACCGGTTTAATTGCTAAATACCCACGTAGCAGCTATATCCCTAGAGCATTAGTGACAATTGGATTAGTTGATTATAACCAGAACAAGGACGACGATGCATTGATAACTTTTAAGCAAGTTGTGAATGAATATCCTACAACAGATGAGGCAAAGGCGGCACTCGAAAATATCAAAAGTATTTATCTGGATCGTTCTGATGCAGAAGGGTTTCTGACTTATGCCAATAGCACCAATATTGGCAATTTCACAGAAGCGCAACAGGATATTATTACCTTTCAGGTAGCTTTCGACCATTTTACGAGGGCCGAGTATCAGCAAGCTTACGACAGGGTAAATGCATATTTCGATAAATTTCCTAAGGCAATAAATGATAAACACGCACGATTTATTCGCGCCGAAAGTCTCGTAAAGCTCAAGAAGCCAGATCAGGCTATTCCGGATTATAACTACATATTAAACGATTGGACTAGCCCTTACACCGAGCGGGCGTTAATGAGTATTTCAAAAGTCTATCTCGATCAGAAAAAATATAACGATGCCGTGGTATACCTTAAAAAGTTAGAGACAACATCAGAATACAAAGCTCATTATAGTTATGCGGTAACCAATCTGATAAAGGCGTACAGCGAAATGCAAATGCCTGACGATGTATTCAAATACTACGATATAATCAAGAATTACGAAAAATCATCACAAGAAGAAAAGCTTAGCGCAAGGTTATACAATGGAAAGGCCTTTTTAATGAAGGCCGATACAACCAGCGCAAATCGCGAATTTATGGAAGTTGCGGATCAAACCCTAACAGTTGCCGGTGCAGAAGCCAAGTTCAATGTCGCAAATGTTCAATTCCTAAAACGGAGCTATAAAACATCGCAGCAATCGGCTTTAGATTTGATTAAGAGATTCCCGTCCTATGATTACTGGGTAGCGAAGTCTTATATACTCCTAGCCGATAATTATATAGCATTGAGAGATGAATTTCAGGCAAAAGCAACCCTCCAAAGCATTATCGATAATTACGACGGCGAAGATGATATTTTAGAAACGGCAAAACAAAAATTGCAGAAGTTAAATACGAAGAAGTAATATGAAAGTTGGTCATTTTAAATTACGCTATACATTAGTACTATTGTCATTCGCTATCTCCAGCATATCATCTGCCCAAGATAAAGTTGAGCAAGCCAGACTTACCGAAGAAATTGAAGTTGTAAGACCCTACAAACCTGTGTTAGCAGATGCAGTAAAAATCAGGAGAAACCCCAATTTAAATGAAGATCAGCTTTTTAAGGTGGAACAGAAGTATATTATTCCTGATAAGCGATTAGAGCTTAATGCGGATATCCGGCAGCTACAAGCACAGCAATTAAATACCTTACCTAACCCTAGGGTGAAGAATAATTACTTTAAAGCTGGAGTAGGTAATCTTAATGGCGGTCTTGGTGAACTATATTTAAACACAGGAGATGATCAAGCCTTACAGGCCGGACTGTATATAAAGCATCTGGGCCAAGAAGGCGATTTAAACAAACAGAGATTTACCACACAACAAATTGGTTTGTTTGGCCGAAGTATACTTGACCAGGTTACTCTAAACGGAGATATTAGCTACGACAGACGATCCACTTATTTTTATGGTTTCGACTATGAAAATCCAACCGCAAATCCAGACCCATCAAAACAGCGCTATAATTTGCTAAAGCTGAGTGGAGATTTGTTAAAAAATCAAACAGGCGGCACTAACAGTATCGATTATGCTGCTAAAGGCGAGGTTTATTTTCTGAATAGCCTTACGGGAGCCAAAGAAAACTCCATCGCGTTAAGCGGATTAGTTAGCAAAGCATTTAATCATCTTCAATTTGGCATTAATAGTTCAGTAGACTTTACAGCAAATAAAGATTCATTGAATGATATGGGAAATAATATTTTGAAAGCCAATCCTTATGTAAGACTGACAGGCAAAGGTTATGAACTAAATGTAGGCTTGAATCTAACGAATGAATTTGGAGGAATCTCAAGGACTAACGTACTGCCCGCTGTTACTGGAGAGCTTAACATTATACCAAAGTATGCATCGCTGTTTGCAGGATTTACCGGCGACGTTCTAAAAACATCCCTACGCCAGCTTTCACTCGAAAACCCATACTTAGCTAGCACACAGAATATACGGAATTCTGTCGAAAGAACAAATATTTATGCCGGTATAAAAGGAAATGCAGGCAGTGGATTTGGCTACAAAATTTCCGCTTATTATAGAACTGTAACAGATCTTCCTTTACTCGTCAATAGCGTTAATGGTATAAGAATATTTGATATTATCTATGATGGTGGCGATAGCGAGATTATTGGTTTTGAAGGAGAGGTGAGCCTAAATACTTCAGAAACATTTTCGTGGACCGGAAAAGTTCTGATCAATAACTATAATCTTGCAACCGAAGCGAGTGCTTGGTCGAAACCGGATTTTCAACTTATATCCGCAGGTCGACTTTCAATAAACAAAAATTTAGTGGTTCATGGCCAGGTTCTACTTAATGGAGAAACCGAAGCAAAAACGTATACCTATTCCCCACTACCGGTCGCCAATGTTATTGTGCTAAAAAGCTTTGTGGATCTAAGCGCAGGTGCGGAATATCGATTTGCGGATAAAGTCGGTTTGTATATTCAAGCTAACAATATCCTTAATAGTAATTATCAGCAATTCTTGTATTATCCGAGGTTGGGCTTAAATGTGTTGGCCGGATTTAATTATTCATTCTAAGCTCATTTTGCCGAGTAGTATTTATAATTTAACTTTACGAGGATGGACATAGGGCTATATATTGCAGAATTATTGTATCAGAAAGAAAAGGTAAGTGTCCCTGGAGTAGGTACTTTTTATAAGAAAAGAATTGCTTCGTTTTTCGATGAAGAACTCCAAGTCTTTTTTCCGGCCAATGAAAAATATCAACTTAAATTATTCGAAGATGATGACACATCTTTTATTGAATATATAAGCAAGGCCAAACAAATAGCGCTACCCGAAGTAAGTGATGTTGTTAAAAAATTTGCGACAAAATTCAATACCGACCTTAGCGTTACCGGAACTGCCAGTATCAGAGGACTTGGAGAATTAAAAAAAAATGGTTCCGATTATTTCATCGACCTCAATTCTGCATACGGCTTACAACCGATGTCAGAGGCGAGCTTAATATTGCAGCCATCTTCTATTTACAACCCGCTTGATGATGAAATTATAGAGCCCGATGAACCGTTCAACAATCATGAGCCTGAATCTCCAGCATCAATTGAACAGGAGCTAGTTGTCAATGAAGAAGTGGCAACTGAGACAACAGCAGGTAGCGAGGAGCCTCCCCGCGAGTCCGAGCCAGAACATGCAATTGAAGAACAGTTTTTTGTTCCAATTGAAGAACCGATTATAAAAGTTAATCTCGAAACACCAATTGCGGGGGTTCGAGAGAACTATAAACACCCGATAGAGGACCCAGTAGTACCTGCTGTGGAAAAAAAGAGCTTCTATGACCAGGAAAATCCGAATAAGGTTTTAGAAAATGACCTTTTTAGTAATCTCGCTGACACTCAAAATGAATTTTCAGATCATGCGGAAGAAGAAAATGAGCCAACTAGATTTTCTGGCCTAAAGGTGCTGATGTTTATCATCCCTATATTTCTTGTATTTTTAGCTGTTCTACTTTATTTCTTTCATCCTAAAATATCAGAAGCGATTCAAAAATTTAGATCGCCTAGCCAACCGACCACCGCCGCTATTCCCGCGCAGCCACTACGAATAGTGATAGACTCATTAGCGGACAGCACCAAAATTCAATCTTTGGACACGAACGTCATGACTAAGACAGCCGGGGTTGATTCTGCGTTAAACGGTTCAATTAGCTATGAAATAATAGTTGCCTCATTCAGTTTAAAAAGGGAAGCAGAAACACACATAAAGCAATCAGAAGCTAAGGGGCAAAAAGTACGTCTTATCGAAAAACCTTTGCAGACCTTTAGATATAAAGTAAGTGCCGGGTCATTTCCAGATCAGAAATCAGCTCAAAAGGAACTGCCCGCGGTGCAAAAAAATATAAACAAAGAAGCTTGGATATACCAAGTAACAAACTAGAAATCAATTATTTATGATATTATTGCAGATAGATTCTCCAACAACCATCGTTTCCGATACAGCTTCAACAGTTGCCGCTGCCGCGGAACAAACCATACAAGCCGTCGATGAGCTCCGTTTTTTAGACCTTCTCATAAAAGGCGGATGGGTAATGATTCCCTTACTGCTTCTGGCATTTGTCGCCTTAGTAATCTTTATTGAACGCTATATAACCATTCGAAAGGCCTCTAAGGATGAAGTAAATCTGATGGAGCAAGTAAAACAAAGTGTTCTAAACGGAAAATTAGACTCCGCAGTCGCTATCTGCCGGAATAATAACACGCCACTGGGCAGAATGCTTCAAAAAGGGCTAATTCGTATTGGGCGTCCAATAAAAGATATCGAAGGCGCTATTGAAAATGTCGGGAAACTTGAAGTTTCCAAATTGGAAAAGAATATTAATATACTTGGAATCGTTGCCGGGATAGCACCGATGCTTGGCTTTGTTGGAACAATATCAGGCGTGATCCGGATATTTTACAATATTTCATTGTCCGACAATATCAGCATGGGAATTATCGCAGGTGGCTTGTACGAAAAAATGATTACTTCGGCTACTGGATTGATGATTGGAATTTTAGCCTATATAGCCTACCATGTGTTAAATATCATGGTTGATCGTGTCATTTTGCGTATGGAAACAGATGCGATTGAATTTATTGACCTTTTAGAAGAACCTGGACGATGAATCTCAGGAAAAGAAAAAGGGCTGGCGTCGAAGTTCATTCATCTGCGATGAATGATATCATGTTTTTCTTGATGTTGTTCTTCCTTATTGCCGCAACGGTAACCAACCCAAATATTGTACCTATCACGTTGCCGAAAACTGATACAGGGCAGTCATTGTCAAAGAAAACAATCAACGTAAGTATCACTGACAATCTGGAGTACTATATTGAAAAACAAGCCGTTCCCTTTGAAGGCTTGCAGGCCGGTATCCAGTCGTATCAACAAAATATAAACGAGTTAACTGTCGTTCTACATGTAGACAGAACAGTCACTACACAAGATCTTTTAGATGTGTTGAGTATCGGAAGCAAGCTAAATGTTAAAATGGTGGTCGCCACACAGAAGAAATAATATGCGGCATTCTGAAGAAAATAATTACCCCAAAGCCCTTGCCTTCTCAACTGGGTTGTTGGTATTATTTCTATTAATCTGTTACTTTTTCATCATAGGCATGCCATTCAAACCTGAAAGCGGTACCGGCGGAATGGTCGTCAATTTCGGAACTTCCTCCGAAGGTATGGGCACCGATTATATGAGTATTGATGAACCCTCGATGAGCGAAAATACCAATAGTACTCCTCCTGATAAGGCTATTCCGAACACTGACCCAACTCAAGATCCATCAGCTATAAATAGTAATGAAGAGGTTATCACCCAAGATAATGAGGACGCTCCAAGTGTAATTACGAAAACTGATAAAGATACTAACCCTACTACAGCGCCCGAAACAAAAGAAACTAAACCCACCATCAATCCAAATGCGTTGTATTCTGGAAAAACCAAAACGGCGAACACTGGAAAAGGCGATGGTACCGGAAGTACCCCAGGCAACCAAGGGAGTATTAATGGAGACAATTTGTCTACAAACTATGGTGAGGGCGGCTCAGGATTTGGGAATCTAACCTTAGCAAACCGGCAATATGTAAACAGACCTAGGATTGACGATCAAGGTCAAAGTTCCGGTAAAATTGTGGTTGAAATCCGTGTTGACAGAACTGGCGAGGTTGTATTTGCCAGAGCAGGCGCGCGGGGAACGACATTAACAGATACTAATTTATGGAGAAAGTGTGAACTTGCGGTGAGAGGAGCAAAATTTACATCATCCTCTTCAGCTCCTGAAGTCCAGGTGGGTAGTATTGTCTTTAGCTTTAAGCTTAATTAAATCTTCCTTGTCATCATTATGACTCAGGCATGAATTACGCTGAAACCCTTGATTATCTTTATTTGCGTCTGCCGATGTTTACCCGCATCGGCGCAGCTGCGCTAAAAAACAACCTTAATAACACAACTGCCCTTTGTAAGCTTCTAGACAACCCCGAGCAAAAATTTAAATCAATTCATATCGCCGGAACAAACGGCAAAGGCTCTACGTCGCATATGCTTGCTGCCATTCTACAAACTGCAGGCTATAAAACAGGTCTATATACTTCGCCGCATCTACTGGATTTCAGAGAAAGAATCAGAATCAACGGAAAAATGATTCCAGAATCGAATGTTGTGAAATTTGTAGAGAATCAGCAGCAGGCAATCGAAAAAATCGAACCATCATTTTTCGAAGTCACTGTCGCGATGGCCTTTGAGCATTTTGCAATTAATCAAGTAGATATCGCCGTGATAGAAACCGGTCTAGGCGGCAGGTTAGACTCAACAAACGTGATTAGCCCACTTCTATCAGTTATTACCAATATTGGATATGATCACATGAACATTCTTGGTAATACTTTACAAGAAATTGCCTCAGAAAAAGCCGGCATCATTAAACGAAATGTGCCAGTCATTATTGGTGAAAAACAAGAGGAACTAGCCGAATTTTTTATCCGTAAATCTCAAGAATCTGGCTCGACTATACGCTTCGCTTCGGAGGAGTGGGAAGTCCGACAGTCCGAAAGTCCGAAAGTCTGGAAGCTTGAAAATACATCTCATATCTCATATTTCATATCTCATATCTCTACGAAAGAAGTCCCGCGGACACATCCTGCAAAAAAATTCCCATCCATCAGTCTCGACCTCAAAGGAACCTACCAAACAAAGAATCTAGCTACTGTTTTAAGCGCTACAGCGGAACTTCGTGCTCAAGGGTGGCAAATAAGCGATGCGCAGATCCAGACCGCGCTGGGGCAAGTGGGAAAGCTAACCGGCCTAATGGGTCGCTGGCAAACACTTAGTACCAATCCTTTGGTAATCTGCGATACAGGACATAACAAAGATGGTATTATCGAAGTGCTAAAAAATATTGAATCTACACCACATTCCAAGCTCCATATGGTTATAGGAATGGTGAAAGATAAAGAAATCAGTAAAATATTGGCTCTACTGCCGAAAGAGGCTATCTATTATTTTTGCAGTCCGGAGCTTGAACGAGCGAAACCAGCATTGGAGCTCCAAAATGAAGCTTTGCTAATTGGACTTAAAGGCAAAGTCTACACTACAGTAAAAAGCGCACTAGAGGCCGCTAAAAGCGCATCATTAACTAATGATTTAGTTTTCGTTGGTGGGAGTACCTTTGTTGTAGCGGAAGCTTTATAACTAAATAGCAGGTTCCTGCTGACTTAAACAATGAAAGCTACCTAATCCCCAAATAATATCTGTAGAATCTAGTCCGACGACCTCCCTACCGGGGAAACAGGCAGCAATGATATCCAAAGCAACGTCATCTTTCTTACTCCTATACGTCGGAACAATCACATGCTTGTTGCTGATGTAGAAATTAGCATAGGATGCAGGAAGGCGCATTCCATCATAGAAAACAGCGTCCGGCATAGGCAGCTCAATAATATTTAACTGCTTTCCATTCAGCAATCTCATTTTGCGTAATTCCTTTAGGTTATCCTGAAGAAGTTTGTAATTATCATCATTGACATCGGTTTCTACAATGCTGAGTACCGTATCCTCGTTTATAAATCGAACAGTATCATCTATATGCCCGTCAGTATCATCCCCAACAATACCTTCGTTAACCCAAAGGACTTGCTCCATCCCATAAAAATCAAACAGATACTGTTCAATCTGCTGCTGTGTCAGGTGTGGATTTCTATTTCCATTTAAGAGACATGCTTTCGAAGTCAGTATCGTTCCTTCGCCATTAAATTCTACAGATCCACCTTCCATTACGATTCCAGGATGAAAGACCGGTAGATTAAAATGGTTCCCGATAAGAGTAGGAATAACGTCGTCCAAATCATAAGGAGGATATTTATTCCCCCAGGCATTATAATTCCAATCAATGATAACCTTCTTATTCTCTGCATTCGCATTTATAAGAAAGGCCGGACCGTGATCACGGCACCAGGCATCATTTGTGGGATGAAGAAAAAATTCCACGCGACTAAGATTCGCTCCTGCTTTCGTTAGATGATCAATTGCAAATGCTTTTTTACTTTCATCGTTTATATTGATCCTTACTTTTTCACTCTCGGTCAACAACTTTACAAACTGACTATATATAGGATATATCCTGTCGATCTTTCCCGGCCAGCTTTCTTCTTTATGCGGCCAACTTAGCCAGGTAGCTTCATGTAGCGCCCACTCGGGTGGAAAAAAATATCCGAGTTGGTTTGGAGTTTTACTCTCCATCGATAAACCTTTCTTTAATCGGCTCGTAGCTATCGATTCTCCGATCTCGCATAAATGGCCAATGGGTACGATAACTGTCGGTCTTAGTTAGATCAATTTCCCGAACAATGACTTCCTCATCCTCATGCGAGCCCTTGTATAATAATGTCCCGAATGGATTAGAAATAAAAGATCCTCCCCAGAATTTCACTCCAGCTTCATTACCCACACGGTTTACACTCACAACATGCACACCGTTGGCAATAGCATGACTGCGTTGTATAGTCTGCCAGGCATTATATTGTTCAATATTGGTTTCTTCATTCTGAGTATGTGCCCAGCCAATCGCGGTAGGATAAAAAAGTATCTCCGCTCCCATCAAAGATGTGATTCTTGCCGCTTCCGGATACCATTGATCCCAACAAATTAAAACTCCTATTGTAGCGAATTTGGTTTTAAAAACCTTGTATCCGAGGTCGCCGGGAGTAAAATAAAACTTTTCAGAAAAGCCCGGGTCCTCCGGTATATGCATTTTCCGGTATTTGCCCAGATAAGCTCCACCAGCGTCTAAAACAGCTGTTGTATTGTGATAAATGCCTTGTGCTCTCTTTTCGAACAGCGAAGCGATGATCACGACATTCAATTCATTTGCTAAAGCACTTAAAGTGTCTGTTGACGGACCCGGAATACTTTCTGCTAACATAAAATTATCGTATTCTTCTATATCACAGAAATATAACGAAGTAAACAGCTCCTGAAGACAAATAATCTGTGCTCCTTGCGCTGCAGCTTCCCGCACTTTAAGAACCGCCTTGTTTAAATTTTCGCGTTTATCAGGTGTGCAACTCATCTGCACTAATCCCACTTTTATTTGTTGATCCATTTTCATTAACTAATATCACAAAAGACTACAAAAATAAGCATTAGCTTTAGAGATAACGAACGAAGCTTAGGAAGAAGGTTTCAAATTAAAAAATCAATTAATTTAAAGATGAAAATTAAATTCTTAAGTTTATCGATTGAATTTTTAGTACAAAACAGCCTCTTATCTAATTAAATCTAAGGATTAATAATGTCATCAAAAATAAACACTAACAAAGACGAAGTATTTAAAGAAGAAATAAATAAGGTTTCAGATTTTAAATTCGGCAGCAAAGTCGCTGGTGTATTTGATGATATGGTGAGCCGCTCTGTACCCTATTACGGAGAAATTCAACGAATGACCGCAGAACTGGCCGCGGATCATGTTCAAAAAGGAACCGACATTTATGATCTTGGATGTTCTACAGGCACGACGATGATTGGCATGAATAGCTTGGTTGATGAGGATATTCGTTTTATCGGAATTGATGATTCAGTTGAAATGCTTGAAAAATGCCATAGTAAACTGAAGGAGGTAGGAGTTAAACGGCCTTTTGACTTAAGGGTAGCCGATCTCAACACAGGTGTGGAAATTACAAATGCTTCAGTTGTGGTATTATGCCTAACACTTCAATTTGTACGTCCAATTGCCAGAGAAAAGCTACTTAAAACTATTGTCGACGGACTTGTACCTGGCGGCGTACTTATTATCTCAGAAAAGATCCTCGCAGAAGAAAGTTTGTTCAACCGCGATTTTATCAAATACTATTACAACTATAAACGCCGAAACAACTACAGCGAAATGGAGATTTCTCAGAAAAGAGAAGCCCTAGAGAATGTGCTGATACCTTATAAACTAAATGAAAATATTCACATGCTTCGCGAAGCTGGATTTGATCATTGCGAAACATTCTTTAAATGGTATAATTTTTCTGGTGTTATCGCAGTAAAAAAATAATTATGATCCCAATTGGCAATTTTTTTTTTAAATACAGAAATTACTTGTTCATCTTCTTGTATTTAGCATTGTTCATACCCTCCCCTCCTCTTTTTTCTAGAAACGCCTTCGGTGAAACATATTATTATTGGCCAATAATTATCGGTTTAGTCGTAACCATTTACGGACAGGCCATCCGAGGGGCTACAATCGGCCTCGCGTACATTGTACGAGGTGGAAAGGATAAGAAAGTATATGCGGACACCCTAGTTACAGAAGGAATCTTCAACCATTGCCGTAACCCTTTGTATGTTGGAAATATTTTAATGCTGCTTGGTGTTGGGATTTTATCCAACTCACTCATTTATGTCGGAATATTGATTCCATTATTTTTATTCATTTATCAGGCAATTGTACTGGCAGAAGAAAACTTTTTACGCAATAAATTTGGCGACCAATTCACTGTTTATTGTTCCAAAGTAAACCGCTGGTGGATTAGTTTCTCAGGAATCGTCAAAACATTTAGTGGGATGAAATTTAACACAAAACGCTGGATATTAAAAGAATACAACACCCAATTTGTCTGGCTTGCTGGAATTACCGCAATCCTACTGCTAAACTATCCCCACATTTCAGAGAATGATCCGGAATTTAGAAACAGTCTTCTGACTATTGCTTTCATTGCGCTAGTATTCGGATATATCCTTGTACGATACCTGAAGAAATCAGGAAAAATGGTTGAGTAAATTCCTTCAGCGGCTAGCGTTCTTGGGACCGAAAAAATCTTGAGGCTCTGCAAGGTTATTAATCATTCACTTGATTCTTGATAACAGCGAAAGCATGTATATTTACGTCAAACATGTAGATCTATTAAAATCTTTTGACAACAGAATTTTACTATCTAAACGGACAATTTTTACCCTCGGAAGAAACAAAAATTCAAGTTTCAGACTTGGGGCTGCTGCGGGGTTATGGAATATTTGATTTTTTTAGAAGCATCAATGGCAAGCCTATATTCCTTAACGATCACTTAGATCGCTTCGAAAATTCTGCCCAAATATTGGGTTTAAAAATCCCCGACAGGAGAGAAAAATTAAAAGAAATCATTAACGAGCTTATTCGCCTTAATCCTTACCGTTTACTAGGGATAAAAATGATCCTTACCGGTGGCTTCTCGCCAGATGGATACACCCCCGCTTTAGAATCTAATCTAATCATGATTGCTAGACCTTTTATATTTAAAGACCCCTTAAAAGCCATTAAATTAATGTCGCTTGAATACCAGCGCGAAATACCTGAAGTTAAAACCTTGAATTATACGATACCTATTAAAATGCTTCCAAGCATGCACGCGATTGGAGCTTCAGACTTTATATATCATTACAACGGTCTTATAACAGAATCATCAAGAAGCAATATTTTTATTGTTAAAAATAAAAAACTGTTTACTCCAAAGTCAGGCTTTCTAGCTGGCGTAACCAGAAAACACTTAATCCAAGCTTGCAAAAGAATTATAGAAGTTGAAGAACGCGATATTACGTTGAAAGAAACGCTGAACGCAGACGAAGTCATCAGCACATCAAGCACTCAACGAGTTCTAGCTATTTCACAAATTGATGCTCGCGTATATAATGAGGGTTCGATCGGACCGATAGCTAAGAAACTTCAAGAGATTTTATTGCAGGAAGAGCATTAAACTAGAAATACTCAGTTTATAACCTACAGCAGATCGTCAACTTTAGTAGTGCCACTAAATTGCTTTATAAGCTTCCCTTGAAATGAGTAGATATAGATGGCCGGAAATGTAGTTGGCGAAAATTTATAAAAGAATTGCAATTCGGGATCATGCAGAACGGTGACATTGTTCTTTCCATTCAAATCTTTGCCGAACGTCTGCATAAACGAACTGATTTGCGTCTTTTCGTTTGCCGAAACCAAGTAAAAGGCCACGTCCTTAAACTCATTATATCGCTTTCCAATCGCTTCCACTTCATGCTGACAGTGATCACATCCTGGATCAAAATAGATAATTATACTTTTTACACCTGCTTTTATGTTATTTCTAGTGAAAGAAGTACCGTCCAATTTGAAAAAACTGAAATCCGGTAAGACGCTAACAGTTTGTCTACTCTGTGCATCGGCAGATAAAAAACTACCTGCAAATAATATTAATGCCAGTAAAATATTTTTTAGTTTCATATAAATAGTTAATCGAAATCGCAACGCTTTAATTCTTAGTTAAAATATGGTATTCAATGACATAACGTGTGAAATACAATCAGTTAGCGCAATAATACGTAACTTTGTATAATTAGCTCATTAAGAATTGGAGATTTCTTGATTTTTTCTTTCATATACTTTTAGGAGTTTGTACCCGTTATTAGAACATCTTAAAGATGGCTAGAAAATATATAAAGAAATTACCCTTTTGGTTTATCGGTTTAATGATATTTGTCTTGAGCCTTTCGGCGATAAGTTGGACGCGTTCTTCGTTTAACCGTGAGAACTATTCAGACACCACTTTAAAAAATGTAGTCTCTATAAAAGATGTTACTTCAGCCGCCGTGTTGTTTGAACTTTATATAAATACAGTTTATTCAACTGCTGGATTAGAAAAAAGTGCCCTTAATCTGGATGTATTCCGCAAAGCAGTTACTGGATACTATAATTTCCGTCATTTTAATATGCTTTCGTCGGCAAAATCAGTGATTACGATTGTAGACTTTAATAAATCAAGTAGAGAGAAACGTCTTTGGATCGTTGACTTGACAAATAGCAAACTACTTTATAATACCCTGGTCGCTCATGGTCAGGGAAGTGGCAACGATATGGCTCAGCATTTTTCCAATGTCACTAATTCCCATCAAAGCAGTTTAGGATTTTATATTACTGACGATACATATTCCGGAAAGCATGGCTTATCTTTAACGCTCAATGGTATGGACAAAGGCTTTAATACTAATGCTAAAGAAAGAGCCATTGTTGTTCACGGTGCCGATTATGTTAGTCAGGAATTTATAAATCAACATGGCCGTTTGGGAAGAAGTCATGGCTGCCCGGCATTACCGGCAAATTTAACTTCAGAAATTATCAAATTGATTAAGGGAAAAACGATGCTTTACATAAATGGACCATCGTCTACGTATTCTTCTATCTACATGGAAGAAAAAGTCGTTCTTGAAAATTTCACTCCTCACAGAAGCCTGATGCAAGTCAGCCTTTAACATCCAACGAATATTTTTCAGTATATTTTTTCATTTTCGCAACACAAACAAACTGTTGAAAAATCTTTTCGCTTACACTTTAATTTTCAGGGTTAAAAGCGTAGTTTTGCAGACGGAAAAAATTCGCCTTACACAGGCGTAAATTATAGTTTTTAAATAAATTATTACCAGATATCTATGCCAAACATTGGAAAAATAGCGCAAATCATCGGACCAGTAGTTGACGTTAGCTTCGCTGATGATGCTTACCTACCTAAAATTAATGATGCATTAGTACTTGAAAAAGAAAACGGTCAAAAGATCATTCTTGAAGTACAACAGCACTTAGGAGAAGATCGTGTACGTACCGTAGCGATGGATTCTACCGACGGGTTAGTTCGTGGAATGAAAGTTCTAGACACGGGAGCTCCGATTAAAATGCCTATTGGCGAACAAATTAAAGGTCGCCTTTTTAATGTGGTCGGTCAAGCAATTGATGGAATTGGCGATATTGATAATTCAAACGGTTATCCTATCCACAACCAACCGCCAAAATTCGACGAACTTTCTACAGAAACTGAGGTTCTTTTTACCGGGATCAAGGTAATTGACCTATTAGAGCCTTATTCAAAAGGCGGTAAAATTGGCCTATTTGGTGGAGCCGGGGTTGGTAAAACCGTTCTTATCATGGAACTGATTAATAATATAGCTAAAGGTTACGCTGGCTTGTCAGTATTTGCAGGAGTTGGTGAACGTACTCGGGAGGGGAACGACTTACTTCGAGAAATGATTGAGTCTGGCGTTATTAAATACGGCGATGCATTTAAACATTCGATGGAAGAGGGTGGATGGGATTTGTCTAAGGTTGATAAAGCAGAATTGGCTAAATCTCAAGCAACACTTGTTTTCGGACAAATGAATGAGCCACCGGGTGCGCGTGCACGAGTGGCTTTATCGGGTCTGACCGTAGCCGAATATTTCCGCGACGGAGATGGAGAAGGCGCTGGACGTGATATTCTTTTCTTTATTGATAATATCTTCCGCTTTACTCAGGCAGGCTCCGAAGTGTCTGCGCTTCTAGGTCGTATGCCTTCTGCAGTAGGTTATCAGCCAACTCTTGCAACAGAGATGGGTCTAATGCAAGAACGAATTACTTCAACAAAGCGTGGATCAATTACTTCAGTGCAAGCAGTTTACGTACCCGCAGATGATTTAACAGACCCTGCACCGGCAACTACATTTGCTCACTTAGACGCCACCACTGTATTATCACGTAAAATTGCCGAGCTTGGAATCTATCCTGCTGTAGATCCCCTGGATTCAACATCGAGAATTCTAAGTGCTGCTGTCCTTGGTGATGAGCATTACGGTACTGCGCAACGTGTCAAAGAAATTCTTCAACGATATAAAGAATTACAAGATATCATCGCTATTCTTGGAATGGACGAATTATCAGAAGAAGATAAATTGGTTGTTGGTCGTGCACGCCGCGTACAACGTTTCTTATCTCAACCTTTCCACGTTGCTGAGCAATTCACCGGCTTAAAAGGTGTACTTGTTGATATAAAAGATACAATCAAGGGTTTCAACATGATTATGGACGGCGAAGTGGATGAGTATCCGGAAGCTGCGTTCAACCTTGTTGGTTCAATCGAAGACGCGATTGAAAAAGGGAAAAAACTACTTGCAGAAGCAAACTAATAATAAGAATAATGACTTTAGAAATTATAACTCCTGACCAAACTATATTTAAAGGCGAGGTAACGGCAGTAACCGTTCCTGGCGTTTTGGGTTCTTTTCAGGTGTTAAAAGATCACGCTCCAATTATCTCTACGCTCGATGATGGTAAAGTGATCGTACAAACTGCCAGTACCGAAGAAAATTTCTTCATAAAAGGTGGTGTAATTGAAGTGTTAAATAACAAAATTATGGTGTTGGCCGAAGGATAATGTTTTTTCGTTTACCCAACTATTTTTTAGAAAAAGCCGGTCATTTAAGACCGGCTTTTTTTATGCCAAATTTCCTAAAAATCACTCACTTCGGATCCGTTTTAGGCAGAATACGGCCGATTGACAATTGTAAGGATTACTATAAACCGTATACCAAATTGAACTTTGGTATACTATATAAAATTTATAATTCGTATAATTATCTATTAATACTAATATTTACACTGTTTTAGTTTAAAATTCAAAATAATATTCTGAATTTAAATTTTTAGCCTTTTCTATTGCGTAACTAAAATGAAGTAATTAACTTGACGATATAGAAATAAAGACATTGAACAAGAACCTAATCTACACAATAATCGCAGGTACAAACTGGATGGCAAGTGTCCTGGTTTATAGCTACTATTTTATCTTGACACTTCTCGTTTTGAAACAGAATCAGGCGTTGTAATTGAATAAATTAAAAAAGGCGCCTTGCAGATAAAAGGCGCCTTTTTTATAATAAAAAAAACAAAAAAATAAAAACCAAACTAAGATAACCACCTATTTGGAACATGAAAACATCCACAGGAACCGACGAATCATTTGAATTGAACCGTTACAGCAAAACCTTAACGCAGGATCCTACACAGCCTGCTGCGCAAGCAATGTTATACGGCATCGGTTTAACCGATGATGATATGCAAAAGGCACAGGTCGGAGTTGCAAGTATGGGATATGACGGCAATACATGTAACATGCATCTCAACGATCTTGCAAAAATTGTGAAAGAAGGTATTTGGACTGAAGATCTGGTAGGATTAATTTTTCATACAATTGGGGTAAGCGATGGCATGAGCAATGGCACCGAGGGAATGCGTTACTCTTTGGTTAGTCGCGATATTATAGCAGATTCTATTGAAGCGGTTTGTGGAGCACAATATTATGATGCATTGATTGCGCTTCCAGGATGTGATAAAAACATGCCTGGCTCTATAATGGCCATGGGAAGGTTAAATCGTCCTTCAATTATGGTCTATGGAGGAACTATTAAACCAGGGCATTACAAAGGCGAAGATTTGAACATTGTTTCGGCATTTGAGGCTCTGGGTCAAAAAATGGCTGGTACCTTAAGCGATTTTGACTTTAAAGAAATTATAAAGAATGCTTGTCCAAGTGCAGGTGCATGCGGCGGAGTGTATACAGCAAATACAATGGCTGCGGCAATCGAAGCCTTGGGTATGAGCCTCCCCTATTCTTCTTCTAATCCCGCTTTGAGCGAGGAAAAAAAAGCTGAATGTCTTGCGGCAGGAAAGGCAATCAAGATATTGCTGGAAAAAGACATAAAGCCATCTGACATCATGACCCGCAAAGCATTTGAGAATGCGATAGTCACCATCATGGTGCTTGGAGGATCAACAAACGCAGTTTTACACCTAATTGCAATGGCTAAGAGTGTAGATGTGCCATTAACGCAAGATGATTTTCAAACCATCAGTGATCGTATTCCCGTTTTGGCAGATATGAAGCCAAGCGGAAAATACATGATGGAAGACTTACACAAAGTGGGTGGAGTGCCGGCAGTGCTAAAATACCTTCAAAAACAAGGTTGGCTACACGACGACTGTTTAACCGTAACGGGGAAAACAATCGCTGAAAACCTAAAAGATGTTCCTGCATTAGATTTCGCAACACAAAAAGTTATCCTTCCGGTTGAAAGACCGGTTAAAGCGACGGGACACTTGCAAATATTATATGGCAACCTCGCTGAAGGCGGCAGTGTTGCAAAGATTAGCGGAAAAGAGGGCGAAAAATTTGTAGGACCAGCACGGGTATTTAATGGCGAATTCGAGTTGCTGGACGGCATTACCAGCGGCCGCGTAAAAGCAGGCGATGTCGTAGTGATTCGTAACGTCGGACCACGTGGTGCTCCAGGAATGCCCGAAATGCTTAAGCCGACTTCTGCAATTTTCGGCGCCGGACTAGGAAGCAGTGTTGCTTTAATTACAGATGGGCGCTTTAGCGGTGGGACCCATGGATTTGTTGTGGGTCATATTACTCCCGAGTCCTTTAACGGCGGCTTAATCGCCTTTGTAGAGGATGAAGACAAAATAGAAATTGATGCCGTAACAAATAGCATAAAACTAATCGTATCTGACGATGAAATCGCCAAGCGAAGATCCAAATGGGTCCAACCGGAATTAAGAGTTAAAAAAGGCATTCTTTATAAATATGCAAAGCAAGTTACAACAGCTGCAGAAGGCTGTGTAACAGATGCTTGATTTTGCAAAAAAGGAATTGATTATGGAGATTACTCAAACGGATGTATTACCCGCCCCTTTAGTAAAGGAGACTATCGAAGTTAGTGGCTCGGTAGCGGTATTAGAAGCGCTTATTGCCGAAGGTGTCGATACTATTTTCGGCTATCCGGGAGGTGCTATCATGCCAATCTATGATGCATTGTATGATTATCAAGAAAAACTGAACCATGTACTTGTAAGGCATGAGCAGGGTGGCATTCACGCCGGCCAAGGCTATGCTCGTTCGTCAGGCAAGGTGGGGGTAGTTTTTGCTACTAGCGGGCCCGGTGCGACAAACCTAGTTACTGGCTTAGCGGATGCACAGATAGACAGTACGCCACTTGTTTGTATTACTGGGCAAGTTTTTGCACATCTTTTAGGAACGGATGCTTTTCAAGAAACAGATGTGATGAATATCACAACGCCGGTTACCAAATGGAATTACCAGATCACCGATGCTGTAGAGATCCCTGAGATTCTTGCCAAGGCATTTTATATCGCGAAAAGCGGTCGTCCCGGACCCGTATTAATAGATATTACAAAGAACGCACAAATTCAAAAATTTTCATACGAAGGGTATACGAAATGCAATCATATTCGTAGTTACCGCCCTAAACCAATCGTCCGCCAACAATATATTGAGAAAGCAGCCGAATTGATCAATAATGCGAAAAAGCCATTTGTGCTTTTCGGCCAAGGTGTGATTTTAGGAAGCGCAGAGACCGAATTCAAGGCGTTTTTAGAGAAAAGTGGCATTCCTGCAGCCTGGACAATACTTGGAGCAGGCGCCATACCTGGCGATCATCCCTTAAATGTGGGAATGCTGGGCATGCACGGCAATTACGGTCCAAACGTATTAACAAATGAATGCGACGTACTTATCGCAATTGGTATGCGCTTTGATGACCGCGTAACCGGTCGCCTTGATAAGTACGCCAAGCAAGCTAAAGTAGTCCATTTAGATATTGATCCGGCGGAAATTGACAAAAACGTTAAAACTACTGTACCAGTTTGGGGCGACTGTAAAGAAACTCTTCCCCTATTAACTACGGCCGTCGAGAAGAAAGAACATCGCGATTGGCTTCGGAAATTCAAAGATTTTTATGAGCGCGAAGTGGAGGCAGTGATTCAAGATGAATTACACCCAACCAGCGGCGAGCTTACCATGGGCGAAGTTATTCATCAGCTAAACATCCTAACAAAGGGCGAAGCGATTATGGTAACCGACGTTGGGCAGCATCAAATGGTGACATGCCGCTATGCAAAGCTAAATAACACAAGAAGCAATATTACAAGTGGCGGTTTAGGCACAATGGGATTCGCGCTACCCGCTGCTATTGGTGCAAAATTTGGCGCGCAGGAC
Source organism: Sphingobacteriaceae bacterium (assembly GCA_947460875.1). Taxonomy (GTDB): domain Bacteria; phylum Bacteroidota; class Bacteroidia; order Sphingobacteriales; family Sphingobacteriaceae; genus CANHGR01. The sequence goes on along the minus strand of CANHGR010000002.1, from coordinate 104,376 downwards.
AAGACCGTTGTTGCTGTGATCGGCGATGGAGGCTTTCAAATGACTTTACAAGAACTTGGAACAATCATGCAAACCGGCATTGATATAAAGATAATAATCCTAAACAACAGATTTTTAGGGATGGTTCGCCAGTGGCAAGAGCTCTTCAATGAGCGTCGTTATTCTTTTGTGGATATTGCTAGTCCTGATTTTGTTGCGTTAGCGGCAGCCTATGGTATACCTGGAAAATATGTTTCAGAACGTACAGACGTTGCAGAATCCTTAAAAACCATGCTTAATTATAAAGGTTCTTATCTTCTTGAAGTCATGGTTACCAAAGAAAATAATGTATTTCCAATGGTTCCGCAAGGCTGTAGTGTAGCAGAAATCAGATTAAAATAGTCTGTGAATTAAAGAAATAACCATGAGCGATCCGATAGAAAAGCAAGAATATAATATAACGGTCTATACAGAAAACCAGATTGGTTTGTTGAGCCGCATCGCCATCATATTTACACGGCGTAAGATAAATATTGACAGCTTGAATACTTCTCCATCTGAGATTGAGAGTATCCACCGTTTTAATATCGTAATCAATGAGACTGAAGATGTAGTGACAAAACTTTGCAGACAGATTGAGAAGCAAGTCGAGGTACTAAAAGTCTATTACAATACCAACGAAGACGTGATCTGGCAGGAAATGGCGCTTTATAAAGTTCCTACAGATATCATTGCCGATCAGGTGAGCGTGGAACGACTCTTGCGCGAACACGGTGCGCGTGCTGTAGTTATTCGTAAAGATTATACCGTTTTTGAAACCACTGGTCATCGAGAAGAGACAGACACCCTGATTAAAGTCCTTCAGCCCTATGGATTAATTGAGTTTGTGCGGAGTGCAAGGGTGATGATTATTAAGCATAGCAAAGGCTTTAACAGTAAACTCAGAGAATTTGAACAAGCAGAACCAGGCGAAGAAGTGATTGAGAATGAATTTCTCAATAGCAGGCATAAAGTATTTACAATGTAATACTATTCAAGATTATTAGAAAAGCAATTAATTGATAACATATAGAAAGAGGCGAAAGCCAAAAAAACAAAAATCAAATCATGGCAAAATTAAATTTCGGCGGTACTGAAGAAAACGTAGTAACCCGTGAAGAGTTTCCACTATCGAAAGCTCAAGAAGTATTGAAAAATGAAACGGTAGCCGTTATTGGCTATGGCGTTCAAGGTCCCGGACAAGCTCTAAATCAAAAAGACAACGGCATCAATGTCATTGTCGGTCAAAGGAAGAATTCCAAATCATGGGATAAAGCAATTAGTGATGGCTTTGTACCAGGAAAAACACTTTTCGAAATTGAAGAAGCACTAGAAAAAGGGACAATCATTTGCTATTTATTGAGTGACGCTGCGCAAATTGCAATGTGGCCGACCGTTAAAAAGCATTTAACTCCTGGCAAAGCTTTATATTTCTCTCATGGCTTCGGTATTACTTTCAATGAACAAACCGGCATCATTCCGCCGAAAGATGTCGATGTTTTCCTAGTGGCTCCAAAAGGATCAGGAACGTCTTTACGCCGAATGTTTCTACAGGGACGTGGCCTTAACTCTAGTTATGCAATATTCCAGGACGCTACAGGTAATGCATTCAATCGTGTTATTGCACTCGGAATTGCAGTCGGAAGCGGCTACCTGTTTGAAACAGATTTCAGAAAAGAAGTTTATAGTGATTTAACAGGCGAGCGCGGTACTCTAATGGGTTGTATCCAAGGTATTTTTGCAGCTCAGTACGATGTTTTACGCAGTAAAGGACACAGTCCGTCAGAAGCATTCAACGAAACGGTTGAAGAACTAACTCAATCATTAATGCCACTTGTTGCAGAAAATGGCATGGATTGGATGTATGCTAACTGCTCAACTACAGCACAACGCGGCGCACTAGACTGGTGGAAAAAATTCAGAGATGCCACTAAACCGGTATTTCAAGAACTATATGATAGCGTTGAAACTGGAAAAGAATCTCAACGCTCTATAGATTCAAACAGCCAAGATGATTATCGCGAAAAGCTGGATGCAGAACTTAAAGAACTTCGCGAAAGCGAACTATGGCAAGCAGGGAAGACCGTTAGAAGTCTTCGTCCTGAAAATCAACCGGTTTAAGTTGTAGAATTTAAGCAGTAAGTTATAAGTTTTAAGTTAACGGTTTTAGGTTATAAGTTTTAAGAAATAAGAATAGGTTTTCGAGCGATAAGATTTTAGCTCTTGATTTGTCGGTTTAGGTGAAAATTCTATCTGAACTAATGACATGTAATCTATCACTTAGTACCTATCACTTATAACCTACGACTTAAAACTCCATACTCAAAAAAGCATGTTACACGATCCAAATCGTATATTTATTTTTGATACTACTCTGCGTGATGGCGAGCAGGTGCCGGGATCTCAACTGACAACTCCCGAAAAGATTATCATCGGGGAAGCGCTAGAGCAACTCGGCGTTGACGTCATTGAGGCCGGATTTCCAATTTCAAGTCCGGGCGATTTTAAAAGCGTGGTTGAATTGTCTAAGGTAGTTCGCGCGCCAATTATTTGTGCATTAACTCGTGCAAATAAAGGTGATATTGATTGCGCAGCAGAAGCGTTGAAATTCGCAAAGTATCCTCGTATTCACACAGGGATCGGTTCATCAGATACGCACATTAAATACAAGTTTAACAGTACTCGCGAAGCCATTTTAGAACGCGCTGTTGAAGCGGTGAAATACGCCAAAAGTTTTGTTGAGGATATTGAATTTTATGCCGAAGACGCGGGCCGTGCAGATAATGAATTCCTTGCGAAAATGATTGAGGCTGTTATCGCCGCTGGTGCAACCGTCGTCAATATACCGGATACTAACGGTTATTGCATGCCGGAGCAGTATGGCGAAAAGATTCGATTTCTGAAAGAAAACGTCAAAAATATCGATAAGGCAATAATTTCGGCACATTGTCATAATGATTTAGGCTTGGCGACAGCGAACAGCATAGCCGGCATTCAAAATGGCGCGAGGCAGATCGAATGTACTATCAATGGCATAGGTGAGCGTGCCGGAAACACTTCTTTGGAAGAAGTGGTAATGATCTTAAAAACGCATCAATCGCTTAATTTTCATACAAATATTAATAGCAAGCACTTATACAGACTAAGTGGGATGGTTAGTCGGATGATGCGCATGCCCGTTCAAGCTAATAAGGCTATCATCGGCAAAAATGCATTTGCTCATAGTTCAGGAATTCACCAGGATGGCGTCTTAAAGCACAGAGAAAACTATGAGATTATGAATCCCGAAGATGTTGGCATTGATCAATCTGAAATTATACTTACCGCACGTAGCGGTAGACATGCTTTAAAACATCATTTAGAACGTTTAGGATATGCTTCTGACAGGGTGGACCTTGATTATGTATATGACCGGTTTCTAACACTTGCAGACGCAAAAAAGGAAATTAAAGACGACGATCTCTTGCTTTTAATGGGTGTTGATGCGGAAGTAAGCTTTAAAAACGGATTTAAGATTAATCAATTGCACGTAACCTGCGGAGATCAATCCAGTCCAGAAGCCCTTGTAAAAGTAACATATAATGGGGCGGATCATAACGCGACCGCAATAGGCAATGGGCCGGTTGACGCTACAATAAAGGCAATTGAAAGTATTACTGGAAAACCGGTAGAAATTAAAGAATTTAATATCCATGCTATCCATGGAGGTAGCGAAGATGTTAGTAAAGTGGATATGCGCGTGATGTTCGAAGATCAATCCTATATGGGATACGGCTTTAGTACAGATATTGTTCGGGCATCTGCTAATGCGTACATCGATGCGCTAAATAAATTTGTATAAAGTAAGACTACACAGATAAAGAAGAATAAACAGAATAGAGAGTTTCACTGTAAGGTTGAAAACTCGAAGGACGAAATTTAAATCGACTAAAAAAAACAGTCTAACCTTTTAATCAGTGTAATAATTTAGTAATTATAATTTAAATAGGAATATGAGCAACACATTATTTGACAAGGTTTGGGATACCCATGTGATACGAAAGATCGAAGGCGGCCCCGACGTGTTATTTATTGACCGTCATTTAATACATGAAGTTACTAGTCCGGTTGCATTTCTCGGACTGAAAAGTAGGGGAATAAAAGTATTGTATCCTGAACGTACTTTCGCTACGGCAGATCACAATACACCTACAATTAATCAACATTTGCCGGTAGCAGATCCGCTGTCTGCCAACCAGCTCAAAGCACTCGAGTCGAACTCAAACGAGTATGGCATCAGCCACTGGGGTTTAGGTCACCAGAAAAACGGAATTGTACATGTTGTTGGTCCTGAATATGGTATTACCCAACCTGGTGCAACAATCGTATGCGGCGACTCGCACACGTCAACACACGGTGCGTTTGGTGCTATTGCATTCGGCATCGGCACTTCAGAAGTTGAAATGGTTCTTGCTTCTCAGTGTATCATGCAACCTAAGCCTCAAAAAATGAGGATAAACGTGACAGGAAAGCTTGGTTTTGGAGTTACACCAAAAGATGTAGCATTATTTATCATTTCTCAGTTAACTACTTCGGGTGCCACAGGCTATTTCGTTGAATACGCCGGGGAAGTATTCGAAAGTATGACCATGGAAGGTCGTATGACCGTTTGTAACCTAAGTATCGAAATGGGTGCCAGAGGCGGCATGATTGCTCCTGACGAAACGACTATTAGCTATGTTAAGGGCCGGGAGTTTAGTCCCGAAGGCGAGGCATGGGAAAAAGCACTCGCCTATTACAAGACTTTAAAAACAGATGCAGACGCCGTTTTCGACAAAGAATATACTTTCGACGGCTCAAAAATAGAACCAATGATCACATACGGCACTAATCCGGGCATGGGAATGGGAATTTCCAATAATATTCCGGATGCCGAAGATGTTCAAGGCGGTATAACTACCTATGAAAAATCATTGAATTACATGGGCTTTCATGAAGGAGAAGCAATGTTAGGCAAACCGGTTGACTTTGTATTTATTGGAAGTTGTACTAATGGTCGCATCGAAGATTTCAGGGCATTTGCGTCCATCGTAAAAGGTAAACAAAAAGCGCCAAATGTAACCGCATGGCTTGTACCCGGATCCCATATCGTTGAAGCTCAAATCAAACAAGAAGGATTGTTGGATATTTTCAATGAAGCCGGATTTGTTTTACGTCAGCCCGGCTGCTCTGCTTGCCTTGCCATGAATGATGATAAAATTCCGGCAGGCAAATATGCTGTTAGCACTTCAAACAGAAATTTCGAAGGCAGACAGGGACCCGGCTCTAGGACAATGCTTGCTAGTCCGTTAGTTGCTGCAGCAGCTGCAGTTACCGGAAAAGTGACCGATCCAAGAGATCTGATCGAAGAATTGGTTTAATTCCGCTAAAAAAATATAAAATGGCCTACGATAAATTTACAATATTAAAAAGCACAGCAGTTCCATTAGCAATTGAAAACGTTGACACTGATCAACTGATTCCAGCACGTTTTTTAAAAGCAACTGAACGGGTTGGATTTGGAGACAATTTGTTCCGCGATTGGAGATATAATCCAGACAACACCCCAAAAAAAGACTTTGTCTTAAATGATCCTACCTATAGTGGCAAGATATTGATTGGAGGCAAGAACTTCGGCTCTGGTTCTTCTAGAGAACACGCAGCCTGGGCGATCTACGATTATGGATTCAGGTGTGTTGTGTCGAGCTTTTTCGCTGACATTTTTAGAAACAACTGTTTAAATATTGGCGTACTACCCGTACAGGTTAGCGCTGTATTTGCCGAAAAGATCTTTCACGCAATAGCTTCTGATCCAAAAGCAGAGCTAGAAGTCAACTTAGCCAACCAATCCATAACACTCCTTAGCACGGGGGAACAGGAAAAATTTGAAATCAGTTCTTACAAGAAAGACAATATGATTAACGGATTCGACGATATCGATTATCTTCAAAATATAAAATCAGAGATCAAGGAATTTGCTGAAAATCTTCCCCTGTAATATCAAACGCTCTCAAGCTATATGAAAACGAGGAGAATTGAGATAATGGATACCACTCTGCGGGATGGCGAACAAACTTCTGGCGTAGCTTTTTCTATTTCAGAAAAGCTGAATATTACTCAATTACTGATTGAGGAATTGAAAGTAGATCGTGTAGAAATTGCTTCAGCACGTGTGTCTGAAGGAGAATTTCTAGCGGTAAAAACTATCGCGAATTGGGCAATATCGCATGGATATATTGACCAAATTGAAGTTCTTTCGTTCGTTGACAACGGGGTTTCTGTCGATTGGATGGCGAAAGCTGGCATTAAAGTTCAAAACTTGCTAACTAAGGGTTCAATGAGCCATCTAACTTACCAGCTCAAAAAAGATCCGGAACAACATTTTCAAGACATTGCTGACGTAATAAAAAAAGCGCTTGACAGTGGAATTTCAACGAACGTCTATTTGGAAGATTGGAGTAATGGCATGCGCAATTCGCAGGAATATGTGTTACAATTGCTAGACTTTTTATCCACGCAGCCGGTAAAGAGAATTTTATTGCCTGATACTTTAGGTGTTTTGATCCCTTCGGAAACATTTGAGTTTATTTCCGAAATAAGAACGAAATATCCAAAAACACATTTCGACTTCCATGCCCATAATGATTATGATTTGAGCACTGCAAACGTGTTGGAAGCCGTTAAAGCGGGAGTAAATGGTTTACACCTTACCGTAAACGGCATGGGTGAAAGAGCTGGAAATGCTCCTATGGCTAGTGTCGTAGCCGTTATAAACGACTTTTTACCGGAGATCGAAATTGGAATAAATGAATCATTTATTTATACGATTAGTAAACTAGTAGAAACTTTCTCAGGCGTACGAATTCCATCAAACAAACCAATCGTAGGCGACAATGTCTTTACACAAACGGCTGGAATTCATGCAGATGGCGACAATAAGAAAAATCTATACTTCAATGATTTACTGCCCGAGCGATTCGGCAGAAAACGCAAATACGCCCTGGGTAAAAACTCGGGCAAAGCGAACATTGAAAAAAATCTACAGGAGCTTGGATTAAAATTAAGCGACGACGAGATAAAAAAGGTAACGCAACGAGTAATTGAACTAGGTGATAAAAAAGAGACCGTCACAAAAGAGGATCTTCCGTACATCATTTCAGATGTACTAGACAGCAATCTTTATGAGGAAAAAGTAGTTGTCGAATCATATGTTCTGACCCATTCAAAAGGACTCCGCCCTTCTGCCACAATTTCCGTAAGGATAGACGGGGAAGTTTTTGAGGAAAATGCTCAAGGCGATGGTCAGTTCGATGCATTTATGAAAGCCCTTACGCAGGTTTACCATCGTAAAAACATGTGTCTTCCGAAACTGATCGATTATGCGGTAAGGATCGCACCAGGAAGTAACTCGGATGCTTTATGTGAAACGATTATTACTTGGGAAACTGAACATAAAACATTTATAACAAGAGGATTAGATTCTGACCAAACTGTTTGTGCGATAAAGTCTACACAGAAAATGTTGAATATAATTTGAGCAGGCGCTTTACGTGAGCAGCAAACTGAAAAGTGCTAAATTGTTTATAATTTGCATTCAGCCCTAAGTTACAAGCTTACTCATAAAACTTTAACAATTGTGTATAACTTATACCCTGGAATTTAGCACTAGTACTTCTAATATATAACCCATAACTTAATACCTACAAATACAAACAAATGAAATTCAAAATTGCCCTTTTGGCCGGAGACGGAATAGGACCTGAAGTAATTAATCAGGCGGTGAAAGTAGTTAATGCGGTAGCAAAGAAATTTAATCATGAGATTAGTTGGACGGAGGCATTAACCGGTGCCTGCGCCATTGATGCTGTTGGCGAACCCTATCCTGACGCTACTCATGAAATTTGTATGGCAGCCGATGCTGTCTTGTTTGGAGCCATCGGTCATCCAAGGTTCGATAATGATCCGAAAGCAAAAGTACGACCTGAGCAAGGGCTATTAAAGATGCGCCAGAAATTGGGATTGTTTGCCAATGTTCGTCCTACATTTACTTTTCCGTCGCTAATAGACAATTCTCCATTAAAAAGAGAGCGTATCGAAGGCACAGACCTTATTATTTTACGCGAGCTTACCGGAGGAATTTATTTTGGCGAAAGAGGGCGCAGAGATGACGGAAATACCGCCTTTGATACTTGTGTTTATACAAGATCTGAAGTTCAACGCCTTGCTAAACTAGGCTTTGAGATGGCTATGAGTCGTAGTAAGAAATTATGTTGTGTAGATAAAGCTAACGTATTAGAAACTTCGCGTCTTTGGAGAGAAACTGTACAGAACATGGAGAAAGATTATCCGGAAGTTACAGTTAGTTATGAGTTTGTCGATGCTGTTGCGATGCGTTTGGTGCAGTGGCCCAATTCATACGATGTAATTATTACGGAAAATCTTTTCGGCGATATTTTAACGGATGAGGCTTCTGTTATTTCAGGATCTATGGGATTAATGCCTTCATCTTCCATCGGCCTGCATACTTCCCTTTTTGAACCAATTCATGGTTCGTATCCTCAGGCCGCCGGAAAAGACATCGCTAATCCACTAGCAACAGTCCTTTCTGCAGCAATGATGTTTGAAGATGCTTTTGGGCTTAAAGAAGAAGCGGAAGTGATTAGAAATGTTGTCAACCAATCATTGGCTGAAGGTATTGTCACAGAAGATTTGTCTGGAGATAAAAAAGCGTATAAAACAAGCGAAGTTGGCGATTGGCTGGCAAAGAATATTTAATAGCTTAGAGATCCGATGACTTAATTCATCGGATCTCTACTAAAAACAACTATGATTCCTGACGTGAAATTAAATTCATTAGCCGCTTCCCGGCGCTTACAGGATATCATTAAACGGACTCCTCTCAACTACAATAAAAATTTATCTGAAAAATACGGTGCCGAAATATATCTAAAAAGGGAGGATCAACAATTAGTTCGCTCGTATAAACTCCGCGGTGCCTACAACATGATTAGCCAATTAAATGCCGAGAAATTAGCTAATGGCGTAGTTTGTGCCAGCGCCGGCAATCACGCCCAAGGCGTAGCATACACCTGCCAAAAACTAGACACGCTAGGCGTGATCTTTATGCCGGTAATTACTCCAAGGCAAAAGGTTAGGCAGACTGAAATGTTTGGTGCTGGAAAAATCAAAATTATCCTGACTGGCGATACTGTTGATGATTGTTTAAAAGAGGCTCTCGCCTATGCCGAAACGAATGGAATGACTTTCATCCCTCCTTTTGATGATTATAGCGTCATTGAAGGACAAGGGACTGTGGGCGTTGAGATACTCGAAGAAATACCGGATGTCGATACAGTAATCTTGCCTGTTGGTGGAGGTGGTTTACTTGCAGGAGTTGGCCATTACTTAAAATCAATTAACCCGGCAATTGAAATAATTGGCGTGGAACCGGAGGGCGCGCCATCAATGGTTAAAGCGCTGGAAGCAGATCAGCCTGTTACGCTTGATCACATTAATCAGTTTGTTGACGGTGCCGCTGTACGTCGCGCAGGCACCCTAACCTTCCCAATGTGCAAGGCCGTACTTAATTTGATGCTGCTCGTCCCGGAAGGAAAAGTGTGTACCTCAATACTGACACTTTATAATGAAGATGCAATCGTTGCTGAACCTGCCGGGGCGCTCTCTGTCGCTGCTTTAGACCTTGTTGCAGATCAAATAAAAGCTAAAAAGATTGTTTGTATTATTAGCGGCGGCAATAACGACATCGAGCGGATGCAGGAAATTAAGGAGCTTTCTCTGCTTTATGAAGGACTTAAGCACTATTTTATAATCAGATTCCCACAACGTCCCGGAGGCCTAAAGATGTTTGTAAATGATGTGTTAGGGCCGGATGACGATATTACTCGATTTGAATTTATCAAAAAAACGCAACGCGAACGCGGACCAGCACTAGTTGGCATAGAGTTAAAACATGTTGAAGATTATCCTAAACTATTAAAGAGAATGGACGACTTGAAGTTTGACTATAAGCCTTTAAATGGAGATCAGACCTTGTTTGAATATCTAGTTTAGTCATCGTGTTTAACTTATTTGTTGTTGCATTAAACCTTCAGGTTAAAACCATAATACTATTTGCTTATACCATTTTATCCATGAAAAGCGTTCCTAAAACGCTCAATTTCTACGAAAAGGCCTTTTGAATTTCAACGAACGTTTATCGCTCCCAGCGATGATTACGGCGAATTTATTACAGGTGATACAACATGATCTTTCGCTTCTCTCGATATGGCCAGGGCGAACTTTCCTAAAGGATTTATCGAAAGCATGTCTAACAACAAGTCATTCGCAATTGAAATTGCCTTCTACAGACAATGTTGAAGAACCCTACAACACATTAAAAGCCGGTGCTATCGCGATAGCAGCAGCAAAGACAAAGCCCTGGGGACAAGTTGTTGCCTATCTATATAAAAGACATAGACGGCTTTTTGATTGAAATATGTACACCAATGTAAAAATGCGGATCATGCTTAATAGGCGGCCATCAATACTTTATTCTATTTCGATATCGAATTGATTTAAAAGGCCGGCTACCCCTTTAATCGAAAATTTTGCTTTCCGGATACGATTTGCCTGGGGGTCAATATTATAATTATACGACGTTCTGAAATCTACTTTTTCAAGGACAGTATTTTCAAAAACCGAGCTTAGAAGGTCACAATTTTCAAACAGAGATTCAGAAAGATCCGATTCTGTAAAATCAACTTCTTGAAGGGAACAAGAAATGAATTTTGTCTTTTTTAGCTTTCGACGATAGAACGAAGAAAAATTAAGATTGCAGTTTCGAAAATTAACCTCAAATAAAAACTCATTGCAATTTTCAAAACGCAGGCCCAACATTTTACAATCAACAAAAATTATATCTCTAAAGGCAGTTTTCTCAAACTTAGCGGAACTTAAATTGCATGATTTGAATTCACACTCCGTGAAATTAAAGTTAGAAATATCAGTATTAAAAAAGTCGCAATTAGAAAAAACACAGTTTTCATAATTCCCTATTGGGAAGCTTTTTTCAGAAAATTTAATTTTTTCAAAGGTCTGGTCTTCAATAAACCCTCTATCCATATAGCTAGCTTAGGCAATTTTTTAACAAATACAAAACAACTACGATCTTAAACAATAAAACAGATACTACGTTGTCTAAATAAACAAATCGATAGTATGAAAAAGATTCCAAAAGATAAAAAAATAACTACTCAGAGCCAAGAATCTACTGCTCAAAAAATTGACTCCGGAAAATAGCAAAGGCAATAAAAACTTGAATAAAGATGAGAAAGACGAGGTATAAACTGATGAAGACATGGCTCATTATCAAAATATTGACAGCGGAAAATCGTCTCGAAACAGTGATATCGAAGATTCGGGTAACACGGATGGTAGCGAGTAAATTTAAAGTGATTAGCTCCGGCGGCACCTGCGCTTACTATTATTATGAAAGTTTGACTGGAGTTAGTCGTTAAAGATTACAAGATATGCGTTATTTCTTTTTAGAACATGATAATTTGTCGCCACCTTCACTGCCTGCTCATTCCACTTTTCAATATGGTCATCTGCATTATTTGCGTCTACTAGCAAAATTTTAAAATCAACCATACGTCTCAGATCGCTAATGTCAATTTCTGGATTCTCCCTCAGTAGAACCGCATCAACAGAAATATTCTTTGAAAACGTTCTTCGGTCAAATTTTTTATCCCAAATCAGCAATGTCCAATCGCGAAACTGAATAAAATTAGGCCGAATAAATAGACTTTCGCGAGAAAATGAAGCGGCAGTTTGAACTAATTCAAAATCGTTGAGCCGAGAAAATTCGATCGAAGGTTTGATAGAATATGTAAACGCTTTGTCGGAAGCAGACAAGTCGGTTAGAATCCAAGCCTTTTCCCCATTAAAAAAGCCAATCGCCGAATTCTTTCGTAGGCTGTAAAAAATTACTTTATGCTGGCGTTGGCGATTAATTTCTGCAAATGAGTAGGATGCGAGAAGGAAGCCAACTGTAGCTAGAGTTAGGTACAAATAGCTTTTTCTTTTATAATGAAATGTAAATACAATTAGCACAATTAAGACATAAATCAATATACTTGACTGAGCACTTATCCAAATACCGTGTATACTCGCAGACGGCAATTCTTCGATGCAAAATAGTCCTTGATTAGTTAAAACAATACTTTTGGTCAAAAGCCAGCCCAGAGGTTTCAGTAAAAAACCCCAAGGGATGAAAAGAAATACCAGGCCCGCGTACATGATTATAGTTACCGGTAAAACGATCAACAAATTGCTGATCAGAAAATAAACGGGGAACTGATGAAAATAATAAACGCTGAGTGGAAAAGTCGCAATCTGGGCGGCGGTAGAAAGTGCCATATAGCTCCACAATTTGTCGCCAAGCCAACTTTTTATAATAAATAGGTTATAAATCTTCGGATATAGATAAACCAGACCTAGCACCGCGAGATACGAAAGTTGGAAACCGACATCAAATAACAGAAACGGATCATAAATAAGGAGAAATACAGCCGATATAGCGATTATATTGTACGTATTCTGATTTCGATTCAGTGCTTTACCAATAACTACAAAGCTGATCATGAGCGCTGCACGACAGACCGCTGCCGAAAATCCGGTAATACCTGCGTAAAACCAGATTAGCGCAATCATAAGCGCTGCACGGATTAACCGCAGTTTCTTACTTCTATCCATAATTTTGAAGAGAAAAATCATTACGACAAAGACTATCCCCACATGCATCCCAGAGACGGACAATACATGCATCGTTCCGGTTTTTGAATAGGCGTCGATAACATCTTTGCTTAGATCGGCTCGATAACCTAAGATCAAAGTAGATGCAAGCGAACTTGCATCCCGATTATCAATATATTGCTCAAGCTTGCTTACTAAAACCTCACGTAGCTTATGCGCCTTGGCAATCAGCAGATTTCCCTGATCATGTTTAATCAACCTCAGCTTGCTTTCTGTAAGAAATATCTGATGATAAACTTCGTGATTCGCTAAATATGCCTTATAATCAAACTCATTAGGATTGAAGGGAGGCTCCACTTCCGAGTAATCTGCTGAAATAAATAGAAGATCACCATAACTGTACTTCTTTAAAGAATCGGTTTGCAATGCGATCAATAGCCTACCGCTAGCTGCGTAAAATTTAGGGCTCTTATAGCCTTGCAGCACATCCGCTTCAAAGCGTACGACACTTCCTGATTTTTTGGGCTCTGTTCTAATGACAACGGCAAGGATTTCAAATTTCTTTTGACTGAAATGGTCTCTTAATACAAATTGAGACTTATAGGCTGTAAGTAAATAAGTTCCCAAAAATACAACCGAACTTATTAGCAAGCCCATTAACCAGGCCGAACGAATATTTGTATTTCGTTTAAAAAAAGCTATATATAATAGCGTCAGTATAAACAGGACGATTGACCCCGAAGAATATATAGAAAATTGTTGTTCTGAGGGCGTATAAATAGATGCACCGTATATTCCTAACATGAGCGGTATTAACATACGAACAAAGGGAATATTACCTAACTGTACTTTTTCCATCACAGCTGAAATCGGAACTGTACTTTTACGTCCGACTTAATATTACCGCTAATCAGTTCTAATCCGGAACCAATTTCATCGACATTGGTATATTTTGTTATACCGTACTTCATCCAAACATCCAATCCCCTCCTCAAATTCCACCGACCGTTTAAATAAAATCGAATTCCTTTATTTTGCAAAGCCGGTACAGAATAGCCATATAACACATCATTTTCGTACGCATAAAGCCTTGAATTATACCCGCTTGTACTAAAGAGTGCAAATCGGAAGTTCCCGGAAAAACGGGACTGCATCGGATTGTATAACAAATCTTGATAAATGAGATAACCTTCTTCAGTAATCGAGCCTTTTTTATGAATTGAAACTTCGATCCTGTGACGAATTTGGAGCCCCTCAGCCAAGACATAACTTAATTCAGCTCTGATATTCTGTTTGAAAACTGCAACAGGAATACTAACTATGCCTTCATCACCATTCTGTTCTTTCTGTTCAATGTTGTACCTTAAAATTGCCTTCAATACTTTCTTTAATGACCATGTGAGCTGAGAAAACCCTTCAAATCCTGTTGATGGCGCATCAACACGGAATTTTAGCCATGGAAACTTAAAAATGTCGGTATACACCGCAAGTTCTAAACTTCGCGACGGTGCGATTACTAAGCCGGAATACATCCCTTTTTCATTTGCTGCGCCGCTCCCTTCGCTTATTGCCTGACTATAAAAAGTATGGTAATCTCGATGGTAATTACGATGTAGAAGAGAAAGCGATACCTGCGGAGAAAGGCTAATCAATAAACCATTTAATAATGCCATGCCTGTGCCAAAGCTATGGGACACCTCATTAAATAAATAAATATTACGCCAAGTACGGTTAAAATATATGGACCCATTAAATAGTGACAGCCCGCTAAATCTAAATTTATTGTAAATGTTTTTTCCGGGCTCAAAAAAACGATTAAATACTGTTCTATAGGCACTTAAACCCATGCTTAAATTCCGTTTGTTATATTTGACATTTAAGCCGTAAACCATTTGCCGTAAATTACCCTTGTTTTTCAGTTCGCCGGCCGTGCGATGAAATCCTGATTGGTTTAGCGACTTGATCTCGAAATCGGCTGAATCAGTTATACCTGCATCAAGCAAACGATAAGAAACAAAGGGTGTAATGTTTAGCTTCTTAACGGTCCAAGTTGTTGCAAAACCCCTAAAAAACAATGCTTCGTTTGAAGAAGAATACGGCCGCAGACCGATCTCCGATTTTGTAGTTGTAGCTATTGCAGCTCCTTTTCCGAAAGCCAAACCCGACCATAAAGAAAGTCCTTGTCCAAACTGAAGGGCATAGTCGCCAATAACGATCTTCTTGAATCTGCCCAGATCTCTCAAGTACAGGCTTGCGGAGTAGAAATCAAATCCATTTAATTTTTTTCCTAAAAAAAATTGCTCACCAGCATCCTTTTCCATATTCAAAGACAAGTATACATGCTGCCCATAACGATAACGGTAACGAACAAAAAGCCGCTCTGGTGATCCCAAATATCTTGATTTACTTGTATCCTGAATTAAAAATCCTTGCTGTCGCTGAAGGGTTTGTCCATAACGCAATATTAGATCATGATGACCCTTTGCCAGCAAATCTTCGGTGGTGGTGTTGAGAAGAGCATTTACGGAACCGATCTTGACAAAAGGAATCAAGTTCATTATTGTCTCCTTATCTATCCCGTCAATACTTTGTAACTCAAGCAAGTCTATAAACGCTCCATTTTTTTCACGATAGGCTAAAATACGATGGATATGCAATGGAGATAAAAAAACAAATTCCTTTAATTGCTCTTCACCTACAGAATTAATATCAGCAGGATTTAGAAAATAAAAATTCAGTCTTTCGGATAATTCTGAATAGTCAAAATCTTCTTCCGTGCTCTCGGTTATTGATTCTATAACCTGCTCGACGATAAGAATCCGCTCTGTTTGAGAATAAGACAAACGGCCGATGCAAAGGCAAACGGCTATCAATACATGCGATCTAAAACTCATAACTGATCGCTATCTGTGGAGAATAACCCAAAATACTATGTAAAGAAGTAGCAGCATCAAAACGAAAACTACCCAAGGAGTACCCAAAACCAGCAAATTGCATAAACGGATTTACCGTTACGCCGCCACGCGCTGCAAGCCATCCGGCAAGACTGTATTCCATACCAATTGCAAAATCGGCGGACGAGTTTAGGTACTTTTTTACTCCAGTGTTAAGGAGCAGCTCATTCGTAAACCGATAGGATACGCCAAATTCAAGGTATACGGGGATTGATGCGTTTGAGACTGCATTGTACGTACTTGCATTTGGATTAGCGATATGAGCCCCAACAAAAAGATTATCACCGAAACGATATTGTAGTCCGAGTTCAAAAGAATAGCTGTCTGCGCTACCATATTGATGCAGCGATAACAAGTGATAGTTAAAGCTAAGAGCGGCAAAAATCTCCTCTCCAAAGATTTTTGCATATGCAAATCCTACACGTTGTTCATTGTAGACTGAAAACCCGTAATTATGAAAGTTAATACCGTAGACATTTTTTTTATGAGGTAAGATAATCACCGCTGATTGCCTGCTTAAATCGGGATTAAAATATTCGCTCTCGTAACTTGTTGCTATTGAAACCTTCCGTATAGATGCGATGCCTGCAGGGTTAGACTGCATACTCCACGTATCTTGAAGTGCCGGTCCGATAGATCCTAATGCCGTTATACGGGGACCGGGACCGATCTGCGCAGAAATTGAAAAAGGAAGAAAAACCAAAAGAAATAAACAGCGCTTCATAGTAAAAAATCTAAAAGAGAGCACTTTTTGATTTATACGTGATGGGCTGAAAAAAAGTTACAAGAAATAATAAAATTTAACGAACTCTTCCACAAGTCTGTATTTTCCGTAGATCGTTAGTACTTTTGCAGATCGGATGAATCTTTTCAGCCGCATTTCAACAACACTATGAAACTATTCATTTTTGCAATTGCAGCTTTTCTAATAACTGCTTGTTCTTCTAACGAACCGACGAGCCTCCCCATCATGGGCGAGAGGGAAGCTATTGAGAAGGTAATTGACGGCAAGACAGTAATAGATACGCTTTATCTAACCATCCCGAGTTTTAGTTTCATTAATCAGGATAGTATCGTAGTGACCGATAAAGATTTTGACGGAAAAATTTATGTTGCCGATTTCTTTTTTACTTCCTGCCCAAGTATCTGTCCGGTAATGCACCGCAATATGCTTAAGGTTTACGAAAAATTTAAGGGCAATCCCGATGTAAAAATAATTTCGCACACCATCGATTATAAGTACGATACGCCATCCGTTTTGAAAAGATATGCTACAAAACTTGGTATAGAGGGTACTCAGTGGGAATTTTTGCGAGGTACTAAAGATTCAGTATACACGATTGCAGAGCAAAATTATTTAGTTGCGGTGCAGGAAGATAACAGTGCCGATGATCATGCGGGTCTTGTACATCAGGGCTGGTTTGTGCTAATTGATAAAGAAAAACGTCTTCGCGGAACCGGCTACGATGGAACTGACGAAAAGCAGGTTGACAAACTAATTTCTGATATTCAGATTTTGCTTGATGAATACAAAACCAAATGAAAAACAAGGCGATCCTAGTATTCTGCAGCATTATTATAATATTTATTCTTTTTAATTCTTGCCAAACAGAGCAAGACATCATCTATGCCCGCTATTATGTAAACGGGAAAGGATTCTATGAGCAACACTGCCAAAACTGCCACAGCAAAGATGGTTTAGGCTTACAAGCCTTGATTCCGCCATTGACAGACTCGATATTTTTAATAAAAAATAAAAATAAACTAGCTTGCTTTGTTAAGCAAGGCATGGATCATGCAATAATCATAAATGGGAAACTTTACGAGGGAAATATGCCCGCTCAAACCCATTTAGCGAACATTGATATCGCAGCAGTGATAACGTACGTTACCAATTCCTTTGGAAATAATCAGGGTCTATATGATGTAAAATCAGCAGATGCTGATCTGGAAACATGCGACTAAAATGTATCTAGTTCGACGTATTACATAAAGCATATCACGTATTTCGTATCTTTACAGTTGCAAGCCGTTCTATCGCTCTCTTAATAACAAGGGGGAGGAAAGTCCGGGCAACATAGAGCATCCTGCTTCCTAACGGGAAGGCCCCGACTTGTCGGGGACGGCAAGTGCCACAGAAAATAAACTACTCCATTGGAGTAAAGGTGAAAATGTGAGGTAAGAGCTCACAGCTTTGCATGGCGACATGCATTGCGGTAAACCCCAGGAGTTGAAAGACCAAATAGGTTTCGAATCCATCGCCCGATGATATCGGGAATGGAAAGGAGTTGCTCGCTCCACGGAATGGGTAGGTCGTTAGATCCTTTCAGCAATGAAAGGGCAAGATAAATGATAGAAGTTCTGTGCCGATGAAAATCGGAGCAGGAGACAGAACCCGGCTTATAGGCTTGCTTTTTAAAATTTCAAAGAATTCTCCTTCCCCAAATGCGAGAATGTAGATAACGATATCAAACAATCTTTATAGTAGATTTGTTATCGCAACGAACTAATTTCTAGCCCATAAGATAAAAAAGAAGAAATTTAGCTTATGACCAAAATTTTAATAATTGACGATGAACGTGCAATCCGAAGTACGCTGCGTGAAATTCTCGAATATGAGGGCTATCAAGTTGATGACGTAGATAACGGCATAGATGGATTAAGACTTATTGAGCAGCAAGACTATCATCTGGTTCTTTGCGATATTAAAATGAATAAGATGGATGGGATGGAGGTACTTACTGAAGGTATTGCCATCAGACCCGACCTGCCATTCATTATGATCTCTGGGCACGGAATGGTAGAAACTGCGGTTGAAGCGAGTAAAAAAGGCGCTTTTGACTTTATTTCAAAACCTCCAGATCTTAATAGACTTCTTATCACGGTTCGAAACGCTCTAGAACGCGGCAATTTGCTGACCGAAACCAAAGTACTTAAACGTAAAGTCAGCAAAACGCGTGAAATTCTTGGTAAGTCTTTAGCAATTGGCAAAATTAAGGAGACGATCGAGCGTGTAGCGCCAACCGAAGCACGCGTGCTGATTACCGGTGCTAATGGAAGTGGCAAAGAATTAGTTGCAAAGTGGTTACATGAAAAATCAGGTCGCGCGCAAGCACCACTTATTGAAGTAAATTGCGCTGCGATCCCATCAGAGCTAATTGAAAGTGAGCTTTTTGGCCATGAAAAAGGCTCTTTTACCTCCGCCGTTAAACAGCGTATAGGAAAGTTTGAGCAGGCCGATAAAGGCACCTTATTCCTTGATGAAATTGGCGACATGAGCCTTTCTGCCCAGGCTAAGGTTCTAAGAGCATTACAAGAAAATAAAATTACCCGTGTAGGAGGCGAAAGGGAAATCGAAGTGAACGTTAGAATTATCGCTGCAACCAACAAAGACCTGATGAGGGAAATTGATGAGGGCAATTTCCGGATGGACTTATATCATAGACTCAGCGTTATTCTTATACATGTTCCGAATCTTAGTGAACGTGTAGACGACATTCCAATGATCGCACAAAATTTCTGCGACGAGATTTGTACAGAATATAAGATGCCGGTCAAAAAATTCACTGATAGTGCCATTGTCGCCCTTAAGGCGCTACCATGGACAGGAAATATACGTGAGCTTCGCAATATGGTAGAACGCCTTATTATTCTTGGCGAAAAAACGATCACTGATGTTGATGTAAAAACATTTGCTAATCCCCTCAGAGCGGTAGAAGCCGAAGGACGGAGCACTTCTTCTCAAACTAATTTCGATCAATTTGCCAATTTTCAGGAGTACAAGGATTTTGCTGAGAAAGAGTACATCAAATACAAACTGGAAAAGAACAACTGGAATGTATCAAAGACAGCAGACGATATCGATATCCAAAGAAGTCACCTTTACAGTAAGATCGAAAGGTATGGCCTTAAGAGGTCGGAATAAATAAAAATGGCTAACAGGAGCAGCTATTCTTACAAATAACCCATGACAAGCTGTCATATTTTATTTCATAACTAATTGTAAATCAAATTAATACAAGGTTTATATTATATATTACGTAATTAGAATAAAGAATAAGTAGTATAGCCTAAGCATTTTCAGATAACCGCTTTTCCTCAGATCGTTTGGTTTATTTAATTTGAGCCAGCATACCCAAAAAAATTTTGCGGCCATCGTCCTTAGTCTTTGACCGTTATTCTTTGCTTCCTTTTACTATCGTCCTTACTCCTTCCATCCTAAATCTAGAATTTGGACGATTAAAAACATCCTGCCCTCCCCTCCTATTATTGCGCTCAAAAAAATTATCTTTGCGCTTGATGAAGCATATTCGTAACTTTTGTATTATCGCCCATATCGATCACGGGAAGAGCACATTGGCTGATCGTCTTTTAGAACATACTCATACCATTACACAGCGCGAGGCACAAGCTCAATTGCTCGACGATATGGATCTGGAGCGCGAGCGCGGAATAACTATCAAAAGTCACGCTATTCAAATGGATTATCTCCAGGACGGCCAACCTTATGTATTAAATCTTATTGATACACCTGGGCACGTAGACTTTTCATACGAAGTTTCCAGATCCATTGCTGCCTGCGAAGGTGCGTTACTAATTGTCGACGCTTCTCAGGGAATACAGGCACAGACCATTTCTAATTTATATCTAGCCCTCGAACAAGATCTTGAAATCATTCCAGTTTTAAATAAAATGGACCTACCGGGTGCTATGCCTGAAGAAGTAAAAGATCAAATTATCGAGTTAATCGGCTGTAAAAGAGAAGACATCATCCCTGCGTCAGGCAAAACAGGATTAGGTGTAGATGATATTTTAAGGGCGATTGTAGAGCGCGTTCCATCCCCGAAAGGGAACCCTGACGGAGAGCTTCAAGCATTAATTTTCGACTCGGTATATAATTCATTTCGCGGGATCGTAGCCTATTTCAAAGTACTGAACGGCGAAATACGCAAAGGAGACAGGGTAAAATTTGTAGCGACCGACAAGGAATATATCGCAGAGGAAGTTGGCACTTTAAAATTAACGCAAAAACCGAAAGATGTCATCAAAACCGGCGATGTAGGATATATCATTTCTGGAATAAAAGAGGCGCGTGAAGTTAAAGTTGGGGATACAATCACGCACAAGGATAAGCCAAGTAAAGAAGCAATAAAGGGCTTTGAAGAAGTAAAGCCGATGGTTTTTGCTGGAATTTATCCGGTAGATACCGATGAATTTGAGGAACTTCGCGAGGCGATGCATAAATTGCAGTTGAATGATGCTTCTTTAGTATTTGAACCTGAATCTTCGGCAGCATTAGGTTTTGGCTTCCGCTGCGGGTTTCTCGGAATGCTTCACATGGAAATTATCCAGGAACGATTGGAGCGCGAATTCGATATGACGGTGATTACTACCGTACCTAACGTGTCCTACAAAGCTTTTACGACAAAAGGCGTTGAAATTGCAGTAAATAACCCATCTGATCTTCCTGATCCAAGTAAATTAGACTTTGTTGAAGAGCCCTACATAAAAGCCAACATCATTACGAAGTCAGAGTTTGTTGGTCCAGTCATGTCATTATGTATTCAAAAACGTGGAACCATTGTCAACCAGTCATACCTGACGTCAGATCGTGTAGAATTAATTTTTGAGATACCAATGGGAGAAATCGTATTCGACTTCTACGATCGCCTTAAAACGATATCTAAAGGCTATGCATCATTCGATTACCACCAAATCGGCTATCGACAGTCTGAATTAGTGCGCCTTGACATCTTGCTTAACGCTGAGCCGGTCGATGCACTTTCTTCGTTGATTCACCGTACTAATTCTTATGAGTTTGGTAAAAAGATTTGCGAAAAACTACGCGAACTTATTCCACGTCAGCAATTTGAAATCATTATTCAGGCATCAATAGGTGCTAAAATTATAGCCCGAGAAACTGTAAAAGCGCTTCGTAAAGATGTAACCGCTAAATGTTATGGTGGCGACATCTCGCGTAAGCGTAAACTTTTAGAGAAACAGAAAAAAGGCAAAAAGCGTATGCGTCAGGTTGGAAATGTAGAAATTCCACAGTCAGCCTTTATGGCGGTGCTAAAATTAGACTAACCGAAGACAATTTTTGTCTTCAAATTTTAAATTTGTAAACCATTAAAAAAAATATTCTCTTTAGGAGATGCAGGGGCTTATGCAAATACTTGACGGAAAGTATGTATCTGAAAAACTGAAGAAAGAAATTGCAATTGAGGCGGCCGCTATGCTTGCAAAAAACGGTCGCAAGCCGCATTTAGTTGCAATTCTAGTAGGACACGACGGAGGAAGTGAGACTTATGTCGCCAGTAAAATGCGAAGTTGCGAGAAAGTAGGCTTCACTTCAACGCTAATTCGTTATGAAAGCTCGGTAACCGAAATCGAACTCCTAGACCGAATCGAACTGATCAATAAAGATAAAGAAATTGATGGAGTAATTGTTCAGCTACCACTACCTAAACATATTGATAAAGAAAAGATTACAGAAAAAATAGATTATCGAAAAGACGTTGATGGATTTCATCCGATTAACCTTGGACGGATGCAACGCAACCTCCCCTGCTTTATCCCAGCAACGCCATTTGGCATAATGCTAATGCTAAAAGAATATAAAATTCAGACTTCTGGGAAGCACTGCGTAGTTGTCGGTCGGAGCAATATCGTCGGGTCGCCGATGAGCATACTGATGGCTCGAAATGATTATCCTGGAAACTGCTCGGTTTCTATCTGCCATAGCAAAACGCCTGACTTGAAAAAATTTACGTTAGATGCAGATATCTTGATTGTAGCAATCGGCAAAAAAAATCTGATAACCGCCGATATGGTAAAGGAAGGCGTAGTTGTAATTGACGTGGGAATGAATCGTGAAGAAAATTCAGAATCTAAATCTGGATATAAATTATACGGGGATGTTGATTTTAGTCAAGTTTCCCGAAAATCTTCCTGGATTTCGCCGGTTCCTGGTGGCGTTGGATTAATGACAATTATTGGCCTGTTAAAGAACACTTTAGCTTCAGCTAAGCGCGAGATATATCCTTAGAACTCGATTGTAGTATTTCCGTTTAAATTCTTGCGTGTATCACTTATTAATTAAGTATGACAGGTAACAAAATCGTAATCCGTTAAATAAGTTCGTTCTGCCCCCATTCAAACTCCAAAATGACAAAACAAATCTATGTTTCCTCACCATCGATTGTGCTGAACCTATTCTGTGTGCAGGCAAAAATCGGTCAATCGCATCGCCATATGGCTTTACCGTTGGAACTCCTGAAATAAAATCGATTTTGTAGTTTACTTTACCGAACAGCTCGATCACTTATTAATTCAAGCAACAATCGAAATACGAAACGGAACAGATGAGCGTGTTGTTGGAAAATTTGAAATTGCCAATAAGGAACAAGAGCACAGCTTTCGGCCAAATGCAGCGCGGATAAATGAAACCTATTTATTGGTAGCTCCAACAATGCTTGAAAATCTTGCTGAAAATAATCTTAACCGTCTATTTTACAGGGATATCAGAGAGAAAAATAAGGCCCAACCGTCCGCATCTACACGGCGTTCCTTTCAGAAACAATAATTATACCTAAAACAGACGCAGCGACTTTCCCAGAGTTACATCCTTCAGTACCTAGGAAATAATACAGTTTATTTCCTATTAGCTCAAAAACGAAATATTTTTTTCAAAAAGCCTGGTTCAGGTAGACCAACATACAAGCCATCTTCTCTGACCTCCGTCGGATACAAATCAATATAATCCCCTTGCCCCGGTGCTCCCCTTCCGGTTTTTAAATCGTATTCGTAACGATGATAGGGACAAATTAGCCTTTGTTCTTTGCACCACCCATCTGCAAGCACCGCACCGGCATGTGGACAATAAAATTGGGTAGCAAAGAATTTCTCGCCGTCTTTGACAATACAAAGCCTTTTTCCACTGATTTCAAGTCCTCTGACGAAGTCGGCAGCCTGTAATATCTTAGTGTCGAATATCTTTATCCAGTTTATCTTCGGCATTCATTCGGTATATTTGTGCCTAAATTTACGATATGCCGCATCAAATACCAGAAGATGGAACACTTTTACCATTGATGGAAGAGTTTTATACTATTCAGGGAGAGGGTTTCCATTCTGGTAAAGCTGCTTACTTCATTCGTTTGGGCGGATGCGATGTAGGCTGCCATTGGTGCGATGTAAAAGAGAGTTGGGATGCCGAACTGCATCCGTTGACGCACGCTGATGCAATCATAGAGCAAGCATCAAATTACCCAGGAAAGGCCGTTGTCGTTACTGGAGGCGAACCCTTAATCTATAATCTCGATTACCTTACCGCTGGCCTTAGGCAGCGTGGAATACAAACTTTTATTGAAACTTCAGGCGCATATCCACTTTCGGGGATTTGGGACTGGATCTGCTTGTCGCCAAAAAAATTCAAAGCTCCAAGGCCTGATATCGCTCCCTTAGCTGGCGAACTAAAAGTTATAGTTTTTAATAAGAGCGATTTTGCGTGGGCTGAACACTATGCTGAGCGAGTATCTTCTTCTTGCAAGTTGTATTTACAGCCTGAATGGTCCAAAGCTGACGAAGTTATACCGCTCATTATCGATTATGTGAAAGCAAACCCTAAATGGGAAATCTCATTGCAAACACACAAATACCTAAATATTCCTTAAAATTCCGATATTGCTCTAGAGATCGGCCATACGCTTTGGCATCCGAAGTCGCTTAATAAAGATGAAGACCCTAATCATTCTGGCTATCTATTTTTGCTCGGTATTTTCGTACGGCCAAGACAACAGTCGACGCTCTTCAAACAGAGCCGCCCAGAAGGCCTATGATGACGCGAACAGATATATTAATGGTAATTCTTCATACGAAGCAATAAAATCGCTTAGAGAGGCTGTAAAACTGGATGCAAAGTTTACTGCAGCATGGCAACAATTAGGAGATTTATATCGCAAGCAGCAAGATTATAATGCTGCAAAAGAATGCTATCGCAGAGTAATCTTCACAAATCCAGTATTTTATGCTGCTACTTACTTCGGGTTAGGGGCAAGTGAGCTAAATACCGGCGATTATCAAGACGCATTAATCCATTTTAAACGATATGCTGCCACGCCGAATCTTAGTGAACAAAGTAAAAAAATAACAGCTAAGTATATTACTGATTGCGAATATAGTCTACTAGCGATACAGAATCCAGTTACATTTAAACCTCAAAATGCCGGAAAAGGAATTAACAGCCCTGAGCATGAATATCTTCCGGTAGTGACCGCCGATGAAGAAACGTTGATTTTTACCCGAAGAGCTAACAATAACGAAGATTTTTTTAAGAGCACAAAAAAGGATGGAGTATGGGATTCTTCGGTCTATCTCAGTAAGAACATTAATTCTTTAACTACCAATGAAGGTGCTCAGTACATATCTCCCGATGGGCTGTATCTTTTCTTTACGGGCTGTAACAGACCCGATGGAATGGGCAGGTGCGATATCTATGTTTCTCGTCGCGAAGGAAAAGATTGGGGAAGCCCACACAATATTGGCGCACCCGTCAATACAGCGGGATGGGAATCACAGCCGTCCTTAAGTGCCGACGGAAGCACCCTATATTTCACAAGCCTTCGGGCAGGTGGCCTAGGCGGATACGATATTTGGAAGTCATCTCTCCTCGCCGGAGGGACGTGGACGGAACCTCAAAACTTAGGACCGGAAATAAATACGCCTTATGACGAGCAATCGCCATTTATCCACCCGGATGATCAAACGCTCTATTTCTCGTCTAACGGCTGGCCCGGTCTTGGAAATAAAGATGTCTTTTTAAGCAGAAAAGATGCATTAGGTAGATGGCAACGGTGTAAAAATTTAGGTTATCCAATTAATTCATTTAAAGAAGAAAGTAGCCTTAGCATTAGCACAAATGGTCAAACTGCATTCTTTGCTTCCGACCAGGAAGGCGGCCTCGGAGGCCTCGACATCTACACATTCGAACTTCCTGCCGAGTTACAGCCGATGCCGGTGAGCTACCTAAAGGGGATAGTTTATGATCAGGCGACGAAACAACCACTTGATGCTGCTATAAGCGTGATCAATGTAAAAACGGGTAAAATCCTATACGGGGATCATGCAGACTATGAATCAGGCGAGTTTCTTGTACCATTTGTTGCCGGACAAACAATTGCGTTATATGCAAGCAAAGAAAATTACCTTTTTTACTCCGAGAATTTTTTGATTGAAGATTCAAGATTAGCACTTAAACCTTATAAAATAGAAGTGCCACTTCAGAAAATTGAAACCGGAAAGAATGTCGCCCTTCGGAATATTTTCTTTGAAACGAACAAGTTTGAACTCCTGCCTGAATCAAAAACCGAGTTGGAAAAGCTGGTCAGTTTCCTAAACACAAATCCTAAAACTATGATCGAAATTCAAGGGCACACAGATAATGAGGGCGATGCAATGGTCAATCAGATTCTCTCAGAAAAAAGAGCTATTTCTGTTTATAAATACCTTATAGACAGAAATATACAGCCCTTTAGATTAAGTATAAAAGGATATGGTAAAACAAATCCGACTGCAGATAACGCAACAGAAGAAGGAAGGAAGAATAACCGTCGAACGGAGTTTTTAGTTTTAGGAAACTAAGACTTTAGGCCTTCAAAAAAACATAGGTTATACCGTCGCCACCCCTATCGGCATGCTCATCTTCCATATGACTAACTTGCGAATATTTCTTAAAATAGTTTCTAATCAGCTTTCTTAAGATGCCATCACCTTTCCCATGAATGATTTTAATGCTCGGAAAGCTCATCATCAATGCACGGTCGAAATATTTTTCAATTTCATACAAAGCCTCTTCGCCCCTCATTCCTCTGACATCAATTTCAGGCTTAAATTGTAAAACGCTTTCTGTAATTTGGGAGGAATATGAGCGCATCGCTTTCGGAACTTCCTTGTGCGACACTTTTTCAACTTTATTACGTTTTACGACCGATCGTAAATTGCCAATAGCTAAAACCACGTTCTCTTTCGAAATATCTAAAACTTGTGCTAGTGTTTCAGAACCTGATAGTTTTACCCAATCACCTTGGAGAAGTTCAACCTTCAAGTCCTGAATGGGATTCGCGATTTCCTTAATCTGATTCTTAGTTAACTCCTTTTGTAAATTCTCGCGTAAGACACGGGTAACCTGTTTGTCGGCTTTATTTTCTATTATTTCAGCAATGGTGTTCTCTATTAGTTTATTAGCATTTTGAATAATATTCTGGGCTTCTAACTTCGCTTCTTTCAAAATACTCTTTTTATTTTCTTCCAGATATGACTTCAGTTTCTCATTTTCATCAATCAGCACTCTTACTTGCTTTTGCTGCTTATCTGTCGATATTTTGCTATCGAGAAGTTCTTTTTTATCTCTTTCAAGATCAACCAACAGTGTATCAATTTTCTTTTGCTGAATACCTATTTTACTCTTAGCTCTGTCAAGTACTCGCTGGGGCAAACCAATTTTTTGAGCAATCTCAAACGCGTATGAACTGCCGGGCTTACCCATTTCTAGAATGTACATTGGCTGCATTTCTGCATTGTTGAACATCATGGAGGCATTTTCAAGTCCTTCGGCAGCGTTAGCAAAAATCTTTAAGTTTGAATAGTGAGTCGTTATCACACCACGGATTTTTTTTTGATTCAATACTTCCAGTACAGCTTCTGCAATCGCCCCCCCAAACTGAGGATCAGTTCCAGTTCCAAATTCGTCTATAAGCACTAAGGTCTTCGCGTTAGCACGCTCCACGAAGTAATTCATTTTTGACAAATGAGCGCTGTAGGTGCTCAAATCACTTTCTATGGACTGATCGTCACCAATATCCGCAAAAATCTGCTTGAAAATGCCAACTTTCGAATATGGATCTACCGGAATCAATAAACCTGATTGCAGCATCATTTGCAATAAACCTACGGTTTTCAAACAAACCGACTTCCCTCCTGCATTTGGTCCGGATACCACCACTACACGTTGAAGATGATCTATATTGATGTTCAATGGAACAACAGTTTTTTGCTCTTTCTTCATATTTAGCAGCAGTAGCGGATGCCGTGCATTGATTAGATTAAGCTCCGAAGTTTCAAGTAATTCAGGCATTTCGGCATCAATATCTATCGCAAATAGTGCCTTAGCACGGACAAAATCGAGCTTTGTTAGTAGGCTGTTATACGAAACAAACAGGGGAGCGTAGGGCCTTAGCCTGTCGGTTAATGCCGTCAATATTTTTATAATCTCTCGTCTTTTCTCAAATTCCAGATCCCTTATTTGATTGTTCAGATAGAAAACTTCTTCAGGCTCAATATAAACTGTTTGTCCGGATGAAGACTCATCATGGATAAAGCCCTTTACCTTCCTCTTATTTTCGGCCAGAATCGGGATACAAACTCGGCCGTCTCTCACAGTCAAGCTGCCATCTGCCGTCCAACCACTGGATTGTGCGTTTTTGTATAGTTGGTCGATTTTTTTACGAGCTTCAGATTCCGCTTTTGAAATAGCGGCGGTTAACTCCTGAAGAGCCTTCGATGCATTGGGCTTCATTCTACCTTTTATGTCAATAACCTGCTCAATTTCTTTAACGATATTCTTTTCGATTGGCAGATGCTCAAACAATGCTTCCAGATTGGGATATCGCTTTTCACGTTCATTAAAATAATGAATAACCGAAAAGACAGTATTAAGCGACAGTAACACCTGAAAAGATTCTTCTTCTGTTAAGAAGGTTCCCTCAACCCTAATTTTTTCCGCAAGCGATTTTATATTAAAGAGATGGTGAATATGCAGCGGAGCATCGTTCTCCAGAATGTTTTTGAACTCGTTAGTTTGATTGAGAAACTTACTAATATGATCAAAACGCGACATAAACTGCACCTTATCAACCATATCACTACCCATTTCGCTAAGGCATTTTGATTTAATAAGGGCCGAAATTTCGGTAAATCCTAATTTGTCAGCGGCATTGGCGGGGTAAATCATCTATTTAGTTAGTTTCTCCCGTAAGAATTCATTGCGTAAAGTGTCCAGGTTTGCCGTAACTTTTTCATACATTAACCTTAATTTATCCGGATTTTGAGAATAGAACTGCATGCTTTTTCTAAACTGAATAGAATCAGTTTTGTGTTTCTTGAAAACTGACTCGTGCAAACCGGCGGCACTGGGTTTTATGGTGTCTTGTAGCACATTTAAAATGTATCCGTCTATTAAGTGAATATCAGTGAGTAAACTAATCATCTTTTCTTCCGCGATGACACCCACAGGGGCGCCGTCTCTGTTACAGGAAATTAAAAAAATCAATATTAAAAACACCGAAAGTAAGCGCTTCATTTGTTAATTTAGCCGTTATCGCGTTAAAAATACATATTAATGAGCATTACAGCCAATTTATCATCGCTAAAGAAAGAAGTTGAACTATTGAACGTGACTCTGATCGCAGTTTCAAAAAACAAAGGCCTAGATGCAATTAAAGAAGCCTACGATGCCGGTCATCGTTTTTTTGGCGAAAATAGAGTACAGGAATTAGTAGAAAAATATGAGCACTTGCCAAAAGATATACAATGGCACTTAATTGGGCACTTGCAAACAAATAAGGTAAAATACATTGCTCCGTTTGTATCGATGATTCATTCTGTTGATAGCTTGAAGCTGCTGCAGGAAATAAATAAACATGCCGCAAAAGTCGGCAGAATAATAGATTGCTTGCTTGAAATATATATTGCTGATGAGGAAACTAAGTTTGGTCTCGGCTTCGATGAAGCGATCGAATTGCTTAGATCAAGCGAATACGAAGTATTAGAAAATGTCCGTATTGTTGGATTAATGGGTATTTCCACAAACTCTGCGAACGCTAAAAAAATTAAAGACGAGTTTTATGAGCTTTCTACTTTCTTTAAGGGTTTAAAACAAAGCTTTTTTCGTAAACAGGATTCTTTCAAAGAAATATCAATGGGAATGTCTTCAGACTACAAAATTGCGATAGAACAAGGAAGTACCATGGTCAGAATTGGAAGCACAATATTTGGTGACCGTTAATGAACCCGATCAGCATTAATATCCGACGAGCCGTCGAAAGCGACTGCCAAAAAATTCTAGAACTAATACAGGAGCTTGCCGAGTATGAAAAGTACCCGAATGAAGTTACCTTGACGCTTGCAGAATTTAAACAAGATGGATTTGGAACCAAACCGGTCTGGAAGGCTTTTGTAGCAGAAAGCGCCGTACGAATAGAGGGATTTGCACTGTACTATATTCGTTATTCAACATGGAAAGGCCAGCGTTTATATCTCGAAGACATTTTAGTAACGCAAGATATGCGTGGAAAAGGAATAGGAAAAGCATTATTCAATCGAATACTAGTCGAAGCCAAAGATGGGGGATTTAACGGAATGAACTGGCAGGTGCTAGATTGGAATACACCGGCAATTAATTTTTACAATAAGTATGCTGCACACATCGATTCGGAATGGCTAAATGGATCGCTTAGCAGGGAAAAAATTCTTTTATTGACTGAGAGATAAGCTAAATTAATGACTGAAATTCAAGTATATAAGTTTGGTGGCGCCTCGGTTAAAGACGCTGACGGTATCCGTAACTTGAAGGAAATAATTGCACTCAATAGAGACAAGAAAATATTAATTGTTGTTTCTGCTATCGATAAAACTACAAACAAACTTGAAGAGTTAACGAAGCTTTATCTACATGCCGATCCTGCCGCCGAACAAGTTTTAGCAACAATTAGAAAATATCATGACAATATCCTGTCGGATTTATTTGACGCTAAACATCCTATTTTTGACGATATAGCCAACGTATTTGTAGAAATAGAGTGGATTTTAGAAGAAGAATGTCATCCCGATGCTGCATTTGTGTACGACCAAATAGTATCAATAGGCGAACTTGTATCTACTCGGATTGTTAGCGCCTATCTACAATACTCCGGCCTAAACAACAAATGGGTGGATGCCCGCAATTATATTCAAACAGATAATACTTATAAGGAAGGAATTGTTAACTGGCACAGGACAAAAAGCGCTATTCAAAAGGATCTTCCATCTATATTAAACGACCAATTTATCGTTACGCAGGGTTTTATTGGCGGCACTTCAGAGAATTATAGCACTACTCTGGGTCGCGAAGGCTCCGATTATTCTGCAGCAATATTTGCAACCTGCCTTGATGCTGCGGCGGTTACAATTTGGAAAGATGTTCCAGGGGTACTAAATGCTGACCCGAAAATCTTCACGGATACCGTAAAATATCCTGAATTATCGTATTTAGAAGCCCTTGAGATGACCTATTTTGGAGCAACTGTTATCCATGCTAAAACTATCAAACCGCTTAAGAATGCCAATATTCCACTGTTTGTCAAGCCGTTCAAATCGCCAAACGAAAACGGCACCAAAATAAGTAGCGATGCAACTATTACAGACTATATTCCCGCGATAATCGTTAAGGAAAATCAAACACTGGTTTCGATATCGTCAAAAGATTTTTCCTTTATATCGGAAGAACACTTAAGCATAATCTTTAGTACTTTTTCGACGTACCGCGTCAAGATTAATGCAATGCAGTTATCTGCGATAAGCTTTACCGTTTGCTTTGATTCAGATGACAATTCAGCGGAAGCCCTTTTTAAAGCTCTTGGGACTAATTATCAATTAAAATACAACAATGGCTTACAATTAATTACAGTTCGGCATTATGAGCAGAAAACTGTGGATAAACTATGTTCAGGCAAAACCGTATTACTTCAACAACTTAGTCGCAACACCGCTCAAATGGTATTAAAACAATAGATTGAACAAGGCGATATTACAGAAGGAGGTCCAGCAATACATCAATGATCATCTAAATGATGACATTATAGCTATCCTTTTGGGTAAAAGTCCGTTTAACAACGTAAGTAGCAAAGAGATTGCAGAACAGATAGACGTCAAAAAGCGTGCAGAAAAAAAACTTCCACGCTGGTTTAGTACGCCAAATATTTATTATCCTGCCAAGCTTTCGATGGAACAGGCTTCATCCGAAGCAACAGCAGCATACAAAAGCCAACTGGCGCACGGCGCCAAGTTGATCGATATTACAGGTGGTTATGGAGTAGATAGCGTTCATTTTTCAACTACGATTAAACAAGTTATTCACTGCGAAAAAGATACGTCCTTGTCTGAAATCGCTGTTCATAACAGTTCTTTACTTAACGCGGATAATATCCATTTTTTCATTGGGGATGGCGTGGATTACCTTCTAAGTACAAAAGAAACAATTGATACCGTGTATTTAGATCCTTCCCGGAGAGTAAAAACCAATAAAGTTTTTATGTTGAAAGATTGTGAGCCGGATATTACAAAGAATTTGAATCTTATGCTTGCGAAAGCTAATCGGGTCATCTTAAAGACTTCACCCCTTCTCGATCTTCAATCTGGACTACAACAGTTACAGCAAGTAAGTGAAATTCATGTTTTAAGCGTTAAAAACGACTGCAAAGAGATACTTTGGATAATTGACAGGGCTTTCATAGGTGAAGTCCGGATTTTCAGCGTTGCCATAAACAATACCGAACAGCAGATTTTCTCTTTTGATCGATCTGAAGAAAAGGCGCTTACACTTGAAAACTACTCGGAGCCGCTTCAAATCCTATACGAACCAGATGTAGCCTTGCTAAAGGCAGGCTGTTTTAAGTTGATCGCCAAGAGGTATGGCATCCAAAAACTTCACATCAACACACATTTATACACGTCAAACGAATTAAAAAAAGAATTTATCGGACGTATATTTAGGGTTATAAGCTCAATGAGCTATAAAATATTTATTAAAAATAGCCACCTGAAGAAAGCCAATATAATCGCCCGAAACTTCCCCTTATCGACTGCTGAATTGAAAAAAAAGCATGGCTTAAGCGACGGAGGGGATGACTATCTATTTTTTACAACCGGTTTAGATAATAAGCTGATTACAATTCATGCCAAAAGAGTGTAAAAAAAAAGAGCCTCGTGATTTCGAGACTCTTGGCTTCTTTATGGTTGGATCATTCTAAACTTTCTTCACATTAATCGCTTGTAAGCCTTTTTTACCTTCTTCAACTTCAAACTCTACTTCGTCATTGTCGCGCAATCCATTCACACCTCCCTCAACGTCCTTAAAATGCACAAAAATGTCTTTTCCATCGTCCTGTACAATAAAACCATAACCTTTTTGGTTGTTAAACCATTTTACTTTTCCAGTTTTCATAAATAATTAAGTATTAGTAATGTGATGTATCTCCAGGCAAATATAATTCTGATGATTACCTAAGTAGCAGAATTTGAAGCAGTTGATACACGCTTAATCAAAGATATATATTTATCGGAAATATGGAATAGTTTATAAAATTTTTGAAAAAGGAAAAAATTACTATTTATTAGGTTGCGGAGTCGTCCTTAAGTATGGCTTAATTTCAGTAAATCCTTTTGGAAATTTAGCCGGAATATCTTCCGTTTTAATTGCGGGCACCACGATAACGTCCTCGCCATCTTTCCAATCCGCCGGTGTAGCTACACTATATTTAGCCGTAAGCTGCAGTGAATCTATTACCCTAAGTATTTCCTGAAAATTTCTTCCGGTTGAAGCTGGATAGGTGATCATCAGTTTAACAGTTTTATCCGGGCCAATGATAAATAATGAACGTACGGTTGCTGTCAAGGAAGCATTGGGATGAATCATATCATATGCTTCTGCAACCTTTCTATCTTCGTCGGCGACAATTGGAAAATTAACCTCAACATTTTGTGTCTCATTGATGTCATTAATCCATCCATGATGTTTATCGATAGGATCAACGCTCAGTGCGATCACTTTTACATTACGTTTATCAAATTCTTCTTTCAGAGACGCTGTCTTACCGAGCTCAGTAGTGCAAACAGGAGTATAATCTGCCGGGTGTGAAAACAAAACAGCCCAGCTATCGCCCACATACTCGTAAAAGTCGATTTCGCCTTGCGAAGTCATTGCTCTGAAGTTTGGTGCTGCATCACCTAATCGTAAGCCCATCATGTTTAATTTTAAGTAAAACGAATATTCAATATCGACTAAGTTAGTAGATTTCTATAAGAGTCGGCAATAAAAAAGCGCGAAATTTAGAAGTTGACGTTAGCATGAATGCCGAATTTAGAAAGAATAAGGCCAGAAGAGCGTTTAACTTAAGCTCCACGTTCTAACTACTCATTACGAAATACAAACAATTATACCCAAAAAAAGAGGAGCCATTTCTGGCTCCTCTTTTTTAATTGTAACTTAATATCTATGTCTTATTTCACCGCATCAATCACTGCTTTAAAAGCATCCGGATTGTTTAGAGCTAGATCGGCCAAAACTTTACGGTTCAAACCGATTTCTTTTGAAGCCAATTTTCCAATTAGTTGAGAGTAAGAAATTCCATATTGACGAGCTCCTGCATTAATACGTTGTATCCACAATGCTCTGAATTCCCTTTTCTTGGTTTTTCTATCTCGGTAAGCATATTGCAAACCTTTTTCTACTGTATTCTTCGCAACGGTGTATACCTTGCTTCTAGAACCCCAATAGCCTTTGGCTAGGTCGAGGATTCTTTTTCTTCTTCTTCTTGACGCTACTGCGTTAACCGAACGTGGCATGTTTTTTTGTTTTTGATAAGCGGTGGTACGTTTTTCAGTACACTTACAACCGGATACCTGGGTTAATACTTAATTAATAATTACTTTCCGATAGCAAGCATCCGCTTCACGTTACCCATATCTGCATCCGAAACTAAGCTGGTTTGACCCAAATTACGTTTTCTTTTTGTAGACATCTTGGTAAGGATGTGGCTCTTGTATGCGTTCTTCCTGGTGATTTTACCTGTTCCAGTAAGCTTAAAACGCTTTTTAGCACTGGAATTGGTTTTCATTTTTGGCATAACAAATATATTTACGATTTTACAATACTCTACTTTTTACCTCCCTTGGGAGCAACGGTCAAAAACATACGCTTGCCTTCCAATTTTGGCAATTGTTCAACTTTACCGGTTTCTTCAAGTGCCTGAGCAAACTTAAGTAATAAGATCTCTCCTTGCTCTTTATAAACAATTGCCCTTCCTTTGAAGTGAACGTATGCCCTAACTTTTTCCCCTGCCTCCAAAAACTTTATGGCATGTTTTAATTTAAAATCAAAATCGTGATCATTTGTATTTGGACCAAAGCGAATCTCTTTAATAACGGTTTGCTTAGCATTTGATTTTATCTCCTTCAGCTTCTTCTTCTGCTCGTATATAAACTTGTTGTAGTCAACAACCTTACAGACCGGCGGAACTGCATTCGGAGAAATTTCAACAAGGTCCAAACCCTGCTCGTCAGCCAAAGCTAAAGCATCTCTTAAAGACATTATACCACTTTCCACATTATCACCGACAAGGCGAACTTCAGGCGCCCTGATAAACTCGTTGATACTGTGTTCTGCTTCCTTCTTTTTAAATGGAGGTCTTGGCCCCCTGTTAAAGCTTGGTCTACTTAATGCCAAATTAAAATCTACTTTTAAACTGTTATTTCTTTAATCAATTGACTCTTAAAACTTTCAATCGTCATCCCGCCTAAGTCACCCTCGCCATGTTTTCTTACACCAACGATCCCTTCATTCATTTCCTTTTCACCGATGATTAGCATGTAGGGTATCTTCTTGACTTCGGCATCACGAATCTTTCTCCCGATCTTCTCGTCTCTAAAGTCAATCAGGCCGCGAATATCGGAATTATTAAGCGATTCTAAAACTTTTTTTGCATATTCTTCATATTTTTCAGAGATCGGAAGAACAATAAATTGCTCGGGCGTTAGCCACAACGGAAAGTTACCGGCGCAATGCTCAATCAGCACAGCAATAAATCTTTCCAATGAACCAAAGGGCGCTCTATGAATCATTACCGGACGGTGCTTCATATTATCACTGCCAGTATACTCGAGTTCAAATCGTTCTGGCAGGTTATAATCTACTTGAATTGTTCCTAATTGCCATTTCCGACCCAAAGCAT
This sequence comes from Sphingobacteriaceae bacterium, assembly GCA_947460875.1. Lineage (GTDB taxonomy): Bacteria > Bacteroidota > Bacteroidia > Sphingobacteriales > Sphingobacteriaceae > CANHGR01. The sequence continues at coordinate 68,591 of CANHGR010000002.1, read as the reverse complement.
CTTTAACCATAAAATCAAGCTTCGGACCATAAAAAGCTGCCTCCCCTAACTCAACAACGGTTTTTAACCCTTTTTCTTCTGCTGCTTCGATGATAGCACTCTCCGCCAATTTCCAGTTCTCATCAGAGCCAATATATTTTGTCTTGTTTGCCGGATCACGCAACGAAATCTGCGCAGTATAGTCCTCGAATCCAAGGGCATTGAAAACGTACAACACCAGGTCGATTACCTTTTTAAACTCATCCTTCACTTGATCTGTACGGCAGAAAAGATGGGCATCATCTTGTGTAAAACCTCTAACACGTGTTAGACCATGAAGCTCCCCACTCTGCTCATAGCGATAAACTGTACCAAATTCGGCATAACGCACAGGTAAATCTTTATAAGAACGTGGTTTAGACTTGTATATTTCGCAATGATGCGGGCAGTTCATCGGCTTTAAGAAGAACTCCTCGCCTTCCTGCGGTGTTTTGATGGGCTGGAATGAATCAGCGCCATATTTTTCATAATGGCCTGATGTAATGTACAAATTTTTATGTCCGATGTGTGGAGTTATAACCTGTTCGTAACCGGCCTTAACCTGGGCACGTTGAAGGAAATTAATTAGTTTCTCACGTAAAGCGGCGCCTTTTGGCAACCAAAGCGGTAAACCCATTCCTACTTTTTCAGAAAAAGTAAATAGTTCAAGTTCCTTACCTAACTTTCTATGATCACGCTTTTTCGCTTCTTCAATCACATGAAGATAGTCTGTCAGCTCGCTTTGCTTAGGAAAAGTTACACCATAAATACGTGTCAGTTGCTTCCGAGTTTCATCTCCACGCCAGTATGCCCCGGCAACATTCATTAATTTGACGGCTTTAATAATGCCCGTATTAGGAATATGTGGTCCGCGACACAGATCAGTAAAATTTCCTTGGGTATAGAAAGTGATCGATCCATCCGCTAGATCTTTAATTAAATCAAGCTTGTACTCATCGCCTTTTTCGGTGAAATAGGCTATTGCATCGGCCTTAGCGACCAGCTGTCTTTCAAAAGTGGACTTTGCCCTGGCAAGTTCAAGGATTTTGTCTTCGATCTGCTTAAAATCATCTGAAGAGAATTCTCTATCGCCGAAATCAACATCGTAATAAAAGCCTGTTTCAATTGCAGGTCCGATTCCAAATTTAGTTCCTGGATATAAGGACTCTAATGCTTCTGCCATCAAGTGGGCTGAAGAATGCCAGAATGTTGCCTTTCCTAGGGGATCGTTCCAGGTTATTAACTTTACAGATGCGTTTGAGTCGATTGCGCGACTAGCATCCCAGACTTCCGAGCCCTGTCCTAGATCGACTTCGGCACATAAAACATTTCGAGAAAGACCTTCTGAAATTGAAAGAGCAATCTGAAAAGGAGTAATTCCTTTTTCATACTGACGGCCAGAACCGTCAGGTAAAGTAATAGTAATCATATACAAAATGATTTAAACGTTATATGTAAATTTCAAAAAAGCAATCACCTACAAAGTGATTTATATCGCTGTAAAAATATGATTATTTTAGGGAAATGGCCTTTAAATACCAATTACAATTCTAGATGTATTATTTATGAGCTAAAAGATATATTTGCAGCTCTTAATATAAAACTATGCTTGTACACCACGTATTGTTCTGGCTAAAGCCGGATACCACAGACGATCAGAAAATAGCGTTTCGCGCTAGCTTAAATTCATTAAAGGGAATTGAATCGGTAAAGTCCATTAACGTAGGAACGCCTGCGCCGATCAGCAGACCTGTAATCGATGACACGTATTCATTCTCATTAGCAATCACATTTGAAGATTTGGAAGGTCATAATGTTTACCAAGTGCACCCACTGCATCAAGCGTTTCTAAATACTTTTAGAGAAAGATTTGAAAAGGTGATTATATACGACGCTATCTAAGTTAAGTAGCTGCTAATTTAATAATCAAATGATCGAAGATCATCTGATTATTAAATAGTTACACATTCCCCCAGCCATGCGCCAGCACATCAACAATGTGCATGGTTTTAATTGGGAGTTGATTTTTGTCGATATACGCTTGAAGATGAAGTAAACAAGAAGCATCAGTTGAGATAATATACTCAGCTTTCATCGCTAATGCGTTGTCAACTTTTTGTTGTGCCATCGCGCTAGAAATCCCTTCGAATTTTACAGCAAAAGTCCCTCCAAAGCCACAACACATGTCGGTATCTTTCATTTCCAGAAGAGTTAGCCCGTGTACTTTTGAGAGAAGTGTTCTCGGCTCATCTTTTATTTTACATTCGCGCAACGCAGCACAAGAATCATGATAGACTGCAGTTCCTTCAAGCTCTGCTCCAAAATAATCCTTATTTAAAACATTGACCAAAAAATCTGAAAGCTCATAAATATTACTTTGAATGGAGCGGCATTTATTATGAACAACTGTATTGGTAAATAGATCATTATAATAGTTTTTCACCATCCCCGTGCATGAAGCGGACGGCGACACGATGTATTTATCCTCAGAAAAGTCATTGAGAAATTTACTACCGACCGCTTTTGCTTCCTCCCAAAAACCTGCATTAAACGCCGGTTGGCCGCAGCAAGTTTGCTGGTTATTGTAAACCACCTTGCAGCCTGCCTTCTCGAGTATTTTAATGGTATTAAATGCGGTTTCAGGAAATAACTGATCTATAAAGCAAGGGACAAATAGTTCAACTGTCATGGGTTTTTCGGATATGTACTTTGAGGCAGCTAAAATCCGAAAAAAAATCTATTCAATTGCTTTATTATTATCAGGCGTTTTGACATTGACAATTGTGATGAGTAATACTAATCCGATAATAAAGAAACCACTCATGCTCAAGGCCGAATTACGCATGTTACCTGTAAACTCTTCGATGTAACCAAAACAGATTAGGCCGATAACAATGGCGATTTTTTCAGTGACATCATAAAAACTGAAAAATGAAGCGGTATCGGGAGTGTCTTCCGGAAGGAATTTAGAATATGTGGAACGTGATAAGGACTGAACTCCTCCCATTACGAAGCCAACAATTGCCGCCAAAATATAGAACTCTAGTTCACGTTCAACATAGTAGGCAGATATACATAGAAATATCCAAATGACCAGAACAATGGCTAAAACCAACAAATTCCCAATTTTATTTGCCAGGTAAGACATTGCCTGTGCTCCGAGAATAGCTACCAATTGAATGACCAGTACCGTTGCTATCAGTTTGGTAGTGCCAAGGTTTAAAACCTTTTCGCCAAATCCAGCGGCCACTAACATAATGGTTTGTACTCCCATGGAATAAAAAAAGAAAGCCGTTAAAAACCGCTTAAGAACTCTCATCTCCTTTAGGTGTTGCCAAACCTTCTCAAACTCTTGAAAACCACTTCTAATCAATTTCCTGTTAAGTTTTTTATTATTCGGACTAGCCAAAGGCAGTTTCCTAAAAGGAATTTGTGCAAATGAAATCCACCAAATTCCAACAAGCAGGAATGATAAGCGCGCGGGCAATGAAGGATCCGTTATGCCAAACCACTCGGGTTTTAGCACAAAAACAAAACTAATTATCTGCAGAAGGACGCTCCCAATATAGCCATAAGAATAACCCTTTGCACTAACGCGATCCTGTTCCTCGATCGTAGCAATTTCCGGAAGGTATGAATTGTTGAAAGTTACACCACCTACATAGCCCATAGCCGCGAGCGCAAAACAAATTACAGAAAACTCCAGAGTTTCAAGTTTGAAGAAAAACAAACCCGCGCAAGCGATGCCGCCCATATAGGTGAAAAACTTCATGAACGCCATCTTATTACCTCGGTAATCGGCAATAGCTGAAAAAATCGGCAGCGACAATGCCATTAGCAGGTAGGCTACGGCAAGCGCATAATTTGATAAGGCAGTATTGGTGAAACTTCTTCCAAAAAAAACGACTTTGTCCCCAAATTCTTCGGTAGTGGTAATAATTGTAAAATAGGCAGGGAAAATTGTAGAGGTGATAACCAGATTATATGCGGAGTTGGCCCAATCAAACATTGCCCAAGCCTTGATTGTCTTTTTGTTGTTCTTAAATTCCATATCTTGTTTAAAGAAACGAAAAATTACTTAGATGGGAGTATTGAGATGTGCGTATTAAGACTACAGCAGAGACGAGCTTCCTAGCGAACATTCTCATACCTTACCGAACGAACACCTTTGAAACATATATCACATCTCAATACTCACATCTCATCACTATAAATAATACGTCTTCCCATCACACTTGATTTTTCCGCTATCCAATAGAAATCGAATGACGTCAACCCTTTGTTTTTCTGTTCCATGCCGTAAGGCGGGCACTAACTCATCAAGCGTAAAGTGCGCATCAGACAATACCTGTAATAGCTCTTCTGTAATTGAATCAATGACATCATCATTTGGACTGCGGCGTAGTTGTTCCAAGCAGATATCACAGACCCCACAAGTGTTTAACACTTTGTCGCCGAAGTACAAAAGAAGCACGCGATTGCGACAAATATCGCCTTCTGCATAATTAATTACCGAGGAAATTTGTGTTGCAGCAATATCCTTGCGCGCCTTTATGTAGTTATAATCAATATACAAATTCTCAGAATGAACCCTCGCCTTTACATATTGGACTTGGGGTTTGTCCGTTTGCTTCAGATAACTCAATATGCCAAATTCCTCAAGCTTTTTTAATATTACCTCGACATCCGCCTTTGAATGGCCAGTTCTCTTTGCCAAATCTGCTTCTTCAATGGGCACATATTGCTCGAACAGACCACCATAAGATCGTAGTAATATTTTTAAAAATCCATCGTAAAATTCGTTTTCAATTTGAAAGCGATACATATCCTCAGCTGAAACGATAATTTTAGCGCGCGAGGGTAAATAGACACGATCAATTAAAGTGATGTATTCGTCATGTTCCAGAAATTTAAGTGCATTTAACGTTTTCACGACGTCAAATTGAAAACGAGAACAAAAATCTGCAAGATCAAATTCAAATGTTAACCCATCGCCGGCACCATAGGCAAGTTGAAAATAGTTACCTAATTGATGGTATACCTTTTTTATCTCCTCGATTTCAGGAAAACTTAAAGTTAGTTTCTTAAGTAAAAGAACGCGATCTGAATTATTGTACAAGAGGATTGCAAAGGCTTTTTCTTCATCACGCCCCGCGCGGCCCGCTTCTTGATAATAGGCTTCCAGGCTTTCCGGTAAATCTAAATGAACAACAAAACGTACGTCAGGCTTGTCTATCCCCATTCCGAACGCATTGGTAGCAACGATAATGCGTGTTTGATTATTTTTCCAGGATTGTTGTTTCTTTGTTCTCGTTAGGATGTCCAGACCTGCATGATAAAAATCACTGATGATCTTTTGTTGGCTAAGCAAACGAGCAACTTCCTGCGTCTCGCGACGATTCCTCACATAGACTATTCCGCTTCCTTTCACCTTCTTTAGGATTGAAACAAGTCTTTTTAGCTTATTTTCCTCATTGAGAACGGCATAAGCTAAATTCTTCCTTTCAAAACTTTTTCGAATAATATTAGAGATACTAAAGTTCAATTTTTCTTGAATATCAACAACAACCCTTTGAGTTGCCGTAGCTGTGAGAGCGAGCACAGGAATTTTTGGATGTATCTCCCGAAGCTTATTTATATGAAGATATGATGGTCTAAAATCATATCCCCATTGAGAAATACAATGAGCCTCATCTACCACGAGTAAATTAACGTTCATGTGACTGATGCGTTCGCGTACTAAGTCAGATAAAAGCCGCTCGGGCGATAAATAAAGAAATTTAACAGGGCCATATATGCAGTTATCCAATAGGATATCTATTTCTCGCTTCCCCATGCCTGAGAATATAGCTACTGCTTCAATCTGACGAGCCTTAAGGTTTTCAATCTGATCTTTCATCAAGGCTATAAGAGGTGAAACTACTACACAAATACCCGGTTTACTAAGCGCCGGAACCTGAAAACAAATGGATTTTCCGCCTCCTGTAGGCAACAATGCTAAGGTGTCTCGTCCGTTTAGAACGGATTGTATGACATCTTCCTGAGAACTGCGAAACACATTAAAGTTCCAATACTTCTTTAGAATCTCATGTATGGTCATAGTCAGGTAGAATCCGGTAAGAGATAATTAATGATAACCAAATTTATATAAAGGGATGTAAGGCAAATACGCTTAATTAACATTTACCTTCTTGAAAGTCAACAGAAGGTCGTCGGATCCGAAAAGATAAAGGAGACCGTACTTTACTTCATACCGCTTCACTTTTTGGAGATTCGTAATAATCTGCCCTTCCACTTCCATTAATCCTTCGCAATACATCTTAGTAGAACCAACTATGGAAAAAGATATCTTATCACCGGACCGTTCAAAATCAGCAAAAAAAGTATTGCACGCAGCTTTACCGCCTACTTTAAGGTCCTTTTCATTAAATTTAATATATGCATTGCTGCCAAGATTAACAGGCTTTTGATCCATGGCGATAAGTTGCCACTGATTGTCTCCCAAGGTGGGCATTTCAGAACTTTCAGTAAAAACTCTGCAACCAGGAAGAAACAATAAACCTGAAATAACAAAAATAAAAAACTTCATATACAAGTATTTATATTTCTAAAGCGATCTAATTAGCCGTGCATGTTAGTCGATTACAACAGCTCGTTAGCAAGATTTGCCAGCTCGCTCCTCTCTCCTTTTTGTAAAGTAATGTGCGCATAAAGCGGATGGTTTCTGGCTTTGTCGATTAAAAAAGAAAGACCGTTGCTTTCTGCATCTAGGTACGGCGTATCAATCTGGTAAATGTCGCCTGTAAACACAATTTTTGTGTTTTCTCCGGCCCTAGAAATGATTGTTTTTACCTCATGAGGTGTTAAATTCTGCGCTTCATCAACTATAAAAAATATCCTATTGAGAGTTCTTCCTCTTATAAATGCCAAGGGCGCTATCGCGATTTTCTCAGCGTCGATCATCTCATCTATTTTTGCTTGCATTTTAGGATCATCTGCAAATTGCTCTCTGATAAATTTAAGGTTATCCCAGATCGGCGCCATGTAAGGGTCCACTTTAGATTTTATATCGCCGGGCAAAAACCCGATATCTTTATTGCTAAGTGGCACAATCGGTCGCGTGATGTAAATCTGTCGATAATCCTTTCTCTGCTCCAAAGCGCTGGCTAATGCCAAAAGGGTTTTTCCAGTTCCTGCATTGCCTTGAAGAGTTACTAATTTGATTGCCGGATTCAGTAAGGCATGTATTGCAAAAGATTGTTCCGGATTTTTTGGAAAAATATTAAAAACGCCATGATCCGGAACTTGCTCTAAGGCATCGCTTTCTGTATTAAAAAATGCTGACTGTGATCTGTTTCTACCTTCCAATACGTAAAAATGATTTCCTTCGCTTGCCCTAATGCCTAACTGATCTGCAGATACCTTCTGCTTTTTCGAAAGGCTATTTAGAATTTTGTCAGATACATTCTTGATGATCGATTTACCAGAATATAGTTCTTCGACATTTTTGACTTTTCCGGTTTCATAATCTTCGGCGAAAAGATTCAAAGCTTTTGCTTTTAAACGAAGGCAAATATCTTTCGACACTAACACCACTTTTTTATCTGCGTTCTCTTGCTGTAAGTTTAAGGCAGCATTTAAAATACTATGGTCAAACTTTCCCTCACCAAAAATACTCTCTGCATCAGTAGATACAGGCTTTTTGTACATAATAACTTTAAAATTACCATGTGTGCTCCCATTCAATGGAAGCCATCTATTAAGAAGGCTATTATTGGAAATATCTTCTATCAGCCTAATGAAACTTCTTGCTTCAAAATTTCGGGTTTCGTTACCGTTCTTGAAATTATCAAGCTCTTCGAGCACCTGAATCGGAATTGCAACGTCATGTTCCTGAAAATTTCGGAACGCATTATGATCATACAAAATAACCGAGGTATCTAATACAAAAATCTTGCGCTGATCACCGTTCTTGGCATTTTTTTCCTTCACCATAGCGCAATAAAATTAAGAAAATTGCAGCAGCAATTTTTATAGAACGTCACAAAAAACAAAACGGGAACCCTCCTCTTACGATTGAGATCCCCGTTTCTCTTTCATGTAACCTTAGTTACAGAAAGTACCAAGTGCATCTGTAGTCCTGACCGATCCGTTGATCAATATCCTTTCGACTATTGATATCTGTGACCCTGCTTCTTTATTGCGCTCTTCCGTAGAATACAACAATAGGAGTAGCCTGCCTGTCTTTGCGATCCTGATTTAGGGCATCAGATCTTGCGATCTTCTTTCCTGTTTCAGGTTTTGAACCCTCGTTTGACACAAAGCCCTACGGCTTTAGTTTTGCGGATTCTCCCAGGCTGTCAAAGTACGTCACTCTTGATGATCTAATATAGTGTCAAAAACAGCTATCTGTCAAGATAAAAATGCAATTTTTATAAACATCTTACTCACAAAAACCGAGCGCTTATTAACAGAGTATTCATTAACGAAATGAATGGCAAAAAAGACGCTTAGAGCAATACTAGTACTGAAAAAGAGTCTGAATCGGAGTTTATTAACAAAAGAGCAATTAACATTTTTTCATCCAACAGAGATTTTTGTATCCCGCTCTTTGACGGAACTACGCTAATATTTAAACATTTGTCGTAAAATAATTGAAAATAAGTCGGAATCAGTTTTCCATATCGGTGAAATTTAATCCGCATTAAGCCGTTCAGTTTTTTTATTTTAGCTGATATCCGCAAATGAAACATAGCAGGGAAATAAAGACTTTTATTTTTAGTGTATACTTTTCTGACGGTATTAGAATAACCATGGGGGTTCTTTTACCCTCTCTGGTAATGGCTCAATACGGCCGGCTTGAAACGGGTATTATAGCTTCTTTGGGGGCATTATTCGTTAGTATTGCCGACAATCCAGGGCCTTTAACCCATAAGAGAAACGGAATTTTATTTTGTCTGTTTTTTATAACCATTTCAGCGCTTTTTACCGGATTCGTCAATCATTCTCCTATTCTTCTGGCACTCGAAATACCTGTTTTTTGTTTCTTCTTTTCAATGTTCAATGTGTATGGCAACCGGGCTTCATCTATTGGAACTGCGGCACTTCTTGTCATGATTTTGATGATCGACCGACAGCTTAGCACTTCGGAAAATATTGCAAATTCATTGCTTCTTCTTGCAGGAGGCTTCTGGTATTTTATTTTGAGCATGACCGTCTCGCAAATCCGCCCTTATAGAATCGCCCAGCAATCTCTTGGCGGCTGCATTCGAGAAGTTTCAAAATATTTAAGCGTCAAAGCTGACTTTTATGGACTAGAAAAAGACTATGACAAAAATTACAAAGATCTGATTTCTCAGCAGATCGTCGTAAATGAACAACAAGACGCTGTTCGAGAACTCCTATTTAAAAGTCGTCTCTTTATTAAAGAATCGACAGAAACGGGCAGGCAACTCATATTAATTTTTGTGGACATTATCGACCTATTTGAACAGACAATGGCCACACATTATGATTATAAAAAAATACGTCGTAACTTTTCTGATGTAGCTATACTTCCGCACTTTAAGAATTTCATCTTAAATGTCTCTGAAGAACTAGAAAACCTTAGCTATTATATTATCAGTAATGAGCAACCATTGCCGTTGCATGATTTTATCCCACAGCTAGGAAAGCTTAAAGCTGAAATAGATAAGGTGGAGCAAACGCATGGTATAAATGTTCTTGTGTTGAAAAAAATTCTAATTAACCTAAGAAATATTGTTAACCGAATCCAGAAGATCTATAGCTATTACAATCAAAAACACTTGTTAAGTGAGCCGGTTCGTACCGAAGCCGACGTAGAACAATTTATTAGTCACCAGGATTATGACATCAAAGTATTTAGAGAGAATCTTAGTTTTGATTCTACCATTTTTAGGCACGCGCTTCGAGTTGCGATCGTTTGCCTTAGCGGCTACCTTATTTCCAAATCCTTAGAGCTTGGTCATCATAGCTATTGGATACTTCTTACCATCCTAGTTATATTGAAACCAGGCTTTAGTCTAAGCAAGGAGCGAAATTATCAGCGACTGATCGGAACGGTTATCGGGGGCATCGCCGGTGCCTGCATCGTTCTCTATATTAAGGATGAAACTGTTCGGTTTGCCCTAATGCTGTTTTTCATGATTGGCACCTACAGCTTCCAAAGGCTTAATTATGTTGTTAGTGTGCTATTCTTGACACCCTTCATTTTAATCATGTTCAGTTTTATTGGATTTGGCACCTTAAATATTGCTCAAGAACGGATGTTTGATACCGTCTTGGGCTCGGTGATTGCTTTTGTAGCGAGTAATTTTATTTTCCCTGCATGGGAATACAGGCAGCTCAAAGGTCATATGCGGAGTAGCTTAATTGCCAATTACTATTATTTAAAAAAAGCAGCCGAGAAACTATCCGGTCTGGATCTAAATATTACCGAATATAAACTTGCAAGGAAAGAAGTTTATGTAAGCACTGCCAATCTCTCAGCGGCTTTTCAGCGGATGTTATCGGAGCCGAAAAGCAAACAAAAAAATGTGAAGGAAGTTTCGAATTTTGTAGTGCTCAACCACATTTTCACTTCCTACATCGCAAGCCTCTTTGCTAACTTGCGTCAAAGCGAAAACGGTCAGATCGATCCGTCTCATGTAAAACTTATAAAACGAGCATTATACCAACTAATTGATTCTATACAATTGGTTTCAACTAATGAAGATGATGTTTTTAAAGATGAATCGACCATTCAAGAAAACTTAACGAGTTTTGAAGACAGCCATGAATCTAAGCTGATAACCGAACAACTCGAATTTATTGCCAATGTATCCGGCGATCTTCAAAAAATCGCCCAGAGTCTAAAGGGAGAAAATTCGCAAAACTCTTAAGATGACTTATTACTAGCGTTTAAGGGCCAAGTTTAGTGGATAAAAAATCTTAGACCAAGGAACTTTTTTCTTTGCCCACTAGTCGGCCATTTTTAAAAGCCTCCCTTGGCTTTAGCCCAAGTATTTCGAACATTTGCATATCTTCATTAAAAGCGGGATTTGGAGTTGTGAGTAATTTATCTCCGGCAAAGATAGAATTAGCTCCAGCCATAAAACACATCGCCTGATCCGTTAAACTCATTTCTGTGCGACCTGCCGATAACCGTACCACCGTTTTAGGCATAATAATACGTGCAGTAGCAATCATTCGCACCATATCCCAGATAGGTACGCGCGGCTGATCGGCTAGCGGTGTCCCTTGTACTGGAACCAATGCATTAACAGGCACCGATTCAGGATGCTTCGGCATATTCGCCAATGTTCTGAGCATTGAAATTCGATCTTCAACAGATTCGCCAAGTCCGATTATTCCGCCGCTACAAACTGTCAGCTTCGCTTTGCGTACATTTTCTATAGTTTTTAGACGATCATCAAACGTACGGGTGGTAATAATCCTTTTGTAATCGTCTTCGGAAGTGTCTAAATTGTGGTTATAAGCATATAATCCTGCGTCTGCCAAGCGTTGAGCTTGTGTTTCGGTGAGCATCCCTAAAGTGCAGCAAACTTCCAAGTCCATCGAATTTACTGCTTTTACCATATCAATAACTTTGTCGAAATCACGATTATCCCTTACTTCGCGCCAAGCTGCTCCCATGCACAAACGTGATGCTCCACCATCTTTTGCTTTTTGAGCGGCGCTGGTAACCTGGTCTATAGACATTAAGGCTTCTACCTCAACTTCCGTTTGATACCTGGCTGCCTGAGGGCAATAGGCGCAATCTTCTGGACAACCGCCTGTCTTTATTGACAAAAGACTACTAATTTGCACTTCAGAATAATCTTTATTCTCTCGATGGATGGTTGCCGCGCGATAGATCAGATCCAATAGCGGTCCACCATATATTTCTGAGATTTCTTCTTTAGTCCAGTTATTTCTTATTTCGGTCATGCAACAAGGTTTTTTGAATGCTATGCAAATTTAGCATAAAAATAGAATGACAGGAATATTTAGGGCAGTCTGTTTTTAGCGTGAAAACAAATATTAGTATCTTTGTAACTTCTATGAAGATTATCCCGTTCAATTTCATCTTCCACTAATCACCCAATCTTTCAAAAATTGTTGTAAGCGCATTGCGTATTGAAATAGTTATGAGTCATCCCGAAATAGAAAAAAGAAGAACATTTGCCATTATCAGTCACCCGGATGCCGGCAAAACAACCTTAACAGAAAAATTTCTGCTTTTTGGGGGTGCAATCAATACGGCTGGTGCTGTAAAACGTAATAAGGCGAGCCAGGGAAGTACCTCTGATTTTATGGAAATTGAGAAACAGCGGGGAATTTCTGTGGCAACTTCGGTGATGGGATTTCACTACAAAGACAAGCGGATCAATATTTTAGACACGCCAGGACACAAGGACTTTGCAGAAGATACCTATCGAACGCTTTCTGCAGTAGATAGTGTAATTCTAGTCGTAGACAGTGTGAAAGGAGTAGAAGAACAGACCGAGAAGTTAATGGAAGTTTGCCGGATGCGTAATACTCCGGTAATCATTTTTATAAATAAAATGGATCGGGAGGGAAAAGACACTTTCGATCTTTTGGATGAGGTGGAAAATAAGCTGACAATCAGTGTTTGTCCGCAATCCTGGCCTATTGGCCAGGGGCATACCTTTAAAGGTGTCTATAATGTATACGAGAAGCAACTAAATCTTTTCGAACCCGATAAGACTAAAATATCTGAACCTGTAATCAAGGTAAAAGACCTTCAGGATGAGACTCTAAAAAAATTCCTTCAGGAAAAACCGCTGACCAAACTACGGGAAGACCTTGAGCTGGTTGAAGGAATCTATGGTCCGTTGGATAAAGAGATGTACCGCGAAGGACTGCTTGCTCCAGTTTTCTTCGGAAGCGCAATTAATAATTTTGGCATCAGGGAGTTACTAGATACTTTTATAACTATTGCGCCGGCACCTCTTAGTCGAGAAGCAAATCAGCGCATGGTTCTGGCTTCCGAAAAAGCCTTCAGCGGATTTGTATTTAAAATACATGCCAACCTGGATCCCAATCACCGAGATAGGATCGCTTTTTTGCGAATCTGCTCTGGAAAGTTTGAGCGAAACAAATTTTACTACCATACCCGTTTGGATAAGAAATTAAAATTTTCGAATCCCATGGATTTTATGGCCAATGAAAAAAGCTTGGTGGAAGAAGCCTGGCCGGGCGATGTAGTTGGTCTATATGATAGCGGCAATTTCAAAATTGGCGATACGTTGACAGAGGGCGAACAATTGCAGTTTAAAGGCATTCCAAGCTTTTCGCCAGAGATCTTTAAGGAAGTTGAAAACAGAGATCCCCTCAAAACCAAGCAGCTAGAAAAAGGCATCCAACAACTTACTGAGGAGGGTGTGGCGCAGCTATTTGTACAGCAACCGGGAAATAGAAAAATTATCGGCACCGTTGGTGAACTTCAGTTTGAAGTAATCAGCTTCCGACTGGAAAAAGAGTATGGAGCGAAATGTGCTTTCAGGCCACTTTCCTTTAAACGCTCTAGCTGGATAACATCAACAGATAAAAAAGAGTTGCAAGAAATTATTCGTCGCCGTTCGGCTCAAATTGGATATGATAAAGAAGGCAACCCTGTTTTCTTAGCGGATAACGAATGGGCGATTAACTTGGCAAAGAAAGACTTTCCGGAAGTAAGCTTCCATACAACGTCGGAATATAAAAAGGAGTAGACACGGAATGAAAAACGGAGCAAAGACCGAAGGAATCAACGAATAAGACCGATGCTGGTAAAAAATTTGGTTATACTGACTCAAATTAAATAAACCGAGCGATCGGAGGAAAACAGATTATTTACGAATGTCTAGTCTTTTTTCCTTAATCTTTGCTCTATATTTCCCTTATTCCAAATTTCTAGGCGCCTTGTTTTCTAACGTATTTGGCAAGGATCACAATAACTTGACCATCAATTTTACCTTCAATGTGATCAGTATTATTCTCTACCAGCCTTATGTTTTTAACAACGGTTCCCATTTTGGCATTTAGGGAAGATCCTTTAACGTCAAGCGATTTAATAAGGACTACGCTATCTCCGCCAACTAAAATCGCTCCATTGCAATCTTTATGGCAATCTTCAGAACTAATACTGTCAGAATCTTCTGTAGACTTCGCCCAGGCGAGTGTTTCTACGCCTAGATACATCGAATCTAAGCAATCGGCAGCCCAGCTTTCAGAATTTAGGCGATTAAGCATTCGCCAACATGCTACCTGAACGGCCGGAAATTCGCTCCACATAGTCGCTAGCAAACACCTCCAGTGATTAGGATCGATTAGCTGAGAATTATCAATTTGCAATTGACATTTTTCACAGATTAAGATAAAATTATCTACTGTTTTAGACCCAGTTTGAGGCGGAACCTCATAAACCCTTAGGTCTTCTGAATTCCGACATAGCTCGCATTTTTCTTCACTTCTAATTCGTAACTGCTCTATCATGTTTAAATTGACGGCTAATGCCAAGTCTTTGATCCCAATTGCCAAAAGGGGACAAAGATGGAAGGGTTTAAAGAATAAGGTTGTTGATTGTAAAGCTTTGGATAGCCTATCTAAGAATGTCTAATCTTTGTCTCTTACTCCTTTTCTCTTTCACCTTTACACGATCATATTCTCCTAATATCCGCCCCTAAGGCTTTCAACCTTACATCTATATCCTGATAACCACGTTCAATCTGTTCAATATTATGAATTACAGATTTTCCCTTTGCGGATAGTGCAGCAATTAGCAAAGAAACGCCTGCTCGAATATCAGGTGAAGTCATTTCAATTCCCCTTAATTTCACATGCTTGTTTAGGCCGATAACAGTTGCTCGGTGTGGGTCACATAAGATAATTTGAGCACCCATATCGATGAGTTTATCGACAAAGAAAAGTCTGCTTTCAAACATCTTTTGATGAATCAGCACATTGCCTTTCGCCTGAGTTGCCACAACTAAAACTATGCTCAAAAGATCAGGAGTAAAACCGGGCCATGGTGCATCTGAAACAGTTAAAATCGATCCGTCAATGAATGTATCAATTTCGTACTCGGCTTGGGCCGGAATGAAAATGTCATCGCCTCGAAGCTCCAGCTTGACCCCCAGTCTTTTAAAAACTTCGGGAATCATGCCTAGTTCCTTATATTGAACATTTTTTATGGTAATTTCAGATCCTGTCATGGCAGCAAGACCGATAAAAGAGCCAATCTCTATCATGTCTGGCAGCAAACGATGGTCTGTCCCTCCAAGCGAATCAACACCTTCAATCTCTAAAAGATTTGAGCCAATCCCTGAAATTTTTGCCCCCATCCTATTGAGCATCTTACATAACTGCTGTAGATACGGCTCACAAGCTGCATTATATATGGTCGTTAGCCCTTTAGCTCTAACAGCGGCCATTACAATGTTGGCCGTACCAGTTACAGAAGCTTCGTCCAACAAAATATAGGCACCTTTTAAATTACTTGCGTCTATATTGAAAAAGTTTGTGTCCGCATCATAATCGAACCGAGCACCCAACTTTTCAAAGCCAATAAAATGGGTATCCAAACGTCTACGTCCAATTTTATCCCCTCCGGGCTTTGGTATTGCTGCTTTACCAAATCGCGCTAGCAACGGTCCGACGATCATAACAGATCCTCTTAACCCGCTACCTTTTGCTTTGAATTCTTTAGATTGGAAAAAATCCAAGTTGATATTTTTCGCTTCAAAAACGTAAGTATCTTTACTAAGACGTTCAATTTGAACTCCGAGATCGCCAAGCAATTCTATCAGCTTATTTACATCCTTTATATCTGGAATATTGCTGATCGTGATCTTTTGATCGCTTAGAAGTACTGCAGAAATAACCTGCAAGGCTTCGTTTTTTGCTCCTTGCGGGATGATTTCACCTTTGAGGGCTTTCCCCCCGTGAATCTCAAATGAATCCATATTTACGTTTTCGGCTTTTGAAGGATTAGTAGCGTTTACCGGGGTTACTGTTACGCTGGCGATTATTGCCAGGATTATTTCGGCTATTATTATTGCTTCCTCCAGGACGTTTATTATTTTGATTAGAATTTTTCAGCCTACTAGCTGGCGGTGGCGGCCGAAACTCAACCTTATTTAGATTCATATTTTCCTGAACGGCAAGCTCATTATTTGACAGGTGCTTTAAATCGGCGATGATTGTTTCGTCCGCTACAGTATCTTTATTCCAGGTTACATACGCCATTTTCATAAAGTTGGCGATAGACTGAACCATCAACTGTTTACGCTCTGGATCTTCTATTGTTTTAGCCTTGTCGATCATTAACTCGATAGTTTTTCCATAATGCTTGTACCTAATGCGGTTTTGTGGATACTTAAGCGTTTCGGGCTTGGCATGAAGCATTTCAGGCGAAGGAATTGGATATGGAGAATCAACGTCTATTTTAAAGTCGGAAATGACATGTAGATGATCCCATAATTTATGCTTAAAATCCGCTACGTCTCTTAAATGAGGATTTAAAAAACCCATCAAATCTATCACAACCTGAGCGTGACGGTTACGCTCCTCTTTGGTTTCAAGCGTACATATATAAGCAACCATGTTCTGCACGTTTCTGCCGTATTCAGAAAGGATCAGCTTTTTTCTTGTGGTATTGTAATCAAAAGTCATTGTCATTATTATCGATTTATAGCATTATAGCAAAGAAAGTAGTGAAATATAATGCTTTGCAATTATTTTTACAAGATACGAAGTTTAGCAAATTTAAGCAAAAGTTGCTTCTGCCCGAGTTCCTTGAAGAATATTGTCGCTTTCACATCTCCTTTATTTCCTTCGAGACTGATCACTTTACCGAAACCAAATCGCTCATGCTCCACTTCCATTCCCACTAACAACCCCGACGTGTCTGATGGCGCGAACCCTTCTGTAGGAACATGTGCTTTGGGCAATATTGAAGTGGTTTTAAAAACAGGTGTAGATTTTTTAACGGGAGCTGACTCCTTTTGCTGCCAGGTAGATCGTTCATCATCATATAAAGTACTGCTACTTGTCGCCTTTTGTTGCGGACGAAATTCAATCTCCAGAAATTTAGGATTGATCTCATCGATAAACCGACTTGGTTCGCAGCTTGTGAGTGTTCCCCAGCGATATCGTGAAGTAGCATAACAAAGAGATAAGGTATTTCTAGCCCGTGTAACCGCAACATAAAAAAGGCGCCTCTCTTCTTCCAAATCTTCACGCGAACCAAGCGACATCTGAGAGGGGAAAAGATTTTCTTCCAGGCCTACAACAAAAACATGCGAAAACTCCAATCCTTTTGAAGAGTGGATGGTAAGTAGAGAAACGGTATCGGCATCGGGCGATTTATCATGATCATCATTTGTTAGCAAAGCGATGTCTTGCATATAAACATCGAGACCCTTTTCTTCAATATCCTCTCGTTCACTGAACTCTTTTATACCGTTTAATAGTTCTTGGATATTTTCATGGCGACTAAGACCTTCTACCGATTTATCATTATAGAGTTCCTTGAGTAAACCCGAGTGTTGAGCAACATGCAAGGCAGTATCATAAGCCGAATGCGATTTCGCCATCACCTGAAAACTCGTAATTATCGTTGTAAACGTAGTAAGCGCCGCTGAACTGCGGGAATCAAGATGACTGTCTGCATTCAGAAGCACATCCCACAGAGTACTATTTGCTTTATCGGCAGCTATAATAATACGCTCAACGGTGGTATCTCCTATCCCTCTGCGGGGATAATTAATTATTCTTTTAAGTGCTTCCTCATCATTTGGATTAAACGTGAGTCTGAAATAAGCAATCAAGTCTTTAATTTCCTTCCGCTGGTAAAATGAGAGCCCACCGTAGATTTTATATGGAATATTTAGTTTTCGAAGACCTTCTTCCATCGCACGAGACTGCGCATTGGTTCGATAGAGAATCGCAAATTCCTGATATTTTAAGCCCTTAACTGAATGCTCCTGCGCGATGGTTTCGGCAACAATTTTTCCTTCTTCATTATCACTGAATGCGCGGCTAACTTTAATCCTGTCGCCGATATCGTTTTCAGAAAAAACGGTTTTTTGAAGCTGATTTTTATTATTTGCAATAATGCTATTTGCAGCATTGACGATGTTTTGCGTAGAACGATAATTCTGCTCCAACTTAAATACTTTTAGATCTGGATAATCTTTTTCAAAATTTAAAATATTCTGAATGTTTGCTCCTCGAAAGGAGTAGATACTCTGCGCATCATCGCCAACCACGCAAATATTCTCATTGATAGAAGCGAGCTTTTTTACAATTAAGTATTGAGAAAAATTGGTGTCCTGATACTCATCAACCATCAGGTGTTTAAACTTATTCTGGTACTTGTATAAAACATCAGGATGTTCTCTTAAAAGCACATTTGTTTTGAAAAGCAAATCATCAAAATCCATCGCGCCCGACCGGAAACAACGTTGAGCGTAGCTCTGGTAAATCTCTCCCATTTTGGCTCTGCCGTTCGAATGATCTTCCGACTGGATTTCAACATTCTGCTGATACTCTGCCACGGAAATCAGATTGTTCTTCGCCATGGATATCCGGTTATAAACAAAATTGGCACTATACAGCTTGTCGTCCAGCTGCATTTCTTTCAATATTGCCCTGATCACGCTTTTGCTATCCTCGGTATCGTAGATAGTAAAATTGCTCTGGTATCCCAACTTAATAGCTTCAATCCTAAGGATTTTTGCAAATACCGAGTGGAATGTACCCATCCAGATGTTTTTTGCCTCCGGTCCAACCACCTGGGTAATTCTCTCCCGCATTTCTTTGGCAGCTTTGTTGGTAAACGTAAGTACCAAAATGTTAAACGGATCTACTCCTTTTCTGACAAGATGAGCCACCCGGTATGTAATAACTCTCGTTTTCCCTGAACCTGCTCCCGCAATAATCATTACCGGCCCCTCGATTTGCTCAACGGCCCCTTTTTGAGAAGGATTTAACCCCTGTAAATAATCCAAATTCGTTCCTTTTTTTATGGGGCTAAATTAGAAAAACGAGGACGAATAACAGCAGAAAAAACAGAAATGAAAATTAAAAATCAAACTGCTTTAAAAAGTACTATGTCGTAAAAATTATTGTCATCCAATCGTTTGACTTCTCTTAACAACCTATATTTGTTTAAGCGATTAAATTATGGAAGACATTAAAAAATACATAGACAATAACAAACAGCGTTTCCTGGATGAACTATTTGAACTACTGCGTTTTCCGTCGATCAGCGCCGATCCAAAACACAAAAACGACCTGTTAAATACCGCAGATTTTGTAGCGGAGAAGCTTAAGGCAGCAGGTGCTGATAACGTAGAGATTTGCGTAACTGCAGGCAACCCGATAGTTTATGGAGAAAAAATTATCGACTCATCTAGGCCTACGGTCCTCGTTTACGGACATTATGATGTGCAGCCTCCAGACCCTTTAGGGCTTTGGGAAACACCACCCTTTGAACCAACGGTAAGAGACGGGAAGATATACGCACGAGGCTCTTGCGATGATAAAGGACAATTTTACATGCATGTAAAGGCTTTTGAACTCATGATGAGCCAAGGGGAACCGCCCTGCAATGTTAAGTTTATGATCGAAGGCGAAGAAGAGGTTGGCTCATCAAACTTAAATACCTTTGTTAAAGAGAATAAAAAGCGATTAGAAGCTGATGTTGTTCTAATCTCTGATACTTCCATGATCAGCCTTGAACATCCCTCATTAGAAACCGGCTTGCGCGGTTTAGCTTATCTTGAGGTAGAAGTTACTGGCCCTAACCGCGACCTTCACTCAGGTGTTTATGGCGGCGCTGTTGCTAATCCCGCTACGATACTCTGTCAGATGATCGCTTCCATGCATGATGAAAACAATCACGTTTCTATACCAGGATTTTACGATGATATACTTGAATTATCTGAGGCCGAACGTGCAGAACTGAATAAAGCACCTTATGATAAGAATGAATACAAAAAGGATTTAGGAATACAGGAAGTATGGGGAGAGAAAGGATATACCACGATAGAACGAGTAGGCACTAGACCTACGCTAGAAGTTAACGGCATATGGGGTGGTTATATTGGAGAGGGCGCTAAAACCGTTTTACCATCAAAAGCAAGCGCCAAAATCTCTATGAGGCTTGTTCCGAATCAGAATTCTGAAAAGATCACGAAGCTGTTCAGCGATCATTTCAAAAAGATTGCCCCCGATTGCGTTTCGGTTACAGTAATCCCACATCATGGCGGCGAGCCGGTTGTTACACCGACAGACAGCATCGCATATCGCGCCGCACAGAAGGCGGTTAAGACTGCTTTCGGCAAAGACCCTATACCGACACGCGGCGGCGGAAGTATCCCAATTGTAGCCCTATTTGAAAAAGAGCTAGGCATCAAAACTGTGTTAATGGGATTTGGATTGGACAGCGATAATCTGCATTCGCCAAACGAAAAGTTTGATATTGCTAATTTTTACAAGGGAATTGAAACGATACCACTGTTTCATAGGTATTTTGCAGAGTTGAGTAGATAAGCTCTTAGTTGAAGGGCCTGAGGAATTTGGTCGGTCTTGAGAGCTTAATCTCGGAGGGGGGTCAGAAAGTAAATATTTGCCTAAACCGCGTGCTTCGGTTCTTTTCAGAAAATTATAGCAAGCGAAAATCCAACTACTGCGCTTACAGCCACCTGCATGCGGCCTAAAGAGAACGTACGATACATGCTGCTTCTAAAAAGCAGGTAAAATAAATATCCATAAACAGCAACTGGAGTTAACAGCAATATCTTGCTAAAAGCAGATGTGTTTCCTGTTGCTGTCAATTCCGTCGAAATCAGCAACAAATGACTTGCTAAACAATAAGACACACAGCACATTGAAAAAAGATAGCCCGACTCCTGGAGCCGCCAAAACAAGTAAAGTGCGGGCAACGGAACTAAAAAAGTAGCAGAATAAAAGACTAAATCAGCGGGACTTTTTAATAAATTCTGAATGATTGCGATAAACAAGCCATCCGTATTAAAGAGACGAAGAAGAGTGTAACCACCAAGAACAATCACCACGTCGTCAATATCTTTATGTGGAATTTGATCGCCTTGATCTGAGATTCTAATTTCGTCCATCGTTCTCAAGATACGCAACAATCTCGACTACCGATTTGAACTTATCATATTAACCAATGAACCTTTGAACAAATGAACTTTTGACCATCTCCTCAAACCCGCTATCTTTACCCTGTATGAATTCGAATCCCAATCGCCTTAGCCAGGAGACCTCCCCCTACCTCTTGCAGCATTCCCATAATCCAGTAGACTGGTACCCTTGGGGAGAAGAGGCGCTTTCAAAAGCAGTGGCAGAAAACAAACTGGTCCTAATCAGCATCGGTTATTCAGCTTGTCATTGGTGTCATGTAATGGAGCATGAAAGCTTTGAGGATGAAAGTGTTGCGCAGATCATGAATGATTTTTTCGTCTGCATTAAAATTGATCGTGAGGAACGTCCGGATATCGATCAGATTTACATGACTGCAGTACAGCTTATCACAGGCAGTGGGGGCTGGCCGCTCAACTGTTTCTGTCTGCCCGATCAGCGACCCATATATGGCGGTACGTACTTTAAGAATGCCGATTGGAAAAACGTGTTGCTAAACCTCGCAGGCTACTGGCGAGATAAACCGAACGAAGCCGTAGAATACGCTGTTCGACTTACTGAAGGTATCCGCAATAACGAACAGCTTAATTTCGTGGAACACCAGGAAGAATATAGTCATCAAAACCTCGTAGAAATTATCGAGCCGTGGAAAAGACAATTTGATATGGCAGAAGGCGGCTACAACCGTGCTCCAAAATTTCCACTTCCCAATAACTGGCAATTTTTATTAAGGTATGCACATCTTGCAAATGATAATACCATACATGTTAGTGTTAGGCTAACCCTCGAGAAAATGGCCTTTGGAGGTATCTATGATCAAATAGCTGGCGGCTTTGCGCGATATTCTGTAGATGACCGATGGCATGTCCCTCATTTTGAAAAAATGCTCTATGACAATGCACAATTAGTGAGCGTTTATTCAGAAGCCTACCAACTTTGCAAAGATCCAATTTATAAGGAGGTTGTATTTGAAACACTTGCCTGGCTAAAAGCTGAAATGACCTCGCATCTTGGCGGATTTTATTCTGCGCTTGACGCAGATAGCGAAGGAGTTGAAGGTAAATTTTATACGTATACAAGATCAGAATTAAAAGACATTCTAGGTGCCGATGAAGAACTTTTCAGCATATATTTCAATGTAGCTGAAAGCGGCAATTGGCCCGAAGAACATACAAATATTTTCTTCCGAAAGTCTGATGATAAGACTTTAGCTTCACAACTAGGTATTAATGAAGCAGAACTTCGAGAGACAATAAATAGGTCGAAAACAAAAATCGCGTCCAACAGAGCAACACGCGTTAGGCCGGGACTAGACAATAAAATCCTAGCTGGATGGAACGGACTGATGCTTAAAGGTTTAACCGATGCTTACAAAGCGTTCACTGAACCGGAATTTCTAGCTATCGCGATTAGAAATGCAAGTTTCATATTATCTAACCTAAGAACAGAGACTGGTGATTTAATTCGTTTCTTCAACTCTTCAGGTTCTGTAAAATCTGCTTTTCTGGATGATTACGCTAGTGTAATTGAAGGACTTATTGGCTTGTATGAAGTCACCTTCGATGAAAAATGGCTGAATGAAGCCGCGACACTTACCGAAAATGCCCTATCAAACTTTTTAGATAAAGCTACCGGAATGTTTTATTATACGTCTGCAGGAGATGAAAAACTGATTGCCAGAAAATATGAAATTACTGACAATGTCATCCCATCGTCTAACTCGATAATGGCACATAACCTTTACAAACTGGGGCATTTGTTTGATAATCAGCGGTACATCGATATATCATCTCGCATGCTGTCTAACGTCTTTCCGAAAATTAGAAAATATGGCTCAGGACACTCAAATTGGGCTTCCTTGTTGCTAAATATCGTTTATGGCGTTAATGAAATTGCCATAACCGGACCGCAATTTGAGAACAGAAGGAAGGAAATGGAACAGCATTTTATTCCAAATAAAATAATTTTGGGAGGAATAACAGGAACATTACCTTTGCTAGCCGGCAAGTGGGACAAAGAAACCCGAGTGTTTGTTTGTAAAAATAAAACCTGCCTAGTACCTGTTAACACAATAGCTGAAGCATTAAAACAAATAAACCAGACATAGTACTTCCACGAAAGCAAATCAGCCGTCATGGATCAATTTCAACTTAAAAATATGACTATTCAACCCAACAGCGTAGTGGCGCTAACATACGATCTGTATACCACTGAAAACGGGGAAAGTGTGTTTGTAGAGCAAGCTAATCAAGAAAATCCACTTATTTTTCTTTTTGGAACAGGCATGATGTTACCAAAATTTGAGGAAAATTTAAGCGGATTAGCTGCCGGCGCAACTTATGAATTCCACTTATCTGCAGAAGATGCATATGGCGAAAACGATGAAAATGCTGTTACCGAACTGCCAATAGGGATGTTTAACGATACGGATATACCTCCAGTTGATGCAATTATACCTTTACAGGACAATCATGGCAATCAGTTCAGAGCGCGCGTTACAGAAGTATCAGACGAGCTTGTTAAAGTTGACCTTAATCATCCGATGGCGGGACAAAATCTACATTTCAAAGGAATAGTTCTAGACGTACGCGAAGCAACTGCGGAAGAATTAAGTCACGGGCACGCCCATGGTTTAGATGGGCATTCAGGGCATTAATAGACATTCTAAAATAATTTGTATCTATAAGTATGGAAGACCTTGTTTTGAATATTGAAGCATTAATTTTTGCCTCAGAACAAGGGATCGGCGTTGAGGAGATTCAGCAGCTAATTCAGGCTACTTCGGCAGAGAAAATTGAATTAAGGGCTATTTTAGCCGCTGTTAATGAAATAACGGAAAAGTACGAGAATTTGACTCTTGCGATAAACCTTGTTGCAATTAATGGGGGCTTTCAGTTTTTAACAAAAAAAACATTTCACCCGGTTATTGCACAACTGCAGATTCAGCGTTCTAAAAAGAAGTTAAGTCGTTCGGCACTTGAAACATTGGCGATAATAGCATATCGGCAGCCCATTACGAAACTTGAAATTGAGCAGATTCGAGGTGTCAATTGTGACTATACCGTACAAAAACTACTTGACAAAGAATTGATTGTTATCGTTGGTCGTACAGAAACAATTGGAAAACCTATTTTATATGGAACTAGTAATCTCTTTTCAGATTATTTTGGCATAAATTCGATCGCTGATCTTCCTCAACTTAAAGACTTAAAAGAAGAAGTTAATCATATTGGAAATTATCAGGAATAAAGCCGGCCATCAATAATACTTTTGTTGATTAGATTTATGTTGAATTTTAAATTTGGAAAGAGAATATATTTAAAATCTTTTTAATTTTATTGTAAGCAATTTGATTAATATCGCCTAGTATTATTTGCTCATGAAAACACCCCAAAAAACTGATACTAAAAAGGGCGCGACGAAAAGCAAAGCCACTAATAGTAAGAAGCTTGCCGTAAAACCAGATGAACCGAAAGCTGGAGCTGTTTTTACAGTAGATGAAGACGGCTTTGATGAAGTCCCCTTAGATGAATTAGACGGCTTTTCAACTTTTAGCGAATTCGACGATGAAGACGATTATTGAGTTATATTAATTTTGAAGAAGCATCCAGCTATACTGGGTGCTTTTTTAATTTATCAGCCAGACAACGCATGATTATTACTGAAGTAAAAGGCAAAAAAGACGTACGTGAGTTTCTAGATGTTCCTAGAAGTATCTATAAAAATGATCCAATCTGGGTATGCCCCTTGGATACAGACACTGAGGCCATTTTTGATCCTAAAAAAAACAATTTTCATAGTCATGGCGAAATAACCCGTTGGGTTTTAAAAGATAATCAAGGAAAAGCGATCGGTAGAATCGCTGCATTTATTAACAAAAACAAAGCGTATACTTACGAACAAGCCACAGGCGGAATTGGATTTTTTGAATCAGTTGATGACTATAATGCTGCAGTCCTTCTTTTCGATACGGCAAAAATATGGCTGCAAAGCCGTGGCATGCAAGCAATGGATGGTCCCATTAATTTTGGAGAGAACGACAACTTTTGGGGACTATTAGTCGAAGGATTTACACAGCCCTCTTTCGGAATGAACTATCATCCGATCTATTACTATAAATTTTTCCAGGACTATGGATTTACAACTCTTTATCAACAGATAACCAATCACTTAGATGTAAATAAACCGTTCCCGGAACGGTTTACTAAGATTGCCGAATGGGTGGCTAAAAAGCCAGGTTATCGATTTGAGCATCTCAATGCATCTAAGATAGAACGCTTTGCTGCGGATTTCTTAGAGATTTATAACGATGGATGGAAAGATTTCGAAAGTTTTGTACCTATTAAAACGGAAACGGTTCTGGAAAGTTTTAATAAGATGAAAACCGTCATGGATGAAAAGCTCATTTGGTTTGCATACGTCAACGATGAACCGGCATCTTTTGTCGTTATGCTACCCGACGTAAACCAAATGATCAAACCACTTAAAGGCAAGCTTGGTCTTATAGAGAAAATCAAATTTTTGTACTATCGCTGGAAAGGCGTCTCTCGTATGAGAGCCATTGTTATGGGTACAAAACAAGCCTTTCAAAAGCACGGGCTTGAATCGGCAATTTTCATAAAAATCAAGGAATACGTTCTGCCTCTAAAACAATACAATGAAGTTGAATTATCTTGGGTAGGTGATTTTAACGATAAAATGCTGTCTATCCATGAGGCAACCGGTGCCGTATTTGGCAAACGGCACCTCACTCTTCGAAAACTGTTTTAGGCTTGCAATTTAAACCGTTGGGACTTGAACGTTCCTAAATTCTTCATAGAGTGCTATCACTTTCTTTTGAAGTTCAATAATCTCTTTTCCGCAGTCTTTCAATTTCACGGTTGAAATCTCTAAATCTGATATATACTTCTCTTGCTGCTCAGCATCATTAAATGCAAGTAGTTGTACTTCAGACATTCTAAATAAGACAGCTAGTTGCTTTAAACGAGATAAATAAATGTCAGTTTCAGTGTTAGAAAACGCAGGGATAGAAATCTTCAATCGCTTCGCCACACCCTCTTGACTCCGTCCCTTCTAATGCCTTAACAGCTTGATTTTTTACCTGAAGTTTTCATATTACCGCATTATTATTGTGCTAAAATATTTTTCGCAAGGACTTTTAAATCTATTCCACCAAAATTACCGGAACTCATTAAAAGAAAGTTTTTACCACGATAATTAATATTATGCAAATATCCTACCAAAATGTCGGGATTGTTGAAAAATTTTAACTTGCCGTTACCAAATGAACTTTTCACGGTAGCCTCATCATACGGTTCGATTTTTTTCTGCAAAAAAGTATGTTGATCAATAAAAACTATAGCTTGATCGGCACCATCCATACAGCCTTTATACTCATTTAAGAATTCTCTATTTAGGCTACTATACGTGTGTAGTTCCATTAATGCAATTAGAATTCGATCTGGATACTGTTGTTTTACAGCCTCAATAGTGGCTTTTAACTTAGAAGGAGAATGTGCAAAATCTTTATAGACTGTTGTTTGAGAATTCTTTCCCAGGAGTTCTAGTCTTCTCGCGGCTCCGCTAAACGAACTTATAGCGTCGTAAAACTGATTATCGCTGATGTTGAGCTGATTACAGACCATTTTGGCAGCATTCAGATTCATTAGATTATGTCGTCCGAAAATAGTTAGCACGACGTCTCTATCCTGGGTGACGAGAGTTGTCGTACCGTCTAGAATTGTATAGTCTGGTGTACCATATGGTATTTTATAAAGCTTGCTATGTTCTTCATTAATGACTTTATTTAATACTTCATCCTCAGCACAATAGATTACTTTGCCGCCGTCCATTACCGTTCCAAGAAATTTTCGAAATTGATCAATATAATTTTCGAATGTTGGAAACACATTTATATGATCCCAGGCAATACCACTTATCACGGCAACATGAGCCTTATAGATATGAAACTTCGGACGCTTATCGATAGGAGATGCGAGATACTCATCACCTTCGATAATGATAACCGGTGCTGTATCTGTCAGACGGACCATTGTATCAAACCCTTCGAGTTGAGCGCCGACCAGATAATCACATTCACGACCACATTTCCTCATCACGTGCAAAATCATTGACGTAATGGTAGTTTTCCCATGACTTCCTCCGATAACAACTCTGGTCTTAGTTTTTGACTGTCTGTATATATACTCAGGGTAAGAGCATATATTCAATCCCAATTCTTGCGCTTTAAGTAACTCAGGATTGTCTTTTTGGGCATGCATACCAAGAATAATAACATCATAGTCGGACTGGATATTGTCAACATCCCATCCCATTTTTGCTGGGAGTAGACCATACTTCTCCAACCGCGATTTAGAAGGTTCAAAAATTACATCATCAGACCCGCTTATCTCGTACCCCTTTAAGTGTAAAGCAATTGCCAAATTATGCATCGCTGCACCCCCTATTGCAATAAAATGTACTCTCATCATTTGAAAAGGTCTAATTAATTAAATTAAAGTGCTTTCTTTTAAAGAAAGTCTTTGACAAAGTAGGCTGCCACCCAAGATTCTTGAATTTTATGACCCTTAAAATTCAAACGGTTTGCCTTCGCTACATCAATCAACATCGTTAGGTCCGGATCTTTATAAAAACCACTTAAGAATAATTTTCCTCCCGGCGTCAACACTTCTGCGTATCGCGCAATCTGATCAAGAAGTATGTTTCGATTGATGTTAGCAAGAATTATTTCGAAAGAAAGATCAGGAATTACTTCCTTCGAACCACAAAGACTTTTAATATTTTCTGAGTGATTTAAAAGGGCATTTTCTATCGAACTGTCAAAACATATCGCATCATAATCAATGCAGAAAACTTGATTTGCGCCTAGTTTAGACGCTAGAATCCCAAGAATTCCAGTCCCGCATCCCATATCGAGTACGGTTGTTCCGCTGAAATCAATCTCAAGCATATATTCCATCATCATCGCAGTAGTTTGATGATGGCCAGTACCAAAAGCCATTTTGGGGTCGATGATGATCTCATAGGGAAATTCGGGTCGGCTATCATGAAAAGCAGCCCTAACATGGCATTGATCTTTAATAATCAACGGTCTAAAATTGCTTTCCCACACTTCATTCCAGTTCGTGGCAGGGATCGTATTTATCTCGTAAGAAAAGACAAACGAGCCTTCAAACAACTTTATAGTTTCATCCAATAAAGTCTGATCAAAATCGTCTGAAGGGATATAGGCCTTAAAGCCTTGAACTATTTCCTCGAATGTATCAAACCCAATTTCAGATAAACTGTTAATTAGCAGATCTTTATGATAATCTTCGGAAGATTTTATACGAAAGATAAGCTCTTTATAAATCATCCTTAATTAAAGGCTTTTACGATGTCAAGAAAATCACGAGATTTCAATGAAGCACCACCTATTAATCCGCCATCAATATCAGCCTGAGCAAACAACTCTGATGCATTTTTTGGATTACAGCTTCCGCCATATAAGATTGTAGTCCCATTGGCAACATGATCACTATATTTTGCCGCAATCTCTGACCTAATAAATGAATGAACTTCTTGCGCTTGCTCCGGACTCGCCGTTAGTCCTGTTCCAATTGCCCATACCGGCTCGTAGGCAATAACAGTTTTAGCAAATTCAGATTCTGAAAGATGAAATATTCCTTGTTCTAATTGTGTCTTTATCACTTCGAAATGGCGCTGTTGATTACGCTCTTCGAGAGTTTCGCCAATACAGAAAATTGGCTTCAAGTCTTGATTAAGAACTACTTTTACTTTTTCCGAAAGCAAGGCATCTGTCTCTCCAAAATATTGGCGGCGTTCTGAGTGGCCTAAAATTACATAATCAGCGCCGGTAGACTTTACCATTCCTGCCGAAATTTCACCAGTATAAGCTCCTGAATCTGCCTTATGACAGTTTTGAGAACCGACACTTACCTTTAAACTGCTTTTTGACAACTGCGCTAAGTTATATAAGTGAATGTAAGGTGGGCAAATTACTACTTCTTGCTGTCCTGTAATTTCATCCGCTACCATATTTACAATTTCGGAGAATAAACTTAGTCCCGAAGTATAATCCATGTTCATTTTCCAATTGCCTGCGATAATCTTTTTTCTCATTTTAGTTAATTAAAATCTTCTGTATTTACCTGTTAATTCAAATACTTGCTCGAGTATACTTTTCTCTATCTCGTCGAACTTACGATCACGACGCTCAAATACATTTGCGGTAGTTTCAAACATTTTTTCTAGACTATGAACGTCAAAGCCAGTAGCTCCACCCCATGAAAAGTCCGGCACGAAATTTCTTGGGAATCCCGCTCCGAATACATTGACGCCAACGCCAATAACAGTTCCGGTATTGAACATCGTATTAATCCCACATTTAGAATGGTCTGCCATTATCAGTCCACAAAACTGTAATCCCGTTTTACGGAAACTCTCTTTAGTATAATCCCACAGACGAACTTCTGCATAATTATTTTTAAGGTTAGAGTTATTGCTGTCGGCCCCAATATTACACCACTCGCCCAAGACAGAATTACCCAAAAATCCATCGTGCCCTTTAGAAGAATACGCTTGAAGTACCGAATTGTTTATCTCTCCTCCCACTCTACAATGCGGCCCTATGGTGGTCATTCCGTAAATCTTTGATCCCATCTTAACCTGCGAATGATCGCATAAAGCGAATGAGCCTCTTATATGACTGCCCTCCCAAACTTGAGTATCCTTACCGAGGTAAACCGGACCGTCTTTGCTGTTAAATGTTGAACATTCGGCTTCAGCACCTTCCTCAGCAAAGAAATGCTCTCCAAGAATTACGTTAGTACTGCTAATTTCGGAAGAAATTCTGCCTTTAGTGATTAACGTAAAATCCTTCCGGATTTCGACATCATTGAATTTAAAAATATCTTCAGGAAAGCAAATTCGAACGAATTTGTTTACATATTCTAACTTTTCAAATATATTACCGCTTAGCGCATCCGACGAGGCTAATCTTCCTGCAATCAGCAGTCCATTTTTAACAATCGCTTGCCCTTCCTTTAATTTTGCAATTGCATCTAATAAAGGCTCATCCGGACATATCGACCCATTTATAAAAAGATTGTCGGCAGATAAACGAAGAGGGAATTTCTCTTTTAGATAGCTTTTCGTCTTGTAAGACACCTCAGCGTCAAGATATTTCTTCCACTTTTCTGCTATCGTTAAAATACCAATACGTATTTCGGATACGGGGCGTGTAAATGTTAGCGGAAGAAGTGTCTCAGATGAAGTATCATCAAAAAGAACAATCGTCATGGAACAAAAATAAAAAAAGTCCCGACTGTTCGGTCGGGACTTTCATTTAATTTGAAAATATATCTTACTTTTTAGTGTAGCGGTTGTTAAACTTATCGATACGACCCGCAGTATCCACTAGCTTCATTTTACCGGTGTAAAATGGATGTGATGTGTGAGAAATTTCCAGTTTTACAAGTGGATATT
The DNA here is from genome assembly GCA_947460875.1 of Sphingobacteriaceae bacterium. Lineage (GTDB taxonomy): Bacteria > Bacteroidota > Bacteroidia > Sphingobacteriales > Sphingobacteriaceae > CANHGR01. Next base: position 37,892 of record CANHGR010000002.1, on the reverse strand, counting down.
CATTTCCATCTTCCCATTTAATGGTTTCTTTCGCATCAATGCACGACTTGGTTAAAAAAGCATACTCGTTTGACATGTCTTTGAAAACCACTAGTCTATAATTCTTCGGATGTAAATCAGCCTTCATATTGTTTGAATTTTGAGAGGTGCAAATATAGATAATTAAAATAGAAAATTAAATCATTTTTTTGATTTCAACTTATTTTCTGACATAGCTCAATTAAAACGCCATTACTATATTTGGGATGAACAAAACAGACTAGTTTGTTATCTGCTCCAAGCGTAGGAACTTCATTGACCAAGACAAAACCCTCACGTTTTAACCGTGCCATCTCTGTTTCAATGTCGTCTACATCAAAAGCAATATGATGCATACCCTCACCGCGTTTGTCTAAAAATCTAGCAATAGCTGAATGGGGATCAGTAGATTCGAGCAATTCGATTTTACTTTCCCCTACCCTAAAGAACATTGTATTTACAGATTCCCCCTTGACAAATTCAGTTTTATAAGGAGCAAGTCCCAAAAGTTTTTCATAAATGTTTGCAGATTCTGAAATGCTTTTGACAGCGATCCCAATGTGCTCTATTTTATTCATAATGTACATATTATGGCATAAAAATGACTATTTTTATCTGAAACTGACTGCTATAACGAAAATATATTGGCAAATGTTTTCGTATCTTTGTGCATTAAAATAAACGTCTGAGAAACTACTATGGATATCCCTGTATATTTAGATAATAATGCCACGACTCCAATGGATCCTCGGGTCTTGGATGCAATGATTCCTTACTTTACACAGAAGTTTGGCAATGCCGCAAGTCGTAATCATGCATTTGGATGGGTAGCTGAAGAAGCAATCGATTATGCTCGTGAAGCGGTTGCCAAGCTAATTGGCGCAAACGAAAAAGAAATTATTTTTACTTCAGGCGCTACTGAATCTGACAACCTTGCTATCAAGGGTGTCTTTGAGATGTATAAAGACAAAGGCAATCATATCATTACTTGTATTACGGAGCATAAAGCGGTTCTCGATACTTGTAAGCACTTAGAAAAACTTGGTGCAGAAGTTACCTACCTTCCCGTGAATTCAGATGGTTTAATTGATCTCGATCTTTTAGAACAGTCGATGACCGAAAGAACTATTTTGGTTAGTATCATGTATGGAAATAATGAAATTGGTATTATTCAGCCTATTAAGCAGATTTCAGATATTGCTCATAAACATGGGGCGCTCTTCTTTACAGATGGCGTTCAAGCCGTTGGCAAGATTCCGGTTGATGTCATTGCAGATGGAATAGATATCATGGCCTTCACTGCTCATAAAATGTACGGCCCTAAAGGCGTTGGCGCTTTATATGTACGTAGAAAGAATCCAAGAGTAAAGGTAACAGCCCAAATGGATGGCGGCGGACACGAACGCGGAATGCGCTCAGGCACGATGAACGTTCCGGGTATTGTTGGTTTTGGAAAAGCTTGCGAACTTAGCCGATTAGAAATGGCAGATGACGCAAAAAGATTATCCGTTTTACGCGATAAACTAGAAAGCGGGCTAACCGTACTTGAAGAAAGCTATGTGAATGGTAACCGCGAACATCGCTTACCTCATGTGGCAAATATTTCTTTCAAATACGTAGAGGGAGAAGGATTAATGATGGCGATGAAGGATTTGGCAGTATCGTCGGGTTCTGCTTGTACTTCCGCCTCTTTAGAACCTTCATATGTACTTAAAGGATTAGGATTGTCTGACGATCTTGCGCATTCATCGATTCGTTTCGGTCTTGGACGGTTCACCACTGAAGAAGAAGTAGATTTTGCAATACAACAAACAAAAACTGCCGTTAATCACCTTCGGGATCTTTCGCCTCTATGGGAAATGTTCAAAGAAGGAATCGATTTGGATTCGATTGAGTGGGCGGAACACTAGGAGATCGTATTGCGTATTGCGAGAAAAAATTAAATAGAAATAATATATAAAAACATACAGTTATGGCTTATTCAGATAAAGTAATTGACCATTATACCCATCCCCGTAACGTTGGAACGCTTGATAAAAGCAAAAACAATGTTGGCACAGGTTTGGTAGGCGCTCCAGAATGTGGAGACGTCATGCGGCTGCAAATCGAAGTTGACGAAAACAACGTCATTACCGACGCTAAATTTAAAACTTTTGGCTGCGGTTCTGCAATTGCCTCTTCTTCACTTGCAACAGAATGGCTGAAAGGAAAAAATATTGATGATGCGATGACCATCGATAACATGGACATCGTCGAAGAACTGGCCTTGCCGCCTGTTAAGATCCACTGTTCAGTTTTGGCTGAAGATGCAATAAAGGCAGCTATCAATGATTACCGAGTAAAAAATGGTCTTGAGGCAATTGTGTCTGAAAAGACGCACCATTAGAAATGGTGAGAGCCTAAAGCTAAAACGTAAATCGTAAAATGGTTACAGTAACAGATAAGGCAAAACTTAAAATTGAGGACTTAAAAAGTACTTCAGGACTTGACACTAGTTATTTTCTGCGTGTTTCAGTACAAGGAGGGGGTTGTTCTGGCTTGTCTTATAAACTTGATTTTGACAATGAAGAAAAGCCGGGCGACCAATTCTTTGAAGATCAAGGTGTCCGTTTAGCTTTAGACATGAAGTCTTTTTTATATCTAGCCGGCACCGAATTAGATTTTAGTGATGGCCTAAACGGCAAAGGTTTTAATTTCCATAACCCAAACGCGTCGCGAACTTGCGGCTGCGGAGAAAGTTTTTCAGTTTAGATAATATTTGATTTCAATTTTAAAAGAAAAGGGGCTTTTTAGAAAGTCCCTTTTCTTTTATGTTAAATTCTGTATACTTGTGTTAACCAATTATTAACGGCAAGTTGACACAAGATTGTAGAACGATTCCGGATTTGTTGCGCAATGTAGTGAAGAACATTCACGACGAAAACACAACCTTTTTACTACGTAAGACTGATCTAGCTTGGGAGGAAATTAGCTATAAGCAGACACTTTCAAACGCAGATGCTATATCTAGCTATTTTGTTGAAATGGGCATAAAAAAAGGCGACCGCCTGGCGCTACTAATTGAAAATTCTCCGGAATATATCTATTATGATCAAGGCTTACAGCAAATCGGTGCCGTAAACGTTTCAATCTTCCCAACGTTGGTTGAGAGTGAAGTTGAATATATTTTAAACGACTCAGGTGCACGCGCAATTTTAGTCGGTAATCAGTTCCTCTTTAAAAAGATTTTAAAACTAGCCAATAAGGTCCCCACACTTGAACGAATCATCCCCGTGTTTGATGATTATGAAAAGTATTGCGAGAATGTTTCGATAAACGCCGGTGTGATCGGTTTTAAAAAATTGATCTTAGAAGGTGAATCAGTAGTCAATAAGTATGCTGCTAAGCTTAATGCGATGCGAAAGGACGTACTGCCTAACGATCTTTCATCACTTATTTATACTTCGGGAACAACCGGAGTTCCAAAAGGTGTGATGCTGACACATTCTAATTTTGTGGAAAATGTGCGGGTTTGTCTCTACCAAATACCGGTAATCAATGAGAAAGAAACATTTCTCTCTTTTCTGCCCTTATCCCATGTCTTTGAACGAACAGCAACCTACCATGTAAGCTGCGCCAAGGGATGCAAAATTGCGTTCGCAGAAAGCCTTGAATTGCTTGCGAAAAACATGACTGAAATAAAGCCAACAGTGATGAGTTGTGTGCCGCGCCTTTTGGAACGTATCCATGACAAGGCGATGAAAAGTGGAACGTCTGCCGGCGGCACAAAGGCGAGAATTTTTTTATGGGCGCTTGAAACAGGAAAAAGAATTCGACAGCTAAAAGAGGCCGGAACTGATCAGGGATTTATTTTAAACACTAAACAAAAAATAGCTGAAAAGTTGGTTTTCAGCAAGATAAAAGAAAAGACCGGCGGCAGATTAAAATTTATGATCTCAGGTGGCGCCGCTCTTCCTAAAAACGTAGGAGAGTTTTTCGGCAATCTTGGTATTAAAGTTTTAGAAGGATTTGGATTAACTGAAACATCGCCGGTAATGTCTGTAACTGAATATCACAGGCAGGTTTACGGCACAGTCGGAAGAATTGTTCCTCAAATTGAAGTGGGTATTCAGGATATTGAAAGTAAAGAATTTATTGCAGTACAAACCCATGACAGCTTTGATGAAGCGTTCGACTGCGCAGAGGGTGAGATCGTGGTGCGTGGACATTGTGTAATGAAGGGCTACTGGAACAAACCTTTTGAAACATCCGAAGTGCTTGACTCTGCCGGCTGGTTCCATACGGGTGATATTGGACGATTTTACAAAGGCAATTTACAAATCACAGACCGGCTAAAAAACATGCTCGTCAATGCTTATGGAAAGAATGTGTATCCCACTCCTGTGGAAAATACTTATCTAAAAAGTCCGAAAATTGAACAGATTTTTCTAGTTGGAGATAAACGAGAGTATATCACAGCGATCGTTATTCCCTCAAGAGAAACTTTGCAAGAAACCTTCGGAAAAACTAATGAGTTTTTCCAACAATCAGACTTGTTTATAGAAGATCAAGAAATTGTAGAGTGGATCGATCATGATGTAAAAACACTATCTAAAGAGCTTGCAAAGTTTGAGCGGATTAAACACTTTTTAGTCAAACGTAATCCCTTCACCATTGATGATGGGGAGATTACTCCTACTCTTAAAGCGAAGAGAAAAGTAATAGAGAAAAAATTTGCTTCTCAAATTGATCGTATGTACAATAATCAACCTTTAGCTGAGTAATTGATTGATTTGTTGCCCTAAGGCACTCTCGTAATATCGATTTCTATTTATTTTAAACTTCAGTTCTCAAATCGAAAAAACTATTTTTGCAGAAATTATATCATACATGAGTATTGGATTATCCGAACAGGAAATTTTTAGGCGCGAAGCATTATTGGAACTGCGTAAATTAGGTATCGACCCTTACCCTCCTGAAGAATATGAGATCAACGTCACGGCCAAAGACATTCTTAAGAACTACGAGCTAGATAAAACCGCTTATCAAACTGTAAGTATCGCTGGCAGAATTATGACGCGCAGAATTATGGGCAGCGTGTCATTTGCAGAGCTGCAAGATTCAACGGATCGAATCCAAATCTATATTAAACGCGATGATATTTGCCCCGGCGATGACAAAGCGCTCTATAATACCGTATTCAAAAAATTAATGGATATCGGTGATTTTGTTGGTGTAAAAGGATTTGTTTTTATTACCCAAACCGGCGAAATATCGATCCATGTTACTGATCTAAAGCTTTTATCAAAATCACTTAAACCTCTTCCAGTTGTGAAACGTGATGAAGAAGGAAATATACACGATGGATTTACGGACCCAGAAATGCGTTACCGTCAGCGTTATGTAGATCTAACGGTAAACCCTGAGTTTAAGCAGATTTTCATGAACCGCTCAAAGGTAATTAACACCATGCGAAGCTACTTTGACGATCAGGGATGGATGGAAGTTGAAACACCTGTTTTACAGCCTGTTCATGGAGGTGCAGCCGCTCGTCCGTTTAAAACGCATCATAATGCCTTGGATATACCGCTTTTCCTGCGGATTGCGAATGAGCTGTATCTAAAACGTTTGATCGTGGCCGGTTTTGACGGCGTGTATGAGTTTGGCAAGATGTTCCGCAACGAAGGGATGGACAGAACTCACAACCCCGAGTTTACGTCGATGGAGATCTATATCGCGTACAAAGATTATATCTGGATGATGGGTATGGTGGAAGAATGTCTGGAAAAGATCGCGCTAGCGACCAATAATGCTACACAAATAACTGTTGGCGAACATGTTATTGATTTTTCTGGGCCATATGAAAAGCTGACGATGTATGAATCGATTCAGAAATACACGGGCATTGACGTTTCAGAAATGGATGAAGCCGCTTTGCGCGATGTTTGCACGACACTACGTATCGAAATCGATCCTTCAATGGGCAAAGGCAAGCTAATCGATGAGATTTTCAGTGAGAAAGTTGAAGAACATTTGATACAGCCTACCTTCATTACGGATTATCCAATAGAAATGACTCCGCTTGCTAAAAAACATCGTTCAAAGCCAGGACTTGTAGAGCGGTTTGAACTGTTTGTCAACAGCAAGGAAATCGCCAATGCGTATACCGAGTTGAATGATCCGATCGACCAGCGAGAGCGACTTGAAGACCAGCTATTGTTGGCCGGAAGAGGAGATGAAGAAGCCATGGCGATGGATGAGGATTTTCTGCGTGCTTTGGAATATGGAATGCCACCAACATCAGGCTTAGGTATCGGCATTGATCGTTTAGTGATGTTGATGACCAATCAAAGTACTATTCAGGAAGTATTATTCTTCCCTCAAATGCGACCGGAAAAACGTGCGACTATTAGTTCTGTCGAAGATTTCGTGACTATTGGCGTCCCGGCAGAATGGGTGCCTGTTCTAAATAAAATGGGGTTTAATACCATCGACGACTTGAAATCGGCTAACCCCAATAAGGTATTTAACGACCTTGGCGGGATGAGGAAGAAGCTAAAGCTGGAGATTACAATGCCCGGGAAAGATACAGTGATGGATTGGTTTAGTTAAGGATTACGTGTATATCCCATTCAATCGATTTGCTTGATAAAGCAAGAAACTTATCTATTTAATACAAAATTGTTATTGATAGGATAAATTAGTTAACAATTACATAATAAAAGCATAAAGCCCTGTGAACAACGATTTCGCAGGGCTTTTATAATTTTGAGTAATTAGTACGCTATGAAAAACTCAAGTCTCGAAATTACAGATCGTGAATATCTGTTGAAATTAAGTAAGGAGGATTTTGATCTGTCCTTTATCAGTCAGTTGTTAAAGAGAATCGAGGCAGAGCAAGTGTTTTTTGGTTTCAAAGAAACACCATCCCATCAGGGTGATTATATACTTCGTGATCGGGAATCTTCTCTAAGATTCGACAGCCTTGACGATAAATAGGTTTATCTATACCCTCCTTTGATGACCGTCCGGTCCATCTGACTCATCTGCCCCTGCATCATTTTAATCTGCTCGGCAAGTAGTTTATTTTTATCCGCCTTTTTCGCTTCCTGTAAATACATCGTCGCTTCACGCTTGTTGCGCTTGGCCATCGCAATTCCCGCGAGGGAAAGTTTGGCTAAGGCAGTATTATGATCCATCGTCATACCGAAAGATAAAGCACGCTTAAAATATTTCTCTGATTGTAACGGGGCTTTACGCGATTCAATTAGTCCGATCAACAAATGATAATAACCATATTGCGCGCTCACTAATTGCTTTTCATAATCAGTGATTCTGTCTAACCATTGCTTCGCTTTCTCCATATTCTCTTTTCGCAAAAAATACTGGGCAATAAGCATATTTTCATTGAAGAAGAATGTTACGAAAACGAGGATGGCAAGTAAAAAAACGAGGATTCCCCAGCCCCAAAAACTAAAGACCATTAGCGTAACGGCGGCACCCAATAAGGCAAAAGATATTATTAATCGGATAAAATTCGGCATTGTTTCTAAATTAGCTCCCAAGGAATCTCTTTAGGAAGATTGCAAATATCTGGTTATTTAGCCGTTTAACAAACATCAATTCTAATTATTATGTGGGCGAAGCTCGAAGGAACCTGGAACGACGTTTTGCAGCACGAATTCGAAAAGGATTACATGCAGGACTTGCAAAAATTTCTGCAGGCTGAAAAGGAATTAGGGCATGTAGTTTATCCGCCTGAACGCTTGATTTTCAATGCATTTAACCATACATCTTTTGATAAAATCAAGGTGGTTATACTTGGACAGGATCCCTACCACAACGAAAATCAGGCTCACGGACTTTCTTTTTCCGTAGAGAAAGGCGTTAGGCTGCCGCCTTCCTTAAAGAACATTTACAAAGAGCTATCGAACGATATTGACGGGTTTAAAATTCCGGAACACGGCGACCTTACAAAATGGACGGAACAAGGCGTATTTTTATTAAACTCAACACTGACGGTTCAAGCGCATACCCCCGGCTCACATCAGAATAAAGGTTGGGAAGAATTTACAGATCGAGCCATCATTGAACTATCTAATCGATTTACTGGCTTAATCTTTTTACTATGGGGAAAATTTGCACAATCGAAAATAGGACTAATAGATGCTACAAAACATCATATTATGCAAGCTGCACATCCTTCACCATTCTCTGCGCGGAACGGCTTTTTTGGATGCGGTCACTTTTCAAAGACAAATAAGATCTTAGCGGAAAGAAGTGAACAGCCAATTGACTGGCAGATAGACTAATATTCCAGTGGAATAATCGGCTCTTTTTTGCTCGTAGAAAGTATCATCATCGTCTGGAAAGTTTTTACGACGCTGATTTTACTGATTTTGTCCATTATCAAACGTTCGTACGACTTTATATCTTTCACATAGACTTTCAACAAGAAATCGCACTCACCAGTAACATGGTGACATTCAGTTACTTCCTTGATGTTCATCAACTCATCTGCAAATGTCTGAATCGTATTTCCTTTATGAAAATCGAGTTGAATCTGGATAAAGGTTTTAATCCCTAATCCCAATAACTCTTCATCTACCAACGCATGATAGCTCTTAATGTACCCGGCGTTTTCCAGTTTTCTTACCCGCTCTAAGGTCGGGGCAGGCGATAAGCCTATTTCACTGGACAACTGCAAATTTGTTATACGGCCGTTTTCTTGGAGTATTTTAAGGATTTGCAGATCAATTTTATCTAACTCTTGTGCCATCTCGCAAAAATATATGTTTAAAACATTGAGCCAAATTATATTTTAAAAAATGCCCTAAATTTTATATTTAATTTTTAGATAAATCTAAAAATACTATTAGATTTGTTAAAATTTCTTATGAATTCTTTCACCGAAGAAAATTATATCAAGTCGATTTATCATTTAAGTAAAGACGGCAATCAGGCTGTAAATACAAATAGTATTGCAGAGCAAACTAGCACAAAAGCTTCGTCTGTGACGGATATGATAAAAAAATTGGCTGAAAAAGGTCTAATTAATTATGTGAAATATCAAGGCGTAACGCTTACCCCGAAAGGTTATAGTCTTGCAGTTGGAATAATACGCAAACATCGTTTATGGGAAGTTTTTCTGGTAGAAAAGCTTCAGTTTAAATGGGATGAAGTACATGACATTGCTGAGCAACTTGAGCACATTAAATCAGACACGCTCGTTGATAGGTTGGCTGATTTTCTCGGGAATCCAAAGGCAGACCCTCATGGGGATCTTATACCGGATAAAGAAGGTAAGTTTCAAAGCAAAGACTTAATTAGGATTTCAAAGATGGAAGCTGGAGACACCGGAATTATTTCGGGCGTTAATGAGCACAGTCCGAAGTTTCTTCAGTATTTAGAAAAGTCGGGACTGGTACTTGGAAAGAAAATTGCTGTAATCGAGGTTATAGAGTTTGATGGATCGGTGATTTTACTGATGGAAAACAAGGAAATAACAATCAGTAGAGAAGCGGCTAAAAATATCTTAATCTTAGCATGAGTAAGCATAATGAATCGCTAAGCGAAGTACATCAATCTGTCAAGACAGAGAACAAAACCGGCTGGCGTAAACTGCTGGCCTTTGTTGGTCCGGCATATTTGGTTAGCGTCGGCTATATGGATCCCGGTAATTGGGCAACAGATATTGCCGGTGGAAGTCAGTTTGGCTACCGACTAATCTGGATCTTATTAATGTCTAACCTTATTGCATTGCTCCTGCAATCTCTAAGTGCCAGACTTGGAATCGTGCGTGGGCTCGACCTTGCTCAGGCTTCCAGAAGCGCTTATCCGAAGCTCATAAACTTCCCTTTATACATTTTAGCTCAAATCGCTATTGTGGCTTGCGACCTTGCTGAAATTATTGGTATGGCAATTGGCTTACAGCTCTTGTTTGGCCTACCTCTTAGTTGGGGTATCTCAATTACGATCCTTGATACATTCCTCTTATTATTCCTTTTGAACAAGGGGATGCGAATGATGGAAGTATTCATTGTATCGATGGTCTTTATCGTAGGCATTTCATTTCTGACCGAGATGTTTATTGTAAAACCGGATATATCAGAACTAATGACGGGATTTCAGCCCTCCTTCCTTTCGGGTAATGCTTTGTATATCGCCATCGGCATCATCGGCGCTACGGTGATGCCCCATAATTTATACCTGCATTCATCCTTGGTGCAGACCCGCAAAATAGAACGAACCAAAAAGGGTATCCGCGAAGCACTGAAATATAATTTGATCGATACCACCGTCGCATTAAACCTCGCTTTTTTTGTGAATGCGGCCATTTTGATCCTCGCCGCAACGGCCTTTTATAAAAATGGCTTATATGAGGTTGCAGAGATTCAAGACGCTCATAAACTTCTGGAAGGTATTTTCGGCTCGCTCGCTCCCACTTTGTTTGCGATTGCCCTTATTGCATCCGGACAAAGTTCTACAATTACTGGAACACTAGCCGGACAAATAGTAATGGAAGGGCATTTGAACCTGCGAATTGAGCCTTGGTTAAGACGATTAATCACCCGATTGTTAGCCATCATTCCCGCTCTGTTCACGATACTTTATTTTGGTGAAGGTGCCTTGGGCGAGCTGTTAGTCTTGAGTCAGGTGGTGCTCAGTTTGCAGCTTGGTTTTGCCATTATCCCACTCATCCATTTTAATTCTGACAAGACGTTAATGAATGAATACGCGATCAAGACGTGGGTGAAGGTTCTGGCATGGTTGAGTACACTTATTATTGTAGGATTAAACGTAAAATTGGTTTTTGAGGAAGTTATTGCATGGATAAACACCAGTACCAGTATTTGGTGGATTTATGTATTTATCATTCCGATGATTATCATGATCATTGCCTTACTTTTATACGTCTTCCTTGCTCCTTTAATTAAAAAGGATGGGCCGTTTATTGCTGCCGTGCCACACGGTTCAGCACTCGAAATAGGAGCTTTAAACGACGTAAATTACTCAAGAATAGGTATCACGGTAGATTTCTCCAAGAATGATCGTAACACTATTCGACATGCGCTTATGCAAGGAGGCAAACTTGCAACCTATTATCTTATACATATTGTAGAAACTGCAGGAGCGCAATACCACGGCAAAACGGTATTAGATCATGAAACCCTAATTGATGCTGATAACCTTAAAAAGTATCAGGAAAATTTACAAGCTCTGGGATATTTGGTAGAAGCTCAAATTGGCTACGGCAATCCAGCGAACGCGATTGCTGAAACAGTAAAGAGCCAAAGCCTAGACCTTTTGGTGATGGGCGCTCACGGCCATAAGGGAATAAGCGACCTAATCTTTGGAACCACCGTAGGAACAGTGAGGCACAATGTCAACATCCCGGTACTGATTATTAAGTAAGTCAGTTTTTAATAACATTCAAAATGCTTGTTAATTCCATTGCTTTCAGGTATCTGCTTTTCTGAAAGATAATCTCATTTTCAGAATTCAAGAAACACAAAGAGGGATAGGCTAACTGGCCATCTATTTTTCCTAACGCCTCCACGAGATATTGAGCACTATTTTTTTGCGGTATTACTGTACAGAAATTTTTGTCCCGCGAAAGCGATGTATTTCTTCAGCTCCGCATTGAAAAATACGACGTAATACCGATGTTTAAATAAATCTTTAAGCTCTTTATTGCTGTTTATTGCATTTTTCATCGCTTTGAAATACTTGAACCAATCTTGTAGGAATATCATTACAGGTCGCTCTTCTTTCTTTTGAAATGCTTCTAATTGTTCGAACTGAACGACGTAGTCCTTAGTCCTGAGCTTGCGATTTACTCATCGCCATAAAACATAATCAGAAGATGATTCTATTAGTAGTTAATCGTAGCTCTTGGAAGCCTCTTATAGCGTGATTTGGAACGGCATTGAATCTTGAATTTTCAGCTTGCGCCCCTTCCTTAGGTCTGTATTCTATAGCTTTCTGTAAATTCGCGATATATATTGATATTTTACGAGTACCTGAGCCCTAGCTATTGATAATGCTGACTGGGCGATGACCGTAGCAGGTGTGCAGAACGCCATCGGCACAAGCACGAATTTCATATTATCCATTTAACATTATTGGATTTCTATAAATAATATATCTTGAAGCTAAAATCAGCGTATCAATAATCTTTCGGATATTAGCGTTTTACAATGACATGGGAACTGATCTGAGTATTCGGAACAAGAAGGCGTATTTTGAGTATCATATACTTGATAAATACACGGCGGGTATTAAACTTTTGGGAACAGAAATCAAGTCGATCAGGGAGGGAAAAGTCAATATTAACGATGCTTTTTGCACTTTTATCAATAAAGGGTTATATGTTATGAATATGCATATCGCCGAATATTCGTACGGGTCTTTTTATAACCATGAAGCCAAACGTGAGCGGGCCTTACTTCTAAATAAGAAAGAATTAAAAAAACTAAGGGAAAAGAGCGATGAGAAAGGCTTCACAATCGTTCCTCTAAGCCTATTCATCAGCGAACGCGGATTTGCGAAACTGGAAATAGGTCTAGCCCAAGGAAAAAAGATTTTCGACAAGCGCGAAACGATGAAAGAGAGAGATTCTAAGATTGAGATGCAGAGGGTGATGAAAAGATAATGTTGTACGTACTACGTAAAGCGTGACAAGAATCACCTAACCCTTACCAAGCTTTATCCCCTACCAGAGGCACAAAACTAAACGTATCTAAAGTAATTTTATCATAATCGTTTTCGCTCACGCGGATGATGGTAGTCATTGTCTGACTATTTTCATCCCCTACCGGGATGACCATAATACCGCCAATTTTTAATTGCTTTAATAAAATTTCAGGGACAAACGGGGCACCGGCGGTGACAATAATTTTATCGTATGGTGCGAATTCTGCGATTCCTTTGGATCCATCACCACAGAAGAATTGAGCCTCATAGCCTATTTTAGGTAAAAGAGCCCTGGTTTTTTCAAATAGCTTTTCCTGGCGTTCAATGGTAAAAACTTTCGCACCAAGCTCTAAAAGAATACACGTTTGATATCCCGATCCTGTTCCGATTTCTAAAACTTTATTATTTTTTTCAATATGTAAAAGTTGCGACTGATATGCTACTGTATAGGGTTGAGATATTGTTTGTCCTTCCCCTATCGGAAAAGCAATATCTTTATAGGCCTGAATCCAAAATGTCTCGCTAAAAAAGAAATGTCGAGGAACTTTTCCAATCGCCGCCAACACTTCTTCATTAGAAATACCCCGTTCGCGAAGTTTTGCTACGAGCTTCCTTCTTCCGCCTTTTTCTCTATAGTTATCTATCAGTTTATGATTCATTGTCTATTATCCGTACGCTCAAAATGGGTCAACATCTACTTGAACGAAAGCTCCTTTATTATCCTTATTGCCTTCAAATTTTAATAAAATTTCTTTTAAAACCTCTTTAATTTTTTGAATCGGAATGCCAGAACGAGGATTCCTGAGCATAACAGTCTTGATGTAGTAATTTCTTACACGACTAACCAAGGGAAATTCCGGACCTAGCACACGATCTGCGAAAACATGTTTCAATTCAAGAGCAAGACGATCTGCGATGAAATTTAATTTGTTCAAGTCTTTGTGTTTTATGTCGAGCCGTATCACCCTAGAAAACGGTGGGTAGTTGAAAGATTTACGTTCCGCGATTTCAGTGTTAAACAATTCTTTGTAGTTATTATGTATTACCTGATCGAGCACTCGATGCTTCGTATCATATGCCTGAATAACAACCTTTCCAATTTTGTCGCGTCGACCTGCTCGGCCTGCAACTTGGGATAATAACTGAAATGCCCGCTCATACGCTCTGAAATCCGGATAATTTAGAAGGCTATCAGCGCTGATGATCCCAATGACGGTAACACGCTCAAAATCAAGTCCTTTAGCAACCATTTGGGTGCCGACCATGATATCGATCTTACCATCTTCGAAATCTGAAATGATTCTCTGGAAGCTGTTTTTTGTACGAGTGGAATCAAAATCCATTCGGCCGATTCTGGCATCAGGGAAAATCAAACTGAGCTCATCTTCAATTTTTTCAGTACCGAAACCTTTTTCCTCGATATGAACGGATCCGCAGCCAGGGCAGGCGGTTAAAACATCTTGCTTAAATCCACAGTAGTGACAATGAAGCTTGTGGGTACTTTTGTGGTAAGTAAGGCTGACATCACAATTAATACATTTCGGACTGTACCCGCAGGTGCGGCAAATTAAAAAGGGGGTGTATCCTCTTCTATTCTGAAACAATATGACTTGCTCCTTTTTTTCGAGAGCCTGTTTAATTTCCTCAACTAGCACGCTTGTAAAATGCGATTGCATAGTTTTCCGTTTCGTTTCTTCCGAAAGGCTAACGACCTCTATTTTAGGTAATGTTGCAGCGCCAAAGCGTTCAGAGAGTTCTACCAGTCCGTATTTGCCCGTTTTAGCATTGAAATAACTTTCGAGTGCAGGCGTCGCCGAGCCCAATAATACCTTGGCTTGATGAATATGAGCAAGATACACGGCTGCATCTCTTGCATGATACCTCGGGGCGGGGTCAAACTGCTTATACGATGTTTCATGTTCTTCGTCGACCACAATCAGACCAAGATTTGAAAATGGCAAAAAAACCGCCGACCTCGCGCCAAGCACAATTTGATATTCTTTATTTAGAACCTTATTCCAAACTTCAACTCGTTCATTATCACTAAACTTAGAATGATAGACCCCTATTTTCCCGCCAAAATAGCGTCGTAGGCGCTCGATAATTTGTGTGGTTAATGCTATTTCAGGCAAAAGGAATAAAATTTGCTTATCACTTGCTAAAGCCTCTTCTATCATGCGCACATAAATTTGCGTCTTTCCCGAGGAGGTGATTCCATGTAACAAAACAACTTCTTTGGTTTTAAACTGTTCATGAATACTCTCGAGAGCTTCCATTTGAACGTCGCTTAATGTAAAGAGCTGAAGCTCTTCGTCGGGAGAATCAAGTCGGCTGACTTCCAATTCTTTTTGAAGAAATATTCCCTTGTCTACCAGGGCTTTTAGCACAGCGCTACCACAATTGCTGACTTCAATCAACTCGGATTTAAAGACATAGCGCTTTCCCTTTATGAGCTTCGCGTAAGCCATGAGCGCAGACAATTGCTTAGGAGCCCGTTCCAGCACTTCAAACAAGCCCCTTTTTTTATCCGGATGATCATACTCCGAGTTCAACACAAGAATTGCTTTGGTTCTAGGCTTGTAACGCTCTGTAACTTCTTCGGAGATGTGGATGATTCCCTTTTCAAACAGAGACTTTAGCAAGGGAAATACAGTTTTCTGACCCAAAAGCTTAGCTATATCTGCTATTTTAAGCTCAGGTTGAATCTCGAGAGCGTCTATTATTAAGAATTCTTTATCACTAAGCTCGGACTTATCATACCGGACTCCATCCAAAAGGATAATTGTTGTTTCGCTTGCCAGTTTTAGTGCAGCAGGCAAGGCTGCTTGCATCACTTCTCCAATATGACACAGATAGTAGTTTGCAATCCAATTCCATAAATCTATCTGAAAATTAGTTACAATTGGATGATCATCAATGACTTCCTGAATATATTTTGCATCATATAACCGAGGCGGCTCCTCTGAGATATTATATATAATTGCAGTATAAATCTTACTCTTACCAAACTGAACAACCACGCGCTTTCCCCGTTCTATATCTTCATTAAGATCAAAAGGCACTCGATAGGTATATGTCTTCGAAATCGCTAACGGAAGAATAACTTCAACAAAAAGTGTCTTTCGTCGATATTGCTCAGGCTTTAACTCAAGCATTACTTGTTTTTAAGCGTAGACAGGAATAAGCAAAGCCAGCCAATGATAAACAAAGTCCCCCCTATTGGCGTTACCGGTCCCAAATAAGATGTCCATGAAATATTATTTATAGCTTTCGTAGAAAGGATATACAAAGAACCTGAAAAAAGGACTATGCCAAATGTGAACGCGTAGGAGGCTATGTTGATCAGTCTGCTATGAAATCTGGAAAACGAAGAAAGAAAAATCAGGGCAAAAACATGATAGAACTGGTACTCAACCGCAGTTTTCCACACTCTAAGGTCCGAAGATTCTATCTTACCTTTTAAGCCATGAGAGCCAAATGCCCCCAATATAACGGCTAGAATACCAAAAATTGAAGCGGTAAGAATGATGCGTTTATTCATTATTAGTTCTAAGATCTGCTAATTTAATAAACCTGCTCACATTTTCGTTCGCTTGTTCTTAAAAATCTAATTTTGTTTTAATCGGGGCGATGAGGAAAATTATTATTTTAACATCTGTATTGTTTGTAAGTGTAATTGCTGCCGCAGTGATTTATTTCTCGCAACTATCCGGCGCTACGCAAAACAACAACAAAATCCTTGCCCGAATACCGCGAGAAGCTGCTTTAATCTTTCAATTCAAAAGTGACAACATCACGAGAGACCTTTTTAAGAATTATGAACTGTTTGATATCATACTAGGCGAAAAAAGAGCGGTAGAGATAAATCAACTAAAAAATTTACTCTCAATGCACCAAGAGCTTCTGGAAAGTGAGCATACACAGAATATATTCTTTTCTTTCTTTCCAAACAAAATGGACTCGATCGATATCCTTTGGACAATGACGACCGGGAATAAACTTTCAACATCTGAGATACAGGAGGCGCTTCTT
The DNA here is from genome assembly GCA_947460875.1 of Sphingobacteriaceae bacterium. Lineage (GTDB taxonomy): Bacteria > Bacteroidota > Bacteroidia > Sphingobacteriales > Sphingobacteriaceae > CANHGR01. The sequence goes on along the minus strand of CANHGR010000002.1, from coordinate 21,167 downwards.
CAACCTTCGAATGAAATCGTAACAAAAAAATCAACAATTTTTAAGAAAGAGATCCTCGAGCTAAAGTTTGGCGTATTGGATAAAGTATTATATGTCTTTATTGAGGATGGCATAGCCGCGGGAAGCTTTTCTAAAGACTTAATTACGCAATTCATAAATCCGGCAACTCCTAAAATAAATAAAGAACTAATTGTACAGATTAATTCCTCCTCGTTAAAGAATGTCAATTCACCATTTAATGCTTTTGTTAATCACGGCACAACATTTTCATTTACAAGAAATTTTCTTCGTAACAAGCCGGACGGCAATCTCCAATTATTAAATCAATTGAAGGGTTTTACTTCTTTAAACATGAACTTTAAGAACGATGCCCTGATGTTTAATGGCATAAGTAAAGTCGATACTAGCAGTTCTAACTATTTGAATCTGTTTCTCGGCCAACAACCGGTCATAACTGAACTAAAAAAAGCCTTTCCGGAAAACACAGCCAATTACCTTAGTTTCGGCATATCAAATTATCCGAAATTTCATTCTGACCTGCTGAAGCTATTAAACAAACGCAAGGAACTTCGAGAACTAAGTAAACAAATCGATCGATTGAAAAATAAATATACGATCAATCTCGATCGGGACATGGCTTCACTTTGGGCTAATGAATTAGCCGTATTACAATTGTCATCTACTGAAAAACTCTCTGTTATTGCGCTGAAAGATGGGAGGAAAATGGGATTTCTACTAGAAGAAATGAGTTCGGCCGTTACGGAAACACTTCGCAGATTTAATGATTCAAATATGTTATATTATTATTTCGGAGATCCGTTGAAGCCGTATATCAGACCTTATTTTAGCATAATAGATAATTATTTGATAGTTGCGAATAATGCATCGATTCTTCAGCGATTCACTGATAATTACTCAACTGACAAGCTTCTTTATAAAACGCCTGAATTTGCTGATTTTAGCCAGTTTACGGCCAATCAGAGTAATATATCTTATTTTATCCATAGTAAAAATTCAAAATTGATCTATGGAAACGATCTGCGCAGCAATTACGCCGGCCTATTTACCGGAACGAGTAAAAGCTACACAGATTTTTACGGACTAGCATATCAATGGACGGCGGATAAAGATCATTTCTTTATCAATCTATATGCAAATTATACCGCAACAAAAACAAATCAACTTGACCTCGCTTGGCAGGTGCCTTTAAAGGGCCAAATTGCGAATACTCCGCAAATATTCATTGGCAGAAGCAATGAAAAGATCATTCTTGTACAGGACAATATTAACAACTTATACTGTTTTTCATCCAGCGGAAAGAGAATTTGGAGCAGGCAGCTGCAAAATAGAATTTTAGGAGATATTCATCAATTAGATGATTATTCTTTAATATTCAATACATCAAGCGAGCTCTACCATCTCAACCCATCCGGTGATCATACGGAAAATTTTCCAGTAAATATATCACAATCAGCTTCTTACGGGCTTACTCTCATCAACGGAAACCAGACTAACGCAAAAATATTTATCCCCTGTTCAACGAAAATTTTAGGATTTGATTTAAGTGGTAAACTACTTCCTGAATGGAACAAAGAATTAAACGGCAAAATTCTTTTTGATGTTAAGACTACCAAACTTAACACTATTGATTATCTAATTGCAGGGACAGAGAACGGCTCTTTTTACGTCTTCAACCACAATGGAGGCTTGGTTGGAAAAGCAGATGAAAAGACCAAATTTAGTAATCCTATCAATCTAATGATGGGCGCCGAAATTAAAACTTCCCGTATAATCACAACTGATACCACCGGAACGGTAAAAAGTATATTTTTCGATGGGAAAGTCAGCTCTCAGAGTACAGGTGTATGGTCGGCCGAACATGTCTTTGCGCTACAAAATATCACAGGTGAGCCGGCTAAAGAATTAATTTATCTTGACAAAAGCCAACTATTTGTATATAATTCAAGTAGCAGGCTAGAGTTTAATTACGATTTTGGCCTAAGCAGTACCTACCCTCCCCAGTTTTTTCCTTCAAATCAAACTCGATATCGAATAGGAATATTAGTAAATCAGGGCAATTTGCTATATTTATTTGATGAAGGCGGCAACCTTGCGAAAGGCTTTCCCGTAAAAGGAATACGTTCTTTTTTTGTGGGCGCTATTAACAACAGCGGACGTCAATATTTAATTTGTGGCGGAACAGACAATAATCTATTAGCATACAGACTCTAAAATGAGGAAACTCTTACTTTTAATTCTATTAATCTTTCCATTTATCAGTATAAATGCGCAGCAATATTCTTTGTATAATACCAGAACGCTCTTCGACTCATTTGAAAACCCGTCTCAGAAAGCTTTTATCCCTGATAGTAGCAGAAGATTTGCAATAAGTTTCCTGCCTACATTTGGGTTTAATGCCGCCTTGGGCGGTCCTGTCGTTGCGACTGTTAGATCATTAATGAACGACGATGATCTCAATAGCGCTGAACTACAAATCGGCAAAAATAAGTCGAGCAGACTATTTGCCAACATGAACACTTATCTATTGATGTTTAGATTATACTCATCCCTTAAAGGTGACGAAGAACTTGGCTTAAGCTGGCAGTTACGGTCTGACAATCAAGCTATTATTACGAATGAAACAATAGCCATTTTTGACGATTACGCGAGATTTTCTCAAAGTCAAAACTCAAATATTTTTAACAACGAGGCATATAGTCAGAACTTTCATCAGTTAAGCCTATCCTACCGAACCAACATGACTAAAGACATGGGCATAGGATTGAAAATGAGCTACTTAAGTGGGATTGCTTATAATCAGCTAAAAATTAGTGAATCAAGGCTGGCCATTGACCGTGACGCAGACTATTTCGACCTCTACTTAAATGGCAAGTTCAAAACCAATTTTTTTTATGATAGCATAGGGTCTAATTTCGTTTCCCCTGGATTCAAGAACCCCGGCATGGCTGTTTCTGCAAGTATGAACTACCAATTACCCGGCGGATGGTATTTACTTGCCAATCTGAAGGATGTTGGCTTTATCAACTGGAATAAGAAATCGTCTGTATACATCGTCGATAGAAATATTGCAATCAATAACGCATCTGCGAATGATGCCGACGACCGCTTAGTTGATGAATTAGATTACGATTCCAGTTATGAGCAAAAAGGATTCACTACCATGATAAACGGTAAAGCGGAACTGCTTATTAACAAGAAATTTAGTCACTACCAACCGTCTTTACTTTTTTCCAAAAACTTATTCTACAAAGGCGCCGATATTGCACTTTTAAACAATTTGAATTTCAATAAACTTAATTTCGGACTGTCAGCCACGTACAATACCAGTAACATTCTCCAGGTTGGGTCTCAGTTCCTATTAAAATCACCAAATGCAGAGTTTTTTATTGGAAGCGACCAGTCATTCAAAAGCATTTCTGAACTCCGCGCTCTGATAAAAGACGAACCCGCAAAAGGCTATCCGGGAATATCATTCTACATGGGATTCTCTATGAAGTTTGGTTACGTTATTGAACATCATGAAAATGCTAACAGAATTCACGATTTTAATACCGGAATGGGCTTTTTTGAGCGGATGTTACGTCGAATCGGAATACGTTTATAGAGTTCTCGGCTTTAGAATAAGAAAATCTTTAAGATAATAAGGCTCAAAATACGCCAAATCCTCAAATTCCTTACTATTATATCGCCGCAAGGCAAGCTTTGCCAAATGTCTCGCGGAATTTATAAAATCAGTTTTGACGGTCGCATTAGGATTGGCAAGAAACTCCGTGCATTTTATGGCTCCGTCTCCGAAAAAAATAATTTTTCGAGTATTAAGCTGCTCATTATAAGAATCAGAGTCGACTATTTTGGCTTCTACTGGAAGTACTTCATTTAAGTCAGAATCGTACATCGCCGTATATACTTCCATTCTGCGTGCATCAATCATCGGGCAATAATATTCTTGCGCTAAGGATTTGGAAACAAGCGCCGATGCCATTGCTTCTAAAGTGCTAATACCGATCATAGGGATATCCAATGCAAAACAGATACCTTTCGCCGTTGACACTCCAATTCTAAGTCCAGTATATGATCCAGGTCCCTTACTCACTGCCACTGCATTGAGATCTTTAAAAGTTAGCGACGCATCTTTCAATACGTCTGCTATAAACAGGGTAATCTGACTTGCATGGATATTTTTTTCATGCAGCTCCTTAACCGCTAATACCTTTTCATCCTGTGCAATTGCAATAGAGCAAGAAGCAGTAGCGGTCTCAATTAACAGTATAAAGGCCATAATAGTAAAATTATCAGTTTCATCAAGAACTAGGGAACGGGGTCGGGCCCATGTTTACTCCAAGGATGACATCGGGCAATTCTTTTAATCGTAAGCCAGCCTCCTTTAAAGGGTCCATATTTTTGAATAGCTTCGATTCCGTAAGATGAGCAGCTGGGTATGTACCTGCATGACGATCCCAACATAGGAGAGAGAAGATATTGATATCCTTTTATCAGTATTAGAAAGAAAGAGCCTATAGCTGCTTTAATCAGCCTTATCATAGCTAAGTTTTAGCTTTTCTAAAGATGCCTTTAATTTCCTTTCTATAACAGGATATTCGGCAATTTCTTTTCCAACATAATTTAGACTTAAGACAATTTTCTTGTCCTGCTCGGCTAGATAAATATATAGTAGCTCCGCCTTATTGAGGCGATACGCTTCGCGGATACGTCGCTTAATAAGATTACGGTCCACTGCCCTCTTGAATTTCCGTTTGGAAACATTTATCACTACCTGTACAGGTACATCAGCATCATGCGATGAATGCAACCAGCTAACACGAAAGGGATATAAAAGAAAAGAAGAACCTTTATGAAAAAGCTCGTCTAAAAGCTTTTTATTACATAAACGTTCTTCCTTTTTGAATGTGTACATTGTGATTGCTAATTGCCGGATCAGATTAAATTCTAAAGAGTCAGAAATCCGCATCACCGGCCGCCAATGGCTCAGCCTTTGGCACAATCAGCAATTATGCTTTATGACGGCGTTCGTCAGATACAGTTAATCTTTTTCTGCCTTTAGCTCTTCTTGAAGCAAGCACCCTTCTGCCATTTGCAGTGCTCATGCGCTCTCTAAACCCATGCTTATTTCTTCTTTTTCTCTGAGAAGGCTGAAATGTTCTTTTCATGACGTTTTATTGTGTAATAGCTCTAAAATAAAGAGTGCAAATATAGGGCAGTTTTTTCAAAATTCAAAAACCTATTTAAACAATTATTTATGTTTTCTAGGTGGGTGGTTGATTTTTTAGAATATCGCGTATTTCTGCAAGTAGAATTTCTTCTTTTGAAGGCGGCGGTGGTGGTGCAGCCGCAGCATCATTTTCTTCCTTGGCTCTCAAGGTATTAATTAGTTTAACGAACAAGAAGATACAAAATGCAACAATTAAAAACTGTATGATTGTATTGATAAAACTGCCATATTTCATTGATACTTCGGCAATACTATTCGCTTCATCGGCGGGCTTTAAAACCCACTTCTTCATAGAAAAATCAATTCCACCGGCAATATACCCTATTGGTGGCATCACCACATCGTCTACAAACGAGGTTACGATTTTACTAAAAGCTGCTCCAATGATCACACCAACTGCAAGATCAACTACATTTCCTCTAACGGCAAACTGCTTAAATTCCTTTACGAAGCCCATTTAGATTTAAAAATCTCTTGTAAAGATAATTAATTATGCTGATTTTAAAGCCATCGCGCAACAAATTGAAGTTTTAACGTATTACTCCTTCTACAGAATTTAATGTAATTTTGATCAATTAACCATGCTTAGACAAAATCTTCAACAAAAACTACTTCAGAAGCTTTCGCCGCAGCAAATACAGTTTATAAAACTGCTACAGGTGCCAACTTTTTCCCTCGACACAAGGGTCAAGGAGGAGCTTGAAGAAAATCCGGCACTTGAAGACATTAGCCTAACGAATATGACGGAGCCGACGGAAGAATATCCCGACAAGGACCCTGATGATTTTAACAAGGAAGACAGCAACGAAGATTTTGAAGACTTTAACGTTGATGATTACCTCCAGGAAGACAATATCAACGAGTATTCTAAATATGATCAGAGCAGCGACGATGAGGATGAGCATAAGGAAATGCCTCTCGCCGTTCAAAGTTCATTTTTCGAAAATTTACAAGCTCAATTAGATTTAGTACCCCTTTCTGACCAGGACTTTAGAATCGGATTGCAGATTATCGGGAGCCTAGACGATGATGGATACTTACGCCGTCGTATAACATCGCTAATCGATGACCTTGCTTTTTCTCAAAATGTTTTAGCTGAGGAAGAGGAAGTTGAAGAAATTCTCAAAGTCATCCAGAGTTTTGACCCGGCAGGAGTTGCAGCGCGCGACTTGCAAGAATGTTTATTAATTCAACTTAGGAAAAAAGACCAATCAAATATCATCATTCAAAAGGCCATTACTGTTGTAGAAGAATATCTGGATGAGTTTACGCGTAAACATTACGATAAACTGGAGCGTTCTTTGAATATCCGATCCGAGGAACTAAAGGAAATTGTTAACGAGATTTTAAAGCTTAACCCAAAACCCGGCGATGCCAGCGAGGTAACAACCAAACAATTACAGGTTATCCCCGACTTTCATATTGCGAACAATGATGGCATATTAATCCTCACTCTTAATTCTAAGAATGCGCCTGAGTTACGGGTTAGCCGTTCTTACCAGGAAATGTTTGAGCATTACGATAAAGCATCCGTGAAGGACAAAAAGCTAAAAGAAGCTGTTCAATTTGTAAAGCAGAAACTTGATTCGGCAAAGTGGTTTATAGACGCGATTAAGCAGAGGCAGCAGACATTGTTAAAAACAATGAATGCAATTATGAATTATCAGTACGAATATTTCCTTACAGGGGATGACCGAAACCTCAAGCCTATGATTCTAAAAGACATAGCCGACATGATCTGGATGGATATTTCTACAGTTTCTCGTGTTGCAAATTCAAAATACGTTCAGACCGAGTTTGGTACATTTTTATTAAAATCATTCTTTTCAGAAGCAATCCAGATGGAAGATGGTGAAGAAGTGTCGAACAAGGAAGTAAAAAAGATTCTTGAAGAATGTATTGGCAACGAAAATAAACACAGACCACTTGCCGATGAAAAGCTAATGGAAATTTTAAAAGAAAAAGGATATAATATTGCCAGACGTACCGTTGCAAAATATCGTGAAGCAATGAATATTCCGGTGGCTAGACTAAGAAAAGAGCTGTAACAATTACCAATTCCGCTGTGGACAGGTAACCTTGTAGCGGTTATTTAAAAGCAAACTTAATACGATTTCGTGTGAACCATTGCTTACTGAACCCAACTGAGAAGTTGTGAAATCATACGAATATCCCAGCCCAAATAATGAGCTTACGTTAAACCCTGCGATCGCAGAAAAAGAATCACCTTTTCGGTAGCTACCGCCCATCCAAAGCCTATCCCGAAACGCCAATTTTAAGTTAAGATCAAATGAAACTGGCGCAGGGTCAACATATTTAAACATGATTGACGAAATGGCTGCTAGATCATCTCCCAGCAGTACTTTATAGCCGGCGGTAGCGAAATAATGCGGCAAAGATTTTCCCTGAGTATAGGTTTCATCATCCGTAAAGCTTAGCGTTCGCCCTAATAAAGTTTGCCCGGAAACTCCTACAAAGAACCGCGGACCATAAATCCATATTCCAGCACTTAAATCCGACTTTAATCGCTGATTTTGATTTTCGACAATTGCAGGGTCAATGTTGTTTTCCAAAATGATTTTAGAATAATCAAGACTGACTCTAGAAAAACCAGCCACAACTCCAACAGAAATATTTACAGATTCTGATAATCCAAGATGATAGGCATAGGTTGCATTTAAATCTGTCCTACTTATTGGCCCGGCTTTATCAATTACTGCCTGAAAGCCCACTCCATGGTGAGGAGCAGCAGCCATATAATTCTGAAGATAACTCCTGCCCATTGGATTTTCTCCCTGCCCCGAAGCAGACGTTGCATCCCCATATAGAAAATTCTTTCCAAGTGGGGCATTCAAGGAAATATAACTTGTAATTGGCGCCCCATCTAACCCACGCCACTGAGTTCTATATCCGGCCTTTATATCTATATAGTTCTCAATGCCAGAAATTGCCGGATTGAGCAAGAAATTATTGAATACGTATTGAGTATATTGGGGTCGCTGTTGCGCGAAACCTGTATGAAAGAACGTGAATATTACGACTATTCCAATCAGTTTCTTCGCTACCATCTTATCTAATAATTGAAACTGACCCTGAGAACATTTTTCTGTTATTTTTCGGATCGACAAGATAATAATAAGTTCCAACAGGCAAATCATTGCCATTTACTTTTCCGTCCCATGCTTCGGGATAACCAATCGAACTATAAACTCTTACGCCCAAACGATTAAATATACTTACAGTGCAGCCTGGGTAGCTGTTTAAATACTTAATCGTCCAAGTATCATTTATCCCATCATTATTCGGTGTGAATGTATTAGGAATCTCTGGCGACTTAAGAACCTTAAGAAAAACATCGTCAGAAGTTGAGCATCCTTGGTCTGATGTTACCGTAAGTGTATAGGTTATTTCATCCGTTGGAGAAGCAATCGGATCAGCAATATCATCTCTGCTTAATCCAGTGGAGGGCGACCATTTATATGTCAAATTATTACCACGTGCTTTTGCATTCAGCTGCACGACGCCACCTTCAAGAATTACGGTATCTCGACCGGCACTTAGCGTCGGTGTTGGATAGACCGTAATGTTGCGAATGACCGAATCTGCGCAGCCATTTTGCGCTGTAAAAATATATTTAATGGAGTGGGTGCCTGCACCTGCCACTGCCGGGTTAAACATGCCTGAGCTTGAAATCCCAACTCCAGAGTACCGCGACGAACCATTGAAGCCATGAATTTCAGAAGCTTGAGTAATTTGAAAGGCAGATGCTTCCTCACATACCGGACTCATTGTGTCGAACCGAACTTGCGGTACGGCCTGAACCGTGATTGTTCTAAGCTGTTCATCAACGCACACACCACCGGAATAAGCTAAAACCCTAACTGTAAAGCTTTTGCTTGCAGGAAAATTAAAGACTGGGTATAAATGACGGTATAACTTATCTGTTACAGGATTTTCGTCTGTAAATTTCACAGCAGGTGCGTTCACATAGTCATAAAACCATTCCAGCTTCGTAATTACACCTATACCGACAGAAGAAATGTTTTTAAACACTACTTCTTTGTTGCTACACAAACTATTACTATTCTGCACCTCAAAATCTGCCTTTGGTGTATCCCCGTTTACTGTAAATAAACTGCTTAAGACTGTGGAACAGCCACTGTTAGACGTCACTGTTAAGCTAACAGTAAAATTGCCGGCAGTAGTATACTTATGCTTTGGATCTTTATCTGTTGAAGTTACTCGGTCGCCAAAATTCCATAAATAGCTAAACTGAGCTTCTGTGCCATCACTGATAGTTGATTGACTCGTAAACTGAGCGAAAGCATCTTGCAGACATACCTCGGGCAAAGTGAAAGCAACTACCGGACTAGGACTAACAATTATAACTCTTGTAAGCAAATCGCTTTCGCAACCCTTATCTGTCACTACTTTAAGCTTAATTGAATATGAACCGCTTGCCACGAAAGTATGTTCAAATGCAGCACCGCTCGTTCTTTCTTCAGTTTTTCCATCGCCGAAATCCCATATCCATTTGACAATTGAGCCATCATTTGCGATAGATGTATTAGTAAATTGAACAACAGGCGGAGCACAAGAAACAGTTTGCTGCATAAAATTTGCCACGGGTCTTTTCAAGACTTTAATAATTTGGGTAGTTGTAACCGGACTACAGGATGATTCGTTAGTAATGGTTAAAACAACGGTATAGGTCCCACTTACTAAATACGTGTGCGTCGGATTCTGGTCCTTTGACGTTGATCCATCGCCGAATGTCCAATTCCAAGAAGTTAAGCTTTTACCGGCACCATCACTTTGATCTGTAAATTTTAAGCCGGTGTCTGCGCAAACTTCTGCCGCGGCCGTAAACTTAGCTACAGGTGGATTAAATATTGAAAACTCTGAGCTGATAATCTCCGTGCTTCCACAATCGCCCAACGCGCTCTCGGCAAGTACTTCTATCGTATAATCCTTGGCGGCATTATAAAATATGTCTTGATTCAGCTTATATACGTAATACGTTTTGCCATCTTTTACAAATGTCGAGTCTGCGGTTGGTGCGATTACATCGATAACCGGACTGCCATTGCCAAGGTTCCAACTTAACTTACTCGATTGATAGCCCAAAGTAACTCTAAAATTGAAGGGTTCGTTGACACATCCACTCGACAGTATCTGCTTAGTTGATTTACTCTGGGCTTCTATACCGAGACTTTTCACGTTAGCCCCCGCCGCATAACCGTAAGATTCGGCGGCGCCAAAACCGTATGCTATCGCATTGAAACCACCACCTGCGGCAAGGTTATGCGTACCTTGACTGACAGAAATTTGCGCATAGGAATATTCGGCGGCTCCTGGTACCGGCTTAAAATCCGCCGCTTTCGAGACATTGTCAATTTTAAAACTAGAAATATCCTTAGTGAGGATGATAACATTGACAAAGTGTTGAATGATACGATACTCGCTTGCAGAATACATGGTAATATTACTTAGCGTCTGCTCGATAGGTGTCAGGAAAATCATCTCAGGATCACCATAGGGCTCGCTTATTTGACCACTGATACCCTTACTTTGACTAACCGCATACTGCACCACCTGGATGGGCTTGTCAGATTCTATAATATTCGTTTCTTGACTATTAAAGGTATAGTATATGCCGTTTGCAAATGAGGTGGCGGCCAATATAACTCCATTTAATTTTACGACTGCAGAAAGGTCACTTTTAACAATTCGGTAAACGTCATAATTTCTTGATTGCAAAGGAGCAGTGATATACTTTGTGCCCCAGGCGGCAGTTGGATAAACCTGCTGATACAAATTATCTGCGCTTCCGGCAGCGTTATTGAAAACTGATCCGATAGACATCTTGCCGCTACCTGAAAACACTGCGATACGCTTACAGGGTTCTGATGTAGAAGTAACTGACTTAATCTTAGAACCCGTTAAATCGCCACCTGTGTACACTTGATTGCCGATTTGTGCTGAATTAGCTAAAACCTGGTAGATTTCTCCTTTTTTTAGGGACACAGGATATGTGGTATTGGCTTTCCACCCTCCCTGAGTATCTACTGATGGAGTAATTAGAAGTTCGGTATTATCTTCCACTGCTACAACAAAAAAGTACGAAAAAGAATTTGTCTCATTTGAAAGCTGGGTAAAATTAATCGATACATATTCTTTTCCTAAAGTTGTAGTGGGAAGCACTAACGTTGCCCCGGAGACACTTGAAGCAGAAATGTGGGAATAGACAACTACAGGCTTTTCGGAAGTAACATGAATACCGGTGGCGTACTTCCCCTCCCTTGTCAAGCGGGCCGCATCCGGAATATCATCGATAATTGTAATATTATTTGCAGTGACCGGGACGTCTTTTTTTAAATAGATCCCCTTTATTTCTACAGTAACAGTTGTACTGACATCAGAAGTAATATACAAGCTTAGCTTTTGGGCGGTAAAGTTGGGTGGGATTTGCCAATCTCGGACATGATTTCCATAACCTAACCAAAAATCTTTCCCTTTATTCGACGTATTTTGAGCTTCGGACCTAAACGAGAAAACGCAGATAAGGATTAGCAGAAATAAAGAAAAAGCAATCCGTTTCACATTCATACCTTGGTACTGCGGTTTTAGTAATTTAAAATAGGCTTATAAATATAGCCATTGAAATTTGGATTGGTCTATTGAATAAGTTTCAGCAACGTCTTTTTTATCGAAGCTAATCTATGTATCATTTATGAAATTTTGATGAAATTAAAACCAAAAAGCTACCCTATTGCAATAGGATAGCTTTTAAAAACAGATATTACTGCCCTAATTAAGAGAAATCCGGGATGGTTATTCTCTTACCACCATTCATGGCAGACTCATGCGCACAAATTCCAGCACAAGTATAATTAGCCGCAAGCACCGCATCTACTGCCGAATCTCTTCCTTCTACAATGGACGCAACAAACTCTTGTACCAAGTGAGGGTGTGAACCACCATGCCCCGCGCCCTGCAAAAAGGAAACGTGATTTGGGTCGTCAATTTTTTCTCTCTTTGTAAAATGCTTGATCGGTTCAATTAGCAATTCATCAGTATCGGGAACGTCAATTCTGCTGGCGTTTTCACCGCCATCAAATATCACATGACTCTCATCCTGCAATTGCTCCCACTCAAAAGACATCTTAGTACCATAAACATCATAGCTTTCGCGGTATTGGCGCACTACATCGAACAAAGAACGAGTAGCCTCTGCGACCACATCAGAGTTTTTTAATGTAAATGTTGCAGTTTCAACTGCGAAAGGCGAATTGTATCTACTTGCCAAATCATCGCTTAAGCGACCGGATCCGTGGCAAACAACGGTTTCTGCTTTTGTGTTATTTATTCGCAATAACGGAGAAATTGCATGCGTTCCATTTAGCATTGGAGGATATCCTTTCCAATACTCGCCCCATCCTTCCATGCTCATATCCTGGATGTGTGAACCTCTTACAAATTGAATACGGCCAAGTTGCCCGGTTTCTGCAAGTTTTAATCCGTAAAGAAACTCCCTAGTGTAAAGTGCAGTTTCCATCATCATGTACACCTTACCCGACTTTTTCTTCGCTTCAACAATCGCCTTGCAATCTTCCACGGTCATTGCCATTGGAATAGTACAAGCAGTATGTTTATTTGCGTTTAATGATGCTATCGTCATCTTAGCATGCTCAGGAACCGGTGTAACGATATGAATAGCATCGATATCGTCGCGTTTGGGAACGTCTTCAAAATTTTCGAAACACATATCCTTATCAAGATTGAATTTAGCTGCAAGCTCCGCGATAGTATCTTTATTGCGTGTACAGATCCCTACTGACTCAATATTTGGATGGCTCTGGTAGATTGGAATAAATTCCTTTCCGAAACCCATGCCAACGATAACGACTTTGATTTTTTTCTGGCTCATTGAATTTTAGTTTAAATAATTCGTGAATAAAAATATAAATAATTTTAAGTTTTAATTTTCTATGCAAATCGTACCTGCCGGTTCAATCATTAGGCTGATATTGCATCATTATATGATTCTGAATGTACTTTTAAATACTCGCTTCTGTAAGAATGTGGCGTCTTCCCCATGACACGTTTAAATTGAATATTAAAATTAGAGAGTGTTTGAAAACCACTTTCGTATCCTATATCGGAAATATTCATTTTTTCGGCGCGCAATAACTTACAGGCATGTTCTATTCTAATTTCTTTTAAAAAATCCGAAAAAGACTTGTTAACGCGTGTCTTAAAATACCGGCTAAACGATGTGCGTGTCATATTTACTACATCTGCAACACTATACAGACTAATCTTTTGTCGGAAGTTTTTCATTGTATAGCCATAAACTTTGTTCATTCTGCTAGTTTCTGCTTCAGTATTTGAAGACACAAGATGATTATGAGCGATCAAATGACACTCATTTGATTTAGCGAGTATATTTAAAATCTTTAGCAATAAAATGATACTATCCATCCCCGTTAGGTTGAGCAGTTGTCTCATCATTCTAAAAATCGTTTGCTTCGTTTCGCCGGTTATTTCTAATCCACGTTCCGATTTCTTGAACAGGCGACTAATATTCGCCATCTCTTCCTTTTGCTGAAGCGCTTCACCCAAAAAATAATCTCTAAAATAAACTACAATTACTGTTGTACTAAGTTCACTCCTTCTATCAAAGTACTTATCATCATTTCGCCATACATGCGGCAGGTTGGGACCCGTAAGCACCAAATCACCTGCCCTGAAAGATTTGATATCATCTCCAACAAACCGGGTCCCCTCCCCTTTTACAACATATGACAGCTGGAATTCGGGATGTAAATGAAACGTAGGATCAAAAAATGGAGCGTGTATCTCCCTGATCACAAATGCTTTAGATTCAGGTATAGGCGATTTTGGGATAATATGCTTCACGAATCAATTATAATAATATTATCCCAATATCTATTTTATTTAATAAATTTATGATATAATTTACTTACAATCAGATAATATTTAGTAAGTTTACCTATGCAATAAAATTTAATATTGTTATTGAATACTCCCAAGAAACCAATTAATTTTTTACTTAGTTTTTTATTACCTTCTAAACAATTAAACATGAAGAAATCAGGCTTATTACTGCTTTTTAGCGGCTTATTAGTTTATGGCTTTGCCGGCAAAACAACTGTTTTAGCAAACAAGTTTTTCAACACAAATAAGGTATCTAAAGCTACTGAAGAACCAATTGTTCAAACTGCTGCTACTCCGCGTAGAGCAGAAATTCTGTTTCTTGGATCAGCAAATGGAGAACATAATTCAAACAAGTACGCAGCATGGCTTGCTATCCCGCTATTTAAGGATGGCATCAATATCACATACACTACAGACACAAATGATCTAAATGCGGTACAGCTGAATAAATACGACGGACTGATTATCTATGCAAAATATGATCTGCTTTCTTCTGCAAAAGAAAAAGTACTTAAAGATTTTGTCGAAAGTGGTAAAGGATTAATTGCTCTACATGATGCTTCGGCTTCATTTACTAACTCAGCATGGTATACACAAGCAATTGGCGGTAAATCACAAACAAATAAGACAACCTCTGTATTTACTGCTTCAAATCTAAATCCGACACATCCGGTTATGCAGGGTGTTTCAGCCTTTAGTACCACGGATGAATCTTTTACTCATGTCAATCGTAATCCAAATATGACCGTGCTACAAGAGCGGGTTGAGGGAAGCGTACGCGAGCCTTTAACCTGGGTTAAAAATCAAGCGAAAGGAAGAGTTTTTTACACCGCATATGGTCACAATGATAGCACTTGGACAAAGGTTGGCTTTTATAAGTTGGTAAGAAACGGCGTGTTATGGGCCGTTGGCGATCAAGTAAAGGATCAAATAGCAAAGCTTAATCTTCCAAATATTGATATTTATGACGCAGAATTTGCAGATTATTCAGCTAGGCATGTGGTGCCGAAAGCGCAAGAAGCTTTAACTCCTGAGCAATCGATGAAAACCATGCAGGTTCCCGTTGATTTTGAAATAAAACTTTTTGCTGCAGAACCCGACATTACTAATCCAATAGCAATGTCTTGGGATGAACGAGGACGTTTATGGGTGGTAGAATCTGTTGATTATCCAAATACATTTTTGGAAACCGACGGAGCTGCTAACGATAGAATTAAGATTTGCGAAGATACCAATGGTGATGGTAAAGCTGATAAGTTTACTGTTTTTGCAGACAAGCTAAATATTCCAACTAGTATCGTATTTGCCAATGGAGGCCTGGTGGTAGCAATGGCGCCATACTTTGTTTTCTTAAAGGATACAAATGGGGATGATAAAGCAGATGTTCGTGAAAACATCATGACTGGCTGGCAAAAAAACGACACACATTTTGGTCCGAATAACTTACTGTACGGCTTTGACAATAAAATTTGGGGTGTTGTAGGATCTGGTTTTATTGGAACTACCAAAGACGGCGAAAGCAAGAACTTTACCCGTGGGATCTACCATTTAAACCCTGATGGAACGGATGTAGAATTTTTAGCCTCGACAACCAATAATACTTGGGGCTTAGCAATTACTGAAGACAATCACGTCTTTAGTTCTACAGCGAACAACCTTCATAGCTCTTACTATTCGATGTCGGGAAATTTAACGCTCAGACCGCTTGTAGCAAAACTAGTGCCCGCAACTTCTCCGTCAGGACAGGGTGGTGGAAATTTTGGAGGAAGAAGTGGGCAGGCTGCTCAATTACTGTCTGTTCAGAACATACAAGGTCATACGGATGTACATACAATGACACCTAATTTAAGGCAAGTAGATGTTGTTGGAGGATTTACAGCTGCTGAAGGTCACCAATTTTATACAGCCCGCAACTTTCCAAAAGAGTATTGGAATCGTATCGCATTTGTCAATGAACCTTCTGTTAGACTTATTCACAATGCTATTATTGAGCCAATCGGGGCGGGATTTACGGAAAAAGATGGTTGGAATTTTTTAGCAAGTAACGATGAATGGGTCGGTCCTGTTCAAACCAAAGTTGGTCCTGATGGCGCAGTTTGGGTGGCAGATTGGTATAATTTTATCATTCAACATAATGTCTTCGTGCCGCGTCAATCTCCATCCACATTTGTTTTGCCTTTTACAGATCAGCCGCGCGGTCAGGGAAATGCGTTTAGCAGCCCGATGCGCGATATGGAACGCGGTAGAATCTATCGCATTGTTTATAAAGATGCTAAGCCGTATACACCTGTTCAATTATCAAGGACCAATACAGCTAGCCTGTTGAGCGCCCTGGAAAATGATAATATGTTTTGGAGAATGACTGCTCAACGTCTTTTAGTAGAAACAAAAAACATGACGTCTTTACCGGGACTCTTTACTATTATCAATAATCAGAAAGTTGACGAAATAGGGTTAAACAGTCCGGCAGTTCATGCGTTATGGACGTTGAAAGGCTTAGGAGTACTTGAGGGAAATAATGCAGAGGCTCTGGCCATTGCCACTAAGGCTTTGTCTCATCCGGCAGCCGGGGTTAGAAAAGCTGCGTTAGATGTACTACCGAAAAACGCAAATACGTTGGATATCATTCAGAAAACCGGTATGCTCAACGATAAGAATCTAAATACCCGTTTAACTGCAATTCTAGTAATATCTGAATTACCTGAATCTGTTGAAGCAGGAAAGATATTGTATACAGCAAGTTTAAATGCTGAAAATGGACAAGATGACTGGTTGTCAAGAGCAATATTTGCAGGCGTTGGCAGACATACTGCAGGCTTCCTAGCATCAGTGCCAACTAATTTGGCCGAAGCGACCCCGGGATCTGAAATGACACTCGTACAGCGCATTATTAAATCGCTGAGTCTGGAATCATATCCATTGACGGTACGAAATACTGCTCGAATGGCTTTTTCGCCAGATGTGACGAATAAAGAAATTACGTTAAAAGGATCAATTTCAAAAGCTCCGGCAGCTCAAGGTGGCGGACAAGCAGCGCAAAACGCCGCAACTCCTCCAAGCCAAACTCTCGAAGGGGTAATTGTAGCTCAGGGCAACAAGAATAACGGATATGTGCTCTATATTCAGAATGGAAAGGTCAATATGCTTGTGAAGCAAAATGGCGTTGGCTACCTCGCTTCGACTTCGGAAAAATTGCCTGAAGAAGGTTTTGATCTTACTGCCAGACTTTCAAAAGATGGCAGTATAGTCGTTGAAATCAATGGAAAGCAAGCCGCTGCTGCTAAAGCACTGAGCACGTTTAAATCGCCACTAGATGAATCCTTCCGAATGGCTGCAGATGTCATCGAAACCGATAAGGTTGGCGACTATCCCGACAAGTTTATTTTTAACAATGTATGGACCATGCAAAACGGAAGTTTAGAGCTAAGAAAGTAGTCGAAATAAGACCGAATCCTTCTTTCTATACGATCAAACCGGATAGATTTTGATCAATAAAACGATTATATTTACAAACTAAACACACATAAACCTACTTTTATAAAGAAAATTATCATGAGTACTAAATCAATTTTTCGCTCAGGCAACACTCTAAAAATTTGCGTATCAGCGATCCTATTTGTTCTAATCAGTAGCGCTGCGATTGCAAAAAAACCAATCCGTGTAGTAATGATCGGTGGAGGAACTTCTCACGTATGGAACTGGAACTTCGGAACAGATTCTGCGACACTTGTAAAGGAAGGTTTTGCTACTGTGAAGTATGTTGGAAGCAGGATGAGTGGACGCGGAGTTCCACAAACTCCCTATAATACTGACTCGTTAACTACCAAGCAGATTCTTGCTGCCATAAAGGATGCTGACGTATTATACATCACCACTAATAATCAATTTAACGATCCGGAGCTACGTAAGGCCTTAATGGATTTTGTGAACTCAGGCAAGGGAATGATATTTGGTCATGCAGGCGGATGGCATAACTATGGCGCAAAGCAAGGCTTAGCAAGAGGTGCTGCTCCTGACCCTACTTGGACTCCTTGGACAGACTATAACACCATTTTCTTAAATGGCGGTACGAGAAGACATGATGCACTTGGCAATTACGAAGTAAATATAGTTGATGCCAAGCATCAAATAAGCAAGGGAATTGCAAGAACTACCTTTCCGGTAAAAGATGAGCTTTATAATGGTATGCGTGATTCAGTTTCAGCAAGTGCTCCGGGATGGCATATTATAGCAAGTGCTAAAAGTCCGAACACAGGAATAACCTGGCCACAAGTTTGGACAACAAATAACCCTAAAGGCAAATTGGTCAATATAACTTTAGGACATGATGCAGGTAGCCATGATTTACCTGAATTTCAGACAATTTTGAGAAATTCAGTAGCATACGCTGCCGGAAAAAAGAATCCAAAAAAGTAATTTTTGACTATTAAATGAACAAAAAAGCCTTCCGAAATTTCGGAAGGCTTTTTTGTTATAGCGACTCTTTAGTATAGCGCACCATCTTTCGAAGCGATTTTTTATGATGCACGTTCACATTTTTTTTCATTTTCTCGAAATCGAAGTTATGGTTCATGCCGCAATCAAGCATATTGAAATAAACGGAGGGGCTGATACTCTCAAAAAATTCGAGGATATTACTGCTCCAGATAAGCTGGCAATCGCCCTGTAACCTAGAAATAATAGTTGCAACACCATCTTTAAACTCAATATCCCTGATATGCATGGATTCGAGATCGGCCTGGGGGTAATACAAAAGCAAATTACCGGGTTGATTCAAAATATCTACAGCAAAGTTTAAACTTTCTTCAGTTGTACGGCTTCCGGGTACCACCGAAAACGCCCCTAAATATTTAAGCCACCAATTCTTCTGCATTTGCTTTTTCAAAGACATCATATAAAAGCCTCTGAGCGCCTGTTTACTAGTTATACCATGCATCGTTAGGTACATCGCTAAAAACCCGTCTAAAAAGCTAAAATGATTGCACATCAATAGATACGAACAATTAGGCTTTATTTCGATGTCATGGATGATCATTTTGTTAAAACGCCGCCTAAATATCCGGTACATCATCGCCGTCCCCCATCTCAGGAAAATAAACGGAATTGGTTTTGATTTAATAATCATATTAGCAAGCGAGATAATTTATCTGCAAAATCTTTGTTAATCATTTCGTGATTTACATCCAAAACAAGTACTTCTGCCCTATTTAGTTTGGGCACCAATTTCTTTCCGATCGACTGCGGATACATTTTATCTCGATCACCAAAAATAAATATGCTTTTGATATTTTCTTGCTGTAGAACTTTTGTTAAGCGCGCCTCATCCGTATCGAAAGATCGAAGGTAAGTCAAAGATGCATAAAAGTTTAAACGCAGCTCATCGGTAGACATCTCATTTAATAAAACTTGATATCCCGCTTGATCAACAAATCCAAATCTTCTGTATAGACTTAAAAACCTGAAAAGTACTTTTTCATTCAATACTAAGCCTTCGAGAATTTTGTTTCCAAGCTTGTTTTTACTAAAAAACCTTACAGCTTTACCCGGATTAAGAGCAGCAGGAGCCGCAACAATGTAGGCGTCGATTCTTTCTGACAGCTGTTCGGTTATTGCAGTTGCGTAGTGGCTGCCCATAGAATACCCGATTACGGAAAACCTATCAATCTGCTCGTGTTTGCAAAAATCTACAATCAGATCTGCATATTGTTGCTTACTTATGCCTTTCTTGATTACATTAATACTCTGATCCACAAGCTTCGTTTCTTTATGAAAAAAGAGATCAAAGCCATAAAATGTATATTCCGAGCCAAGTGATTCTTCAAGTACTCTGAACTGCTTTCCATGCATACCGAACCCATGAAAACACAACATATTGCGCTTACCGTTTCCATACTTATAATAGTGGAGTTTAACTAGCGGATGATCATAGAAGTGCCGCGTCATTTACAGATTCCTTTTTACGAGGACAACCGCCCAAACATAATCGCCATCATGCGATATAGACAAACTGATTTTAAAAGTGTTTTCCTTATGTAGGATTACAGATGGCTTGCCGGCGTTTTTTTCTCGGACGATTTCAATCATCTTCCAAGACAGCGTAGAAGAGTCTATTTGCTTTATCGCCTTATATGTCGCTTCTTTTGCTGCCCAGGTGGAAGCGTAGCGCAGTAATGCCTGATCAAACTGAGCACAATAGCTAATTTCATTTTCCGTATAAACCTTACGCTTAAAAACATCATTAAATGTTTTTTGAAAATCTGGAAGAAAAACGAGATCATTTCCAACGGCGAAATGCTCTTCGGCCGGAAGTGCGTCAATTAATGTCCGTATCTCATTCTTCATCTCTTGGCACTCCCATGATATTAAAGCCACCGTCAACAAAGTGAATATTACCTGTTACTTTCCTAGAGAGATCAGAAAAATAATAAAGAGCAGCATTGCCCACATCTCCGGCATCTACGTTACCCAGGGGTGCTACCATCTTGCCAAACTTTCTAAGTTTTCTAACACCATGGACCACCCCCGAAGATGTCGTCATCACCAGGCCAGCAGAAATAGCATTTACACGAATCCCTTTAGCCCCAAATTGATCTGCTAAGTAAAGTACGATATTTTCTAAAGCAGCTTTGTTGATGCCCATCCCGGCATAGCCCGGAAACACGCGCTGAGAAGCATTATATGTAAGCGTTAAAATTGAAGCATCAGCAGCGAGTAAATCTTTGGCTACACGGCATATCCGAAGCAAAGAGTAAGCGCTGATATTAAACGAATCCATGAAATCTTCGAAAGGAATATCAATATAAGACGACGCCTGCTCTTTGCTTCCCGGTAGGGTATAACACATAACCTGTTGATTTCCGAAAGCTACACCATGAAGAAGATAATTGATGGGCCCGAGCTCTTTAAAAATCATCTGAAGAAATGTGCTAATCTGATCTTCGTTGCGTACATCAAC
>CANHGR010000001.1 GCA_947460875.1 Sphingobacteriaceae bacterium | reverse complement strand
TGCGCCACCCGCTCACGCTTCGGACTTATATCCTACCTCCGTAAAGGTCAATACTTCTTTTCTGTTTAACCCAAGGAATCGCTCCCTAAGTCTCAATCTCCAATTTCTATCCCCCCCCGTTTTGGGATTGCAAAGGTAGAAGAAGTTTTATTCTTATGCAAGACCGTTTCAAAAAAAGATTGAGATATTTCCTTGCGCACTTGATTTACAATATGTTAAAATTTGTTAAACCTCTATTCAGCATCTCAAATATGCATACTTTCGGGTTGACTATTAAATTTATTGACGGATAATTCGATTTAACCTATCTTTGCAGAATGTTAAAAAACAAGCGTTTATTTCTATTCGGCTTATTTCTATGCTTATCAGTTACGTTTTCAGGATGCAAAAGCCAGTTTGAAAAACTCCTTGCAAGTAATGCTACAGCAAAAAAATACCAGGAAGGATTACGCTTGTATAATAAAAAAAGTTATTCCAAAGCGCTCATCCTATTCAATGACCTTCTAGAACGATACAGAGGGACGGACGAAGCCCAGGACCTTGCATACTATTTTGCCTATACTAACTATCATCTTCTGGATTATACAACTGCCCGTTACCAATTTAAACTTTTCGCTGACACATATCCTAATAGTGATAAAGCTGAAGAATGCCGTTACATGGGAGCGTATTGTTATTACTTAGAATCTCCGAAGTATTCTTTAGATCAAGGAAATACATTAAAAGCTATAGAATCTCTTCAGCTTTTTATTAATCTTTACCCTAAAAGTGACCGAGTAGCAGAAGCATCAAGGCTTATCGACGACCTCCGCGATAAGCTGGAAACTAAGGCTTTTCTAAATGCAAAACTGTATTTAGACATCGCAAGTAATGATATAACATACTATAGATCTGCAGCGATTGCGTTTAAAAATGCCTTAAGAGACTATCCGGATATCAAATATGCTGAAGAAATGGAATTCCTCACCATAAAAGCTCAATATCTTTATGCTAAAAATAGCCTTGAAACGAAACAAGAGGAACGTTTCAATGAGGCTATCATGTTGTATGATGAATTTAAAAGCCATTACCCTGAAAGCAAGTTTTTAACTGAAGCAGAAGTTTATAAAAAAGACGCCGAGCAAAGTATTATTGAGGTTCGGGAACTCTTAACAGCCGGACAAACAAGTCAAAAAATAAAACAAAATCCAGAAGAGCAAATAAATAAATAAAATGACTACTAACAAGAGCACAATACCAACAACAACCGTTACGAGGGATGTTCGTGAATTGGATGTTAAAACCGGAAATATTTACGAGTCAATCGTTGTAATTTCTAAGCGGGCAAACCAAATTGCAAATAATATGAAAGAAGATCTTCATGGAAAGTTAGCTGAATTCGCTTCGGCCAATGATAACCTTGAAGAGGTTTTTGAAAACCGCGAACAAATTGAAATATCCAAGCATTATGAGCGCATGCCTAAAGCAACGCTTATTGCTGTTGATGAATTTCTTAATGATAAAGTCTATTATCGCAATCCAACAAAAGAACAAGCTTAATTTGTTTTATCTTTGAGCATAACCTTATGCTCAAAGATAAAAACATACTTTTAGGCGTTTGTGGCAGCATAGCGGCTTTCAAAGCGGCCATTTTAATACGCTTGCTGATCAAATCTGGGGCTAATGTTCAAGTGATCATGACCCCTGATGCCAGAAATTTTATCACCCCTTTAACTTTATCCACCCTTTCAAAAAAACCTGTTCTTACAGATTATTTCAACGCAAAAAATGGCGAGTGGAATAATCATGTAGAACTAGCGCTCTGGGCAGATCTTATCTTGATTGCTCCTGCCAGTGCGAATACATTATCGAAATGTGCCAATGGCTTGTGCGATAATCTTTTAACTGCAGTTTATCTCTCTGCAAAATGTCCGGTTTATTTTGCACCTGCGATGGATCTGGATATGTGGAAGCATTCGGCTACACGCCTTAATATTCACAAACTCGAATCATTCGGGAATATTCAAATCCAACCGGCTTTCGGAGAACTTGCAAGTGGACTTACTGGTGAAGGTCGAATGACTGAGCCGCAAGAAATTATTAAGATTCTAGAAGATTCGTTTAAAAAAAAACTTCTCTTAAAAAATAAAAAAGCACTTGTAACTGCGGGCCCAACATACGAATCCATAGATCCTGTCAGGTTTATTGGTAATCATTCCTCTGGGAAAATGGGCTTCGCCATCGCAGAAGAATTGTTTAATATGGGCGCAAATGTAACGCTAGTCAGCGGACCAACTTCCTTAGAAACCCCAACGGATGGAATTGATTTTATACAGGTAACCAGTTCAGACGAAATGTATGCGCAAGTGCATACACATTTTCAGAACTGCGATATCATGGTAATGAATGCTGCAGTAGCCGACTATAAACCAGAATTTATCGAGACACAAAAGATTAAGAAGAACGATGAAGGACTTAGCATTCAGCTTGTAAAAACTAAGGATATTCTTAGCAGCTTAGGCGAAATAAAGACAGGCGCCCAAATATTGGTAGGTTTTGCCTTGGAAACAAACGACGAAGAAGCTAACGCGATAAGAAAATTAGAGAAAAAAAATTTGGATCTAATTGTGCTAAATTCTTTGAAAGACAAAGGGGCCGGATTCAAAGGCGACACAAATAAGATTACGATTATCGATCGAAGCCTCGCCAAAAAAAGCTATCCGCTGAAATCAAAAAAACAGGTCGCGTCCGATATTTGCGCACGAATTGCAGAACTTGTAAAATGAGAAAATATACTTACCTGTTAAACTTGTTTGTTTTTGGGCTGGTCTCGGCAAGCGCACAGGACTTGAACGCACGCGTGCAAATTTTATCGCCCAAAATTCAAATCACAAACAAACGGGCTATTGATGAACTGGAAATAACCATGCGGGATTTTCTCAATAACCGCAAATGGAGTACTGATAATTATAAAACACAAGAGCGGATTGATTGCAGCTTTATTTTGAACATCACTTCCTGGGATGGGTCTTCAAATTTCAAAGCAGAAGCTCAAATTCAATCAAGCAGGCCAATTTATGGCAGCACTTATGGCAGCACGATTTTGAATTTGAGCGACAAAGACTTTAATTTCAGCTATTTTGAAGGACAGCCACTGGAATTTTCTGATCAAATTTTTATGAATAATCTGAGTGCAATACTCGCCTACTATGCTTACACAATTATTGGACTAGATTATGATTCCTTCTCAAAACTCGGCGGAACTCCATATTACATTAAAGCTCGAAATATCGTCGATAACGCTCAGAACACACCTTTTGCAGGATGGAAAGCTTTCGACGACTTGCGTAACAGGTATTGGTTAATTGAAAACCTCAACAACAAATCTTACACGCCCGTAAGAGAAATCTTATATGAATACCACAGAAATGGCCTGGATCTTATGGCAGAGAATTCATTAAAAGCAAGAAAACAAATACTGAGTTTGCTTCCAGATTTTCAAAAAATTGAAAAGCAAAAGCAAGGATCGATGTTAAATCAAATGTTTTTTACCGCAAAAGCAACTGAACTTATAAACGTTATTGAACAAGCAAATCCTCAGGAAAAACTAAAAGCGTTCAGCATCCTTTCTGAAATTGACCCCGCAAATATTGGAAAATATGAGATGCTCAAAAACTAGCAAGGGCAACCGAAAGCTCTAATTAATTATATATTTTAGCGTGAAATTTCAATAATGCTTAGTCGCTTGTCTATTCGCAATTATGCGCTTATCGATACCCTCGATATTTCTTTTTCCAAAGAGTTAAATATTCTAACTGGTGAAACTGGTGCTGGAAAATCGATCATACTCGGTGCGCTATCACTCATCCTGGGGCAGCGGATAGAGGGCAAATACTTTTTCAACCAACAAAAAAAATGCGTGATTGAAGGATTCTTTAACATTGACAGCTTCTATCTTTCAGATTTTTTTGCAGAGAACGATCTCGATTATGAAGAAGAAACGGTATTACGTCGCGAGATATCTGCAGATGGCAAATCCAGAGCCTTCGTAAACGATACTCCTGTTAACCTGGCAATTCTTAAGCAGTTGGGCGAAAGGCTAATCGACATCCATTCACAACATGCAACTCTAGAAATTAACAATGAAGATTTTCAACTTCTTGTCGTTGACACCCTAGCTGGTCACGAAACGCTTTTCGCTCAGTACAAGGCAGCGTACAGGTTGCGAAGGAAAGTTGAGAAAGAATTGGAGGGATTGATTAATGAAAGCAATAAAGCGAAAATAGATGCGGATTATTTTCAGTTTCAATTTAATGAATTGAACGATCTCAACCTCGTTCCCGAAGAACAAGACAACCTTGAGCAGGAGCTTAATATTCTGTCGCATGCTGAAGAAATAAAACGAAATCTGGTCGACGCTAATTATTTGTTGAATGATGACGAGCGATCTGTAATCATAAGGTTAAAGGAGGTTCTTCAGCAGTTAAATCACGCTCAGAAATTTAATTTAGGAATCAGTCCCATAGCTGAACGCCTTGAGGCCTGTTTGATCGAGATTAAGGACATCTCAGCAGAAACAAAGAAAAACGAACAGCAGATACAATTTAACGAATCCCGCTTGACAGAAATTAACGAAAGACTTAATAGTATTTATAGCTTACAAAAAAAGCATCGCGTTAGCACAGTAGACGAACTAATGGCACTGAAGCTTGAGTACTCAGAAAAACTGGTGTCGATCTTATTTGCAGATGAAAAAATTCAAAGTCTTGAATTGGAACTAAATAAACTTACTAAAGAACTGACTTCACTGGCCGATTCATTATCTGCTAGTCGTATGCACGCTATTCCAAGCATAGAAACGAAAATAGTCGAGATCCTTTCTGAGGTAGGAATGCCTAATGCTATTCTCAAAATTGAAAATAAGCAATTGGAAAGAGGTCAATTCAATTTAAATGGTCAAGATGAAATCAGATTCCTTTTTAGCGCGAATAAGGGCCAGGACCCTGCACCAATGAATAAAATAGCATCAGGCGGTGAGCTTTCAAGATTAATGTTGAGTGTAAAATCTCTTATTTCCAGGCATACAGCATTGCCTACGATTATTTTCGATGAGATAGATACCGGTGTTTCCGGAGAAGTTGCTCTAAGAGTTGGCCGAGTTATGGACAAACTAGCTGAAAACATGCAGGTAATTGCAATTACCCATCTACCTCAGATTGCAAGTAAAGGTTCGGCGCATTACAAAGTCTATAAGGACGATGAGGGCGAAAGGACTTTAACGAATATCGTTCTACTGAACCAAGACGAAAGGGTGAAAGAGATTGCCATCATGCTTAGTGGAGCCAGTCCGGGTGAGTTTGCAATCCAAACTGCTAAAGAATTATTATCAATCTAGTTGAAATTATATCCTATATTCCTCATTTTTTATAACCTTTGAAAAATTAATCAAAATTATGGCTTACAACTTGCTAAAAGGGAAACGTGGAATTATTACCGGAGCGTTAGACCAAAATTCTATCGCTTGGAAAGTTGCAGAACGGGCACATGAAGAAGGGGCAACATTCGTTTTAACAAATGCTCCAATTGCAATGCGTATGGGTGAAATAAATGCGCTTGCCGAAAAGACAGGATCTCAAATTATCCCTGCTGATGCAACCAATATAGAGGAACTTACGCATCTTTTTACACAATCTCAGGAAATTCTAGGGGGCAAATTAGACTTTGTATTACATTCTATTGGGATGAGCGTCAACATTCGTAAAAAAATACCTTACACTGAATCTAACTACGAGTATTTCGCGAAAGGGATTGATGTATCCGCAATGTCATTGCATAAAATGCTTGCAGTTGCTAAAAAACTTGATGCTATCAATGAATGGGGAAGCGTTGTGGCTTTAAGCTACATGGCGGCGCAACGTACTTATCCTTTCTACACCGACATGGCAGATATTAAAGCTATGCTTGAGTCAATTGCGCGCAGTTTTGGCTATCATTATGGAATCGATAAGAAAGTTCGGATTAATACCGTTTCCCAATCGCCAACAAAAACAACAGCTGGCACTGGGATAAAAGGATTTGGCGACTTTTATGATTTTGCTAACGCGATTGCGCCATTAGGTAATGCAGACGCCGAATCTTGCGCAGATTACTGTATTACTTTGTTTTCTGATTTAACTCGGATGGTGACGATGCAAAATCTATTTCATGACGGCGGTTACTCCTCTACGGGCGTAAGCGACGATGTCATGAAACGTTTGGGAGTAGAAGATAACGGCTAACTCGAAAGACGTTCTAGCGTTTATGAAGGCCTATGGGCTTTCATTTCTGTCATACGAAAAGCGGGTACCGATTACAATCGATACCCGCTTTAATTTTATAAGAAAATATAAATTACTCTTCCTTTTTCTCTTCCTTCTTCTTTTTACCTTTCGCTTTCCGGGAGATCACAATTTGCTCCATTTCCTTGTTATAGTCCACTTCCATCGTATCTCCTTCTACTATCTCGCCTTTTAAAATTTCTTCGGCGATTGGGTCTTCGAGAAATTTCTGAATAGCTCTCTTCAAAGGACGAGCGCCAAATTGCGAATCATAACCTTTTTCGGCAATAAACTCTTTGGCAGCTTCTGTCAGATTGATCGAATACCCTAGCGCGCTAACTCGGTTAAATAATGACTTTAACTCTATGTCGATTATCTTGAATATTTCTTCCTTTCCAAGTGAGTTGAAAACGATAACATCATCTACACGATTAAGGAATTCAGGAGCGAAAGCACGCTTTAAAGCATTTTCGATGACCGTACGGGAATGTGTATCAGCTTGCCCCGCCTTTGCAGTGGTTGCAAAACCAACTCCTTGTCCGAAATCTTTCAATTGACGTGCACCGATATTGGAAGTCATGATCACGATTGTATTCCTAAAATCTACTTTACGTCCCAAACTATCTGTCAACTGACCTTCATCCAAAACCTGAAGCAGTATATTAAATACATCTGGATGCGCCTTTTCAATTTCGTCTAAGAGCACAACAGAATAGGGCTTTCGGCGAACTTTTTCAGTTAACTGCCCACCTTCTTCATAGCCTACATATCCAGGAGGCGCACCCACCAGTCTTGAAATCGCGAATTTTTCCATGTACTCGCTCATATCAATCTGAATAAGCGCCTCATCTGTGTCAAACATAAATCTTGCTAACTCTTTTGCAAGTTCAGTTTTACCCACTCCCGTCGGTCCGAGAAATATAAATGAACCTATCGGCTTCTTTGGATCTTTTAATCCAGCTCTAGTCCTTTGTATTGCCTTAGTTAGCTTCTTGATAGCATCTTCCTGGCCAATAATTTTCGACCCTATTTTATCAGCCATCGCCAATAATTTTTGGCTATCTGTCTGACCAACTCGTTGCACCGGAATTCCGGTCATCATAGAAACAACCTCTGCAACGTTATCATCAGAAACGATATAACGTTTGGTTTTTGTTTCAGCCTCCCATACAAGCTTGGCGCGATCTAACTCTTCAAGAAGATGCTTCTCGGTATCCCTTAGTTTAGCGGCCTCCTCATATTTCTGACTGCGTACGACTTTGTTCTTCTCTACCTTAATTTCTTCTATCTTTTGCTCGATATCAATAATATTCTGCGGCACATGGATATTGGTAAGATGCACCCTCGATCCTGACTCATCCAAAGCATCAATCGCTTTGTCGGGAAGGAAGCGATCTGTAATGTAGCGTGCAGTCAAACTCACGCATGCAAGGATTGCCTCATCAGTATAGGTTACACCATGATGCTCCTCATATTTCTCTTTTATCCTGTTCAGGATCTCAATAGTTTCATCAGGCGTAGCCGGCTCTACCATTACTTTTTGGAAACGGCGGTCCAAAGCGCCATCCTTTTCTATATATTGACGATATTCATCAAGCGTAGTAGCGCCGATGCATTGAATTTCTCCGCGCGCTAGTGCTGGCTTGAACATATTTGAAGCATCCAAAGAACCGGAAGCTCCCCCAGCGCCTACAATAGTATGTATTTCATCGATGAACAAAATAACATCAGGCGATTTCTCAAGCTCATTCATAACCGCCTTCATCCGTTCTTCAAACTGTCCACGGTATTTCGTGCCGGCAACAATCGAAGCTAAATCTAAAGTTACGACACGCTTTCCAAACAACACACGCGATACCTTTCGCTGAACAATGCGTAGGGCAAGTCCTTCAGCAATTGCTGATTTACCCACACCAGGCTCTCCAATTAGGATTGGATTGTTCTTTTTGCGACGTGATAAAATCTGTGAAACCCGTTCGATCTCTTTCTCTCTGCCGACTACCGGATCAAGTCTACCTTCCTCGGCTGCTTTAGTCAAATCACGTCCGAAATTATCCAATACTGGTGTTTTTGATTTGATATCTGATACCTTTTTCGGCTGGCTAAATGACTCTTCTTCTCTAAAATCATCATCTCCTGCAGCAGAGCCGGATGCTTCATCACGAAAACCGTCTTTATTCTGTTCAACTTCTGCTTTAAAAACATCGTAATTGACATTGTAGTGTACCAAAATCTGAGACGCTATATTATCATCGTCTCTCAAAATCGACAGTAGCAAATGTTCAGTACCGATGATATCACTTTTAAATATTTTTGCCTCTAAATAAGTAATCTTTAAAACTTTTTCTGCCTGTTTTGTCAAGGGGATGTTTCCAAGATTAACAGTAGTACTTGAAGTTCCTTTTACCGCATCTTCAACAGAGCGTCGAAGTCGTGCTGTGTCTACCGCAAGCGCCTTTAATATTTTTATAGCCATTCCATCTCCTTCACGGATAAGACCTAGCAGTAAATGTTCTGTTCCGATATAATCATGACCCAACCTGAGTGCTTCCTCTCTGCTGTACTGTATTACATCTTTAACCCGTGGTGAAAATTTAGCTTCCATATTATACCTTTCTTCGCGTTTCAACAGCCTAATGTATCAATTTGTTTTTTTAATACTGGGACGCTGTTTGTAACAAGTTATCAACAATTACGCCATTTCAGTGGAAAAAGTTTGCTCTTTGTATAAGATAATAAAAATTACGGCTATCTGACCGAAATCACGATATTTGACGCTCATCTTTAAGAAGAAATGGCAGACGAAAAAATCATTTTCTCAATGGCGGGGGTCAACAAGATTTACCCTCCACAAAAACAAGTTTTAAAAAATATCTACCTCTCCTTTTTCTTTGGAGCTAAAATTGGGGTGATCGGTTTAAACGGCTCAGGAAAATCTTCTTTACTCAAGATAATTGCCGGCTTAGATAAATCTCATCAAGGAGAAGTTGTCTTTTCTCCTGGATATAGTGTGGGTTATCTTGCGCAAGAGCCTGAATTAGACCCTAATAAAACTGTACGTGAGGTAGTAGAAGAAGGTGTCGCGGAAATCACTTCGGTTTTAAAAGAATATGAAGAAATCAATGAAAAATTTGGTTTGCCCGAAGTGTATGAGGATGCAGATGCGATGGATAAACTACTCGCTCGCCAAGGTGAATTGCAAGATAAAATAGATGCGACCAATGCTTGGGAATTAGACTCAAAACTCGAAAGAGCAATGGATGCCTTGAGATGTCCGGAACCGGAAACTAAAATTGCCACATTGTCAGGAGGTGAGCGTAGACGTGTAGCATTATGTCGCTTATTGCTGCAGGAGCCTGATGTATTACTGCTTGACGAACCTACCAATCACTTAGACGCCGAGAGTATCGACTGGTTGGAGCAACATCTACAACAGTATAAAGGAACAATTATAGCGGTAACACATGACAGATATTTTCTGGATAACGTAGCCGGATGGATTCTCGAACTTGACCGCGGTGAAGGCATCCCTTGGAAAGGGAATTATTCTTCCTGGCTAGAGCAAAAAGCAAAACGTCTTGCTCAGGAAGAAAAATCAGAAGGTAAACGTCAGAAAACTCTTGAAAGAGAGCTTGAATGGGTTCGTATGGCGCCGAAAGCACGGCACGCAAAGTCAAAAGCAAGATTAGCGAATTATGAGAAACTTGCATCTGAAGAAACAAAGGAGCGCGAAGATAAACTAGAGCTATTTATTCCACCTGGTCCGCGATTAGGGAACTTAGTTATTGAAGCGCAGAACGTGAGCAAAGCATATAATGACAAAGTACTGTTTGACAGCTTAAGCTTTTCGCTTCCACCTGCCGGGATTGTTGGCATAATTGGCCCGAACGGAGCAGGAAAAACTACATTATTTCGATTGATTACCGGCCAGGAACAGCCTGATAGTGGAACCTTTAGGGTTGGAGAAACTGTAGTTTTGGGATACGTGGATCAGATGCATGACGATCTGAATGCTGAGAAATCAGTCTGGGAAAACATTACCGACGGACAGGAAACTATTCTGTTAGGTAACCGACCTGTCAACTCCAGGGCTTATGTTTCTAAGTTTAATTTTAATGGTTCCGACCAACAAAAAAAGGTCGGCATACTTTCAGGAGGGGAGAGAAATCGAGTTCATTTATCTATTACCTTAAAGAAAAGCTCAAATGTGTTACTGCTTGATGAACCAACAAATGACATTGATATCAATACGCTGCGGGCTCTAGAGGAAGGTCTGGAGAATTTTGGGGGATGTGCCGTAATTATTTCTCACGACCGGTGGTTTCTTGACAGGATATGCACTCATATACTGGCATTCGAAGGAAACTCACAAGTGTACTTCTTTGAAGGAAACTACTCGGAATATGAGGAAAATAGAAAAAAACGAACTGGAGATATAACACCTCATAGAATTCGATACAAGAAACTAACTTAGCCGGCAGAAAATTTATCCTATCTTCAAACCGACCGGCTGATTCTTCAAGTATATCATTTAACGATCGATGGGTCTTTGAAGTCATACTAAACTTTGTCTAAGAAACGCCGTTCGTTTTCACATTAAAACTCTTGATTTTGGCTTTTAGGGTGTTCGATTGCTGATAAGGCACGATGCTGTCGAGGTTACCATGGAAAATTAGGGTTGGAACGTAAGATGGTTTAACATGAAAATCTGGACTTGATTGAGCACCTACACCGTGATTTTTTCCGGGGCCACAACAACGAAACAAGTTACAACTTGAACCAATGCCGGTGAAACATTACGTAAATTGGCAGGATCTTGGAGGCCTGCGAGCACTATTACGCTTTTCCGTTTGAGTTAGCAGTATAGCTATATAACATAGCAATTTATGCGCCCGCGCTTACACCCATTAGGCCAAATTCACTGGATGATATACTAAATTCAGATGCTTCTGCAGATACCTAAGAAATTAAATTGCCTTCGCAACATGTCTATTTGTGCAGGATATGCATGATTATCAGCTGTTTGAGTTAGCTTATAATTCATGGAAATGCATGCAAAACCTTGATCTATGAAATAGCTGGAGTCAGTACTAACTCATTTTTATTTCCTGCGTATCAGAATCCTCTATCAACTAACATAATAGTTCGAGTTATGGTTTGCCGGCAACTAAATATTCATTCTATTCAGTTAATTTTCGGTATCAGCCATCTCAGTCAGACCTTGAGAAATTAACACGTCCTTTTCCGTATCAGTCTGTCAAGATATAACTGTAAAAAAGAGAATTAATGATAGCAAGAACCTGCTTTTCATGTATTTTAATCTACAGCGAACTACTTTTTTAAATACGTTTCGTTACATCAAATGGTTTCCAAGGTTAAAATGTTAACAAATATTTAAAGTAAACTCTACCCTTTTTGATGTTGATATCGTATATCTTTAGAAGACCTCAAATTCATTGCATATTGCAGTAAATAAGGTCATTAGCTAAACAGACATGACCTGGAAGAAATTCAATGGAGAAATTCTCCAAACGCCCATCCATCAGGAGGTAGAAAAAGTTATTGAACGTGAATACGCGCTTGGCAATAAACTTAAAGTTTGCATTGGAACAGATTCACAGGTAAAGGGCACGATGACAGATTTTGCAACTGTTATCGTCTTTCTACGAGAACAAAAAGGGGGCTTTATGTTTATCCACCAAGAGCGCAGTTCTCATAAAATGAGTATTAAAGAACGTATGCTAACGGAAGTACAAAAGTCTATCGAAATAGCGTACTCGCTTTGCAACTTATTAGACCTTTATGATGTAGATCTAGAAGTCCACGCTGATATCAATACAAATCCTATGTTTAAATCCAATCAAGCTCTACACGAAGCAATGGGATACATTCTAAGTATGGGATTTGTGTTTAAAGCTAAGCCAGAGGCTTTTGCTAGTTCTGCCTGCGCTAACAAAATAGTACAGTAGAATACCGTTTATCGGTCGCAATTACCCTATTCTCAGTAGGCTTTATTTCGGCAATTAACACCTGCTCCTTAAACCTGACACCAAATTGCTGTGCCTTTTCTAAGGTATGTTCTATGTAACCCTCCCACTCTTTCTTCCCAAGTTTACCAGGTGCGGTTTCAAATGCTATGCTTCAAGTTGAAACAGGAACAAAATTTCCATAACGGTTTCGATGGTAAAGACTAAAGTTAAAATCTGTCATCCAATCCCTATTATCCTTCATTTCAAATACGAAATTATAAAAAAGCGCCCCAAGAGGTCGGCTCAAGAGCGTAATGCGTTTTGTTAGTATAACTTCTCCGCTGCCACTGACGCTGCTATCGGTTTAGTTTTTAACTCTCAGAGATATACCCTCTAAGGTTTGAGAAAAGCGTTTGGTCTTACCAGCCACACATTCCTTCAATAGTCCTCTTACTTATACCACTTCGTAAGAAATATACTTACCACACTCATCAAGCGGTAAAGTAACTTGAGCAAAAGAAGCGGAAGCGACTAGGGAAACTAAATTATTAAGTAGACTTTCACAAGCAAAAAAAAACCGCCGGATTAAGCCGGCGGTTTCAAATATGCCATCTATTAATTAGAACGCGTATACAGCAGAAAGAGAGAACTGAGAAGCACTCTTAGTTGCTGAACCATCTTCTTTAACGAACATATCAGCAGAGCCATTGTCAATTCTGAACTCAGGAATGAACGTTAAACCACCAGATTTAAGATTAGCTGAAAAAGTCAAACCCAGAACTGATTCATCAGCGGCTATAAAGGTATAACCAGAACCAGCCTTGGCTTTAAAGCTTTCAGCTCTTACTCCGATAACACCATATTGCGCATAAAGTGCACCACCGGAAAAACCACCTGTAGTAGCAGCATCATAATCAGCAAGGTTTAGTCCCAACTTAAACTTATCAGTTATTTGGTAAGAAGTTGTCAAATCCAAAATAGTACCTGATGGCTTTCCTGTAACAACGTTCAAATATGCAGACCATCCTTCTGCCGGAGAAAGTGATAATTGTGCGCCAAAATCAGAAACACCGTTGTTATCAGAATATACGTTCCAATCATTAAACAAGCCTACCATCACCCCTACTTTATCAGAAAGAGCAAGATTTGCTTTGATACCGGCATTCTGGAATGGGCCATTAGTAAATAAATAAGAGGTAGAGTAATTGAAGTTGCCAACCGGAGAAATTACTTCATACCCTACGAAAGTCCCCATATAACCAGCAGTCATTGAGAATTTATCGCTGAATGCATATGAAGCATACAGATTCTGTATATTAAATGAGCTTCCGGCAGCATCAGCATCAGGAATAGACTGACTTTGACCTCTTGGACCGAAAGACAATTCGCCCACAAAAGACGCTTTTCCGGTGGTCTTTTTGAGTGCCAAATCAAGCATACCTAACGAAACAGAATTGTGATCTGACGCAAAACTTGTTGCGATATTTGCAACATTTGCAAAATCATATTTGTAATAAGTGTCAACAGAACCTGAAATTGCGAGAGGTTCGTCTTGAGCCATAGCAAGTGATACACTTGACATCAAAAGGGCTACTAGGGTAAATTTTCTAAGCATGATAAAGTGTTTAAATTGTTTAAGATTTATATTAATTAAGGGTGATTCATTGATTACTCTTTTTCGTAAATTTTTATTTCCTTTTCGATTACCCTTCCGTTTTCATTAAGCAACAAGGTTCCTTGAGTATATTTCTCATTATGCTGAGATGCGTCCAAGCCCAATTCTTCGTCCTCTTCTGACACGCGGATCGGTTGAATCAAATTAATCAATTTAAAGATGCCGTACGATACGACAAAACTGTACACAACGACAATAGTAACTGCCTTTAGTTGTATCAGGAAGAAATCTACGTTACCATAAAACAAGCCATCTGCCCCGGCGCTGTTTACTGTCTTTGTTGCGAAAACTCCTGTTAAAAGCATCCCAACGATACCGCCAAGTCCATGGCATGGAAAAACGTCCAGGGTATCATCAAGTGTTGACTTAGATTTCCAGTAAACTGCCAGATTAGAAATTACTGCCGCAAATGCGCCGATAAAAATACTTTGCGGTATTGCAACAAAGCCTGCTCCGGGGGTAATTGCCACCAGACCAACAACCGCACCGATACAAAATCCAAGAACTGAAGGCTTTTTATTTCTGATAACATCAAAAAACATCCATGACAAGCCCGCTGCAGCTGCTGCTACATTCGTAGTAGCAAACGCTGAAACAGCTAAAGAGTTTGCTCCGAGTGCCGAACCAGCATTGAAGCCGAACCAGCCAAACCAAAGCAAACCAGTACCTATTAGCACGTATGGGATATTAGCCGGTGGAATCTCTCGGTGTTCTAAATGTGCTTTACGTCGCTTCAAAACCATTGCACCTGCTAATGCCGCACACCCAGCTGAAATGTGCACAACCGTTCCACCAGCAAAATCCAGTGCACCCATCTGAAAGAGGAATCCATCTGGATGCCAACTCCAATGTGCAAGCGGCGCATACACAAACAATCCAAAAAGAACAATGAAAAGCGTGTATGATGTAAAACGTATCCGCTCAGCCACAGCACCGACTACCAGGCCGGGAGTTATAATGGCAAACATTAATTGAAACAATGCAAATAATGTAAGCGGGATGGTAGGCGCGAGACTCCAAGGCGCACCAGAGTTTACTCCTTTAAAAAATAAAAATGTTGTTGGATCCCCAATTATACCATTTATTGAATTTCCAAAAGATAAACTAAAGCCGACTACGATCCACATCACACTTACAACACCCGCTGCGACCACACTTTTAATCATTGTTGAGATTACGTTCTTCCTATGCACCATTCCACCATAGAAGAAAGCAAGGCCAGGCGTCATTAAAAAGACAAGTGCTGTTGCAACAATAATCCAAGCTACGTCGGCGCCATTATACATTTCCCCTCCATCATCAAAATCCGGCAAGGAAGGAACAAAAATTGAAGCAACAGCTACTGCAGAGAGTATCACAAATGGCAAAATTTGCCTCAAGGTATTTTTACTCATGTTTGATTTTCTTTTGTTTTGAATTGTGAAGATGATCTATGTGTTTATGGCAACAAAAGTACAAAATTTTTAAATATTTTACACTTATTTCAATTTTTTATGAAAAAAAACTCAATAATTACTCATTTTCAAGAAGCTAACAAGATAAAACAAACTCTTTTATTAATTTTTTGGTCTATTTTTTGACAAAAAGTCAAAAAAAAAGTCAAAAAAAGACCAAAGAAAAGTTTGTAAAAGAAATTTAGTTATTAAAACGAGAATTTATTAGAAAAATAACAGAATTTTATATCGAAATCCAGGCGGATACCAAATTATATCGCTAAAGTGCTCTAAATTTATGTGTCGAAACGAAAT
Source organism: Sphingobacteriaceae bacterium (assembly GCA_947460875.1). Lineage (GTDB taxonomy): Bacteria > Bacteroidota > Bacteroidia > Sphingobacteriales > Sphingobacteriaceae > CANHGR01. Next base: position 272,435 of record CANHGR010000001.1, on the reverse strand, counting down.
GATACTCTTAAACCGCTTTTTGAAATTTTGTATAATGAGATCCTTGCGAAGCTCCCCTGTTTTCCAGCTCCTTGTCGATAAATCGTTGAATTTCGGACTTCTTTAACTTCCAGTTTGGCGCAATAAGTAGATCATAATCTGAAATTCCAAATAATCGTTGGATAACAATATCTGGACGCAGTAGTGGGATAAATTCACATAAAAAATCCGTATATTCTTCAAGAGAAAATACATGAAATGGCTCTTTCTTGTATTTCACTCCCATAATTGAGCCTTCAACTATGTGTAAATGGTGCAATTTGATAAATTTTATCTGTGGAAAGCGGTTGATTTCATCCGCGTAGCGCAACATCATCTCATGAGTCTCCCAGGGGAAGCCAAATATCGTATGTACACAGAGGTCAAGCTTCGAATTATTGGCAAGAGTCAATGCCTTTTCAAGCTCTTCGTGCGAGCAGCCCCGATTTATCTTTACTAATGTTTCGTTATATATAGATTCCATCCCCATTTCCAGATCTACATCGAAACGATCGGAATAACTTTCAAGCAAAGAAACCTTTTCAGCATCGATACAATCTGGGCGAGTACCTACCGAAAGACCTACAATGTTTTCGGTATTAATGCTAAGGGCCTCATCATAAAGCATTTTTAGATAATGAATGGGCGCATAGGTATTGGTATTGGGCTGAAAGTAAATAATAAACTTCTCGGCAGCATAGCCTTTAATTGCACGTTCCATGCCCTGCTCTATCTGCTCCCTAATAGTTGGAAGAGATCTTGAAAGCTCAGGTGTAAAAGAATCTACATTGCAATACGTGCATCCACCATACCCCTTGCTCCCATCGCGATTCGGGCAAGTAAATCCGCCATCGGCGATTATTTTAAAAACCCGCTTGCCATCATACTTTTCTTTAAGATATGCTCCGTAAGAGTTATATGGCTTTTGTCCGAAGTCTAATGGGGTTCCCAAATTATATATTTTTTTTGCAAAGATACGATTTAGAAAGGCGATGGCTTACAGTGCTCAAAACCAATAGAACAGTTATTTCTTTGTACCTTTATCATTGGATGACGCTATTCATCCAGTCAAATTAGTCGAACAGCATTGGAAGCAGTTGAAATATATAAACCCAAAAATAAAATCCGTTTTGTAACCGCAACTTCGTTGTTTGACGGGCATGACGCTACGATAAATATTATTCGAAGAATACTGCAATCTTCGGGTGCAGAGGTTATTCATCTTGGCCACAACCGATCTGTCGAAGAAGTTGTTAACTGTGCCATTCAGGAAGATGTGCAAGGGATTGCGTTAACTTCTTACCAAGGAGGTCATCTCGAATATTTCAAGTATATGCATGACCTGCTAAAAGAACGCGGGGCATCTCATATAAAAATTTTTGGCGGTGGCGGGGGAGTGATTCTGCCACATGAAATTCAGGAACTAAAGAAATACGGGATAACTTCAATTTATTCTCCGGATGATGGCCGAAAAATGGGTCTGCAGGGAATGATTAACGATATGCTTCAAAAATGCGATCGCCCGGCATTGCATAAATTAAACGGCGAACTTGCTAAACTTTCAAAAAAAGATCCAAAAGCTATAGCTACGGCTATTTCTGTCATTGAAAACAATCCCGATGAAACGGATAATATTCTTCCGCAGATTCATAAATTGATTTCCAGCAAAACCATTCCGGTTCTGGGAATTACTGGTACCGGTGGTGCAGGTAAATCTTCATTAGTTGATGAGCTTGTGAGACGTTACCTCATCGCTACAGAAAAAGAAAAAAAAACTCTTGCGATTATCTCAGTAGATCCGTCCAAACGTAAAACCGGTGGTGCGCTGCTGGGTGATCGCATTCGGATGAATTCTATCAATAACCCGCGAATTTATATGCGTTCTCTAGCGACAAGACAGGCAAACCTTGCGCTATCCAAAAATGTGCAGGAATCTGTTGACACCTGTAAAGCCGCCGGCTTTGATCTGATCATTGTCGAAACTTCGGGTATTGGCCAATCAGATACTGAGATCACCGATCATTGTGATGTATCTTTATATGTAATGACGCCCGAATTCGGTGCAGCCACGCAGCTGGAAAAGATTGACATGCTCGACTTTGCAGATCTTGTTGTGATCAACAAGTTCGACAAAAGGGGCGCCGAAGATGCTTTACGCGACGTGAGGAAGCAATACAAGCGCAACCATCAACTTTTCGGCGCTAAGGATGAAACCCTGCCGGTGTTTGCAACGATGGCCTCGCAGTTTAATGATCCGGGCATGAATAGTCTTTTTACAGCCCTGATTCAAACGATCAAAGAAAAGACTGGAGCTGATTTTAAAATCGTATCCAAAGCTTCAAAGGAGCAATCTGAGAAAATTCACATCATTCCTCCAAACAGAAACAGATACCTCGCTGAGATAATCGAAGCGAATCGCACCTATTCGGAATGGGTTAATGGACAATGTATAATCGCGCAACAGCTATATAATATAAAAGGAGTTCTGGATATCGGCGAAACAAAGCTAACAGCCGAGCTTCAAACTCTCTATAAACAGTTTGAAGAGAACCTGAATGGAGAATGTAAACGATTGCTCCAAGATTGGCCTGAAACGGTTAAGAAATACACAGCGAACGAATTTGTATATAAGGTGCGTGATAAAGAGATACGACAGGCAATGTATTATGAATCTTTATCGAAACTGCAAATCCCTAAAATTGCGCTTCCAAAATATAAAGCTTGGGGCGATATTTTACGCTGGATATTAACGGAAAACGTGCCCGGAGAATTTCCATACGCAGCAGGTGTTTTTCCGTTAAAGCGCGCGGGCGAAGATCCTACTAGGATGTTTGCCGGAGAAGGTGGTCCGGAGCGAACTAACAAACGCTTTCATTATGTTTCTTTTGAACAACCAGCACATCGCTTATCAACGGCATTTGATTCTGTAACACTTTACGGCGAAGACCCGGGCTTGAGGCCAGACATCTATGGCAAAATTGGCAATTCCGGCGTTAGTATTGCAACGCTTGATGATGCTAAAAAGCTTTATTCGGGATTTGATCTTTGTCACCCGGCCACATCAGTCTCTATGACGATCAACGGACCAGCACCCATGCTGCTGGGCTTTTTCATGAATACAGCAATTGATCAGCAATGTGAAAAATATATTCGTGAAAACGGACTTACTGAAACAATACAGCATAAGATTAACGACATTTTTAAAGTTAAAGGCATCAGTGCCCCCAAATATAACAGTGAATTGCCGAAAGGAAATGACGGACTTGGATTGATGCTTCTCGGCGTGACGGGCGATCAGGTTTTGCCACCCGATGTTTATGAAAAAATCAAAAAACATGCGATATCCTCCGTGCGCGGAACGGTACAGGCTGATATATTAAAAGAAGATCAGGCGCAAAATACCTGTATTTTTTCGACCGAGTTCGCTTTGCGGATGATGGGCGATATACAGCAATATTTTATTGACAATAAGGTGCAAAATTTCTATTCAGTATCTGTTTCGGGCTATCATATCGCGGAAGCGGGTGCAAATCCTGTTACTCAGCTTGCGTTTACCTTAAGCAATGGATTTACGTTTGTAGAATATTATCTGAGCCGGGGAATGCATATTGATGATTTTGCTCAAAATCTATCTTTTTTCTTCTCTAATGGAACCGATCCGGAATATTCTGTCATAGGCAGAGTCGCTCGAAGGATTTGGGCAAAGGCAATGAAATATAAGTACAACGGAGACGAGCGTTCGCAAAAGCTAAAGTACCATATTCAAACTTCAGGAAGATCTCTCCATGCTCAAGAGATTGACTTTAATGATATACGAACAACCCTTCAGGCGCTTTACGCGATATATGACAACTGCAACTCGCTCCATACCAACGCTTATGATGAAGCAATTACCACTCCAACAGAAGAATCTGTGCGCAGGGCGATGGCTATCCAACTAATTATTAACCGAGAACTCGGCCTTGCAAAAAATGAAAATCCCTTACAAGGAGCTTTTATCATAGAAGAACTGACCGATCTGGTTGAGAATGCCGTGCTCGAAGAATTTAATCGCATAAATGAACGTGGCGGTGTTCTCGGCGCTATGGAAACCATGTATCAACGTAGCAAGATTCAGGAAGAGTCTTTGTATTATGAAACTTTGAAGCATAATGGTGAATATCCGATTGTTGGCGTTAACACCTTTTTGAACAAGAATGGTTCGCCAACGATTGTTCCATCCGAAGTAATCCGTGCAACTGAAGAAGAGAAAAAATACCAAATAGAAACGTTGGAAGTATTCAAAGATAAAAATTCTGATAGAGCTCCAGATCTGCTAAGGGAACTTCAAAAAACAGCGATTGGAAACAGAAATATCTTTGAGAGTCTGATGGAAGCGTGTAAATATTGCTCTTTAGGACAAATATCTAAGGCGCTTTACGAAGTCGGTGGGCAGTACCGTCGAAATATGTAATTACTCGAACTTTATATCCCATGCCATAATAAGCTTATCGTCGCTAATCGAAATTAAAGCTTCATTATAAGTACTCCAAGCAATTTTGTTTACAGAGAGCCGATGCATTGGAAATCCCTTTTCTCTACTAATCGTTTTATAAAGATTCAAATTATCGGCATCCCATATTTTAATACTTTTATCCCGACTGGCAGTAGCGAATATATTTAACGTGGGATGAAATTTTATGTCATAAATAGTAAAAAGATGCGCCGGAATACTTTTGAAAAGCGTGAAATCGCCATAGCTCCATACCTTTAGCTGCGCATCCCGACTGCCACTGAGCAGATATCGTCCATCGGGCGAAAACTGCAGGGACGTAATAGGCATTGTATGATCCTTTAGCTCGATGTGGAGGGAATAGTCTTCCAGGCTGTAAACTCTAATAACAGCATCCTTACATCCGAATGCGACATATTTTTCGTCCGCGCTGATGGCAATCACTCGTACTGTATCCCCGGAAACGGCAAACTTATAGATAAATTTAAAATCCACTAGACTCCAAACAGACACAGAGCCATCTTCGGATGAAAGCAGGAGTTCCTGTTTAGATAAAACGGACTTAATATCGAATACCGGAAGTTGGTGATGATTGATAATTTCTACCACTTCCTGCTGTTCAAAATTGAATATGCTGACGCTACCACTGCGCTCGCCTACGGCAATAAAACTCTGATTTTTAGGCGAATGTAAACAATAAACAGATGTCTTGACAGGCATTAATACCTTTACAAGTGTCATCGTTTTCATGCTCCACTCTACGACTCCCTTGTCGTTACCGGCGGTAAAAAAGATATGCGGCTTTTGGGAATTATCGACCGTAAAAATTGGGTTTTGATGCCCTGAGAACTCAGCAATCTGCTTAACTGAGATCATTTTTTTTTGAGTGCCTTCCTTCGAGGTTTTTAGCAACGGTTTCCAAACTTATGTTCTTTTCTTTCAATAAAACCAGCAGGTGAAAAACGAGGTCTGAGCTCTCATTGATCAGGTCGGTTTCGGTTTCTGCAAGTGCCGCAATGACAGTCTCCACACCCTCCTCGCCTACTTTCTGCGCAATCTTGTTTAATCCTTTGCCTCGAAGTTTATCAACGTACGACCCTTCTGTCGGATTTTCGTAACGGTCTTTTATAATGGCTTCTAACTGAAGAATAAAATTTTGATTATAACCGGTACGGAAGCAGTTTCGATTTCCGGTATGACAGGTCGGCCCCTCGGGTTTTACCTTAATTAAAAGAGTATCATTATCACAATCGGCGACTATACTTTTTACGTGAAGAAAATTACCACTCTCTTCCCCTTTCGTCCATAAACGCCCTTTCGTGCGAGAAAAGAACGTCACTTTGTTCTCAGAAACAGTCTTCTGATACGCTTCTTCATTCATGAAGCCAAGCATCAATACCTCCAAAGTCTGTTCATCTTGAATGATGACTGGTATAAGACCATTTTCTTTTTTAAAGTCAAGTTTCATATAGTATTGAGATATGAGTATTGCGTACTGCGACTAAGTGCATAGCGAATGACGCATACTATTTTTTACCTGTGCAATAAGTTAAATCTGAAATCTCAGATCTCCTTCTACCTTATCGCAAAGTTATTCTTTCTAAGCTCCTCTTTCAAATCGGGGATGAGAATTTCGCCGTAGTGGAAGACTGAAGCGGCAAGAGCTGCATCTACATCGCTTTCGCGGAAGACGTCAATAAAATGCTGCACGTTTCCTGCTCCGCCAGAAGCTATTAGAGGGATAGAAATGCTGTCGTTTATTTTTTTGAGTAACATATTGTCGAAGCCGGATTTAGTGCCATCGTGATCCATCGACGTTAGCAGAACTTCTCCGGCTCCTCTTTCCTGAGCCTCTTTAATCCAGTCTTCTGTCTCAATTTCGGTTTGTATGCGGCCACCATTTAAATGTACCCAGTTCTTACCATTGACGAATTTTGTGTCTACCGCAACTACTACGAACTGCTTTCCAAATGCTGCGGCAAGTTCATCAATAAAGGCGGGGTTACGAACAGCAGCAGAATTTATTGAAATTTTATCGGCACCAGAATTTAAAAGTACATCAGCATCAGAAATTTCAACAATTCCACCACCGATGGTAAAAGGGATGTTGACATTTCTAGCGACAGCCTTTACTAATTCAACCATCGTTTTTCTACGTTCGTGTGTGGCTGTAATATCTAGAAAAACTAATTCGTCTGCATTTTGCTTTGAATACTGCCAGGCAAGCTCGACAGGATCACCGGCATCTCGAATATCTACGAAATTAACGCCTTTAACTGTGCGACCGTCTTTAACGTCAAGACAAGGAATGATACGTTTGGCTACCACTTAATAGTTTTCTACCGGTTGTAAGCCATCCCGATGATGCACAAAGTAGGATCTTGGTATTCTATCGGTATTACTCAAATTAACGACCAAGATCCCTCCGCCATTCAGGCGTCAGGATGACAATAATGAATTCGTGTGCTGTTCTTTAAAACGAAATCAAAGCCTTTAAATTCCAGTCTTTAATTTCTTCTATTGTGATAAGACCTTCGTAAATAGCCTTACCAACTACGCATGACTCGACTTTTATATTTTGCAATTGCTCGATATCGTCCATTGAGCTTATTCCACCCGATGCGATCAACTTTATAAAAGGTGAATGATCCAGAAGTTTCTTATAGAGATCCACTCCGGCGCCGCCCATCTTTCCGTCTTTATCTATATCTGTACAAAGAAAACGGAAAAATCCAAGAGACAAACACCGGTCAACGTAATCCATCAATTTGACTGGAGAACTTTCCATCCAACCAGAATATTTGATCACTTCGTCTAGCACATCGATAGCCACCACAACCTGGTCTGAACATTTATCTATTCCACAAATCTCTTTACTGAGATCGTCTAAAAACTCAGGATTCGCAATAGCCTGTGTACCCACAATAACGCGATGGATGCCTGCGTCAATGAGCTCTTTGACTTTGTCAATGCTCCTAATGCCCCCACCGTACTGTACTTTCATGTCAGTTTTTCTGATGATATCGAATAAATACTGCTGATTGCTAAAATCACCTTTAGCACCATTGAGGTCGATGATGTGGACGAATTCTGTACCGTTGGATTGATAGGTTTCTGCTATTCCTTCTAGGGTGACATCATAAAAAGTAGCTTGCTTATAATCGCCTTCTCTTAGACGGACAACCTTTTTATCAAGAATGTCAATTGCTGGAATGATGTACATGGTTTATGCTATTTTTTGTGCAAAATTTATTAATAATTTTTCTCCCGATTCACCTGATTTTTCTGGGTGAAACTGCACACCGTAATAGTTATTTTGCTTTACGGCAGCTGAAAATTGTATTCCATATTCCGAAAGCGCAGATGTAAAATTAGTATTATATTCGACATAAAAAGAGTGGACAAAGTAAAAGTAAGTTCCGTCGTCTATTCCGTCAAATAAAGCATCCTCTCTCTGTATTTGTACTTTATTCCAACCGGTATGAGGAACTTTTAATTTACTTCTATCGCTAAAATGTAAAGTTTTCCCTGGAAGAATGCCCAATAATACGGAGTTTCCCTCCTCCGAAAATTGCGTTAAAAGTTGCATACCTACACAAATTCCAAGAATCGGCTTTGTTAGACCCTTTATCATTGGAACAAGTCCTGTCTCTTCCAGTTTATGCATTGCCGAACCGGCATGACCAACTCCGGGGATAATATAACGGTCGTATTGATCGAAATCTTCAGGCTTATTTACCATCCCGTAAGGAATGTCATGCCTTTCGAGTGCTGCCGTTAATGAAAATATATTTCCGGCTCCGTAGTTAATAATCCCGATCATGGTGGGTTGTGCGTGGTTTTATTTTGTAGTTTGTAGGTGATAAATTGTAGGTTTTATTGGCATAGCGCAAAGAGCATAGGGTTGGGGGATCAGCCTTTTGTCTTTATTGTTCTTAATTCCAAGCTCTTACAACACACCTTTAGTACTTGGCAAGACCATATTAGTTATATCCCGCCGCAATGCCATTTTTATAGCCTTCGCGAAAGCTTTAAAAATGGCTTCAATTTTATGGTGTTCGTTTTCACCTTCTGCCTTAATATTCAGATTGCTTTTCGAAGCATCAGAAAAGGATTTGAAAAAATGATAGAACATTTCGGTAGGCACATCTCCCACTTTTTCGCGTTTAAATTCCACATCCCAAACAATCCAGTTTCGTCCACCGAAATCTAGGGCAACTTGTGCCAGGCAATCGTCCATTGGAAGGGAAAAGCCATATCGCTCAATTCCCCTTTTATCGCCCAGGGCTTTTGCGAATGCTTCACCAAGTGCGATTCCGGTATCTTCAATGGTATGGTGTTCATCAATATGCAGATCACCGAGGGCTTTAATTTTCAGATCGATACTACCGTGACGCGCGATCTGATCGAGCATGTGATTGAAGAAATTCAATCCGGTTGAGATTTCTGCATCCCCCTGCCCGTCCAGGTTAATCGAAATTTCAATATTCGTTTCCTTCGTCGCCCGAACATGATTTATTCGTCGTTGACCAAGTTTCAAAAATTCATAAATTTTTTGCCAATCGCCGGTTTCAAGGGCGACTGTGTCCGCTAAGTTTTCAGGTATTTCCAATTCTTCTTTAGCCCCCAAATTTTCATTATTGCGCAGCCAAATAACTTTGGATCCAAGATTTTTTGCCAAGATCACGTCATTTATTCTATCTCCAATCACATATGAACCCGCCAGATCATACTCGGCTTCAATAAAAAATTTCGTTAGCAGTCCTGTTCCCGGCTTACGGGTCGCTGCATTTTGGTGTGGGAACGTACGGTCGATAAACACTTCTGAAAAGCCGACCCCTTCATTTTTAAAAGTTGTCAAGATAAAATTGTGCACCGGCCAGAAATTTTCTTCAGGGTGCGACGCTGTTCCCAGTCCGTCTTGGTTAGTAACCATAACCAACTCAAAATCAAGCTCTTTAGCGATACGAGGCAGATATTGTAATGCCCCTGGATAAAACTCAAGCTTTGCAAAAGAATCTATTTGCTCATCTTCCGGCTCGCGGATTAATGTTCCGTCGCGATCTATGAATAGTACTTTTCTCATTTGAAATTTCTTAGGGCCTTAATTAGTTCTTGATTTTCGGCAGGAGTACCAATTGTAATGCGTAAACAACCTTCGCAAAGTTCAACCTTTGAACGATCGCGTATGATAATGCCCTGCTCTACCAAATAAGTATAGATTTTTCGAGGATCCGAAGTTTTTGCAAGAATAAAATTAGCATCCGAAGGATAAATATAGTTAACAAAGCTAAGTGTTTTAATATCTGAAATCAATTTATCCCGCTCGGCGATAATTTGCTTAATCCATTCGTTAACCTGTGCTACATTGTCCAACGCTTCGAGCGCAAGTGTTTGTGATGCCTGGTTAATATTATAAGGGGGCTTTACTTTATTGAAGACTTCAATAATCTCTTCGCTTGCAAAGGCCATACCCAAACGTAAAGCTGCCAATCCCCAAGCTTTAGAAAGCGTTTGTAATACAACCAGATTAGAATATTCGGTCAGCTCCTGGATGAAGGATTTTTGCTTTGAATAATTGATATAGGCCTCGTCAATCACTACTACGCCTTCAAAATTGGCCAAAATAGTTTCAATGGCCGCCCTGTCTATAGAATTCCCGGTAGGATTATTCGGTGAACAGATAAATACAAGCTTAGTGTTCTGATCGATTTCTTCCGCGATTCCTTCGAGATTTAATTGAAAATCAGTCGTAAGCGGAACTTTGCGAGTAGCGACATCATTAATGTTGGCAGAAACCTCATACATGCCATAGGTGGGAGGAACAAGGATGACGTTATCAATACCCGGGCGGCAAAACGCTCTGAATAGGATATCAATTGCTTCGTCACTACCATTTCCAAGAAATATATTCTGAAGCGGTACACCCTTAATGGCACTGATCTTCTGTTTCAGCTGCAATTGAAGAGGATCCGGATACCGGTTATACGAAACAGGTAGCGGAGAACCAAAGCTATTTTCGTTTGCATCTAAAAAGATCCATGAACCTTTATCGCCTCCGTTAAACTCATCGCGCGCTGAGGAGTATGGGACAAGATTTTTGATATTTTCTCTAAGGATGCTGTTTAAGTTGAACATTTTGTTGGTATTGCGTTTTGCGTATTGAGACTTGGCGCCCAACCTACGAATCACTTAATTATCTATTTTATTAAGTCTTACAGTCACTGCATTCTTATGGGCTTGCAGTCCTTCCAGATCCGCTAATATCTCTACCGTGGGACCTAGATTCTTTATTCCAATTTCTGTAATATGCTGAAAGGTGATCTTTTTTACAAAAGAATCAACAGAAACTCCTGAATATGAGCGGGCATACGAGCTTGTTGGCAAAGTATGGTTCGTGCCTGATGCATAATCGCCTACGCTCTCGGGAGTCAGGTGCCCCAGAAAAACAGAACCAGCATTAACTATTTTACCGGTTATTTGTTGCCAGTTATCAGTTGCCAATATAAGATGTTCGGGGGCATACAAGTTGCTGAAATCCATCGCTTCAGATAGACTACTCAGAATAACTGCATATGAATTTGCTATTGCCTTTGCAGCGATTTCGCATCGGGGTAGCAGCGGCAACTGTTTCTCCATTTCCTTTTTAACATTCTCAACCATTTCTCCGGAAGTTGAAACCAGAACGACCTGACTGTCTATACCATGCTCGGCTTGCGCAAGCAGATCGGCCGCTATGAAAGTCGGATTTGCAGTGTCATCTGCAATGACAAGCACCTCAGAAGGACCTGCCGGCATATCAATTGCTGTTTGTGTACTGGATTGAATGATCGTTTTAGCTTTCGTGACAAATTGGTTTCCGGGACCAAATATTTTATCCACTTTAGAGATGCTTTCCGTTCCATATGCCATTGCAGCGATCGCTTGAGCTCCGCCGGTTAGAAAAATTCGATCGATGTTTAGAAGTTGCGCGCAATAAGCAATCGCCGCATTTAATCTCCCCTGCCGGGCGGGCGAGCAAACGATTATTTCTTTACATCCGGCTAGACGCGCTGGAATCCCTAACATTAAAAATGTACTTGGCAATACGGCTGTTCCACCGGGGATGTAAAGACCTACCCTTTCAATTGCACGCATCTCGCGCCAGCAATTAACTCCTTCCATCGTTTCTACAGCCTCTTCCTTTCTGAGCTGCGCAAGGTGAAATTTATGTATATTAGTAAAAGCCGTGCGTAGAGCTTCTTGTTGAAAATCAGGAAGTGTTGTGGCTAACAAAGCAATCTCTTCTTTTTCGACTGCCAAATGGTCAAGTTCAGTTCCATCGAATTGGAGAGCAAAAGACTTTAATGCAGCATCTCCTTCAAGGCGTACCCGTTCGATGATGCCTTCGACTATTTCTTTAACCTGATCGTCTGAATCCGAATTCCGCTGTATCAGCTCTTGTAAATCACTATGAGAGAGCTGATTATATTGATACGCTTTAAGCATAAAGTACTGTTAAGATACAGATGAAAACAGCGATTACAGTATTATTTTTTCAATTGGCATTACCACTATTCCTTGGGCACCCGCAGCTTTAAGTTTGTTGATTTTGCCCCAGAAATCCTGCTCCGGAATTACGGTATGTACCGCTACCCAGCCTTCTTCTGCCAATGGTATGATCGTCGGACTTTTAACACCTGGAAGCAATGCCTTGATGGTTTCCAAATTTTTACTCTCAATATTAAGAACAACATACTTGGTTTCCTTGGCTCTAAGTACAGATTGGATCCGCTGAATAAGTTCTTGAACTAGAGGATTGTTTGCTTCGCCTTTACGACCAATGAGTACCGCTTCCGATGAAAGTACGTCTGTAAAAGTTTTTAAACCGTTACTTTTTAATGTGCCACCGGTAGAAACAATATCGAAAATTGCATCGCTCATCCCAAGGCCAGGTGCAATTTCAACTGAGCCGGAAATCGTTCTGATCTCACATTCAATCTTATTTTCGGCAAGGAATTTTTTAAGAATAGATGGATAAGAAGTAGCGATGGCTTTTCCATTGAGATCCGCTAGAGTGTTTATCGTGCTATTATTTGGCACTGCGATTTTTAGCGCGCATTTTCCAAATCCTAGTAGTTGTAAATAGTCTACATCTACTTCTGTTTCGTTAATCACATTTTCTCCGACGATACCTAAGTCGGCAATACCGTCTTGGACATATTCAGGGATATCGTCATCACGCAGAAAAAGTATTTCTAAAGGGAAATTTGAAACGGGAGATATGAGAGAGCTTTTGTAATTTTCAAAGCTTAATCCACAATTCTTTAGAAGCTCTACGGATTTTTCGTTTAACCTACCCGATTTTTGGATAGCTATTTTGAGTGTTTTCAAGTTGTTATTTTTTAATCAGACCGCAATTATTTAATAGAAACAGTTTCACGAAGAAACAAGCATATCATATTTTCATCGCTCTTGCGATGATGATGAAGATGTGCGTGATGTCTGAATACTACTGGCATGCTATTTGGTTTCTGATTAATATCAAGAACTCTTTTCAAATTCTTTTGATGCAAATATAAGTCATACGTCTTGAAAACTCAAATTATTATCTTTTTCAAACATCTATCTTAACACAATATGTTTCTAAAACAGTCCATTAAACGGCACGAAATTCTATTTTTAATCCTATTTACAACCTAACAATCATTCAAAAAATCTAGATCTGACATCGGTGCAGTTTTGCTTAAGGAAACAAAAAACCGGGTATTTAAAAAAGTCGACTCCGCAGCCTACTACAAAGTATTCAGCGAGGTTTTGGCCGCCTGAACAGATAGCTTCAGTCATCCCAACTTTATAAGTCACTTCTATCAACGCAACAATAACGAGCCGTATTTCATAGTAAATTTTGTTGCGGATGAGGAATTAAATGGTGCCTGAGCAATATTCAAAAGCCAGCAATCACGACTAAGACCCAGAATATTTTAATTATTCAGAAATTAATACTCTAATAGAAAAATTTACTGAAAAAGAATAATTAAAAATACAAAAGATGCCTGTGACGTCGCGGACTGCGCCATGAAAACTAAGTTGCATAAGGCTTTTAGAGTAATAACACATTTAGCGTAAAATAGATTTCAACTACTCAACTAAATAATTTCCTATCAATTAAAGAAACCATCGCTTCAGTAATAAATTCTATGCAGATTGATGATATTTACTGGAGAAATATTAGTTTTGTTAGTTAATGAATTTTCTCTTCCCAGGATTCTTATTTGCACTGCTGTCGGTCGCCGTTCCCATTCTTATTCACCTGTTTAATTTCAGGCGATTTAAGAAAGTATACTTCAGCAATGTTAAGTTTTTGCGAGAGATTGAAATACAAACCTCTTCGAAGCAAAAAATTAAAAGTCTGCTCATTCTGGCCGCAAGAATACTTGCGATATTTTTTTTGGTACTGGCATTTTCTAAGCCTTACATTCCTGCATCGGAGCAGTCAAATGGCTTCCAGAGACAGGCTGTTAGCATTTTCATCGACAACTCTTACAGTATGGAAACCGTGAACAAGGAAGGCACTTTGCTCGACGAAGCTAAACGAAGAGCGAAAGAAATTGCGGCAGCCTACACTATTAATGACAAATTTCAGATTCTTACTAATAATTTTGAAGGAAAACATCAGCGCTTATTGTCTTATGAAGACTTTCTTTCTGCAGTTGAGGAAATAAAAATTAGTGGGGTAAACAGATCTGTAGATCAGATTATTCGAAAGCAGCAAGATGTATTTTCTTCAGAACCCACCTCAAAGAAGTCCATATACGTTATTTCTGACTTTCAAAAGAATTTGCTTGGGACCGAATCGGCCACCGTGGATAGCAGTATTGCCCTCCGCTTTGTAAGAGTAACAGCCAATCCATTGCCTAATGTTTCGGTCGACTCTGTTTGGTTTGTATCGCCTATTCACAGACCCGGCGAAAATGAGAAGCTTGTTATTCAGCTCCGAAACAACTCAGACAAACAAGCTGATAATATTCCGGTTAAACTGAGTATAAATGGACAACAAAAGGCTATCGGAAGTTTGACCTTAGAAGCCCGGGCAGTGAGTTCAGACACCTTGTCATTTAGCGAATCAACTGCGGGGTGGCAACAGGGAGAGATTCAAATAGCTGACTACCCGGTTGTGTTTGATGATAAATTCTATTTTTCATTTAACGTAAAGCGAAATTTGCCTCTGCTAGCGATTAACGAAACGGGACCGAACCAGTACCTGGAAGCAATTTATCGCTCAGATCCATTCTTTACATTACAAAATACCCCTGTAGGAAATATTAACTATGCGTCGCTTTCATCATATTCCTTAATTATGCTTAACGAGATCAACTCAATCTCGAACGGACTTTCACAGGAATTGAAAACTTATGTACAACAAGGTGGGAATCTATTGATTTTTCCGGCCGTTAACGGCGATGTAGAGTCATTGAAATTGCTGGCGCAAAATCTTGGGGTTGACATTCCGGAACAAGTGATTAGTCAGGACATAAAAGTTTCTAGTATAAATACGAATCACTCCCTCTTTCAAGGCGTATTTGAACGAATTCCTCAGAAATTAGATCTCCCGGTAGCCAAAAAATACATCCGCTACAGCAGTCAGAGTAAAACAAACAGAGAACTTATTCTCGAACTACCGGGTCGCGGAAATTTCTTCAGTCAATACAATGTTGGAGAAGGACGTGTTTACTTATCCGCAGTGCCATTGAATGAAGATTTCAGTAACTTTGCACGACACTCGATTTTTGTACCTATTATGTATCAAGTAGCTTTGTTAAGTATGCATGACAATAGGCTTTTTTACACACTTGGAAAAGATAAATCATTGGAAATTAATAAAGTCAGTCTGGGAGCCAACCAAACGATTAAGATACGCAAAGACAAGTTTGAAGCTATACCGGATGTACAACAAGCAGAGAATAACAGCAGGCTGTATATCGCAGACCAAATACGCGAGCAGGGCAACTATCAGTTGGTAAAAAACGACAGTGTTTTGGCGAGAGTTGCCTTTAATGATGACCGCTCTGAATCTGATCTTTCGTATGCCGGCGATTCAGAAATACAGGCAAAATTTCCTGGGAATAAGCTTCAGGTATTCAGTCCGGGGCGTTCTTCTTTGCAAAACGACATAGAGGCGGTGAATTACGGAATACAACTCTGGAAGATTTGCCTGGCATTGGCACTTATCTTCATTGCTGCTGAAATTTTACTGATCCGATTTTATAACGTACCGAAACCTCAACTAATACTGAGTTAATGAAAAAGATTCTACTTAAGTCAGTCGCAATATTACATCCTGAATCCAAACACAATGGCAAAATTCTTGATGTACTTATCAATGGCGGAAAGATAGCGTCGATTGGCTCCAAAATAAGTGAAGATGAAAAAGGGATATTAATTATAAATGGCGAGGGTAAATTCTTGGCTCCGGGCTTTTTTGACATGAATGCCAATTTTGGCGAGCCTGGCTTAGAAACCAAAGAAGATTTAGATTCAGGCTGTCAAACCGCGGCCGCAGGGGGATTTACAGGCGTAGCTGTAAATCCGAACACTAACCCACCCATCCATACCAAAGCAGAAGTTTCTTACATCGTAAACAAAAGCAAGTTTAACCTTGTTGACGTGTATCCTTTAGGATCAATAAGTCACGAGCGAAAAGGAAAAGATCTTGCTGAATTATATGACATGAGCCTGTCTGGCGCCATTGCATTTACTGATGGCGACCGCCCGGTAGCAGATTCCGGATTAATGAGCCGCGCATTACTTTATGCTAAAGGCTTTAATGGCTTAATATTTTCTTACGCAGAAGACCCACTTTTGGCCGGCAAAGGAAAAATGAATGAAGGTAAGATGAGTACTTATCTGGGCATGCAGGGTATTCCAGCTCTCGCTGAAGAAGTAATGGTTGCTCGTGACCTCTATCTTGCAGCCTATAATGATGCGCCAATTCATTTTTGCACGATCTCTACCGCCCATAGTGTTGAGCTCATCCGCGAGGCAAAGAAAAAAGGTATCAAGGTTACTTGCGACGTTGCCGCACATCATCTTGCGCTGACGGAAGATGATGTTGAAGGATTCGACAGCAATTATAAAGTCAAACCTCCGTTAAGAACAAAAGCAGATATAAAGGCTTTGTTAAAAGGACTTAAAGACGGCACAATTGATGCCATCGTATCACAACATACCCCTCACGAAATCGAATACAAAAATGTAGAGTTTGAAATCGCATCTTATGGAATTTCAAGCCTGCAAACTGTCTTACCGATCATTATCCAAGCCGGACTAAAACCCCAAGATATCGTTGAGAAACTTTCAATAAACCCTAGAAAAATATTACAGTTGGATATACCAATGCTCGATATTGGTCAAGATGCCAATTTGGTGTTGTTCGATACGGAAACGTCTTGGGTTTTTAGCCGACAAAATAACCTCTCCAAATCTTATAACTCGCCATTCATTGATCAAAACTTTAAAGGACGCGTAAGTTTTGTGCACAATAACAATCAGTTTTTGCAATTTTAAGACATGGATAAAAACGTTGAAAAATCACTATTGGCTTGCCTGAAGCAGTTCAGTAAGATTTCCAGGTATGACACAACTGATTTTTGCGACGCCGTTCTAGTAATACTGAAAAGCCACAAAACCTTTTTAGAGAAGGTCGCAGACATGGATGCCTGTTTTAATAAAGAACCGAAGGTTGAGATTTTGCGCGAACTATTTTTTGACTTACTCCTGATCAACTTTTTCGCCGAAGATGTTAAAAAACTCGAAGAATATTATCTAGATTCAAAAGAATGGGAAACGATTGAAGAAGATACTCTTGAAAGAGGAACCGAGATTCTGAACCTGTTACTGTACCTAAAAGAATGTGATGACGAAGAAATAGAACCTGAGCTGAGCGACTATCTAAACGAGTTTTTGTTAGTTGACGATGACGAGTTTCAAGATGAGCATCATATTTATGAAGACATCATCGCAAACCAGATTCTTGTGGAAAGCTCTTATGAAGAAATAGCAAAGGCAGCTAAAAAGCTACCAGAAAGTTCCGAAGTAAAAGAGCTTTTTTATCCGGTACTAAGCTTCTTTCTTGATCAGAATCCATCTCAAGAGCAGTTGATTGAGTATACAAAGCACAGCATGCAGCCTGATTTTGATTCTGCTTTATACCAGCTATTGATAACCTATAACCAAAATCACAATTAATCATTATGGAAATAATTTCAGAAACCAAGAACAATGATTCGCTCTCAAACGGCTTAGTTATCGCGATTATAACCTCAGTAATAGGCATAATTGTCTATTATGTGGCCCCTTCGATGATGGGTTCTACTGTTTTCGGAATAGGCTTAGGCCTGTTAACCCTAGTCATTTACATTCTTTTTACGCTTGACCTTCGAAAAAAACGAGGCGGGTATTGGACATTTAGAGAGGCTTTAAAAGAGATATTTCTCATGGCATTCATTGCCGGAATTGTTGGAATATTGATCAACCTTTTTTTTTACAAGCTAATTGAACCGGATGCTTACAGCAAAATATCTGGCTATGTTGTTGATGGCATGGTAAGCAGCTACGAAAAAATGGGGATGAGTCAGGAACAAATTGATTCTATCGTGCCTGAAATGGAACGAAGCCTAAAGAGTCAGTTCGATCCTTCAGCTCTAGACCTTGCTAAGAACTTAGGAATCGCAATCCTAATTGAATTTATTATGTCGTTAGTTTTTGCTGCGATTTTCAAAAAAAATCCACCAATCTTTGTAGCGGACGAAGACGAATAAGCTACGCTGCACGACAAAAATATTATTACAACATTAAGAAATGGACATTTCCATCGTAATCCCCTTATATAACGAAGCAGAGTCGCTACCCGAACTCACGGCCTGGATAAAAAGGGTAATGGATGCCAATAGGTATTCGTATGAAGTAATTCTTATTGACGATGGTAGCAATGACAGATCCTGGGAGGTTATTGAAAGTCTTAAATCTGATATGCATCAGATCAGAGGAATTAAATTCAGAAGAAATTATGGTAAGTCGGCGGGCTTGAACGTTGGATTTGAGGCTGCACAGGGCGATGTGATTATCACCATGGATGCCGATCTCCAAGACAGTCCGGACGAGATCCCTGCGCTCTTTAACATGATTTCCGAAGACAGATTCGACCTGGTTAGCGGTTGGAAGAAAAAAAGGCATGACCCGATCAGCAAGACAATTCCAACAAAGCTCTATAACAGCGTTACGCGACGTTTGTCCGGCGTTAAGCTACACGACATGAATTGCGGACTGAAAGCCTACAGAAAAAATGTCGTCAAAAATATTGAAGTCTATGGCGAAATGCATCGATACATTCCGGTTATTGCAAAATGGGCCGGATTTTCTAGGATAGGAGAAAAAGTAGTTCAACATCAAGCGCGCAAATTTGGCACGACCAAATTTGGAGGATTAAGTAGGTTTATCCGCGGGCCGCTTGATCTAATTTCGATCATGTTTGTTGGCAAATTTGGTAAACGCCCGATGCACTTTTTTGGAACGATGGGCGTGCTGAGCTTCATCACCGGAACTGTGATTACGATCTGGTTGATCGCAGATAAACTTATCGCGATAGCAAATAATGAAACGAACTATCGGAACATTACCGAACAGCCCTTGTTTTTTATTGCTCTGGCAGCGGTTATTATAGGATTTCAACTTTTCTTAACCGGATTTATTTCTGAACTAGTTTCTAGAAACGCGCCAGAGAGGAACGCCTATCAGATTGAGAAAACAGTGTAAATACGCTTTAACGGTTCCTCATAATGTTTTTCTCTATCATAATTCCTCTTTATAACCGTCCTCAAGAAATTGATGAGCTGTTAGCTACGCTCACAAAGCAGACCTATACGCAATTTGAAGTTCTTGTTATTGAAGATGGCTCGGTGATAGATGCCCAGCGCATAGTAGAAAAATACAAGAACAAACTCGACATTAGCTATTATGTTAAACCAAATGAAGGACAAGGGTTTACGAGAAACTATGGCTTCGCTCGGGCTAAAGGCGATTATTTTGTAGTGTTTGATTCAGATTGTTTAATACCAGATGATTACCTTGAAATTGTTCGAAGTTACCTTTTTGAACATAAATTAGATGCCTATGGTGGCCCAGATGCCGCACACGAATCTTTTACGCCTATTCAGAAAGCAATCAGTTATTCAATGACCTCGCCATTTACCACCGGTGGCATAAGGGGCAATAAGAATCATATCGGTCAATTTCATCCACGAAGCTTTAATATGGGAATTTCGCGTGAAGTTTGGGAGAATACAGGTGGATTTATATTAACGAGGCTTGGGGAGGATGTAGAATTTAGCATCAGAATTCACTCTTTAGGTTTTAAAATCGGTTTAATACCCAGCGCGATAGTCTATCATAAAAGACGCACGAGTTTCATCCAATTTTACAGACAGCTCCATTTCTTTGGCAGAGCCAGAATTAATATCTACAAACACTTTCCTACCGAATTAAAACTCGTCCATTTCTTTCCAGCAGCTTTTACTTTTTTTGCAATTTTTTCTATCCTATTAAATATTCTAAATTCTAAGCTAGCGTACCTGTGTAATTTTACACTATTGCTTATCTTTATGCTAATATTTATCCATTCTTGGCAGCTAAACAGGTCAATAAAGGTTGGATTTTTAAGCATCATTGCAGCATTTATACAGTTAACGGCATACGGACTAGGTTTTATCCAAGATTTTTGGAAAAGAGTTATTTTAAAATACAATGATTGATTTTTTGAAGGAGAGTACGTTTGCGGTTAACGATGTTATTCGAACTGCATGGGATATATTGAAAAAGGAGTACTTGTCCATTGCCGGCATTGGACTAATGATGTTTGTAACATGGAACCTATCGAGCTTCATGGCTCTTTATTTTGGCGAAATAAACATTGGAGTTAACCTTTTTATGGCGTTTATTTTTATTCTTCTCTATGTGGGTCTACAGCTAACCCTATTCAAATATATTTTAAAAATATTAGATGAAAACGATGTACATGTGACGGTTCAAAACTCGCTACCAAGCCGTAAACAAGTATTATTTTTTTTATTAGGTACACTTTACTTTATCATCTGCATTGTTCTGGTATACTTGTTAATAGGAATTTTGCTTTTGCCGTTTGTCTATACTGGCATTAGCGTGAATATTATTGCTCAAATCGCAATTTCTACAGGCATCATTGGAATGTTGATTACTTGGGTAAGAATCTCTTTCTTTCCCTTTTTCATTATCGATCGAAACACCTGGCCTTTTCAATCGATCCGATTTAGCCTTGCCATTACAAGGGGGAATTTTACAAAGCTTCTACTATTATTGATATTTTTTGCAATATTTCATTTATTGTCGCTCTACCTCAATTACGCCGGATACCCAATGATATCTGCATTGGTCAGTATTGTAAATTCATTTCTAATAGTACCCCTTTCGAGTGTCGCCATTGCGGTAGCATACCGAAAAATGATGAATGAATATGTAGGCGATGCGGATCCCGACATCATTCACAATCTGATCTAGGTTTCTGAAGAATGACTATTAAATCCGCTCTTAGTAGGCTGTTTGCGGCTTCCGTTTATCGAAAAATAAATAAATGGAAGAATAACGCCGTTCAAACTCAAGAAGACCTGTTGATCAAACTTGTGCTTCAGGCCAAAAATACAGCATTTGGGGAAGATCATAATTTTAAATCAATAAAAACATATTCGGATTTTAAACAGGAGGTACCTGTGCGGGATTACGAAGCATTGAAATGCTATATCGAGCGTGTCGTTGATGGTGAAGAGAATGTGCTGTGGCCGGCTAAACCAATTTATTTTGCTAAAACTTCAGGTACCACCTCCGGCGTAAAATATATTCCAATTTCTAAAGAATCGATGCCCGAACATATCCGAGCGGCACGAAACGCGCTTTTATGCTATATCCATGAAACTGGCAACACGGATTTCGTAAACGGTAAAATGATCTTTTTGCAAGGCAGTCCTGAATTAACTGTCAAGGCAGGCATCGCAACCGGTCGTCTATCCGGTATTGTTGCGCATCATGTGCCTAAATATCTGCAAGCCAACCGCATGCCATCCTATCAAACCAATTGCATAGAAGATTGGGAAGAAAAAGTCAATGCAATCGTTGACGAAACACTCAACGAGGACATGAGGCTTATCTCAGGCATCCCACCATGGATACAGATGTATTTCGACCGCCTGTTAGTCAAAGCGGATAGAAAGAAGATTAAAGACATCTTTAAAAAATTTAGTTTGTTGGTCTATGGGGGTGTAAATTTTGAGCCTTATCGCGCACGGCTAGAACAAACTATTGGAAAAAGGGTAGATACCATCGAAACCTATCCAGCTTCGGAAGGTTTTATTGCTTTTCAGGATACACAAAAGGGAAACGGACTTTTACTATTGACAGACGCGGGTATTTTCTATGAGTTCATACCTGCCGAAGAATATTTTGATGAGAACCCTGCCAGACTCTCACTTGCTGAAGTGGAAATAAACAAGAATTATGTATTAATTTTAAACACAAACGCCGGCCTCTGGGGATATAGCATTGGTGATACCATCAAATTTGTCTCAAAACGCCCTTACCGGATTTTGGTTACGGGAAGAATTAAACATTATATTTCTGCCTTTGGTGAACATGTTATCGGAGAAGAAGTGGAGCATGCACTTCTTTCGGTTGCCAAAGAGGAAAACCTAGAAGTGACTGAATTTACGGTTGCGCCGCAGGTGAATCCTGTTGAAGGCCTCCCTTATCACGAATGGTTTGTTGAATTTGAAACAACTCCGGCAGACTTAAGTTCATTCAGCTTAAAAGTAGATGCCCAATTGAGAAGAAAAAACGTTTATTATGATGATTTGATTGAAGGTAAAATATTACGGCCCTTGATATTAAGAACACTAAAGAAAAATGCTTTCATTAACTATATGCGTTCGAAAGGAAAGCTTGGCGGGCAGAATAAAATGCCGAGACTATCAAATGACCGAGAAATTGCCGAAGAATTAACAGAATATTTAGACCTTTAGCCTCTTAAACAATGAAAAAGTTCATAGGTATAACTGAACTAGCGATCGATTAACATCAATGAATTTTAGAAATATTGCAATTCTAGGCTCAACGGGGAGCATTGGAACTCAGGCTTTGGATGTCATACGTGCAAACCCTGAAAAGTTCAATGTAACAACGCTTACTGCACAATACAATGCGGATTTACTTATCAAACAAGCCCGTGAATTTAATCCACTTCGAGTTGTAATTTCTGATGAGAGTAACTATGAATATGTCAAAAATGCACTTTCAGATTTAGATGTTGAAGTCCTTTCGGGGAACGAATCATTGTCAGACGTCGCGTGCGCAATTGAAACAGATATTGTTTTAGTTGCCCTTGTTGGATTTGCTGGCTTAAAGCCGACTATTACGGCGATAAAGGCCGGAAAGGATATCGCGCTAGCAAATAAAGAGACCCTTGTTGTAGGGGGCGAATATGTGATGGGGCTAGCTTCTCAACATAAGGTAAAAATACTACCGGTCGATTCTGAACACTCTGCAATATTTCAATGCTTGGAAGGCGAGAGCGGCAATGTCGTTGAAAAAATTTACCTGACAGCATCTGGAGGTCCTTTCAGGGGCAGAGACAGTAATTTTCTTGCGAATGTACGTAGCCAAGATGCACTAAAGCATCCTAATTGGACCATGGGAAGCAAGATAACCATTGATTCTGCCACTTTAATGAACAAAGGGCTGGAAGTAATAGAAGCAAGATGGCTCTTTAATCTGGCGGTTGAGCAAATCGATATTATTGTTCATCCTCAATCAGTTATCCACTCGATCGTGCAGTTTGAAGATGGTTCAATGAAAGCCCAAATGGGTCTGCCCGACATGAAGTTACCCATTCAATACGCATTATCGTATCCTAAAAGATTCAAGAATAATTTGCAGAGATTTAACTTTCTTGACTATCCAGAATTGACCTTTGAAAAACCGGATACTGCAACATTTCGTAACCTTAATATTGCTTTTGACGCGTTGCGAATGGGTGGGAACATGCCATGTATCATCAATGCTGCCAACGAAGTGGTTGTGGCAGAGTTTTTGAACAACCGTTTAGGCTTTCTTGAGATGAGTGATATTATAGAAGCATGCATGAACCGGGTTTCATTTATCAAAAAGCCTTCTTTAGAAGACTATATTGATACCGATCGCGAGACCCGTACTTTTGCAAATACATTAGTAACAAATTAAAAAACAGACTATCAAATACACAAATTAAGAATATGGATGGATTGATTATGACAGGGCAGTTAATTCTGGGCCTATCGATTTTGGTTATATTGCATGAGTTGGGGCACTTTCTTACTGCTCGAGCATTCGGAATAAAGGTTGAAAAATTTTACCTCTTTTTTGATGCTTGGGGATTTAAACTCTTTAGTTTCAAATACAAAGATTGCGAATATGGTATCGGATGGCTTCCCTTGGGGGGATATGTAAAAATTGCCGGAATGATTGACGAATCAATGGATACCGAACAATTATCTGGTCCGCCACAACCTTGGGAGTTCCGGTCTAAACCGGCTTGGCAGCGACTAATTGTCATGCTTGGCGGGGTAACAGTCAATATTTTCTTAGGGATATTCATATTCTGGATGTTAATTTTCACGAATGGAGAAACTGTGATTCCGAACGATAAATTAGTCGGAGGTATCAGCCCAGGGATTGTTGGAAAGGAAGTTGGCCTACAAGCAGGCGACCGTATCCTAGCGATAAATGGCAAAAAAGTAGAGTACTTGAATGAAGTGATGAGCTCAAAAGTCCTTTTTGGAAATACCGAATTAACCGTAGAAAGAAATGGAAGTACAGCGTATGTTAAAATACCTACTAACGCTATAGAACTGATCTCCGATTACGGGATGGCCGAATTTATTAGACCACGAACAGCAATGCTTGCGATCGACAGTGTTTATGGCGGAGCTAAACTTGCCGGAATACAAGCCGGAGATAGTATTTTGAGCGTTAATCAAATACCGGTGATGTATCACGATCAACTCCAGCAAGAACTTCAGCAATTTAAAGGCAAACCTGTCGAAATTACTGTTCTTCGAGAAGGCAAGGTTTTGGTTATGAACCCAGTAATCGACAAAACAGGTATCATGGGCATTGCAACCCCACCTCTTCCTCCGCCCATGGAAACCATTCAATATGGATTTATCCAATCGCTCCCCATCGGTGCTGCAAAAGCATGGGGATCCTTTACGGATAATGCAAAAGGGCTTGGCAAGGTGTTTAAAGGCGAAGTAAAGGCAAATAAAGCCTTTACAGGCCCAGTTGGCATTGCTAG
The DNA here is from genome assembly GCA_947460875.1 of Sphingobacteriaceae bacterium. Taxonomy (GTDB): domain Bacteria; phylum Bacteroidota; class Bacteroidia; order Sphingobacteriales; family Sphingobacteriaceae; genus CANHGR01. The sequence goes on along the minus strand of CANHGR010000001.1, from coordinate 247,536 downwards.
GATGTTTGGATCAACGGTTAACTGGCCTTGGTTCTGGAGCCTTGTAGGCTTATTGTCTATGGCACTAGCATTGATGAATTTATTGCCTATCCCAGCTCTTGACGGCGGTCACGCAGTGTTCTTGCTGGTAGAGATCGTAAAAGGAAAACCATTGAGTGATAAATTTATGGAGCGCGCGCAGATAGTTGGCTTTTGCATTCTTGTAGCCTTGATGGTATTTATTTTAGGTAACGATATTTTTAAAGCAGTAACTGACGTGTAGGAAAAACGGTGGAGGATAAAGCCTATAACGTATAGCCTTAATCGTACCCCCTTAACACCTTCATATTTAAGCTCCCATGGACTATTTCGAACTTTACGATATTGAAGAATCTTTTGACATTGATGAATCTTTGGTGAAACGTAAGTTCTATGAACTGAGCAAGAAATTTCATCCTGATTTTTACATCAACGAGTCTCAAGAAAAACAGCAGGAAATACTTGAGCTATCAACGGTGAATAATAAAGCCTATCAAGTACTCTCAAATCCAACGAGCCGAATAGAATATATTTTAACTAAACACAATTTAATTTCAGAAGGAGAAAAATATCAGTTACCGTCAGACTTTTTAATGGAAATGATGAATGTGAACGAAAAGTTGATGGACTTGGAAATGGAGAGGGATACGGAAATACTAGATTCAGTGCAGAAAGAAGTTGAGGAGATTGAGGATGGCCTTTCCGGCGAATTAAAACGATATACAATTGAGTACGCTGAGCGGCCTGCCGACGAAAAGATATCTGACCTACTCAAAATCAAGGACTTGTATTACCGGCAGAAATATTTGTGGCGCATACGTGAAAGCTTGAAAAAGTTTCAATCCTGATTTGTGTGAAAAAAGGATTTCTGTGAAATAATAGGCAAATTTTATATAAGTTTACACCGTAGTTCTTAATGATAGAACTTATGCCCAGCTGGCGGAATTGGTAGACGCGCTGGTCTCAAACACCTGTGGGAAACCGTGCCGGTTCGACTCCGGCGCTGGGTACTGAAGCCGTTTCATGCTATTTGGAACGGCTTTTTTCTTAATATCATCCGCACAGTACGTGCTTTTCCCGGAGAGGTTTAGGCAATCAAACATACTATTTACAAAGTTTACATTTTTATTTACAGTCCAAATTCGTCGCGCAGAAAACTATCAAAGTAGATTCGCTGAATCAATTTTCATAACCAATATTAACTCAAGTAAATTATGAACCACATACACGTATATGCTTTGTTCTTAATGTCTATTTTTCTCACTTCCTGTGGGCAAAACCAAACAAACGTACCAAGAGAAAATATCAAGTCCGAAACCAAAGATTCACTCACTTCTAACGTTTGGGATATCAAGCAAGGTAGAAATGGGAACATTTGGTTTGCGACAAGTGATGGTGTTTTTCGATACGATGGAAAATCGTTTACCAAAATCACAGGTAAACTAATCTCAAGGCCTTTTTTTTCTGTTTTAGAAGACAGAAAAGGAAATTTTTGGTTCGGTACGTATGGCTCAGGTGTTTATTATTACGATGGGAAATCCTTTCAAAATTTTACATCTAGGGATGGGCTTGCAAATAATTGGGTTATGCCTATTTATGAAGATAAAGATGGCATTATTTGGCTTGGTACTACAGGTGGAGTAAGCCGTTATGATGGAAAATCGTTTCGAAGTTTTAAAATATCGGATAGACAGACTAATAATTCTGTTAATGCTATCGTTCAAGACAAGGCAGGAAAAATGTGGTTTGGAACACGGGGTGATATCTCCATTTATGATGGAAAAACATTTACCACTCTCACCGCTAAAGACGGCAAAACTTTCAGGAACGTATGGTCTATAATAAAAGACGGAAAAGGCAATATCTGGTTCGGTGCCGATGGTCTTTGGCGCTATGACGGGAGTGCCTTTACTCAAATTGATCAGACGGGTGCTGGTGTTATAATCGAAGATAAAAAAGGAAATGTCTTGACTAGTATAGGAGGCCCCATTTTCCGCTATGATGAACAGTCATTGTCTGATAAAAAGCCACATTTAACCGTAATAAAGACAAAATATGAAGGGCGTAGAAATCTGCCTTTTGGGTTGTTATGGGCTAATGATGGAAGTATTTGGATTGGATCTGAACGTTATAGTTATGATGGAAAGACCCTCACGGAATTTAAAGGCAACTAGGGTAAATCACATTCGGAAATACAATTCAAATCGCTCAAAAAGTTCGACATTATTCCGGTCGGGGGTACTTTTAATAATGTTAACTACCTGTAAGATAAATCTTTACAGGTCGTTTTTATTTTGTATATACATTGATATATACAGTTTACAATAATACTACACTTGGCTATTGAACTAAGATAGGAATTGAGTACTAACTACTAGGGCATTCGAAAGTTGTGCTGATCTTTGGATAACAACAAGCTACTATTGCTAAATTGGGATAGTATAGTTCACTTAACGACTACAAAAAAGTGAGACAATTGTACCGTTGATTGATGTGATACTTTCAATTATAGATAGGATCAGATATCCCACCCGTTTAGGCTCACTCATTGAAAAGGTGCTCAAAATCTATCATGCCTGGCTCATTCATTACCAGGATCAACTTCTATTTGTAATTTCTTCATATACACCATCCCATAGCCTAATACGTTTTTGCAACGATACTACTGTTGCCTGTTCGGCTTCAGCCCAATAAACCTCATTATTCCCGCAAAGATTCGATGTCATTTGCAAAGCTAACTTACTATGAACATCGCCGTCCACTTCGATATGCCTTTCCAGATAGTATTTTAAGATTGAAATGCTGTCGGGGAACTTTTTATCAATGTCGTTGATAATCGAAAGAAACATTCCAGGTATTAGGTCCTCGCGTCCAAAGGTGAATACTGCTGATTGCAAATAATCTTTTTTACTATTTATAATGCTAAACGTAAAATCAACAAATTCACGGGCCTCTTTTGGAACATTGCCTTTTGCAAATGCTAAATTGAAGCTGCCCGTATTTTTTAGCTCGTTTACAAAAATATTGATTTCTTTGGTGTCGGCACCAGATTGTTGCATCGCGTCCAGATATAACTCAAAGTGACTCGTTCGACGTCCAAATGCATCAACATCAGATTCTTCACCCGCAACAATTTCATTGATGAGGTGTCTAGTATCTGCGGAGCCATGTGGGAACCAGGGAACAGAAGTGCAAGTTAAATTGGTCTGAAGCGACTTCAGTAATGACATGAAATCCCAAACCGCATAAACATGGTATTTCATAAAAATCTTTAAGTCGTTTAAATCTTTTATCGCGGCATATGCCTTATGGTTAATTATTTGCTCCCGGAGCGGCTGTATGGCTTTTTGTATTCTTTCGACTGACATTCTTATTAATTTCTTTGATGTTACAAATTTAAAAATAAATGAGATTAGAAGTGATTTGAAGCATTAATATTACTTAGAAAATACGTTTATTTAAACAGAACCAAGCTAACACTCTACCTATCCACAAAATGCAAACTCATTCAATATAGCGTTAGAATTCTAGTTCAAAAAGTATCAGTAAACGCCTATTTACTCACATATTATTTACCCATAATGCAGTAGCGGTCGGTGCTACAGTAACAATAACAAGAGAATAACATCATTAATGATAGGTTCTAAGGGATATTTTAAGCAAGTATATAAAGGATTTAAAGGTTTTGTTTGCTGATGATAACAGTGAAGATCACATGCAACAAGATTGGGTTCGGATTAAAAACGAAAAAGCGGCCCTTTTAATAAGGGCCGCTTTTTTAACTAGCGTGGTCACTGAGAACATTTTAAGTGTTAACCTCGCACAAACTCATTCACCGAGTAAACTAATAGAAAGTCGGCCTGTGCATACTCAGGATATAACGATTGCATTTTTTCCATCGCTTCCGATCTGGATGTCGCGTTAGCAACCACTTCTTCGAAATCAGTGATATATTTTGCCATATCATCAAACATTGCAATAGTGCCAGGTTGCCCGTGCCCGGGATAAACTGCCGGATCCACAAAGGCAAGTGTTTTACTAAATTCCGCCAATTGGTTTTTCCAATTGGCGATGCTTTGCTTTTCGATAGCAAGCCAAGGATGTACGACATTGTAGCAAAAGTCGTTCGCAAAAAATGCATTTAGGTCCTCGCTATAAATAGTAGTTAGATGCGCACATTCTGCGCTGCTATAATTACTATTAAGTTCTAATATTGAACCCTCTACAAGGCGCAGCTCATTTCGCTCCAAAACTTCAATAAGCTCCTGGTAGTCGAATCCCAGGGGATTTGACTCAGACTTCGGCTTTAATGCGGGCTCTTTTTCTAGCCAACCAACGCTTTCCATCCAGCTGGAAAAGCCTATTATATCATTTTTGATCTCCTGCGTATTCACTACAATTTTCACATCGGGAAATTCTTGTTTGAGCACATTCATCCCGGTATAATGATCGGGGTGACCATGAGTAATCAAAATATGTGTAAAAAGCTTTCCCTCTTCTTTGATCTTTTGAGCCAAAAGCCTTGCTTCAGCGCTATTGCGCAAACAGTCTACTAACACGGTGCTTTGGCCGTCAGAAAAGATATAGGCATTTACTGATGCTTCTACTCCATGGTAAACCTGTAGCTTTAATTTATTTGTCATTTTATCGATTTTAGCGCAAATATAGCGGAAGACCTTACATCGAACGGAATAAAAAATTCTTTTGAGAAAAGATGAACTAGAAGAATATTGAAAAAGTCCTAGTCCCTTATCCCACAACGTCTAGATTAGATATCTTTGCCTGTAGGACATCTCTAATAGATATGAATGAGTTCATCGATCAGCTAGGCAGACCTGTTATCTTATCTTCGACGCCAAAGCGAATTATCTCCCTCGTGCCCTCTCAAACTGAGCTCTTATTTGATCTTGGCTTGGAAAAAGAAGTAATTGGTATTACAAAATTTTGCATTCATCCCGAACATCGCGTTAAGCACACCCAAAAGATTGGAGGCACAAAAACACTCGATCTTGAAAGAATAAGAAAACTGAAGCCCGACCTTATTATTGGGAATAAAGAAGAGAACGAAAAAGAACAAATAGAATGCTTGATGAGCGAATTCCCGGTCTGGATGAGTGATATTTATACCTTAAAAGACGCGATCTCCATGATTGAGAAGATTGGTGTACTTACGGGAAAGTCAGCAAATGCGTCAAATCTATCTGCAGAGATTTCTGAAAAATTCAACCTTTTAAATTCTGCAAAGCAATCTAAAGCATCAGTAGCCTATCTTATATGGAAAAACCCGTACATGGTTGCCGGCAGGAATACCTTTATAAATGAAATACTAAAAATCGGTGGATGGGAAAATGTATTCAAAGATTCCCGATATCCCATCATTACCGCCGATGATCTACGCCGAAAATCTCCGGACATGATATTTCTATCATCCGAACCCTATCCGTTCGCAGAAAAACATATTAAAGAATTCAAAGAAATATGTCCAAACGCCAAAACGATTATTATAGACGGAGAACTGTTCTCATGGTATGGTAGCCGTCTAAAATATACCGCAGACTATCTTATGAAATTAAAGGATCATATTTCTATCATTTAGTTTGTAAAAAGGTCTATATATTTGCAGTTATAGATAAAAAAAGTACCTTTGCACTCCAACAAAACCAAGATGCGGAAGTGGCGTAATTGGTAGCCGCACCAGACTTAGGATCTGGCGCTTCACGGCGTGGGGGTTCGAGTCCCTTCTTCCGCACAACAATATTCCTCCCGCCCAAGACGGGGGGAATTTTTGTATAAACACAATAATTTATCAAGAAATGGATATTACACAGGAGAAAATTGATAACCTGAATTCAGTAGTAAAAATAATCCTCAAGCCCGAAGACTACCAAGCACGTGTAGAGAAAGCGATTAAAGACCATGCTAAAAAGGCTAAACTTCCAGGCTTTCGCGCTGGGATGGTGCCCGCAACTCACATTAAAAAAATGTATGGCAAAAGCATTTTGGTGGATGAAATTAACAACATGCTTAGCGATACCTTAAATAAATACATCGCCGAAAATAAAATTGAAGTTCTTGGTCAGCCATTGCCCAAGCCAGAATTAGAAAAAGAATTTAAATGGGATTATAACGATGAGTTTGAGTTCAATTATGAACTTGGATTGGCTCCTAAATTCAGCCTTGAATTTTCATCAAAAGACGAATTGCCTTACTATACGGTAAAAATCGATCCTGATACGTTAGCATCCAGGATCAGCAATCTCCGTAAAAGCTATGGCAAGATGACAAATCCTGACTTATCGGCAGGCGACGATGTTCTTTATTCTGAATTAAAGCAACTTTCGCCAAATGGTTCTGTTTTTGAAGAGGGAATATCGAATACAGCTTCTATCAGACTCGATCTTGTTAAAGATGAAAATATTAAGAAATCTTTGATCGGTCTGAAAAAAGATGCTGTTGTTGAGTTCGACATAAGAAAAGCGTTTAAAGATGATGCTGTTCTAGTCGCTAAGCTTTTAAACATCAGCGAGGAAGATGCAGGAGAATTAAGGTCGAAATTTCAGTTGACGGTGAAAAACATTAACCGTCTTGAAGAATCTGATCTTAACCAAGAGTTCTTTGATAAAATATTTGGAAAGGATCTGGTTACCACTGAAGTAGAATTCAGAGCAAAAATCACTGAAGAACTTGAAGCAATGATGGTTCAAAATGCAGACCAAAAACTGCAAGCTGATCTTCACAAATTCGTGATGAATAAACTCGCTTTTCAACTTCCTGATCAATTCTTGAAGCGGTGGCTAAAAGCTACTAACGAAAATGTTACCGAAGAAGAAATCGAAAAAGATTACGATGCCTTTGCGGGTAACCTTAAGTGGACCTTAATTGAAAACCGCATCATTCAGGATAATAATATCCAAATCAAAAACGAAGAGATATTCCAGACTGCAAAAAAACGCTTAGATGCGCAGTTCAGAATGTATAGCCAGCAGGCACTTACAGAAGAACAACTTGCACAATACACTATTCAATTTTTACAAAACAAAGAAAACGCAAACCGAATTATCGAGGAAGTAAAAGCGCAAAATGTATTTGATTATTTGAAAACCATTGTAACTTTAGATAATCAGGATATAGAGTATAGTAAGTTTTTGGAGTTGAAATAGCCGCGCGCAAGGCGAGTGGCGCATTGCGGAATAAGAGCAAAATGTCAAGTACAAAAACCGCAGAACAACACAACTGGACGAATGTAGTACCTCAACAGAAATGATAAAAAGTAAAAACTAGAATTTAGTTCATTAATTAATGGGTTAGCGCTCTCATTAAATATGATTAGATTTAGAATTGAAGAATTGTTCATTTGGCAAAAGTCAATAGAAATATCAGATGAGCTATTTAATACGGCAGATCACTTGGAATCGATTAAGCAGTTTCGATTCGCTGAACAATTCAGATTTGCCACGTTAAGTATTTCGAATAACATTGCGGAGGGCACGGGGTCAAATTCGAATTCCGATTTTAAGAAATTTTTGAACTATTCGCATCGATCGTTGTTTGAAGTTGTAAACATGTTGATTGTTTTCAATAAAAGGGGATACATAAATGCAGATTTACTAAATAAGAAAAAAGAAGAATTAGATCATTTATCACGGATGTTGACAAAGTTTTCTCAATCTCTATCGGTAGCGTAAATTTATCTAGAAATCCATAGCTCAATTAAATATAATTTATCATACGTAAAACGCTTAGCGCCTCGCGCCAAGCTCCAAGCAACCATCATGAACATAGATAAAAACGAATTCCGCAAATACGCAGTAAAGCACCACCGAATTGGCAGTCAACATGTAGACAGCTTCATTGGCAGAGTTGAAAGCAACGCCCCACGCGCGATGACGCCTTATATCATTGAGGAGCGTCAATTAAATGTTGCTCAAATGGACGTGTTTTCACGACTGATGATGGACAGGATTATATTTCTCGGCGATGCCGTTTATGACTCTAATGCTAACATTATCCAAGCTCAGTTGTTGTTTCTACAATCGACAGATTCGAAGCGGGATATACAAATTTACATCAATTCGCCGGGCGGATCGGTTTACGCAGGCCTTGGGATTTATGATACCATGCAGTACATTTCTCCCGACGTAGCGACTATCTGTACAGGCATGGCAGCTTCGATGGCGGCGGTCTTACTATGTGCAGGAGCGAAAGGAAAACGTGCAGCGTTACCACATTCAAGAGTGATGATCCACCAACCATCTGGAGGCGCTCAAGGCGTCGCTTCAGATATGGAGATCAACTTAAGGGAAATGCTTAAAATAAAGAAAGAGTTATACGATATCATTTCAAGTCACTCAGGTCAAAGTTATGAATGGGTTGAAAAGGCATCAGACCGTGACTACTGGATGATTGCGAGTGAAGCTAAAGACTACGGCATGATTGATGAAGTCCTTGCTGGAAACAAAGAAAAATAATGAGTAAAAATTCAAAAGATATAAAATGTTCGTTTTGCGGCTCCGGAAAACAGGACACCCTAATGCTGATTGCCGGTCTAGATGCACATATATGCGATAAGTGTGTGGCTCAGGCCAATCAGATTCTATCAGAAGAATTAGTTACCCGTAAAAATAAGACCTCGCAGTCTAACGTAACGCTATTAAAGCCAACAGAGATTAAGGCCCATCTAGACCAATACATTATTGGCCAAGATGAAGCAAAAAAAGTACTTTCTGTTGCTGTTTATAATCATTATAAAAGATTGAACCAGAAGGTTGATAAGGATGAAGTAGAGATTGAAAAATCAAACATCATTATGGTTGGCGAAACTGGTACAGGCAAAACCTTGCTAGCAAAAACCCTGGCAAAAACCCTTAAAGTGCCTTTTTGTATATGTGATGCTACTGTTCTAACTGAAGCCGGCTACGTAGGTGAAGATGTAGAAAGTATTTTAACACGATTACTTCAGGCTGCTGATTATGACGTTACAGCTGCTGAACGCGGCATTGTTTATATTGATGAAGTAGATAAGATTGCTCGCAAGAGCGATAACCCTTCAATCACCAGAGATGTTTCTGGTGAAGGGGTGCAGCAAGCGCTTCTGAAAATACTCGAAGGCACGATGGTGAACGTACCGCCTCAAGGTGGACGTAAGCATCCTGATCAAAAGATGATCGCAGTTGACACCAACAACATCTTATTTATCTGTGGCGGAGCTTTCGATGGCATAGAAAAAAAGATTGCGAACCGATTGAGGACGCAAACTGTTGGTTATAAAGTAGATAAAGAAGATCTTAACATCGATCTAAAGAACCTATACAAGTATATTACTCCACAAGATTTACGTTCTTTTGGTTTAATCCCTGAATTAATAGGTCGCCTGCCCGTAATTACACATTTGAACCCCCTTGATCGCAGTGCCTTACTTAATATTCTAACAGAGCCTAAAAATTCAATAATAAAGCAGTACAAAAAACTGTTTGAATACGAAAACATAAACCTAGAGTTTGACAAAGAAGTTCTTGAATTAATTGTCGACAAAGCAATGGAGTTTAAACTTGGCGCCCGCGGACTTCGGTCGATATGTGAAGCGATTATGATTGATGCCATGTTCGAATCACCATCTGCTAAGGATAACGATAAGAATCTTTACATTACAGTTGATTATGCGACTGAAAAATTTGCAAAATCCGACCTAAAGAAATTAAAAGTAGCCTAGCTGCTTGATAACATTTAGCTGTACTAACCATCGTGTAAATCTGCAGAAAAGCCAGACTATTGCTACATCAGAATCTTGTCTAGCGACCAATTATACCAATGTTAGATTCTTTGAAATACCAATTCTTTGAAATTTTCGGACATCAGCCGCAGGATTTCTTTTTCGCTCCGGGTAGAGTGAATCTTATTGGCGAACATATTGATTATAACGGCGGTTTAGTAATGCCTTGCGCGATAAACTTCGGCACTTATCTCATTACGGCACCCAATCATAAAGGCGTTTTCCGATTCCGTAGTATCAACTTTGATGAAACATTAGATATTCCTCTAAAGGATGAATACCGAAAGCAAAGTAATGATTGGTACAATTATCCATTGGGAGTAATTAATTATTTGCTTGAACAAAAAAAGTCGCTTGAGGGCTTAGACCTTCTTTATTATGGCGATTTGCCAATTGGCGCTGGCCTATCTTCCTCAGCTTCAATAGAAATTGTGACAGCCTTTGCGCTCAACAAGATATTAAAATGCGGGTTATCAAAACTTGAATTAGTGCTACTAGCTAAGAAAGTAGAGAATGAGTTCATCGGACTTAATAGTGGCATTATGGATCAGTTTGCAGTAACCTTCGGGGAAAAATCAAAAGCCTTAATGTTGAATTGCGAAACACTTGACTATGAAGCAGTAGACAGTAACCTTGGCGACCATATTCTAGCTATAATCAACACTAACAAATCAAGAGAGCTAGCTGAATCAAAATATAATGAGCGAGTTGATGAATGCCAGACAGCGCTTAACTTATTAAAACAGGAACTAAATCTTGAAAACCTGTGTGAAATCGATACACTAACATTCAATAAGTACGAGCACGTGATTGAGAATAGCACCATCAGGAACAGAGCAAGACATGTTGTCGAAGAAAACCAACGCGTGAAGCTTGCGGCAGCGGCGTTAGCCTCAAACCGGCTAGAAGAATTCGGAAAACTCATGTACCAATCGCATGCCTCTTTAAAAGAACTTTACGAAGTGTCAGGACACGAACTAGATACCATTGTAGAATTCTGTTTGAGCTATCCGGGAGTTGTGGGTGCACGAATGACAGGCGCGGGCTTCGGGGGTTGCGCCATTGCCTTGGTTAAAAAAGAATCTTTTGAAGACTTTAGCAACAAAATCACCAGTTTTTACACTGCCCATATCGGATACGCTCCCTCGGTTTATGCTTCCAAAATAGGTGACGGCGTTCTAAGCCTAACAATTTAACGAAAGAAAATGCGGAAATTGAAATTAGATGAGCTTGGAAGATCAGGTATAGATGAGTTCAAAAAGCAGAAAAAACTTCCACTCACAGTAATTCTTGATAATGTTAGGAGCATGCACAACATAGGCTCCATTTTCCGCACTTCCGATGCCTTTGCCATCGAGCAGCTGTTTTTATGCGGGATTACTGCGCAACCACCTCATCGCGAGATCGAAAAAACTGCCTTAGGAGCAACACAATCTGTTAACTGGAAACATTTCGAAGCTATAAAGGATGGTATCACTAAACTTAAAAAAGAAAACTATAAGATCATTGCGATAGAACAGGCCGAAGGCAGTATACATCTCAATAATTTCCAGCCGGATTCAAAACAAAAATATGCTCTAATATTGGGTAACGAAGTAGATGGGGTCTCAGATGAAGCGATGGAGCTCATAGATGAATGTATTGAAATTCCCCAATTCGGCACCAAGCACTCCTTCAATGTAGTTGTTACAGCTGGGATTGTACTTTGGGATTTTTTCAACAAACTGAATAAAGAAAGTTAAAGGTGCGTCAACTATTCAATCGGAGTTTATTCCAAAATATCGGCATTTTACAAAAAAGCTAATAGTCTTCATACCAATTAAATTTCTCTTAGACAATTTTCGCCTTTTTTGCTTTTAAGTATTCTAGGAATGATACCGCAACCGGCGGATGTTTTTTTCCTTTTAGCCAGATGAGCCTCCAAGTTGTTTTAATCGGAAGACCTTTAATAGGGATAATTTGGAGCTCATAATTATGCGACTAATTCTACCACTCAAAAAATTAGTACCAACTTGGAAAAGGAAGCTTTTCGATTCCAACTTGGTTTGGAGTTGCATTTAGAGGTGGGTATGAACAAAATCAGGGTCCATTTTTGAACCCTTTATTTAATCCTAGTAGTCTAAACGGCGGCTACCTTAATAACTACAAATTCGGTTTGTCGTTCAATTTCCCTCTCTTCTTAAGAAAAGAAAGAGGAGAGCTACAACAAACGAAAATAAAAATCGAAAACACTGCCTTCGATATTATAAATAAACGAAACGAATTACTTAATCAAACCAAGGCCACTCTCAACGAATTCAATATCTTCCGCAATCAAATTACAATCTACAGCAGAAACCTGAGCAATTATGAACGGCTTTGGCAAGCCGAAAGACGTCTTTTTGACCTTGGAGAAAGTTCCCTTTTCATGATAAACAGCAGGGAACTAAGCTATATCAACGCTCAGATTAAATTAAATGAGATCATTTATAAAAACAGAACATCAGCCTTGGATGTAGAATACGCGACTGGCTTATTGAATTCCATTTATTAAATTGAATTACAATAGTAGCAGGAAATAAAAAATCCCGCCGTTTCCGGTAGGATCCCTTAATACTTCTATTTTCTTCATTTAGCTCTACTGCGCCGTGCATTGCTCTGCTTGCATTTTCGACATCCAAACGCCATGCTCTAGGCGCTCCGCTCTACGCAAACATACTCACGGCATCTTTACTTGGCAGTGCAGTTTTTCCCATTAAGAACTCGTCTACTTTTCTAGCAGCTTCGCGACCCTCTGAAATTGCCCAAACCACTAATGATTGACCACGGCGCATATCTCCAGCAGCGAAGACGTTGTTTACACTCGTCTTAAATTCACGCTCTGTGGCTTGAACATTGCCACGTTCATCCATCTCAACACCAAGTTGCTCCAACAATCCCTGGTGCTGCGGATGAAGAAATCCCATTGCTAAAAACACTCTTTGTGCTGGAAGTTCACGCTCAGATTCTACCATTTCAACGAATTTTATCGGACGCCCAAATACATCCGTTTCCCAAGAAACATCGGTTACCTTGATCGCTTTAAGATTACCGCTTTCATCACCGATAAATTCTTTGGTGTTGATTCCAAAGAATCGTTCGCATCCCTCTTCGTGAGAACTGGTTTGCTTAAGCAGCATTGGATAAGTGGGCCATGGCATATTTTCAGTTCGCTGCGCAGGCGGCTGCACCATCAATTCAAACTGACTGATCGATTTAGCCTTCTGCCTGTTCGATGTTCCAACACAGTCTGATCCTGTATCACCACCTCCAATAACGATCACATCCTTGCCTGTAGTAAGAATATCCTCGCCTTCAGGAGCAATTCCAGCGACGCGCTTGTTCTGTTGTTTTAGGAAATCCATTGCAAAATAAATGCCCTTTAAATCCCGTCCGGGGATGGGCAAATCTCGAGGTATCGTAGAACCACCCGACAAGACCACGGCATCAAAATTCTTACTAAGCTCTTCAGCCTTAATGTCCTTCCCAACTTCGGTATTACATTTAAAGATAATTCCCTCTTCTTTCATCAACTGCACACGACGTTCGACTACCCATTTCTCCAATTTGAAATCCGGTATACCGTAACGAAGCAAACCGCCCGGGTGATCATCGCGCTCAAAAATAGTTACCGTATGCCCGGCTTTATTTAACTGTGCCGCTGCAGCCAAGCCCGCAGGTCCAGAACCCACTACAGCAACAGATTTGCCCGAACGTAAAATAGGTGCGTCAGGCTTAACTAGGCCTTTTTGATAAGCAATCTCGATAATATGTTTTTCGATTTCCTCGATAGCGACAGGGGGCCTGTTTATCCCTAAAACACATGCGGCTTCACAGGGTGCAGGACAAATCCTTCCGGTAAATTCGGGGAAATTATTTGTGGAAGTTAAAATTAAGTAGGCTTCTTCCCATTCTTCTTTATAAACTGCATCATTAAACTCTGGAATAATATTGCCGAGCGGACAGCCATTATGGCAAAAGGGAATGCCGCAATCCATGCAACGCGCAGCCTGTTTGTTCAATTTATCTGCTGAGTAATGCTCTACAAACTCATTATAGTTCTCTACGCGTTCGGCGACCGGCTTTTTAGCCGGCAATTCTCTTTCGAACTCCTTAAACCCTGTCACTTTTCCCATTTCAGTGTGCTGGTTGATATTGTTTGTTTTGTAAAACTTTCTTGTATTCAATCGGAAACACCTTGATAAATTTAGAGGAAGTTTCTTTCCAATTATCTAAAAGACGTTGTGCTAAACGGCTCTTTGTTAACGATATATGTTTGCGTAACAATGAAATAATTTGATCTTCATCATCAGAGCTAAGCGGATCAAGTTCAACCATCTCCAAATTACAGTTTTCTGGAAAGACGCCGTCGGGATCATAGATCCAAGCTATTCCACCGCTCATTCCCGCAGCGAAATTTCTTCCAGTTGCGCCAAGAATTAGCGCTCTACCACCTGTCATATATTCGCATCCATGATCGCCGATCCCCTCAACTACTGTGGTAGCGCCCGAATTTCGAACAGCAAAACGTTCGCCAGCCTGCCCACGGACAAATAGCTCGCCAGACGTTGCTCCGTAAAGAGCAACATTACCAATGATTATATTTTCGGCGGGCTTGAATTTCACATCCCGAGAAGGATATATAGCTAACTGAGCTCCAGATAATCCCTTGCCCACATAATCATTCGCTTCTCCCTCAAGTTCAAACGACAAGCCTTTTGCACAAAATGCGCCAAAGCTTTGCCCGGCAGAACCGTTGAATTTAAAATTTACTGTATTGTCAGGCAAGCCTACTCCCGCATATATCTTAGATACCTCATTTGAAAGCATAGTACCAATCGTACGATCTGTATTTTTGACATCAAAAGTTCCGAAAACAGGAGTCTTATTCTCAAGAGCTTGTTTTGACTGCTCGATGAGCGTCAAATCTAAAACAGCGTCAATGCCATGATCTTGCTCTTCGCTGTTATATAAAGTGCCTCCAAATGGAGCTTTGACTGGAGCTATAATTCCGGATAGATCCAGCGTTTTTGCCTTCCAATGGTTGATTCCTTCTTTTGTTTTCAAAAACTCTGCTCGTCCAACCATTTCGTTTACCGTACGGAAACCAAGGCTAGCCATAATCTCACGTAATTCTTCGGCAATAAACCGGAACAGATTGACAATATGCTCTGGCTTACCGCTAAACAGCTTTCTCAGTTCAGGATCTTGCGTTGCAACTCCTACCGGACACGTATTAAGGTGGCACTTGCGCATCATAATACAGCCTCCTGCTACAAGAGCCGCTGTTGCAACTCCCCATTCTTCGGCACCAAGCAGAGCGGCGATAGCAATATCTCTGCCAGTTTTCAATTGACCGTCTGTTTGTAAAATAACACGACTTCTCAATCCATTACGAACAAGAGTTTGATGTGCTTCGGCTAAGCCAAGCTCCCATGGCAAACCCGCGTGTTTAATCGAACTTATTGGAGATGCCCCTGTGCCGCCATCATATCCTGCGATTAGGATTACATCAGCATGTGCTTTTGCAACCCCTGCGGCAATAGTGCCCACACCCGCTTTTGAAACAAGCTTTACATTGATACGTGCTGCTCGGTTTGCATTTTTCAAGTCGAAAATTAACTGGGCTAAATCTTCGATTGAATAAATATCGTGGTGCGGAGGAGGAGAAATTAGTCCCACACCCGGTGTTGAATGTCTTACCCTGGCAATCCAGTCGTCTACCTTGTGACCGGGTAGTTGACCGCCCTCACCAGGTTTCGCACCCTGAGCCATTTTTATCTGCAACTCATCTGCGTTCGTTAAATAATTTGAAGTAACACCAAATCTTCCGGAAGCTACCTGCTTAATGGATGAGCGCATCGAATCGCCGTTTGGTAGAACTTCGTAACGAATTTCATCTTCGCCACCTTCACCAGTATTGCTTCTACCTCCGATGCGGTTCATAGCGATAGCTAAAGTACTATGAGCTTCGTGAGAGATAGAGCCAAAAGACATCGCGCCGGTAGCAAAACGTTTCATTATTGCTTCAATCGGTTCTACTTCATCAATTGGTACCGGATCAGAATGATGGGCGAAATCAAATAAACCACGTAACGTATACATTTTCTCATCCTGATCGTTGATCAGTTTCGCGTAGCTTTTATACACATCATAATTTCCGCTGCGAGTTGCATGCTGCAATAAGTGTACAGTTTGCGGGTTGAACAAATGCGCTTCGCCTCTTCGTTTCCACTGATAAATGCCACCCTCGGGAAGAAGTTCCTTATCGGGATTCGATCCAAATCCGTGCTTGTGCTTATAAAGTATTTCTTTTGCAATTTCCTCTAAACTTAGACCACCGATTCGAGTTACCGCTCCAGTAAAGTAGTTGTCTACAACATCTTGATTTAAGCCTAAAATCTCAAAAATCTGTGATCCATGATAAGACTGAAGTGTCGAAATTCCCATTTTCGAGAATATCTTCAATAGTCCATCGCAAACCGCTTTAATATAGTTCTTGGATAAGTATTTGAATTCTAAGGATGTATCCAGCCTGTTGGAAGCTTTTAGGTCCTTGATTGTAGAAAGAGCCAAATAGGGATTTATCGCGGTTGCGCCAAAAGCAAGCAAACATGCAAAATGATGAATTTCCCAAATATCGCCAGCCTCAACAACTAAGCCCACCGAACCACGCAAACCCTTTTTTATCAGGTAGTGATGTACCGCAGAAACAGCTAATAAAGAAGGGATAGGCGCATGTTCAGAATCTATCGCACGGTCTGTCAAGATTAAAACCTCAAAACCATCGTTTACCGCATCTTCAGCGTACCTACAAAGTCGATCTATTCCTTTTTTAAGAGATCCTGCTTGCCCGTCTGCCCTGAAATAAGTCTGCAGGGATTTCGCTTGAAACATGCCTGTATCAATACTGCGTAATTTTTCTAACTCATAGTCGTTCAGAATAGGATGCTGTAACGTAACGCAGTGACAATGCATCTTGTCTTCATCGAGCAGGTTGCCTTTCCCGCCAATAAAAGTAGCGAGACTCATCACCAATCGTTCGCGAATAGGATCTATCGGAGGATTTGTAACTTGCGCAAAGAACTGTTTGAAATAGCTCGACAAGTGCTGTGGCCGATCAGAAAGAACTGCTAATGGCACATCTGTTCCCATGGAACCAACGGGCTCTTTACCATCAAGGGCCATGGGCTGAATGATATTCTCTATATCTTCACGGGTATAACTAAACACCTGCTGGTACTTAAAAATAGAGTCCTTGGAAAGATCTGTAAACGCGACGCGGGGCTCCGGAAGTTCTTCAAGACGAATCTTGTAGTTTTCAAGCCATTGGCCATAAGGCTGTTGCGAAGCAATCTTTATTTTGATCTCATCATCGGTAATAACTTTTCCTTCGACTATATCAACGAGGAACATCTTACCTGGTTGCAATCGTCCTTTGGTAATAATTGTACTTTCATCGATGCTTAAAGCGCCTGCTTCAGATGCTACAATAACTTGCTTGTCTGTGATGAGATAGCGCAAAGGGCGTAATCCGTTACGGTCAAGCATTGCACCAATAATTCTACCATCGGTAAAATTCAGTGCCGCCGGTCCGTCCCAAGGCTGCATTAATGTCGCGTGAAACTCATAGAACACCTTTTTCAGAGGATCCATTTGTTCATTTCCATCCCAAGCTTCCGGAACCAACATCATCATCACATGCGGAAGAGAGCGTCCGGCATGAAGCAAAATTTCAACGACATTATCTAAACAAGCTGAATCAGATTGATTAGAATCGACCACTGGTAAAATGATTTCCATCTCTTCCTCCGTGAAATAGGCTGAAGCATACGATTTTAATCCCGAATAAAACCAATTCAAATTGCCCGTTAACGTATTTATCTCACCATTATGAGCCATGATCCTAAATGGCTGCGCTAGTTTCCAGGATGGGAACGTATTGGTAGAAAAACGGGAGTGCACCATTCCGAATGCAGAGGTAAGTTTTTTGCTGGAGAGATCAGGAAAGTACGTACGCACTTGAAAAGTGGTAAGCTGGCCCTTGTAAACTATTATCCGGCAAGACAGAGAAGAAAAATAAAATAAATCAGAATTCTTTACATCGGCCCTAACCGTCTTAAAAATCAACCTTCTTAGGACATATAATTTACGTTCAAAATCATCTGTATTTGTAACATTGGAAGACCGAGCAACAAAAACTTGTTCCATATCCGGTTCCGCTTCCAGAGCAGTAAGCCCAATTGGTGCACGATTAACTGGCACTTTTCTGAAACCCAAAATTTTCAATCCAAGCTTAGCGGCAGACTCTTCAATTGCATTCCTACAAGCTTCCTTTACGGTTTCTTCTTTTGGGAACGCGACCATCCCGACTCCATAATGACCAGGCTCTGGGAGCCTTATATTTAAGGCGACACATTCATCCAGAAAGAATTCATGTGGAAGTTGAAACAATATCCCTGCACCATCACCACTATCAGAATCACAGCCGCATGCGCCCCTGTGTTCCATGTTCTCAAGAATTGTAAGGGCGTCTCCAATGATATCAGAGGCTTTATGTCCGTTGATATTTGTAATAAACCCTACACCGCATGAGTCGTGTTCAAACTCAGGACGGTACAATCCCTGCTGTTCCGTATCTGTTTCTTGCTTTATCAAATGTAAAAATTGTATATCGATGTGAAGCACGAAAATAGCAATTTGAGCTGTAGAATTAAATAGCTGCAACAAATTTTTGAATTTTATTAATTATTAGCTTTTAAAACAGTGCTTTTTTAATACAATGCCAATTAAACAGATAATAAAATACCAATATCGTAATCTATTGATTTATGTTCTGCCGAAATGCTATACTACAAAATTAAGTTTGGCTCATCGGCTACTCGGCAAAATTTTGTCTTTATGCGCTGAATCATTACATGAATTCACATTTTTTCGTATTTTTGCGAGTGGGTAAGTCTTTTACGACCAGCTCCCTTTGAACTCCCCCAGGGTGGGAACGCAGCAAGGGTAAAAGGTTGTAGCGGTGCGATAGAAGGGGCTGCCCACTTTTTTTTTGCATTCTGATATTCTAGACATTTAAACCAATCCGAAAAATTATCCGGTACTTTTAAACAACACAACATGAAATTTTTTATTGACACAGCAAATCTTCAACAAATTCAGGAAGCTTATGATCTGGGTGTATTAGATGGTGTAACTACCAACCCAAGCCTAATGGCCAAAGAAGGAATAACAGGGCATGATAACATCATCAATCACTACCGAGCAATCTGCAAAATCGTTGATGGCGATGTAAGTGCAGAAGTGATTGCTACAGATTACGAAAACATTATTAAAGAGGGCGAGTTACTCGCGAAGCTTGATGATAAAATCGTTGTAAAAGTTCCAATGATTAAAGATGGTGTACGTGCAATAAAATATTTTACTTCTAAAGGAATTAAGACTAATTGTACATTGATATTTTCTGCTGGACAAGCGTTGCTTGCAGCAAAAGCAGGTGCTACCTATGTTTCACCTTTTATTGGAAGGCTTGATGATATTGCAACGGATGGATTAACGCTTATTGAAGATATCCGGCTTATTTTTGATAATTATGGATATGCTACGCAAATCCTTGCAGCATCTGCTCGTCACCCTATGCACATTATTAATTGTGCAAAACTTGGGTCGGATGTAGTAACTGCTCCATTATCGGCAATTACAGCTTTACTAAAACACCCACTAACAGATAGTGGTCTTGCCACTTTCCTCGCAGATTACGCAAAAGCAGCAGGCAAATAACAATACTTTTTGCTTCGTAAAAACGATCGGCCTTCTGCCGATCGTTTTTTTTTGTGCCGAAATTTCAAATTCAGCATTCATTGCTTTTCTTTTAAATACGGAACTAATCTTTTACATTTGATAAGCTAATCATACGCTAAGCCGACTATCAAACCTTTATTTTTAAAATATGCTTAAAATAACACTGAGCTTAATTTACACTTTCCTTATTCTTTTGGGTTTTAAGTTTAATAATAAGAGCACCGATCGAATAGAGATGGTTCCATTAGCTGATTCACTTAGCAATGCTACGAGCTGGCCAGAGGAACTTACCGTTACTAATTTTTCTTGGTCAAACCTTACTCCGACGCCGGCCTGTTTAGCAGTGGCCGCAACTGGAGAAGTATATGTAGGTGTTGACAAAATCGGATCATTGGGCAAAACGCCCGGTAGAGGTTCCATTGTTAAACTTGTTGATAGCAATAATGATGGAAAAGTAGACAAGAGTACCACATTCGCTATGGTTGATAATCCTAGAGGCATCATTTCGATGGGTGATAAATTATATGTGTTGCACACTGTTTTTTCAGCGGAAACAAAATTGGCTACCGGAATGGATCTAGTTGTTTTCCACGATAAAAATAACGACGGACTTGCGGACGGGCCCTCAGAATTACTTATTCAGAACATTTGCTCTCCGAAATATATCGTAAGTCGTGGTACCGACCATTCTACCAATGGAATTAGGATGGGTATCGACGGATGGATTTATATCGCCGCAGGCGATTTCGGATTTCATAACGCGGTTGACCGTACTGGAAAAACGCTCAACGTTTTAGGAGGCTCGATCGTTAGGGTGAGACCTGATGGGACCGAAATGGAGGTTTACACCCATGGTATGCGTAATATCTATGATATTGCGATCG
This sequence comes from Sphingobacteriaceae bacterium, assembly GCA_947460875.1. Lineage (GTDB taxonomy): Bacteria > Bacteroidota > Bacteroidia > Sphingobacteriales > Sphingobacteriaceae > CANHGR01. Next base: position 227,043 of record CANHGR010000001.1, on the reverse strand, counting down.
ACCCATATATGAACACTTTTACCCGTGATAACACGAATGATGGCGCTAGCTGGAACATCCGATTCAGTCATCAAGTACAATCCGGAGAATATGGCTATCCGCTACTTTTTAAATTTTTTACAGAAGAAATCATTCCCGCTTTAGTTGATCTTGGAGGAGGATCCAGCACGGGATCACTTTATATGGATGAACCAACATGGCCTGAAAAATATAACCGCGTGCCAATGATGGCCGATTGGGGAACCAGCTCGTTATATGTCCACCGATTGTCCCCTGACGGTGTCAGCTATACTCAAAAACAAGAGGATTTTATTAAGCTTCGTCAGATAACCGACCTTGATGTGGATGGTTCCGGCCGCTTATACCTTTCTGCTTGGGACGGTGCAGGCTATTCCGGAAGTGCAGATAAAGGTTTTGTCGTTAGAGCAGTACCTAAGGGATGGACATACAAAGCGTTTCCAGACTTGAAAAAATTATCGGTAAACAAACTTGCAGACCTCATTAAATCAAATAGCGCAGTAGCGCGAATCAATGCGCAGCAAGAACTCCTTAGTCGCGGCACTAAAGATGCAAGCAATGCTTCATGGAAGATTGCATCCGATAAATATTTACCATTGTACGCACGGGTAGCCGGCATGTATACTTACGCTCAGGCAGCCGGGGCAAGCGGTGTAACAAATCTTCTAAAGCTTACTGAAGAAAGCAGCATGAGAGAATTTGCGATACGGGCTTTAGCAGATCGTAAGCCAATTGCAAAAAATCTTCCGCTTGAACCATTTGTAAACGGGATCGCCGATGCGTCAGACCGAGTGCAAGTAGCATCCATCATCGCAATGGGACGCATGGATAATCCCGCAGCCATCCCCGCACTGCTAAATGTGAAAGTTCCTCCATCATTCGCAGCACCGGCTAAAGGCAAGGAAGGTCCTCATGCGACACCTAATGCTTCTATCATCCCCGCCCATGTCGCCATGCGCTCACTAGTAAGTCTTAATGCTGTTGATCCTGCATTAAGTGCCATCGGAACAGAAAATTCAACAATGGCGCTTTGGGTTTTGCGTTATATGCATGATCCTAAGGTAGTTGATGGATTAATTGCTGCCTATAAACGGTCAAGCAACCCGGCACTTAAAAAGCAGATTCTTGAAGGGTTATCGCGTCTTTATAAAAAAGAAGCACCCAACGAAGGACAATATTGGTGGAGTACAAAACCAACTTTCCCCGGTCCGTATTACAGAGCAGTTGAATGGACCTTATCTCCAGACATCAAACAATTCCTGCTGAATGAGTGGAAAGCTAACCCTTCGGAAAAACAATTCTACACAGACATGAATGATAAATATCAATTAGGTGTTGCAGAATTTGGGGTGCAGGCGATTGCCGATGTGAAAGAAGAAGAGATAGACCTTGAGAAGATAAAAAATAAAAAGGGACAAATTGGTGAGTCATCAATTGAAGATATTATGCTTGCCATGGCAAAGCTAAAGGGTGACGCCGGAAGAGGAAGAGCACTTCTGACCAGACAGGGTTGTGTTGCCTGCCATAGCGTAAATAAAGGAGACCCTTTAAAAGGGCCATTCCTTGGTCAAATTGGTGCTATTATGAATCGCGAACAGATTGCCGAGTCGATTCTTAAGCCAAATGCTTCGATTTCACAAGGCTTCGCGACTTACATGATTCAGAAAAAAGATGGCAGTACTTATGTAGGGTTTGTTACAGATGAAACTGCTGACCTATTGAAAATGAGAGATATAGGTGGACAAGTTACAACGATCAAGACATCAGATATCGTGAACCGTACGCGCGGTGAAATGTCAATGATGCCTACCGGACTTGCAAACTCCTTATCATATGATGAATTCGCGTCGCTGATTACATTCTTGTCTGAACAGAAAGGCAACTAACACAAACAATAACATCACATAAAAGCCCCTGAAAGGGGCTTTTTGTATTTCGGATGATAGCTATTGCTTTAAAATGCGATTGTAAAAATTTACATTTGATAAGCTTTATTCTAAAGCAAAACCAATTGAAAGTACCTATATGCTAAAAATTATTCTTGGTTTAATCTATTCACTTTTGATTTTTTTTGGATTTACATCCTATGAAAAAAATATCAATCGTAAAGAAGACGTTCGTTTAGACTCGCTTAGCAATGCAATTAGTTGGCCCGATGAGCTTATAGTAAACAATTTTGCATGGGGTAACATCACTCCTAGTCCGGCATGTATCGCGGTAGCAGCTAGCGGCGAAGTGTATGTTGGTGTAGACCAGATAGGTTCTTTTGGACATATGGCGGGTAAAGGATATGTCTTAAGGCTGGTGGATACTAATAACGACGGAAAAGCCGATAAACATACACAGTTTGCGATGGCCGACAATCCCCGTGGGATTTTACCGATGGGCGACAAAGTGTACGTCTTGCACAGCACCTTCTCTGCCGACACAAAAAAGGCAAGTGGGATGGATTTAGTCGTATACGAAGACAAGAATAAAGACGGTATAGCGGATGGGCCTTCGCAAATCTTGATCAAAAATATTTGCTCAGCAAAGGCTCTGCAAGATCAGGGAGCAGACCATGCGTCAAACGGCATCCGTATGGGTATAGATGGCTGGATTTATATAGCCTGCGGGGATTTTGGATTCCATGAAGCAACAGACCGCGCTGGCACAAAACTAACTGTACTCGGCGGATCAATAGTACGGGTTAGGCCCGATGGCACAGAAATCGAAGTTTACACCCACGGAACTAGAAATATTTACGACGTAGCGATAGATCCCTACATGAACATGTTTACCCGCGATAATACAAATAACGGCGCAAGTTGGAATACGCGGTTTAGCCACCAAATCCAATCGGCAGAATATGGATATCCTACCCTATTCAGAAATTTTACAGAAGAAATTATTCCTGCGTTGTCTGATCTGGGTGGCGGTGCGAGCAGCGGAACTCTATTCATGGATGAACCAAGTTGGCCAAGTAAGTACAATCAGGTTTTAATGACAGCAGATTGGGGCACTAACAGCTTATATATTAATCGTTTAACGGCTGATGGTCCAAGTTATACTCATAAACAGGAGGACTTTATTAAGCTTCGTCAAATTACAGATTTGGATGTTGACGGATCAGGACGTCTCTACCTATCTGCCTGGGATGGAGCAGGCTATACTGGCAGTCCGGATAAAGGATTTATTGTGAGGGCAACCCCAAAAGAATGGAAATATAAGGCTTTTCCCGAATTGAAAAAACTCTCTGTAAAACAACTTGGAGATTTATTGCAATCAAGCAGCGCGGTAGCCCGTCTAAACGCTCAACAAGAACTGCTGAGTCGCGACGCAAAAGATGTGAGTAGAGTTTCATTGGCAATAGCGAGCGATAGAAATTTACCCTTATATGCCCGTGTAGCAGGGATATACACCTATACGCAGGTTGCAAAAGCAGAAGGAATATCGAATTTGATAAAACTCAGCACAGATGAAGCCCTCAGAGAATTTGCCCTGCGTGCACTATCCGACAGGAAGACACTTGGCAAAAATGTTCCATTAGAACCTTTCATAAATGGGATTAATGATGCATCTCAACGAGTTCAGCTTGCCTCAATTATCGGCATGGGACGGTTAAATAATCCTACAGCGGTATCAGCATTGTTAAAAATAAAGGTTCCACCGTCATTTGCTGCTCCTTCAAAAGGCAAAGAAGGTCCGCATGCAACAGCAAATCCAGCAATCATCCCTGCTCATATTGCCGTAAAATCTCTAGTGAGTTTACATGCAGTAGATGCTGTGGTGAAGGCTATCGGCACTGAAAACTCAACAATTGCACTTTGGTCTTTACGATACATGCATGATCCAGCAGCTGTATCGGGACTAATTAATACGTACAAGAAGACAGCAAATGCCGGCTTGAAAAAACAAATCATCGACAATCTTTCACGCCTTTATAGAAAAGAAGCTCCTTTTGAAGCGCAGTTCTGGTGGAATAATAAACCAATTGTTCCGGGGCCCTACTATAGGGCCATTGAGTGGACGGAATCAGAGAATATAAAAAACTTTCTGTTGGATGAGTGGAAAGCCGGCAGTTTTGAAAAAGAGTACTTCACGGCCATGAATGATAAATACCAATTAAAGATTTCTGAGTTTGAAGCGATTCAAGCTGTTGCCTCTACGAATGAAGTTACGATTGACCTTGAAAAAATTAAAAATGTGAAAGGCCAGGTTGGCAGCGCTTCGCTTGAGGATGTTTTACTTGCGATGACAAAAATAAAAGGCGATCCAACTGCCGGCAGGGCACTTCTAAGCAGACAAGGTTGTGTTGCATGTCATAGCATAAACAAAGGCGACGCCTTAAAAGGTCCGTATCTTGGGCAAATTGGCGCCATTATGACGCGGGAAAAAATTGCAGAATCTATTCTTAAACCCAACGAGTCTCTCGCTCAAGGCTTTGCAACTGTCAGCATTGCAACGAAAGACAATAAAGGCTATGTGGGATTTATAACTGCAGAAACTCCTGAACTGATCACCTTAAGAGATATTGGCGGACTTATTTCTACGATTAAAGTTGTAGACATCGCTTCTCGAAAACGTATGGACAACTCAATGATGCCTGCCGGGCTGGCAAATGGACTATCATATGAAGAATTCGCTTCACTCATCACCTTTTTATCAGAACAGAAAGTGAATTGATGTGTTAGCTTATTTAATAAATCTCCTGCATCATCGCAGCTAAAAACTTATTTTCGCATATGGCTGCAAACATCCTCGATCTACTTATTATTGGCGGCGGACCAATTGGTCTGGCATGCGGACTTGAAGCCAAAAAGGCGGGTCTGACTTACGTGATCATCGAAAAGGGATGCCTGGTTAATTCCCTTTACCATTATCCCATGAACATGGCGTTCTTTTCTACATCAGAAAGGCTAGAAATTGGGGGAATTCCATTCGTATCAAACAATCCTAAGCCGGTACGGGCCGAGGCACTCGAATATTATAGACGAGTAGCATTGTCAAGCGAGTTAAACATAAACTTATTTGAAGAAGTTGAATCGATTTTAAAGGCTGAACATTTTACCATCGTCACCACAAAAACTAAATACACGGCTAAAAATATTGTCATAGCAACTGGCTTTTATGACATTCCAAATAAGCTAAATATTCCGGGAGAAGATCTTCCCAAGCTAAGGCATTATTATCAGGACCCTCATTATTACGCAACTAAAAAAGTTTTGGTAGTTGGCGCAAATAACTCGGCGGTCGATGTTGCATTGGAAACTTATCGTAAAGGTGCAGAGGTAACAATGGTCATCCGCCAAAACCAAATTGGGCCAAGAGTAAAATATTGGGTTCGACCGGATATAATAAACCGCATCGAGGAAGGTTCGATAAAAGCATACTTCAATTCTACTTTGGCAGCGGTGAGGAAATATGAAGTGGATATTCAAACTGCCAAAGGAATCGTCACAATTGACAACGACTTTGTTCTAGCGATGACCGGATATAAACCGAACCTTCCATTTATAGAAAAGCTAGGCATTAAGCTTTCTGACGATGCCGTTATGCAACCGAACTATCATGCTGATTCGATGGAAACGAATCAGCAAGGGATTTATCTTGCAGGAGTAGTTTGTGGGGGAATGAACACCCATACTTGGTTCATTGAGAATTCCCGGATACATGCAGAGAAAATAGTAAAAGATATTGTGAAGAAGAGAAAGGGTCTTTAAGTTAGTTTATTACGCTGCCCACCGGTCGCAGACTCTAGAAGATTCCGCAAAAGCCTGTCGAAACCTTTCCGTAGAATGTTCACCTCACACTTCGACGAGCTCAGTGTGACAGAGCATTACGCTAGGCTATTAAATGCATCACATCTCCAATCGGCTGATCGCTATCAATTAAAATTCCATTTACACCCGCTGCTTCGCCCGCTATCACGTCGCGTTCGCGATCACCTATAAAATAAGACTTGGAAGGATCAACCTCAAAACGGGCACACGCCTTTTCGAGCATGATCGACCCAGGTTTACGACAAAGACATTTGGTAAAATTAGGATGGTGGTTGCAATAGTAAAAATCGCTTATTGTAACTCCATTTTCTAAGTACATATTTCGCAAACGCCCATGCATTTCATCTAGTGTTTCTTTAGTATACCAGCCTTTCGCTAATCCGCCTTGATTGGTAACAACGATCAGCAGATATCCTCTTTTCTGCAATTGCAATAAAGGTTCGAAGTTATGTTCAAGGATATGGAAATCTTCTATTTTGCAAACATAGTCGCCCATCTCACGGTTTAAGACTCCGTCTCGATCAAGAAAAACTGCTTTATTTTTTTTCATCCGAGCAAATCTACATTTCTTTTAAACTTTTTAGATTTCATTTTTTAAAAAGCAGAAAAACTTTAGTTAAATTCAACAATTAAAACCTGTTCGATATGCAATCAAAGACACCAAAAGAGTTTGAGCCTTACGTTTCTGCCGGCAGCAATATTGCGGAATTCACTTTAAAAGCGATTCTTCTAGGAGCACTTTTCGGCGTAATTTTTGGAGCTTCCACCGTATACCTCGCACTTAAAGCTGGCCTGACCGTGTCGGCTTCAATTCCAATTGCGGTGCTTGCAATTTCTATCGGACGCAAATTTTTCAAAACAACCATACTTGAAAACAATATCATTCAGACCACTGGCTCTGCGGGCGAATCAGTGGCGGCAGGAGTCGTTTTTACTTTGCCAGGCTTTCTCTTTCTATCGGCCGGAAGCAACGGAGAGTCATTTTTTTCCTATTGGCCAGTTTTTCTTTTAGCATCGCTTGGCGGTGTTCTCGGGACATTGATGATGATCCCATTACGAAAATCACTAATCGTCGAGGAGCATGGCATTTTGCCTTATCCTGAAGGGACTGCTTGTGCCTCAGTTCTTATTGCCGGTGAAAAAGGAGGGGGATTCGCAAAAACAGCCTATCAGGGTCTAGGTTTTGCCTTCGCATACGCGATACTTCAAAAACTCTTTCATGTAATCGCAGAAGCTCCTGCATGGGTTACATCCCAGAGTAATAAGTATTTCCCTTCTGCAACGTTAAACGGAGAAATTACTCCCGAATATCTTGGCGTGGGCTATATCATAGGACCGCGGATTGCGGGTGTGCTGGTTGCCGGCGGAGTGTTGGCATGGCTCGGACTAATTCCACTTCTCGCAACACTTGTACCTGCTGAAACTACTGCACTACAATTAGTAAAATTAGGCTATTTGAAAGATTTGATGACACCGGGAGGACCCGGCGGATGGGATCCTGCTACAAAATCATTTGCAGACACTGCCGCCGCAATTTATAGGGCATATATCAGACAAATCGGTGCTGGTGCGGTTGCTGCTGGCGGGTTTATGACATTAATTAAAACGATACCAACAATTGTATCATCTTTTAAATCGAGCCTTAGCTCCATAAACAAAGTCGGTCCTGAAAAAATAGAGACAAAACGTACAGATAGAGATCTATCTTTTATGACTGTCATAGTAGGCAGCTTAGCTTTGATCGTATTAATGGCAATTCTACCCCAAATTCCGGGCGATTTTATTTTCAATAAAATACTTATTGGATTTCTAGTTGTGATTTTCGGATTCTTTTTTGTGACAGTTTCTAGTCGCATTGTAGGCCTTATTGGATCCAGCTCCAACCCAATCTCCGGAATGACTATTGCAACCTTAATGGGAACATGTTTGGTGTTCATCAGTATTGGATGGACTGGACAACTATTCGAGCCTATGGCTTTAGTGGTTGGGAGCATGATTTGCATTGCCGCTGCGAATGCTGGTGCTACGTCACAGGATCTTAAAACAGGTTATATTATAGGTGCGACACCTAAATATCAACAGCTAGCCCTTTTTGTTGGAGTGGTTGTCTCATCGGTTGTTATCGGCCTTACCCTTTCAATTCTAGACCGACCAACGCCCGAAATGCTTGCTCAAGGTATCCAGCACGCCATAGGAACAGATACGTATCCTGCACCCCAAGGCACGTTGATGGCTACTTTGATTAAGGGACTTTTATCTTTCAACCTTGATTGGCAATTTGTTCTTGTGGGGGTATTTCTTGCAATAACGATAGAACTTTGCGGTGTAAATGCACTGTCATTTGCTGTTGGAGCGTACTTGCCATTGTCGACAACGCTGCCGATTTTTTGCGGAGGCGCCATCAAGGGGCTAATAGACTGGAAATCACGAAATGGCAAAGATTCTCTGGACGACGATGAACTAGGCAAAGGTAGTCTTTTTGCAACCGGCTTGGTGGCCGGCGGTGCGTTAATGGGAGTTATTTATGCGTTCCTGATGGCATTCGAATCGACAGCATTACCGGTAGGCAGCTTAAATATGGAAGGAAATATTGAAGGAGTGCTGGGTACAGGCGGCTACCACATATTAGGCTTTATCTTCTTTGTGATTATGGGAATAGTACTTTATAGAGTTGCATCTTCAACATCGGAGGTGGAGTAGACAGCAAAGTGCAAGGAGTATAGAACCAATATACCGAAAAAACGACGGCATTTCGTCGTAACTAACTTTTCAAAACCACTGTAGATAAATTAATGATATCAAAGCACGAAGCAGAGGTAAACTTTAGTTTTCTTTTTTCGTTATAGAGAAAAAACCAATTATGAAAAGGAATGAATTTATAAGTACCCTAGGGATTGGATTAGCAGCGGCCTGTGTCGGATGCCTTGCTGCCTGTAGCAAAAGCGATGATCCCGGACCGACAGGAGGAGGGGGCACCACAAATCCACCGCCGGCCGCAGTTAGCTTCACCCTAGATTTAAATAACGAAATTAAAGCGGTGGGCGAAACAAAAACCAGTGGAGGAGTTATCATAGCTCGGATTGCCACCGGCAACGTTGCTACTTCTTTTTCGGCCGTTCAAGTCGCTTGTACTCATGAGGGCACTTCAATAAACTTCAGCGCCACCCAGGGTCGTTTTGTTTGCCCAAGTCACGCAGCCACGTTTACCACCTCCGGCGCTGTGATAAACGGCCCCGCTCGTATTAACCTAAAGAAGTATAACGTAAGTATCACAGGGAGCACGCTTACAGTAAGCGGCTAATTTGCGTAAATGCTACTTGATGGATTATAATCGCAACTAGCGATGCCGTTTAAGGGCTCTGCAAATTATTTTTGGACAGAATTGAGTGTTAAACTGGACGATCGTGATGATAGATTTTTGGTTTCCCAGTACCCTATTACGTTGATTTTTAGCCCTTTTGAAATAATTCGAAACATCTGTTGCGACATAGCTTCTATAACCCTATATTTGCACCACTTTATCCGAAAGGGGGAAGCGATCTCGTAGCTCAGCTGGTAGAGCATAACACTTTTAATGTTGGGGTCCTGGGTTCGAATCCCAGCGGGGTCACAAAAACTAAAAAAGCCTTATAAATCATTGATTTATAAGGCTTTTTTAGTTTTACGGCTCCAAAACCTAGCCCAGGGTTTAAACCCTAGGCTAGGTTGGCAAATTATTTTTTAAGGTCGCCTGCTGCCCATAAAATGCCTCTGGAAAGCATATTCGTAAAAATCGGGTCTTTCCAAGTGTCGCCATGTCCTAAAGTTGTACCAAAAACACGGGCTTTCCCATATTGATTAGTCCATACTACGGGATAGGTTTTTTTGCTCTCTACACTCACCGCACTAGCGAGTGCTTTGGCATTAGGCCAAAGCTTGTCAATATTATAAAGCTCATCAGAAGCAGTCGGATTCCATTCTGCAGGCATCCCTTTTACTATTGGATTTTTAAGGTCATCTATTTTAACAGAAAATTTAACCTGACGGTCATGTCTCTTACTAGTTACCCCTAACATTTCGCGCCAATCATCTTCTGTCGCTGAACGGTAAGTATGCATCGCACAGTGTATCACTACGGCCGGCACACCGGCATAATGCGCCCTTGTAATTTTTCTAAAATAATTAGGGTCTTTAGTATCTGCAAAACATTCGTTATGAACAACTACATCATATCCCTTAGCCCAATTAGGGTCGTCATAAAGCGGGGCTACATATTGAGTTCCTGTTCCGCCTTCATTTACAACGTTGACATCTACTGCAGCTCGTTTGACTACTTTTTCCATTGCTTCCTTTAAAGCTTGAGCCTGAAAAACATAATTGTGGCAGCATCCGCCTGTTATCAACAAGATTCGAAATGGCTTTTTCGCCTCAGCAGCAACGGTTTTAGAGCTTGTCCCAAAGAGCAATATAATAATCAGAGCCATCAAAATTCCGGCAGAGAAGAATGCAGTGTTAAAGATTCTCTTAAAAAGAGAAGGAGATGCTTGGTTCATAAAATTAGTTTTTAGTTTAACGATCTAAGTTAAATAATATTTCCCGTTAACGTGAGAACTGTGACAGGATGCAAATAAAATCTCGAAATTTCATTAAACGAGTGACGCTAATGTCTTTTGGACGTAGTTTACCTAGACTTTAGCAAACCTTTTAATTACTCGTAATTTATGAGAATGTCTACCGAGTTCTTCGTTGTATATTCCGTAATTGTCAATTCGGTCAACTCTAACCCTGCCGGAAGCATGTATAATTCGATGTTTATCGAGCATAATTCCTACGTGGATGATTCTACCCTCTGTATTATCAAAAAAAGCCAAATCGCCGGGATTCGCTTCATCCAAAAAATTGACCATCGTACCTTGTTCTGCTTGCTGCCAGGTATCGCGTTTAATTTTTAGGCCGAACTGCTTGAAAACCATCTGGGTAAAGCCTGAACAATCTATTCCAAAGGGCGTTTTACCTCCCCACAAATATGGACAAAACAAATAAAACGAAGCAGCTTCTGCAATTTCCTTTTTAAAAGTACTACTGTCCGGTCTTGTTGCCAAATCGGCGAACTCGTACGCTTTCTCATTGATATACACAAATTTCCCATCAAAAAGTGGCAAAACACTTCCGGGCAGCAAGCTTATTGTGTCGCCAGCGGGCGTTATCAGAGTTTGCGAAACTTTCAGTCCACAAATAAATCCGCCGGTCTCTAATTTAAAAAATGAATCCTCGTCAATTTGCTCAACCTGCTTAGGATCAATCCATCCTTCGTAGCCATCATACGCTACTCTAACTAGCATCCATTTCTCATTGCGCTCAAGAATTTCAAAATGATCACCAAAAAGAAGTTGCGTAGCTAATTCACTCTTGTCAGAAGGTTCTGCGCGAAGTGGCACCACAGAAAGGTTACAAATTCCAAACGACCTCATGTCACAAAAAGACATAAAAAAATCCACGTTTTATAAAACTTTAAGTTAAAAAAAACAGTTTAATTAAGTATGGTTAAGGATATAACGATAAAGAAGATACTGATCGCTGTCGAAGACAGTGTTTATTCAGACAAAGCCGTTGCATATGGCTTCTCTCTTGGAAAAACCTTAGGTGCAGAATTAGCTTTGGTTCATGTAAATGAAATTCCCTTGTGCTCACCCTATGTTACTGACCAGGTACTAAACGAACCGGTAATGATCATTCCCGAATTGATGAAGATTCAGGACGAAGCTAGCCAGCGGCTGTTCGTTCGACTTATTAAAACTGCGGAATCAGAATTAAAGATTAAAATATTTGAGAAAATTGGCAATCCCAGAGATGAAATAGTATCGACTGCGGATGAATGGACTGCAGATTTAATTATTTTAGGAACACACGGTCGAACGGGATTAGACCATTTTATCGTCGGCAGCGTGGCTGAGAGCATTATAAACAAAACCAAGTGCCCCTTACTAATTATCCCCGGAAAGGGATAAAAAAACGCTTCGGTTTACTGAGAACGCTTTCAAATATGTTTCAGTACTTTTTTTTACTCAACATGCAGCCAAGTTTTCTTAGCCAAAAGTTCTTCTTTAGTTTCACGTACGTCTTCATCATCCACACAGCAATCAACCGGACAAACTGCAGCACACTGCGGCTCATCGTGAAAGCCCACACATTCTGTGCACTTATCAGGTACAATGTAATAAACCTCATCAGAAATTGCCGCTTGTGATTCTTCTGAGTCTAATGTAGTGCCATCTCCAAAATCAATTACACCACGCAAACCTGTACCATCAGAAAAGCGCCACGCAGTTCCTGCATCATAAATAGCATTGTTAGGGCACTCGGGTTCACAAGCCCCGCAATTGATACATTCATCTGTGATTCTAATTGCCATGTCTGTTTATTCTCTTTTAAACGTTATTTTTGCACTATATTAAATGGTCGTAAGACAAATTTAATTGCTACAAAGATAATATTTTTCTAAAGAATTTAGTTTTGAGACTCTTATTTTGACACCTAATCAACGAAAGTCCGCTTTTATACGCCTCGGCGAGCTTCTGGAAACAAGCCACGAAGAGCTAAGAAATATCATAGACTCCAGTAGGAATTTCAACGCTTGGTTTACGCCCGATCAGGTTGAAAGTGCCTTGATATCGATCCGAAATATGCTCCGAGAATCTGCCGTTAACCACTGGTTTAACTTATATGATGAACGTTTCGGGAGTAGAATTGAAAAGAAAATCGGATTGGTACTTGCCGGTAATATTCCGATGGTAGGATTTCACGATATTTTATGTGTGCTGGCCAGTGGCCAGACGGCGTTAATTAAATTATCCTCTCAAGATCAGAAGCTCATCCCCTATTTACTTCAAAGGTTAGCAGAGATTGAACCATCATTTTCAAAACATTTTCAATTTATTGATCGCCTCGAAGGGTTTGATGCTGTTATCGCAACCGGAAGCAATAATTCGTCTCGTTATTTTGATTACTATTTTCGTGGCTTTCCGCACATTATTCGCAAAAACCGTACTAGTGTCGCAGTCTTAGCGGGCGATGAAAGCATCAAGGATCTCAACGCATTAGGAAAGGATATATTTTCTTTTTACGGTCTTGGCTGCCGCAATATTTCCAAATTATATGTGCCTGAGGGTTATGATTTTCGATTGTTCTTTGAATCGATTCAGGTCTATGAACACATCGCTAACCACCACAAATACAATAATAATTACGATTACAATAAATCTATCTTTTTGGTTAATCGGGTGGAACACTTAGACAATGGATTTTTACTACTAAAACGCGATGAAAGCTTAGCGTCACCCCTAGCGGTATTATATTATGAGGAATATACAGACTTGAAAAGTTTAGAAACAAAGTTAAGTTTAATTGCAAATCAAATTCAATGCACCGTGGCCGGCAGTTCATTCAGCGCAACAGCTGCTGGGGTAAATTTCGGCAAAAGTCAGGAACCCGAATTATGGGACTATGCAGATGGAATTGACACAATGCAATTCCTTTTAAATTTAAACTAGCGTTGTTCCAATTCAACTAGCATAGATCATTCTCCATAGAAAATTTTAACTTTGGGAAGTATGTATATCATAAAAGTACGAGGTGTAGCCAAGATTCCTGACTATATTCAGCTCCGCGATGATAAGTTTGCGCTCTTGGCATATTTCAGGGTAGACCGCCCTGAAAAATCTCTTGCAAAGATGGGACTTACGGATAAAATCGACTATATTATGAGCATAGTAAAAGACCTTCCTTTTGGAAAAATCTTAAAGTTAGATATCTAAAGATGATTGGAAACTCAGTAATCAAATTAGAAGATGTAGATGTTTATCAACAAAAGCATCTTGTGCTTTCAAATGTTAATCTTCATTTAGACAAGGAAGAATTTGTATTCCTTATCGGCCAAACAGGTTCAGGAAAGAGCAGCCTATTGAAAATAATTTACGGCGACCTTCATATCACCCGCGGCGCAGGCCATGTCGCTGGATTTGATCTAACGAAATTATCCGACAAAGACGTACCATTCCTAAGGCGAAAACTAGGTATTGTTTTTCAAGACTTTCAGCTTTTAACAGATCGAAGTGTAGAAAAGAATCTTGAATTTGTAATGAAGGCCACTGGATGGAAAGATCAGAGATTGATTGATGAAAGAATACGTGATGTTCTAGAAAAAGTTGGGTTAAGGTCAAAGGTCAAGAAAATGCCGCACGAACTATCTGGCGGAGAGCAGCAACGGGTAGTTATCGCGAGAGCTCTACTTAATGACCCTGAAATTATTCTTGCAGATGAACCTACCGGAAATCTAGATCCCGGCACATCCGAAGAAATTGTGATGCTATTAAGGCAAATAAGCCAATATGGTACTGCTGTCTTAATGGCTACGCACGATTATCATATTATTCGAACATTCCCCTCAAGAATTATTAAGTGTGAAAATGGCATAGTTCACGAAGATGCCAAATTTGTCTAAGCAATAATCTTCAATAAGTCGGCTTTAAACTGACAGGTTGACCTGTTTTATGTCTTGGCAAAGGATTTGTCAAGAAGTAGAATCATGAATTTTCAAGACATGCTGAAGAAAAAGAAAAAAACTAATATGGAAAACTCCGGGAAAGATGAGGATAACATTCTGGATGAACTTCAGGCGGTAAACGAAGCGAATCAGAATCACAAAGATGAAGAGATAGAAACCCTTGAGGTTTCCGACGCAGAAAAATTACGCGCGGAAATTGCTGATGCTAAAGATAAATATGTCAGGCTTTATGCTGAATTTGACAATTTTAAGAGAAGGACATCAAAAGAACGAATTGACTTACTTCAATCTGCCGGGAAAGATATAATTGTTGAGATGTTACCCATCCTAGACGATTTTGAAAGAGCTGCCAAGGCGATGGAATCTGCCACAGAAGTTGCGGCAGTGAAAGAAGGCGTCAGCTTAATCTACAATAAATTAAAAAATACGTTACAGCAAAAAGGATTAAAGGAAATGCAATCGACAGGTACCGTTTTTGATCCTGATGTCCATGAAGCGATCACGAATATCCCAGCTCCATCAAACGAGCTAAAAGGTAAGGTGGTCGATGAGTTAGAAAAAGGATACTACTTAAATGATAAAGTCATTCGATTCGCTAAAGTAGTAGTTGGAGCATAATTGAATCATGAGCCCTGAATACCGATTTTCATACGGCAATACTAGAAACAAATAAATTAAAATAAAAGACGTCGAACTTAAGAAGAAAATATGGCTAAACGTGATTACTACGATGTTCTTGGTGTATCTAAAGACGCAAGTACCGACGAAATAAAGAAAGCCTATCGTAAGAATGCGATCAAATACCACCCCGATAAAAATCCGGGAGACAAGGCAGCAGAAGAAAAATTCAAAGAAGCAGCCGAAGCGTACGAAGTCTTAAGTTCAGCCGAAAAGAAACGTCGTTACGACCAGTTTGGTCACGCTGCGAACGCAGCCGGAGCCAACGGAGGAGGACATGGTGGCGGAGGAATGAATATGGAAGACATATTCAGTCAATTCGGCGATATTTTTGGAGGAGGAGGAGGTAGTCCATTCGATAGCTTTTTCGGTGGCGGACAGTCTGGACGCGGCGGAAGACGTGTTGTTCGAGGAAGCAATTTAAGAATTAAGGTGAAATTGATTCTTGAGGAAATTTCTCTAGGTGCAGAAAAGAAAATAAGAGTTAACAAACAGGTTGTATGCAAGACATGCGACGGTTCAGGAGCGAAAGACCGCTCTTCATTTAATAGCTGTAACACCTGTGCCGGCTCGGGAACTGTTCATCGAGTTACTAATACCATCTTAGGGCAGATGCAAACAAGCAGTACTTGCCCAACCTGCAATGGCGAAGGCACTCAGATTACTTCTAAGTGTACTGATTGTCAAGGAGATGGCGTAGTTAGAGGCGAGGAAACAATTTCGATAAATATCCCGGCAGGCGTAAGTGAAGGAATGCAACTCTCTATGAGTGGAAAGGGAAATGCAGCCCCGAGGGGAGGCGTTCCGGGCGACTTGATTATTCTGATTGAAGAAATACCTCATGATGCTTTAAAGCGCGAAGGCAATAACGTGATCTTCGATCTTCACGTTAGCTTTATTGATGCAGCACTGGGCGCAAGTGTAGAAATACCTACAATCGACGGAAAAGCGAAGATAAAGATAGATCCGGGCACACAGGGTGGCAAAATACTTCGTCTTAAAGGGAAAGGTGTTCCTGAGGTTAACTCTTACCATCGAGGCGACCAATTAATTTATGTCAATATCTGGACACCAAAGGCACTTTCAGAAGCGGAACGCGCTACTTTGGAAAAATTACAAGATTCACCTAATTTCAAACCTCAGCCAGGCAAAAACGAAAAGAGCTTCTTTGATAAGATGAAGGAGTATTTTGAGTAATGAGTTATAGGTTGTAATTGTGAAGTTTTACAAGTTGATCTATAAAGCTATTTTTTTCAAATATCTTCGCTTTGACAAATTCAACAATTACTTACGATGAAACGGATCGCAGTACTTGATCTTGGCACTAATACCTTTCATTTACTAATTGCTGATATTAAGACAGGAAGCCCTCCAGAAGAGCTAGCAAAAGACAGTGTTTCCGTTAAACTTGGCGAAGGCGGTCTAGCCGACGATATGATCACTGAAATTGCTTTTCAGCGTGGCTTAGACGCAGTTCATCGGTTTAAAAAAATTCTGCACAATTATTCAGTAAATAAAGTTCTTGCAACCGGAACTGCCGCTTTGCGAACTGCAAAAAATGGACAGGAATTCGTTAATCGTGTTAAGCTAGAAACGGGCATTTCGATTAAGATCATTGATGGCGATACAGAAGCCCAACTGATCTACGAAGGTGTGCGTCACGCGGTTGAGCTGTCTTCGGACACCGCGCTGATTACCGATATTGGTGGAGGAAGCGTCGAGTTCATTATTTGCAATAAACAACGCATCCTTTGGAAGAAAAGTTACCCCATAGGCGCAGCAAAGCTGATGGCTCGTTTCCATCATTCTGATCCTATTTCAGAGATGGATGTTTCATCAATTAATTTTTTTCTCGAAAAAGAGCTCTTCCAGCTAAAAGAAGTGTGTTATCAGTATCAACCAAAATTACTAATAGGATCGGCGGGAGCATTTGACACTTTTGCAGAATTAGAGGTGATTCACTATCACTTAGATCCTAATCTTCTTAAACAGACCGAGTTTCGCCTTAACAAAGATCGCTTCATTACCATTACAGATCAGCTTTTAACGTCCAGCCATGAGCAACGGACATCAATGGAAGGCCTTGCAGAGATAAGGGTTGATATGATCATCGTTTCCAGCATCCTAACAAGATATCTTTTGAAAGAATTGAAGCTTTTAGAAATGAAATCTTCCGCCTATGCTCTAAAAGAAGGCTTATTATTCAGCTATTGATCTGATATCTCTGCAATTCCCGATACAAGCGCTCGGTCGGCAGTCCCACTACATTCGTATAAGAACCGTTGATTCTTTCAATTCCTATTAAGCCTATCCATTCTTGAATTCCATAGGCTCCCGCTTTATCGAATGGCTTTGCGGTTTCTATATAATAACGAATTTCCTTCGGACTAAGTTCCCCAAAGTAGACTTCCGAGACCTCATAGAATGAATTAAGAATATGGTTATTTAATAGACTGACGGCAGTGATAACCTCATGCTTTCTACCTGAAATCTTACTTAAAATCTCAAAA
Organism: Sphingobacteriaceae bacterium; assembly: GCA_947460875.1. Classification (GTDB taxonomy): domain Bacteria; phylum Bacteroidota; class Bacteroidia; order Sphingobacteriales; family Sphingobacteriaceae; genus CANHGR01. The sequence goes on along the minus strand of CANHGR010000001.1, from coordinate 209,533 downwards.
GCATGATGTTTGTCTTTGGGCTTACCCAAAATTTCATCTTCTACAGATACTATCGTGTCAGCCGTGATTATTAATTCATTGTTAATGGGCTCGTCAAATGCCGAGGCCTTTTTTTCTGAAATGTAAACGGCAATCTCTGTAGGACTTAAGCCCTCCGGATAGGACTCATCCACTTCCCTCAGGACAACTCTAAAATCAATATCCATCAGTTTAAGCAGCTGTTGCCTTCGCGGCGAAGTGGAAGCTAATATTACAGGGGGAAGGTTCTTCATCCTGGATTGGCAGACATAGTCTCATCTTGGGCAGACGAGCTTTCATCGAACCATTTTTGCTGGAGTTTCATCACTTTCTCAATAACATCCCGAACGCAGCCGGCACCACCCGCTTTGGGTGAAATATACATACTTAATGCTTTCACTTCTTCTGCCGCATCTGTGGGGCAAGTAGCAACACCTGCAAGCTTCATTACAGGAAGGTCCGGTATATCGTCGCCCATATATAGAACTTCGGATCTAGAAAGCTGATACCTCTCTAATATCTCGTTAAATACATTAACTTTTTTGTCTACCCCCAGATAAACATCAGAGACTCCCAAACCCTCAAGACGGGAAACAACGCCAGCAGATTTACCTCCGGAAATTATACAAACATAAAATCCTCTCTTTATCGCCAACTGTATAGCATAGCCATCACGTATATTAAACCTACGTAGTTGTTCGCCAGTTTCCGTTACATGAACGGTAGCATCAGTAAGCACGCCATCAATATCAAGTATGAACGCCTTTATTTGATGAAGTTTACGTAGGAACATATTCTAAATATCCGAATTAAATGTACTCCGAAGGAGCAAGTTACCCCTGGTTATCTCGCCACTCATAAACCCAAGTCGACTGTATTTGCTCTAAATGTCCTTCATTGGCTTCCTCACGCTTGCCAGCAAAATTAGGCAGGGTAAGTACCCATTCTAAAAGATCAGTAAAACGTATCCGATAGATTTTTGATTCACCAAACTCATCTCCGAATTTTTCGTAGAGACCCATAGCAATATCTTCATAATCATTCCAGTAAATTGGAAGTGCAAATTTATTATCCGGCATATTAATTGGATTAATGTCCTAAAAATTGATTTTGGTCTGGCAAGGTTACTTCGATATCTCCGTCGATTAATATACATTGACAGCCTAATCTGGAGTTTATTCTTGGATTAGCTGCTCTGTCAATAAAATCTTCTTCCTTATCTGAAATCTCCTGCACATTATCCATCCCATAGTTCACATATACATGACACGTGCTGCATCCACAAACCCCACCACAGTTGTGCTGAAGCTCTATGCCATTCTCCAGACATACGTCCAAAACCGATTCACCTTCTACTATAGGCAGTTCAAGGGAACTAACTCCTACGTTTTCAAAATTTATACGAAGCTTAAAAACATTCATTGTTTGGCAAATTTAACAAATTCCTTATAATGGCTTATAGAAATTGACGATCTCTTTGGTTAATTCTTCATACAACCTCAATAAGTTCGGCTGATTTTTTAGGAAATCTCGATGTTCTTTTATAGTAATCGCATCTTTTCTCAGCGCTGGACCTGTCTGGGCTTCGACAGGCATTAATTCTTGAACTTTGGCGGCGGTTTCCAAAATCAGAGGACGAATCAGTTCAAAATCTAGGTTCTGATCTGCAAGGAGCTTTTGTGACAATGCATACATAAAATTAGTAAAATTACAGGCAAAGACAGCAGCCACGTGAATTGCCATGCGCTTTTCGGAATTAAGTTCTACAACCTTTCCTGACAGCTGTGATGCGAGACTTAAAAGCTTCGCCGTGACCTCAGGTGTACATCCCTCCACACAAAGTGTAACATCTTTAAAATTTACTTCTCTATTCTTTGAAAAAGTTTGCAACGGATAAAAAACTCCATAGACAGTCGATGCCGTTTCAAGTACGTTAATATGAATGGAGCCTGATGTATGAACGATCAACTCGTTCTGTAGGTGCAATTGTGATGCTAATTCTGCTATAGTGTCGTCTTTAACAGCAATGATGTATAAATCAGCTCCGGTAGTTACTTTACGAATGTCAGTAATTGGAACTCCGCCCACTGCATTGGCTAGACGGCTGGCATGCTCGACTCTCCTACTCCAAACATCCACGATTTCATGCCCTGCCTTTTGTAATGCCTTAGCTAAATGCGTCGCTACATTGCCGCTGCCGAGCAACACAACTCTCATAGATTACGATATTGAGCTGTCAGTTAAAGGCCGCTGAGTAATTTCCTTGTTTCGCCTAAATATAGATAATAGGAAACCTATAACCATAATAACCGTGCCGGCCCACAATAAGTTAATATAGGGAAATTTGATCGCCTTCATTACAATCCATTTTTTTTCTGCAGCTTTCTTTTCCAGAACGGTAAGTTCTAATTTGCCTTTTTCAGGATAAACATTTGAAAAACGAAACTTCAATCCGGCCTCCTCAATCGTTTTGCCAAAATCATAGCTCAGTCCGTCTTTCAATAAAAAAATAGGCTCAGTTGAATATTCCTTATTATTTGCAACCACATCCAATTGCATTCCTGCAGCCATATCATTGGCACCAATTTCTATTCCCTTAACGTTAGCATTACGATCTATCCCTTTAACAATGGCGTAACCCGCACGGAAACGCACAGTATCACCTGGTGAAACCTCATGTGCAGTAGTTAAATCATAACTTTCTTCGTCAGTATGCCCCTCATGATCTTCGTGTTCCTTTTCAATTAAAGGCACGCTACTCACATGTGTATAGATATCGTGAAAAATATAGTGTTTAGTATCTGGCGAAGCGATAATCTCGCCCATTTTAGCATTTTGTTGTGCATTCGGATACAGGTTAAATTCATCTTCAACTTCACCAGTTTTTTCATCAATTACCTTATAATTAACTTTATAATAGGTATTTGGACCTTCAGTCGTATCTCCGAGGTAGGTCACAGTATATTCATCCATCTTTTCAGGCTGATTCTGATAAAGTAGGATATTTTCTGCAGATTTGTTGTTTTTATCAAAGTCTTTAATAGGGATCGACCCGCTACTGTTTAAAGAAATAACCCGGTTCGTTGCTGCCGCAACCAAGCCTCCTGCGAGTATGAACGCGAAGCCGATATGCGCAATTGCTGAACCTGCTAACTTCCACTTACCTTTAAAAGCTTCACTTAGAATCTTGGCATTTGCCAAAATGGAGAACGTCGCTGCAAATAGCAGCACAATAAACATATAGTTTGTGTAAACTTCTGTAATATATGCAGCAATCCCTGCAAGTATTGCCGATGCAACAAGCGAAACAGAGAGACTGATGAAAAACTTACGTGGATCGGTATTTTTATACTTCAGGAACTGCGAGAACCCGGAGATTAAGGCAATAACAACAGCAAATGGTAATTGCCATTTGTTATAATGTTGAACCAGCTCAGTAGGGGGCGCTATTTCTGTGCCGAAAATACGATTAAACACCGGAATTGATGTTGTTGCGATAATCTGTACACAGGCCACGGTCAAAACCAGCGAACCAATGAATAGCCAAAACTCTCTCGAGTAGGTCTCTTCATCTTTCTTTGTAATCGGCATTTCTTTCCATCGAACGACTAAGAAATAGACAGCAAGACCTGCAAAAAAATTCATGTAAACTACCAACTGCCAGAACATGCCCAGATCAGTAAAAGCATGTACCGAAGTTTCGCCTAGAATACCACTCCGCGTAAGAAAAGAAGCATACAAGACTAGTACAAAACTAATCAGCATTAAAAAAGTTGCTGTAAAGTAAGAGTGACCGGAGTGCTTATAAGCAAGAATAACGTGCACCCCTGCAATAAGCGTAATCCATGGAATGATTGAAGCATTTTCAACCGGATCCCAAGCCCAGAAGCCACCAAAATTCAGCGCCTCATATGCCCAAAATGACCCCATAATGATCCCTGTGCCTAGGATCATCGCTGCAAATAATGCCCAAGGCAATCCGGGTCTCACCCATTCGCTATATCTCTTAGTCCACAAACCGGCAATCGCGTAAGCAAAGGGAACGATCATTGATGCAAAGCCAAGAAACAGAGTAGGTGGATGAATTACCATCCAATAATTTTGAAGGAGCGGATTTAATCCCTTTCCATCTGCTATGAGCGTTAGATAGTCCGGCCGTGAGAAAATTGGAGCCTCCATTGCTGTTCTCAGTAAGATAAATGGAGAACTGCCAATTCTCTGACCAAATATCTCTACTCCTAATAGCATAGAAGAAAGAAATACCTGCGAAAGAGCAATCACTGTCATGGTACCATTTTCCCAGCTTTTCGCTCGCCAGAGGAGGATATTGCCAAGAACTGCTTGCCAGAATGTCCAGAGCCAAAAACTTCCCTCTTGGCCCTCCCAAAAAGACGAAATGATATAGTAAACCGGCAATGCCCTTGACGAATGGTCATAGGCATAATAATATTCAAAAAAGTGGTTGTAGATAATGTAATAGAGGCATGCCCCAATTCCAATGACCGCAACAGAATTTAATCTGAAGGCGATTCGCGCGATTCGCTGCCATGATTTCTCTTGAACCTCATTTACTGTTGCAAAATAATAGCTTATTGCAGCAAGAATGGCCGTTCCAAAAGAAAGTACGACAAAAAACTGGCCTAATTTACCGGGCAGCAGGTGTTCACCTACAAATTGTATATCCATTTAAAAAGTTTTAGATCGTGGCGGCTTTGGCTTCTGTAACCTCCACCTCACCTTTAGAGTATTTCGACGGACATTTCATGAGGATCTTCGAAGCGTGAAATTCTTCTCCAATCATTTTACCGGTCAGGACAATTTGTTCTGAACGCTCAAAATCCTGCGGCTTAGTGCCGTTAAATACTACTTTGCATTCTCCGCCCTGCTCATCAACCAGATAAAACGAAAAGTAATTGGCATCTTTTATTGGATCGTAAGAGAGTTCTTTTTTCTTGTTGAGCTGACCAGTAACATATAGTTCATAGCTGCTTCCCTTTGCATCTGTAAAGGTTCCATACGTGCTGGAATCTGCATAAGTACTGATAATTGCAGCAATAGCGACAGCGATGATAACAATTCCAATAATCGAGCTTTTTTTCATGATAAAAGCATTTTAGCACCAAACTGGTTTGATGCTGCAAAATTACATAAAAACGCGGTAAAAACTATTTATAATAGAAATGTTATACTAGGAAGTCAGAAGATCGGGAGACTCGAATATTATCGGATCACTTAATGGTTATCTAATTTATTAATCGGATGAACTTAGAGTCATCGGTTGAAGTTGGAACCATTGGTTGACTTAAGGCCAGATGCCCATGTTCATGTAAGAAATCGCAATTTTATTAATCGAGCCGATAAACGCGGCGGTACGCAGACTACCTATCTTACTGTCACTCATTTTGATATCTCTTATCTCATGGTAGGCTCTGATCATCGTATCTTCGAGTCCAGAATTAACAAGTTCGAGCTCTGAAGCTCCTTTAATGATTAATCTTCTCTGTTCAGGATCTAACAGCGTGCCTGTCAGCTTCTCTAAAGTATTGATAAGATTCAAGTTTGCATTCTCATCATATCGTCTGTCCATCCTGCCAAAAGCGACATGTGAAAGGTTTTTCAGCCACTCGAAGTAAGAAACGGTAACTCCTCCAGCGTTACAATACATATCTGGTATGATAATACCACCCTTTTTGATAAAGTAATCTACGGCGGCGGGCGTCGTTGGACCGTTCGCTGCTTCAGCGATAATTTTGGCGTTTATTCTTGCGACGTTTACGTCTGTAATCTGATTTTCTAATGCTGCAGGCACTAAAATATCACATTCTTGTTCGAGACCTTCAGATGAATTTATAAATTCTTTTTTAGCGCCTGGAAATCCCAAAATTGAGCCTGTACTTTTCCGATGGGCAACCACATCTTCTACATCAAGTCCGTTGGGGTTATAAATTGCACCCTCAAACTCGCATAATCCAACAACAGTTGCCCCAAACTCTGTGAGATATTTCGCCGAATGGTATCCGACATTTCCTAATCCTTGAACGATGACCTTTTTACCTGCCAAGCCTGCATCTAGACCAAGTGATTTCATATCCTCGGCGATATTCACACATTCGCGGACAGCGATTGCTACTCCCCGACCGGTAGCTTCTTTCCGTCCGTTGATGCCGTGTAGCGAAAGAGGCTTACCTGTCACGCAACCCAGCGCATCTAAATGGCCGGGGTTCATCGTAAGATAAGTGTCTGCTATCCAGCTCATTTCTCGCTCGCCGGAACCATAATCCGGTGCAGGCACATCAATTCCAGGGCCGATAAAATTCTTTTTTATGAGCTCAACTGTATATCGGCGGGTAATCGTCTCTAATTCTGCAACACTATAATTTTTCGGGTTAATTTTGATGCCCCCCTTGGCGCCACCAAAAGGAACATTTACAATAGCATTCTTGTAACTCATCAAGGCCGCAAGTGCCATCACCTCATTTTCGTTAACCATCTCGCTATAGCGGATACCCCCTTTAGTAGGCATCATGTGATGAGAGTGTTCAACACGCCATGCATGGATTACTTCAAATCCATTTTCTCTCCGTATCGGAAACTGGAAACGGTATACGCTATTGCAGGCCTTAATCTGCTCAAGTAAGCCTTTAGGGTGATTGGTGAAAGTTGATGCGTGATCAAAAAATTGGTTGACACCAGCAAAAAAATCTATTTCCGAATTTGCGTGTTTATTAAGACTACTCATCGTTTGATTGTCTAAATGTATTTCGGATATTTCACACTAAACTCTCTAGGAATTAATTTTTGCGTTGCTTCAATATAACCAATGTGCATGCAATTAGTTTTCCCGCTCAATTTTTTTTAATCGGCGGTCTATACTAAAGAGGTAAAATGCAAGACCAATAAAAATAATTGAAACGATTAAAACCACGACATAGATTTTTCCGGAACTTCTAAGCCCGGTAGCCATCTCAACATCTTGCGCAAAACATTGCAGAACGCTTAAAAAAAGTAGAAAAAAGGATGTTACTGTTTTCATTTTAGCTAATCGTATTATGTCTGTTTTCAAGTAAACGAATTCTATAACGTAAAGTCATGATCCATACGGCTGTCAGCACCCAACCTAGAACTGCAGGATAAAAAACCAATCTTAACATATTATCCATGGGAAGGGCGCTAAAGGCGGCATTTCCTCCGCTTCCAGGATGTAAAGAATCTGTTAATTTCGGCAATATATAAATCAGCACAATCATTACCGGAAAAGCGAACACATTGTAAACTGCTGAAATTTTAGCGCGTTTTTGTTCTTCATCGATCGCATTTCTTAAGACGAGATAGGCTAAATACATAAGCGTAGCGATCGCAGAACCATTAAGCTTTGGATCATTCGGCCACGGATCTCCCCATGTGATATTTGCCCATAAACTCCCGCTTATTAATCCGAAAAAGCAAAATATAACTCCTGTGTTTACTGATTCAACAGCTAATAAATCATCTTCAATCTTGCCCGACCCTAAATATTTAAGACTATAAACCACCGAGACAAAATATAAGGAAATCATTGCAAACCACATAGGGACATGAAAATACAAATTGCGTATACTTTCATTCAATATTGGCAATACCGGAACCGGCATCAGAAAGCCTCCAATAACAGAATATAGCAGCAATGCACAGCCAAGCAATTTCCACCAGGATTTAGTCATGAATATTGGTTTAATCGCGCCAAAGGTAAGGAAATAACAAGAGTGAAATAACAATAACAACAAGATTAATTCCCAACAACACCCCTATTTCATCATAGCTCACACTTCGATCCAGACCATCCATGGCATTTTTAGAAAACTTAATCAATAACATCAATATCGGGATGATAACCGGAAAGCTTAGGATTGCCATCAATGCACTGCTGTTGTTTGCTTTGGATGTAATACCTGAAATCATTGTAAAGACTGAAGCAAAGCTTACACTTCCAAGCAAAACAGAAATAAGATAAAACAGTGGATCGCCAATGCTATTTTTAAATACCAACGTATAAAACCCTAACGCAATGACCGACAGCAACAGCATCAGCAATGAGTTGTAAACTATCTTAGAGAGGATAACTGCCTGCGGACTTGCAATTGTATAGTAATAAAACTGGCGTCCGCGATTTTCCTGCATAAAGCTTTTCGCGATAGCATTCACTGATGCGAAGAGCATGATGATCCAGAATAAGGCGTTCCAAGTTGGATTGTTATCAATTTCCTTAAACGAAAGATAACAAACAAAAATCGTCGAAACTACGTACAGTAATACACCATTGAGTGCATATTTCGACCGCCATTCAAGAATGAGCTCTTTACGAATTAAGATTTTTACCTGACTAAACAGATCCATGCGGTAAAGATAATAATGAATAATTTACGATTTCTGATTAAATTCGATTCGTGCGGGAATGACCCAATTTATAGTTGATTACACATCTGCCTAAGATAACTATGGATGTACTTCTTTTCATTCTGTAGACGCCGGTAGGCACATTTGTTATGGAAGCCAACAATGATGAAGTATACGATATCGGGTTCAGAGATTTGCCCGTGACAGAATTTGAAAACAGTATATCACAGAATGCTACGGTCCCACTAATGGAATATCTCGAAGGAACACCCGCCGAATTTGATATACCAATCGCGCAGCAAGACACAGACTTTCAGCAATCTGCCTGGAAAGAGTTGATGAATATTTCTGCAGGAAGACCGATCAGCTACACTTCGCTATCCGAGAAAATGAATAGTCGTCTAGCAATACGTGCCATCGCATCAGCTAATGAAAAAAATTTACTGGCTGTAGCCCTGCCACCGGTTAATAGGCCGCAATGGGAATTTGGCAGGATACGCAGGAAGATTATGGCAAAATTGGCTTCTGGAACATGAAGCGAAAATGACAGGTATTGGTCAAACAGTTTTATCTACTTAGATCCGATAGGTGTTTAATGCACCTTCACATCCCCGGACGACTAAACCACAGATTTTACGCTTTTTGATTTTTTTTCTTTCTTCCCGCTAGAATCATCATAATCGAACCAGCGAAAATCATCCCCCAGCCAAGCCAGCGGTAATGCACAACTCGTGTTAGTGCAGCCGCTAGCTTTTTCATCGGCACAAAGCTGAAATAATCGTTCACCTTAAAGTAGACTGCGCCCAAAGTAAAAATCAATACGATCAAAATCATCCATCCGCTAATGCGAAGTAATCCAAATTTTCCACTCACAGTTGCCAATAAACCAGCGGCTGCCAGAACATAGACGGTTGTTGCAAGGGTGATATCTAAATCCCAGTAGTTCCAATTTCCAATAATAGGCAGGTGAAGCATCGGACTCATTCCGCCCGCTGCTACCAATAAGGATCCAAATAATCCGAAATAATTTTTGAAAGTCATACTTATAATGTATCGCTATTTACCCTCTTTCAGCTCCATTTTATCTGCAAAATGCGCGCAATAATCTCTCAGATCCTCGACAATGTTTTTTTCACCGGTTGCGCGTAAAAAACTATCACCCATGGTCTGAAGAGTTTCGTAAAAAAATCGTTTCATCTCATCGGCTGGCATGTCCTTGGTCCACAGATCAATACGCAATGAATTTTTATAATTATGATCCCAAAGTGCGAGCATCATTGATTTAACGGGCAATGCTTCTTTGCTCTCCGAATCGGTTGATTCCCACAGAATAGTTTCAGGCACGTTATTATCGTCAAGTTCTATCGTTAATTTAATCTCTGCTTTCTTCATGTATATATAATTACGTTCTATTTTTTATTTCGTCCTGGCTTATCAAATTTGATACTTTTTTTGCGTCCACCAAACTTCTTGCCTTGATGATCCAAGGATTTCCCTCCTTTCGGACTGCCTGCTTTTCGGACTTCCGGACTACCCTTACTATTCTTAGCCTTTTTTTCGTGAAACGCCCCTTGAAATTCGGGATTTTCCTTTCTTTTTTGTAAGTCTATTTCTTTTGCAATCGCTTGACGCTCATCATAAAGAGTCTCATCTATAAACACCCCTTCCGGAATTTCAGCAACGGGAATAAACTGACGAATCAACTTTTCAATTTTGCGAACGTAATATTTTTCAGCTTCAGTTGCAAAAGTAATGGCATCGCCGCTTAGCAAAGCTCGTCCTGTTCTTCCAATCCGGTGTACGTAATCCTCTATAACCACTGGCACATCAAAGTTAATGACATGGCTGACGTTGACTACGTCCAAACCTCTTGCGGCGACATCTGTGGCAACGAGAATTCGAACATTGCCTTCTTTAAACGCATTGATCGAATTAATCCGTGTATTCTGCCCCTTATTAGCATGAATCACGCGAACTTGCTCTGCACCATAGCGTCTTTCCAAGAACTTATAAATATTATCTGCAACGGTCTTTGTTCTGCAAAAAATGATGAGCCTATAAAAGGCTTCATCATTTTTTAACAGATGTTGCAAAAGATTTAGCTTGGTTTTTAAATTAGGAACATAGTAGAGAACCTGACTAACAGTGTCTGCGGTTGTGGCTTGTGGCGCCACTTCAATTATTGTTGGAAACTTCAAGAAATCACCTGAAATTTTATGTACCAGCTCGCTCATTGTTGCTGAAAAAAGTAGATTTTGGCGTTTTCGCGGAACTACTTCTAAAATTCTATGAATGGAACCGATAAAGCCCATATCCATCATTTTATCCGCTTCATCCATCACCATAAACTTGATATGCTGAGTACTAATATGGCCGGCCAAGTATAAATCCAGAAACCTGCCCGGTGTCGCAACAATGATATCGACCCCCTTTTTGATCTGTTCGATTTGAGTCTTTGGTCCTAAGCCACCGAATATCACGACTGTACGCAGATCAGTATATTTTGCGAAAATTTTGATGTTTTCCTCAATTTGCATCGCTAGTTCGCGTGTTGGCGCTAAAATTAAAGCCCTTGCATCCAAACCCTGAGCATACTTAAGCTTCATTAGAATGGGAAGCACAAATGCTGCAGTTTTGCCTGTTCCGGTCTGTGCAACTCCCATAATATCCTGTCCGGATAAAATCGGCGCAATCGCCTTTTGTTGTACTGGGGTTGGCAGCGTATATCCTGCGTCAGCAACAGCATTGAGAATCTGTCGGTTCAGTTTAAAATCTTCAAAGGATTGAGACATTTTGCAAAGATACGGTGGGAATTGCTATTATTCTGATTTGAGTATTGAGATTTGAGTATTGAGACATGCAAAACGCATAATTCTTTTGGATAAGGCAAAATCCGGTTCTCTGATGAATTACTTTCAATTTTGTATTTTTGAAAATATCCAAAATCTAAAATCTAATCATCGCCCATGCCAGCCATCCTCATCAAGTCTGCGACAATAGTAAATGAAGGAAAACAATTCATTGCTGATGTTTTTGTAAAAGATGGACTAATCGAACAGATTGGAGTGGGATTAAATAGACATGCAGACCAAACAATCAATGCGGATGGAAAATTTCTCCTGCCGGGGATGATAGACGATCAGGTCCATTTTCGTGAGCCTGGATTAACACACAAGGCCGACATCTTTTCGGAATCCCGAGCAGCGGTTGCCGGAGGAATCACTTCCTTTATGGAAATGCCTAACACCGTTCCCAATACTTTAACGCAGGAACTACTGCAAGACAAATACGATATCGCTTCAAGGTACTCGCTTGCCAACTATTCATTTTTTATGGGGGCTTCAAACGACAACATCGCCGAAGTTCTGAAAACAGACCCTGAAAATGTTTGCGGATTAAAAATATTTATGGGATCATCCACCGGAGATATGCTGGTAGATAATGAAAAGACGCTTGAATCGATATTTTCTCAAACGCCCATGTTGATCGCAACCCACTGCGAAGATGAGGCAACTATTCGCCATAATTTAGACCTTTACCAGGCCCGATACGGCGATCAAATTACTATAGACATGCACCCGATGATTCGTAGCGCCGAGGCCTGCTATAAGTCATCCTCATTTGCCATTAATCTTGCGAAAAGGCATAATTCCAGATTGCATATTCTCCATATTTCGACCGCGATAGAAACGGAGTTATTCGATAACTCAATTCCCTTAACAGAAAAACGCATCACCGCCGAGGCATGTATCCATCATCTTTGGTTTTCTAATCAGGATTATGCAAAAAAAGGTAACCTGATAAAGTGGAACCCTGCTGTAAAGACTGCATCTGATCGCGATGAGATTTTAAACGCGGTGCTCAATGGAAGAATCGACATTATCGCAACAGACCATGCCCCGCACACACTAAAAGAAAAAACTCAGCCCTACCTAATGGCACCTTCAGGCGGACCGTTGGTACAACACGCTTTACCCGCATTGTTTGAGCTTTACCATCAAGGGAAAATCTCGCTCGAACAAATAGTTGAAAAGACGGCACACAATCCAGCCATTTGCTTTCAGATTGATAAACGAGGTTACATACGGGAAGGATATTGGGCCGATCTTGTACTCGTTGATCTAAACAGCCCTTGGGAAGTACGTACTGACAATATCTTTTACAAATGTGGCTGGAGTCCATTTGAAGGCCAAACCTTTCAGGCCCGCATCACCCATACCATCATTTCAGGTCACCTAGCATGGGAAAACGGTCATTTAAAAGATGATATCCCGGGCAAGCGATTAAAATTCAAACGCTAAACACCCGTTGAACTTACAATACCCTTACAAACCCTAAATGAAATCTCTATACATTTGCTTCCAGAAGCGTTTTGCGGACTTGATTTAAATTATGGCTACAGTTTCCATCAACCTGGCGACAGGCTCCATTCAGAAAGAAGACATCATAGTAGGTATCGATTTGGGCACTACAAACAGCCTTATCGCCTTCATAAATCCCGACGGTAACGCGCAGGTTATTAACGATATGGGGAAGGGCGTTTTAGTCCCTTCCATCGTCCATTTTAACGAAGTCGGCACAATAACTGTGGGGAACGATGCCAGAAATTTTTTAATCTCAGACCCATCCAACACCATCTTCTCAGTTAAGCGATTATTAGGGAGGTCGTTTAAAGACGTAGAAAGTTATAAAGATTTTTTCTCTTACAAAGTTATTGACGATAATGCAGAGAGTGTCGTCAAAATAAAAGTTGCCGATAAATTCTATACGCCGGTTGAACTTTCAGGGCTAATCCTTAAGGAGCTAAAAGACAGGGCCGAACACGCTCTGAAAACAACTGTAAACCGTGTAGTTATTACCGTACCAGCGTATTTTAATGATTCACAACGTCACGCTACCCGCGATGCAGGCAAATTAGCCGGCCTCGATGTCTTGCGAATCGTCAATGAACCAACTGCGGCCAGCCTTGCCTATGGCATCGGCTTAAATCCCGATGAAACAAAAACCATAGCAGTTTATGATTTGGGTGGAGGAACTTTTGATGTTTCCATCCTGCAGATCCAAAACGGCATCTTTGAGGTTTTGTCTACCAACGGTGATACTTTCCTTGGCGGAGATGATTTTGACCGCCTAATTGCCGACTATTGGATTGAAAAAAATAATTTAAACAAACAAGAGGTAAATGCCAATGTAGAACTGACTCAACAGCTTCGTCTGAAGGCCGAAGAAGCTAAAAAGGCTTTTTCTATTCAAAATCTTTTCAACGAAAAGATCGGCGAAATCTGGTGTACTCTAGACAAGCATTCCTTTGAAAATCTGATAAGGGATAAGATTGAGCTAACGATAAATTGCTGCCGCAACGCATTGAGTGATGCCAACCTGCAAACCAACCAGATCGACGAAGTGATTATGGTTGGCGGTTCAACGAGAACCGCTCTTGTTAAGAAAATGGTGTCTAAATTTTTCGGTAGACCGGTACATGATGAACTTAATCCCGATGAAGTTGTGGCCCTGGGAGCGGCTATCCAGGCCGACATCCTTTCGGGAAACAGAAAAGACATATTATTGCTTGATGTTACTCCTCTCTCGCTCGGCCTGGAAACAATGGGCGGATTAATGGATGTGATCATCCCTCGCAACTCAAAAGTTCCGACGAAAGCCGGCCGGCAGTATACCACCTCAATTGACGGACAAGCAAACATGAAGATCTCTGTCTTTCAAGGAGAACGGGATCTGGTGAAAGAAAACCGGAAATTAGCAGAATTTGATTTAAAAGGTATCCCAGCAATGCCCGCCGGACTACCGAAAGTGGATATCAACTTCCTACTGAATGCAGACGGAATCCTGACTGTGCAAGCCATTGAACTTCGCTCGGGCGTTAAGCAAGAAATTGAAGTTAAGCCTGCATATGGACTTACTGATGAGGAAGTTGAAAAAATGCTTCTTGATTCGATTGCTCATGCAAAAGATGATGTAGCCCAGCGAATGCTGATCGAAGCACGCACGGAAGGTGAACAAATGGTTTATACGGTAGAACGATTTATTTCAAAAAATGGATCTCACTTATCGGAGGAGGAAACTGCACAAACCAAATCTTATCTGGATGCTCTAACGAGTATTTTACCGACAGGCGATAAAGATCTCATCCTTAAAAAAATAGATGAACTAAATGAGTTCACCCGCCCTTTTGCAGAAAGGCTTATGGATGTTGCAATCGGAACCGCTATGAAGGGTAAGGCGATAGAATAGATTTAACGGCTTAGGGGCTTCTTTTTCTCTATCAAATTCAGAAATCAATCGGTTTTCTCTTAGCTTTACTTTTCACGGAAGCTAACGACGAAAAAAACATACCCCTATGTTTTCAAAACATTTTAAAAAACTTTATACCCTCACTACAGTCGCGTTAGTAGGACTCTTTTTCTCGTTTATTCAAGATTTGCCCAAGAAACCAGACGAAAGCCGCTTCACTCCCGTATCATTAAGCCAACCAGGAGATTTAGATGAACCGAATACGTTTGAAGTTTTAAAAGATGGGCGTGTACTGATCAGCGAACGAAAGGGAGCTATAAAAATGTATCACCCCCTCACTAAAACCATACGTTTGGTAGCCACGATCCCAGTTAATACCAAATATACGAGTGCTCGAAAAACAGTTACGGAGGCCGAAGAAGGGTTGCTCGGACTAACAGTTGATCCGAATTTTGAGACTAATCATTGGATCTACACATTCTATTCACATCCTACCGAAAGCAAGTTTCAGCTAACGAGATGGGATTTCGTTAATAATGAGCTGGTTGCCGGCTCTGAGAAAATACTCTTGCAATTTGCCACTCAGCGAGAGACCTGCTGCCATACCGGCGGCGGCATGACCTGGGATTCTCAGGGCAATCTATACTTAACCGTAGGGAACAATTCGGGCACTTCTCTTTCTTCGTCTACAGACGAGCGTCCGAACCGTGTAAACTGGGACGACCAGCGCGGTACCGCGAACACGAATAGCCTAATCGGGAAAATTTTAAGAATCAAACCCCAAGCGGATGGAACCTACATCATACCTAAGGGAAATTTATTTCCGCCGGGGAATCCGTTAGCACGGCCTGAGATTTATACCATGGGACATCGCAACCCTTGGCGCCCTTCGATCGACAGTAAAACAGGCTACCTCTATTTTGGTGATATCGGGTCTGATGCTACAGAAAGCAGCGATATCGGCCCGATGGGTTACGATGAACTAAATCAAGCTAGAAAACCCGGATTTTTTGGCTGGCCATATTTTATTGGCCCCAACGAAGCTTTCCCAATTTTCGACTATGTCAATGGCGAGATTTTGGATAGAAAGGATCTTAATAAGCCTATCAACAATTCTGTTAACAATACCGGCTTAAAAGAACTTCCACCGGTAGCGCCTGCATTTGTTTATTACCCATATGGGATATCAGAAAAATTTCCATTGACTGGGAGTGGCAGTCGCAGCGCCGTTGGAGGACCAATCTATCGTCGCGCGGATCGTCCCACCGCTAAACGGCCATGGCCGGCTTACTATGAGGGCAAGTGGCTCGCTACTGATCTGGCTCGGGGTTGGATAATGACGATCTCAATGGATGCTTCGGGAAACTATAAGTCAATGGAAAAATTTCTGCCAGACTATCGACCTGTAGAACCGATCGATATAAAATTCGGTCCCGACGGAGATTTATATGTCTTAGAGTATGGAAGCTTATGGTTTGGTAAAAGTGAATCGGCTAAGCTTGTGCGTATTGAGTACAATGCCGGAAACCGGAAGCCGCTTGTTAATGCTTCGGCAAATAAGAGTGGCGGATCCATCCCTCTTAAAATCACACTTTCTGCGGTAGGCACAAAGGATGCCGATGGAGACGTATTAAAATACCAATGGCGATTAACATCGCCAGGCGTTGCTACCCAAACATTTACAAGTGCAAGCACACCGATCACCCTTTATAAAGCAGGCGTCTATACTGCAAACCTAACCGTTACCGATTCAAAAGGAGCAACAAACAGTAAGTCTATTTCAATCATTGCAGGGAATGAGACACCAACAGTCAAAATTGGCCTGATTACAAACAATACTTTCTTTTTTGAAAACAAAACACTAGACTACACTATAAGCGTTTCTGACAAAGAAGACGGAAGTCTAACCGCCGGAACAATTAAGCCTGAACAAGTTTCGGTCAGTATCGATTATGCTTCTGAGGGATTTGATTATGCTCAAACCATCCAGGCCCAGAGAAGTGTTGACGGGTCATCGCAATTTGCAGTAGCACACGCACTTATAAGCAAATCTGATTGCAAAAATTGCCATCATCCAACATTGAAAAATGTAGGCCCGTCATTTACGGCGATCGCCGAAAAATACCAGGGAGATGCTGGAGCAATGGAAAGACTTGGAGCAAAAATACGAGCAGGCGGATCAGGCGTGTGGGGAACCACGATTGGTATGCCCGCACATCCTGGCATTTCGCAAAACGACGCCGAGTCGATGGTAAAATATATCGTGAATATCAGCAACAAAAACATCAAATCGCTACCCATTAAGGGCACTTACACTACCCAAATTCCGAAAGGGGATAATGGGAACGGAACTTTTATAGTACGTGCGTCGTACACAGATCGCGGAAATAATACAGTTCCTAAACAGACTACAGAATCGACAATTATTCTACGAAAACCAATTGTGAATGCTTCCTTAGCCGAATTCATGAAAGGTGCTACGGTAAAAGTGAATGGTGCAGATGGATTGGTAACTGTTGTTCCAACTGCCAATAGCCATATTGGATTTCGTAAGCTGGATTTAACGGGAATCAAAGAAGTCGAACTTAAAGTTACAACCAGTCCGCGTGAAAAAAACCTTGGAGGCATTATTGAAATCCGAACCGGATCACCAAGTGGACTACTAATCGGGCAAGCTCTTGTTGAACCCGCCGAAGATCAAGCTTTAAGCAAGGCGGTAAAAACAGAAATCAAAGAGACTTCGGGGCTGAACGATCTGTACTTTATATTTAAAAACGACAAGGCAAAGCCTATCGAGCCTTTAATGTCAATAACAACAATTAGTTTTAACAATGAAAACAAATAAAGAAGACTTAAGATTATTCTTAAGCCAAGGCAACCAGAATCTAATTAAAAAAAGACATCTGCCGTCGAAAGCAAATGTCTTTTTCTTGCTGATTCTACTTTAAATTATTTAATCCGCGTCAAAATTCCTTGAAGGTCTTGCCCTTGAAAATTCACTGTTACATCCATCTTATCACCATCTATCTTCCCTTTGATCGATGAAACGGCTATTCCATTATACGAAAGCTCTCTAAAAGAGAAATCATTCCCAGTTATCCTTCCGTTACTGAGTGGTATCTCTCCAATTTGTGAGATAACCGTCCCCGTCAGTTTCCCATTCAATTCTTTAATACTTACTGTTACCGGAAATTGACCGGCAATCGTACCAGACCATCGCCCGACCACAATTGATGAAGCAAAACAATAAGTTGCAATGGCGAACAAGACAACAGCAGAAAAAAGTTTCTTCTTCATCACTTCTCTTTATTTACAAACAGTGCACGCAATAAAATATCCCGCACAGCCGACTTTATAACCGATGGTATACCGTGCTACTTTACCCTAGATAACGTAGATTTTACGACTTGATTATTAAAATTAGTAGTCAGTACAATTTTTTCACCTTGCAACACCCCTTTGTAAACAATTGGAGTTTCATTAAACATCGTCGTAAAAGTGATAGTTTCGCCTTCAATTTTACCATTCTTGATTTCATTCTTACCCATTTGTGCAGACACAAAGGGGCTATACGATACATCGTCTGGGTTTTCAGACTTCGGATTATTGTCGGCTAATACCAAGGTTCCAGTTAACGTTGAACCTTCCGCTTTAAAATTAGCAGTAAGGTGATATTGCCCTTCTATATAGCCTTTCCAAGACCCATCAATTTGAATCGCGGCAAATGCAACTAGCACAAATAGAACCAGAAACACAGGTAGCAAAATTTTCTTCATTTTTAATTTATTTATATGGGTTCAGATCGTTTAATTAGTCTATCAAATTTAATAATTTCGCTGGGAATTAAACTAGTATTTCGGCAGCATTAATTATTAACGAGGGTTTTCTGTCAACATTGTCACATCGCGACTTGACCCAACTTCGGCTTGGACTGAAACACGATTTGGCAGCGCGCCACCTTCATCATAAATGACCACACTATTTTTCCCTTTCCGTATCCAATTGTTGGGAATATAGAGCCCATTGATCTTAATTTTCTCAGGGTACCTACCCAAGTTATGGCCATTAACCCAAACCGATCCATAAGTCAAACCACTTGTGATAAGCCTCCAAGTCATTCCATCCTTTGGATCACCGTAGCCCTCAAATTTTGACCGATAAAACATTGGTTTAGCTTCTTTTGCCTTCGGCAATCCGCGCGTCCAACCTATGCGAGAATTCGGGTTCCCAGGTCCGCCTTTCATTCGCCAGGGGCCAACCGTCGTTATACGGTTATTATCTTTGTGCAGGGAAATCGGCCCAGCCAAACCCTTTACATCCACCGTATCAACCGGACCAACGTAAAAAATCTCCTTGTTTCGTCCATCATGAGCGGTGAACAGCGCAATCGTATTTTCCTCGCCAACTTTGAGGTTAACATCAATCTGCGTAAACGCCTTTCCTGAATCTAGGCGTATGCCATTTAAAAACAGTGCAACCCGTTCCCGAATTTTGCTAAATTTAAGGGTGTAGATGCCGGTCTCCGGTACCGTAATATTTGTACGGTACCAGACATTAGCCGTAATATCACCGTCGGCACCCATTTGTAAAGGATTTTCGCTTTGTAGCCAACGCTTATCATTAAACTTCGGATAGGCGGCTTCTGCTGCATCTTTTGTGCTCCATTCTGTTAAGTGCAATTGTAAAACGTTAGTTCCCGATTTCGCTGGCGCTACTAATCTTAACACCGAGTTATCAGCCAGGTAGACCCAGGCAATTGAATCTATGTCGCCGTTCCAAGGATGCTCTGTCCGGAGATTAATTTTTCCATTTTTGGTAAATGCCTCGGCAGCGTATGAAGGTCCTACTACTAATGTCTTCTTCTGCCCTATTTCAACAATCCAGCTTTTAGCTGCTAAATCACTGTTTACCACTACAATCCTTATTGTCTTTCCAGCAACCTCAAATGAATATTCAGTGGGCATAGTAGGAAAAATAACCGTTCTTAGTTCAAGAAACTGAGAAGGAAGAACCCTAAAACTTTCAGCTCCGGACAAGAAGTTCACTTTTTGCTGTACAGTAAAATAAAGTCTAATTGAATCTCCCGGCACTCCATGAACTAGCAGTGTATGTGTACTATCCTGCGAAGTCATACCGTAAATTCTTGCAGGAGCCCAGGCTATTTTCACATCAGCTGTTAATGGAAAATCCAAAATTAGAGGCATAATTTCATCAGCTGAGATTTTCAACTTTGGCGCTTCTAATAGGCCTAAAGCTGATGGGGCATTTAGCTGAACTTCTACAGGACCTTCTTCTTGATTGTCTAAAAAAACAATCGTTCCAGAAGGGCTGCTCCGCGCGGTAACCGTCAGTGCCGAATCGTTAATAGTTGTTTGAAATAGACTTGATGCATCCTGACTATTAGCCAAGATATCCTGAAAGCTTCGGGCAAACCAAGCCGCTTTTTTAAAGGCATAATAGATCGGCCGTAGATCGCCCCCCTGACCCACTGCGGCGCCGTAATCATACGAAGCGGCCATATCGCGATCATTATTATAGTCAAAGTTACTGCCACCATGGGCCATATAGACATTATACCCATTCCCTCCATGGGCGAGTATCTTCCAGGTTCGTCTGTCGTAAGTTATAGAATCGTTCGGTTGTGGACCGTAATTAGAAAACCAAACGCTCCAGTATTCTGAAGAAAACCAAGGATTTGGCCGCATCGGGTCATCCAAGCTTGGCTTATTGCTCGCAGGGTCATTCCCGGGATGAAGTCCGCTGAAATAATAGGGCACTTCTATCCCGAGCGAAAGAGTTTTATTTTTCAGGTAACTAAAATAAGCGTTTGGAGTTACGGTACCCCAAGCAGAATTGTGTTCATTCTCGAGTTGAACCATGATGACAGATCCCCCTCGGTTTATCTGATTTTTTGCAACGATTGGAATCAACTTATTGAAAAAATTATCAACAGCCTCGAGAAATGGTCGGTTATCTTCTCGAACCCTCAAACCGGGCTTAAATTTCAACCAAATAGGAAAGCCACCGAAATTCCATTCGCCACAGTAGTATGGCCCCACCCTCACGATTGTATACATCCCCATTTTTTTGACGAGTTTCAAGAAGGAATCGAGGTCTTGATCCCCGCTAAAATCAAATTCCCCTTCTTTTGGTTCGTGATAGTTCCAAAAAGTATAAATTTCGACTGCATTAAAACCGGCGCGTTTAATCCGCAAAAGTCGGTCATGCCATAGGCCCCGCGGCACACGAGCGTATTCTATGCCGGCAGAAACGATGAAGGTGCGTTTACCGTGAATCAAAAAACCACGGCCGTCAAAATCAATGTACGACTTTGCTGCTACTTGCGAAGGGAAAATATGATCATTTCTTGAAGGGTTGGGGCTTACATTTTGCGCACTTAATTTCGAAAGAAATACAAAAAACAGAAGCGTAAAAAAGGCTGGTCGGCTAAACAAAATACATTTCATCTAATTTACCATAAGGGTATTCTAGGATAAAGACTAAAACCAGATAGTGAACATTACAACTCAATCGCCAAAGCGCCATCGACAGGCGGATTGCTACCCTTTCAGTATTCGACTAACGTATTTGCCAATAATATCAAACTCCAGATTCAGGGAATCACCGGGTCGAACAAATTTCAAATTTGTATTCTCATAAGTATAGGGAATAATATGTACAGAAAAAGAATCATGAAGAGAGTCGACAACCGTCAGACTTATCCCATTCAAACAAACCGAACCCTTTTCTACTGTCACGTTACCTAAAGAAGAATCATAGGCAATTTTATAAACCCAACTTCCATTCATCTCAGATACTTCACTACATGTTCCGGTTTGATCTACGTGCCCTTGCACGATATGTCCGTCCAGCCTGCCATTCATCTGCATACAACGCTCTAGATTAATCAAATCACCAACCTGCAATTTACCCAGGTTGGTCTTTTGCAGTGTTTCAGCGATGGCTGTTACCGAATGCTTCCCTTTCTCAAGCTTCACAACTGTAAGGCAAACGCCGTTATGAGCAAGACTTTGATCTACTTTCAACTCATCGGAAATCGTTGAAGTAATCATAATATTTAGATTGCCACGGTCATTCTCGAGTTGCGTAATTACTCCTGTACATTCTATAATTCCTGTAAACAACTTCCTCCTTATTTTAAATAATGGAACTGATAAGCTTTAAGTCCAAGACAATTAGTATTCCTTTCTGTTCTTCATCCAATTTGAAAGCGGCAAGACAGTATCTGAATTGACTTGACTTCTGTACTTTTTCAAAAATCCTGCCACCGCCAAGGCCGCGATCAAGGATTCGTCTTCCTCCCCCTCCTGCAACGGATTCGGCACAAAATACTTAGCCACAAAATTAGTATCAAATTTTCCAGATACAAAGGCTTCATGCATCATTACAAATTTTCCGAACTTCAGCGTAGTCTCAATTCCTGTAATGTAAAATTCGTCGATTGCTCGTGCCATCCTCGAAATTGCTTCAGCTCGGTCGCTTCCATAGGCAATTAATTTTGCAATCATTGGGTCATAATATATTGGAACGTCCATCCCTTCTTCGAATCCGCCATCTACTCGGATTCCCGGCCCTTGAGGGACAACATATGTTTGCAGAGTACCAGTATCCGGCAAAAAATTATTTCCTGCATCTTCCGCGTAGACCCGAACCTCAACCGCGTGCCCAGTCATTTTAATATCCTCCTGCTTAAAGGTAAGCGCCTCGCCTCGGGCAATTTTAATTTGTTCTTTTACTAAATCAATGCCGGTAATCATCTCCGTTACCGGATGCTCCACCTGCAATCTTGTATTCATTTCTAAGAAGTAGAAATTCAAATTTTCATCGAGCATAAACTCTACCGTTCCGGATCCGGTATAGTTGCATGACTGAGCGATATCTACTGCGCACCTACCCATTTCCTTTCTGATTTCCGGACTGAGGATTGATGAAGGTGCTTCTTCTACGACTTTTTGATGCCTTCGTTGTATAGAACATTCGCGTTCATTAAGGTGAACGATATTGCCATGAGAGTCTCCAAGTATCTGAATTTCAATGTGTCTTGGCGATAAAAGAAATCGCTCAATAAATACCGACCCATCGCCGAAAGCCGACAGAGCCTCAGAAGTCGCTCTGTTCATCTGTTCTTCAAAATCATCAATGCTTTCTACAATCCGCATTCCTTTGCCGCCACCCCCTGCGGCGGCTTTTATCAAAATCGGAAAACCAATCTCAGCCGCTCGCCGTTTCGCTTCATTAATGTCAGAAATGGCCGTGTCAGTACCCGGAACCATTGGAATATTATATTTGAGCGCCGCAGCTTTGGCGGAGAGTTTATTTCCCATCAATTCCATCGATTCGGGTGAAGGCCCAATAAGAATTATTCCCGCTTCCTTTACCGCCCGAGCAAATGCCGCATTTTCTGACAAGAACCCATAGCCGGGATGAATAGCATCTGCACCTGTTGATTTACAAGCTTCAATAATATTTTTAGAAACTAAATAGGATTGATTTGATTCTGCCGGACCGATAAATACTGCCTCATTTGCATACCGAACATGCAATGCATTGCGGTCTGCTTCTGAAAAAACAGCGACAGTTTTAATACCCATCTCTCTAGCAGAGCGCATTATGCGTAAAGCAATTTCTCCGCGGTTAGCAATAAGTATTTTCTTCATCGGCTTGAATAAACAACATTCTCAAATATATCTCTTTTGAAGATCAATAAAAGCATTGTGGAACTTTTGCGCAGATGTCATAAACAGAAGCAATTCAGGCGTAATTTTTATACTTTAGCGTCATTAAAATATAAAAAATATGCTTCTTATCGCAGACGGAGGATCTACAAAAACAAACTGGTGTTTACTTGACAGGGCCGGAAATAAAACAAACTTCAATACAGAAGGGTATAACCCGTACTTTGTTGATGAGTCTTATATTAAAACTTCTCTCGGAAGTAAGCTGCCTGAGGGTATGGATCCTCTTACCGTCGATGAGGTGCATTTTTACGGTGCGGGTGTTCATAACGAAGAAAAAGCATCAATTGTGGTGAAGGGAATAAAAGCAGTTTTCAATTCTGCGATTGTTTCTGTCAAACATGATCTACTTGCGGCTGCACGAGCTTTACTAGGAAATTCACCCGGATTTGCAGCAATACTTGGCACAGGAACAAACACTTGCATTTATGATGGCAAAGAAGTAATTTATAACATCGATTCTTTAGCTTATATCCTCGGAGATGAAGGTAGTGGATGCCATATTGGCAAGAAGCTCCTTTCAGATTACATACGAGGGTATATGCCGGCTGAAGTTCACAAATCCTTCGAGAAGACCTATAATATAAGTGCCGATGAAATTCTTAACAATATCTACACTAAACCGCTGGCAAATCGTTTTTGCGCTAGTTTTAGCAAGTTTGCGTTTGAAAATAAGGTAGATCCTGAGTACGCAACAAACGTTGTAAAGACGTCTTTTGAAGAATTCTTTAAAAATCTCGTTAGCCGCTATCCTAATTACCAAGATTATTCATTTAATTGTATTGGAGCAGTTGCATTTAGTTTTAAAGACTTTCTTGAAGAAATCGCTTCAAAATATAAAATGAACATGGGGCGAATCATACGCTCTCCTATTGACGACCTTGTTCAATATCATCTCGAGAATCTGGCCTCTAACAATCGATAATATTTCAGCTTAAGTATGATATTCAGAACACATTTTACCTCTTTAAAATCATTATTTTTGCAATTATCATATAAAAAATGATAAAAATTATTGCTTAGTGTAACACAGAGACACTATATTCGCAACGCAAAATTTTTACTTTGACTTCCATTCAAAAAATCGGTATTTTAACATCAGGCGGAGATGCTCCCGGAATGAACGCTTGCATCCGTGCAATAGTTCGCACCGGAATTTATAAGGGCATGAAAATGGTTGGTGTCCTTCAGGGATATCAGGGAATGATTGATAAAAAATTCATTGACATGGATGGTCATTCGGTTTGTAACATCATCCAACTGGGAGGAACTATTTTAAAAACGGCCCGATGTGACGAGTTCAGAACGAAGGAAGGGCGTGAAAAAGCATACAAAAATCTACGTAAAGCCGGAATTAATGCACTAGTGGCAATTGGTGGCGATGGTACTTTTACAGGCGCAGAATTGCTGTCTCGCGAATTCGATATACCGGTCATTTGCATTCCCGGCACAATTGATAATGATCTTTACGGTTCAGATTTTACATTAGGGTATGATACTGCCAACAATACAGTAATAGAAGCGATTGATAAAATTCGTGATACTGCTGCTTCACACGACCGACTGTTTTTCATTGAAGTAATGGGCAGAGATTCGGGCTGTATTGCACTTTGGGCAGGAACGGCAGGAGGCGCAGAAGCAATTCTTCTGCCTGAGAAAGAGACGGCAATTGACGAACTGATTAAGAAACTAGAGAAAGGCGCTGATAGTAAAAAATCGTCTAGCATCGTGATTATTGCAGAGGGCGATAAGAACGGCGGTGCGTACAATGTTGCAAAGTACGTCAAAGAACGATTCAACTTTTACGACATAAAGGTTACGATACTTGGCCACCTTCAACGCGGAGGAAGCCCGAGCAGTTTTGATAGAGTATTGGCTAGCCGACTTGGTTATGCAGCCGTTAACGCCCTTTTAGCAGGAGAAACACGCAAAATGGTCGGCATACGGGGGAACAAAATTAAACTGACAGATCTTGAGGAAGCACTGAACAACAACTCTTTTAAGCTAGAAGAAGACCTATTAGAAATGTCGCACGTTTTGAATATCTAATATGCGATAGAATTTAAAGACGCCTAATCATCACGAATTTACACGAATACAATAAGAATTAAAAAATAAAAACATGAAAGTAGGAATTAACGGATTCGGCCGTATTGGTCGTTTAGCATTTAGAGCTGCAAGTGAACGCAGTGATATAGAAATTGTTGGAATCAATGACTTAGTAGATCCTGAGTACATGGCGTACATGCTAAAATATGATTCGACACACGGACAATTTAAAGGAACCGTAGAAGCAAAAGATGGCAACTTAGTAGTAAATGGCAAAACTATCCGTGTAACTGCAGAAAGAGACCCATCAAACTTAAAATGGAATGAAGTTGGTGCCGAAGTAATCATCGAATCAACCGGTTTGTTTCTAACTCAAGCGGATGCTCAAAAGCATATAGACGCGGGTGCAAAAAAAGTCGTTCTTTCTGCGCCAGCAAAGGATGATACTCCAACTTTCGTAATGGGAGTCAACCACAAAGAGCTTAAGGCAGAACATAACATTGTTTCAAACGCATCATGTACCACAAACTGCCTTGCACCGATTGCAAAGGTATTGAATGACAACTTCGGAATTTCTGAAGGATTAATGAGTACTATCCATGCCGTCACAGCTACACAAAAAACCGTTGATAGCCCATCGGCAAAAGACTGGAGAGGCGGACGCGGCGCATATCAAAATATCATCCCTTCTTCCACCGGGGCAGCTAAGGCAGTTGCTTTAGTAATCCCTGCCCTCAAAGGAAAATTAACAGGAATGTCTTTCCGTGTACCGGTTGCCGACGTGTCTGTTGTAGATTTAACGTGCAGACTTGAAAAGCCCGCTACCTACGATGATATTAAAAAGGCAATGAAAGATGCTTCTGAAGGTTACTTAAAAGGAATTTTAGGATATACCGAAGACGAAGTTGTATCATCTGATTTCCTGGGAGATGCTCGAACTTCAATTTTTGATGCAAAAGCTGGCATTGCCTTAAATAACAATTTTGTAAAAGTTGTTTCTTGGTATGATAACGAATGGGGTTATTCTAACAAATTAATTGACCTTGTTCAAGAACTTGGGAAGTTTTAACTGCTATATCTTGAACAAAAACTCCTTCGCGTAGTTGCGAGGGAGTTTTTGTTTACTTTAAGTTTAATTGCATGCTTCACAGTAGGCCTATTTTTCTTATAATTCCTAATTTTTAAAAAAGAAAATAATGCAGCTATTTTCTCGTTACTAAACGATGCAAATCTCTACTTCGCGCCCGCTGACGAATTTCAGAAATTATACAGTCCCATTCTCGATATCTACAACTGCTTTTTACGTCGTTTAGCGTTAAGGCTAAGTCGAAACAATTAATCTTTTAAATCGTAAAAGGTTGATTTTATTAATCTATTCGCCAAAGATATCTTTTGAGGACCCCTCGTAGGTCTTCGCCGATTAGTATATCGAATAAAAATGAAATTATATCTACCAAGGATCATTTTAATAATGCTTATAAATCTTGTATTAGGACGAGAAAAAACAGAAAAACTAAAAATAAACTGGCCGGCAACATATCATTGGGAAGTGACGTCTACACAACTAGATAAAACACTAATTTCTTCTTGCAGCATTTCGAGACCGGAAGACTTACAAGCGTATTAAATAATAAAATTTGGGCCATTAGTCGACTCGATAGAATTATTGATGAACGATATATCTAATAAAGAGCGACAAAAATCCCCTAATTCTATTTCAACGTTACTTGAGAGAGACAAAGAGAAAAAACACCCATTGATACTATTCAAGGTAGAGTCTGTCGCTACTAGCGCCAAAAAATGGTTTGGAATCGAAATTATATTTTCTTACGAAAGGAGATCAAGTATAAGTCAGCACGGCAATTACGGTTAAAGGAAAGTCTCTAATTCCCAGAGTCAAAAATCTATCGGAAGTATTGAAATCAAGGAGATTGATTTTAGAATAACTATGCGTTACTACGTTTCACGTTAGATAAATTTCTTTAAATTGCTCTGTATCTGTGGTAAATATCCTGCGCCAAAAAGATTCAGATGTACCATCAAAGGGTAAAGATTCCAAAGATCTACACGCTGCTGCCATCCCTTTTGAAGTGGAAAAGACTCAATATAGGTTTGATAAAACGAAGTTGAAAATCCACCAAATAACATAGTCATGGCTATATCAACCTCGCGATGAGCGAAGGCAATAGCGGGATCAATCAAATAGGGCTTAGCCACTCCGGTGATGCAATTTCCGATCCAAAGATCTCCGTGTACGAGACTCGGCTTTTCAGTTGGGTATAAGTTGTCCAATCTTGTAAAGAGTCGTTCAAGGTCCTTCGTCATTCCACAATTTATCAAATCATTGTCTACAGCGAGCTTCAACTGAGGCGCTAACCGCTCGGAAACAAAAAAATCAGTCCAGCTTTCGTTCAAAACATTCGACTGGGATAGAGAGGCGATGTAATTCGAATGATCTAATCCGAATTTGCTATTGCTTAGCCTGTGCAACGCAGCTAATTTTCTTCCAAATTCATATTCAAATTCAGTTGAGCTGGCAGATTTTTCTATCCACTCGAGCAGCAAATACTGCTCTTGGTTGGATTGTCCACACGCAATAACTTTGGGAACAGCAATAGTATTGCTTTGCAATATGCGGCGAAGTCCCTCCATCTCCGCCAGAAACATATTTGGAAACGTTGAAGAGTTATTTACTTTTAGAAAATAACAACTGTCTCCGAAGCGGAGTTTATAGGCGCTGTTAATACTTCCACCAGATACCGAATCGATTACAGTGAGCCTATTCGAAGCTCCATTAAGATTCACTATTGCCTTCTGAATATCCTCAATCAGCTCGGCATTCAAAAACATATCATCTCAAATCAGGTAGTTCTTTTAAGTACAAATCCTCCCAAAGGTGGAAGACTTATTAATGTCGAGTGTTCTTTGTTCTCCCATCTAATTTGCTCAGAAATATATTTTTGTTGTTTGAGAATTCCACTTCCAAAATAAATGGTCTCGTCTGAATTAAGGACAATTTCCCAAGTGCCCTCAGCGGGCAAACCTATCCGGTAATTATTGCGAGGCACAGGCGTCATATTTAACGCAATTACTAACTCGTCTTTCGGATCATTTCCTTTTCGGATATAAACTAGCACAGAGTTTATCGCATCCCCAACTTCCAACCATTCAAATCCGTCACTAGTAAATGATCTTTGATACAATGCCGATTCTGTACGATATATCGAGTTGAGTCCCTTAACGAACTCTTTAACACCTTTATGAGGCGGATATTGAAGTAAATGCCAATCTAAGGATTGGGAGAAGTTCCATTCAGTAGTTTGGCCGAACTCATCGCCCATAAACAACAGTTTAGCGCCGGGGTGCGTAAACATATATAGATACATCAGCCTGAGGTTAGCAAATTTCTGCCATTCATCGCCCGGCATCTTATAAATTAGTGATCCTTTGCCATGTACAACTTCATCATGCGAGAGAGGCAGCATGAAATTTTCTGTAAATGCGTAGACGGTGCTAAATGTTATCTTACCATGCGAATATTTTCGATGTACCGGATCTTGCTCAAAATATTTCAGCGTATCATTCATCCAGCCCATCATCCATTTCATACCAAAACCCAGACCTCCCGAGTGTGTTGGACGGCTTACGCCCGGAAAGGCAGTTGACTCTTCTGCAATGGTCTGCACATCTGGATACATCGCATAAACCGTCTCATTAAACTCTTTTAAAAAAGTAATGGCTTCAAGATTCTCTCTTCCACCAAACTCGTTCGGAATCCATTCGCCTTCCTTGCGCGAGTAATCAAGATATAGCATAGACGCCACGGCATCTACCCTTATGCCATCTGCATGGTATCGGTCAAACCAAAAAATCGCGTTACTTATCAGAAAAGACCTGACTTCATTCCTTCCATAGTTAAAAATGTATGATTTCCAGTCGGGATGGAAGCCTTTGCGTTCATCTGCATGCTCATAAAGATGAGTCCCATCGAAATTGTACAAACCATGTGCATCTCCCGGAAAATGCGATGGGACCCAGTCAAGGATCAAACCAATGCCGTTAATATGTAGCTGCTCTACTAAATACATAAAGTCTTGCGGCGTCCCAAATCTCGAACTTACTGCAAAATAACCTGTAACCTGGTAGCCCCAAGATGGATAAAACGGATGTTCCATTACAGGCATCAGTTCAACATGGGTGAATCCCATTTCCTTAATATAAGGAATCAACTTGTCGGATATCAAGCGGTAGCCAAAAAATTGATCCGGCGACTCCGGACTACGAGCCCAAGAACCTAAGTGTAGTTCGTATACAGAGTAAGGACTGTCGAGTGAGTTATGTTTATGTCGGGTTGACATCCATTCCTTATCCTTCCATTCATACCAAGTGTCCCAGATAATTGAACCTGTTAGAGGTGGTTCTTCCCATCGAAGCGCAAAAGGATCGCTCTTTTCAAGCTCATCGCCAGAATTAGATTTTATAAAATATTTATATATTTCGCCGTTGCCGGTGTTTGGAATAAAGCCTTCCCAGATTCCTGAGCCATCCCATCTTACAAATAAATCATGCGAATTACGGTTCCATCCGTTAAAATTGGCGATGACAGAAACCTTAACTGCGTTTGGAGCCCAAACCGCAAAATAGGTTCCTGTGACTCCATTATGCTCGATAACATGCGATCCGAATTTTTCATAAAGTTTGTAATGCTTCCCTGATCTAAAAAGTCCTATATCAAAATCCGTAAACCTTGAAAGTGCTACTACAGGCGCATGGACAGCGAGGGGCGCAGCAACTGGCGCAGCAATTGATTTCTTAGACTTCATGTTAAAAAGCGGATGGATTAGTAATTGGTCGGTACAATTTATAAAAATTAGCGGAATAAATTCTAAAATGTACTAGCCAAAAATTCCCTTTAGGCTTATCCTAAAACTTGTATAAATTTAAAGTTCTTATTTGCTTTAATCCGCAAACGCTTTAGGTTATCTACGTCTAAATCACCTGTATAGTCGCGGCCGTCAATTATTACTTTTTTAGGCACAAATGGGAGACAGATTAACTTCAGATCATAAGTTTCATAACGTGGAGTGAACAATCCGTCTATAGATTGCGCTATCGTCATCGATGATGAGCTTCCTTTTACTACAAATTTCTTTTCTAAGTAAATATCCTGTTCATATGCGAACGTATCTCCATGATCTTCATAGTAGAACGAGTTTACTTCATAGTCAGAATAGTAAATTTGGAACATAAGTTCATCGATAGGAACTTCGCCAACATACTGCATTAGCGGATACTCCGGAATTACAGATCCCGCTTTGACAAATATTGGCATACTGTCTAATGGCGCCTGGATAAGATGTTCCATTCCTCCCTCAAGAAGTTCATGCGTCCAGTAGTCGTACCATTTCCCTTTTGGCAAATAAACCATCTTGGTTCTTTCACCAGGTTCTGTTACGGGGCACACTAAGATCTTATCTCCAAAGGTGAATTCATTCTCACGAAAATGGTTCAATTTCTCGTCCTGCTCAATCATAACCATGGGACGCAGAATCGGGAATCCATATTTGTGATGCTCCCAAAATGCCGAATAAATATAAGGCAGGAGCCTATATCGCAGTTCGATAAATTTTCTATTGATGTCTTCGTACTCGGTGCCAAAGCTCCAGGGCTCTCGCTCTTTGGTATCACCGGCAGAGTGGGCGCGCATTAATGGTGAAAAGACTCCAAACTGAATCCATCGCGTAAATAGCTCGCCGTCCGGTTCACCACTGAATCCACCGATATCTGTTCCACAGAACGATAAGCCGGAAACAGATAGGCGTTGGCACTGTATTATACCTAATTTCAAATGCTCCCAAGAAGCCACGTTATCGCCTGTCCATACTGATGCATAGCGTTGAACTCCAGAATATCCGGCGCGGGTAATAGTAAACGGCCTCTTATTTTTTTGTTGTCTTTTTAGCCCTTCATATGTGGCACGGACCATTTGCATACCGTACACATTATGCGCCTTTCTGTGTGAGCCACGAAAGCCGTCAAACTGGTGACGAACATCTACCGGAAAAGTTCCAGAGCCAAATACTGCCGGCTCATTCATGTCGTTCCATACACCCGCGACACCTGCCTCAACTAATTCTCTAAATAAATCACCCCACCATTCTCTTACTTCAGGATTAGTAAAATCAGGAAACTGGCAACGTCCTGGCCAAACATAGCCTTCCATAAAGTAGTCATCGCAACGACGACAAAAATATTTTTTTTCTTTTCCCTCTCGGAAAACCCAATAATTATCATCAACTTTTATACCCGGATCAATAATTACCACTAATTTAAAGCCATCCTCGGAAAGCTCCTTCATCATTCTTTTGGGATCACTGAAGTATTTTTTGTTCCAAGTAAAACAGCGATAACCATCCATATAATCGATATCCAAGTAAATCGCATCGCAAGGGATCTTACGTTCGCGAAAATTACGTGCGATGTCCTTTACTTTACTCTCTGGGAAGTAACTCCAACGGCATTGATGAAAGCCAAGCGCCCATTGCGGTGGCATAGGGTGCGTACCCGTTAGTGAGTGATATCGTTTAACGACATCCATCATATGCGGACCGTGAATATAATAATACTGAAGTTCACCGCCATCTGCCCAGAAACTAGTTTTTCCAACATCTTCATGCGCAAAATCAAAATGTGATTTAAAGGTAATGTCTACGAAAATTCCGTAGCTCGTTCCCTCGGTGATACCGATATAGAAAGGTATAGTCCGATACAGCGGATCTTGATGCTTTGCGAACGAATAGGTATCTGAATTCCAGTTTACAAGCCGTTTACCGCGCAGATTAAAGTCTGTTGTCTTATCACCAAGTCCGTAAAAATTCTCATCAACAGCGGCTTTTTTAGTACAATACACATAATAGCCCCCGAAATCTGCGTTCTCCTCCCAATGCATTGCGGTAGCATCTTCGTTGATTATTTTTTCGTTTATATCGGCAAAAGAAATAAAGAAATCGCTCTTACGGACGATGCAGGTAACGGTGTTAGTTGCAACATAATAGTTCGTTTCATCCTCATGAAAAGCGAATACGGTTGATCTTTGCAGGGCATAAGGTACCGCGTATGAAAATTCTTCCAGAAAAACCCCATGAGGCGCAAGTCTAACACGGATTATTTCATCACTTACTACACGAACTTCTACCTTAGCCTCTCCATCATAAAAATAAAAGTTATTATTATCCTGAGTATACGCTATAATTTTTGTCAGGTATTTCTTAACAATCGGCCTAACGCCTACAATAGGGTTATTTACGTGCTGTACACCTTCTTCAAGCTGTTCAATACTAAACTCATTTGGCAATAGCTCTGTTAAAGGAATATCCTTAGAATTATCCATATTTTTCTTTTCGGGTATATGATTAACGCGTCAAATTGCGGCAGACGCTTAGTTTATGCAAAATCGTTAATAGTAAGTGGCTTTGTCCTATATGTCAAATCTATATAAAAATTGTTTAATTTTTAATGATTTAATATTATTTATAATAGATTTATGGTAATATCAAAAAAAATCCCCGCTTTTGGCGAGGATTTTTTTTTAAATAATCTTTTATTTAGCGACCGAATTGATCGAAAACAAAGGAAACGTAGTAAACTGCGCCGATTTGTGGGTTTCCGTACGAAGTTCTGTAGTAACGATTAAGGAGATTGGATCCACCCAATTTAACAGTGGCCTGATAGCTTGGTATTTTATAACTTACCTGTCCGTCGAGAGTTCCAAAAGCAGGAACTTCACCGGCAGCGAAAGTTGAGAACCATTTAAACTTGTCTTGCCATCTGTAAGTTAAGTTATACCCTATATTTTTTATAATCTCACGATTAGATACGCCCAAATTAAAGCTATACTCAGGAGTATTGAACTCGTTTTGCAGAATACTGTTTGTGTTTCTTAACTTGTTGTAAGACACATTTCCTGTTAAATTATATTTACCCATCACGTAATCTAGGCCAAGTGCCGCACCATTTGATCGCACCTTATCTGGATTGTTCACTTTTGAAGAAAATACCTTGGCAGTAGCTAAGGTAGCAGGGGTTCCGTCTGGCGCCTGCAAGAGAGTCAATGTAGAAACAAAGTTCTCATACGAATTGGCATAATAATACGCATCAATCAATAGCTTATTATTTATTAATCCTTTATAGCCAATCTCGTAGGCGTCGACACTTTCAGGCTTGAATTTACCAAAAGTGTATTTTTTAAGGTCTGCTACATTCCCTGTTGATCTGAATTTATTAACACTTTCAAGTGTATATCCTGTATTCGTATTTAAATTGTATTTACTAATCATTTCTGGAAGGCCGCCAATTAAACGCACGGAACCACCAACCAACAAGTCGATAAATTGATTTTGCGTGGTTGGATTGCGAAATCCTGTTTGATAGGAAGCGCGAATATTATTGTTCTGCGAAACGGTGTAAACCCCAGAGATTCTCGGTGTAAAACGACCTTCAAAATATTCACTTTTATCGTAGCGCAGGGCTCCTGTAAGCTTCAACTTTTCATTCATTAACCGCTTTCCTGCTTGTACAAATGCACCAAATTCCTTAATATCCAGCTTCTTGTTTAAATCGTCAAAAATTGATCCATCAGATTTAAGGTTGTAAACACGATAAGAACTTCCTGCTTGTAAATCAAGCTTTCCATCCAAGATATTGGTAAAGTTGTACATTCCTTCGTAGTGAAAGAGGTTTGATTTGTCACTGAATTTAGCACCGCCTGCAGCGATTGTTGTCGAAGTGACGATTGACTTCCATCTTTGAAATTCAGGTGAACCGGGTTGCGCCCTATTTCTATCCGCGAATTGTCTGGCAGCAACTGCTGCCTGAGCATCAGAAGCACCGCCAAGTCTTGCCTGCGAATAAGCTGCTGTGTATTCAGGGAACCAAGCTGCAGCCGGATTTGTATTCTGATTTATAAAAGAACCAAGCGCCGTAGCGTTGTAAGCATCTCCTGAACGCTCTTGAGTGGTATAAGCTCTAAGAAAAAAGTCACTGCCTTTTAGTTCTAATTTATACTGCCCAATTCTGAACCCACCGATTGAATAACGGTCAGTGCCTGTATAGACCGAAGTACCATTACCCCAGTTAGCTTGTGCTATGGCTTCTACAGTACTGCTGAGTTTGTAATGAAAAGAGCCTGAGGTTTTCACTGACCTCGAATCATAGTTTACAAGATCTGCTTCGTTGTAACCGGTGCGGGTAACTACAGTATTTGGGATCACATTATTACGTAACCCAAAATAGAAGGGTATCATATTAGTAACTGAAGGGCGAATCGGTGCCGGAAGTGCTCCTATAAATCCACCAATCTGGGCAGACGTTGCATTAGCCGGCAATGAAGCATTAAGCAAGGCAACGATATCAACTGTACCACCTGTATTCGCCAAGATACCGGCGCGAGTTTGGCCTTGAACTGCCTGAGCAACCACAAAAGGGGTTGGAAAGGCCGAATTAGGCTCATCACCGTATATATTTACACCATCAAAAGAAGGATCGGAATTTCGGTCGCCAGTTTTCCCAACTCCATTTGCCCTATCAAAGTTTGAATAATCTTTAGCTTGCCAATCGTTCGCATTGAGGTACGAGAGGTTAATTTTGAATGCGAACTTATTGTTCCACGACTTCGCATATCTTATTGCCATATCTTCATAAGGAGAGGCTTTAGTCTGAAAGTTGTCGGCATGGTTCATCCCTATTTTGTACGAAGCACTAAGTCCTGGGTAGCTAAACGGACTTTTCGAGTTCATTAAAAGCGTGCCGTTAATACCCCCCGCGCCATATAGTGCGGATGCAGCACCTGGTAAGAGCTCTACACTCTCAACGTCTAAATCCGACATCCCGATAATATTTCCGACCGAAAAGTTAAGTCCCGGCGCTTGATTATCCATTCCATCGATAAATTGATTAAAGCGTTCATTTCCATTTGCATTAAATCCCCTACTATTTATTGAACGGAATGTTAAACTTTGAACACTTGATTCAACGCCTTTCAAGTTTGGAAGTGCGTCATAAAAAGTAGGTGCTGCGCTTTCTTTAACTGCGGTTGCACCAACGCGTTCAATTGAAACCGGAGATTCAAGTATGCTCTCAGGTGTTCTCGACGCTGCAATTACAATTTCCTGCCCAAGAAAACTGCTCGTTTCCATTTCTATCGAAAGATCGGAAGAGGCACTGCTGACAGGCACTTCTACTTGTTTAAATCCTATATACGTGATTACTATTGTAACAGGAAGTGACTCGGCAGTAATTAGATTAAATCGACCACGCTCATTTGTGGTGGCGCCGACCGTTTTACCCTTGATAGTAACCGCCGCCCCCGGCAGTCCTTCTTTATTAGCCTTATCTGATACGGTACCAGAAATAGTGATACTTTGAGAATACGCCACACCTCCTGAATAGAAAAGCACGGCAACAATGAAACCAGTAAAAATCTTGTACATATAATTTAGTTTAATGGTAGTTTAGTTACATAAATTTAATATTTTTTTTTATCAAGTATATATCTAAAATTTATTTTCTCAAAAAACCTCTTCCGTAATTCATAGTTCTTACATTAACCAAACTTTTTCTTTATTTTTCACTTTACACTAACCAAAGCAATCAGAAATGAAAATCGTAAAGGCTGCCCTGTTTTTATCTATCGCATTTTTCTTAGTCTTTGTTTTGCATAATAAATTTGGTGACATCCCCCCTGCGGGCAAATTTTTGGATCCATATAACGGATTTTGGCAAAATGCCGAAAGCAAAAATCAAAAAAACAGGTTTGAGCTTCAAGTGACTGGCCTGAAAAATAGTGTTGAAATCAAGTTTGATGAACACCAAATTCCACACATATTTGCAGATAACAACTACGACGGCTACTTCGCTCAGGGTTATATTACTGCAAAAGACAGGCTGTGGCAACTAGATATTCAAACAAGGTCTGCATCCGGAAGATTATCTGAAGTAGTTGGGAAAAAAGCCCTTGGAATAGATCGCTACCAGCGCAGAATGGGGATGATGTACGCGGCTGAAAACATGGTTGAAGCGCTTGAGAAAAATCCAATTGCAAAAGAAATAGCGGATGCATATGCTGCCGGAGTAAATGCATACATCAATACGCTGAGCCCCAAAGATTACCCAATTGAATTTAAGATCCTCGATTATGCCCCAGAAAAATGGAATATTGTAAATACGGCGCTACTTCTTAAATTAATGTCGGCAACTCTCGCAGGGGGCTCCAATGAGTTTTATTTAAGCAATATTCTGAAAAAATTCGGACCAGAAGTTGTTCAAAACTTATTTCCTGATTATCCTTTTCGCGAAGACCCAATCATCCCTATAGGGACAAAATGGGATTTTAAGTCTTTACCAATACCATTTTTGGCTGGAACCTCGACAACTGAGAAAACGGCTATCCGCACAAAACCAAAAGAAGAGGGAACTGGAAGCAATAATTGGGCGGTAGCAGGAAGCAAATCTGCAAGCGGTTACCCATTATTAGCTAATGACCCACACCTCGATCTTACATTGCCCTCAATTTGGTATCAGATTCAAATAACGACACCTGAAATGAACGTATATGGCGTTTCAATACCCGGTGCACCGTGTGTAATTATTGGCTTTAATCAAAACGTTGCCTGGGGAGTTACGAATGTCGGCGCAGATGTACTGGATTGGTACAGTATAACATTCAGAGATGCCTCTAAAGAAGAATATTGGTATAACGATAGCTGGAAACCCGTCAAAAAGCGCATCGAAACGGTATTGGTTCGCGGCGAAGAAGCCGTCATTGATACTATTTATTATACCCATCATGGCCCAGTCACCTACCTGGATAATGAAAAACCCAACAGAAAGAATATCCCCACCGGCCATGCCCTACGCTGGACCGCGCACGACGGTTCTGTAGACCTACTTGCATTCTATTTATTGAATAAAGCAAAAAATTATACTGATTACAGAAACGCTCTACCGTATAATGTCGCCCCTGCACAGAACTTTGTTTTTGCTAGCATAGAAAACGATATCGCCATTACTTCAAATGGCTATTTTCCATTAAAATGGAAGAACCAAGGTAAGTTATTGCTCGACGGAAGCAGGCCTGAAAACGACTGGCAAGGTAGAATTCCTGCAGAACAAAATCCAACTGTTAAAAATCCCGAACGTTTATATGTCAGCTCAGCAAATCAATCTCCAACGGATCAATCCTATCCCTACTATATCAACTGGGAGTTTGCAAGTTATGATCGTGGACATCGGATCAATAACCGCCTAACGGTAATGAAGAACATTACAGTCGATAGTATGCGTCAACTTCAAAACGACAACTATAGCAATCTTGCCGCAAATGTACTGGGCACGATGGTGGGCGGAATTAATGCTGAAAAACTTTCTGCTACCGAGCAGGTGAGCTATAATATCGTTCGGAAATGGAATAAATTTTTCAATCCAGATGAAATTGGCGCTAGCATTTTCGAGATCTGGCAAAAAGACCTTGGAACCAGAATCTGGGTAGATGAACTTGGGAGCGATCCAAATACGCCTATGATTTTCCCTTCTAAGGATAGAACCGTGGAATTATTGCTAAATGAACCAAAATCGCGATGGTTTGACGACACTCGAACCAAGCAAAAAGAAAGTCGCGATGACATTATTCTAGCTTCTTTTAAGTTTTCGGTTGATAGCTTGCAGAGGAAATTTGGGACATTGGGCGATAAATGGAAATGGGCCAATGTCAAACACAGCAACGTGCCGCACCTTGGAAAGATTCCCGGATTTGGCTCGAAAATGCTAATGAACGGGGGCTCCAAAAGCTCGGTTAATGCCCTGGCAGAAACCAACGGACCGTCATGGCGAATGGTCATAGCGCTAGGCAAAGAAGTAAAGGGCTATGGTGTCTATCCAGGCGGGCAATCTGGCAATCCAGGAAGTTTTTACTATGATGACATGATCGATAGATGGACAGAAGGACAATTAAATGAGCTGCTTTATCTCAAATCTAAAAACGAAAATTCTGAACGTATAATTGGTAATTTGAAGCTTTCTAAAAAATAAATTATGCTATTTCTGATCATATTAATTATCAGCTTAATCCTACAGATTTTCTTGCCCTGGTGGATCATAGCGCCCATTTCTTTTACTGCTGCTGCCTGGAAATCAAAGAGCGGATGGGATGCTTTCAGCTCTGCCTTTGCAGCGATTTTCTTACTTTGGATCGTCGTAAGTCTTATGCATACTATTCCAAACGATAATATTCTTGCCAATCGCGTCGGACAGATGCTAGGCTTGCCTGAATCGGGTTTTAACTGGATCAGCGTTTTATTAATTACGGGGTTCACAGGCGGAATGGCAAGCGGATTTGCAGCATTGGCAGGATTCCATTGCAGGAAGGCGATAAGCAATTAAATCCATCAAAGGCGTTTCCCTATCTTTGTGCTGTGAATAAAATTTCAAGTCGGCAAATTTTCTCGATTAGCAGCCCTACAGAGTTCGAGCGCTTTTCGCTGCAAATTTTTCATTTTCAAGCCGCAGAATGTAGTCTTTATGCTGACTATATAAACAGACTTGGGATTGTCCCTGACTCGGTTAAAACATTAAAAGATATTCCCTTTTTACCAATCGAGTTTTTCAAATCGCATTCAATTATCAGCAGCAAAGCCGATCCTGAAATAACTTTCAGTAGTTCGTCAACCGGAGGTAGCCCGAGCATGCATCAAGTAACGGATTTGAGTTTATATAAGTACAGTTATACCGAAGGATTTAAGAGATTTTATGGCCCTGTCAATTCTTACGCTGTTCTTGCGCTCTTACCTTCGTATCTAGAGCGTAAAGGGTCATCACTAATCTATATGGTAGATGATCTCATCCGTGAAAGCGAAAGTCCTTATAGTGGTTACTTCCTTTTTAATCATGATGAATTAAAAAAAACCTTGGCTGAATTAAAAAAAAGTGCAAGGCCGACTATACTAATTGGCGTTACATACGCCCTACTCGACTTTATCGATAACTATAAAATTGATTTCCCTGAATTGATAGTTATGGAAACAGGCGGAATGAAAGGGAAACGCAAGGAGATGGTGAGAGAAGACTTGCACGAAACACTATGCAAAGGATTTGGTGTCTCTGAGATTCATTCCGAGTATGGAATGACCGAATTACTGTCGCAAGCCTATTCAAAAAGTAGTGGAATTTTTGAATGCCCGCCATGGATGCAAGTAACGACCAGAGACGTTAATGATCCGTTGAGTCTTCTGGCTCAAGGACAAACCGGAGGGCTTAATATAATAGATCTGGCTAACTTAAATTCCTGCTCTTTTATTGCAACACAAGATTTAGGAAAGCAGCATTCGAACGGAAATTTTGAAGTGCTCGGGCGATTCGATAATAGTGATATTCGCGGATGTAATTTAC
Source organism: Sphingobacteriaceae bacterium (assembly GCA_947460875.1). Classification (GTDB taxonomy): domain Bacteria; phylum Bacteroidota; class Bacteroidia; order Sphingobacteriales; family Sphingobacteriaceae; genus CANHGR01. The sequence goes on along the minus strand of CANHGR010000001.1, from coordinate 169,649 downwards.
TGGTGCAATAAGCAGCGCAATAAACAATCATTTCCTGCTAAAATTCGCCTGTAGATTAACGGAAAACTTTTTTACCTTTACTTATACCCCATTATAACCGCAAATTAAAATGAAAGCCAAAAAGGAAAAAAAACTCTCTCAGCCCTCAAGGAGAGAATTTGTTAAAAAAAGCGCAATTGCCCTCGCCGCATTTACAATTGTACCCCGTTTTGTTTTAGGAAAAGGCTACATAGCACCGAGTGACACGCTATATATCGCAGCCGTTGGAGTAGGTGGAAAAGGAGAAAGTGACATCGGTGGATTTATTGGGAGTGGCAAAGCTAAGGTGTCATTCCTCTGTGATGTAGACCAGTTAAGAGGAAAGAATAGCTTTACAAAATATCCTGAAGCAAAACAATACGCAGACTGGCGAGAGCTTTTTGATAAGGAAAGCAAGAATTTTGACGCCGTTTCTGTATCGACGCCGGATCATAACCATGCTGCTATTGGCTCGGCAGCAATAACATTAGGGAAACATATCTGGATTCAAAAACCCCTAACGCACGATATTTATGAAGCACGTGTTCTAGCCGATTTGGCAAAAAAATATAAAGTCGTTAGTCAGATGGGCAATCAAGGATCCTCTAATGACGGTGTGCGCCAAATGAGAGAATGGTATGAAGCTGGGGTAATTGGTGATGTAACTGAAGTGTATTGCTGGACTGACCGTCCGGGAGGCGCTACAAGCGCTTGGTGGCCGCAAGGCGGGATAAAATGGCCTTCAACGGTAGAGACTCCTCCAAGCACCTTTAATTGGGATTTGTGGCAGGGAACGGCTAAGGCCAAGCCTTATCCGGGAGTTATAAATGAAAAAGGAGCAAGAGTTCACCCCTTTAATTGGCGAGCATGGTGGGATTACGGTACCGGTGTTGTAGGTGATATGGGAGCCCACATCATGGAAGGCCCAATGACGGTATTAGGTCTTGGTCCAGTTTCAGAGGTACAAACCAGTTTGGCCGTACCGGGCCAAGGCACTTTCAATCAAGACTATCCGGACACTGCACCAAGTGCGAGTCATACAGTCCTTACGTTTCCAAAAACAGGAAGTATGAAAGAATCTGTAAAACTCCATTGGATGGATGGCGGTATTATGCCGACCCGCCCCGATGAACTTGACCCTTCAGAATTATTCACTCCAGATAGAAATGGTGGTGGAGGTATGCTGTTTCATGGCACAAAAGGAAAAATGATGGCCTATGTATATTCATCTAATGCGCGTCTGCTACCAGTTTCAAGGATGGACGAAGTAAATGTTCCTGTAAAATATGCTCGCGTTCCAAAAGGTGCCGACGGTCACTATGCGCAGTGGGTGGAAGCTTGTCTAGCCGGTTATGGCAAAATGGAAACAAGTTCGCCTTTTGAAAAAGCGGCTTTAGTTACTGAAAATATGCTGGTAGCGAATCTTGCGATCAGAGGATATAATGTTGGAAAAGTTGTCGAACCAACTGCCGAAGCAATTGCGGCGGCGGTGGCAGCAAATCGACGCGCACCTGCAGCTCGTACAGTTTACCCTGTTCGCGGAATCAACCTGATATGGGATAGCGCCAATATGAAAGTAACAAACGTTGATGAAGTTAATCAATTCGTAAAACGCGAATACCGAGAGGGATGGAAGCTTAGCGGAATATAAGTTTCAATGATCAACCAAAAAAGGGACAATCTATCGTAGATATGTCCCTTTTTTTAAAAGAAATTACATAGTTAAACGGCCAGCGTCCTTGATCTTTACTCCTTCCGTGCTTACTCCATTTTTTGGAGCAAAGAATAAGGAGAAAGAAATAAAGACCGGAAATTCGTAGACGACCCGCAGCTCTCAGGTTCTGAGCATCGATTCGCAGGATTTCTGAATCAATGTACTAATTCATTATACATCACAAAGTTCAACGCTCTTACGCAAAGACTTCAGTTTATCTTTTCCTGTAACAATGTACTCTTGCGCTACATAGCCCGTAAATCCGGTCTTTAAAATAGCATTCATAATCGCAGGGTAATTCAATTCCTGATTATCGTCAGGTTCATGCCTTCCCGGAACACCGGCAACATGATAATGTGAAATATATTGACTGTTATTTTCAATTGTCCTAATAATATCACCTTCATTTATCTGAGCATGATAGATATCAAATAAAAGCTTGAAATTCGTTGAGCCGAGTTCTTTCGCCAAGGCGGTAGCCCAGCCAATTCGATCACACTGATAATCTTTGTGTTCAACCTTACTGTTAAGTAATTCCATCGTGATCACAACGCCGTTCTTTTCTGCAGCAGACAATATTTGCCTCAATCCCTTTGCACAGTTTACCAGTCCTGTTTCATCGTCTTTCCCGTTACGGTTCCCGCTAAAACATATTAAATTACTAAATCCAGCCTTGGCAACTAATGGTATCATTTCCAAATAGTTGTCAACTAAATAATCGTGCTTTTCCGGATCGTTCCAGCCAATGGCAGTACTTATCTCTGCGCCATTGCACATCGTCGATTGAAGGCCGTATTTTTTTAGCGTATCCCAATCTTTCGGTCCGACAAGGTCTATGCCTTTCAAACCCATTGCCTTAATCGACGCACAAAAATTTTCGATAGGAATATCGTTAAAGCACCATCGACAAACCGAGTGGTTAATGTTATTTTTTTGAATATACCTGAAAGATTCTGAGTTTTTAAACGACGAAAGTATGCCTGAAATACCTGCCACTGCCGCGCCCGATAACATGGATTTAAGAAGCGATCGACGATCTGTTTTTCCTAACATATTTAAATATCGGGCAAATTATCCAACATTCACAAATTAAAAACCACCCAATATATTCCCCGGTCGGTCGTTGGACAAGGCAAATTACCAGAGAATCTTATTGTGCGATAATTAAAAAATAATTTTTCTTTCCTTTTTGGACTACCAAATAACTTCCATTAATCAAGTCGTTTGAAGAAACTGAATATAAGGGATCTGAAATCTTTTGTTTGTTAATTGAAATTCCACCGCCTGTAATCATTTTGCGCGCTTCCCCTTTTGAAGGAAAGATCTGCGTTTTATCGACTAACAAATCAGCGATATTGACTTCGGCTGACAGCTCATTCTTGGAAATATTAAACTTCGGAACCCCATCAAACATATCCATCACCTCAGCACCGCTAAGACTTTGCAGAAATTCTAAGCTACCGTTTCCAAAAAGAAAATCTGAGGTTTTTAGTGCTAGTTCGAGGGCTGCTTCAGAATGTGTCCGAACCGTAATCTCTTGAGCCAATGCCTTTTGCAATACGCGTAAATGAGGAGCGGCATCATGGACCTTTTCAATCGATTCTATTTCGATTTGCGATTGAAGAGTAAATATTCTGATCCAGCTTTTCGCATCTTCATCGCTCGTGTTTAGCCAAAATTGGTAAAATTTATATGGAGATGTCTTGGCGGGATCAAGCCATACTGCTCCACTCTCCGTTTTACCGAATTTAGTACCGTCGGCTTTTTTTATTAACTGAGTGGTTATCGCGAAAGCTGTTCCACCGCCTTTTCTTCTTACAAGTTCTGTGCCGGTTACAATGTTACCCCATTGATCAGACCCCCCCATTTGGATCTGACAGTTCTTTTCTTTCCAGAGATAATAAAAATCATAGCCCTGAACCAGTTGATAGGTAAATTCTGTGAAAGACATTCCGGTTTCTCCTTCGATCCGTTTCTTAACAGAATCTTTAGCCATCATGTAATTTACTGTAATGTGCTTTCCAACATCGCGAATAAAATCAAGAAAACTAAAGTTTTTAAACCAATCGTAATTATTCACCATCTCGGCACTGTTAGTACCGGAATTAAAATCCAAAAATTTTGAGAATTGCTTTTCTATACAGCTTACATTATTCTGCAGAATCTCTTCCGATAATAAATTCCGCTCTGCAGATTTTCCTGAAGGATCACCAACCATACCGGTTGCTCCACCTACAAGAATTACAGGCTTATGACCAGCGCGCTGGTAATGGATCAATGTCATGATCTGAGTAAGATGGCCTATATGAAGCGAGTCGGCAGTTGGATCAAAACCAATGTAGCCCGCAATCATCCCTTTATTCAGCAAATCTTCTGTTCCAGGCATGATATCATGCAACATACCCCGCCAACGCAATTCTTCTACAAAGTTCATTTATCAATATTAAAAGATTGGCAAAGATATAAGAATCATCGTTTAAAAAACTTAAGAGCTCGAATTGAAATTGTTCTTTCGTAGCTTCATGTCAGTATCGAATCGCTTACCCGATTAGAATTGTCTTTCGACTACATTCTCTGTATATTGTAGCGGTTAGGACGACATGAATTTTCTATCACATTTTTATTTCGATAGGCACTATACCGACCCTCAGTTTATTCTGGGATCAATTTTACCTGATCTTTTAAAAAATGCGAATAAAAACTGGAACCTACACCCGGATAAACTGGCTGTGTCTTTTAACGAGGATGACCGGCTAATTAAAATTCTGGAGGGGTGGAGTCGCCATATTCAGGTTGACCGAATCTTTCATTCCTCTGAATTTTTCATGCAGCATACACGTGAAATCAAGATAGAAATAGCGCCGCTACTTATAAATTCGCCAGTACGGCCTTCCTTTCTCGCGCACGTTTCTCTTGAATTATTGCTTGATAATCTGCTGGTCAGCAACAGAGTAATTGATGCTGACGACCTTTACAGCTATCTTGGAAAGATTTACCGACCTGCCCTTCAAAAATTTCTCGAATTCAACGGCATTGCGGATACCCCTCTTTTTTTCAACTTCTTTGATCGCTTTATACGGTCTGCATATTTAAAATCTTATAACGAGATGGATCATCTTATGTATGCATTAACCAGAATTTGCATGCGGCTTTGGGATGACCCCATTAATGATTCACAAAGAAGAGAGCTCAGCGGAGTATTTCAAAAATATCGCGAGAAGTTGAGTGGTTCTTTCATGGATATCTTTGATAAAATTAATACCGAGCTGAGCTAGCCAAAATTTCTTCTTAAAACGAAAATTGTTTATTAGATTTAAATTCCTAACCGAGAATACTATGAAGAACATCCTTACTGCCTGCCTTTGCGTTCTATTAGCTGTCACTGCCTTAGCTCAAAAACCGAACAAACTTACAGGCAAAGAAAAAAAACAAGGCTGGATCCTACTATTCGACGGTAAAACAACCAATGGTTGGCATACCTACCTTAGAGATACAGTTGGCTCGAAATGGCAGGTAAAAGAAGGAACGATCATCTATGATCCTTCGCAGCCACGGTCGGGAGGGGGCGATATTGTAACTAATCAAGAATTCGAGAACTTCGATTTCAGATTAGAGTGGAAAGTAGCCAAGGCTAGTAATAGTGGGATCATTTTCAATATTCAAGAAAAGAAAGAACCCGGCTTTAATGCAACCTACTCAAGCGGCATCGAAATGCAGGTTTTAGACAACATTGATGCTGCAGATAAAAATCCAGAGACCCATCTTGCAGGAAGCATGTACGATATGTTCGGCGGCGCCGCTGTATCAAAACCTAAACCCGTCGGAGAGTGGAATCATGCTCGAATTCTTCAAAACAAAGGACGCATCACTTTTTGGCTTAATGACGTAATGACCGCCGATGTGCAAGTCGGCAGCGATGAATGGAACGCAGTCCTCGCCAAAAGTAAATTTTCAAAAGGCTTTCCCAATTTTGCAAAAGTTTTAAAAGGCAAAATTGCTTTGCAAGAACATCCCGGATCTAGTGCCTGGAGGAATATCAAAATCCAGCCGCTATAGTATAGAGTCAAAAAATCAAAGTAAATCTTAAAACAGTATCCTAGAAATATATTAGAAATACGGAATAACTAATTTTTTAGTTTCAACTCCGAATCTATTGAGGAATTCCACTCCCTCATCACTACCCATTCCCTTAAATTCTGCGTATGAATTCTTAAAAAATACTTTCTTTATTCCGGATGAATAAATAAGTCGTGCGCATGGCAGACATGGCGAAAGCGTGATATACAAGGTAGCACCTTCCAAACTTGCGCCATTCTTCACAGCATAAAGAATTGCATTTTCTTCTGCATGCAGAGCAAGTGAACAACTATTTTTCGAATCTCGCGGGCAGCCGGTATCAGGCCATTCTTCATCGCAATTATGTGTTCCTGCCGGTGGACCATTATATCCTATAGAGATAATGCGCGTATCTTTTGAGAGAACAGCGCCCACTTGAGCCTTAACGCAGTGCGAGCGCTTGGCGAGATCGGAAGCTAGATTCATAAAAATAGTGCTAAAGGCGAGCTTATCAGGATATAAATCAGACATTAAAAATTTCTTTGGTGTATTAATTGGACCGTACCCCTACTCGAAATCCGGCGACAGAATAATATAGAATATAAAGATAGCAAGGCACCATCAGCAAGAAAAATACCCATTGAAAATCATATGTTTCTTTATAATGCCCGAACAACCAGGGAATGGTTGCTCCGCCTGCGATACCCATTATTAGAAATGCTGATCCAGTCTCAGTAAATTTTCCAAGACCTCTGATAGCAAGTGGCCAAATGGCAGGCCACATCAACGCGTTGGCTAAGCCTAAGGCTGCCACGAAACCCACAGAAACATATCCTTCCGTTAGGAGGGCGCCAAGCGTAAATAAAAAACCGAGAATTGCAGAATATTTTAAACTATTCTCTTGAGAAAGATATCGAGGTATGGTAATTATGCCAATAATATAGCCAACGAGCATGGCACCTAAGGTAAAAGAAGTAAAGTATTTGGCTTGATCCGTTGAGATAGCAAATCCCTTGCCATAGGTGCCAATGGCATCTCCTGCCATTACTTCTGCGCCTACATAGACGAAAATACACAGGGCTCCAAGAAATAGATGTGGAAATTGGAAAATAGTGCTTTTCACTTTCATCGTTTCAGCGCCGGCCAACTGTACGTTTGTTTCTGCTGCTTTTACTTCCGGCAAGGAAGAACGAATAATCCATATCGCCAATAAGACCAAAATACCGGCCATAATCACATATGGCGTATAGATCACCGAAGCAAAACCAGCGAGTATAGACTCTCTATCTGCTTCATCTGTTGCGTTCCTGACTCTTTCTTCAAGTTTATCTATATCCTTCAATACAAATGCTCCAATAATAAGTGGGCTGATAATCCCACCCACTTTATTGCAGATTCCCATGATACTTATTCGTTGCGCCGCGCTTTCAATAGAGCCCAGAATACTGATATATGGATTAGAAGCAGTTTGCAATAATGATAAGCCAGATCCAATGATAAACAACCCGGTTAAAGACATTCCGTAATCTCTTGCTGTTGCGTATGTTCCGAAAACGAAGGTTCCTAATGCCATCAGCAGTAATCCGATAGCCATTCCATTTTTCATGCCAGTTTTTCGAAGAATCCAAGAGGATGGGAGTGCCAGAAAAAAATAAGCCATGAAAAACGCGGTGGTCACATAAAAAGCTTTTGCATCCGTGTCTAACGCAAATGCAAGCTTTACGAATGTGATTAGCGGGCCGTTTAACCAAGTAACAAATCCGAAAATAAAGAATAATACCCCAATAATAACAATAGGCTTCATCGCGCCTGGCTTCGTTTCTTCTGATACTGACATCTTAGATTTTATGCTTTGAAGGTTTATCCTATTCTGCAAGAATTAGAACCAATAATAACATAATGCCACGACATCTGCAATAAGTATTCAGGCTATTCGTTTCTATATCCTAGCTCGCAGTTTTGATATAAGCGATGTATATTGCATATTCGCTTCCTAAATTAAACAATGGTCGAATCAATTATTTCAGGAATAGGCTTAGGAATTGTACTTTCATTCTTAACCGGCCCTGTATTTTTTGCATTAATAAAGATCAGCATCGAAAAAGGAGTCTGGGCAGGAATGGCTCTGTCTGCAGGAGTTTTTTTAAGCGATATTCTATATATTATTATCACACTATACGGTTCGTCTTATTTGAAACTTGAAAGTGAATATCGACTTCAAATCGGCATCATCGGAAGTGTGATATTAATGAGTATTGGAATTTACTACATCTTTAAAAAAGTAACGATCAACTACGAGAACACACCAAAAACCAGACATTATACTGCATTTTTTCTTAAGGGATTTTTCATGTGTGTATTCAATCCGGCTATCTTGCTTTATTGGGTGAGTGTCACGAGCGGTTTTATTTCTGTTGCCGGAAAAATGGAGGCACGGGATATCGCACCTTTTTTCGGAGCAATATTATTTATGCAGGTTAGTATGGATTTTGTTAAAGCCTATTATGCCAATAAACTCCGAAACAAGATAAAGGTTAGTACTATTGCTCAACTGAATAGAATTGCAGGTGTGCTGATTATTATTTTCGCCTTACGGCTGATTTATAATCTTGTATTTACGCAGTCTTTGATCTAAACGTAAGCACGCTGATTCTTGCCTTCCATCCAATTCATAAGTGCTTTATTTACCACTTTATTCCCGCCAGGGGTAGGATAATTTCCAGAGAAGTACCAATCACCCAAATGATTAGGGCATGCCTTATGGAGGTTGTCGAGAGTTTGGTACATCACTTCGACTTCGGCATTTATATTCTTCGGAGTAATTATCTTAGCTATTCTGTCTGAAATTTCCTTATCGGTAAAGGGTGCGTAAATTGCTTGAACATGGTTAATTACATTCTCCTTTTCTTCCTGTATAGACGCCATGCAATTATCATAGGCCTCATGAATAATATTTGATCGGCCAGATTCTCTTAAAAGAGAAACTGCTGCTTCAAATGCCACGAATTCCGCCATTCTAGACATGTCGATACCATAACAATCAGGATATCTGATTTGCGGCGCAGAAGAAACTATTATAATTTTTTTAGGTCCTAAACGGTCGAGTATTTTCAGGACACTTTGCTTTAATGTCGTTCCCCTAACTATCGAATCATCGAGTACCACCAGCGTATCCTGTCCTCGCTTTATCAGTCCGTACGTCGTATCATAAACATGAGCTACAATATCCTGACGATCAGCATCCTGGGTGATAAAAGTTCTAAGTTTAACATCTTTTATAGCGATCTTCTCGACTCTCGGCGCCATGTTGAGTACTTCTTCCAATTCTTCATCAGAAATCTTATCGGCGCGTTTGAGTAATATACCTTTTTGAACATGCTTGATATGCTTGTGCACGCCCTCTACCATGCCATAAAATGCAACTTCTGCTGTGTTCGGGATATACGAAAAAACAGTATTTTTTAGATCGTTGTCAATTGCATTTAAAATCTGCGGACAAAGCAGGCGTCCTAATTGCTTGCGTTCGCGATAGATCTCTGCATCACTTCCTCTAGAGAAATAGATTCTTTCAAAAGAACAAGACTTTTGTACTGACGGTTCATGGAACTGCTCTTCCGTTACCTTTCCATTCTTCTTAATAATCAAGGCATGACCAGGTTTAATTTCTTTTACATGTTCAAAGGGAACATTAAATCCTGTTTGAATCGCCGGACGTTCAGAAGTAACTACCGCAATTTCATCATCGTAATAATAATATGCTGGTCTTATCCCAGATGGATCACGCATAACGAAGGCATCGCCATGTCCAAGAATTCCCGCTATTGTGTAACCTCCATCCCAAGTTTTTGCTGATCGGCGTAAAATTTTAGCAACATCAAGTTCTTCTGCAATTAAAGGACTAATTGCCGTATTTTCATGCCCTTGAGTTTTAAATTTATCAAAAAGCTCTTGATTCTCGGCATCAAGAAAATGTCCAATTTTTTCAAGTACGGTAATCGTATCAGCTCTTTCTTTTGGGTGCTGCCCTAACTCGTACAATTGTTCCAGCAGTTCATCAACATTGGTCATGTTGAAGTTCCCAGCAATGACCAGGTTTCTTGCCATCCAATTATTTTGCCGGAGGAATGGGTGACAACTTTCAATGCTATTCTTGCCGTGCGTGCCGTAGCGCAAATGCCCTAATAAAACTTCCCCAGTGAAACTGACGTTTTCTTTAAGCCATTCAGTATCGCTTAATAACTCGGGATTATGCATTTGTACCTCTGCAAATTTCTTTTGAACGTATTCAAAGATTTGAGCGACCGCCCCTGAACCGGTAGCCCTGTGGCGACTAATATATCGATGACCGGGTTTTACATCCAGTTTAATGGTTGCAATACCGGCTCCGTCCTGACCACGATTATGCTGCTTTTCCATCAGCAAATAGAGTTTGTTGAGACCGTAAAGCGCAGTTCCGTACTTCTGATAATAATAAGATAGGGGCTTTAGAAGGCGAATGAGGGCGATTCCACACTCATGCTTAATTTGTTCACTCATAGCAGGTAACGAGTTCGCTAAATTAGGGATTTATTATTGATTTTTATCATGCTCAAATCACAATAAAACTAGTTAATAGCTGCGGGAAGATTCCAAGTACAAGTATTATTATCGTTAAAAACAGACTCAGATAGATTTTAAATGTCTTTATTTCAGTGATTTCAACCTCATGATTCGATTGCCTCAGATAAGCGTTTAGCGGCACATTTATATAGTAAAATAGTGAGACAAGGGTTACTAATGCGCCGGCAATGATTAAGACCATTACTAACAAAGAGCCAGTAGAATTATACATTTCGAGTGCAGCAGAAAATACCAATAATTTTCCAATGAATCCAGCTGTGGGTGGCAAGCCAGTTAATGAGACAAGCACAATTACAAACAAAAAGAAAGTGAGTGGCAGTTTTTGGCCGAGTCCTTTATATTCATCCAGATTTTTAGCGCCAGATTTTTCTTCGATGTAGTCAGCCAACATAAATGCTGCCATATTCATTAGAGCATATATACTCAAATAAAAGATCAGCGCCTTTTGACCAGCTTGAGAAAAGGCAAGCACCGATAGTAGTATGAATCCTGTATGACCGATTGAGGAATAAGCCAACATTCTCTTTACGTTATTTTGCCAAATTGCCGAGAAATTGCCAGCAATCATCGTTATCAACGCAATTCCGCCTAGTATCTCATTAAAATCTAAAGCTGCCTTAGTGCCTCCTAGGCTGTCGAGCAACCTGATTAATAAAGCAAAGCCAGCTATTTTCGGTCCGGTGGCCAGAAATGCAGTAACTGGCGTTGGTGCGCCCTCGTAAACATCCGGAGTCCAGAAATGCATAGGAACAAACGAGAGCTTAAAACCAATTCCCACCATTATCATCCCTAAAGCTATTCCTGAACTCAACGTTGATACACTTGACAGCCCCGATAAAAAAGCAGGATCAATAAAATTAAGGGTACCAGTAAAGGCATATACAAGAGACATCCCATAAAGCATCATTGCCGAACATACTGCACCGAACAAAGCATATTTCATAGCAGCTTCTGTTTGTTTTGCAGTACCTGAAATATATCCAACCATGATATAAGAACCTACAGAAACCATCTCGATAGAAAGGTAGATCATCAGTAAATTAGATGACATCACCATTAGGTTCATCCCAAATAACACAGCAATTAGAATAGCGTGAAGGTCCCCTGTGCCTTTATCATGGCTTTTCAGTTCCTTATTATCCCTAATAAAAAGCAGGAATAAAAGAGATACGACACACAGAATAACTTTAAAATAGGTACTCAACTTGTCCGGACGGATCATTCCGCTAAAAACGGTTGTTTCAGATGGCGCATTTAATTGCAATAGAATAAAATAGCCAACCACACCCAACCCGAACGATGTCAAGAGAAAAACAGCGTTTTGAAAACGCTTAGAAAAGAACAGATCAGTTATGATAACCAGAATAAAAAGAATGCCAAGGACAAGTTCCGGATAGAACCATAACAGGCTATCAAGCACTGAATCCAGCATCAAAGAGATATTAGGCAGGAAATCATTCATAAGATCTATGGGTTTACCAGCCTGATCAATTCTAAAACTGAGCTATTCATTTTTTCAAACACCAAAGCGGGGAAAAGCCCGAGTAGCGTCGCCATTAATGCAAGCGGAATTAGCGCGATTTTTTCGCGCGTATTTACATCGGTAAGCTGTATTCTCCAGTCTTCGCCACCCATCAACCGCAGCTCGCCGAAAAACATACGCTGAAATGTCCATAGAAAATAAGCGGCACTCAATAGAATCCCTAATGATCCTCCAATTGCCATCCACCTTGGTATTAAACCATTAACACTTTCTGAGGTAAACGCCCCGATCAGGCTAAACGATTCGCCCATAAACGCAGAAAAACCGGGCAATCCAAGCGAAGCAAAGAACGCAACCATACAAAATGCAGTAAACTTGGGCATCAGCAGCGAGAGCCCCCTAAAATTAGCAATCTCTCTGTCATGTACACGATTATAAATAACTCCCGCGAGGAAGAATAGCATTGCAGATAAAAATCCATGACTAATCATTTGCATATTCGCACCACTTATGCCTTCGGCGGTGAGCGATGCGAAACCTAGCAATACAAAACCCATATGCGAAACAGATGAATAGGCAATCAAGCGCTTTAAGTCGGTCTGCGCTAAAGCATTAAGAGCTCCATAAATAATAGACACCACACCAATAAGTCCGATACACCATGAAGAATCAATGGCCGCCTCGGGAAAAATACTATAGCATATCCGCAAAATCCCATAACCTCCTATTTTCAATAAAATCCCAGCAAGAATAATAGAAACGGGGGTAGGCGCCTCCACGTGCGCATCAGGCAGCCAAGTATGTAGCGGCACTATAGGTACTTTTATCGCGAAAGCAATAAACAAAACAATAAAGGCAAGCAAGCGAGCAGAAATACCAAATAATTGCTGACCTGCACTTGGCGAAAATATCGACCCTCCCACATAGTTTGCCGGATCCATCATGTGAATCATGTTAAAAGTATGACTCCCACTAAGTGGATCAGTGACAGAAAAATACAGGCCGATGATGATAAGCAGCATGAACACGGACCCACACAGCGTGTATAGGAAGAATTTAATTGCCGCATACTCCCTTCTTACGCCTCCCCACATTCCTATAAGGAAATAAAGCGGAAAAAGCATTAACTCGTAGAAAAGGTAGAAAAGGAAGAAATCAAGGGCCACAAATACGCCAATAATAGCCATATCAAGTAAAAGGAACAACGCAAAATATCCTTTTAGATTAGTCTTTATCTCCCAGGATGCCAACACCGCCACGAACATGACCAAAGATGTAAGGAACAAGAAGGGCATAGACAATCCGTCTACACCCATAAAATAATCGATCTGGAGCCTTCCTAAAGTGCCCAAATCGAGATTGATCCAAGACGTCTGCTCGACAAACTGGAACTGACGGCGTTGATGCACACCTGAGAAGTCGGCTCCCGTTTTGAAATTGATATAAACGAATGCGCTGAGTAAGAGCTGTAATAGTGTGGCGCCAAGGGCTATATATTTATAGCGCCCTTGCTGCGCAGTGGGCAACATTATTACAACAAGGCCGGCCAGCAGAGGTAGAAATACAAGGATAGAGAGAACACTCATAGACTCAGCTAAAATACTTGAAAATAAAGAACGTAAGCAATAATAAAATCATAGTAATCATATAGTGCTGTACACGACCGGATTGAAAATGACGGGTAACGTTGCCAATACTCTTTGAAATCGAGCCAAGCAAATTTACTATACCATCTATAATATATCGATCTACGAATGTCGATAGTGCACCTAGGAACAAAACTGATCGTCCGGCACCGTTAACCAAACCATCAACTATTTTATTGTCCAAAATGCTGCTAACGCGAGATAAATACATAAGCGGTATCACGAAGATGACGTTGTACAATTTATTGATAAACCACTGATGGTAAAAAAGTTCGTAAATAAAGCTATCTCGCGCTACCTGTGTAACTGATCCATCGCCATCGCGCTTCGAATAAACGATAGAAGCAAGATAAATCAAGGCAAAACTTACGAAAGTGACCAACAGCGGAACTAGTATATGCAAGAGTCTCGATTGCGAAAGGACCTGCACGTCGGCAGAAAAACCCTTCAAAATCCAAGAGTTCTCGACGCTAAAGGGATTCCATGAAAACATTGGGAAAACACAAAACAAAACAAGCAACATTAAAGAAACCTTCATAATAGAAGGGGGTTCTAAAACCGGAATTCGCTGCTTTTGTCTAAAGGATCCAAAGAATACCTTGAAAATTAATCGGGCGATATAGAATGTTGTAGCTAAACTTGTCAAAACAGCTAAATAAGGCACTAAACTCATAAGGCCTGTTTGTGATGATGCCCAATCAAATGAATAGAGCAAAATGCTATCCTTTGATAAATAACCGGAAGTAAATGGCAGTCCTGCCAAAGCCATCGAAGCAAACAGCATTGCGGTGAATGTTATAGGCATATAATTTTTTAATCCCCCCATATTTCTTATGTCCTGGCAATCAAACTCAATCTTTGCTGCTTGCTTAAAATACTCCAGTTGATGAATTACAGCCCCTGCACAAAGGAATAACAGACATTTAAAAAAGGCGTGTGTGGTCAAGTGAAACAATGCTGCATCATATGCGCCGATGCCCATAGCGAGCATCATGAAACCCAGTTGCGAGATTGTAGAAAAAGCCAGAATTTGCTTGAGATCATTCTGCACTAAAGCAATGGTTGCAGCCATAAAAGATGTAATGCTACCGGTTATCACCATCAGCATCAGAATATTTTGATCAAATATTGGATAGATACGAGCAATTAGGAAAATACCCGCTGCCACCATCGTGGCAGCATGGATCAAAGAAGAAACTGAGGTAGGACCGGCCATTGCGTCCGGTAACCAGGCGTGTAGCGGAAATTGGGCAGATTTAGCAATTGCACCAAAAAAGAATGCTCCACCTGCGAGAGTTAACCAGACGGCAGGCATCTGATGTGTACCCGAAATCCAAACGCCATCTTCTATCATTGCGTTACTTATTGCGCCACCATCGCCAAAAAGCTCGGTAATGTTCAACGTACCGAACTGATTTAACAAAATCATAATCCCTGCAAGAAAGCCCAGATCGCCAATTCTATTAAAAATAAAAGCCTTTTTAGCGGCTTGGACGGCGTAATCTCTTTTGTACCAAAATCCAATCAATAAGTAAGACGTGAACCCCACCAGCTCCCAAAACATGTAGAGTACTAGCAAGTTATCAACCACAACTAGGGCCATCATCGAGAAGCAGAACAAACTTAAATACCTCCAATATCGCCTGAGGTAGGGATCGCTCCGCATATATTGTATCGAATAGAGGTGCACAATGAATGCTACTCCCGAAACCAATAGGATCATGCCTGCCGAGAGATTGTTCAGCAATATTCCGGCGGTCAGATGATAGCTTCCTACAGAAAACCAATGCACTTGAAAATGCTGTGGTTGTCCGTTCCAAACCCTCGTAAAAACGATAGCTGAAAGTATTAGACTACATAATATAGATAGAATTGAAATTCCACTACCACGCTTCGCTAATGTACTAACCCATACGAAAGAGATTAGCGGCATTAGCACCGCCAATATAGCCAGGTAGATCGTATTTGATTGGTTAAAAAATTCCAATTAGTCTCTTAGATTATGGATCTTATCAGGATCAATTGTTTTATAATATTTATATACATTTAATATAATTGCGAGCGCTACTGCAACTCCTGCAGCGGCAAGTACAATTGCAAATAGTGCAACTATCTGTCCCCCGTTTACCTCCTTATCATAGGCCCCAAACGCAACAAAGTTAAGTATAGCCGCGTTGATCATAAACTCTATACCGATGAGGACCATGATTGCATTGCGCTTTGAAATCGCAGCGTAAAGTCCGATACAAAATAATATCGCACTTATTATCATAAAATGGGTTACCGGGATCATATTTTCTGGCCCTTTCTTGCTAAATGCGCAGCCCCGATTAACGCCATCATTAAAAACATAGATACGGCTTCAAACGGAAGAAGATATCGAGTCATTATACTAATGCCAATATTATGTACCGTGTTGTCTCCAGGTTGAAAATGATTTTGCTGCACGTAACCTAGCCAACTTATTTCAGTGTTTAGGATTGCGCTAATTAGTACAAATAGAAATGCCGATGCCAACAAAAAACCAGGTAGTGAACTGATGTTAATAAGCCTGTTAACCGGCCGACTCAGATTATTGAGCAATTCTTTATTGGAGAGCAGAAATGCAAAAAGCATCAGCACGAGCACCCCTCCAACGTATATTACGATCTGCGCGATTGCAATAAAATCGGCCGAAGCGAAAATGTACAATCCTGATAAACTGATTAACGCGACAAAAAATAGAAAAATAGATCGGACAAGGTTTCTAATCGTTACAACCAGCAGTGCAGAACCGAGCACCATCGCAGCAAGTGCATAAAATATAATCTGCTCTACCCTCATGTTTCTCCGAGATTTTTTTGAACAAAGTTTAATGTGGCTTCTTTTGCTGCTTGCTTTTCAGCATTTTGTTTAGCGATGGCCTCCCGCTTTTCTTGAGCATCTTCCGCTGACATGTCAGAAAACTGATAAATCAAATCAGTCATTTTTGGCACACTACGGTCGTACGTATTCGTCATAATAATACATTCTGTCGGACAAACAACAGTACATAAACCGCAGTACATACATTTAGCCATGTCGATATCAAACTTTGCAGCGTAAAGACGCTTAGTCGTACCGTCAGATGTTTGACCAATAGCTTCCGTAGACTTAATGCTTTCAATTTCAATACAGTCGACAGGACATATTTTAGCACAAAGATCACACACGATGCAGTCATCCATTTCTACATCAAGCTGATATCGCCCTACCTCTGGTACGGGTAGTTTTTGATGAGGATATTGAATGGTAGTCGTCGCACCTAATTGATCAAAATAATTTTTTTCTTTTATTCCAATAACTTTTCTAGTCTTCCCTGCGGCAAACAGGTGTTTGAAGGTGAGTCGTAATCCTTTAACCGCCGTTATAAATCCATTCAGTAGCTTTTCCATCTCCTTACATCATTGTCAAGCGCCACACTCCAGAAATCAGCATACATAAAAAAGCAAGTGGTGTTAAAACCTTCCAACAAAAACTCATTAACTGATCTACCCTGAATCTTGGCAATGTCCAACGTATCCAAATTTGTGTAGCGACAACCAGCATAGTCTTGACCATCACCCAAAAGACGCCCCAAGCGCTGCTCGTTGTCCAAGTTGCCAACTCCAGTGAGCCTACATTGGGTAATGGAGAATTCCATCCTCCAAGAAACAAGATCACTCCCAACATCCCTACCAGAAACATCATTGAATATTCGGCAAGAAATATAAAAGCAAAACGCATACCTGAATACTCTACGTGGAACCCCGCAACAAGTTCAGACTCTGCTTCCGGGATGTCAAATGGCGCTCTGTTACATTCTGCCAGCGACGCTATAAAGTAAATGATGTAGGCGATAATAAGGTGGGGGGCTTGAAAAATATTCCAAGCTAAAAAACCACCGATATTTTTCACATCAATTAATCCTAAAAAATTAACCGCTCCTGTAGAGAGTATCCCTTGACTAAGAGTTACTTCCTGAAGATTTAAAGATTGAGATATCATTACAGCCGAAATTACTGCAATACCCGCAGGAATTTCATAGGAAATTATTTGTGCAACTGAACGCATAGATCCAAGTAATGCATACTTATTATTCGATCCCCAGCCGGCCATTAATATGCCGACAGTTTCTACAGAGATGATTGCGAAAATATAAAAAACACCGAGGTTGAGTGATGACGGAATTAGGCCAGGAGCCCAGGGTAAAGCCGCAAAACCCAAATAAACGGCGATGTAAATTAGAACAGGAGCTGTAAAAAACAAGACCCTATCTGCTGCAGCAGGGATGATAAATTCTTTTTGAAGGAGCTTCAAAATATCTGCGAAAGCTTGAAGGGTGCCGTAACTACCTACCTCCATCGGACCAAGTCGATCTTGCATGAAAGCAGATAACTTGCGTTCGGCATATACTGCCATTAGCGCAAATAATGCCGTAAAAGCGAATAGGCAGGTTGCAACAAGTATATAGGTTAGATAAAAATTCAAAGTCAGAGCTTAGGTTCACAAACTTAAGCAATCAGCTTGAAAGATTTTATTTATAAAACATCAGTTTGTCAAAACAAACCAATAAAATATGCGAAGCCTTTCGGGCTTCGCATATTAAAAAATTAGTTGATTATTTACTTGCCGCTGGTGCAGTGGCTGTTATACCTAATTTCGTCTTTACTAATGATAGTATATCATCGCCGCCACCAAAATAGATCATGGTAGGCTGAGAGATATCAAATACATAGGCGTATGCCTTTTCTTTTGCTACTGCATTTACCGCATCAGTAGCTTTTTTAAGAATCGGATTGAAAAATTCAACTCTTTTGGCTTCCATATCTTGTTGAGCTTTTTCTTGGGCCTCTCCTATACGTTTCTCTAAATCCTGTAGCTCAGCATACATTGTTTGCAATTCTTTGGTCAATGCTTCTTTATTTGCTTCACTTAATGTTTTTTGCTTATCAGTGAACGCTACTCCCTTTTTTTCATATTCACTATTCATTGCCTGAATTTGAGATTCCTTCTCCTTGCCAAACTTTTCCATCGCTGCATCGGCAGTTTTTACTTCGGGCATAGATTGCAATAGTTCTGCCGAATTGATGTGTGCAAATTTCTGTTGTGCGCTAGCCGTACCGCCGCTTAAATATAATCCAGTGACAACTATTGCAACTTTTACTAAATTTTTCATGTTCTAATTAATTGATTTCTAAATTGTTAACTACTTACTCGACAAAACTACCCGGCTTGTATCCCAAACGGGTGATTACATCATTACTTTTATCTAAACGCGGACTGGCATATAATAGCATCACTTCGCTGTTCTTATCGAATATCATATCAAGCTGCTGACTTTCGGCTATATTTTGTATTGCTTTTGCAACTCGTTCTTGGATAGGCCTAACAAGCTCTAATTGCTTTTTATAAGTTTCGCCCTCAAAGCCAAATTTTACGCGCTGAAATTCTTTAACGTCTCTTTCCTTTTCTACAATTTCATTTTCACGGCGCTTACGCATATCTTCAGTCAATAATACTTGATCTGCTTGATAAGCTTTATATAATTTTTCAATTTCTTGATTTCGTGTGTCGACTTCTTTCTGCCAAGCTTGAGATGTTGCATCGAGTTGCTTCTGAGCTGACAAGTACTCAGGAATATGTCTTAAAATAAATTCTGTATCCACATATGCGAATCGTTGTGCAATTGCACTTAAACCAGTCATAAAAACGAAAACAACTAAAAAGAAATATGCTCTCATATTTTTAATTAAATGGATTTCCTCCTACTGACTGAGAAATATTAAAATGGAACTGCCCTTTACTAGCTGTCGGCAATCCAGGAATTTTATCAAACCCATATCCATAATCAATACCTAATAATCCTAAGATAGGCAAAAATATTCGAACACCAACGCCAGTTGATCGCCGTATATTAAATGGTGCAAAGTCGCGAAAGTTGTCCCATGTATTTCCACCTTCCACAAATGCAAGAGCGAAAACAGTTGCCTGCTGGCTAGTTAGTACAGGATGGCGTAGTTCTAATACAATCTTATTAAAGATCGGACTTCCTGATTGCTGCGCAATATCAGGATTAGCCCCTACCGGAATCACCGTGTTATTAGCATAACCGCGCATTGCAATAATCTCTGATCCTTGCAGGAAGTCGAAACCCTGCATACCATCGCCTCCAAGTTTAAAACGTTCAAAAGCAGACTGTCCCGCAGCCTTATTGTATCTTCCTAGTAAGCCAAACTGTGCCTGCGCTTTTAATATCAGATTACCATAAACTCTTTGAAACCACTGCGATTGAAATTTCCACTTATAGTATTCGGTAAATTTAAAGCGCTCTTGATCAGTAGCCGTTCTATAATTAACGTTATTGAGGAGGGAGTAAGGCGGGGTTGCCTGTAACGTTAGTTTTAAGATGGAGCCTGATTTTGGAAAAATCGGAGCATCTACAGAATTACGCGTTAAATCTTGAGTAAGGTTAAGATTGTATGAAGTTCCTGTCGAAAACAAGAATCCCGGATAGTTTTTAAGTTTGTATTGTTGAAGGTTGACTGAATAATTGACTGAGAACCAATCATCAGGCCACTTCAATGTCTTGCCTAAGCTTACGGTCACTCCATTTAGCCGGATACGTTGCAAATCTGCATCAGCTATATTATCGAAATATTGGTTTGATTGAAGTGAAGTAAATGCACTTACTCCAAAGTATATTCTCTTTTTTCCGCCAAACCAAGGCTCAGAAAATGAAAAGCTATAAGATTGGTATTGCTTACCATTAGTCTGGCCCCTGAGACTAAGCTTTTGTCCGTCTCCTTTTGGGAGTGGTTTCCATTCTTTAAGGTTAAACAAATTTCTAATCGCAAAATTATTAAAGGTTAGACCGAGCGTTCCGATAATGCGACCTCCCCCAAAACCTCCCGACAACTCAACCTGATCAGAAGGCTTTTCTTCGACAGTAAATTGAATATCTACTGTACCATCTGCTGGGTTCGGAATTGGAACCACATTAGTTTTTGCTTCATCAAAATTACCAAGTTGCGCTATTTCACGCTGTGTACGCACAATTGCTTCTTTCGAGAACTTATCGCCAGGTTTTGTACGAATTTCACGCATTACCACTTTATCATGGGTAATATCGTTTCCTGAAACAGAAACCTTATTAATGGTGTATAAAGGCCCCTCCAGTATTCTTAATTCCAAATCTATCGTGTCTCCTCTTACTTGGGTTTGTATGGGATCAACCGAAAATGTTAGGTATCCATTATCTAGATAGATCGACGAAATATCATCGCCATTAGCACTGCCGCTAAGCTTCTTTTGCAATAACTCTTCACTAAAAATATCTCCCTTTCTGATTGCAAGCGCATTGTTTAGAACTTCAGTACTATATTGTGCATTACCCGACCACAAGATATTGCCAAAATAATACTTCGGGCCTTCGTAGACTTTTATCCGCACGTCCATCGATGAGTCGTTGTGTTTGGAAACAGTATCAGAAAGAATTTCAGCATCGCGAAAGCCTTTTGCCTGCATTTTTGCAATCAATGCAATTTTGTCTTCTTCATATTTAGCCTCCAGGAACTTTTGAGAGCCAAACACCTTGTAGAAGGCCCGAGCTTTGGTCTTTTTCATGTATTTAGCGAGCTGTTTATCGCTAAAGTCATCATTACCTTCAAACGCAACATTGTTGATCTTTACTTTTGAATTTTTGTCAACTTTTACTTCCAGAATAATATTATTGTCGACTGTGGTATCTTTTACCTGCTTAATATCGACCTCTGTAAAAAGAAAGCCCTTTTCGTTAAAATGCCTTTTGATTACACCTGTCACTGTATTTAATAGATTTTCATTTACAACTTTACCGTTGTTTTCATTTAGCTTTTTTAGGACATCGTCTTTCTGACCTGCTGACAATCCGGAAACATTGATCCTTGTTAACCGAGGGTGTTCTACAACTGCGATGTCGAAAAATATAGTATCCCCTTTGATCTGTGTGATATTAAGTTGCACATCATCAAACAGACCTTGCGCCCAAAGATTCTTAACTGCATTTGAAGTAGCTTCTCCCGGCACTGTAATGCGTTGTCCAACTATCAACTTAGAAAGAATAATCAAGGTTTCTGTGTCCAGAAACTTAGCACCACTCATCGTAGTACCGCCAATCAGATATTCTTTAGGATTCAGATAACTAGGCTGATCGCTCACACTTTGCCCGCCTGTGCCAAGTGCCTGGCCTAATGCTGTGGTAGAAATTATCGTAAGAAATACTGCAATTAAAAATCTATTCATTTGTCAATCAATTGACTGCTAAATTAGCTTAAACAGTTGTTAAAAAGTGTTAAAAGTAAAATTAGTTGAGTTGTTCGCTGATCTTTCCGAACCTTCTTTCCCGCTTTTGATAATCAATTATCGCTGCAAAAAGATCGTCCCTTCTAAAATCAGGCCATAACGTTGTTGTGAAATAAAGTTCCGCATAGGCCAACTGCCAGAGCAGATAATTGCTTATCCGACACTCACCACTAGTTCGGATCATTAATTCAGGATCGGGCATATCGGCTGTTGTTAATTTTGAGATAAAAGTAGATTCATTTATTTCCTCAGGCTGAAGTATCCCCTCTTTAACATCTTTTGCCAGTTGCCGGGACGCTTCAACAATCTCCCACCTTGAACTATAACTCAAAGCAAGAGTAAGAATGCATCGCTTATTATCTTTTGTTTTTTCTATTGCTTGATTTAGTTGCTTTAAACAAGCAGATGGAAGCTGCTTAAGATCCCCAATTGCATTAAGGCGAACACCATTTTCCATTAATGTCTTGGTTTCTTTGTTAATTGTTGAAACCAAGAGTTCCATTAGCGCATTCACCTCATATTTGGGGCGATTCCAGTTTTCGGTAGAAAACGCATAGACTGTTAAATATGGAACGCCAATTTCTACTGCTCCTTCAACAGTATCGCGTACTGCAATTACACCGTTCTTATGCCCAAAGACACGCAATTTTCCTTTGCTTTTTGCCCAGCGACCATTTCCGTCCATAATGACAGCAATATGCTGAGGCAAGCGTTCTAGATCTATCTGTTCTTTTAAACCCACGGTATAAGAATTTCTCTAAACTGAGACTTTAGTATCTAAAACAACAGCTTTAATTTCAGTGCGCAAAGGTAAAACTAAATTGTACTCTTTTTTACTATGCCCAACAAATCAATAAAATTAATTTCTGCGCAATCTGTAATTGCTTAATGCAGCAATTACTACTTAAAAACGTAGCATTTGGGAGTGATAAACGTATATGTCAAACTGATTATAGCAAACATATAGGTGTCTCTTTTTCGAAAATCACCTCGCTGTGTTCCAGTAGCCCCAATATATACCCCGGTATTCTCGCCCGATCGATCAGACAGGGCGGCCGCCGTTCCGTTTGTAAACAACGCGACGTTTGGATAAACGCCACTGACGTCGTCAAGAAAATCTGTAAACGCCGTGCGATAACCTAATTCACCGATAATATTCCATTTGCCTGCAATGTTGTATTTAATGCCCGCTCCAAACGGGATGGCAACTGCTTCTGTTTTATATCGTTCGTTTGCCGATTGCCCCTCTGTTCTGTATGGATTCAACTCATAGACTTCGCCTTTATATCTGGCTTTAGGATTAAAAGCCACATAACTAACTCCCGCAAAAAGATAAGGCGTGTATACTTTGTCGCTGATTGAGGGAACGTATTTAAACAGATTGAATTCTGTCTGCAAGCTAAGCTCTGCTAATTGCGAAAAAAAACTAAGGTTTCGTTGCCGAAACTGGGCATTGTCTGAATTGGCGTCGTTTGCGGCTATCTTGCCGTATAACAGACTGAACTTAAAAGACCAATATGGATCTAGATTTCTTTTTATTAATCCTCCGAACGCAATATTTGATAGCTTATATGGCTTTGACTGGTTGAGGTCCCCTAAATATCCTGAACCACCAGAACTGGCCCCCACCTCCCACGACTGCGCCGAAACGGTATAAAAAAAGAGTAAAAATAATCCTGTTAAGAAAAGTTTATACATGAAGCATTAATAGTTTCGGGTGTCAATACCCCAAAGTAATTTATTTCTCAATGTAGATAAATAAGTTTCATTATTTAGTCTGACCAAGTTGATATGATAAGCAGCCT
Source organism: Sphingobacteriaceae bacterium (assembly GCA_947460875.1). Lineage (GTDB taxonomy): Bacteria > Bacteroidota > Bacteroidia > Sphingobacteriales > Sphingobacteriaceae > CANHGR01. Next base: position 145,967 of record CANHGR010000001.1, on the reverse strand, counting down.
TTTTTACCGTAAATCTGGTTGAAGTCGGGATCTTCTCAGTTCGTGAATCGCAGGAGAGTAAATATTTTGAATTTCTTCCTTCGATTTCAAAAGAGAGAACATTTGAATCCGAAAGGACAATCGGACGCACCGTTAGATTATGGGGAGATATGGGAGTAATTACGAAATTACCCGACCCGGGAAAGATGATCGGTCCACCGCAACTAAGGGAATATGCCGTTGATCCTGTTGGCGTTGCGATTATCAAACCATCCGCCCAATATGAATTCAAAAATTCATCATTCAGATAAGCGTGAATGATCATCATATTGGCATTATCTCTTCTATGAATTATTAAATCGTTTAAAGCTACATTGACCTCCCCAAACAATTCCCGGTCAGACTCAATACTAAGTAAAACTCGGCTGTCAAGGGTGAAGTCTCGGTTAATTAGGCTATTGATTGCAGCATCTATATCATTTTTATTAATACTAGCCAGAAAGCCTAAGCGTCCAAGGTTAATACCTATAACCGGAATTTTCGAATCGCGAACTAAGGCGACTGTATCAAGCATTGTTCCATCGCCTCCAAGGCTTAATAGTACATCTACCTGCCCTTTCAGGTCATTGTAATCTGAAAACAAATTTGGCTTCTTTGCAAATTTTATCTTGTTTGAAACAAACTCACAGTATTTATCAAATACGAATAACTCTATATCCCTTTGGTTTAGCGAATCGAAAACTTGTTGTACATAGGGAAGAACTGTGTTGTTAAATTCCCGTCCATAAATTGCAATCTTCATTAGAGAGGGGTTATATATCCAGATAGTTCATGAGTTGATCATATCGATCTTGCGTACTATCATTTTTGATATCATTATAAGTAGCGACTACCGAATAGTCATACCTAGAGAAGGAAGCAACTATTGCAGAAATGTCTGTTCTGTTAAGCTTTAGTGTTACTTCTAGGCGGGTAGAATCTGGGAAGGACTGAATATATGAACTTAATATTTGAGCATTTCCAGATTCTGCTATCTGCGCGATGTGAGCAAGAGAATTACTTTTATTACTAATTTCCAATACAACTATACCTCCAGGCTCTTTGATGGAAGTTAGCGTAGCCATGTACTCCATCATCGTATTAATAGAGATCATTCCAACGTATTTCTTCATCTGATCTAGGACTGGAACAACACTCAGCTTTTGCTCGTAGAACAATCTAATGACATCATATACATGTTGGCTTTCGAAAACAAAGAGATGCCTTAGCGACAGGTTGAGTTCTCCAACCGGTATACTATACTCAACAGCTTCTATCATATCGTCCTCAGAAATAAGACAGACGAATTCTGAACCATTAACTACGGGCAGATGACTAACCCTGAATTCATTCATACGGTCAAAAGCCTTCTGTACAGAGTCAGAAGTTTTTAACGGAGGGATGATATCAGCTATTAATTCAGCAGCAATCATTATTTTAATAATATCCTGTCAAGAAACTTATTTAGATGAACATTGAATTCCTCGGGTTGTTCCATCATTGGTGCATGTCCGCATTTATCAACCCAATTAAGCTCTGAATTAGGCAGCAGTTCATGGAATTCTACGGCAACTTCCGGTGGAGTAACCTGATCATTTCTGCCCCAGATAAGGCTAACCGGTATTGTTATTTTATGAAGTTCTTGCGCCATATTATGTCTAATGGCAGATTTTGCCATGGCAAGAATTCGGATTACCCTAAAGCGGTCGTTCACCGTGGCAAATACGTCGTCTACAAGTTCCTTGGTAGCAGTAGCAGGGTCATAGAATGTAAACTCTACGCGCTCCTTAATAAAGTCATAACTCTCTCTCTTCGGAAACGACCCTCCAAATGAGTTTTCATACAAACCTGAGCTTCCGGCAAGCACAAGAGCTTTCACTGTTTCGTGATGATTTAATGTATGAATTAATGCAATATGTCCACCTAAAGAATTTCCGAGCAGAATAACCTGATCGAGCTTCTTAAACTTCATGAATTTATTGACAAACTTTGCGAGGCTCTTTACACCGGTAGTAAGCAGGGGCAAATCGTAAAGAGGCAATACAGGTATTATAACTTTGTATCTCGGCTTAAACTCGTGTACCACCTGATCCCAATTACTCAAAGCGCCCATCAATCCATGGAGCAATAACAAGACTTCTCCTTCGCCTTCTTCGATATACTTGAATCCTTTTTCTTCTTTGATGGCAAACTCCATAAATATTACACGTAATTTCTAAAATACTGATTCTGTCGTATTAAAACGGATATGGTAATAAAAGTAAGTTTTTACACTGATAACCACTAATTATCAAATAAAAATTAATCAAGTTAACTGTTCCTTTACAATTTCCGATATTGTCTTTCCGTCTGCTTTTCCTGAGAGCTCTTTATTAGCAATACCAATCACCTTCCCCATATCCTTGATACCTTGCGCTCCCACTTTTTCAATAATCCGGCTAACATAACCTATTATTTCCTGGCGATCTAATTGTTTGGGCAGAAAAGATTCTATTACGTCCAATTCCTCTATTTCTATTATATAAAGATCTTGACGATTTTGAGTCTTATATATTTCTGCAGATTCTTTGCGTTGCTTCGCAAGCTTTTGTAGCACTTTCATTTCAGTATCCTCTGCGAGATCTTCCGATGCTCCTTTCTCAGTATTTGCCAACAAAAGCGCTGCTTTTATTGCTCTAAGTCCTCTAAGGCGTACCACATTTTTAGCAAGCATTGCCGACTTAATTTCCTGATCAATTTGTTGTTGTAATGCCATAGTGCAAATTTCTTATTGAAAGTTTAAGCTCTTTTTAGATGTGTTGTATTTGCCTGAGCAGATGGCATAATGATCATCTCGTTGATATTTACATGTGCCGGTCTAGACACAACAAACCAGATTGCTTCGGCAATATCAACCGCGACTAGTGGTTCAAATCCATCATAAACGGATTTCGCTCTCGATTTATCCCCCTTAAACCGCACTTCAGAAAATTCTGTTTCTGCCGCACCGGGATGGATAGCCGTGACCCGAATGTTATGTTGAAGCAAGTCTATACGCATCGCTTTGCTGAGCGAATCTACAGCATATTTTGTAGCACAGTAAACATTTCCGTTTAAATAGGTCTCTTTTCCGGCAATCGATCCAAGGTTGATGATATGCCCCTGCTTGTGTGGAACCATCCAATTGGATACTACCCGTGTAACGTACAACAAGCCCTTAACATTAGTATCAATCATTATATCCCAATCATCTGTTGAGCCCTGATTAATGGGATCAAGCCCAAGGCTTAAACCTGCATTGTTTATCAGAATATCAACGTTTTTCAAATCGGGTGAAAGTGCTTCCAACTTTTCTTCAACTTCCTGTTTGTCTCGCACATCAAAGACCACTGTCGTTACTTCAACCCCGGTCTCATCTTTTAGAAACTTAGATAGTTGGTCTAATCGATCTTTCCGCCTTCCTGTTAGTATAAGATTAAAACCCTCTTTGGCGAAAAGTCGAGCGCAGGCTTCACCAAAGCCGGACGTGGCGCCGGTTATTAAAACTAGTTTAGGCATGTAGAAATTTTTATGCCAAAATTACATAGTTTATATGAAATCTTATTACTCTAGGTATAAGCTTAGTTGCAGACTACGCAAAAACAACTTATCGATAGGTGTAGAATAGGGGTTATTCTCTCGCTTTAAAACGCTATTGAAAGAATTCGACAATTTAAGTTCAGGAGACATTTTAAAGAACTCAAAATAGAGATCGAAGCCAAATCCAGCTTCGTAACTTAGAATAGTTCGATTGTTTTTTAATAGCTTTTCCAGTGCAATATTTCCTGTATCGTCAGTCTTCGCCTTGGAAATTATGTCTATCGAGTATTTCGTGCCCACAAGTAAATAGGCTCTGAAATTATTTCTTCTGTCTGATTTTAGCTTAATTCCAAGAGGCAGATCGACCGTTGCCGCGGCTACTTTTTGCTGTCTGTCTTGCGCAGGATTAGCATAACGATAATCCGCAACTCGCTCTGTAAAACTTAATGCAGGGGTAAAACGCAGGTTAGCATTTTCTCCTAGTCTGACGTCCGAGACAAAACCCATTCCAAAACCTTTCGATGCGATCGCGCTAATGCTGTAAAGTGAATCTGTGGCGATCACGCTCGTTTCAGTATCAAAATATGGATCTCGCCAGTTTGCATTCTTTAATATTTTAAATTCGGGAGCGATATACTGAAAAATATATCCCCAATGCTGTTTCTCTTCATCAACACCACCGCCCCAATTACCCTGAGCAAACAAAGAAAGTGTGGCACATATAGAACAGACGGTAAGGAGTATGCGTTTCCTCATTTGACACCTGTATAAATCGAACAAATACCAAACGCCAGTAACCTCGCATTGGTGCTCTGATAACCAACTTTTTGCATCATCCCTGAAAATGCATCACCGTCAGGAAAATTCTGAACCGACTCCGGAAGATAGGAATAGGCACGGCTGTCTTTTGAAAAGAATTTACCAACTATCGGCGTGATGAAATGAAAGTAAACGTTATATAGTTGCTTGACTGGAAAAGCGCGAGGCTTTGAAAATTCTAAAATCACCGCCTTGCCTCCCGGCCTTAATACTCGAAGCATATCGGCCAGTCCTTTTTCAAGGTTCTCAAAATTTCTAACTCCAAAAGCAACCGTTACAGCGTCAAAGACGTTATCGTCGAAAAGAAGCTTCTCTGAATCGCCTAATTTTACTTCAAAAACATGTTCTAACTTACGCTTTTTGATTTTCTCTTCAGCTACGCCAAGCATCCCTTGCGAAATATCTACTCCGATAATCTTGTCGGGCTTAAGAATTGACAAAGCTTCAAAAGCAAAATCACCGGTTCCGGTCGCAACGTCGAGAATAAGCTTAGGATTACATCTCTTTAGCTCGTTAATCGCTATTTTACGCCATATTACGTCAATTCCGAGAGACAAAAAATGATTCAAAAAATCATACGTCTTTGAAATATTATCGAACATTGTAGCTACCTGCTGCTTCTTGGTAGAGTTTAAGTCGGTGTAGGGCGTTACTGTTTTCGGCATAGATTAATCAAAGGTAACACTTAATATTAAGTGTTTTATAGCATACATGCCTTGCTATTTCTAACTTTGCAGGATGATTATAAAATCTGCCGAGTTTGTATGCAGCAATACCCGAACTGATAAATTACCCCTTCCGGTGATACCCGAATATGCATTCATTGGACGTTCAAACGTGGGCAAATCATCATTAATCAATATGCTGGTCAATAAAAAAGGACTAGCAAAAACTTCTCAGACACCAGGAAAAACCCAGCTGATAAACCATTTTCTGATAAACGAAGCATGGTATATTGTCGATCTTCCTGGTTATGGTTATGCAAAAACATCACGATCAAACCGCAGCGACTGGCAAAAATTTATTCACTACTATCTTAAAAACCGTGAAAACTTACAGTGCGTATTTGTTTTGATTGACAGCCGGATTAAGCCTCAAAAAATCGATATAGAGTTCTGCTGTTGGTTAGGCGAGAACGGCATACCATTTCTAATCGTTTATACTAAGGCAGACAAACAGTCCGACTTTAAAACCAAACAAAATGCGGCTTTGTTCAACAAAACCATGCTTGGTTACTTTGAGGAAGTACCTCAAGAGTTTGTCACCTCATCTGAAACACGCGACGGACGTGAGGAGATACTAAAATTCATACATGAATTGAATGTAAAATATAATCTAATGAAGCCAACCTCGTCAATCGACCTGCTAGATCTATGAAGAAATACCTTTCATTGGTGATGTTCGCACATACCATATTTGCACTACCCTTCGCTTTTATAGGTTTTTTTTTGGCTATAAGCACAACTGAATCTGCTTTTAAATGGATGAGTTTGCTGCTTATGATCCTTTGTATGGTTTTTGCAAGGAATAGCGCCATGGCATTTAACCGTTATCTCGACCGAAACATTGATAAAAAAAATCCGAGAACTGCGGCTAGAGATATCCCCTCAGGTAAGGTTCCGGCTAAACATGTGCTAATTTTTATATTGAGCAACTGTGTTCTATTTGTAATGACCACGTATTTTATTAATCCGTTATGCTTTTATCTTTCTCCAATAGCTCTTGCGGTAGTCTTAGGTTATAGCTATACAAAACGATTTACGCCACTGTGTCATTTTATTTTAGGTATTGGACTAGGATTGGCACCAATTGGCGCTTATTTATTAGTTACCGGAGAGTTTGCACTTTTACCAATTTTTTTTTCTATCGCCGTTGTATCCTGGGTAAGTGGATTTGATATCATCTATGCTTTGCAAGATGATGAGTTTGACAAAAGAGAAAATCTATACTCTATCCCCGCTTGGCTAGGCAGAAAAAAAGCGCTGAACCTGTCTTCATGCTTACATCTATTATGTGTTATATCCTTAATCGTTCCGCTTTTTTTTACTTCGCTAGGATGGTTTTATATAAGTGGCGTCGTGTTGTTTGCAGGCCTGTTAGTTTATCAGCATAGCCTGATAAAGCCGGATGATCTTAGCAAAGTCAATCTTGCTTTCGGCACAACAAATGGTATTGCATCAGTACTTTTTGCAACCTGCTTTTTACTCGATATCTATTTTCGCAATTAATTCAAAATATGAATAATCTCAGTATTACAAAAAAATCAAGAACCTACATTCCGCAAGATTTGGAAATGAAATGGGAAGCTCTTGAACCCTTGTTTGAAGAACTGAAAATGCGAGAGCTAAATTCAGCGGCAGAACTCAATAACTGGTTGCGAGATCGAAGTGAGCTGGAAGCGGCACTGGAAGAAGATTTCGCGTGGCGATATATCCGTATGACTTGCGATACTACCGATGAAAAGCTACTGCAAGATTTTCAATATTTTGCTACCGCAATAGAGCCGAAAATTGCACCCCTTTCTAACGACTTGAATAAGAAATTTATCGAATGTCATTTTTTGGAAGAACTTGATCAAAGCGAATATTTCGTATACATACGGGGAATTAGAAAAGCGCTTGAACTATTCAAAGTAGAGAACGTACCGATCTTTACCCAAATACAGTTAGAACAGCAGCAATATCAGTCGATTACGGGCTCTATGAGCGTTATTATTGATGAGAAAGAATACACCTTAGAGCAGGCCTCTGTATTTTTAAAAGATCAGGATCGATCCGTTAGAGAAAAAGTTTGGAAAATTATTGCCGCCCGACGGTTAGAGGATAAAGAAAAACTTGATAATCTCTTCAATAGCTTACTGAAGCTTCGTCACCAGGTTGCTAAAAATGCGGGTTTCGAAAACTTTCGTGATTATATGTTCCAAGCGCTTGGTCGCTTCGATTATACCCCTCATGATTGCTATAAATTTCATGCTGCAATTGAACGAGAGATTGTTCCACTACTTTTCGAGCAAGCAGAAAAAAGACGACAGGCTCTTGGGCTAGAAGACTTAAAACCTTGGGACATGGATGTAGATCTATCAGGCAAAACAGCCCTAAAACCCTTTTCTAACGGTGGAGAATTAATTGACAAAACCATCACCTGTTTCAACGAATTACACCCTTACATAGGCGAGCGATTAGAAATAATGAAAGCCAACGGACTTTTTGATGTCGAAAGCAGAAAGGGCAAGGCTCCCGGCGGATATAACTACCCCTTGGCAGAAACAGGTGCTCCATTTATTTTCATGAACTCAGCCAATACTTTTCGAGATCTAACGACAATGGTACATGAAGGTGGCCACGCTGTACACACCTTTATTTCGGCTGATCTCAAATTGAATGATTTTAAACATGTTCCATCTGAAGTTGCCGAGCTCGCTTCGATGAGTATGGAATTAATTTCAATGGATAAATGGGATGCATTTTTCGATAATGAGGAAGACTTAAAACGCGCAAAACGCGATCAGCTAATAGATGTTCTTAAAACCCTGCCATGGGTAGCTGTTGTAGATCAGTTTCAACATTGGATATACACGAACCCTGAACACAGTGCCGCCGAACGAGAAGTAGCATGGAAGCAGACATTTGAGCCATTCGGTAATAATTTTTCAGACTGGACAAGCCTTGAAGATTCGCTCGGAAATTTATGGCAAAAGCAACTTCATATTTTTGAGATCCCTTTTTATTATATTGAATATGGCATTGCACAGCTCGGCGCCATAGCGGTTTGGAAAAATTATAAGGAAAATCCAGACAAAGGATTAACCATGTATTTAGACGCCTTAAAACTTGGCTACACTAAACCAATTAATGAGATTTATGAAACAGCAGGTATTAAGTTCGATTTTAGTGCAGACTATGTTAAAGAATTAGTTACGCTTGTAAAAACAGAGCTTACAAAGTTGGACTAGAAAATTCCACGGTTACCTTTCAACAAAAAAGGTATTAATGGTAGGTTTATAATTGGTTAGTTTGAAGATCTCCATTCTCCCCGTTTGGAGATTTTCTATTTTAAAGTAATGTCATTAAACCCAATTTCTTTTATAATTTAGGCATTAGGAATAACTGATGTCGCTAATATTTTAGAGAAACAGCCCGAATTTTAGAGTATAAATAGGATAATGAAGATGCCGGCCAACTTTTTCCGCAAAAAATCGATTGAAAATATCTTAAACGACCGCGAAGGAGGCTTTTCGGACAGCGAACGTTCAGGATCGAGCATGGAGCGCGTGCTAAAAGTCAAAGATCTAACTTTTATGGGCATCGCTGCGGTTGTTGGAGCAGGTATTTTCTCAACAATTGGTGGGGCAGCGTTTAACGGTGGTCCGGGTGTAACGATACTCTTCGTACTCACCGCAATAACCTGCGGATTCTCGGCTTTATGTTACGCTGAATTTGCATCGCGCATCCCCGTTGCCGGAAGTGCATACACCTACGCCTACGCTTCGTTCGGCGAGCTAATAGCATGGATTATTGGATGGGATCTTTTGATGGAATATGCGATCGGAAATATCGCCGTAGCTATCTCTTGGAGCGAATATTTTACCAATCTGCTTTTGGGATTCAATATTACGATACCTTCTTATTTAACAATGGATTACCTTTCCGCATCGCGCGGGCATGAACAATTCGAACGACTAAGTGCCACTGGCAATCTGGTTGAAATAACCAATAAGCTTAGCCTTGAGCATCAGGCATGGAGCCTTGCTCCCGACATTGGCGGCTTTAGGTTTATTGCAGATATTCCTGCCTTAGCAATTGTTTTGTTAATCACATATTTGGTATATATCGGCATACGCGAAACAAAAAAAGCAACTAATCTGATGGTTATTTTAAAGATTGGAGTCGTGTTAGTGGTTATTTTATTGGGCGCTTTTTATATCACCCCTGCAAATTGGAGTCCTTTTCTACCAAATGGTTTTGAGGGGGTGATGAAGGGTGTATCAGGGGTTTTCTTTGCATATATCGGCTTTGATGCGATTTCTACTACCGCTGAAGAATGTGAAAATCCTAAACGCGACCTTCCCAGAGGGATGATTTATTCGCTTTTGATATGCACGGTGTTGTATATTCTAGTAGCTCTGGTACTAACGGGGATGGTAAATTACAAGGAATTGCAAGTAGCAGACCCATTGGCTTTTGTATTTGAGCGCGTCGGGCTTACACAGATCAGCTACATAATTTCTGTAAGCGCCGTTGTTGCAACTGCTAGTGTGTTACTTATTTTTCAAATGGGTCAACCTAGAATCTGGATGAGCATGAGCAGGGACGGATTATTACCTAAAGCCTTTTCTTACATCCACCCTAAATATAAGACGCCTACGTTTGCTACCGTCGTAACAGGAATAGTAGTGGCAGTACCTGCTCTATTCATGAACCTTACGGAAGTAACTGATCTAACCAGTATCGGTACCTTGTTTGCCTTCGTCTTAGTCTGCGGAGGAGTGTTGTTATTGCCAAAAGACGCGCCCGAAGCAAGAAGAGCTCGCTTTCACATCCCCTATATTAATTCTAAATATATTGTTCCAGGTTTATTTATCGCTGCAATATTCTCTTTCCACGAGCCGCTATTGCGCTTACTGGAGTTTTCAGGCGAATGGCAAACGTTCAAAAACACGCTTCCTTATTTTCTATTCATCATCGTTGCAGCAGTTATATCCACCCTTTGTTTCACAAAAAATCTTTCGTTGATCCCGGTGGCGGGACTCCTTAGCTGTCTATATTTGATGACAGAATTGGGCTATACTAATTGGATCCGATTTTTGATTTGGTTAGGAATTGGCCTTGTAATCTATTTTACTTACAGTTACCGAAACAGTAAATTGAATTAATTCTCCTGCTTTTCGGTTATCCGTTCAAGCTCAATATGCTCTGTCGAGGAAACAATAAGTGGAACCTGTTCTACCGTAACAAAGCTTAGATCCAGGCCAAATCCCCGTTCTTCAGAAAGACTTAAGTGTTTCAATATGAAATAAAAATCCATTGTCACTTTGTCAATAAAGCTCAGATTGTTAGCACGCGACAAAATCTTCTCAAGCACTACAAATCTAAAATCACCCACGATTTTATACTTATTTAAAGAATCATAGCGACTCGTTATATCAATCTCTTTATTTTTAACTAATTCTTCTACTACCATTCTAAAAAGAACATTTATTCGCTGTTCAACTCTGAAGCCTAATCGGAAATCAATACGAATTAACTTATTTGGAATAAGGTGATTTACTTTGTACTCGCGTGTGTAAGGCTCATCTTTCACATCCACATGCACCAACCAGTAGACGTCTGCGCGCTTCGGCTGCTTCTGCAGTATCGAGTACATAATCTTCGACTCAATTTCAGAGCTAAAATTGGCACTAGTAAGATAAACTAACTGCGAAGAATATTTCGGAACTGAATTGTCTTCACTTAACTCACTGATAATAGGATAATAGTCTTCGATCTCTACAAACCGAACATACCTATTCTTTATTCTTCTAGCAGCCGCCCAAGTCCACATAACCGAAAACATGATACTTGCCAGCATCAGAGTAAACCATCCTCCGTGCAGGAATTTTGCCATGTTTCCGACCAAGAAAACCAGTTCAACCAGCAGATAGACCGCTAGGAATGTGCTAATAATATAGTTCGGAAACTTCCTGCTCTTTAAATATACAGCCACTAAAATGGTGGTCATCAAAAATGTAAGATTGATGGCTAGGCCGTAAGCACCTTCCATATTAGCCGACTTTTGGAAAATAAGCATGACCACAATGCACCCGATCCAGAGTATCCAATTGATAGAGGGTACGTATAATTGTCCCTTTTGATCACTAGGATAGTTAATCTTAACCTTGGGCCAGAGATTTAACCTTACAGCTTCGGATATCAGCGTAAATGAGCCCGATACCATTGCCTGACTAGCAATAATCGCCGCTGCAGTGGCGATAGAAATACCGAAAATAAGAAACCATTCAGGCATAATCAGATAAAAAGGGTTGCCATTAGCTTCTAATGTTGTGCCTTGATGCTGCCAAAGCCATACCCCTTGCCCGAAATAGTTCAATAGAAGACATGACTTTACATATGCCCAGCTTGTCCGGATATTCGCCCTACCGCAATGCCCTAAATCTGAATAGAGCGCTTCGGCACCTGTAGTACAAAGAAATACTGCACCTAAAATAAGTAATGCACTCGGATTCGTGGCAAGAATGTTGTACGCATGATAAGGATTAACTGCTTTTAATATTTCTGGGAACTCATAGACATAAACCCCTCCAAGCACAGCCATCATCGTAAACCAAACAAACATGATAGGGCCAAAAGCTCTACCCACAAGAGATGTCCCAAACTGTTGGATTATAAAAATTCCGGAGATGATGGCAATTACTATAGGAACGGTTGGAAGACCGGGATAAAAGATATCCAAGCCCTCAATCGCAGCTGAAACTGTAATCGGAGGGGTAATCATCCCATCTGCAAGTAGGGCCGCCCCGCCAATCATGGCAGGAATTACTAACCACCGTGCCTTTTTTCGTACCAGTGAAAACAGCGAGAATATTCCACCCTCGCCTTTATTATCGGCACGCAATGTGATGATGACATATTTTATAGTTGTTTGGAGTGTGAGTGTCCAGAAAATGCATGACAAGGCTCCGAGAATAAGATCGGTAGTGATAATGTTTTGTCCGACTATTGCTTTAAAAACGTATAAAGGCGATGTACCAATATCTCCGTATATAATCCCCAAACTAATAATTACTCCGGCAGCGGATAGTTTGTTCAGACTTTTGTTATTTGACACCTTTATAATTTGAGTTGGGCACAAAAGTACATTATGGAGTACAAATAAACAATGGTGGTATTTTTTGCATTTTTATGTCTTTTGCACACCTTTAAAATAAGAAAGATTGTTAAATTATGTTAAAAAGAATACGATATAGCTAAAAACGAAAAACTAATAGGGTTTTATTTATATTTTTGTCTTATAGCGTTACCGAATGGATAAACTTTACCTATTACCTGTTAGAATTATACTACTGATGTCTTTTGTGCTTGCACTAAACATCGGTGCTGTAATCGCTATGGATGGTAAAGTCGATACGGCGAAGTCCAAATTAACAGATACCCGCGTTAAGAAACCTGCACTTCGCTCCGAATCTGTTAAGATCAAGACAAATGCAGCAAGCCTAGCTAATTTCAACACCATTAGTGGCGGTCAGGAACCGAAAAATATACTGGAAGACAAAATTTTAAATGTCAGAATTTATCCAATTCCTGTATTAGATCAAATCAACGTTACTTATCACCTCAGCAAAGACTCTAATGTAATTATTCAAGTGATGAATTTCCTTGGGAGCAAGGTTGTGACTCTGTTGGCTAAAAAAGTATCTGCTGGCGATCAAAGCAACAATTTTTCAATTTCATCAAAACTAAATAGTGGTGCGTACTTTGTTCAGGTGATCGTAGATCAAAAAACTGTTACCAAGCGGATTTTAGTTCTTTAAAATCCTTTATAAGCTATAAACAAGCTTTATTACTATGAAAATCATTGCTATAGGTCGCAATTATGCAGACCATGCTAAAGAATTAAACAATCCTATACCAACCGTTCCGGTAATTTTTATGAAGCCGGACACTGCCCTTCTTAAAGACAATAAGCCGTTTTATCATCCTGAATTTTCATCAGATATCCATTTTGAAATAGAAATCGTGTTGAAGGTCTGCAAAGAAGGAAAACACATAGCCGAAAAATTTGCTCAGAATTACTACGACGAAGTCGGGCTAGGGATCGACTTTACTGCTCGTGACATACAGCAAAGACATAAAGAAAATGGCCTTCCCTGGGAGCTCGCTAAGTCGTTCGATAATTCTGCGGTTGTGAGCAAATTCGTTCCAAAAGTCGAGTTTTCAAACCTTTATGCTTTAAATTTTAATTTAGATGTTAACGGAAAGACGGCACAAAATGGAAACACCGGCGATCTGATCTTTTCATTTGAATGCTTAATTGCATTCGTTTCACAATATATCACATTGAAAAAAGGCGATCTGATATTTACAGGGACGCCAAAAGGGGTTGGAAAAGTAAGTATCGGCGATCATTTAGAAGGCTATCTTGATAAAAATCTAAAACTTTTAGATTTTTATGTGCGTTGATACGTTACCAAAATCTATGTTTAAAATAACTACGTTTTCAATCCTCTTTGCATGGCTATCACTAATTTCAGTAGCTCAGGAATTTCAAACAGCTAGAACCTATCCGACTTCAGATTTCCGGTCACCACTCGATTTAACTATCGACTTATCCGGCACCTTTGGGGAAATCAGAAGCAACCATTTTCACTCGGGGATGGACATCAGAACCAACCAAACAGAGGGACATCCCGTCTATGCAGTAGCCGATGGTCACGTCTCTCGACTTAGAGTCCAGATCGGTGGATTTGGCAATGCAGTTTATATCGATCATCCAAACGGATACACTAGTGTCTATGCCCACCTTCAACGATTTAATCCTCGTTTAGCATTAACTGTAAAAAGCAATCAATATAGCCGCGAGCAGTATGATGTTGACTTTCCTTTGCTGCCCATCGATATCCCGGTTAAAAAAGGCGAACTAATTGCATGGTCTGGCAATACCGGAAGTTCGGGCGGCCCGCATTTGCATTTTGAGGTACGAGACACGAAAACAGAAGAGATCATTAATCCGCAACTTCTTGGCATTGCTGTCGCCGATAATGCGAAACCAACTATCCGATCAATGTATATTTATCGTCTAAACGAACTTGCATTTAGCGAAAAAACACCTAAACAATACTTTCAAGTAGTGGGATCGGCGGGAAATTATTCATTGAGTCAATCACCAATTATTAACCTAAACGGCAAAGTTGGCTTTGGCATCACTACGTCTGATCAAAGCGTCGCCTCGGGCAATCAACATGGAGTTTATTCTATCGAGCTAAAACTTGACGAGAAAACGATTTATTCTTCAGCGCTTGAGAGATTTTATTTTAATCATAGCAGAGCTGCAAATGCCCATATAGACTATCCCAACTATTTAAATCAGAGAGTAACTATTCAAAAAAGCTTTGTCGAACCCGGTAACCCAATCAGGATTTATCAAAATTTGGTTAACAACGGTCTGGTTGAACTTATCGATGATCAGGTGCACAATATGGAGTACCGCGTGAAAGATTTTAAAGGCAATACAAGTACGCTTTTCTTTAAGGTTAGAAATGGCCCCAAATCAATTGCTTCGCAAGAACCAACGGGTGTCCAAAAATTTAATTATAATAAAGTGAACGAATTTAGCAGGGACGATATTAAAATTTCAATTCCAATAGGAGTATTGTATAGCGATCTAAACTTTACCTATTCGCAAACAAAAAAGAACGGCACATATTCATCTTTACATCAGGTGCATACCCGAGCAATTCCGCTTCATGAGGCATATAGTTTATGGATTAAACCCGATACCACACTATCAACTAAATTACATGACAAGGCATTAATCGCAGATGTTAGAGGTGTCGCCTATCTAAGTTCTTATGATAATGGCTATGTTAAAGCCAATCCCACCAGTTTTGGTAATTTCTATGTTACTATAGATACGATCGCTCCGATTATCAGACCCATTAATATTACGGACGGAAAGTCAATGAAGGGCCTTAGCAGGATTTCATTCAAGATATCCGATAATCTTTCCGGAATAAAATCATTTAGAGGAACAATTGATGGGACTTGGGTGCTGATGGAATTTGATCAAAAAACTGCTACCTTGTGGCATACGTTTGACCAACAGACACCTTCTGGCAAACATCTTCTAAAGCTCGAACTAATTGATAACAAACTAAATACTAAAACCTACACCGCAACTTTTTATCGATAAACTAATGCAAGAATTAAAAGAAGGCGATAAAGCTCCAGACTTTATAGCAAATGATCAATCGGGCAAGCCCGTTTCCCTGCAACATTTCTCAGGCAAAACAATCATCCTTTATTTTTACCCTAAAGACGATACCCCGGGATGTACAGCAGAAGCCTGCAGCTTTCGCGATAATTACCAAATACTTATTGAAAAGGGCTTTGCAGTAATCGGCGTAAGCACAGACGATGAAAAATCGCATCAGAAATTTATCAAGAAATTTGATCTTCCTTTCAGTCTTATCGCGGATACCGATAAAAAAATAGTAGAAGCCTACGGAGTGTGGGCAGAGAAAAGCATGTATGGAAAAAAATATATGGGAACTCTCCGAAAGACCTTCATCATCAAGAAAGATGGTTTAATCCAGAAAATAATCGACAAGGTTGATACAGGTAATTCATCTCAGCAGGTTTTGGACCTGATCAGTTAACAGCGCTTTTGCTCAGATTTTTATTAATCCTATTAATTAAAATTAATTAATTTAGCCGCTTTCTTATTAAAATTAAACATGACTTCAGATATTGAAAACTTAGAACAGATTGCCACGCAGGTTCGCCGAGACATTGTTAGAATGGTTCACGGTTGCCAATCTGGGCACCCCGGTGGCTCATTAGGTTGCACCGATTACCTGGTAGCCTTATATTTCCATATAATGACCCATAATAGTGATTTTAATATGGACGGAACGGGAGAAGATCTTTTCTTTCTTTCAAACGGACATATTTCTCCGGTATGGTACAGTGTTTTAGCACGTTCAGGCTATTTTGATATTAGCGAGCTTGCAACTTTTCGGAAGATTAATTCGCGCGTTCAAGGGCATCCTGCTACTCACGAGCATTTGCCGGGAATACGCATTGCCTCCGGATCTTTAGGTCAGGGATTGTCTGTAGCAATTGGATCTGCCTTAACGAAGAAATTAAACAACGATAATGGCCTTGTCTTCACCTTACATGGTGATGGAGAACTACAAGAAGGTCAGATATGGGAAGCAGCAATGTTTGCACCTCACAATAAAGTAGACAACCTAATCTCAACAATTGATTTTAACGGTCAGCAAATTGATGGCCCTACAGAGAAAGTATTGTCTTTAGGAAACTTAAAAGCAAAATGGGAAGCTTTCGGGTGGGACGTATTGGAAATGAACGGCAATGATATGAGCAACATTATAACCACTCTTGAATTGGCTAAGTCAAAAACAGGCAAGGGAAAACCTATTATGATTCTTATGCAGACCAATATGGGTCATGGCGTTGACTTTATGATGGGCTCTCATAAGTGGCACGGTGTTGCTCCTAATGATGAACAATTAGCCGCTGCACTTGATCAATTACAAAGCACTTTTAAAGATTATTAATTCCCTAGCATACTGATTGTATGCCTTAAAATATTGACATGAAGAAATATACTTATACCGAACAAAAAGATACAAGATCCGGATTTGGAGCAGGCTTATTAGAGGCAGGAAGAAAAAATCCAAATGTAGTAGCGCTTTGCGCAGACCTTGTGGGTTCTCTGAAAATGGATCCTTTTATAAAAGAATTTCCAGAGCGCTTTTTCCAGATCGGTATTGCCGAAGCAAATATGATTGGTATTGCTGCCGGTATGACTATCGGTGGTAAAATTCCATTTACCGGAACATTTGCCAACTTCTCAACAGGACGAGTTTATGATCAGATCCGCCAATCCGTGGCGTATTCAGATAAAAATGTGAAAATTTGCGCTTCCCACGCAGGTCTTACACTTGGAGAAGATGGTGCAACACATCAGATTTTGGAAGATATAGGCATGATGAAAATGCTGCCAGGCATGACGGTGATAAATCCATGTGATTTTAATCAAACTAAAGCCGCAACGCTTGCTATTGCAGAATTCGAAGGCCCAGTCTATCTACGTTTTGGTAGGCCTGTGGTTCCTATTTTTACTGATTCTGATCAAAAATTCGAAATAGGTAAGGCATGGATGGTTAACGAAGGAAAAGACGTTAGCATTTTTGCAACTGGACATTTAGTTTGGAAAGCGATTCAAGCAGGCGAAATCCTTGCAGAAATGGGAATTGATGCGGAAATTATTAACATTCATACGATTAAACCTCTTGATGAAAAAGCGATTTTAACATCTGTAGCAAAAACAGGATGCGTTGTTTCTGCCGAGGAGCATAACCGACTTGGTGGATTAGGAGACAGTATTGCACAGCTTTTAGCGAGAAACAACCCAACGCCGCAGGAATATGTTGCTGTTGATGATTCTTTTGGTGAAAGTGGAGTTCCTGAGCAATTAATGGAAAAATATGGACTTAATGTAGATAGCATCGTGAAAGCGGCACAAAAAGCTATTCAACGCAAAGGCAAATAAAACCATAAGAATCGACTTATTCTAACGAATGAAACAAGTAGAAGATTCAGAAATTCTTGAGAAATTTTCCTCAGAACGCACTAGAAATGAGGCTTTTAACCTGCTTTTAGGCAAGTATCAGCAAAAGATCTACTGGCATATCCGGCGTTTAGTTATTAATCATGACGATTCGGACGATATAGTTCAGGATGTATTTATTAAGGTTTGGAAGAATTTAGCGAATTTCAGAAGTGATTCACAGCTGTATACTTGGCTATATCGTATTGCGACTAACGAATGTATTACATTTTTAAATGATAAAAAGCGGCACAATAATATCCCGCTAGACGACGTGGCATACGATTTGGCAGACTCCTTAGTTGATAGTCCGTATTTTGATGGTGATCACATACAAATGAAACTGCAACAGGCACTGCTGACATTAC
Source organism: Sphingobacteriaceae bacterium (assembly GCA_947460875.1). GTDB lineage: Bacteria > Bacteroidota > Bacteroidia > Sphingobacteriales > Sphingobacteriaceae > CANHGR01. Next base: position 127,854 of record CANHGR010000001.1, on the reverse strand, counting down.
CGGAAAAGCAGAGACTGGTTTTCAATATGAAATATTTTGACGATCTTAAATACGAAGAAATTTCTGAAGTGCTTGGAACTAGTGTAGGAGCACTTAAAGCATCTTTTCACCTCGCGGTGAAAAAGATTGAACATTTTTTGACTAGTACTGATTAAACCTTTGTTAAAAAAATCAATCATAATACTATGAATAACGATTGGGAAAAGGGAGTACCGACGCTTGCGGGCTTAGAAAGGAAAAGTCCATTTTCTGTACCGGAGGGATATTTCGATAATTTACAGGAGCAATTAAACTCTCGTATCTCTGTTGAAAACGTATATTCTGATAGGTTTGATAGTAAATTCACTGTACCAGAGGCCTATTTTACTGAGCTAAGTGCTCAGATTGAAGGGCGCATCATTGCAGATAAATTAAAGGAATCTTTTGTTGGTAATAGTTTCACGGTACCGGAAGGATATTTCGCCGCGCTTCAAATCCGTATTAATGAAAAAGTAGCTGAGCCTGCCAAAGTATTTTCCATGCGCAAAAGTAGCGTGCCGGCTTGGTTAAATTATGCAGCAGCTGCGTGTATCACTATTGCTTTAAGTGCTGGACTGATTTTTAATATTCAACAAAGCAAAACGACTCCAGATCCGGCTAAAAACACTTCTACCAAAGTGTCTACTTCAGCCATTTCAAATGTTTCTGACGAAACAATTCTTGATTATCTGAGACTTCATACAACCCGTGCAGATATGCCGGCGATAATAGAAAATATTGGTTCAGTGTCTTATACAGTTGATGAAAATATTCAATCTGAAGATCTACAGAGTTATTTAGACGAACGTGCTTTATAGAAATAGATTTTGATGAAATTATTATTGAATTTTACGATATGCCTGCTGTTCTCGGTTTTCTCAGTGATTGCCCAAGAAAGACACGGCCCTTCAAAAGAGCAGATTGCGCACATTGAAACAATAAAAATCGCTTTCATTACTGACAGATTAGACTTGAATACAAGTGAAGCTAAAATATTTTGGCCTGTCTACAATAACTATCAAGCTGAGGTCAACGCGCTTTGGGATCAAAAAAGAGCAAATTGGAACGCTAATAATAAAACAAACCCTGCTGTAGCTTTAACTACTGATTTAGCTCTTGACAGAAAGCTGTTGGACACAAAGGTTAAATATTTGAAACAATTCCAAAACGTAATACCTGCTCAAAAGGTGCTTGCTCTGTACAGGGCTGAGCCTGAATTTAGGGAGTACCTCATGAAACAATTACGCAATCGTTCTGGTGGCGAAAGAAAACCTTAACAGATATTTTTAAAAAATTAAGACGTCAAAAGCCTTCAGGAAATTCCTGAAGGCTTTTGCTATTTTTGTAAATGCCTAGTCTACGTCAGCTCTTTCTACAATACAATGCACAAACATCTTTAGAACCCCTTTTATTGGAGTTTGTACGGGCCAAAGGCATGTACCTCTACGATGCAGATGAAAAAGTATATATGGATCTCATTGCCGGTATAGGAGTGAGTAACATAGGGCATTGTCATCCCGAAGTAGTTAGAGCTATTCAAAAACAGGCGGAAACATACATGCACCTGATGGTCTATGGTGAATATGTTCAATCACCGCAAATAAAGTACGCCGAAGAGCTAGCATCAGTATTGCCCCCCTCTCTCAATTGCACATATTTTGTTAGTTCGGGTGCCGAAGCAACTGAAGGCGCACTGAAGCTAGCAAAACGTTATACCGGTAGAACCGAAATTATATCATGCCACAACTCCTATCATGGCAGTAGCCATGGCGCCCTAAGCGTAATGGGAAATGAATATTACAAACAAGCGTTTAGGCCCCTACTTCCGGATATAAAGTTTATAAATTTCAATAACATACCTGATTTAGAAATGATTACGCAAGCCACGGCCTGCGTAATCATTGAAACGATACAAGGAGAAGCGGGGGTACGTATACCCGCAGCAAATTATATGAAACTGCTCCGCCAGCGTTGCACAGATACAGGAACCCTTCTCATACTCGATGAAATTCAAACGGGCTTTGGGCGTACCGGAAAACTATTTGCTTTTGAACATTTTGACGTTATACCTGATATCCTATTAATTGCCAAAGGGATGGCCGGCGGAATGCCTATGGGCGCATTTATATCCTCGAGCAACATTATGGGCGTTTTAAGCCACCAACCTATCCTAGGGCATATCAGCACCTTTGGCGGGCATCCTGTTTGTTGCGCGGCAGGATTAGCGACACTTCAGGTTATACAAAGCGAAAAACTTGTAGACGCAGTGGAGCAAAAAGGAGCAATTTTCCGCAAACTGCTTGTTCATCCGGGTATACGAGAGGTTCGAATTATCGGACTAATGATTGCGGTAGAATTCAAGGATTTTGATTTCAACAAAAAAATCATCGATCGTTGCATTGAACATGGTATCATTACAGACTGGTTCTTACACTGTGATCATTCAATGCGCATAGCCCCACCTTTAATTATCACAGAAAATGAGATTGAAAAAGCATGTAATGTGATTATTGAAGCTATAGATTATTTTCATAAAGGCTAACCTAATACCCGCCTAGAGCCTTATAATCAAAGAGTTGTAGCCAAGGTATTTACTGGAGCAAACAATCGTACAAAGAATCATGTTAGCATGCTGTAACCTTGCTAAAACAGATTCAGATGAAAATTGCCTATATTTCTACTTATCCGCCACGTGAATGCGGAATTGCGACCTTCAATAACAATCTAATTGCAGCGATAGGTTCTAATTTTAAAGACAAAAATTTAATTAACAGCAGCTTTGTTTTCTGAAATGAATTCTTGAGTATTAAAAACTTAGCACCGAAACGGGCTTAGGACATCCGGCTTCGCTTTATCAAATAGGCCTGTAATACCTGGTGGAAACCATTTTTGATATCAGCATCAATTAAATCAATACGATATTGCGCGCATTTTAGCTTTAGTTCTTTGTGATACGCAGTTATTGCCCTGAGATAGGTCTCCTTAACCTGGTTGGGATGCACTTTCAGCTCTTCTGCCGTTTCAAGATCTATAAAATGATGGGGATGATTATCAAAGTCAAAACTCAATTCTTTTTTGTGATCTAGTACGTTGAAAATAACAACTTCATGTTTATTATGCTTCAAATGTTGAAGGGCCGCAAAAATATCAGAAAGTCCGGTGTCAGTTGAGACGGTTTCCAACATGTCACTGAAGATAATGACAAGCGATCGTTTATGGATTTGTTCGGCAATCTGGTGGAGAGCAGAGGCGACGTTTGTTTGATTGCCTTTTACATCGCGCTCCATCAGACGTTCTAATTCTGCAAATAAATATTTCTGATGCACTGCTGTCGACTTTGCTTGAGTAGATAATTCAAGATGGTCTGAGAAACAACTTAATCCAAAAGCATCACGCTGCTTCTTGAATAGATAGATTAGAGACGCTGCTGCGCAAACAGAAAAAATAATCTTATTTAATTCTTTTTCGGGATAGTACATGGACGAAGAAACATCCAAAACTAACTGACATCTTAAATTTGTTTCTTCTTCAAATCGCTTGACGAAAAGCTTATCTGTGCGACCATATAATTTCCAGTCGATATTCTTTACAGACTCTCCGCTGTTATAAAGACGATGTTCAGCAAATTCAACAGAAAAGCCATGAAACGGACTTTTATGCAGTCCGGTTATGAACCCTTCAACGACTTGCTGCGCAAGAATCTCAAGGTTTCCAATATTTTGAAGCTCTTTGTGTGAATGTAGATTATAAAGCATAGTTAAAGGTAAAACAAAAAAATCCATCCCGTTGCAACGAGATAGATTTTTAATACTTGAAATAAGTAAGCTTAAACCAGCTGTTTGCTAAGCTTATCAGCCAAAACAGACTTGGGCACAGCACCTATTTGTTTATCTACAATTTCGCCATTTTTAAAGAACAATAATGCAGGGATATTGCGAATGCCAAATTGCATTGATATGCCGGGATTGTGATCAACGTTTACTTTACCCACGACAGCTTTTCCATCATATTCTTTTGCTAGTTCTTCCACCACAGGACCAACCATGCGGCAAGGGCCACACCATTCTGCCCAGAAGTCTACCAAAACAGGTTTATCTGATTTCAAAACTAATTCTTCAAAGTTAGCGTCAGTTATTTCTAAAGCCATAATATTTAATTTTAATATTTATACAATAATACGCATTCAATTTTCCTGCCAAAACGCAAGCACGACAATGTGACATTAATTTAACTTATATTTTATCCCCTTAAGTTTGATCAATTCATCGATAAATTCATTACTGGGATTGATCTTTATCGTTTTAGACGGCATCTCTAAAGTCGTTTCGTTTTCGTAATCTATTATCATAAATTTCAACTGGCAATTCCTGTTAGGATTCTGTTTGGCATTACTTTTTACTAGTCCATCCATTTGTAGCAAAAACTCTTCAGATACCTGACTTAATGCCAATTGAATTGTCAAACATTTCGCCATCTTATCCCTAAGATCAGAAAGCAGAGTAATCTGTGTAGCCTTAAACTCCCAATTATCTTTCTGTTTAAACCTTTCAGTTATAGAAGCTCTTACCTGCAAAAAATACCCATCTGTAAAGAAAGACTTTAATTTAACATAATCTTCGCCAAATAAGACGATTTCACAGCTGTCTGTAAAATCTTCTAATATCATCGAGCCAAAGGGCTTACCGGTTTTCGTAGTGCGGTGCTGAGCGTTTGAAACTAGTCCGCCAACCAGAAGATCGCGATTCTTGATTTTATCAAATTCAGTTTGATCTTCTTCCAAAACCTCACCGTTCTTTACTTTATTCACCAAGCTCACATGCTTTATCTGATGGGTACAAAAGTTATCGAGCTCGAATTTATAATTATCGAGAGGATGCCCAGTAAGGTAAATTCCGATAACATCTTTCTCATACTTCAATTTTTCAATAACTGCCCATTCTTCAAACTCCGGAAGTTGAGGTTCAGAAATATGGGCGTGACTGGTACCGCCGAAAAGCGATGCCTGCGAAGAGTTTAAGTTTCCCTGATAATCGTTGGTATATTTAATTAACCTCTCAATACCATTACTATTGCTACTATCCGCTTTCAAAAAGAACTGCGCCCTGTTAAACCCAAACAAGTCAAATGCACCGGCATAAATTAGGTTTTCATAAACTTTCTTGCTAACAGCCCTAGAATTGGTGCGGCGTGCAAAATCATAAACATCGAGATACGGGCCGTTTAAATTCCTTTCTTCGATAATACTTTCAATTGCTTTATCACCGACGCCTTTAATTCCGGCCATTCCAAAACGAACTTCGCCTTTTTTGTTAACGGCAAAACTAAGATCAGACTCGTTTATATCAGGTCCAAGAACCGGTATACCCATTCTTCGGGTCTCATCCATAAAGAATGATATCTTTTCAATATTGTTCTGATTGTTTAAAACCGCTGCCATATATTCGGCAGGGTAATGAGCTTTCAGGTAAGCTGTTTGATAGGCTACAAACGCATAACAAGTGGAGTGTGATTTATTGAACGCATAGGAAGCGAACGCTTCCCAATCTGTCCAGATCTTTTCGAGAATTTTTGCGTCGTGTCCGAGCTTTCCAGCATTTTCTATAAACTGAGGTTTCAATTTATCGAGCGTATAGCGATCCTTCTTCCCCATCGCCTTGCGCAACACATCAGCATCTCCTTTGGAAAAGCTGGCAAGCTTCTGCGACAGAAGCATAACCTGCTCTTGATAAACAGTTATACCATAGGTATCTGCCAGATATTCTTCCATATCAGGAAGATCATAGCTCACTGCTTCGCGCCCGTGCTTTCTGGAAATGAAATTCGGAATATATTCTATCGGTCCAGGCCGATACAGAGCATTCATGGCAATCAGATCTTCGAATTTATCAGGTCTGAGTTCGCGGAGGTATTTCTGCATACCATCACTTTCAAACTGAAACGTGCCGTTTGTATCACCGCGCTGATAAAGCTCAAACGTGAGCAGATCATCGAGTGGAATCGAATCTATCTCGATTTCGATGGCGTGATTTTGTTTAATCAGCCTTAAGGTATCTTTAATTATTGTGAGGGTCTTCAATCCCAGAAAATCCATTTTTATTACACCCGCATCTTCAATAACGCGACCATCATATTGGGTAATTAGTAATTCAGACTCTTTCGACGTAGCTACCGGGATGATATCCGTGAGGTCATAGGGTGCAATAATAATTCCGGCAGCGTGGATCCCGACATTTCTAACCGAGCCCTCTAAGATCAAAGCTTCCTTTAGAACGTTCGACTGAACAGTCTTCCCATCTTCGAGGATTTTTCGAAGAGTCTTTATATTCTCAAAATCTTCCGGGTTTTGTTCCTTTTTTATGGCGTCCAGAGCACCAGTCATCACTTGAAGAAGGCTTGTTCCGGGTCTGTCCGGCACCAACTTCGCCAGCATATTCGATTCGGCAAGAGGCAAGTCGAGAACCCTGGCTACATCCTTAATACTTGACTTGGCGGCCATGGAGCCATAAGTGATAATCTGAGCCACTTGATTCTTTCCATATTTATCAACCACATAGTCTATAACCTTTTGTCTTCCCTCATCATCGAAATCTGTATCAATATCGGGCATTGATTTCCTATCGGGATTGAGGAATCTCTCAAACAGCAGATTATATTTTAGAGGGTCAATATTGGTGATGCCGATGCAGTAAGCCACAACCGAACCTGCCGCGGACCCTCTACCCGGTCCGACAAAGACCCCCATATCGCGACCAGCACGGATAAAATCAGAAACGATCAGGAAGTATCCCGCAAAACCCATCGTTCTAACGGTAAACAGTTCAAAATTGATGCGTTCTTCAACTTCGGGACTAATATCTTTATATCTTTCTTTTGCACCGGTATAGGTCAGGTGCTTCAGGTACTCCCACTGATTCAGCTGAGCAGAGCCTTCACCGATATGGATTTTAAATTCGTCAGGGATAGGAAAATTGGGCAATAAAATATCCCGCTTAAGGTCGAGATGATCCACCTTATCTACAATTTCATTTGTATTATCCAAAGATTCAGGCAGATCGCTGAAAAGCTTATCCATCTCACTTTGCGATTTAAAATAGAACTGATCATTCGGAAACCCAAAGCGAAAGCCTTTTCCTCCCTCTTCGTTGGTAGCTATTGGCGTGCTTTGTATATCACCAGTATTCACGCAAAGCAGAATATCATGCGCATTGGAATCTTGCTGATCTACGTAATGCGAATCGTTAGAACAGATGATCTTTACATTATATTTTTTAGCAAAGCCTAATAAAACTTTATTGACTGTGTGCTGATCTTCGATATCATGCCGCTGTAATTCAATGTAAAAATCCTCGCCGAACACGTCGAGCCACCATTTAAATTCAAGTTCTGCCTTCTCTTCGCTCTCCTTCAAAATGGCTTGCGGCACAGACGCTCCAATACAACAGGTTGTGGCTATCAGTCCAGAATGATATTTTAAAATTAGCTCCTTGTCAATTCTTGGCCATTTACTGTACAAACCCTCCATGTACCCAAGGGAGCATAGTTTGATTAGATTTTGGTAACCTTGCGCATTTTTAGCAAGCAAAAGCTGATGAAACCGGGCATCGCGTTTTTCTTTTGTAAACTGCTTTTTATGTCTGTCTTCCACGACATAAAATTCACATCCGATGATAGGCTTTACCTTGTGTTTGTTAGCTTCTGCGACAAATTTGAACACGCCAAACATATTTCCATGATCCGTAATGGCCATCGCTTTCATTCCATCGGCCTGTGCCTTTTTAAACAATCGCGAGATGTCCGCAGCTCCGTCTAGCAGGGAAAACTGTGTATGTACGTGTAAATGAGAGAATTCTGGCATCAGCTGATCCTTAGCGGGTAAAAATCAAATTTATTAAAAATCCTATGCTGTAGCGAGCGTTGGGAATCTAAAGTATTCCACAATTATAATGCTGCGGATTGACCGATATCAATGCGGAAGTTTGTCTTTTAGCAAACCGTAACAGAACGTCCCTGCAAGGGCAGAGAGAATCACTGTAGCCATCATCAAATATCCATAACCCAAAGTTACAAACATTGGTCCTGGACAAGCCCCTGTTAGTGCCCAGCCTAAACCAAAGATGATGCCGCCTAAAAGGTATCTCCTCCAACCTCGTTCCTTTATAGGAAAAACAATCTTATTGCCCGATATATCGTTTATTTTTAGCTTTTTGATAATTAATATTGATAATACTCCAATCAGCACCGCCGTACTAATAATTCCGTACATATGGAAAGATTGAAATCGAAACATTTCTTGAATTCTGTACCATGATGCAGCTTCTGATTTGATCATAATAATGCCAAATAACATCCCTGAAAAAATAAACTTTAGAGCCTTCATTTTAAAATATTAATGGATATATGAACCAAGTACAAATTAATCCCCCTATAAAAAATCCTACCACAGCAATAAGAGAGGGCAATTGCAGATTAGACAATCCCGTAATTGCATGTCCGGAAGTGCATCCATCTGCATATCTGGTTCCAAACCCGACAAGAAACCCTCCGACAATAAATAAAATAAAACCCTTTATTGTCAGTAAGAATTCAATATTGAAAAGTTGTGACGGATTTAAGGCGCCATCGAATTGCACGTTGAGCGTTGCGAGATCAGCGATAGTAGCCTCTGAAAGTTGCAAGGGCAAATCGCCGATTAAAAAGGTTGCGCTAATCCACCCTCCTAAAACGGCTCCGGCTAGAAAAAGTAAGCTCCACTTTTGCGATCTCCAATCAAAGTCAAAGAAATTAGAATATTTTCCGGCTCCGCATGCAGCACAAATGATTCTCAGATTGGACGATAGCCCGAAAGTTCGGCCAAAGAGTATCATCAAAATCATTACAAAGGCGATCAAAAATCCGGACACATACCATGGCCAGGGCTGACTGATAAATTCTATCATGGAAACTTAACATTAAAATATAAAGGTAGTCTGATAGCCCGATATTCAATACCAATTATTGCCGTTTTTAGAAAAAAGTGGACTATACAGACCATTCCCTGATATTTAACTTTATAAGGTAGTACACATGGGCCGGTAACTTTGAAAAAATACGCACTACTTATGTACAAAATTGCAGGCTGGTTTTTAGGGATAATGGTACTTTTATACTATATGCATGGTTTCTGATCAGGGCACCTACCCTGCAACAAATTGCCGCAAGGAAAACTTCGAGCTATCTCTAAGAGAAAATAAAAACCAAAGTTGACATCAACAAAATCACTCTAAACATGCCTAAGCTTTTAGTTCTTGAACGTGTTTATGTAGAAGATCAAAATAAATCATTTTCTGTTTACGCGAACAGTGATTTTGAAAACGAATGTTGGAGGCTTACCATAACGGACTAGCGGGGGGGCTGAACTTTTGTATTTCAACAACCAGTGGGAAAGTTTCTTTTAGACCTTGGCTCCTGGATCGGATCGGCATCGCTCTTGATGGCGCAAATTCACCCAAGCGTGTATAGGATAGATTTTGGCCCCATTGCACAATCACATTTCGTCAAAAAAATCTAAATTAATCACATCATAAATATACACTTGCTTCCGTTCGGCGTTTCAACTAAAAAGGAAAAGGTTCAACTTGACCGCTCGATGTTTGGACGTTCTGAAACCTCAATGTTCGAACCCGGTCAGTATAACTTGCAAACGGATCTAATTACTTTTCCGGATTTGCTTGAGTTGATTCCGGAGAGGAAAAATATATCCTTTATCAAAATCGATATTGAAGGGACAGAGTTTAAAACTCGTTCGGATGTTCACAATTTTACCCATCATCATCCTTGCGCGGTTTTAATTTCATATCATCCTTGCTTTAAAAAGAAAGCAGAATGGGTAAAATTTAGACTAAAACACGCATTAAAGCAATTAAAATTGAAAAAAGTACTTTTTAGACCGAGAAAAATTCATAGAAATTGAACCCTATAATTTTGGATATCTTTTTAAAAGCAAATGCCATCTAGCCGCTGCTATCGAATCGAAAAGGTAATCTAACCGAAACTACTATGCATGCCTAATAATTAGTAAAAATATTTTGAAACAATTCGACATTTCAAAAAATTCCTATCTTGCCCCGATAATAAAATGACCCTCTCTTGGATGCCATTAAAAGAAAAATTCGAAGGTGCAGTTGCAGAGGATTCAAAGGTTAGGGCAGCAAATATATCAACTCTCATGTGCCATAATAGTTAAAACATTAGTAAATCCTGTTTTTAAGCGCTATGAAACTTATCAAAACCTTATTTGTTGCTTTCTCCATTATCGCTGTCTCGAATTATTCGAGTTTGGCACAACAAAGCGATCTGGGCAACTGGTTTGTCTATCTTGCCAATCAAAAATTAAACAACAATTGGACCTGGGCCAACGAAATTCAGTATCGTAGCTACAATTTTGCCAGTGATTTTGAACAGTTGCTAATTCGTACAGGCATAGGTTATAATCTGACAGATAACAACAACAATCTATTGTTGGGATTAGCTTATATACGCTCAGAACCTTATATAAACGGTACAGATAATAAGTTAAAAAGCAATGAATTCAGAGTATATCAACAGTTTATTAATAGGCAAACAATTGGCCGAGTAGCACTGCAGCATCGCTACCGAATAGAAGAGCGCTTTTTGCCAAATAATGCTTTCAGAATGCGATTCAGATACTTTTTAGCATTAAATATTCCGCTGAATAAAAAAGTAATTGAAAAAAACACATTATATCTCTCTGGATATAATGAGATTTTCATAAACGAACAAAATCCGACTTTTGATCGCAATCGTATTTTTACCGGTGTTGGGCTAGGAGTAGGAAAAAACACTCGCATAGAAACCGGAGTTATGTATCAGCTCTTTGAAACCAGAAATCGCCCGCAGTGGCAGATCATTTTCTTTAATAATGCCGCGCTGAGAAGAAGGTAAAAACTATCGGATTGAGGAACGAAGGGTTAAACAAATAAAAAACATCTTTGCTCGATGCGATCTAAACAACATGACTATACGCCATTTGCACATTACCTGAAAAACACTGAACACCCAGACTTTTTGCTCCATGCGCTTTGAATGGCAAAGGGGTAAAAAATTTAAATTGAAGACTTATTAATTAAATATAGAAAGATCATGTTCATCCATCATGTGTATTTCTGGCTGAAAAATCCGGAGAATAACGAAGAATCTGCAACTCTTTTGAAAGGCATTCGCAGCTTAGCAGAAATTGAGCCCAAAATTAGTGTCAATATTGGCATCCCTGCCGATACCAATCGCGGTGTTATTGACACCAGCTATTCCTTTTCCATGCTACTCATTTTCCAAAATTTAAAAGAGCAGGAAAGCTATCAGATTCATCCGATACATTTAAAATTTGTTGAAGATTGCGCAACACTTTGGTCTAAGGTTGTTGTTTATGACTCTATTGATATCTAGTTTTAATTTTTATTAATTTCTCTTTCGGGGATAACGAATCAAATGGCTAAAATAATATTAATAACCGGTTCCAGCGATGGAATAGGCGCTGCAACTGCAATGCTGGCAGCAGAAAAAGGATTTTACGTATGTGTAAATTATCGTGGGGATAACGCGGCAGCAGAAAAAATTGTTGAAAGAATCAGAATAAAAGGAGGCAAAGCACTTTCGATCAAAGCGGACGTTTCAGTTGAGTCCGACGTACTCGCTATGTTCAAATACATAGATCAAGAAGTTGGCAGAATAACAGCGCTGGTAAATAATGCAGGCATTATCGAACCCGGTACAAGTTTTACAACGATTACCGTAGATCGTTTAACGAGGCTGTTCGCTGTAAACGTAACCGGAAGCTTTTTGTGCGCCCGCGAAGCTGTTAAAAGAATGAAAGGTTACGGCGGCGGAATCGTAAACATTTCGTCTGCTGCGGCAAGACTTGGCGGTCCTTTTGAGTATGTAGACTATGCAGCATCCAAGGGCGCGATTGATACCATGACTATTGGGCTTTCTAAAGAAGTAGCAGCAGACAATATTCGTGTAAATGCGCTAAGACCCGGACTAATACACACTAAAATACACGCAAAAGGGGGCGATCCAGATCGTGTACAAAAGCTAGAAAACCAAATCCCAATGAAACGTGGTGGACAGGCAGAAGAAGTAGCAGCCGCAGCTCTCTGGCTACTGTCTGATGAAGCCTCATACGTTACAGGCACTATAATCGACGTAACCGGAGGAAGATAATTGGTTCATTGGTTTGATAGGCATGGAATTGCAAAGAACGAATACACCATATAAATAGTCTTTGTACCACTGAATAATTGAACAACTGAACCAATAATCACACTAGCGTTACAAACGCAAAAAAGCTTTTATTCAAGTATTGATTTTCTTACCTTCGGGCAGCATTTTATTTTACAAAAAACCAATAATCAATGAAGATAACCGTAGTAGGCGCCGGAGCTGTAGGGGCAACCTGTGCTGACAATATTGCCAGAAAAGAATTAGCAGAAGAACTAGTATTGCTTGATATCAGAGAAGGATTTGCCGAAGGTAAAGCCATCGATATGATGCAAACCGCTGCTTTGCTTGGTTTCGACACAAAAATCAAAGGAGTAACGAACGATTATGCTGCTACGGCAAATTCAGAAGTTGTAGTAGTTACTTCGGGCTTGCCGCGTAAACCCGGCATGACGCGCGAGGAGCTGATTGGCACTAACGCAAACATCGTAAAAAGTGTAACAGAAAGCATTCTTAAACACTCGCCAAATACCATCATCATTGTTGTATCCAATCCAATGGACACAATGAATTACCTCACGCTCAAAACTTCAGGCTTACCAAAAAACAAAATCATTGGCATGGGTGGAGCATTAGATTCTGCTCGATTTAAATATTACTTAAGTCAGGAATTAGGATGTACGCCTTCTGATCTTAACGCTGTGGTTATTGGTGGGCATGGTGATACAACCATGATTCCACTAATCAAACATGCAACCTGGAATAGTATCCCGGTAACTCAATTCTTGAGCCAGGAGCAACAAGATAAAGTTGTTGCTGCAACCATGGTAGGTGGTGCTACTTTAACAAAACTTATTGGAACATCTGCTTGGTATGCTCCGGGAGCAGGAACGCTCGCAATGGTGGAAAGCATAGTACGTGATGAAAAAAGATTAATATCCTGCGGTGTTGCACTTGATGGCGAATACGGTCAAAAAGACATTTCTCTTGTTGTTCCGGTTGTACTAGGAAAAAGCGGCTGGGAAAAAATCGTCGACTTTAAACTAAGCGATTCTGAACGAGCGGAATTTAATAAAAGTGCGGACGCTGTTCGAAACATGAATCAGGTGTTGGCAGATTCTAATTTAATTTAGCGCGGAGCAAAGAGCAATTGTAATCGTGTGTGTAGCTTTATTACTTTTTAATCGCATACGCTCTGCTCTGTGAGCCCTGCGCACATGGAAATTCCACTAGAAATCTTAAACTTACATGATGACGGCTTTCACCTTTTGGTGGACGTCGTCATTTATCAAAAATCCTTCAAAGCCGTAATCGATACCGGCGCATCAAGAACTGTATTTGACAAAACTTTGATCAGCGAGCTGGCTTTGCCCGAGGCCCTTTTGAATACTGAGAAATTATCCACTGGTCTGGGTACAACATCAATAGAAAGCTTCTTAATTAGAATACCAGATCTTAAGATTGGCAACCTTTTGCTTAGTCCTTCCGAATATGTAGTAATTGACTTGTCTAACATTAACAACGCTTATGAAACAATGCAGTTACAAAGTGTAGTAGGAGTTATTGGAGGCGATATTTTAATGCGTTTTAAGGCAATTATCGATTATAACCGCTTGATCCTAAAACTTTTTAAGGATTAATATTATTATATTTAACTAATAATTTGGCAATTACACGCTATGAAGGCTCTCCTCAGTGCAGTAATTTTCAGTTTAATTACCACAATAAGTTTGGCCCAGAATATAAGCGGAAAGTGGTTCGGCAAGGTTACACAGGGACCGGGTGCATATAGTGAACTTTATGAACTGACCCTCGATTTAAGACAAACCAAACGAGATAATATTTCAGGCGAATCTCACGCTTTTATATCAGATGTTCTAGATGCGCGCATCGGTTTATGGGGAACTATTAAAGATAGTATCCGCCTTCAGGAAGACGTAAGGCAAATTCGACAAGAGAGACTCCCTGACGACTACATTTTATGTATAAAGAAACTTATCCTTTCTTACCACAAGCACGGTTCCATCGAGTATTTAATTGGAAGATGGTCTGGAATTAGTAAGTTAGACAGTTCTGATTGTATCCCCGGTAAAGTACTACTAACGAGATCTAAACACGATCTTGACCAATTCTTTTCAGATGGCGGTTTTAACAATCCTTTGCCGGTTACTGCTATCGTTGTTCCACCTTTACGTGAGTTTACACGCACTTTCAATAGTACGTCAATACGCAAAGTCACAGAAATTAAAGTAAACCATAAGAGTCTTCAGATTCAATTAAGTGATTATCTAAACGTTGATAACGATACAGTTTCAATCTACCTGAACAGAAATATCCTGGCCAAAAACATATGGATATCGAAAAGACCTGTCAAAATAGACTTCAATCTTGAAAACATTAAGGAACTAAATGAGATTCTGCTTTTTGCCGAGAACCTGGGAAAAATACCACCAAATACCTCATTGATGGTCATAATTGATGGCAATCGGAAGCACCAGATAAAAATCGAATCAGACAAAAAGAAAACTGCAGCAATTTATCTTCATTATATGCCCGAAACACCAAAATAGATGAAAAAGGTGATCAAAAAAATATTGTTTCTATTTTTAATTCAAGCGAGCTTCACTGCATCATCCCAGGATTATACCGGCATCTGGCAGGGATATATTACAGGAATAGGAGTTCCAGTTAATACAAATTATACCTTACATATCAAGAAGCAAGAAAATGGTATTGTATTCGGCAGAGCATATATTTTCAGTAAAAAATACCTGACACATCAAGGCATTCTTGATTTTGTTGGCGACATCAACGGTAATAATTTCAAGATCACTGAATTGGTAATCGTAAATTCCATTACGACACTTCCACGTCGCCTTTTATGCATCAAATACGCAAGCCTTAGATTTGCCAAGAGAAACAATGCCGATTTTTTATCAGGTTTTTGGGACGGCTCAACTGAAGAAAATACTCCTTGCGTCCCAGGCGAGGTACATCTAAAGAAATTAACCGGCGCGAATTCAGAGAGCAATGATCCTGTCCCAGGCCCGGTGTTGGATGCGATAGCTCAAGATAAAGCGGTAGGGATGCCCTTTTTAGATACGGAACTTTTAAAACCGGTTATACTGGATGTAAGCAGTCGTCAGGTAACGTTAGAAATTAAAGATTATTTAAAAGAGGATAACGATACTGTTTCTATCTATTACAACAGAAAACTTCTGATTGAGAGGCTAAGAATCGGCAAGCAGTCTTTTAAGCAATTGTTAAGGCTAGATCGCAAACCATTAAATGAAATTGTTCTCTACGCTAATAACCTGGGAGCCATTCCTCCGAATACCTCGAATCTGACAATCAGAGATGGCAGCAAAACACAACGAGTAATTATAGAATCTACAAAACAATCAAGTGCTGTTATCTATCTACGGTATACCCCGAGAGATAACAGCCCTTGATTTTTAGGATTAATTAAACATCAATGCGTGCATATTTTGCATTTCGTTCTATAAATTCCCTCCTAGGTGCTACATCATCGCCCATTAAAATCGAAAAGGTATGATCACATTCTGCAGCGTTATCTATGGTAACTTGCCTTAGTGTACGTGTTGCAGGATTCAAAGTCGTCTCCCATAGTTGCTCAGCGTTCATCTCACCGAGACCTTTATACCGTTGTATATGCACACTATCGTCTTTTCCAGCACCCTTTAAACGCTGTACGGCTATATCTCTCTGCTGATCGTTCCATGCATATTCCTGATCTTTCCCTTTCTTGATTAAATATAAGGGTGGAGCCGCTATATAAATATAGCCGTTCTCGATCAAAGCTTTCATATATCTAAAGAAGAACGTAAGAATAAGTGTTGTAATGTGAGAACCATCTACATCCGCATCCGTCATGATGATAATACGATGGTACCGAAGTTTATCCGTATTAAGTGCCTTGTCATCGTCGGGCGTACCGATGCTGACTCCCATCGCGGTGAACATATTCTTGATCTCATCATTTTCGTAGATCTTATGTTCCATCGCCTTTTCCACGTTCAATATCTTACCTTTTAAGGGCAAAATTGCCTGAAAATTACGGTCGCGACCTTGTTTTGCAGTGCCTCCTGCCGAATCGCCCTCGACTAGGTATAATTCACATTCAGCAGGATCATTATTAGCACAATCGGAAAGTTTTCCCGGTAGGCCAGAGCCTCCCATTACACTCTTCCGTTGAACCATTTCCCTGGCCTTACGAGCTGCAGCACGCGCTGTAGCGGCTAGAATTACTTTATTAACGATCATCCGGGCTTCTTTCGGGTTTTCTTCAAGGTAGTTTCCCAATATCTCGCCCACCGCAATGTCCACTGCACCCATCACTTCATTATTTCCTAATTTGGTTTTGGTTTGCCCTTCAAATTGAGGCTCCTGAACTTTTACAGAAATAACAGCTGTTAAACCCTCGCGGAAGTCGTCGCCGGTTATTTCAATCTTCATGTTCTTCAGCAATCCTGATTTCTCGGCATACGACTTTAACGTTCGGGTGAGCCCTCTCCTGAAGCCGGCTACATGCGTTCCTCCTTCATGTGTGTTAATATTATTCACATATGAATGAACATTTTCCGTATACGTTTCATTGTACTGCAATGCTAACTCAACAGGTATACCCTGTTTAATCCCCTCTACATAAATAGGCTCCGGTATTAAAGAAGTTCGGGTACCATCTAAATATTTCACGAACTCACTTAATCCGCCGACAGAGAAAAAGTCTTCTTTAAGCATCGTTCCATCTTCCTGCACTTCCCGTTCATCAGTAAGCGAAAGTTTAATTCCTTTATTTAGATAGGCAAGTTCCCGTAAGCGAGAAGCGAGCGTTTCAAATTTATATTCTGTGGTCAGCGTGAAAATTGTATCATCCGGAAGGAAAGTAACAATAGTTCCCGTACGGTCTGTTGTACCAATTTCCTTTACATCATACATCGGCTTACCACACTCGTACTCCTGCCTAAATATTTT
This sequence comes from Sphingobacteriaceae bacterium, assembly GCA_947460875.1. Classification (GTDB taxonomy): domain Bacteria; phylum Bacteroidota; class Bacteroidia; order Sphingobacteriales; family Sphingobacteriaceae; genus CANHGR01. Next base: position 110,625 of record CANHGR010000001.1, on the reverse strand, counting down.
ACCTTCACGATGAACGGTTGCCGTAAGATGTATTGATAGAGCGTTTACACAGGACACCCCAACCCCGTGTAATCCTCCAGAAACCTTATAAGTGTCTTTATCAAATTTACCGCCCGCGTGAAGAACTGTCATAACAACCTGCAACGCAGATACCTTTTCCTTTGTAGTTTTTCCTGTCGGGATACCGCGACCATTATCCTCTACAGAAATAGAATTGTCTTTATGAATTGTGACGATTACATTATTACAATGTCCCGCAAGGGCTTCGTCAATGGAATTGTCGACAACCTCGTAAACCAAATGGTGCAAGCCTTTAAACCCTGTGTCTCCTATGTACATGGAAGGGCGTTTTCTAACCGCTTCCAGGCCCTCTAAAACCTGTATATTATCCGCTGAGTAATTTGATTTGTCTTCGTTTTTTTCGCTCATGATTTTGTTTAAACAACTAATATCAAAAATAAACTTTTAAGTAGAAAAAACGGCAATTGTGGATAAAAACAAGGCAATAAAAACGCGAATAAAAAAGAGAAAAAGCAAATGATTTAGGATACTTCTACCGAAAGATTATATTTGCCTAAATATTAAAATAAAATGAAAAAAGTATTGGCAAATTTTTTAAAGCTTTCTGCAGCAACAGCGCTAGTGCTGACTGTTGTTTCCTGTGGCACCGATAATTCAAAAACTGCAAGTACAACTTCAGCTTCTGAAGCAACTTCCGGTGCAATAGTATACGTGAACTCTGATTCCCTCCTCAATAATTACGAGTATTTCAAGGAATTGAAAACGACATTTGAAGGCAAATCCAAGAAGGCACAAGCAGATCTAAGTGCGAAAGGACAGGCATTTCAAAGGGAAGTAGCAACTTATCAGCAAAGTGCTAATACAATGAGTGCAGATCAACGGGCGACCACCGAAGAGCGACTTGCCCGTAAGCAACAGGAACTTGCTACCTATAATCAAAATGCTGGTAATGCATTAGCAAGCGAAGAAGCCGCAGAAAACGAGAAATTATATAACAAGGTTTCTGAATATTTAAAAGTTCACGCGAAAGAGAAGGGCTATAAATTTGTATTAACCTATTCAAAAGTAGATCCGACAGTATTATATGGCGATCCGGCACTAGATGTAACAAAGGAAGTTGTTACCGGTCTGAATGCAACGTATAAGAAGGAGAAGAAATAAGATAGTATTACAGAGTATTTAGTATTTAAACGTTGGTGTGTTGAAACGTTCGCTATTCTAGCGATGGAATAAAATAAGTAATTTTAAACCAAGGCTTTTTCTAAACACTATCTACTGAATAATTAAAGCTACTCATCAAACCAGCTTTCTTCCGCCGAATTACTTCCATCTAAAAGTCCGTCGATTTCTCTGCGATCCTTTTTAGTCGGTCTGCCTGTGCCTCGATCTCTGCTTAACAATGGACTGTTGAATGTCGCTTTATAAGCGCTCGTCTCTTCTACCGGCGTAATATCATCAAAAAAGTTAATAGCCGTCTTAGCATCCACTCGGCGTTCTATCAGGTTGGTGACTCTAATCACCTTGCGTTCTATGCCTTTTTGAACGGTAAGCACCTCTCCTATTTTGACGACATACGAGGGCTTAATTGATTTTCCATCGTTTTTGACACGACCAGCTTTACATGCCTCTGTGGATATACTTCTAGTTTTAAAGGCCCTTATGGCCCAGAGGTATTTGTCGATTCTTAGTTTTTCAGGCATAGAGCGTAGAGCATAGCGCAAAGGCAACGGGCAATAGGGCTGATCTTCTCAATGCCTTGCTGCATAATCCTTGCTATTTGCATAGACAAAACTCCTCAAAAAACCTTTACTTTGCTAAAAATATTCTATAAATGATCACTGAATTAAAAAAACTAGTAGAAGACGCCTGGGAAGACCGAACACTCCTAACGTTTAGAGAGCATCGACAAGCGATTGAAGAAATAATAGATAATCTTGATAAAGGGACTATACGCGTTGCTGAGCAAATTGCAGGCCGCTGGCATGTGAACGATTGGATTAAAAAAGCTGTAATACTTTATTTTCCTATCCGTGAGATGGAAGAAATTGAAGTAGGACCATTTGTATTCCATGATAAAATGAAACTGAAAACGGACTACAAAAAAAATGGCGTTCGTGTAGTTCCCCATGGGATTGCTCGCTATGGCGCCTACCTTGCAAAAGGCGTAATATTGATGCCTTCTTATGTAAACATTGGCGCCTACGTTGATGAAGGCACCATGGTGGATACTTGGGCGACCGTTGGCTCATGCGCCCAAATTGGCAAAAATGTGCATTTAAGCGGCGGGGTAGGCATCGGCGGAGTGCTGGAACCTGTTCAGGCGGCCCCCGTTATTATCGAAGATAATTGCTTTATCGGTTCAAGGGCAATTGTAGTTGAGGGAATTAGAGTTGAACAAGAAGCTGTTCTAGGCGCCAATGTCGTCTTAACTGCTTCAACAAAAATCATTGATGTGACTGGCAACAAACCTGTAGAACACAAAGGATTTGTTCCAGCTCGCTCAGTGGTTATTCCTGGCTCATATACTAAAAGTTTCCCTGCAGGTGATTTTCAAGTGCCCTGTGCACTGATTATTGGTCAACGTAAAGAATCTACTGATAAAAAGACGTCTTTGAATGATGCTCTACGCGAACATAGCGTCGCAATCTAGCTCAACGAACGCGGTTAAACGACATTAAAAATTGAGGTATGTTGGTTGGTTTTGACGGAAAAAGAGCTTTAAAAAACTATACCGGCCTTGGAAATTACAGCAGGTATGTACTTCAAGCACTTGTTAAATATTTTCCGCAGAATGTGTACTCCGTTTATAGTGTAAATCCTCCTGAGCGAGCACTAAAAAGTAATTTGAGTTCAGTCATATTTAAGCATCTTGAAGGGAAGAAGCTCGCCGGTTTATGGCGAACTTTTTCCATCGTCGATGATCTAAAACGAGACGGCGTTGAAATTTATCACGGCCTAAGCAATGAAATTCCGGTAGGATTAAGTAAGTCAGGCATAGCCTCAATTGTAACAATTCACGATCTAATTTTTCTTAGGTATCCGCATTTTTATCGGCTAATAGACCGCTACATTTACTATTATAAATCAAAATATGCTTGTAAAAATGCTGATCATATTATCGCAATCAGCGAACAAACCAAAAGAGATATAATCCACTATTTTAAGATCAGTGAACATAAAATAAGCGTTATTTATCAAAACTGCGATCCAGCATTTCAGGAAAAATTTACGCCTGAGTCAAAAGAAGAAATTAGACGATTTTATAAACTCCCGGCTAAGTTCATTTTAAATGTTGGCACTATTGAACCGAGAAAGAATCTAATGTTACTGGCAAAAGCCCTTAAGACAGTATCCGAAGAAATCCACCTCGTGGTAGTGGGGAAAGACACGCCGTATGCCTCGAAGGTAAGAGATTATTTACAGACCAATAAGTTGACCCATCGAATACACTTTCTCAAAAATGTTCCACTGAAAGACCTGCCTGGAATTTATCAGCTGGCCGATTTATTTGTTTTTCCTTCGAAATTTGAGGGTTTCGGAATACCGATTATTGAAGCCTTACATTCTTCTGTGCCCGTGATAGCAGCATCAGGATCTTGCCTGGAAGAGGCCGGTGGTCCAGATAGCTTGTATATTAACCCCGCTGATGCTACTGAGCTCGCAAAGAAGATTCTCGAAATTTTAAATGATCCTACTACAAAAAAACGAATGATTGACAAAGGATTAGAATACGTCAATAATTTTAACGACCACGCTTTTGCGGCAACATTAATCGATATCTACCAAAAAACCATCGATCATGCTAAACGAAGAAATTAAAAACGCAACGGAAGTGTTAAAAAATGGAGGCCTAATTCTCTATCCAACCGATACGATTTGGGGAATAGGATGCGACGCAACAAATGAAATTGCGATTGAACGCATTTTTAAGCTGAAAGGCAGAGATTCAAAGAAAAGTATGATTGTTCTATTAGACAATGACAACAAATTGCAAAGTTATGTTTCAGATATACCTGACCTAGCGTATGATTTAATTGAATTTGCTGAACAACCTCTAACTATTGTTTATTCTAAAGCAAAAAATCTTGCAAAGAATGTAGTTCATGAAGATGGAACAATTGGAATACGAATTGTGAAACATCCGTTTTGCGAACAACTAATTCAAAGGTTCAAAAAACCCGTTGTATCAACTTCGGCCAACCTAAGCGGAGAACCTTCGCCCTCGAATTTTTCGGAGATTGCTTCTGAAATTATTAGTGGTGTAGACTATGTTGTAAATTTGGAACAAGACAGTTTCGAACAAAAACGTCCTTCGACAATTATGAAACTTGATCCAGATGGAACATTTAAGTTCATCCGCAAATAGATATCCGCTCGTACCTATTATGAAGCAACATTTACAACATCAGGTATTTTCGACACTCTCGCAGCTAGCTGATCGATCCGGAAAAGAAGTGTATGTAATTGGCGGCTTTGTGAGAGATATCTTTTTAAACCGTCCATCAAAAGATATCGATATTTTAATAATCGGGAATGGAATAGAGTTTGCGCAGCAAGCAGCAAAAGCATTGCATGTTTCGGTATCGGTATTTAAAAATTTTGGAACGGCGATGCTGAAATATCAAGATTTAGAGATAGAATTTGTGGGGGCAAGGAAGGAATCATATCGAACGGATTCCCGCAAACCGATAGTTGAAAATGGGACTTTAGAAGATGATCAGCGAAGGCGAGATTTCACCATTAATGCAATGGCCTTAGGACTAAACTCCCAAAATTTCGGTGTCTTACTCGATCCATTTGAAGGAATTGCCAATCTGAAAAACAAACTTATTAAAACACCGCTCGATCCGTTGGAAACGTTTTCTGACGATCCCTTGCGAATGATGCGCGCCATTCGCTTTGCCGCCCAGCTGAATTTTTCAATCGATGACGCTGCTTTGAAAGCAATCGCGGCAAATAAACAACGTATAAGCATTATTTCCAAAGAAAGAATTACCGATGAACTAAATAAAATAATCATGGCTGACAAGCCGTCTTCCGGCTTCATTCATTTATTTAACACAGGACTCCTGCAACTTGTTTTTCCACAAGTAGCAGATCTTCACGGTGTAGAATTTATTAAGGGCAAGGGTCATAAAGACAATTTCTACCATTCTCTGGAAGTCCTTGATAATATTTCAGCGACTAGTGATGATTTATGGCTTCGCTGGGCCGCCCTTTTGCATGACATCGCCAAACCTGCCACCAAAAAATTCGAAGAAGGTCATGGTTGGACTTTCCATGGACATGAAGATAAAGGCTCCCGTATGGTTCCAAAAATATTTTCTCAACTCAAACTACCTCTAAATGAGAAAATGAAATTTGTGCAGAAACTGGTGTTACTACATTTAAGACCAATTGTGTTGTCGCAACAAGTTATTACTGATTCTGCAGTCAGGCGACTACTTTTTGAAGCCGGCGACGACATCGATTGCTTGATGCTTCTGTGTCAAGCAGACATCACAACGAAAAACGATTACAAGATCAAGAAATATCGGCAAAACTTCGAGCTAGTTAAACAAAAGCTTAAAGATGTTGAAGAGCGCGATCAGTTACGGAATTGGCAACCCCCGGTTAGCGGCAATGATATAATGGAAACCTTCGGCCTAAAGGCGGGAAGAGAAGTGGGATTGATAAAAAATAAAATAAGAGAGGCAATTCTTGATGGAGAAATACGAAATACACTAGAAGACGGAATGAGATTTATGATTGAAAAAGGCGAAGAAATGGGACTAGCGCCACTGAATAGTCCAACAATAAAAGACTAAAACATTATTATTAAAATATCGTTATTTGTAACGTCGATTTTTACTACCTAAAAAAAATAATTTAAAATGGCTATATACAGGTTTCGGGTTTCTTTTGAGGATTATGACGATATCATGCGTGATATAGATATACGCTCAAATCAAACATTTGAAGACCTCCACAACGCTATACATAGCACCACAGGATATGCGCCTGAAAAGTCATCTTCATTCTATGTGAGCAACGACCAGTGGATTAAGGGAAACGAAATTGCGTATCTCCCCTATCAAAAAAAGCTGGATGCGGGCATTGCACTCATGAATAACTCTAAACTAAGTAATTATATAGATGATCCTCATCAAAAATTCTATTACACCTATAATTTCGATCGTCCATACGATTTCCATGTAGAACTGGTTAAAATTCTTCTTGATCCCGAAAAAGGAAAAGAGTATCCTTCCGTATTTCGCAGTTCAGGCGAGGCTCCTAAACCGCTTGGTGTTACCGTTGCCGCAGCAAGTTCGGTCATTTCAGACGATTTTGGTTTTCTTAATGACATGGAGTATGCGCCGGAAGATCCAGATGAAATGGAATCCCTCGGGAGTATCGAAGGAGAACACGTTGACGCCGTGGAAGAGGAGGACGAAAAAGATGAGTTCGCTGATGAATTTTCTGATGATGACAACTCAGAGGCGGAAGATTTTTCTAAAGAGGAAGACTATTAATAGTTTAGATGTACGATTAAAAATCTAAAATCGTAAATCTAAAATTAGCTAATGTCTCAAAAAACATTGATCGTTGTTCTTGGTCCTACCGCAATTGGGAAAACTTCTCTGGCCATTCGACTCGCCCAGAAGTTTCAAGCTGAAATAATTTCAGCAGATTCCAGACAATTTTATCGTGAGATGAATATCGGCACCGCGAAACCCACTGTAGCAGAACTCAGCAACGTTCAACATCACTTTATAAACTCTCATCACATTAACGAAACATTCAGTGTAGGAGATTTCGAAAAAATAGGTTTGGAAAAATTGTCAGAGATCTTTCAAACAAAAGATGTTGCAGTACTGGTTGGCGGTTCCGGATTGTATCTAGATGCTATTTGCACCGGATTTGATGAACTCCCGAGAGCTAATCCAGCTATTAGAATTAAGCTTAACCAACAACTGAAAGAAGAAGGAATCAGCATATTGCAGAAGCAATTGGAAAGACTCGACCCTGAATATTACATTAAAGTTGCCCGTGACAATCCTCAACGATTGATTCGTGCTCTTGAAGTCTGCATTTCTACAGGAAACACATTTTCATCGTACCACCAGGGGAAAACGAAAATCCGCGATTTTAGGATAATCAAGATTGGTTTAAATACAGTGCGTGACGCGCTCTACAAAAGAATTAATGACCGTGTCGACCAAATGATTGAGGCGGGCCTTGTTAATGAGGTAAAATCTCTTATCCCCTACCGGGATTTCAATGCCCTTAATACCGTCGGTTACACAGAACTTTTCGATTTTCTTGACGGCAATATCACGTTAGAACACGCCATAGAATTAATCAAACAAAATACAAGGCGTTTTGCTAAGCGGCAGCTAACCTGGTTTAGAAAAGATGATGAAATTCGGTGGTTTGAAACGGATCAATATCCTGAAATTGAAGATTGCATTGTCCAAAAAATCCGATGAATTAGATAAAAGGAACAGTTATTCCTGTATTATTAACTCTTAAAATATCTCAAATCTTCTAGGCCTGCGCAGTCGGTCCCCCAAAATTCATCGGAATACCCGGCACTTCATCTTGAATCTTAATTCGCCCATTAATTGCTTCGAATTTTTCAATATTATCCTCAATCGCTCTGGTGAGTCTTTTGGCATGTTCAGGCGTTAAAATTATTCTCGATTTAACCCTAGCCTTGGGAACACCCGGCAAAACGCGGATAAAATCTAGCACAAATTCGGTATTTGAATGTGTGATGATTGCAAGATTCGAATATATCCCTTCTGCGACATCCTCAGAAAGCTCAATATTAATTTGCCCCTCATTGTTTAGTTCTTCCATAATGTAAAAATAAAAAAGTCCTCCCTAAAAAGAGAGGACTTTAAACGTTTTAAACTTATCTTAAACTGCTTCCGCTTCTTCTTGTTTAGAAGCCATCAGTTTATCGTACTCTTCCTGAGAACCAACAATGATACGTTCGTAGCTACGTAAACCTGTACCGGAAGGAATCAAGTGACCAACGATTACATTTTCTTTCAAGCCTAACAGGTTATCACGTTTCCCATTGATCGCTGCTTCATTCAGCACCTTTGTAGTTTCCTGGAAGGAAGCTGCAGAGATGAATGATTTAGTACCTAATGATGCACGGGTAATTCCTTGCAGAATTGAACTAGACGTAGCTGCAACAGCATCGCGGGTTTCGATTAGCTTCATATCCTTGCGTTTAAGAATTGAGTTTTCATCTCTCAATTTACGTATCGATAGAATCTGCCCAGCTTTCACATTTGCAGAATCGCCCTGATCGGTAACAACTTTTTTGTCGTACATCTCCTCGTTCTCTAGCATGAAATCCCAACGATTCACAGAATCTTTCTCTAAGAAACGGGTATCACCCGGATCTTCAATCTGAACTTTCTGCATCATCTGATGAACGATTACCTCGAAATGTTTATCATTAATCTTAACACCCTGTAACCGGTAAACTTCTTGAATTCCGTTAACCAGGTATTCCTGAACTGCTGCCGGACCCTTGATTGCAAGTATATCCGCAGGAGAAATAGAACCATCTGATAAGGGCATCCCAGCCTTCACAAAGTCATTATCCTGAACAAGGATGTGTTTAGACAATGGAACAAGGTATTTCTTGATTTGACCATCTTTAGATTCGATAGAAATTTCACGATTCCCGCGTTTAACGCCGCCCAAAGTAACTACACCATCAATCTCGGTAACAACTGCCGGATTTGAAGGATTACGTGCCTCAAACAATTCTGTAACACGAGGAAGCCCCCCGGTAATATCCCTTGTTTTTCCGGTTGAACGTGGAATCTTAGCAATTACAGCCCCAATTTTTAAAGTGTCTCCTTCATCAACTGTAATGTGGGCGCCTACCGGGATGTTATATCCTTTGATAACTTCGCCCTTTTTATCAGCAATTCGAACAACCGGATTCTTAGTTTTATCTCTTGTGTCGATCACTACCTTCTCTCTGTGTCCGGTTTGATCATCAGACTCTTCACGGAAAGTTACACCTTCAATAACTGCATCGAACACTACTTTGCCACCAAATTCAGAGATGATAACGGCATTATATGGATCCCAGCTACAGATTCTGTCGCCTTTCTTCAGCTTAGCACCTTCTTTAACGTACAAATATGATCCATAAGGTATATTGTTTGTCATGATTACCTTACCAGTATTTGGCTCAACAATCCGGAACTCACCCGAACGTCCCAATACAATTTCTAATGGTCCTTCTTCAGACTCATAAATAACAGTACGGATATTTTCAAATTCAATAATACCATCAAACTTCGCATTGATCTGAGATTCTGCTGCGATGTTAGAAGCAGTACCACCCACGTGGAAGGTACGAAGTGTTAACTGTGTTCCCGGTTCGCCAATGGACTGAGCGGCAACCACACCAACTGCTTCTCCTGCCTGAACGCGCTTGCCAGTAGCAAGGTTACGTCCGTAACATAATGCACAAACTCCACGTTTACTTTCGCAAGTTAATACCGAGCGAATTTCAATTCCATCAAGTGCAGATTCTGCAATCTTAGAAGCGATTTCCTCACTGATATCCTGACCAGCTGAAACTAAGAGATCATTGGTCATCGGATCATAAACATTGTGAAGAGATACACGACCCAAAATACGATCGTATAATGGTTCAATGATATCTTCATTGTCTTTCAAATCCGTTGTATAAATTCCTCTTAATGCACCACAATCATCTTCTCCAACAATCATATCTTGCGCAACATCATGTAAACGACGAGTCAGGTAACCTGCATCGGCTGTTTTCAATGCTGTATCCGCCAAACCTTTACGGGCACCGTGAGTAGATATAAAGTACTCTAATACTGAAAGTCCTTCTTTAAAGTTCGATAAAATCGGGTTTTCAATAATCTCACCGCCTGACCCTGATTTCTGCGGCTTAGCCATCAAACCACGCATTCCACAAAGCTGTCGAATCTGTTCTTTAGAACCACGTGCACCTGAATCAAGCATCATGTATACAGAGTTAAAGCCTTGATTATCGGTAGATAATATCTCCATTACATTGGCAGTAAGCCTGTTGTTGATACGTGTCCAGATATCAATGATCTGATTGTAACGCTCATTATTGGTGATGAAACCCATATTGTAGTTACCCATCACTTCTTCAACTTCCTTGCGGGCAGAGTCAATCAATTTAACTTTTGCTTCTGGGATATTAATATCCTGAAGGTTAAACGATAAACCGCCGCGGAATGCCATTTGGAAGCCTAATTCCTTAATATCATCAAGAAATTGAGCCGCACGAGCCATACCGGTATTCTTCACTACATCACCAATGATATCACGAAGTGATTTCTTGGTTAGCAGTTCATTGATATAACCCACTTCTGCAGGAACCATCTGGTTAAACAATACGCGACCTACAGTGGTGTCAATTATTTTCTTAACCAAAATTCCATCTGCTTCTTTTACATTAGTTTTCACTTTGATAAACGCATGCAAATCAAGCATTTTCTCGTTATATGCAATAATTACTTCTTCTGGAGAGTAAAATGTTAATCCTTCTCCTTTTACAACACGAGTCTCATCAGTCTTGCGGCCTTTCGTTATATAGTAAAGACCCAAAACCATATCCTGTGATGGCACAGTAATTGGCGTTCCATTGGCCGGATTTAAAATATTATGCGAAGCAAGCATTAGCATCTGGGCTTCCAAAATTGCAGCATTTCCTAGTGGCAAATGCACCGCCATCTGGTCACCGTCAAAATCCGCGTTGAATGCAGTACAAACAAGTGGGTGTAATTGAATTGCTTTTCCTTCAATCAATTTCGGTTGGAAAGCCTGGATACCCAACCTGTGCAATGTAGGAGCACGGTTTAGTAATACCGGGTGACCTTTCAATACGTTTTCAAGGATATCCCAAACAATTGGGTCTTTCCTGTCAACAATCTTTTTAGCTGATTTTACAGTCTTAACAACTCCTCTTTCAATCATTTTACGAATGATGAACGGTTTGAAAAGCTCTGCCGCCATATCCTTCGGCAAACCGCACTCATGCAGTTTAAGGTTAGGCCCAACAACAATTACCGAACGTGCTGAATAATCCACACGTTTTCCAAGTAAGTTCTGACGGAAACGACCTTGCTTACCTTTCAGGATGTCTGAAAGAGATTTAAGAGCACGATTACCTTCAGTTTTTACCGCGTTTACTTTACGTGAATTATCAAATAATGAGTCTACCGCCTCTTGTAGCATACGTTTTTCATTACGTAAAATTACTTCTGGCGCTTTAATCTCGATCAGTCTTTTCAGACGATTATTACGAATAATCACACGACGATATAAATCATTTAAATCCGATGTGGCAAAACGTCCGCCTTCTAATGGAACTAGAGGACGAAGCTCTGGTGGAATTACCGGAACAATTTTTACGATCATCCATTCGGGATGATTTTCAATATGCTCATTAGCCCCACGGAAAGCCTCAACGACCTGAAGACGCTTTAGTGCCTCATTCTTACGTTGTTGTGAAGTTTCGTTGGCTGCTTGGTGACGAAGATCATATGACAATTGATCTAGATCAAGGCGTTTTAATAGTTCTTCAAGAGCTTCAGCACCCATCTTTGCGATGAACTTCTGAGGATCTTTATCATCTAAATATTGATTCTCTTTTGGCAAGGTATCCAAGATATCGAGGTATTCCTCTTCCGTTAAGAAATCCATTTTTTGAATTCCTTCTGGTTCTTTGATACCTGCTTGAACGACTACGTAACGCTCATAGTAAATAATAAGATCAAGTCTTTTGGTAGGAAGTCCTAATAAATAACCAATCTTATTCGGTAATGAACGGAAATACCAGATGTGTGCAACAGGGACCACCAAGTTAATGTGTCCCATACGCTCACGACGTACTTTCTTTTCAGTAACTTCTACACCGCAACGATCGCAGACGATACCCTTGTAACGGATACGCTTGTATTTTCCGCAATGGCATTCGTAATCCTTCACCGGACCGAAAATACGCTCGCAGAATAAACCATCGCGCTCGGGCTTGTAAGTACGGTAGTTGATAGTTTCCGGTTTTAACACTTCACCGCTTGAACGCTCAAGAATTGATTCCGGAGAGGCCAAACTGATCGTAATCGAAGTGAAGTTACTTTTGATTTTATTATCTTTTTTATACGACATAGCTCTTTTTTGAAGTTATAAGTTGTAAGTTATAGGTTGTAGGTTATAAGCCTTGACTTATAACCTACAACTTATGACGAATAACTTAGTCCAATGTAATATCCAATCCTAATCCTCTTAATTCATGAACCAATACGTTGAATGATTCAGGAACGGAAGGAGTTGGCAGATTCTCGCCTTTCACGATTGCCTCGTAAGTTTTAGCACGGCCAACAACATCATCAGACTTAACAGTTAAAATTTCTTGTAGGATATTCGCTGCGCCAAATGCTTCCAATGCCCAAACTTCCATCTCACCAAAACGCTGACCACCAAACTGGGCTTTACCACCCAATGGTTGTTGTGTTATCAGTGAATATGGCCCGATAGAACGTGCGTGCATCTTATCATCAACCATGTGACCCAATTTCAGCATATAAATGATACCTACTGTCGTCGGTTGATCAAAGCGTTCGCCTGTTAAACCATTATACAGATACGTTCTTCCTGATGTTGGAACACCTGCTTTAGCTACCCATTGTTCTACTTCTTCGTGTGTTGCACCATCGAAGATTGGCGTAGCAAACTTCATTCCAAGCTCTTTACCGGCCCATCCTAAAACGGTTTCGTAAATCTGTCCAAGGTTCATACGTGAAGGTACGCCAAGCGGGTTCAATACGATATCGACCGGAGTTCCGTCTTCAAGGAATGGCATATCTTCATCACGTACAATACGTGCAACGATACCTTTATTTCCGTGACGGCCAGCCATCTTATCTCCTACTTTCAACTTACGCTTCTTAGCGATATAAACCTTAGCCATTTGAACAATCCCTGATGGAAGTTCATCCCCTACACTGATCGCAAACTTATCACGCTTATAAGCACCAAGCTCTTCATTTAGCTTAATATTATAATTGTGCAACGATTGCTTGATCAATTCATTTTTATCCTCATCAGTTGTCCATTTAGTCGGATTGATATTTGCATACTCTAGATCAGCAAGAATCTTTTGAGTAAACTTTACACCTTTCGCAATCAGCAATTCTTTATAAACGTTGTTTACTCCTTGCGAAGTTTTTCCGTTTACTATAATGAATAGCTTTTCAATAAGTGATTCCTTAAGTGCTTTAACTGCTTTATCATGCTTGATATCTAACTTCTCAAGTTGAGATTTCTCTTCGGCCTTAGTAGTCTTTTTAGCACGTGAAAATAATTTCGTATCAATTACCACACCATTAATTGATGGGGGAGTCTTTAACGAAGCATCTTTAACATCACCAGCTTTATCTCCAAATATTGCGCGAAGTAATTTCTCTTCCGGAGAAGGATCAGATTCTCCTTTCGGAGTGATCTTTCCTATTAGAATATCGCCTTCTTTCACTTCGGCACCAACACGGATTATTCCATTTTCGTCAAGATCCTTTGTAGCTTCTTCAGAAACGTTAGGGATATCAGGAGTCAACTCCTCCTCGCCACGTTTTGTATCTCGAACTTCAAGTTCAAACTCATCAATATGGATAGATGTGAAAATATCCTGGGAAACAACGCGTTCGGAAATAACGATCGCATCCTCAAAGTTATACCCCTGCCAAGGCATGAATGCAACTTTAAGATTTCTACCCAACGCTAATTCACCATCCTGCGTTGCATATCCTTCGCAAAGCACCTGACCTTTAGAAACCTTTTGGCCTTTTTTAACAATTGGCTTAAGATTAATACACGTGCTCTGGTTGGTTTTCTTGAATTTAATCAATCTATATGATTTGGTTTCACCCTCGAAAGAAACTAATTTATCGTCTTCATTTCTTTCGTAGGTAATTCTGATTTCGTTTGCATCCACATACTCGACTACACCGTTACCTTCTGCGTTGATCAGGGTACGTGAATCGCGTGCGACACGGCCTTCAAGACCGGTACCAACGATTGGAGCTTCAGGGCGCAATAAAGGCACTGCCTGACGTTGCATGTTCGAACCCATCAGGGCACGGTTAGCATCGTCATGCTCCAAGAACGGAATTAAAGAAGCTGCGATCGATGTAATCTGATTAGGAGCAATATCCATCAAATCCAGCTTTTCGGGCTCAATTACCGGAAAGTCGCCTTCATAACGCGCTTTCACACGTTCTGTCTGGAAATTTCCTTTATCGTCATAATGTGCATTTGCCTGTGCAATAGTTTTTCCATCCTCATCTTCAGCAGAAAGATAAATAACCGGTTCTTCTACAACAACACGTCCTTTATCAACCTTACGGTAAGGAGTTTCGATGAAACCTAAATTATTAATCTTAGCATGTACGCATAGCGATGAAATCAAACCAATGTTCGGACCCTCAGGAGTTTCGATTGTACATAGACGGCCGTAGTGAGTATAGTGAACGTCACGAACCTCGAAACCTGCACGCTCACGTGAAAGACCACCGGGTCCTAAGGCTGACAGACGACGCTTGTGCGTAATCTCTGCCAGAGGATTGGTTTGATCCATGAACTGTGATAGCTGATTCGTTCCGAAGAACGAATTGATCACAGAAGATAGTGTACGTGCATTAATAAGGTCTGTTGGTGTAAACACCTCGTTGTCACGGATATTCATCCGCTCACGAATCGTACGAGCCATACGCGCAAGACCTACACCAAACTGAGCATATAATTGCTCACCTACTGTACGTACACGACGGTTCGACAAGTGATCAATATCATCCACCTCAGCTTTAGAATTGATCAATTTGATCAAATATTTAACGATGGCAATGATATCCTGCTTCGTTAACACCTTAGTTTCCTCAGATGTTGTCAATTTCAATTTACGGTTGATGCGGTAACGACCAACATCTCCTAAATCATATCTTTTATCTGAGAAGAACAATCTGTCGATGATTCCACGAGCTGTTTCTTCATCAGGTGGTTCAGCGTTACGTAATTGTCTATAGATATGCTCTACAGCTTCTTTTTCAGAGTTTGAAGTATCTTTTTGTAGTGTATTATAGATTATGGAATAATCTGCATTATTAGAAGCATCTTCCTTTGTCAGGATGATAGTTTTAACGCCTGCATCAACAATCATATCAATATGATCATCTTCCAGAATTGTTTCGCGTTCAAGAATAATTTCGTTTCGATCGATAGAAACTACCTCACCAGTATCTTCATCGACGAAATCTTCTACCCATTTCTTCAATACACGCGCAGCAAGCTTACGGCCGGTGAATTTCTTCAAGCCTGATTTGCTAACCTTTACTTCATCAGCAAGTTCAAATAATTCTAAGATATCCTTATCTGAATCATAGCCAATAGCACGTAGTAATGTAGTAACCGGGAATTTTTTCTTACGGTCAATGTAAGCGTACATCACGTTATTAACGTCTGTAGCAAACTCGATCCATGATCCTTTAAACGGAATAACACGAGCCGAATATAATTTTGTCCCGTTAGTATGGCGGCTCTGGCCAAAGAACACACCGGGAGATCTGTGTAATTGAGATACAATCACGCGTTCGGCACCGTTGATTACAAACGTTCCTTTCGGTGTCATGTATGGAATAGTTCCCAAATACACATCCTGTACAATCGTTTCGAAATCTTCGTGCTCTTCATCATTACATGAAAGACGCAATTTCGCTTTTAAAGGAACACTATGCGTTAAACCACGCTCGATACATTCTTGAATATCATATCTTGGAGGATCGATAAAGTAATCTAAGAACTCCAAAACGAAAATGTTTCTTGAATCTGAGATTGGAAAATTCTCAGAAAACACTTTAAATAACCCTTCCTGATGACGGTTATCCGAAGTTGTTTCTAATTGAAAGAACTCCCTGAAAGATTCCAGTTGCACGTCCAGAAAATCAGGGTAGTCGATGACGTGCCTGCTGGTTGCAAAATTTACTCTTTCGTTGTGCTTATTTTTGTTTGCCAAGGGATTGAGATTATAGTTTAAAAAAATAAACTGCGACTTGTTTTCCCGTTGAACGGGATTGTAAGTCAAACAAAAATGGGTATTATACAAATGGCAATAGACCCCGACGAACATCGGGGTCTAATACCATTAAATTGAGGTTGTGTGATTATTTAATCTCAACAACAGCTCCTGCTTCTTCTAATTGTTTCTTTAGAGATTCAGCTTCGTCTTTAGCTACACCAGTTTTCAATTCTTTTGGTGCACCATCAACTAGATCTTTAGCTTCTTTCAAGCCAAGACCGGTTAAATCTTTCACTAATTTAACAACTGCAAGCTTAGCGCCACCAGCTTCTTTCAAGATTACATCAAATGCAGTTTGTTCTGCAGCGGCAGCTGGAGCATCGCCACCAGCGGCAGGTCCGGCAGCAACCGCAACTGCAGCAGCAGCTGGTTCGATACCATACTCATCTTTCAGGATTTGAGCTAACTCATTAACTTCTTTTACTGTCAAGTTTACTAATTGCTCAGCAAACACTTTTAAATCGGCCATCTTATTTAAATTTTAAATTTTAATACTTTTTTAATAATCTCTAGACTTTAGGTGTCTGTTAACCTCTTTCTTGTAAAGTTTTAACAATACCTGCTAATTTGCCACCACCAGATTTAAGTCCGGAAATAACATTTTTAGCCGGCGACTGTAACAATCCGATAATTTCGCCAATTAGTTGCTCTTTAGATTTAAGATTTACTAAAGCATCTAATTGATTATCGCCGATAAAGAATGCTGTGTCAATATATGCAGCTTTCAACACCGGCTTATCGCTTGTTCTTCTAAGTTCTTTGATCAGCTTTGCCGGAGCGGTCGCTTTATCAGAAAACATTATAGTTGATGAACCTTTCAATACATCATACAGCTCTGCGTAATCGCCACCAGCAGCTTCCATTGCCTTTTGAATAAGGGTGTTTTTAGCTACTTGAATGGTAATTCCATTTTCAAAACATTTACGACGGATACTATTGATCTTTGCCACAGTTAGGTTTGCGGTATCAGTAATATAGAAATTACTGTGTGCTTTGATCTGTTCTGTCAGGGCTTGAACAATCTCTTGTTTTTCTTCTCTGTTCATAATTAGATCCCTCCTACTGATTTAGTTTCAATTTGTATGCCAGGGCTCATTGTCGAAGAGATATGAATGCTCTTGAAATAAGTTCCCTTAGCTGCCGATGGCTTTAATTTAGAGATCGTTTGAATTACTTCTAAAGCGTTCTCGTAAATTTTATCAGCCGGAAAAGATACCTTTCCGATTGATGCATGAATAATACCTGTCTTATCAACCTTGAAATCAATTTTACCTCCTTTTACATCAGTTACTGCTTTACCAACATCGGTAGTCACAGTCCCAGATTTAGGGTTTGGCATAAGGTTACGCGGACCTAAAACACGGCCCAGTTTACCTACTTTTGCCATCACACTCGGCATTGTAATAATGATATCAACGTCAGTCCAGCCGCCTTCAATTTTGGCGATGTATTCATCCAGGCCCACATAGTCAGCACCTGCTGCTTTAGCTTCCTCCTCCTTATCGGGAGTTACCAAAGCTAACACACGCACGGTTTTACCCGTACCATGAGGGAGAGTTGCGATTCCACGTACCATTTGATTGGCTTTACGCGGATCCACTCCTAAACGAACATCCATATCTACGGATGCGTCGAACTTAGAAGTAGTGATGTCCTTTACCAAAGCAGATGCTTCCTGTAAAGAATATACCTTTCCTGCCTCAAGTTTTGAATGTGCTTTCTTTTGATTTTTTGTTAATCTAGCCACTTCTTAAACTGATTTAAATTAATTAATTGTTCCAGGGTGCATCACCGCTAACGGTAATTCCCATACTGCGTGCTGTACCAGCTACCATTTTCATGGCAGACTCTACAGTAAATGCATTCAAATCGGTCATTTTATCTTTCGCAATGTTCTCAACCTGATCCCAGCTGATGCTGGCAACTTTTTTACGGTTAGGCTCTGGAGATCCCCCTTTTTGACCGGTCACTTCCAATAATTGGATAGCAACAGGAGGTGTTTTAATGATAAAATCAAACGACTTGTCTACATAAACAGTAATTACAACCGGTAATACTTTACCTGGCTTATCTTGGGTACGAGAATTGAACTGCTTGCAAAAATCCATAATATTCACCCCTTTTGCACCTAATGCAGGTCCTACCGGAGGAGATGGATTTGCTGCGCCACCCTTAATCTGTAATTTTATTAACGCACCGACTTCTTTTGCCATTTTTTATTATTTAATACTCAATGTTAGTAAGTGGAAGCTATGTAACATTTAAGACCTTTATATTGATATTAAGATTTGAGACTGCTCGCAAAACATAATACTGTATTTTCAATACTTTAATTTTTTTATAATGATTGTAATGCGTAAAGCATTGGAAACCCGTCTCAATGCTCACATCTCAATTCTATTCTTTTTCAACCTGCATATAATTCAACTCCAATGGAGTTCTACGTCCAAAGATTTTCACCATCACTTTCAATTTCTTCTTTTCTTCGTTTACCTCTTCGATGGATCCTGTAAAGCCATTGAACGGGCCGTCCATTACTTTTACACTTTCTCCAACATAATAGGGCACGTTCATCATTTCACCCTGCTCACTCATCTCATCCACCTTCCCCAAGATTCGATTTACTTCTGCCGCCCTCATCGGTACTGCATTACCACCTTTAACCCCAAGAAAACCAATCACACTATTTATGTTCTTTATAATATGCTCTAATTCGCCATTTAAAACCGCCTCAATGAGAACATATCCCGGGTAAAAATTGCGTTCTTTCGCAATTTTCTTGCCGTCACGCATCTGATAGTATTTTTCCATCGGAATAAGCACTTGCGGTAGCAAATGAGATATTCCTAATCGATTTACTTCAGACTCTATATATTGCTTAACTTTTTTCTCCTTGCCACTAACAGCTCTTACGACATACCATTTCAATTGATCGCTCATCTTATACTACTATTTAGCAAATGATTGATAGAACAATTGAAGCGACTTGCCCGCAGCCTGATCCATTGCCAGAATAATCACCGCAATGATCAAAGAAGCTACCAATACAAGAGAAGCCGAACTCTGCAACTCGCCCCAAGTAGGCCAGGTTACCTTATGGAGCATCTCGTCATACGACTCTTTTAAAAAATCTACTACTTTAGCCATTTATTTCAGCTTATGCACGGGCACAAGGATTCGAACCCTGATCAAAGGTTTTGGAGACCTCTATTCTACCATTGAACTATGCCCGTATCCGTGTTCCCAGCCCTTCAAAAAGAGCCGGATTTTTAAACACTTCTATTTGTAAAAACAGCGTCGGTTTAAAAAACACGACGCTTATATACCTTTTGAACTAAGTAATTAGTATCAAGTCTCAAGAATCTAAATTCTTTAGACTTGATACCTGCTACTTAATACTATTTTAAAATCTCAGTTACCTGTCCTGCACCAACAGTTCTACCACCTTCACGAATCGCGAAACGCAAACCTTTTTCCATCGCAATAGCGTTGATAAGTTTTACAGTAATCGTAACGTTATCGCCAGGCATAACCATTTCAACACCGTCTGCAAGTGTAATTTCACCAGTAACATCTGTTGTACGGAAATAAAACTGAGGGCGATATTTATTGAAGAATGGCGTATGACGGCCACCTTCTGCTTTTGACAATACGTAAACCTCCGCTTTGAAATCTGTATGCGGAGTTACCGAACCTGGTTTGCAAATAACCATCCCACGACGGATATCCGTTTTTTCAATACCACGTAACAATAGCCCAACGTTATCTCCAGCTTCACCTCTGTCTAATATTTTACGGAACATTTCTACTCCGGTAACTGTAGACTTCAAGTTTTCTGCACCCATACCTAAGATATCAACAGACTCACCTGAGTTGATAACACCTCTTTCGATACGTCCAGTAGCAACGGTACCACGACCAGTAATCGAGAATACATCTTCAACCGGCATTAAGAAAGGAAGTTCTGTCAAACGAGGAGGAATTGGAATATACTGATCTACAGCATCCATTAGTTCCATAATTTTTTCAACCCATTTCGGATCTCCATTAAGTCCACCAAGTGCTGAACCTTGAATTACCGGAATGTCGTCGCCAGGGTATTCGTAGAACGATAAAAGTTCGCGAATTTCCATTTCTACAAGCTCTAACAATTCAGGATCGTCAACCATATCCACTTTGTTCATGAATACAACCAAAGAAGGCACACCAACCTGGCGTGCAAGCAGGATGTGCTCACGAGTTTGCGGCATCGGACCGTCAGTAGACGCTACCACTATAATAGCACCGTCCATTTGGGCAGCACCTGTAACCATGTTTTTCACATAATCCGCGTGACCTGGACAATCCACGTGAGCGTAGTGACGGGTAGCCGTTGAATACTCCACGTGGGCAGTATTAATTGTGATACCTCTTTCTTTTTCTTCGGGAGCAGAGTCAATTGAATCAAATGAACGTGCTTCAGAAAAACCTTTATCAGCCAATACCTTAGTTATAGCTGCAGTCAAGGTGGTTTTACCGTGGTCAACGTGACCGATAGTACCGATGTTTAAGTGCGGTTTACTTCGGTCAAATTTTTCTTTTGCCATGTTTTGTACTATTTAGTAGGTTAAATTTTATTTTTTGTTTTTACGTTTTACTTTTATATTCCTGAGCCAATGAAGGGACTTGAACCCTTGACCTCTTCCTTACCAAGGAAGTGCTCTACCGCTGAGCTACATCGGCTTAAACTTAATGTTCATTTGTTCATTGGTTCATTTGTAAATGAACCTCTATACCAATGAACCAGTTCACCAATGAACCCATTTTTACGAGCGGAAGACGAGGTTCGAACTCGCGACCTATAGCTTGGAAGGCTATCGCTCTACCAACTGAGCTACTTCCGCTTTTATCCACCGTAGCTTTAGCGAAGGTGGTATTTTATCCAACACAACAATCGTTGTGGTTCCTAAGTCAGCCTTCGCAAAAGGCTTCAGCCAACGAAGTGGGGGGAGAAGGATTCGAACCTTCGAAACCGAAGTAACGGATTTACAGTCCGTCCCATTTGACCGCTCTGGAATCCCCCCAGCTTAATTTCTGATTTTGGGATTCTAGATTTACAATTTAAAAAATCGTCAATCTAAAATCAAAATGAGCCTCCTATCGGGATCGAACCAATGACCTACTGATTACAAGTCAGTTGCTCTACCAGCTGAGCTAAGGAGGCTTCTATCTTCCTATCTCTAAACACTAATCTTATTTACCAAATTAATGGCAAAACCATCGTCTAATCGGATTGCCCGATTAAAGACTTAGGTCAGACTACGATGCCTGACAATAGATAAGGAGCTTTTATTTTAAGCTTTTATTAAAATGTTAAAAGAACCACACGCTTCACGGATTTACGGCACAATACGGCCTCCTCGAAAAGGGACTGCAAATCTACGAAAATTAAAAGCTTAGCAAAATTTTTTAGAAAAAAACTTTTCACTAACGAAAGGGCTGCTTAAATGATTGATTCGAGAGATCGAATGACAGGATATTATCGCCTTCGGCGAGGATAGTTTTATGATTACTTAGATTGGATCTGACTCTCGTTTTATAATTATCGACGTGCGTCCGTGATGATTCGATAGAAAGATCTATTGCTTGTTCGAACGTTTTGCATTGTTATTTAGCGAACAACCGATCTCTTGGTATGGATAAGCTTGACTTCTACTACTCTATCTGTTTCATCTTCTGTATTTTCCAAACGTAGAAAAACTTGTCCACTGATTACATGATCGAAGAACTGATCTAAGTTATCTGCCTTTTTCTGAATAAAATCCAGAATTTCTTGTCGGTATTAAAATGAATAAACTGAACACTGATTTTCATATTATCTCCTTTTTTAGGCTTTGGGGTGTGCTTGTTTATAAATTGATTTTAATCTTTCAACTGAATTATGGGTATATACTTGAGTGGCAGCCAAGCTGGCATGCCCAAGTAGCTCTTTGATGGCGTTAATATCTGCGCCGTTGTTGAGCAAGCTAGTTGCAAAACTATGTCGCAGTACGTGAGGACTCCGTTTGTTGTGCGTTGAGATGATGGATAGACATTTCTTCACAACACGATAGATAAATTGAGGATATATTGCTTTCCCTTCTTTTGTAACTATTAAAGAAGTTGAAATGCTGCAAAGTTTCTGACTTTTTTTTGCACTAATAAATTGTTTTATCAGCTCTATCAAGGTTGAATTAACGGGGATAATTCTCTCCTTGTTGCGCTTACCTAGCACCTTGATGCTTGATTCGTATGAATTTACATCTTCTTCTTTTAGTGCTGCTAATTCTGAAAGACGAATGCCAGTACCAAAAAGCAACTCGATAATTAAACGTTCTTGGAGTCCGGCAAAATCTTCTGAAAAAGTCGGAATGGGATTGAAGCCTATATTTTTGTCATCTAACAACCGATTTAAATCATCAGCGGCAATTACTACAGGAAGCCTTTTAGGAATTTTTGGGGGTTTGATCTCTAATGCCGGATTTTGAGCTACTAAACCTTCTCTTACAAGAAATTTGTAATATGATCTAAGAGTCGACAATTTACGATGAATCGTTCTTGCTTCACTACCTGCATCAAGGAGCTCTACCATCCAAGATCGAAGGTGAGAATGCTTCACCTCGCTTAGCTCCAACTCATTACAAATCAAATATTCATTGTATTGCCTCAAGTCTTGATGATAGGCAACTACAGTGTGTCGGGAAAATCGCTTTTCAAACTGAAGATAACTAATAAAGCGGTCTATAAACATCAAAAACTATTCATATATCCTGTAAGTGAATATACAAATAGTTTCTGATTAAAACTTATTTTGTCAGGAACTATACAGTTTCCTGATTTAAGCCCTGCTTGTAAACAGCCTTCTTTACCTGAGTACGGCGGGTAATAGATTTCTTCTCGAATGCTTGACGGCTGCGAAGCTCTCTTAATACACCGGTCTTTTCGAATTTCTTCTTGAAACGTTTTAAGGCTTTGTCTAAGGATTCGCCGTCTTTAATGTTAATTATAATCATAATTTAAAATACCTCCTCTCAATAAGGATCGCAAAGCTACGAAATTATTGAAAACAAAATTAAATCTTTATGAAAATTCCATAGATCATTATTACCGAATTTTTAAGATACTGGCGATATCTAGGGTAGAAACCCAATTCCAACTCCCAATACAAGAGATAGTAAACCATTCGAAGGATCATGCGCCCAGGTATATCTCCTCATTGTCAGTAATTACCAACTGAGCATTGATGCTCATAGGCTGGCCGCCCCTTTTCTACAAGGTCTAAGATTGAAAGCCTTCTATTTCCTAAGCAGAGCAGCTGCATTGATTAAACATCTTCATCGTCAGAGCCACCATGTTGCATGCTACCACACATAGCCTTTACTTGTCTGACTACCTTCTCAGATTTGGATTTTCGAGATAAAACATCTGCTGTTCGGCACATTTTGACTTGGATATAGCTTCGCCATGTCTCTTACTTGTTAGCAATTTGACAGTTATAGCGCTAACGAAAAAAGTCTTTACTCTGTAAGGGATCAACGAATAAAGCCGGCGCTTGAATCATTATTGCCTACCCTATTTAGTCAATCCTAATCATCAACCTCTTTTCCGAGTAAAACGAAACCATCTCACCTCTAAGTTCCCCCCGCTTTCAATACCACCTCTTCTCCTTTTTCGAAAATATGCTCACTTAGTTCAAGTTCAGGCTCAGTTGGAAGTACTGATTTTAGACCATCAATTTGACGCTCCAGCATGGTCGCAATTTTGTCAGAAAAATAAATAAAATGCAGAACGTCATTTGTCATCAAGACCTCAGCCCGTTGTTGCTTTGTTATTTTAACAAATAGATAGGATCTAATTAGTGGCCCGTACACCTGCTTTTTACGGTCGCTCCATTGCTTGAGCTCCTTTTTTAGAGGCATCATCAATAATAATGTAGTCCTAAACATTTTGAAGAAAGCCTAGTAGCTCGGATGGTTTTGGCAGCGAAATTCCAGATGGGAGAATCAAGGTTTTAATCTCTGTTTTCTTTATTACATCCATCAAGGGCTTGTAATCAGACAGGAAATCACTCAAACCTGAATTATCTTTTCTTTGACTCTTCTCGCCAGAGGATTTACAAAGATCAGTGTCAATAATAATTGTCTTTTTGTCAAGCTGCGCCAACGAAGACGCAAGATTAGCGGCTACAAACAATCGGCCTTCACCACTGGCTGCAGAACTGATACATATAACTTTATCTCGATTTTTTGTTCAAAAGGAGCACTACGCTGTTTCTCAAAGACCTCAGCAATTCTGTAAACTCGGCGTCTTATTGTAACAATCGAATTTGCTAAAAATAGTTCAGAAACAACTGAATTTATGAGCTTTATAACTAAGTCCGAAATAGGCGTCGGCGTTAATTCTTTCACCGCACCAGTATATCTTATTCTATAATTTATGAAGCGTGCTAAATAAATAAGTAAAAGATCGAGTGCTCCTCCGGAATATTATAGTCATCAAATAAATTCGATTTGCAATCGGCCAAACCGGAACCAATAATGGATTTGCATAATACCTATTACAGGTCCGCCTTATGCAGACAATTGACAGGCACTAGTTGCCCTACTTTTATCATAAAAGACTTAGATAATTTCTCTCTGATTGCATTAGTTTTTTGATTTGTATTGGATTAAATTCTGTAATCACTTTTTTAATAAATAGAAAAAACCAATCGTCTGCAACGTAATCTTATAAAAAAATGAACTCAAAAAAGTAGTTACAGTCTACTGATATACTGTACTCAAAATGCTCGAAGTATGAGCGCTGAAATACCCTAAGGCACCGTTATTGAAATTGGAATCAGGATTGGAAGGGGCAACCGGAGGCCCTCCCCCTCCAGCGGCTTGCTCGATTGTGTAATAATATCTAAAAACTTTTCTATCGATTGTCTGCATTTCTACTTCGATTCTATCTCCAGATTTAAAATCATCCAGATCAGCGAACAGGGTATTTACAACACTGTTGCCATCGTCGAAACGATCTTCACCAACGGATACACTTTTTACCGTATCATTCACTTTGATAATGTATCTGTACTGATTTTGAATGCCCGGAGGATCGTTGTACTTCACTGCCACAAATGTCTCGGAATTACCAAAAAAAGCAAATGTTCTAAATGAAATTCCTGTAAGCTCTACCTTCTTGGGCATTGTCGAAGTTGCTGTATACGTTTTACCATTAACAACCACATTCAGCACATATTGTCGGTCAGACGATCCACGAAAAGCTGCAGAATATACTCCAGGCCTTGTTTCTGTAAAATTTATCTTCTGCCCGCTTGCTGTGGTCACAGAAACCGAAGCCCCAGAAACAGCATTAAATCTATCTCGATCTTCGAAATTATATGTTCTAGAAATACTGATAAATTGAGTTTCTAAACGATCGTTGATGTTTCCCTCTATTACGATAACTGGCTCAACGTTATCAAGTTTCAGATCAATAACTTTTTCGCAAGCTGAAAAAATTAAAACTACTAGTAGTGCGCTGAGATTCGCGATCCACGAAAAACACTTGTTGGGTTTGTTAGCCATATTAAAATTTAAAGTTCCATGTAACGGAAGGGATAATGCCGAAAAGCGTGGTTTTCACAGCTCGCGTTCTCGTATTATCCTTGGGATCGTTTTCAAAATCAATAGCAAAAGCATTTTGACGATTATATAAATTATAAAATCCAAAAGACCAGCTAGATTGTAACTTATTTTCGGGCTTTGCTTCTAGCGTTGCTGAAATATCTAACCTGTGATATGCAGGAGTGCGATAACCGTTTTTTTCGCCGTAATAAAAAACGGTCTGACCGTTAAGTTGATACTTCGCACTAGGATAAGTTACTGCGTTGCCGGTGTTGTAAATAAATACGGACGAAAATGTCCATCGCTCACTAGCCCTGTAGATTCCAACAAGCGAAATATCATGTGTTATATCCTGCCTAGCATTGAACCATTTGCCATCATTAATTCTATCAAACTGACGCTCTGTTCTAGATAGGGTATAACCAATCCACCCATTAAACTTGCCAAACCTCTTTTTAAAGAATAGTTCCGTTCCATAGGCCCTGCCTTTCCCAAATAAAAGGTCGGATTCCACAGCTCTATTACCGCGCAAATCTGTGCCATTTTTAAATTCGATTTGGTTTTGCATCCACTTATAATAAACTTCGATAGAAAATTCAAACTTATCATTATTGAAATTTCTAAAGTATCCTCCGGCTATCTGGTCAGCAATTTCGGGCCTCACATTATTGCTGTTCATGATGTACAAATCCGTAGGAGAAGTAGTGGTAGAATTAGACATCAGGTGAACATTTTGCGCGTTTCTAGTATAAGAAGTTTTTATTGCACTTTGCTGATTTAACTTAAAACTGGCAGAAATTCTAGGCTCAAGATTGAAGTATGTTTTCACAATCTCTCCAGATCTATAACGCGTAGAATCAGCTACAAACCCATCAGCATCATAGGTCTTGAAATTCCCTGGCCCGAAGGCTAAGAAATTGCTTGCGCGTAATCCATATACGATATTTATATTCTTACTTGCAGCCCACTCATCCGAAATATAGGCAGCCAATTCTGCACCTTTTCGGTTTTCAATGGCCGTTTCATTGACACTCGAGGCCCCTTCCGAAGTCGCTCTTCCAGGTGAAAGAGTGTGATGAATCGCGTTAAATCCAAATTTTAAACCGTGTTTATTGTTTAAAGCATACTGAAAATCTTGTTTCAAGTTGAGATCCTTTATAGAGGAACTAACCTTAAAATTTCGTTCGGCATTGAAGTTTTCAATTACGTAATCGTAATTGCTATAAATTAGGGAAGTATTGGAAAACAACCGACTACTATATAAGTGATTCCATCTTAAGGTGCCCGTTGCGTTGCCCCAATTAAAGCCAAAATTCTGGCCTAAAACTAACTTGTCTCTTCCAAAATATCCCGATAGGTAGATAATATCCTTATCACTAAACTGATAATTGGTTTTTGCGTTTAAATCGTAAAAAAAAAGGGTATTATCGCTCACTGCCTCATCCGACGATAACTTAAGAAATAGGTCTGCATAAGTCCTCCTTCCGCTGATCATAAAAGAACCCTTATCTTTTACAATAGGCCCTTCAACTTTTACTCTCGACGCTATTAATCCAATTCCACCCTCCACTGTATAATCCTTCCTATTGCCATCATTCATTTTTATATCTAGGACAGAAGAAAGTCGACCGCCATATTGCGCCGGCATTCCTCCCTTGTAGACTGTGACATCTTTGATGGCGTCTGAATTAAAAGTTGAGAAAAAACCTAAAAGGTGGGATGCATTGTATACTGGCGCCTCGTCCAGAAGGATTAAATTTTGGTCTGCAGAGCCCCCACGAACATAAAATCCGCTGTTACCCTCGCCGGCAGATTTTATGCCCGGCAACAACTGCGCGGTTTTTAAAATATCCCTTTCGCCAAATAGGACTGGCACATTTCTGACATCAGATATATTTACCTTTTCTACACCCATTTGTGGGTTGCTTACATTTTCATCTTTTCTAACTGATGAAATAACAACTTCTTCAAGCTGATTATTTTGAACAAGTGTAAAATCCATCCTAGCATCTACATTAATAGTTAGCACTCGTTCAACAGTCAGATAGCCGATATAATTGATGGTCATGTTATACTCGCCTGCGGCTAGGCTTAGCGAATAAAAACCATAGGCATTACTCACTGTAGTCAGCTGATTAACGCCATTAAGCTTAACAATTGCACCGATCAATGTTTCACCAGTTTTCGCGTCTTTTATAGTGCCATTAACTGCAACTTTACCCTGTGAAAAACCCTGTTGAAAAAACCAAAACAATAAAAAAGATAGAAAAAACAGCTTCCACGAATAATGCATAGGTTGATTATATGACGCGAATTTACGACAAATCTTTGCCCTTAGTTTCCTGAGTTGATAAAATTACTGGTATTTAACAATTTAATCAGCAGGCAATCTAGAAAACAAACACAACGATCGATTTAAATTTGTGTTAAATTTATTATTAAACTTTAAAGCGTGAATAAACGCACTTTAATTCTGTTCTTCCTTGCTCGGCATCTTTGCCAGCTGTAATTCTACTGATAAAGCGCCTAAAAATTCGACCACGCCTACGGGCACTTTTGAGCTTGCGACGGCCTTTACCAACTTGGCGTTTGCAGATCCTATCGAGCGAACAAGTCCGAACGATAATACAGATCGGATATCTGTTGCAAGCCAAACCGGGTTGATCCATGTTTCTGAAAATCAAGGCAAAATAAAAAGCGCGTCGATATTTTTAGATCTAAGCAGTCGCTTGGTTGGTAGTGGCGAAAGAGTTCTGTTGGGACTAGCATTCCATCCGGATTATAAAACAAATGGATATTTCTACATCAATTATACCAAGGACAACAAATTGGTAACAGTTATTGCACGTTTTAAAGTACGCGCGTCTAATCGACATGTTGCCGATCCGGAAAGTGCGCTTATCCTACTTAAATACACACCGCCATTTTCGAATCATAATGGTGGTAAAGTTGCGTTCGGCAATGACGGTTATCGATATATCGGATCTGGCGACGGCGGTAGCGGTGGAGATCCCGGAAACCGAGCTCAGAACAGAAAGGAATTGCTGGGCAAAATCTTACGAACGACGTGCATAATACCTCTACCGGCCGGAACTATGCATTACCTCAAGATAATCCATACAAAGGAAAGTCCAACGGCTTCTCTGACGAAATCTATGCCTATGGTTTGCGTAACGCGTGGCGATTTAGCTTTGACCAACAGAGCGGGATGATATGGGCGGGCGATGTGGGTCAGAACAAAATAGAAGAGGTAGATATTATTGAAAAAGTCGGAAAGTATGACTGGAGGGCGATATAAGGCAATGAATGCTATGACGCCTTGAACTGTGACCAAACTAATTTGATTAAACCAATCTGCCCTTAACAGCAAATACATTTATGACGACTATGTCTCAGGCAACATTTGGGCTTTAACCTTCAACGGAAAAAGCGCTGTTAAAAATGAATTGATTGCCAACCTGCCGGGAGACTTATCTTCTTTTGGCGAAGACAGTAAAAGTAACCCTGATGTTCTCTATTACGTAACCGGAAAGCTATTCAGAATTGCTGCAAACTAATCAGTAATCAATAAGGCTTACAAGATTTGTAGAAAATTGATGCAACTTTTCGCGACCGTGTAAAAAATCCAGGTTAACGATAAAGCAGTATCCGCTAATTACTCCACCAAGTTGTTGAATCAATTTGCCTGCAGCAGTAACCGTTCCTCCAGTTGCAAGCAGATCATCGTGAATTAAAACTCGTTGGCCGGGTAAAATAGCATCCGTATGCATTTCAATAATTGCCGATCCGTATTCAAGCTGATATTCTTGCTGCACCGTTTTATAAGGCAATTTTCCTGCTTTTCGAATTGGCACGAAGGGCTTTTTCAATCTGTTTGCAAGCATCAATCCAAACAAAAATCCTCTGCTTTCTATCCCTACAATCACATCGATTTCAACATCTTTTAAACGCTCAACAAAGGCGTCAACAATGTCTGCACAAAGCGTCGGATCCCTAAAAATGGGTGTAATATCTTTAAAAAGAATCCCGGGCTTGGGGAAATTCGGTATATCCCGAATAACAGCATCTAATTTATTTTTGATCATTAAAATTTAAATATGGACCTAACTTGCTCAAGACCAATTCATCCAATAAAATTACTTTTTTAAGATCGATCAAAGAACTATAAGCACCATGCTGTTTGCGATACTGCAATATGGCGTTTATTTGCTTGAAAGTTAGGTAAGGATGAGCTTTTAGGTCGTCAAAACCGCAGGTATTGATATTAATTTTTCGAACGGCAGACACATCCACAACTATCTGGCTTTGAAACTGTTCAAACTTACTTGCATCTATACCATAAACTTCTTTCAACTGCTCTGCCTTGTAAAATCCGCCAAGGCGTGTTCGATATCTGATAATCCTTGATGCGAAAGCTGGGCCGATGCCCCTAATTGTTTCCAGTTCAACTGAATCAGCACCATTGATTTCTAAAACCTTTGGGGTATTAATCACAGGATTTTTTAGTTCATAAGTTTTTGCTGAGCCTCTATCCGGATGAGTTGGCTCCGGAATGGTGATGTACGGCTCTAGGCTTAGATATTCTTTGTCAGAAATCGAATAAATCTTCTTGAGGTCTTCTTTTTGATAAAATCGGCCACCCTTGGTTTCGTAATTTTTAATTACGGCAATTTGTTTCCTGCTTAGACCAAGCTTGCCCCAAGACTCCGTTGGTAGATTATTGGGATTGAAATTAAAATACTGCGGCTCGGATTCATTATTCTCTATTTCATCCCTAACTTGGAGGTATTTATACCTAGTTTTTGCTTGTCCAGACGCTTTAAATGATTTAATCTCCTTTTCAAAATCCTTAAAAACAAAAACCTCAGGCTCATTAAACCAGTGGTAGGCAATTGGAGCCATCAAAATTGCCAAAAGCAAAAAACAAAAAACAACTAATCCATTGATCTCCTTTTTGGAAAATGTAAAAGCACCTTGAAGTCTTTTAAAGTCCATGCCCTAATATCTGTAAAAAAAGTTAGTTGGAAATAATTCCAACTTAAAAACTTTCCATCTTTGTTATATATATGTTAATTTAATGTTAACTTAGTGTTAATATAAAACTATAATAGTTTGAGACACCTCATATTCAGCTTGTTATTTACAATTCTTATGGGATGTATCTTTCCATCTTATGGAAAGATTGACACTAGAATTAACTCTTTCGAGTTTTACGGCCAAACCTTCCATGTAACCGTTGACCAGTCTATTATAGTGGATTTCAAAGGGCCGCTATCAGAAGAATCTGT
Source organism: Sphingobacteriaceae bacterium (assembly GCA_947460875.1). GTDB lineage: Bacteria > Bacteroidota > Bacteroidia > Sphingobacteriales > Sphingobacteriaceae > CANHGR01. The sequence continues at coordinate 79,540 of CANHGR010000001.1, read as the reverse complement.
ATTAGAGTTTTATACACGGATTAATGCTGGCAACTACCAGCCATTGATTGATTCACTTATTTCATTTCGCAATGATCACAAGATAAACGATTGGCTTTACTACCAGTTGATCAGAAAAACCGCAGAAGCAATTAGCCCGAAAGCCAATGATTATAATCGCTATACACTTTACAAATGGTTCCTGTTAGCCAAATCAGGTTACGATGCAACGCTTGGGCTTGTCAAAGATCAACTACTTTTTTATGTAAAAAGCAATGATCAACTTGAAGACATTCCTTTCTATACCATTGACAATAACCAATATATGTGTCTGAATTATCACGATTACGGTAAAATAGATTTTGAAAAGAACAAGATTAGCCCAACCAATATTGTGATAGCCGGCGCAGAAAAGGCGTTTTCATATAAGGTAACTCAATTGCCGGACTTCAAATTAGAAAGCTATAAAGAAAAAGAGATCGGTTTTAACTATAAGCAGAAAGCCTATCATTTTAAGATAATGTTGAACCCTGAAGTGGCAAACATATTTGCGAACTATCCAATAGTGGATTTTGGAACCTACTTTAACATCCCATTAAGCAAGGAAACCTACCGCTCCTTGATACCGCCGTTGAAAGAGAATCTAAAGGGAATGTCTGAAAAAAAAGGAGTCGACTATTTAATGAAATTTACCCGAAACGCGTTTATCTATGAGGATGACAACGACAACTTCGGAAAGGAAAAACGCCTCTCGCCAGAGCAAACTCTATTTTACGACCAAAGTGATTGTGATGATCGAGTTGCACTTTTTTTTTACCTAGTAAAGGAGATATACAATCTACCTATGATCGCACTGCTGTATCCTACTCATATCACCATGGCGGTGCAGTTCGATAAGCCTGTTGGAAAACCTATTATATATGACGGAAAAAAGTACTATGTATGCGAACCTACACCGCAATTAGAGAATTTAAAAATAGGGCAACTAGCCCCTAAATTTCAAAATCTGGCCTACCAAGTGGTATATCAGTACGCTCCCGATAAAAAAATTCATTAACAAAAAAGGCCTGCGACTTGCAGACCTTTTTTTATTAATATATGGAAGAGAATAAATTAGTATCCTGCTGCTCCTTTTACTATGAAACTTGTCCATCCGGCCATCCAGTTTGTTGTACCAAATGCTCCACGGTAAGTAGTAGAAGTAAAGAATGAGTTGGTTAAATCACCGGCAAATGCAGCTCCAGTCAATGCAGGCGAACCAGTTGCTGGCAAAAGATTTGGTGTAACAAGATTAAATGGATCAGTAAGTTTTGCATCAACCGCTGCAGTTAGAGTAGTTGTTGCGCTTGCTTCTACCTTAGTTTTTACAGTAGCAGCAAGAGCTCCACTTACAGTAACAGACCCAATTCTATAAGAATCTAAGTTAGCATGCAATAAATTATTTTTGAATTCTGAAGTTCCAGCCGCATCGACTAAACTGTTATAGGTTTGGTCAGACTCCAAAGACAATCCACCTTTCATCCATCCAATCAGTACTGAATTATTCAAAACAAATGTTGAAGATCTTCTAAAACGATTCGCAAAATTATGATTCTTAGACGTAGTAACGTCCGAGTTTGGACCGATAAAGGTAAAGTTGGAAAGTACTGGCCTTGTAGTTGGCGTTGCAAGCGTTCCTGTACCATCATTATCGCACTCAACTCCATTACCGGCATCGGCAGGATCTACTATTGAAGGATCTCTTAAAGTAACACCAAATTGAATTCTGCCTCTGTAACCAAAGTCAAAATCAAAATCATCATCCGCAGTAGCATGTGCAATTAGATATTTCGCATTTACTGTTCCACCGAAAATTTCGAATGCATCGTCATTACCGTAAGATACTTGTACATATTCTATTGTTGTACCAGAACCGACTCCACCTAATGTCAATCCGTTAATTTCAGAGTTTAGTTGTGCAGCTATCCCCGCAAACTCGATACGTACATATTTTAACGTACCTGAATTATCATTGTCAACTGTACCGCCGTAGTTCTTACCAATGCCGCCTTCGATAGTAGGTTCAGTAGTCCGGTTAGTAGTTGCTTTTCCCAAAATAACAATGCCACCCCAATCACCAGGCATACGCTGGCCCACAGCCTTGCCTGACGTAAATACGATAGGTTTAGCAGCTGTACCAACAGCATTAATTTTAGCGCCTCTTTCTATAATTAAAGCGCCTTTATCAGAAACATCACTTTTTATAATTGCACCTGCAGCGATATTGATCTCACTACCTTCTTCAAAAAACACGTAGCCTTTAAGCGTATAAGTTCCTTCTGGGATATTCAATGTGGTTTTCTTGTAAACACCTGTTATTGTACCACCGGTTTGCAAAGTCAAAATCGCATTTGCATTAGGATCTACTACTGGAGCATCCTCATCTTTTTTACACGCTGACATCAACACAACTGCTGCCAGAAATAAGCTTTTTAATTTTAAAAATTTCATATTGTTAAATTTAATTTGTTACAAAATTAGCTACCCAATGTTATCTTAACTTTAAGTCAGCATTAAATCGTCTGTTTAAAAACTAGCCTTTCACTTTTTTTCAAGGCCAAGATTATAAGAGAATGAAAGTGATACGTTAGTACCCAGTCTAGATGAATTGATTAGCCTGTCTGTACCTTCACCTTCGTACGCCCGGTTCTTATTTCCTTCATTATTCTGATAAAACACAGTTGATTGATTAAGAATATCGCCTACATTCAGCTTAATTTCAGCGTTCGACTTAAACACTTTCTTACTAATCTGCAAATCAATTACATCCCGCGCGTTTTCATAAATATCTGCGTAGCCTTGATAACCAACTAGAAATATCCGTTGTCCGATACGGTTGTAAACCGTTGTAAAAGTTAAATTAGAAACTGGAGAGAAATATTGTAAACCCGCATTCACAAGATAAGGTGACTGCCCTTGCAATGGTCTATCAATACCTTGGCCAATAACCTTTGACTTGATATATGTTGCATTTGCAAAAGCTGTCAAATTTTCAAGCCACTCGCTATCTCCCAAGAATGTTAATTTTTTGCGTACATCCAATTCGAGCCCTAAAGAAGTTGCTTGGTCTGCATTTAAATAATTGATACCACGAACTACCGGAGTAGAATTTGAATTCATGCGTTGTTCTATCGGACTGTCAAAGTTTTTATAAAACGCCGATACGGTAACGGCTTCTCCTGGCGAAGGATATACTTCATAGCGCAAATCGGCATTGATAATTTTAGCACGTTTTAGCGCCGGGTTACCTGTAACTGATATTTGGCTCACAAAATCATAGTAATTAAATAAAGCCAACTCTCTGAACTCCGGCCTTGAAACTGTCTGGGAACCCGATAAACGGACATTAGCCTGCTCATTAACTTTATAGGTAATGTTTGCCGATGGCAATACATCCAGATTGTCTTGTTTGGCAGAAATTGCCTGACCAGAAAAATCTATTGCATTTAGCGTTTGTGCAAATTGCTCAACACGTGCACCATATGACAATCTAAATCTTTCACCGACTTGATTATCCAGCATTATGAAACCGGCATTCAAATCAGAATTAGCATCATAACTATCAGTATTGTTCGTAAAATCAGTAAGGATGTAACCATTCTCGCTAATATTTGAAGCCTGGAAAATCTGTTCTTTTGGCTGGCTACTAAAGGGAGCTTCAAAAACAGACGGACCTACGAATTGATAATTGAAAATACGAGCTTTAAAATCACGCTGTTTGTATTGTATTAAAAGTCCTGCTTTCAACGAAGCTTGCTGATCAAACATCTTTAAAGGCACTGTTACGGCAGTCTGAGCTCCATAGGTATCTTCCTGTAGATCTGAGAAAAATCTTCTCGTATTTCTATCGATTAGACGAAATGGCGCAGAAGAGCCCAAGGACCGCCTATAGTCCATTGTCCGTTGATCAGGTTGCTCTCTTTCAACTCTTGCGTAGTTTAAGTTCCAATTAAACTTAAGTTTCTTTTTACCAAACTGGTGATCACCTTCTAACTGCGAGTTAAAAAGACTTTTTTGAGTAAGGTCTGAACTGCTAAACTGTATATCCTGAATATTATCTGTAGTGAATCCAGTTCTTGCCGTGTAGCTGTCTTCAAATCCACGATTATACATGTTCTTGAATGCAAACTTATTAGATCCCTTTACTAAGGCGAAATTGCCAAGTAGACCTACATTAGTGCTATACTTGAATATATCTTCTTCGTATTCATAAAATGGATTTCCAGAAAATTCATAATCTTTTCTTTCGGCCACTGCCATATTCTGAGCATTTCTATAGCTCAATGACAAAATACTTCCAAAAGAACCACCGTTCTTAAGATCCTTTCTTTTACCGTAGGTTATTTGATGAGTTTGAGAAGGTATTGCACTAGTCTTTGATTGCCCGTATGAGTTTTTCAGCTGCCCAGTAAACTGTGCCTTTTGTGCATTCGTTAATGGGTTGTACTCTTGGAAGGAGGCCGGAAAACCTGCAGGAAGCTTTCTGCTGCCATCATCAAAACCAAGAAAATCATATTTATTTCTACCGTTTGATGTGAAGTCTTTAAAAGTTGATTGACTGTTATATCCAAAACTTACAGCAAGATTTAAAAAATTTGATTCCGGCACGTCACGAGTGATTACTTGAATAACACCGCCTGCAAAATCACCGGGAAGGTTGGCAGAAGCCGTTTTGTTTACTACAACCCTATCAATTAAGCTGGAGGGTATAATATCGAATGAAAACGCTTTTCTATCCGGTTCGGAAGATGGAAGAATAGCGTTATTCAAAATCGAAGTATTGTATCTGTCTGCTAATCCACGAATAATTACAAATTTATTATCCTGAATACTCGCACCGCTCACACGTTTTAAAACATCAGAAGTATTACGGTCAGGAGTTCTTTTAATCAATTCAGAAGTAATACCACTAGAGATGCTAATGCTCGTCTTTTGTGATGCATATAGAGCACTTACCGACTCCAAACGCGCTGATGAAGTAATTGTTACCACGTCAAGCGATGAAGCCGATTGTTCTAGGATGATGTCTAAGTTGGTCGTAGTTCCTGCTGTTACAGTTACGTCCGTGATGTTTTTCGATTGATATCCAAGGTAAGAAAACGTTAGTGCGTACTTCCCGGGAGCCATATTTGCAAACGAATACATGCCTTCTACATCACTTGATATAGCCTTAGTTGTACCGTCCACTCTAACAATAACAGCGACCAGCGTTTCGCCGGTTTTGATATCTGAAATTTTACCGGCTATTCTACCAGTTTGCTGTGCAAACGCGGTTATCGAAAATAAGCCCGTAATTATTGCCAGGGCGAAAATTCTAAAAGTCTTTTTTCTTTTCACTTTTACTGATTTTTAGTTACAGCAAAAGTATTAAGGCAATGTTACTTCTATGTTAGGTGGTGATTAAAGGTACATGAGTTTAATGTTAAGTAATTGTTAACACTCTCAATAGGGGAGATTTAATTTCTTGAAAATAAAATGTAAAAGCCAAAGGGGACCGATGAGTAAGAATTTTAAATCGTCAAAGAACGAAGGTTTCTTTCCTTCGATCTTATGACCGATAAATTGCCCTATCCATGAGATAACGAAAATTGATAGACAAATCTGCCACAAGGGCAATCCACCTTCTTTTTCCATCTTTTCAAGGGTTACAATAACAGCTGCAAAAGCAAACGTAACAAGGATCATCGCATATGTTAACACAGGCGAAAGTTTGTAATAATAGTACATGACGAATGCAAATAGGATAGAGAACCAATTTACATACCCATAATATCGTCCCAAAAACTCAAGATGGGGAAAAGGAATTGACCAAATCAAGCCTAAAAGGCTAAATAGGATTAGTGGTACGCAGATCCAGTGAATAATTTTATTGATACTATGTTGATGTGATTCTGCATACTTATCAAAGTACTGATCTATTCGCCTGATCGGCTTTTGAACAGATGAGATCTTATCACTATTTTTCATAGCACTTATTTAAAGCGTTAGAGCGGTTTCCCTGCAAGTTTCTGCACCTTTTGTCTTTTCGGACTGTTAGAATTCCCTTTTACTTCGCGTAAGCAACTGACCTCGTTTCCCGTATCACCGTCACTTTAATCTGCCCCGGATAAATCATTTCAGTCTGAATCCGGTTTGAGATATCAGCGGCCAAAATCTCTGATTCAGCATCACTAACACGCTCACTCTCCACAACGACACGTAGTTCTCTTCCTGCTTGAATGGCGAATGTTTTTTCAACACCGGGATAGGATAAAGCTAATTCTTCCAACTCTTTCAAACGTTTAATATAGCTTTCAACTACTTCGCGACGAGCACCGGGACGGGCACCTGAAATTGCATCACATGCCTGAATGATTGGAGAAATCATCGAAGTCATTTCAACTTCATCATGGTGAGCCCCTATCGCATTACAAACTTCCGGATGTTCCTTGTATTTTTCGGCCAGCTGCATTCCTAAAATTGCGTGTGGCAATTCCGGATTGTCATCAGGCACTTTACCGATATCATGCAACAACCCTGCGCGCTTTGCAAGCTTAACATTGAGGCCTAACTCGGCAGCCATCGTTGCACAGAAGTTAGCTACCTCTCGGGAGTGTTGTAATAAGTTTTGTCCGTATGAGGAACGATACCGCATTCTGCCAACCATTCGAATCAATTCAGGATGTAATCCATGTATTCCAAGATCGATTACCGTACGCTCACCGATCTCTACGATTTCATCCTCGATTTGCTTTTTTGTTTTAGCAACCACTTCTTCGATACGGGCAGGATGAATTCGACCATCCGTTACCAAACGGTGCAATGCCAGTCGTGCAATTTCTCGCCTAACGGGATCAAATCCTGATAGGATAATGGCTTCCGGCGTGTCATCAACTATTATCTCGATTCCTGTTGCAGCTTCTAAAGCGCGGATATTTCTTCCTTCTCGACCAATTACACGGCCTTTAATCTCGTCGCTTTCAATATTAAAGATCGAAACTGTATTTTCAATAGCGCTTTCCGTCGCCGTTCTTTGGATGGTTTGTATAACAACCTTTTTCGCTTCCTTGCTAGCAGTAAGCTTCGCTTCATCAACAATGTCTTTGATCTGGATCATTGCCTTTGTGCGCGCCTCTTCTTTAAGATTTTCTACCAGTTGATTTCTAGCATCATCGGCAGATAGGCCCGCAATGGTTTCTAATTGCTGTACATGTTGATTTTTTAACGCATCAACTTCTTCTTGCTTCTTTTTTGAGATTTCGGCCTGACGTTCCAGATTCTTTTTTAAGCTATCAAGTTCCTGTTCTTTTCGGGTAAAGTTCTCGAGTTTCTGGTTGATAGACTGCTCCTTTTGCTTGATCGAGTTCTCCCGTTGATTAATTACGTTATTCTTAGAGTTGATCTCTTGTTCATGCTCCGTCTTCATTTGAAGGAAACGCTCTTTCGCCTCAAGAAGCTTATCCTTTTTTAGGATCTCAGCACTGCTTTCTGCTTCTCGCAGTATCTTTTTGGCCTTATTCTGAGCCGATATTTCTTGCGCCTTAAATAAAGCCCGAAGCATGAATCTACCGATCACGACCCCTGCAGCCAGTCCCAATAAAATGTATAATAATATGTCCATATATAGTTTAAATAAAAAAACCGCGAAAAATTTTAAGTCTCATATATTAAAAAAGTTCATCAAAAATGTATAAGTCCGGGGAAATTGCCAGGTGGTCAAGAGACCCGATGGATTACCGCTAACTTCTACTATTGATTGTTAAGCTTAAAATAGTGAAAACTCAAAAATTTAACTGCGGTTAAACTTTTAATGCTCTGATATAAAGAACGATATTACTTTTTAAAGAAATCTGTTAACAACTGGTCTAATTGGTAAACCTTTTCTGCCACACTTGTATCCTCGTGTATTACCTTCTTTTCTGCCTTCAGCGCCGCTGTGGCATAGTGTAATACAGACATGGATAACAAATCTTGTTTATCCCGGACCGCATAATTTTCCTGATATTCTTTTATACGGTCATTAATTAGTTTCGCTGCCCTTCTTATTATTTCCTCTTCTTCCATATTTACCTTTAAGGGGTAGACACGGTCAGCAATATTTATTTTAATGGAGATTTCTCCCATTGAGCTTGATTTCACTATATATTACTTCTTCAGCAATACAATACACTTATCTATTTCTCGCACAAAATCGCTAATTTTTTGCTTTATGTCAAGTGTTTTTTCATTTATACCTGTTACGCCGACTTGCGCGCCCTCTAAAGAACGTGCTAATTTTAACACTTTGAGCTTTTCTTCCAATTCAACTGCTTTAATTTTCCCATGATCCAAACTAGCTTTTAGACTTTCGTTTTCCCTCTTGAATAGATCATTTTCTTGCTGCAGCGCATCGCAGAGCACTATTAACCTTTCGGTTCGCTCGATTACTTTATTTAATTGCTCGGCTAATGCAGACATTCAGAATATTATTTATTTGCGGATCTCAGCCCCGGCTTCTTTTTCTAAATTAATAATTAATTTTTGCATGATGGCATCGATTTGCTTATCAGTCATCGTCTTTTCTTCATCCAGAAAATTAAAGCTTAGTGCATATGATTTTTTTCCCGCCGGGAGGTTCTTTCCCTCGTAGACATCAAACACATTTATATCTTTCAGCTGACTTTGTTTTAATTGCTCGGCGATTAGCCTCAGTTGATCAAATGTTACTGAACTATCAATGAGCATTGAAAGATCACGCCGAACCGATGGAAACTTAGAAACTTCTTTATAGACAATCTTGTTATTCCGTATTGCCTTCATAATTAGATCCCATTTGAAATTTGCGTAAAACACTTCTTTTTCTATCTCTAATTTTTTGAGCGATGCCTTAGAAATTTTACCAAACTCTACCAAGGTTTTTTCACCTTTTTTATAACTTAGACCATACTCAAATACTTTACTGTCTGCATCAACTGTTGAAAGTCCGCCGATATTAAGGCGTTTAATTATGTTGTCAATCGCTGCCTTCAGGCTATAAAAGCTTGTAGGCTTTTGAACATGGTTCCATTGTTCTGTTTCTTGGTTACCGCTTATAAAGAGCGCCAAGCATTGGTTTTCCTTATATTTTTCGCCCTGAACAAAATAGGTTTTACCGAATTCATAAAACTTCAAATCTGCGCTACGTCGATTTTGATTGTACGAAATAGCCTCCAGCCCAGAATAAAGCAAGGTTTGGCGCATGGAATCCAGATCGCTGCTTAAGGGATTCAAAAGACTTACAAGTTCATTTGGATTTTCTGCATATGAAGACTTCGTCAGTGAATTCGAAAGAATTTCAAAGAATCCATTCGCAGTTAACATGTCAGCAATCTGATGTTGTACCAATTCTTTATCCGGCTTCGCCGAATAACTTAATGACGCCCTGATTTGATTGGGAATTTCAATATTGTTGTAACCATATATCCGTAAGATCTCTTCAATTACATCCACTTCACGCGTTACATCTACCTTATAGACAGGAATTTTTAGTTCTAGACCCTCACTATTTTCTGTGGCTATTTCAATTGACAATCCTTTCAAAATAGTTTTGATTTCAGCCGCAGCAATTTCCTGTCCGATCAGTCTATTTACATTCTTATAGTTCAGATAGACTTTGAAAGGGGATGAAGGAACAGGATAAAAATCGGATATCGGCGATGAAATAGATCCTCCGGCAAGTTCCTTTATTAAAAGCGCCGCTCTTTTTAGTGCAATGACAGTCATTTCCGGATCGGTCCCCCTTTCAAAACGAAATGAAGCGTCTGTTTTAAGTCCGTGTCGTTTAGATGTCTTCCTTACAGATACAGCATTAAAATAGGCACTTTCCAGAAAAATATTTTTTGTTGAATTCTTTACACCCGATGTGAGCCCGCCAAACACCCCTGCGATACACATCGGTGATTCGGCATCACAAATCATCAAATCTTCGGCTGATAATTTCCGTTCAACTCCGTCAAGGGTGGTAAAAATGCTTCCTTCTGTACAGTTCTTCACTAGCACTTTAGCGCCTTTAATCTCATCTGCATCAAAAGCATGCAGAGGTTGGCCAAGATCATGCAAAACGTAATTAGTGATGTCAACAATATTGTTTATCGGACGGATCCCAATTACTTTAAGTCTATTTTTTAACCAATCGGGCGAGTCTTTTACTTCAATCCCACTGATGGATAGTCCCGAATAACGAGGGCAAGTAGTTTCATTTTCCACCACAACAGAAATCATCTTATCTTCCGAGTCAGAGACAAAGTTGGAAACATCCGGCAGTTGAAATCCCGTTTTTAAATATGCCGCCAGGTCGCGAGCAACACCCAAATGCGATGCCGCATCGGCCCGATTTGGCGTTAATCCTATTTCGAATAAATAATCATCTTCTATACTGAAGTAATCTTTGGCTTTAGATCCAATCGTGGCGTCAGCATCAAGAACAAGAATTCCATCGTGCGAAATTCCTAGTCCGATTTCATCCTCTGCACAAATCATTCCTTCAGAAACTTCTCCGCGTATTTTTGATTTATTAATAGTAAAAGGGTCGCCAATTAGCGGATAAACTGTGGTTCCTACTATTGCGACAATCACTTTCTGTCCGGCTGCGACATTCGAAGCACCGCAGACGATGCTTAGATCCTCTTCGGCGCCTACATCCACTTTTGTAAGCTTTAAGCGATCAGCGTTAGGGTGCTGTGCGCATTCCTTTACAAAACCAACAAGCAAGCCATCCAAACCCCCGGCAATAGGCTGAACAAGTTCCAAACTTTCTACCTCCAAACCTATATTGGTTAAGATATGAGATAGTTCTTCGGGCGTTTTTTCTATTGCAATAAATTGCTTTAACCAGTTATATGAAATTTTCATGAAAAATGCGTGATGAATAAGCAAAGATATAAAAAGGCGCAAGAAGTCTGCGGCTGGAAGAAGGAGGTCTGAAGTCTGAGGAATATATGAGCGAGCTGAAGACTATCCTTGGCGAGAGAATACCCGCGAAAACCACAACTGAAACATCCCATATTATTAATTTGTACATTTGAATAGTTCACTATTACTTTAAATCATTGCTTGTATGGCAATTCTGCAAGCTATTCATTGCATCTATGGCTTCAATACTTTTTCGAGTACTTAATTTTGTTTGGCTAAAGGAGTTTATCGAACTAGCGTATTGGAAGATAACCAGAATTACGAACAAGAAACTCAGCAATGCCCATTATAAGGAGTTTTATACCCGCTATTTTTCACTTTCTGAAGATTTTTATGATGATAAAAGGATTCTCGACATCGGATGTGGACCGAGGGGCTCTTTAGAGTGGGCCAACACAGCTAAGGAAAGGATTGGTATTGATCCTCTCGCACATCAATATCTTAAAATGGGAGCAAAGGACCATCGAATGACCTATGTAAGCGGTTATCTTGAAAAGCTTCCGTTTGCAGATCATTATTTTGATGTGATTTGTTCCTTCAATTCAATCGATCATGTAGACGACCTAATGACCTGTTGTAACGAAATAAAAAGAACACTCAAAGAAGATGGGCTTTTCCTATTAATCGTTGACGTTCACAGCGTTCCCACGGTAACAGAACCACAAACAATAGACTGGAATTTTATTAGCCATTACTTTCCAGAATTTGAAGTCGTAGACGAAAAACGCTTGGAAAGATTGGTCAGGTATAAGATTTATGGAAACGTTAGGGCCGGAAAGGCAATAGACGGGAATCCCGAAGTTGGAGTACTAACGGCTAAATTAAAAAAGAGACGTGCTTGATCATCTTTTATTAATAGTTTGAATATCAGAATTCAATTTTAGCACGTTGAGAGTCCGAAAAGTTATTTGAACGTCACATCATCCCCTCGTCAGCAAAGCTAAAATAATGGGCTCCGGCAAATATTACATGATCCAAAACTCCTACATCAAGCATCGAGCCGGCTGAAATTAGCTTCTGAGTGAGCCTGATGTCTGCCTGACTTGGCTTCAAGTTTCCTGAAGGATGATTGTGTGCCAAAATAATGCTTGCGGCATGATGCTCTAAGGCGATCTGAAAAATAATTTTAGGATCGGCAACCGTACCTGCCTGGCCGCCTTTGCTTATAAGCTCAGTTGAAATAACTTTATTTGCTCTGTTAAGCAGGATAATCCAAAACTCTTCATGATTGAGATCTGCGAAGTGGCGGTCCAATAGATTAAAGATATCCTTGCTTCCCGAAACCTTAAGAATTTCTTTTGTATCAGTATCCTTCCTGCGCCTTCCAAGCTCAAGAGCGGCAATTATCGCTATCGCCTTGGCTTCACCAATACCTTTAAATCTGCGAAGTTCGTTGACAGACAACTTGCCTAGCAGATCTAGATCGTTTCCTAGTGAAAGTAAAATTCGTTTACTGAGTTCGACAGCAGTTTCCTGCCGGTTGCCAGAACAAATTAGTACGGCGATAAGTTCGGCATCAGTCAATGCACGCCGACCCTTGCTAAGCAGCTTTTCCCGCGGACGATCTTCTTCCGCCCATGATTTAATAGTGACTTTTGATTCGTACGGCTCCATCCTATCGGAAATTTAAAAAAACAAAAAAAGCGCCCCATTTGAGAGCGCTTTTTGAAATATTTTAAAGATCTAAACTGGTGTTAGCTCAGTTTGTTAACGAACTTTGTAAGCTTAGACTTATTGTTTGAAGCCTTATTTTTATGAATTACATTTTTCTTAGCTAAACGATCAAGCATAGAAATAACCTTTGTTAAAACCGGTGCAGCTTCCGCTTTTGTCGTCATATCACGTAATTTCTTAATTGCAGTACGGGTAGTCTTAGCCTGATAGCGATTACGTAAACGCTTAGCTGCATTGCTTCTTATTCTCTTGATCGATGATTTGTGATTTGCCATGTACTTTTCTTCGTCTTTGTTGCCCTAATAATCGGGATGCAAATATAGAGTGATATTTTTAAAAATACAAACCAATTTGCAATTATCGTATTTCATTTATCTAAGTCAGCAAGCCTCCCCTTTGTTTGGTCTAATATTGTGAGTAATTTCGGCAAGTAAAATACCCCTCATGCATAGCGTATTCAACAAGGAAATAATTGGCTTTTTTAATTCACTGACCGCCTATATAACAACCGGCACATTCTTGTTCGCATTGGGGCTTCTCCTTTGGGTATTTCCGGAGTCAAGTATTTTAGACTATGGATACGCTGGCCTAGACAGCCTTTTCAGCATCGTACCCTATCTTTTTATGTTTATGATTCCTGCTATCACCATGCGCTCATTGGCAGAGGAAAAGAAAGAAGGCACCTTCGAGCTTCTGGCAACGCGCCCATTAACTGATTGGCAGATAGTTTTAGGTAAATACTTCGCTTGTCTTGTAATTATTATCGCAGCATTGTTACCTACGCTAGTTTATTATTTTACCGTCTACCAACTGGGTGCCACGATTGGGAATATTGACACCGGCGCAGTCATCGGTTCATATATCGGTCTAATCTTGCTTGGAGCATCTTTCGCTGCTATTGGACTATTTACTTCTGCTGTAACCACAAATCAAATCGTTTCTTTCACTATTGCAGTGTTTCTTTGCTTTTTTGCTTTTAGCGGATTTGATTCGATCAGCAAATTGCTTTCGATGCAACGTATCGATTTAATCCTGATCAATCTGGGGATAAACGAACATTACCAGGCCATCAGCCGAGGAGTATTAGACACACGCGATCTCACCTATTTTCTCTCCTTTAGTCTACTATTTCTGGCACTTACTAAAACGATTTTGGGGGCTAGGAAATGGTAGGCCAACGCAAAAAAGACTTCAGATACCTTGGTACTTGCTTCGCTGCAATCATTGTTGTCAATCTTGTTTCTACTTTATTTTTTACCCGTTTCGACTTCACCAGGGAAAAACGATATACGCTCTCACCCATAACGAAAGAGATTCTCGGAGGCATGAACGACGAAATGCAGATAACCGTTTACCTGGATGGTGAGTTCCCGCCCGGATTTAAACGTCTGCGGAACGCTACCCGAGATATTTTGGCAGACTTTAAAGCTTATTCTAACGCAAACTTACATTTTGATTTTGTTAACCCGTCCTCAGGAAATGCCGATGAACAGGACAATCTATATAGTTTTCTGACTGAGCGAGGGATAGAGCCCACTGAATTAGGTGTACCTAGCGAGGGCGGGATAAGACAGATTTTAGTGTATCCTGCCGCATTAATCACTTTTAATGGCAAGCAGATTCCGGTAAGGTTACTGCCTTTTAAATCTGGTGGAATCGATCAGGAAGTGCTCAATAATTCGCTCCAAAATCTAGAATATGCTTTTGTCAGTGCAATAAAGAAAGTTATGAGTGACGGCAGACCGCGCGTAGGCTTTACCGAAGGACATAATGAATTAACTGACCTACAACTTGCGGATGCGATGAGCTCATTATCTGACGGATATGAAGCCGGTCGCGTTGACCTCAAACAAATAACATTTGAAGGACTGGATAAGTTGAAACTATTGGTAATTGCAAAGCCTGACCAGGCTTTTACAGAGGCTGAAAAATATAAAATCGACTACTTTGTCATGAACGGCGGACGAGTACTTTGGGCCATTGATAAGGTGAGCGCTGAGCTCGATAGTTTAAGCGGAAGAACTGAACAACTAACATTCCCAAAAAATCTTAATCTTGATGACATCCTGTTTAAATATGGTGTACGTATTAACTCCAATCTAATCGCCGACCTAAATTCAGCAAATATCCCGGTGACGGTTGGGAATGTTGCCGGGCAGCCCCAAATTCAAATGGTTCCCTGGATTTTTTATCCAATATTAATCCCCACAAGCCAACACCCCTTAGTTAAAAATCTGGACGGCATAAAAAGTGAATTTCCATCATCGATCGATACTATTGCTGTGAAAGGGATAAGCAAACAAGTGATTCTCGCTTCTTCGCGCCTAAACAGAGTTTTTAATGTGCCATTCAATATCTCTCTACAAATGATCGAACAGCAGCCCAATCCGACTGCCTTTGAAAACGACAAGGCCCCGGTAGCTGTCTTGCTGGAAGGAAGTTTCCCTTCAGATTTTAAAGGACGGCCGGTGCCGGAGGGCATAACCGGCGTGGGTGCACTCCCTGAAAAAAGTAAATTCACGAAAATGATAGTTGTAGCGGATGGGGATATTCTCAAGAATCAAATTAGCGATAAAGACGGTTCTCCCTTCCCTCTCGGTTATGATCGATTTTCGGGACAACAATACGGCAATAAAAATCTTCTTTTGAACATCGCGGACTACCTGACTGATGATTCCGGCATCATTCAACTACGTTCTAAGGAAGTTAAAATCCGATTACTCGATAAAGCTCGAATCAGTACAGAAAAAACAATCTGGCAGCTCATCAATATCGGTTTACCAATTTTATTAATTATTCTTTCCGGAATTTTTCAATATTACTTCAGGAAACGGAAGTATGCTCATTAAAATTTCTATTTTTGACTAATTAAAAACTTTTCGTAGTATTATTTCTAGATTTTCGAATATGAAATTTATAGTATCAACCTCCACTTTATTAAAGCAGTTGCAGGCGGTCAATGGAGCATCAAGCAGCAGTACCGTATTGCCGATACTTGAAAATTTTCTATTCGAAATAAAAGCGGGCAATTTAACTATCTCTGCTACCGATCTGCAAACAAGCATGACTACATCTCTTCCTGTTGAAAGCAAGGAAGAAGGAAAAATTGCTATACCATCAAAAATTTTACTGGAAACACTTAAAACTCTACCCGATCAGCCTATCGCCTTCAGCATCGACGATCAAACCTTTGCAATTGAAATTAGTGCCGGTGATGGAAAATACAAATTGAGCGGAGAAAATGGAGAGGATTTTCCGAAAATACCTGCGGTGGAAAACGCCTCCTCAGTAACTGTCCCTGCCTCTGTACTTTCTGAAGCCATTAATAAAACTTTATTTGCCGTAAGTGGTGATGAACTTCGTCCGGCAATGACCGGTGTGTATTGTCAATTAAGCCCGCAGCACTTCACCTTCGTTTCGACCGATGCTCACAAACTCGTGCGTTATCGCCGAATGGATGCTACATCGACATCGGTTGCATCTTTTATCATACCCAAAAAGGCATTGGTTCTGCTAAAATCTTCGTTACCATCTGAAGATATTAGCGTTTCTATTGAGTATAATTCAACTAGCGCATTCTTTAGATTCGGCAAAATAAATTTGATCTGCCGATTAATTGATGAAAGATACCCCGATTATGAAGCCGTTATCCCCAAAGAAAACCCCAATAAATTGACTATCGACCGCAGCTTATTTTTAAATTCATTGCGCCGAGTAGTGATCTTTGCGAATAAAACCACCCATCAGGTCCGCTTGAAAATTACAGGAAGTGAGCTAAACGTTTCTTCTGAAGATATTGATTTTGCAAATGAGGCCCATGAGCGTTTGAGCTGTCAATATGAGGGTGAAGATATGGAGATTGGCTTTAATGCTCGATTTCTGATCGAGATGTTGAGTAACCTAAGCGGCGAGGAAGTAACCCTCGAAATGAGTACCGCCAATCGTGCCGGTCTGCTTTTTCCACAAACAAATGACGAAAAGGAAAATGTTCTGATGCTGGTAATGCCCGTTATGCTGAATACTTATGCTTAAAAATCCGGAAATTCTGGCGCTAATTGTTCACTCCACATATAGTATACTAAAATAGCTCCTGATTCTAATTGAGATAAATCAACTTAATGGAAGTTATACAAGTCATTATCGATTTTGTGCTTCATATAGACAAGCACCTCGTGGAGATAGTAAGCGAATATCAAGTTTGGACATACCTGATCCTGTTTTTGATCATTTTTGCTGAAACAGGATTTGTTGTTACACCTTTCCTTCCAGGCGATTCCTTACTGTTTGCGATGGGTGCGTTAATTGCCAAAGGTGGAACCGGCCTCGATATCTACCTGATGGGTTTGCTCTTACTTATTGCTGCTGTAGCCGGGAATACCGTAAATTACTTTTTAGGAAACTATTTCGGTGCGCGGGTATTCAAAACAGAAAACAAAATCCTTAAATTAGATTACTATCTGCAAACCCAGGCTTTTTTTCAGAAACATGGCGGAAAAGCCGTTATTTTCAGCCGATTTCTCCCTATAATTCGCACGATTGCACCTTTTGTCGCCGGAATTGGGAAGATGCCCTTCGGCAATTATAGCTTGTATAATATTGTTGGAGGCTTTTCGTGGATAGGCAGCTTCTTGATGTTGGGATGTATTTTCGGAAATATTCCGGTTATCAAAAATAATTTTACACTTGTTGTCGTAGGAATCATCGTTCTGTCTATAGTTCCAACAATTTTTGCATTGCTACGGTCTAAAATGAAAAAGAAAAAAGCACTTTAATTTTCTTCTCGACCAAGAATTTTTCTGTCCGCTGGTTGCTGATCTGCTTGTTCTTTTCGTCTCTTTCCTCCCGCAGAAATCAAGCGCTTTTTAAACGAATTCATTGCAGGCTGACCAGCATCTACCCAAGCAGAATACCAAAAGCTTCCGATTTTAAGAATAGAAGAACGCATCTGCCGTTCTACCATCCCGCTAAGGGCGTCATGATACTTTTTCGAATATTCTTCAGAATACTGCTTCTCTACCCTACCATTACGCTGACTATAGGTGTATTTTAAACTTGAAGAATAGCTTTTGTTTACACGCGCTTCAATCAGCAAAACAGAATCTTTCTGGCGAAATGTATTTTGAACGATCCCCCAGGCTTCTTTAAGCGGATCATCGATATACTCTGCTTTACCTACAAAAAAATCATACCTGTGCGAAAACAATTCGGGCAACCTGCTCTCCCAAAACGCGTGAATACCGACTTGATTGGTCAGCTGCCCGTTGTAATTTTCTGTAGTGTGCAACGGAACATGAGCATCCCCCAAATAATGTCCTAAATCTGAAGAAAGACGGATAATTTTCGCCGAATCTCTATTTTCAAACGCTTCCACCAAAGCGTAATAAGTCTTCTGGATATGCCAGGGTAAAATGCCGTATGCTTTCAATGAATCTGCAGAGTATTGAAAAACTGCATCATTCCACTTTCGTGGGATTTTATTAAACGGCAATTCACCATAGTGATCTGCATCAAGAAAATGTCTCGGTGCTTCTAGCGAATCACTATACCGCCGTTTATCAGGGTCGACGGCACGTTCTGTTATAAAGTCTATATTACGTTTGTAAAACCCAATTATACCCTGTGGAAGGGTAAAAACAGCCATACGATTAATCTGCTTATGTGCGAAGAAGCCCCAAGAAGAGCAAAGCACAGCCAATGGAAATAGAAATATTAAAATCACTTTTCTCATAAAATACCTTTAATCAGTGACCAATGGGGAGTTAAAGCCCATGCAGTTTACTGACAACGTTTTGCCGGCAACTAATTTGTGAGAGCGATAAAAATATCTTCGAGCGATTTGTTGTTGTTGTTTTGATAAAGATTAGAAAGTTGATCGTCTGCAGTAATTTTACCCCGGTTAATGATAATCACGCGGCTGCAAATCGCTTCTATTTCCTGCATGATATGTGTAGAAAAAATCACTGTTTTTGTCTTTCCAAGTTCCTGGATTAGTTTCCTTATCCCGATCAATTGATTTGGGTCAAGTCCAGATGTTGGCTCGTCCATAATGAGTACCTGCGGATTATGAATAATAGCTTGCGCAAGTCCAACACGTTGCCTGTATCCTTTTGACAGATCGCCAATTTTTTTATGCTGTTCCCCTGAAAGTCCAACTTCTTCGATAACTTCAACAATACGCCTCTTCTTATTTTCAATCTGGTGAACTCCAGCAATAAATTCGAGAGACTCTTTGACGTAGTGATCTAGATAAAGCGGGTTGTGCTCAGGCAAGTATCCAATATTTCTGCGCACTTCCATTGAATTGGCTGTTACATCAAACCCACAAACACTGACCTTGCCAGAGGTTTGGGGAATAAAACAAGAGAGTATTTTCATAGTTGTCGACTTCCCCGCACCATTCGGACCTAAAAAACCCAATACTTCGCCCGGATTTACCTTAAACGAAATATTGTCTATAGCCTTCTGGTCTCCGTAGTTTTTTGTTAGCTGTTCTACTTCTATACTCACTTGGTCAAATATTTTGTAATATTAATAAATCGGATTTATAATTGTTAACACAATATTTCTAACTGCTCATGACGAAGCAATTAAAAAGTAACAGTTTGATAATCCGATGAGCTTAGAGTCATCGGATGACTAAGTAAATAATATATCTTTGCAAAATTATGAGTAAGAACAACGACGAACTTTTCAAAAATGTGATCTCTCACGCCAAGGAATATGGTTTTGTATTTCCTTCCAGTGAAATATATGATGGATTAAGTGCTGTGTATGATTACGGCGAATATGGTGTTGAGTTAAAGAATAACATTAAAACTTATTGGTGGAAAAGCATGGTGCAGATGAATGAAAATATCGTCGGACTAGACTCTGCGATCTTCATGCATCCTAAAATATGGAAAGCCAGCGGACACGTCGATGGGTTTAACGACCCAATGATCGACAATAAAGATTCAAAGAAGCGATATAGAGCCGATCAGCTGCTGGAAGATAAAATTTCAAAATATGAGAAGGATGGCAAAACGACTAAAGCTGAAAAGCTGCAGGCCGATATGGATACTGCGCTTAAAAGCGACAACCTAAACTCCCTCGAGAATTTGATCATCGAACATGAAATTGTTTGTCCAGTTTCAGGCACTCGCAACTGGACAGAGGTACGTCAATTCAACCTCATGTTTAGTACGCAGTTTGGCGCCATGGCCGAAGGCTCAGAAGAAGTTTATCTTCGGCCGGAAACGGCTCAAGGTATTTTTG
Source organism: Sphingobacteriaceae bacterium (assembly GCA_947460875.1). GTDB lineage: Bacteria > Bacteroidota > Bacteroidia > Sphingobacteriales > Sphingobacteriaceae > CANHGR01. Next base: position 59,686 of record CANHGR010000001.1, on the reverse strand, counting down.
TCAACTTTCTAAACGTTCAGAAAACGGCAAGAATGAAAATTCCTTTCGGGATAGCTCAGATTGGAAAAGCATTTCGTAATGAAGTGATTGCCAGACAGTTCATTATGCGTATGCGAGAGTTTGAACAAATGGAAATGCAGTTTTTTGTACGCCCCGGGACAGAAATGGAATGGTATTCGCATTGGAAAGAAACCCGATTAAAATGGCATCTTGCATTGGGAACATCCTCTGCTAAATATCGTTACCACGATCATGCGAAGTTAGCGCATTACGCCAACGCTGCTGTTGACATCGAATTTGAATTCCCTTATGGATTTAAAGAAGTTGAAGGAATTCACAGTCGCACAGACTTCGATTTAAGTCAGCATCAGCAGTTTTCAGGTAAAAAAATGCAATATTTCGATTCGGAAATTAATGAGAATTATGTCCCCTATGTTATTGAAACATCTATCGGTTTAGATAGAATGTTCTTATTGACATTGATAAATGCGTATGAAGAACAGGATCTAAGCGAAGGGGATAAAACCGACAGCCGGGTAGTACTGCGCTTGCATCCATGTCTGGCACCGGTGAAAGCAGCGATTCTTCCTTTAACAAAAAAAGACGGACTGCCGGAAAAAGCGCGCGAGATTATGGATTTGCTGAAATTGGATCATAATTTAATCTACGAAGAAAAAGATTCGATTGGCAAACGTTACAGACGTCAGGATGCTATTGGAACACCTTTTTGCATCACGATTGACCATCAGACTCTTGAAGATAATACAGTAACAATTCGGCATCGCGATAGCATGGCACAAGAAAGAGTGCCAGCAGATCAACTTGAAAAAATTATCGGTGATTTGGTCAGCTGGAAGGACCTATTGAAGGAGGCATTATAACAAAACGGATTATTAAAAAAAGCGTACTATTTTTTTAATAATCTAAACTCTTGTTTATAAACCAAAAACGTAGAATTGAAAAATTCTATTTTTTTGGAACCTGTTGCTCCCAAGTCGATTACGGGCTCAAATCGAAAGTCCATGTATAAATTTGGAAGTAAATATTTTTGATGGGCATATCGTATGATCAGCAACTTCCGATCTTTCTCTGAATAGGCCGGATAATTTATATGTTGCGAAACCGATTGGTAAATCGGCATTCCGCCCTGACTGATGTAAGCATCACCCTTCCAATAAGTTGCCCCAATGGTTCCAAAAGAAGTTGTGGCCTTCGCATTCAAATAAATCCCACTGCCCTTCAAAAATGCTTGTTCCTTAGTATTGGAAAAATCACGGTAGCCTGTAATGTAGTTTTCGGTACTAAAGCTCTTTATAAAATTTCCAAGCGGGACAGTAAGCTTAAATCCTAAAGCTGTATTGACAAAGGTTTTTAAAGGATCAGCGATTGTATCTATTTGTCCGCCCTGATGAAATGCCAACATCTGTATCGGAATAGAAAAGTCCAGCTTTTCAGATTTTAGTACAGATACATCTGCCGAAGCGCCTGCGAAAAACTGTTCCTGCTGGCCGGAGGGTTTATAGATCATCTTCTTCCAATTGATAAAAGCATCTAGGAAAAAAGATTGTTTGTTTACGAGCAATTGGGTTCCATACTCAACAGGTTCCGTAATCCTCTTCTCAAAATCAAAAATTGGTTCAATAAACCGGTGATGAATATTCCCTTCTAACACTCCGTTAATCAACGTCGAGTGCCCATTTTGGTACTTGACACTAAAAAGAGGATAAGTCTTATAGATACCGTCGTTGCCAAAGTCCTTTCTGAGATGAACTCCTGCAGTTATCAGTAATTTAGGGTGAGCGTAATAGACCAATTGGGGTTCGAGTTGTGCGCCGAAAAGCGTATAACCATCTTGAAAACGGTTATAAAACTCATAGTTCCGCATGTAGTTGAAGTTGAACACATTCAGATAAAGCTCGCCCGTCCGCGTGCTGTCCGGTCGGAAACGATATTCAAGACCATGGTTGTTTATCTGAGCGAAACCAGCACTTGTAACAAACATTAAATAAATAAGTACCCTAATGTTTTTCATTTGCAAGAACGATTCAAGATTTAAGTCGGTAGTACTTATATAATTTCACTGCCGACATAATAATCATTGCAAAGAGAATTAGACCTAACAAGCCATAGAGCCAATCCATTGCAGTTTTTAAGACAACCGTAAAGACGATCCCGACAAGAAATATTGTCGCAACCTCGTTCCAAATTCTAAGTTTCGTAGAGCTCCAATTAAAAAGTCCTTTCTGAAATTGCTCCATCATATTCTGACAAATAAAATGATAGATCAGCAAACCGGCAACAAAAGCTAATTTTACCTGCATCCAGAGCTGTAAGTGCCAACTTTGTTGGAACATCATGTAAAACCCGGAGGCCAGGGTTAGTATCATCGCAGGTGTAGCGATCACCGTCCAAAGCTTTTTTTCCATGATCTGAAACTGCTTTAGAAGAATACTCCGGTCGGGCTCAGGCTTTTGGTTTGCTTCAGTATGGTAAATAAAAAGGCGGACGATATAAAAAAGCCCTGCCATCCAGCTGACAACAAAAATGATATGTATGGATTTCAGGTATAGATATGACATGGCTTTTTATCCCCGAACGGGATATATAAATTTTAATACTTAAACTCTTTTACTACTTCGACAGCGTATTTAACATTGTCAAACGGAATGTCGGGCATAATACCATGGCCTAAGTTAAATATAAAACCGTTTTGCCCCCTCATTCTTTCAAATAAGTTGTGAATTCGCTCTTTGATTACTTTTTTATCGGCGTAAAGGAGATGTGGATCAAAGTTGCCCTGAACGGCGATACCAGCTGGAAGACTCTTCTTGATGTTTAAAAGGTCAGCATTCCAGTCGACGGAGATAACATCAGGGTTTGTCTCGGCCATTAAAGGAGAAAATACAGAGCTGCCTTTACAGAAAGAGATTACCGGAATACCTTTTCTGTCTAACTGACTAATTATCTGCTTGATGTAAGCATGAGAAAATTCTTTATAATCATCCCAACAAAGTGCTTGAGCCCAGCTGTCAAATAGCTGAACGGCATTAACGCCAGCTCTGATTTGCATATTCAGGTAATCTACTGTGACTTTGGCAATTTTAGACAACAGCTGATGAGCCATTTCGGGCTCATTATGAAGCATTAATTTTGTTAGTTTGAAGTCTTTCGATGATCCTCCCTCAACCAGATAGCTCATCACCGTAAATGGTGCACCGGCGAAACCGATCAATGGAATTCGGCCATTTAGCCGTTGCTGAATTTCTTTGATGGCATCCGCTACATACTGAAGTTTATGTTCAACATCCACTTCAAGCCGATCTATATCTGCCTGCGTCCGCACCGGGTTTGCAAACTTTGGACCTGTACCCTGTGTGAAGCTAAGATCACCGCCCATTGCTTCAGGTGTAACAAGAATATCCGAAAATAATATCGCGGCATCAATTCCTAAAAGGTCTACAGGCAACATCGTAACATCTGCAGCAAGTTCAGGTGTCTTACACATTTCTAGAAAAGAGTACTTGTTCTTAATTTCCCAGTACTCTTTCATGAAACGACCAGCTTGACGCATCATCCAAACGGGGGGCCTTTCAACAGACTTAGAAAATGCCGCGCGCATAAATAAGCCGTCTGAAGCTGCGCTACCTGGTGAACTAGTTGCCCCTCCCTGTTCCCCTGTTTGTGGAGAATAATTAACTAATAGACTCATGTTTTCAATGGTAATTCCCGTTCAAGTTTTTCTATAATATGCTTTACTCTTGCACTGATATTCAGCAACTTAGCTTTTTCCACATATCCACGCACTTTGCCATAATCTTGCTTTCGCAAATTAAGGTTCGCTAATTGAACCATTACGATCCCTTTATCGTTTTCATTACGCATGGGAAAACGGCTGGCAATCTGGAAATGACGTTCAGCATCTTCATAATTGTTTTTATGAAGTTCTATCGTTCCATAAATAAATTCATAAAAGCCCCGGCGATTTCTACTGAGCCAATCCGGGTTCTCAACCTCCTGCAACAATTCCTCTGCCCGCTCATAATCTTTCTGATGAAAAGCCTTAGCTGCAAGCATGACGGTGCCCTGCTTATAATGACTCCATACGAGAAGCGCGATAAATACGCCTGTTATCGCTGAAATCTCATACGTACGCTGATAAAGCGTCCACCCCAGCACAAGTATTGCCACCGCAATTACCAGCAATCGTGCTTTCCTAGTCATCATGGCCTAATGGTGATCTGTAAACTTATAACCCACACCGCGAATAGAATGAAAAAACACCGGATTCTTCTGATCAGGTTCAAAGTATTTGCGGAACGTAAGTATGAAATTATCAATGGTGCGTGTGGAAGGATAAACATCATAATTCCAAACGGTTTCAAGGATCTGTTCCCGTGAAACGGCTTCATTTCTACGCTCGATTAATAGCTTAAGCAGCATCGCTTCCTTTTTTGTAAGCGGAGTTATGGTACCATCGTCAAGCTTCAGTTCAAAGGAATTAAAGTAAATAGTCTTATCTCCTATGCGATAGGAATTCAATTCCTTCAAATCGTCACCTTTCATACTACGCTTAACCAAAATCGCAACGCGAAGGATCAACTCTTCCAGGTTGAACGGTTTTACGAGGTAATCATCAGCGCCTTTTTTCAGGCCAGTAACACGGTCTTCACTTGTATTCTTTGCGGTGAGAAACATGATTGGGACCTCAGAATTTTCAAGCCGGATAGTTTCGGCAACCTGAAAGCCATCAATCTCTGGAAGCATTACATCCAGTATAACCAGATTAAAACGCTCTTCCTTAAAAACTTTCAGAGCCTTTTTCCCATCTGTAGCGGTAGAAACTTTGTACCCCTCAAGTTCAAGATTCAGCTTTATTGCTTCAAGCAAATGCTGCTCATCTTCTACAAGTAAAATTCGTTGTTTAGTTGGCATCATGTTTGTGAAAAATTACTTCAAAAATCGTTCCAGTGGGCTGGTTATTTTTTACCTTAATTTGCGCTTGGTGTTTATCAAGTACATGCTTAACGATATATAGCCCTAAGCCTGTCCCTTTGGCCTTCCGAGTATCTTCGCTACCAACCCTATAAAATTTATCAAAGATGCGAAGTTTCTCGTCATCTTTGATACCCACACCATGGTCTGAGACCTGCAAAAAAATATTCTCATCATTTTGCCAGACTTTAACTTCAACTTCAGCGCAGCCAGGAGAATACTTAACAGCATTTTCAATCAAATTAGCAACTACTGAGGTCAATGCAAAACTATCGCCCGTTAACTTCAATCCAGGTATTATCTCAGTTCTGATAACTTGTGTACTGCAGGTATGAATTTGTAGTCTGTCTGATATTTTAGCAACCAAATCAGAGAAGTCGAACGTCTCTTTTGGGAAACTATAGGACTGGTTTTCAATTTTTGTTGCAATCAACATATTCTCTACCAAATCATCGAGGCGTTCAATATCTTTTAGTGAATTTCTTATAAAAGACTGTTGCTGAGCTTTATCGAGATCGCGCTTTAAAATTGTCTGCAAATAAAGCTTAATAGAAGCCAGAGGTGATTTCAATTCGTGTGTAACTGATAAGAGGAAATTCTTTTGCTGATCATGAAGCTTTAATTCTTTTTTCAAGGCTCGTTGAAGATGGTAAGCCCCTATAACCAAAAAGAATAAGAAGACGAGCACCTCCCCCAAAATCATCCCCTTTTTATCCGGCTCTACCCTGACGATCAGCACGCCCCACCAAAGCAGCTGAAATAGCGCATAAAAAATGAGTAAATAAAAGATTGTCAGGGATCTGCGCATATTTTTAACTGCTTTCGTCGGCGGGCCTTGCAGTGCGGAAAGCAACATCAAGGCTTTCAAAAATTGCACGTTTTGCCCTCTCGAGATCTACTTTAGAATGAGCCGCAGAAATGAATCCTACCTCGTATCCGGAAGGGCCTAAATATATGCCGCGATTTAACAGCTCGCGATGCACTATCTTAAACTTCTCCATGCTACTCGGATCGATGTCGTCTGCAGTCTGAATTTTTTCTTTTTCTGTAAATGCAAACCAGAAAATGGATCCTACAGAAAACACTTTGAACTTATAATTCCTCGCCGTCGCAAAGCGCTGAATAGATTCGGCAAATTCCGTAGTCTTATTGTTCAGGTCGCGATAAAAATTACTTTTCAGCAATTGCGTTAGCTGCGCGATGCCGGCAGCCATCGCCACTGGATTTCCTGACAAAGTGCCTGCTTGATAAACTGCTCCATCGGGCGAAACATTTGACATAATCTCGGCAGAAGCTCCGTATGCCCCCACAGGCATTCCTCCACCTATAATCTTTCCATAAGTAACAATGTCCGGACGGACATCATAATACTTGGCAGCTCCTTCAAAACCTAGGCGAAAGCCGGTGATCACTTCATCGAAAATTAGCAACGATTTATTTTTGGTGCTGATCGTTCTTAAAAACTGGATATAATCAGGATCTTGTAGAAGCAAGCCATTATTTGCGGGCACACCTTCAATTATCAACGCTGCAATTTGGCCTTTAAATTGTTTAAACGCCTCTTCAACAGCTTTACGATCGTTTAAAGGTACCACAATTGTCTCCTCAGCAAAGCCCCTGGGCACTCCTGCAGATGAGGTCTCGCCAAAGGTAACCAAGCCTGAACCTGCCTTCACTAACAAAGAATCAACATGACCATGATAACATCCTTCAAACTTGATGATCTTTTCTCGCTTCGTGTATCCTCGGGCAAGACGTATTGCCGACATTACCGCCTCAGTTCCTGAACTGACAAAGCGGATTTTCTGAATTATCGAATTATTCTTTAGAATAAGTTCTGCCAGTTCATTTTCCAATGCAGTTGGAGCGCCAAAACTCATCCCATCTTGGATAGTAGCCGTTACTTTAGTACGTATCTCTACATTATTATGACCAAGAATGAGTGGACCCCAAGAGCAACAGAAATCAATAAATTGATTCCCATCTGCATCCCATACAAAACATCCGTCTCCTTTTTGAATAAATAAAGGCGTTCCATGAACTGATTTAAATGCCCGTACCGGAGAATTTACTCCCCCAGGAAAATAGTTCTTCGCTTTCTCATATAACGCAGCCGACTTCGTCCTTATAATATCTGGTTTCCTGTCAGCGTTAGCCACGGGCTCATACTCTTCCTCAGAGCCGACAAACATTTTCTTTAAAGAGTCTAGCATATTTTCGTATTGCGTAATGCGTATTGCTTAAAGCGTATCACGAATAGCATTTCTTGTTGCATTACATCCATTTATTTTCAAGAATTTCTTTAGCGTGATAGGTGATGATCATATTGGCGCCTGCCCGCGTAAATGCGTACATATTTTCCATGATGATTTTGTGCTGATCGATCCAGCCAGCTTTTGCAGCAGCTTTCACCATCGAATATTCACCTGACACATTATAGCAAGCGACCGGCAAATTAGTATTCTGCCTGAGTCGATGGATAACATCCAGATACGCTAAGGCTGGCTTAACCATCAACACATCAGCACCTTCATCTTCGTCAAGACAGGCCTCTCGCAGGGTTTCGTTTGGATTACGAAAATCCATTTGATACGATTTCCTGTCACCTTTACCAGGAACAGAATCAGCAGCTTCTCTAAACGGTCCGTAGTAGCCAGACGCAAATTTAATACTATAGCTCATTATCGCTGTATTATCCAGAGCATTCCTGTCTAATTCCTCCCGAATACCTAAAATTCGTCCGTCCATCATGTCTGAAGGAGCAACCATGTCGGCACCTGCCTGGGCATGAGTAAGTGCCATTTTCGCCAATACCTCTACCGTTTTATCGTTCTGAACATAGTCATTTTGCATGATACCGCAATGACCATGTGTGGTGTATGCGCAAGTGCAGACATCAGTAATAACATAAAGGTCGTTGCCAAACGACTTTTTCAAAGCTTTCACAGCATTCGCTACAACAGAATTTGAGTTGTATGATGAACTTGCGTCTGTTGTCTTTTCTTCCCCAACGCCAAAAAGCAATACTTTATTTACCCCTAATTTCAGAGATTCTTCCACATCATTAAGCAATGTGTCGATAGAATAATGACTTATTCCGGGCATTGCGTCTATCGGATTAACTTTTCCGCGACCTGGAATTACAAAATAGGGATAAATGAACATGTCTTTTGATAGTCGGGTTTCAGCTACCATTTCCCTTACTATGGGCGACTTACGTAATCTTCTAGGGCGAATCAACATCATGTTATTTATAATCTAAACCAAAAACAGCTTCAGCTAGTCCGATCTCATCTGGCGAATAAGGCAGTGAATATTTCACTCCCATTTTATCAAATTTCTTACCCGTAGATTTTCCGATACAAATTATTCGTTGTTCAGGCTCTAACAGATTATCTGCAAAATAAGCATCGACGTTTGAAGGACTCGTAAAAATAAGCACATCAGCATAAGACTGCTTTGCATTTTCGTCCCTAACTGTTTCATAAACAGGAAGATCAATTACCTTTGAATTTAACGCTACGGCTTTTTGGATGGTGCGTAATGAATCTTTTGCTCCTGGGAACAGCACACATTTACCTACCGCAAGAGCAGCAAACTCTTCGGCAATATCCACAGTGTCTATTCCATCCTCCTCACCATTAAAATCGGGCATTTTGCCATATCTCCTAAGCATATCTTCCGACCCTCTGCCAAGGACTCCAAATTTGGTTTTTTTAGAAATCCGAGGCTCCAGCGCGAAAAAATACTCTATTGCATTTTTGCTGCTAAAAAATATCCAGTCTATATCTTTTAGAATATAGGGATCAAGAATGTGTATTGTAGGAAAAGTTCGGATAAGCGACCGATCTTCTATCGCTATTCGATGCCTTTCCAAGGCTCGCCGAAAATAACTATTCTCAGAAATTGCTCTCGTAATAAAAATTTTAGTAGGCATCTTGCGATCGGATGAAAATTTAGCTACAATCTTTTCCGCAAGCCCCCTTATAGTCTTTGACTCAATGAAAACTCTGTCAGGAAACTCATCGCTTTCAGTCGACTTTGATGTCCAAGTTTGGAATTTATCACCGTGTTTCCTGCAATAGCATCCAAGAGGCATATGACATCCCCCTTCAAATAGATTTAGGACTTTGCGTTCGACACCTATTTCTTCTGCAACAGCCTCATCATGTAAGGTCTGCAATTTTTCAAATAGCTCATTGTCGCTTTCGCGGATTTGAACAGCCAGCGCTCCTTGTGCAGGTGCCGGAATAAATTCAACCGGACTAATCTCTTCAATATGAAATTCGCTCAAGTCAATTCCCAGCCTCGATACACCGGCCTTTGCAATCATAATCGCATCGTAATCTTCATTTCGAAGCTTTTCGATACGAGTTGGAACATTGCCCCTTAAATCTTCAATCTCGAGATCAGGCCTAAAGGCAAGCAACTGTGCTTTGCGCCTATTAGAAGATGTTCCAACCATCCCGCCATATTTGACAGATAATTTTTGATTTATTTCAACACAATCTTTAAGGATCAACAGCAACTCATCAGGCTCTTCTCTACCCGGCACAGCCGCTATTATTAGTCCGGGAGGATTCTCTGTAGGGAGATCTTTATGAGAATGGACAGCAATATCAATACTTCCATCCAACAATTTTTCTTCAAGCTCTTTAGTAAAAAAACCCTTGCCTTCAAGTTTATCTAAACGAAGATTAAGAATACTATCGCCTTGAGTTTTAATAATTTGCAGCTCTGATGCTATACCAATATCGCTAAGCTTATCTTTAATGAAATTTGCCTGCCAGAGAGCTAGATCACTCCCCCGGGTTCCGATAATAATTTTTCTATTCACTCTTCGATAAGTCCTTGCACAAAGTTAATCCCAAAGTTTGAAATATCTACCAATAAAAAGGAGGTATAAATCGGAGGATTAATCGTTATTAACCAGTATTTCCTTGGCCATCACCATCGGAACTTTGATGTATTTTTTCTCCATATAATCCATCACCTTTTCAAGTACTTCACGTGAGTTTTCATCAAGCCCCTGAACTTCTGCAGCAAAAACGCAGTTGACAGCCACATTTCTAATTTCCTTGATTTTTTCTGGAACTTGACTCATGGCCAACTCCACCCGTCTTTGCCGTAAAATCGGCTTAAATTCCTGCATGTTCTGGTCGATAATACTTTGAGCTTGAACAAGCTCAGCCTGACGATCTTGAAGATTCTGACTTGCGATTTCTTTAAGACTTTCCACTTCAATGAAGTGAATATTGTTATTTTTTAACACATCAGGACAAGTATCATTAGGCACTGCCAAATCAACAATTACCTTTCTACCTAGTTCACCATTTAAGAGAGATTTATAAATCTCTTGTGTTATAACCGGCTCCGTGGCACCGGTGCAGGTGATGATTACATCAAAGCCCTTTTTGAATTTCTTAAGGTCATCGAGAATATATGCTGTTCCGTTTAATTCTGTGGCTAATTCTACTGCTTTTGAGAGAGTACGATTGAATACGGAGAAATTAGAGTATTTATGCTTTTGAAGATATTTCGAAATGCTTCTGTTTGTATCGCCTGCACCTATGATGATGATACGGGCATTAGCACAGGTATTAAGCTCGCGTAGCTTTCTATATGCCAGCGAAACAATTGAAATTGGTTTTTTAGAAATATTGGTGTGCGTATACACTTCCTTTGCTGTCTTCACCACCTGACTCATTACCAAACGAAGATAATCTCCGGTAAAACCCGCCTGTCGACAAGATTCATATGCCTTGCGTACCTGTGTAAGAATTTCCTTTTCACCCACAATTAGACTTTCAAGTGAACAAGATATCCGCAGCAGGTGATTCATTGCGTCAGAATCTTCGTACACTGACACTTTCTTCGTAAATGCTTCTAATTGATCAACCGAAACGCAGAAATTTAAGGTCCTGACAAACTCTTTAACAAACTCGTCTGTAATTGATTGTGAAGCGCAAAACACAAATTCAACCCTGTTACAGGTCCCAATATAGAATATTTCGGGAATATCAAATTTGCTGCGGATAGCAGCTAGCTTGTTATCTAAAGTCTCATTGCAAATTACAAGGCTGCCTAAGTCTTTTATTTCGATGTGCTTGTGTGTAAAAGCGATGACTTTTAAAAATTTCAATACCAGAGTCGTTTAGAAAACTCACAAAAGTAACCAATAAGGCCTATCGTATCTGTCACCCCTTTGTCAAACAGAAGTTATTTAGAACGCTTATAAATTGCATGTTTCCGCCTTAGGAATCCGTTTGAGCTGCAGAATTCTGATCTATCCAATTACCATCTTCTCTAATTATTTCAATAAGCTCGTTCAAAGCGTCCTCTGCATCCACATTCTTCTTAACCACTTCCTTTCCGCGATATAGTGTTATTTTACCTGGGCCGGTGCCTACATATCCATAGTCTGCGTCGGCCATTTCACCAGGACCATTAACGATGCAGCCCATAATGCCTATTTTGAGACCCTTTAGATGGTCGGTACGGCTTCTAATCATTTGTGTAGTCTCTTGCAAATCAAAAAGTGTTCTGCCGCAACTAGGGCAGGAGATATATTCAGTTTTAGAAATCCTTGAACGAGTCGCTTGCAAAACACCGAATGAGGTAGCAACAATATTTTTTATTGGCAAAAAGGGCGCATCAATCCATATTCCATCACTAAATCCATCGATTAACAGGCCTCCCAGGTCGGTTCCAGCGTACAATTGCAGTTTAGAAACAGGCTCTTCCGGACTCATTAAATCCCCGAAAGGACCGTCAAATAATTCCTTTGGATAACTTCTTTTGACAATAACCGGCGCATTTATGTCCATTTCAAGCATTTTAAAAAAGAACATGCGCTGATCGGCCATTCCGTTATCTTCTGTGGTTTCCAGCACAAAGACCAAGGTTTTGTGGAGCGGCAAGCTTTCAAAATCGGTCCGGTTTAAATCAGCAGTCGATATCCTTACTAAATTGAGCGTGGGATCTTTCAATTCAGCACTCAAATATTCAGAAAGGCTATACAAAGGATGGCAATTTGTCTTTTCTGAAAGTAAACTCCATGTCCTATAATTGTATAACTGCTTCAAATTTCCGGGCATATTGAATGAAGGCAGTTCGTCGCCGAGGTAGATAAGATCTACTGATTGTTCGCTTATGTTATACTTATCAAGCAATAAAGAATAAGAATATCCAGCGTCGGATAATATCTCGGGATCTTTTAAATTTTCATTCGACAAATCGACCACAATACGCGGAACTTGATGCCCACCGATAAATACGTTGGTTTCAGCTGTGTGTCGTTTCTCATACTGATAGGGACTGAATATTGAGGTTGAAGAAATGAGACCGGAAGTCGGTAATCGGAGGCCGGAGGCCGTACGGTCTAAATATCTTTTCACCAATGCAATGGCAACCGGCGCTTCAAACTCAGGATTTTCCGTAAGTGACACGCGCACTGTGTCTCCAAGTCCATCTTCTAACAACGTTCCTATCCCTACAGCGGATTTAATTCGTCCGTCTTCTCCATCGCCGGCTTCTGTTACGCCGAGATGCAATGGATAACACATCCCCTCGGTATTCATCGTTTCGACAAGCAATCTATACGCCTGTATCATCACCTGCGGATTGCTCGATTTCATCGAGATAATAAGATTGTGATAATCGAAAGATTCGCAGATTCTTATAAACTCCATTGCCGATTCTACCATACCCCTCGGAGTATCGCCATAATAGCTCATAATACGGTCTGACAATGAGCCATGGTTAGTACCAATGCGCATTGCGGTGCCGTATTCCTTACAGATCTTTACCAGCGGTGCAAACTTCTTGTAAATTCTGTCTAGTTCTGCTTGGTATTCTACGGCATTATAGTCAATCTGATCAAATCGCTTTTTGTCAGCGTAATTTCCGGGATTGATCCTTACCTTTTCTACTATCCTGGCGGCGGCTTCAGCGGCGTTTGGAGTAAAATGAATATCGGCAATTAAAGGGACTTTATAGCCCCTTAGCCGTAATTCCTTTTTAATTTCGATCAGATTATTAGCTTCTTTGATACTCGGCGCTGTGATCCTAACATAGTCGCAGCCCGCTTCAACCATTCGAATCGTTTGCTCAACCGTACCAATGGTGTTCATCGTATCTGTCGTGGTCATGCTTTGAATCCGGATCGGATTATTTCCCCCTAGGGCGATGTCGCCTAGAGAAACCTCTCGTGTGCGTAATCGAGAATACGTAGTAAGCGAATTGCAATATTTTCCTTTTAGCACAGAAATCGCATGAGCATCCATAAATTGAGTTAATCAAGCAAAAATAAGAATAAGAGAGCAATCTATATTAGTCTGTCTCTAATAACCAGAGTGCCGGCGACAATGTCATGGAGACATTGCTGTTTTTTACTGAAAAATCCCATCAGATATCCTAAGCCCAATGTAATCTTCGATAGAATCTTTGCAAGGTTTCGAATGATAGATTTCCCAAAACTGAGTGTAAGACCTGCCTCATCGCAAACTTTCAACCCAAGCCAGTACTTACCATAGCTGCCTTGCTTCGGCGATGATTCCATTATACAAGCGTAAACGAATTTAGTTACCGGAATTAGCACCAAGCCGGAAATAGTAATCGCAATTTTTATAAACTGAGAACTAGTAAACGATATGATGATTACTAGTAAAAAAGAATAAGCTGCTGTAATGAGCAAGTAATCGATCACCGAAGCAAGTATTCGTAAATCTAGAGTTGCGTAGTATTGCGGCAAAGCAACACGGTGCTTAAAACCCAGTAGTTCTCGTATCTGCGGAATTTCATGGGCCTCTTTATAGTCGTCCATGTCTGTCGACTTAATGAAGGTAGAATACCTGACCGATTTCTCTGTTAGCTGCTCAAATTTAAATGGCCCTTCAGGCTTCCCGTCAATAACGATGTACCAGGAATCCATCCTTAATACCTTTTAACTTCAATATTAGAAAGACCGCCCTTCATTGCGATAATGATCCTTTTCGTAGTAGAATTAAAATTCGAAGTCGCATAGGAGCCGTCGGGCTGTCTGGTGAATCCGTCAAAATCTTCGGAAGAAAGGCCGGAATCAGTTTTGATCTGGCATCCAGCACCTCTTGGCACAAAAAGTTCAATATCAGAAACCCCGGTTTTTATCGTCATGGTTGTGGCAGTTTCAGGCATACCCATTTTTAACTTAAAAGATGCTGCTCCGCCTTCTAAAAAAACTTTTTCTACGTTATACGGACGAAGATCAAAGTCTAATTCGCCAGCTCCCATTTGAATCTTGATATCCCATAAAGGAGCAGAATTCATCTTGAAATTTACTTCATTTTCTCGAATACTCGACTCTGCGCTACTCTCAATCATTCTAAAATCTAAAATTTCAACGCTGTCGCGGGATACTTTTTTAAGAGAATAACGACCTGCAGACCTTGTTGCACTAGCTTCAAAAAGATTTGACGTCGATTCCTCAAGATTAAACGAAGAAGCACCGGCTTTTATGCTGAGTTCTGCTTTCCTTGTTCCTGCTACGAAAGGTTCTGAAAGAATAGTTGTCAAGGGTCGGTTAGCAGAATCTCGATTCCCTTCTTCCAGCCATCCGGATGAAAATGAGCCCCTGCCAGAAATGCCCTGATATCCAATAAAAATTAGTACTGCGCAGGTTATTCCGATCGCAATGATACCGCCTATTTTCGAATCACTCTTGGAGAACAGCATGTTTACTCCCGAAAGGATAAGTAATACTGGCCAGAAGCGCCAAACGAAGCTCCAATAAAAATCTATTACACCTAAATTATCAAAAAGGATAACACCTCCTACAAATACTAGCAGCAAACCCCAAATAACTTTTTCTGATTTCATGTCTTATTCTGATGAAGTGTTTTCGTTTGTGGTTTTAATTACTGCGTCTAAGACAGGCTCTGCAGGCTTAGAATCCGCTATTGGCCCCACTGATGCGTCGGATTGTTTCCTTTTTTTTGATTTCATTAAAATCAGGATACCTGGAATAATCAAAGCAAGCGGCCAAAGTCTATGTATCGACATCCAATAAGGAATAATGTTCAGTTCCCTTCCAAGAAAAAACACCCCAAGTCCTACCAAAATTACACCGGCAATAAAACGACCGTTATTCTGCCTTAATGGTGGCTGGTAAGACTCATGCACAGGCGGCAGAAAAGATTTATCGTCGTTTACACGATAATCAGTGTTCAAATAGAAAGGCTTTGTTGGTATAACAATCCATAAGATAATGTAAATTAAGACGCCGGACAGACCTGCAAAAACAGCAAGTATAAATCCCACCCTGACCAGAGTTGCATCTACATGTAAGTGTTCGCCTATTCCGGATGCAACCCCGGCAATTACTTGATCTTTCTCGTTTCTATAAAGTTTCTTTTCCATATTCTTTCAATTAAACCTCGCCGCCAACCGGTCGGATTATAAGTTCATCTATATTACAGCCCTTGCTAAGCTGTAAGCAATTCAGTACTGCTTCCGCTACGTCAACCGGCAGTATAAACCGCTCTGGGTTAACGCTTTCTCCGTCCCAGGATTCTGTCAATGTAGACCCGGGAATTACTGCAGTAACTTTTACGTTAAATGGCATTAGCTCTTCTCGCAAGACTCTTGTTAGACCTAGCAAAGCAAATTTTGTTACAGTATATGGTCCGGCTTGCACAACCGGACGGACAGCCGCAACGGAACATATATTGATAATATGTCCGCTTTTGTTTTCGCGCATCTGCTTGCCAAACACCTTCGAAAGATAAAAAGCCGACTCTAAATTAAGTTTCATTTGCAGGCTTAAGTTATCATCTTCTTCATCAAATATGCTACCGGGGATGTAAGTTCCGACATTATTTATCAAAACATCCAATACATCAAAATGTTGTCGTACAAAGTTGATAAACGAGTGTAGCTGTTTGAGCTCAGCGCAATCAGTAGGAATGCCGATTACTGTTATTAAAGGATTAACTTGCGAAAGTTCCGCTTTAACTTGTTCTATGTCATTAAGATTTCTAGAGCAAATTGCGAGGTTATATCCCGCGGAAGCTAATTTAAATGCAATTGCTTTTCCAATTCCTTTGGTAGCACCGGTTATGAGGGCGTTCATTGCTGAATATAATTTTAACCGAAAATAGAACATTTAAATTGCAGATAATTCTGCATTATGTACTTTTAAACAAAATTTCACAGATCTATGATCTTTCACCCCCTTGGCAAATACATCCTCTTACTTAAATCAGTATTTCGGAAACCGGAGAAATGGAATATTTATAGGAAAGAGATTTTTAAAGAGACCTCTTACATCGGTATCGGCTCGATAGGTATTATCTCGATTATCTCAATCTTCTTGGGAGCGGTAACCACGGTACAAACAGCCTTTCAACTGGTTAGCGACTTGATACCGAAGTCAGTAATTGGATCGATCGTCCGCGACTCCTCAATTTTAGAGCTTAGTCCCACAATTTCAGCCATCGTTCTCGCCGGGAAAGTAGGCTCAAGTGTTGCATCCCAAATTGGAACTATGCGTGTGACAGAACAAATTGATGCATTAGAAATAATGGGAATCAATTCGCCTGGCTTCTTAATTCTGCCCAAAATCATTGGCGCAGTCGTAACGATCCCACTATTGGTTATCATATCCATTAGCTTATGTATTTTTGGAGGATATCTGGCCGGAACACTGTCGGGCGCGGTTACAACGCAAGACTTTATTTTAGGATTAACAAGTGATTTTATACCATTTACCTTCACTGTCTCTATGGTTAAATCGGTGATATTTGCGTTTATTATCACTACGGTTTCGGCTTATCAGGGTTTTTATACTGAAGGTGGCTCTTTGGAAGTTGGCATTTCAAGTACCCGTGCGGTCGTTATAAGCTGTATCTCAATTTTATTTGCAGATTATGTAATTGCTCAATTACTACTATGATAGAAGCAAAAGACATTCATAAAACTTTCAGTGAAAACTACGTGCTTCGCGGCATTTCCGCAAAATTCATGGAAGGGAAGTGCAACTTGATTATTGGTGGCTCTGGCTCTGGAAAAACTACACTCCTAAAATGCATGGTAGGCCTGCATGAACCTGAGCAAGGATCGGTAATTTACGATGGAAGGGATTTTACAAGAATGAATTTCGATGCCAGGATAGAAATTCGCAAAGAAATTGGGATGCTCTTTCAAAGCTCTGCCCTATTCGATTCGATGACGGTTGAAGAAAATATCATGTTTCCTCTCAATATGTTCACAAATCAAAAAACAAAAGAAAAGCGCGAACGTGCCAATTTTTGTCTGAACCGGGTTAACCTGGAAGGAAAGAATAATCTGTATCCTGCAGAGCTCTCGGGTGGGATGAAAAAACGGGTTGGCATTGCTAGGGCAATTTCAATGCAGCCGAAATATCTCTTTGTGGATGAACCCAACTCGGGCTTGGATCCTAAAACGGCAATCGTTATTGATGAACTAATTCAAGAGCTGACCGACGAATTCAACACGACTACTGTGGTAGTAACGCATGATATGAATTCTGTAATGGGCATCGGCGATAATATTATATTTCTACATCAGGGTGAAAAATGGTGGGAAGGATCAAACAAAGAAATTGCGCATAGCGATAATAAAGAATTAAACGAATTTGTATTTGCAAGTAAGTTTATGGAAGCGGCGAAAGAAAAGTTGTGAGTTCGAACGCGAGAGTGGTAAGTGATAAATTATAAGTATAAGTTGTATGGATACGTAGTACGTATCATGTAATAATTCTCCACAATAGATATTAATGATCAACATTTTAACACCGACACACTGGAAGGAATATGAACTGATAGACTGCGGCAACTTCGAAAAACTTGAGCGCTTTGGAAATGTGATTTTAATTAGACCCGAGCCCCAAGCAGTTTGGTCTAAGCAGTTGCCGGAATCTGAATGGCAGAAAGTCCATCATATTCGCTTCAAGGGCCGTTCAGCAACATCAGGAGAATGGGTAAAGAAGAAACAGGACATCCCCGATAGGTGGTATATCTCTTATCAAAATAACGATGTTCAAATAAAATTAAGGCTCGCACTTACATCCTTCAAGCACGTTGGCCTTTTTCCAGAACAAGCCGTAAACTGGGATTACATCTCTGAAACTTTGAAGTTGTTTAAAACTCCTCAGCCGAAGGTGCTGAATCTTTTTGCGTATACTGGTGGGGCATCCCTTGTTGCTCGAGCCGCGGGAGCAGACATTACCCACGTCGATTCTATCAAACAAATTATCACCTGGGCAAACGAGAATCAAGAGCTCTCCGGGTTAAAAGATATGCGCTGGGTTGTTGAAGATGCCCTTAAGTTTGTGAAGCGTGAAATTAAGCGTGGCAAAAAATATAACGGAATCATTTTAGACCCACCTGCCTATGGACACGGACCGAATGGCGAAAAATGGAAACTTGAAGATCATTTACAGGAAATGATGCGGGATGTGGCACACTTACTTGAAGAAGACGAGCACTTTTTACTTTTAAACACCTATTCGCTTGGCTTCTCATCGTTAATTGTGGAAAATATCTTAAAAGACACCCTCCCTAAAAATAATAAAATTGAGATCGGAGAGCTATACCTGCAGGCTACGGCAGGCAGTAAACTGCCACTAGGCGTATTCGGAAAATCAAGAAAGATCCGTTGAACCTGAGCAAAAGTGGATATCTTTTTTTGAGAATGCCCCGACCTTAACCTAATTTGCAGATGTCCATTAGAAAAAAATACTTATCAATGATCTATTTCAAAATAAAACATTTCGACCTTATTCCTGCATTTGTCATCGTTGCCGGCGTATTTAGCTCCTGCACAGAGAATGCTTCATCGGCCAATGGAACAACTGTAAAAACAGACTCAGCGGGCAACAAAATTGAGGTTGTAGAAGTTGCTTCTGATGCCGGACGTGTAACTTCATATCCTCCAATAGACACTGCCCTGTACAATAAAAAGGTCAAGGCCAATGCAAATGGTGATACAACCGGAAAATGGCCGGTTAAAAATCAACCTTATCCGCTTCCGGGCGCCATTCTTCCTTTTAAGCGAGTGGTGACCTAC
This sequence comes from Sphingobacteriaceae bacterium, assembly GCA_947460875.1. Taxonomy (GTDB): domain Bacteria; phylum Bacteroidota; class Bacteroidia; order Sphingobacteriales; family Sphingobacteriaceae; genus CANHGR01. The sequence continues at coordinate 40,630 of CANHGR010000001.1, read as the reverse complement.
TACGGAAATCTCTATTCAAAGAAGATGGGTGCCTTAGGTGAGTACGCGCCAAAGGAGATGCTTAGGATGCTATATGCCGAAGTAGCTAAATGGGAGAAAGCGGATCCAACAACTCCTGTTCAACCTGCTTTGCACTATATCGCAGTAGTTGCTGCCGGCGATCCCGGTAAGGATGGGAAATACCGTAACCGGATGCCAGATAAGCAGATAGACTCTGTTCTGAAGATTGCGGCAATGAAAAAGGACATGATCGTTTTTCTGGACATTCAGGTGGCACTAAGCACTATCCGAGAAGAGCTTCCGCGGCTAGAAAAATACCTGAAAATGCCGAATGTTCATTTGGGGATCGACCCTGAATTTTCAATGAAAGGCGGCGTGCTCCCCGGAAAAAAGATTGGAACATATGATGCAGTAGAAATAAATTATGCTTCAGAATATTTGGCAAAGTTGGTGAAAACCAATAATTTACCACCCAAAATCTTCGTTGTACATCGCTTTACGAGATTAATGGTTACGAATTCTAAGAACATCAAACTTCGTCCCGAAGTGCAATTTGTGATGCATATGGATGGCTGGGGCGAGCCTGAATTGAAAAAAGGCACCTATCGTCATTTCATTTATCCTGAACCGGTTCAGTTTACAGGCTTCAAGCTATTTTATAAGAACGACCTAAAAAAGGCTCCGAACCGTTTGATGACACCGGACGAGCTGATGAAGCTAAAACCCCAACCAATTTACATCCAATATCAATAATATAATTTGCCCAAAAACGTTATGTTAATATGGCATTACAACAAGTAACCTTCGGTGCCGGCTGTTTCTGGTGCACAGAGGCTGTTTTTCAAAATCTTAGTGGAGTAAGTAAAGTAGTATCTGGCTATATGGGTGGCGACACTAAAAATCCAACCTATAAAGATATATGTACCGGCAACACCGGTCATGCAGAAGTGATCCAGGTGGAGTTCGACGATAGCATCAGTTCTTTTGAGGAATTGCTACTGGTATTTTTCAAAACACATGATGCTACTACCTTGAATCGTCAAGGAAATGATATAGGCACCCAATACCGTTCTGTTATATTTTACAACAACCAAGAACAGAAACAAGCAGCGCATGCTATGATCGATCAGTTAACCATCGATCTTGTTTTCGACCGACCGATTGTAACCGAAGTTAGTCCGGTGACAGACTTCTACGAAGCTGAAGATTACCATCAGAATTACTTCAACCAAAATGCATCCCAGCCTTATTGCGCTTTTGTAATCCAGCCGAAGTTGGCAAAGTTTACGAAAGATTTTAAGGACAAGTTGAAGGGTTAGAAATTTCTGATTGAATTTTTGTGCGGTGCCCGAAAAGGATCCGGATATTCTGCTGTATCTTTTTGTCCGCTTAAAGTGCGATAAAAAGCCGCTCGGTTGACGCGAGGCGGCAATGGATGCCACTACTCCCCACCGCGAGCTCCGTTAAATTGAGATGCCTTAAATCTGTATATCTCACACTTTTATATCAAGCCTCTTCTTGCTCCAATCGAGCTGTCGTTTCACTCAGAAATTTCGTTACTAACTTTTTTTTTAAAATATATCAAAAGCGGTAACATTTACTTCCCGGTTTTCGTATAAACGTATAACGCTCTCAGAATTAAAAATTATAAACATTTTAAATCTAAGAGCAATGAAAAAAAACGTTTTAGAATCACCGAACAAGGGCCTGAGCAAATTTCTTTATTTTATCGTTTTTACATTAATTACTTCGCTTACATTTTATTCCTGTCGCAAGCAGGAGCTGATCGACCCGGATTCCAAAATCAGGATTGCCGACTTACCGGAATCGGAAGAGATCAGTCCGAAAGACATTGGGAAATGGGCTGAGAACCTTGACTTTGATATTAATTTTAATCTGCAATGGAGTAAAAGTAAACAAGCTGTAATTGACGGGAAACATGTAGTCAAGATACCGGTGTCTAATACTTCCGCCATGATTCTAAGCAAAGATAAGCAGTCAGGTGTTCTAAGTGCTTATGCTATAGCTTGGAAACCGCAAAAGTCAAAGGCATCAGGATTAAATGCTGAATTCATCTGGTTTGATTTTCAAGATTTAGAAATGCGCGGCCAAAAAATCAAGAACGGAATGGCTAGCCAAATTCTTACCTTTAAAATTGATGAGCGTGCTGATTCATATCTCACAAATCCGGATGGGAAATTAGGCGGGGATAGGGTTTCTACGGTGATAAAAGGAAAAGAAAAAAAGATAAATTTAAGGCTTGCAGCGTTGAGCTGCTTTATGAACTACGGGTATTATAATTCGAGTTGCGAACAATTTTGGTCTTTAGGATTTAATCTTGGGGCCTTGAATGATCATTATGGTAGCGAAGAAAGTTTTTGGGCAAACTACGTAATCGAAGATGAAGACTATGTTCCCGGTGGCGGAGGTGGGGGCGGCGGAGGCGGCTCTGATCAATACAATTGGGGTGTTTATACACAACATTTATACAGTATGCTGTATATTACTCCGGATGATGCTCAATGGCTAGACCATAACCAAACCATGGTCGACCATTATTTTAATTACGTACTCTTTTCGTCTGAGCTAAGTTTAGAAGAAAGAAAGACGTATGCTGCCAAAAGCATCTCAAAAATGGCTATTGACCCGGCGTATTATGCATTTGCAGAGAATTACCGTATTGGATTGATTAATAGTGGCAGAGGGGAAGCGCATGCTTGGTGGAGTGATGAAGAGTGGTTGGGGAATGGGAATAACTTCAGCCTTTCCTTTGAACCAGATGTATATAAAAATTTAACCGCTGCTGAAAAGACTTTGGTAAAAATTTTCCCATTAGAGGCCTACTCAATCTATAAAAATAGATCAAAGGCAGAGAAAGAAACGATAAGAAGGTTTGGAGTAAATGGCCTCAATGACAAAAGCGATGCTTTTCGACATGCGTTTTTTAATTCATTGAATGAAAGAGACTGTGGACATGATCATATTTCGGGCGAAAGCATCGCTAAACGGTTTTCTGATGCTCACGAATCCGAAACTCCCCTTGCGTTTGCGCTAGAGAAGCAGATGGATCTATTTAACAATGCTGTTGGGCACACCGTGGGCTATTCTCTTTTTCCACTGTTTACTGGCTTGTCCGATTCAGAATCCTCTAGTGAAGTATTCCAAAAGCTAATTGAGGGGCAGCTGAGATACCTGAGTCCCTTAGATTTTACAAATTACAATCACGGGATAATTCCTAACATTACAATCCTAACTCCTACTAATTTATAAGGTATGAAGACTATTATATTCATTTTTCTGTTGTCGACAGTGCTGCAAAGTTGTAAAAGTCCAAATGATAAGAGGTGCAAAAATAGGGTTCAAATCTCTTTCACGAATCGAACACAAAAATCGTTGCTGGTGGTAAACGGGATTACCCTTGCTGTTGACAGCAATGACACTCAAAGGGAAATTTTATGCTTTGACGATGTCGAAAAATCAGATGGCAATTTTAGGTTCCATTTAAAAAACAAAAAGCTGGATACGGTAATTGCTTGGGGCTATTATTCCAACGGAATACCTTCAGACAATCACATTAAAATATTATTGATAAAAGACTCCGTCGCTATCTCAACCAATTAAAATCGCGCCAAGATTAGTAGAAATAGCTTTAAAAGTTGTAACCTGCAATAATAGGTTCTGAAGCCCCTCACTGGTCGTAGCGTCTCGCTAACACCAGTGAGGGGGAAAACAACTCGTCTAGACCAAACCGAGAGTCTTCTTGAACCGAAAAACTAAGAACATTCAGGATAAAAACGTTATTTTCTTTCTAGAACAAGCCCAACTGCCCCTTATCGTCAATATCGATATCATCCGGATTGGTGATCTCGAAATTGATAGGCTTGATAGGTTTAGCTGGCTCGGGTGCAGATTCTGAAATTTCTTCTTCCTCATGCTCCAAAATTGCGTTGGATTCAGTCTCAATGCTCGTTGGATCTTTGCTTTCTTGCCCTTCGACACCAAGCGCCAGGCTCTCTACGCCTTGCTCTTCTATCGCGGTTTCTTCCTCGGATCCTGGTTCTTCAACAAAAACTTCAATTTCAGGTTCTTCTTCTACCGCAGTATCGGGCATTAATTCAATCTTCTTGACCTCATGCTGCGACAGCCTGTTGCCTTGAGCTTTCATGCCTTTGACATCAATTACATCCACGAGGTTAATCTCCGCTTCTTCTGCGCTGAGTGTTTTACCCTTCAATAATTCGATTTTAACCAGCGGTACTTTAGCGCCTGAAATCAAAATTAGTTTCGAACCCAGCTCTTCATTGATGATGCTTGTTTTCTTCCCTGTTGGGATATTTTCGAAGCTGAATCGCTTCACATAATAGACTTTCGATTTTCCATCCAAATGAACCGCAGAAAATACTTTCGTGGGACTAAATTTTTCCAGTACAAGGAGGTGGTCATCAAAGTGATTGCTTAAATCAAAACTGCTTAGCTCATAAATACCTGCTGTAGAAACCATCAAGATCTTATCGTCGCCATCAAACTCGCCCAGGTATCTACCGCGACCGTCTACATTTAATCGCTTTAATATTTCATCAAACCAAATTTTGCGTCCGGCAAGCGTAGACACGCCTTTCGTTTTGAGTAAGATTTTTTTAACAGGATACTTGGTGACCGTGTTACCCATTGAGGCTCGTCCTTTGATTGCTATTTCTGCAAAATCAAGATCAAATTGTAGCTTTCTAAGCTTACTATGGGGCTTTAGCTGAACATTGATCACCTCAGCCTCGCCATTCGGATTAGCTGTAAAATACAATACCCTTGATCCTTTAGCGCCTTTAGTTAAATCGTATTCTTTATCGCGGGTTACTCCCACTACGGCAAAGCGTTTGATATAAGACCCTCCGCTCTGACCATCGCGGTAGACCATATTATAAACTGTACGCTCATCATTCTTTTTAAAGACTTGTGCATGGATAATATCCTTGCCCACAAAAGTCTTATCGGCCACTTTCGTAATCGTTACCTTTCCGTCTTCTCTAAATACAATAATCTCATCAAGATCCGAACAATCGCAGACAAACTCGTCTTTCTTCAATCCCGTACCGATAAACCCATCTGCACGATTCATATAAAGTTTCGCGTTAGCTAAAGCCACTTTTGAAGCTTCAACCCGATCAAACAGGCGCAATTCGGTCTTCCGTTCTCTACCCTTGCCGTACTTCTCTTTTAATCTGGCAAACCAATCAATTGCATAATCATTGAGATGCTTTAGATGATGCCTGACTTCCTTGGATTCGTTCTCCAAAGATTTCATCTGCTCATCAGCCTTTTTAACATCAAATCGGGTAATGCTGCTCATCGGCTTGTCGATCAGCTTTTTATAATCTTCGGGTAGAATCTGGCGATAGAAAACTGAAAAATGAGGTTCAAATAAGCGGTTGAGCACTTCTACAACCAAATCAAAGTTTCCGGCACCTTCATACTCAGGATGCTTATACATCCCCTCTTGAATAAATATTTTGAGGAGCGAGCTAAAGAATATTTTCTCTTTTAATTCTAGCAGCCTGAGGTCAAGCTCTTGCTTTAAAAGATCCTTTGTAAAAAAAGTACTTTCTTTTAGGATCTCATTCACGCTCATGAAATACGGCTTATCGCCCTTGATCACGCAGGTATTTGGAGAAATAGATACCTCGCAATCTGTAAACGCGTAAAGTGCATCAATGGTTACGTCGGGCGAGATGCCGGGCGCAAGATGTATGACTATTTCAACATTCTGAGCGGTATTATCTTCAATCTTTTTGATCTTGATCTTTCCCTTATCGTTTGCTGCAATAACGCTATCGATTAGACTCCCCGTTGTGGTGGTATAGGGAATTTCGGTAATTACCAAGGTCTTTTTGTCGCGTTCTAAAATTCTAGCTCTTACTCGAATTTTTCCCCCTCGTTGCCCTTCATTATAAGCCGAGCAATCTGCCATCCCACCTGTAGGGAAGTCCGGCAGCAAGTCAGGCATATTGCCTCGCAAAATCTCTATAGAGGCCTCCAGAAGCTCTACAAAGTTATGAGGCATGATCTTGGTTGCAAGACCTACAGCGATACCTTCTGCTCCCTGAGCCAATAGAAGAGGGAATTTAACGGGCAAGGTAACCGGTTCGCGGTTTCTACCGTCATAGCTCAGCGCCCATTCGGTTATATCTGCATTGAAAACAACTTCGGTAGAAAATTTAGAAAGCCTTGCTTCGATATAACGTGGAGCGGCCGCAGAATCCCCTGTAACCGGATCGCCCCAGTTTCCCTGAGTTTCAATCAAGAGGTTCTTCTGGCCTATCTGCACCATTGCATCTCCAATAGAGACATCCCCGTGCGGGTGATATTTCATGGTGTTACCGATCACATTGGCAGCCTTGTTAAAACGTCCGTCGTCAAGCTCTTTAAGCGAATGCATGATGCGGCGCTGCACAGGTTTTAGTCCGTCGTGAATATGCGGCACTGCTCGGTCGAGAATCACATAAGATGCGTAGTCGAGAAACCAATTTTCGTAAAGACCAGACAGATGGGTAACATTGTGTAGCGTCTGGCCTTCCTTTGGTATCCCATTGTCGTTTTCTGGTTCTTCGCTCATTCTATTTTTACCTGTCCTTTTTTATTGCAGTAAATATAAGAGATAGAAAAAAATTGTTGAACAGAAGTTTTGAACAGAACGGTATTTATGAAGTCTGATGAAATTTCAACGAAGGACTATCAATTCATAAGGCAAGTGAAACACTTCGAAAAGCTCATTATGAAAATTTAAGCGTTCACCGTATTTAGCAATTGAGCGCTCCCTTTATCCCGCTTCGGCAAGAGAAATTTCTTCTTCTACGGTTTCTAAAGTATCTAATTCTATTCTAAGGTTTTGAATGATATGCTGCTGTCTTTCGGGAGTATTCTTTCCCATATAATATTCGAGAAGACTTTTGATGGTTTGATCTTTAGACATAATTACGGGATCAAGTCGAATATCCTTCCCGATAAATAAACCAAACTCGTCCGGCGATATTTCGCCGAGCCCTTTGAATCGAGTGATCTCAGGTTTGCTACCCAGCTTATTAACGGCATTTCTCTTTTCCTCCTCACTGTAACAATAGATCGTTTCTTTCTTATTCCTTACACGGAACAAAGGTGTTTGGAGTATTGAAACATGTCCCGCTTTTACCAGGTCGGGAAAAAATTGCAGAAAAAATGTCATCAGCAGCAGACGGATGTGCATGCCATCAACATCCGCATCAGTGGCAAATACTATATTATTATAACGGAGCCCTTCCATTCCGTCTTCAATATTTAAAGCATGCTGAAGCAAGTTAAATTCTTCATTTTCATACACTACTTTTTTGGTTAGTCCATAGCAATTGAGGGGTTTTCCTTTCAGGCTGAAAACTGCCTGGGTCATTACATCCCGCGATTTTGTGATAGATCCGCTGGCCGAGTCACCTTCTGTTATAATCAGTGTAGTATCTTGCCTTCGTTCATGGGTATCTTCAAAATGCAGTTTGCAATCGCGCAGCTTGCGATTATGTAGAGATGCCTTTTTAGCACGCTCGTTTGCTAACTTCTTTATTCCGGCAATATCTTTGCGTTCTCTCTCAGATTGCAGGATTCGCTTTAAAAGCGCATCAGCCGTTTCAGGATGTTTATGAAGATAATCGTCGAGTTCTTTCTTTATAAAATCATGTATAAAAGTGCGGACAGACGGCCCTTCAGGGCCTATATTCTGTGAGCCTAGCTTGGTTTTTGTTTGAGATTCAAAGACTGGCTCTTGTACTCTGATAGAAATTGCAGAAACAATTGACGCTCTAACATCGGATGCATCGAACTCCCTTTTATAAAACTCACGGATCGTTTTAACAACGGCTTCACGGAATGCTGCCTGATGCGTGCCACCTTGCGTAGTATGCTGACCGTTAACGAACGAATAATATTCTTCTCCATATTGCTGACCGTGGGTCATTGCCAGTTCAATATCATCCCCCTTTAAGTGAATGATTGGATAACGGCTGGTTTCAGTATCAGAATTTCTTACCAGAAGATCATACAAGCCCCGTTCTGAAAAGAATTTTTGTCCGTTAAAGCTGATAGTTAATCCTGAATTAAGGAACACGTAATTCCAAATCATATTTTCGACAAATTCAGGGATAAAATGGTAATGCCTGAAAATAGTGTCGTCAGGAACAAAGTTGGTTAGCGTTCCATTACGCTGGGTTGTTTCTTTTTCGGGCTCATCTTTAATCAGTTCGCCTTTAGAAAACTCGGCAATCTTTGTTTTTCCATCCCGATAGGATTGCACGATAAAGTTAGAAGATAAGGCATTAACAGCCTTCGTACCCACACCGTTAAGTCCGACAGATTTCTGGAAAGCGCCGCTATCGTACTTTCCACCAGTATTTATCTTTGATACACAATCAATTACTTTTCCTAAGGGGATACCTCTTCCATAGTCGCGAACTGAAACTTTATAATCGCTCATGGTGATTTCAATGGTACGTCCGGTACCCATCACAAACTCATCGATTGAATTATCAATTATTTCTTTTATCAGAACATATATTCCGTCATCATAAGCAGAGCCGTCACCAAGCTTGCCGATATACATCCCCGGACGAAGGCGAATGTGTTCTTTCCAGTCTAAGGATCGGATACTTTCTTCACTATAATTACTGTTTTCTGCCATCTGCGATAAAATATTTAGAAATCATCCCATACAAATCTAAAAAAATGCAAGTTCGACCTCCCATTTAGATATCAACATTTAAACACATCTCTGAACTACTTAAAAAGGGCCTGGTAAATCTTTGGCTGTATCGTCATATAGACAAATCACATATCAGTGTTGAGAAAAATATACAGATTATTAAGGCTTTATCAGTGGCGAGTAAGGTCATTAATGAATTTTGAACGATAACTCCATTATAAAGCAACTCCATTAAACTTGGCACAATATTGGGATGTAAAATAATTCAAATTAAAAAAGATGGTTGTTGTCAATATGAAAAAATCTTTGGAGAAAGACGATGCAGAAGTGCCGGAAAAATCATGGGAAAATCCGTTGAACCCTGAAGGTTCAACAGACAAAAGGGATCTAGAGCAGCTAAAACGTCAAAAAAAAGAAGCAGAACGGGGAAAGGAAAATCTTACTGACAACGACATTCACAACTAAAAACAACGTTATGAAAATTAAAACAAAGACCTCGACGTTCAAAATTACCAGAAAGTTTGATGTAGAATTATTGACAGCGCTAAAAGCAGAGCTGCAATCGATAAAATATCACAAACAGCAGCTATCAGAAAAAATACAAGCCCTGAACGGCGTCAGAATATTCGCATAAATTACATCTAACTATAAAAAGACGTTCTATTCTGGATAAAAAGCCGCGCATTACGGGCCTTTTTTATGGCTGGAGCTTTCTATAAATAGTGTACGTCGTCAAACTAAAGTGAACTTTTCACTAGCTGGAGTTTCGTGTTGAGTCAAACCTATTTATTTTTTTAATTTCTAAATTGTCCAATAATACGACAAGCGAAGTGTCAAAGATAGTAAGAAGGAATTATGTAAAATGACGAGTGATTACATGAACGTTAATACAAATGTTGTTACTCTGAGTAATAAAAAATCCGTAAGGTATTGTAAATCAATTACTTACGGATTTATATTTGTGGAGAATATCGGAGTCGAACCGATGACCTCTTGCATGCCATGCAAGCGCTCTAGCCAGCTGAGCTAATCCCCCATTTACATTGTAAAAGTATAAAAAAGATTGATTGGGTAAAAGAAAACAGAATTGCCCCGAAATTTGAACGTCTACGTCTTCTTTTAGAAAATAATTATTAGTTTAACATTACGTATTCAAGAACGCTCTCTCATGTTCAAATTGGCAATTAGCTTTATCCTGCTTTTGCATTGTTAATTAGCAGCTTTCTTGCAATCGAACAACCCAGGCAGCCGGGGCCATAGTTGCAGTTGTTCTCTCTAGTGGCACCAGCCACCTGTTCGGAGGCTTTGCCGAAGCTCAGATTCAAACCGACCAGATGCCTTTCAAAAATTCTATGTTGGTGATTTTAAAGGCGGAATCACTTATGTTCTTAATCATAATTATATTTTGCTTTTAGGTGAGGGTAGATATCGTACGTATGATCCTAAACATTTGAGTAGCGGCCCGACTTTAACCGAAAATCATGCTTGGGAACAACTTACAATAACCAACAGACTGCGGCCGCTTCTCTTTAAACAGCACTACCGTGTTGAACAACGCTAGACTATTGATCGACACCGAAGCCGTCCGGCACCGTCTTAACCGTTTAATTCCGCTTAACAAGAGTGAATTCGTTAGCGGAGCGATGTTTATTTCTGTTGTTGGCGACATTTTTATTGGATTAAAAGCGTAGAGCTTTGAGACCAACCGGATCTCTGCTACCTTGGGCTTACAGTCTACGCGTTCAACAATATTACGTGCCAGCTGGATGTTCCAAGACAATAATTCGCGGCTGACTCATCATGAGAAATATAATCTTCTAGTTAAGAAGATCTATGAAATTCGCGAAAAGAAACAGGGCTACTAGATTTATTTTCCGTAGCTCCTTGATCAAAAAAAATGCCTGCCGGTGCTGCTACACCGACAGGCTAGTAAAACCCTCTACCATCTTAATGTATGAGAAGAAAATGATATCGTCGTAAGAGACGCAGATTACTTAACAATGTTACATAACATTGTTAAGTACCCGAAATTTCTTTGTAATTTTTTTAAGGTTCCTTTATAATTCGTTAAACCTTGATCAAATTTGAAAGACCCTACACATTTTATATTAAAAGCGTATCTTTAAAACGCTTTTAAGGCCTATGCATCAGGGTCAATATTGCTTGTTTGCTTATCTAAATAGCATCAAGCAAAAGGGGCCTTTAAATAACGAGTTTGCAAAAGATGAAAAAGTCCAATATTACGCTTGAAGCGGTTAAAAACATGAAGCAGGTTGGGAGTATCGTTTCCAGCAGTATCTTTTTAACAAAAAAAATCACAAAAGGGATTGACTTCAGCAGAAAGATCAATGTGTTGGAGTTAGGTGCCGGTACCGGTGCAATCACTCGCGGAATTTTAAATGAAATGTCGCATAACTCTGTCCTTTATTCCTACGAGAATAACGCAAATTTAGTGCATACACTGCGAGGAATTAATGATAAAAGGTTGATCATTAAATCAGAATGCGTTTCTAAACTGAACAATTTACCTGATGGATTTTTTGACGTTGTAGTATCAAGCCTCCCACTTTCTAATCTAAGCGATGATTTCAAAAGTAATGTTTACAGGGATATTCGCTCAAAACTAACTAAATCGGGCACTTATATTCAATACCAGTATTCGCTTTCCGACTATAAAAATATCGAACGGTTGTTTAAGAACTGTAAGGTAGACTTCTGCCTTCTTAACCTACCGCCGGCGTTTATCTATAAAGTTGAAATGACGAATGAAGGCGCACCCGAGTTCCCTCTTTTTGCGCAATAAAACCAATAAATAGTAAATTATTCGCTACACGGCTAACATAACTATATTTTGGATGTTCACAGTACATTTTGTCGCCGAGGCGGCCAAAAATACATTCAGTTGTTTAAACTTTTAACTTCAACGACTGTCATAAAGCGTATGAAAAAAGTCTCACTTTTTAGCTTACTAGCTTCCATAAGCCTTTTGGCTTTCACATTTAAAGCCGCTGACGACAAGTTCACGGTCGATACCGAAAAATCATCCATTCAATGGCTTGCCAAAAAAATAGGTGGACAACATGATGGTACAGTAAAATTGCGCGAAGGCTCATTGACTTTTGCAGGAAATACACTTAAAGGCGGTTCATTTACAATGGACATGACTTCAATAGCATTATCTGAACCAAGCCAACGTCTACTTGATCACCTAAAATCTGATGATTTTTTTAGTGTCGCAAAGAATAGTGCTTCGAGGTTTATTATCACTAAAGTAGCTGCCGCAGGCAAGGATCAGGCTTACATCACAGGCAATCTTACAATTAAAGGCATCACCAATGCAGTAACTTTCCCGGCCACAATCAAAAAACAAGGAAGTATTGTTGCCGCGGTTGCAAAAGGGATCAGAATTGACCGTACTAAATTTGACATAAAATTTAGATCAGCTTCTTTTTTCTCAAGCATCGGCAACCAGGCCATTGAAGATGAATTTGAGTTATCGATCAATCTGGTAGCTAAGAAATAGGAATTCTCAATTAAAACAAAAAAGCATTCCTTTGGGAGTGCTTTTTTGTTTTACTCCCTTTTGTTATTCGAGACTATATAATTTTTGCTAATTTCAACCAAGCGTTAACAGACTATTCATGAACCAATCGAAAATTATAATATGCAGCTTGCTACTACTGAGCATTTCGGTGCAGGCACAAATAACATCCAGCGATAAGGAGTTTCTCAAATGGGCACCAACACCACCGATGGGGTGGAATAGTTGGGACTGCTTTGGGCCAACTGTTGTAGAATCTGAGGTACGAGCAAACGCCGACTTTATGAGTGCTAATCTTAAATCGTTTGGTTGGGAGTATGTGGTTGTAGACATTCGATGGTTCGTCGCCAATGATAAATCCGGCGGCTATAATCAAAAGGATCCTCTCTATTCAATGGATCAATACGGCCGATTTATACCTGCGGTCAATCGCTTTCCATCAGCGGCCGACGGAAAAGGCTTTAAACCACTTGCCGATTATATTCACAGCAAGGGATTAAAATTTGGCATTCATATTATGCGCGGAATCCCTGTAGAGGCTGTCAAAGCTAACTTACCGATTCTGGGGAGTACTGCAAAGGCTCAAGATATTTACACGGATAAAGAGCAATGCACTTGGCTTAAAGATATGTACGGCATCGTAGCCGGGAAAGAAGGCTCGCAAGAATATTACAACTCAATATTAAAATTGTATGCAGCATGGGGAGTCGACTTTATCAAAGTTGATGATCTTACCAGTCCGATATACCATCAGGCCGAGGTAGAAATGATCAGAAAGGCCATCGATTTGTCGGGCAGGAAAATAGTATTCAGCACATCGCCGGGCGAAACACCGATAGCTCATGTTAACCATGTAAAAGAACATGCAAACATGTGGCGTACCGTGGGCGATTTTTGGGATAACTGGCCACAATTAAAGGAGCACTTCGAAGTGTTTAAAAGATGGTCTCCTTACATCGCATCCGGAGGGGGTGCATGGCCTGACGGCGATATGCTACCAATGGGTCACATCATAAGAGCAGAAAGAGGCCCGGAACGAATGTCGGCCTTTACTAAAGATGAACTTGTAACCATGATGACGCTATGGTCTATATTTCGCTCGCCGATGATGTTCGGCGGACACTTGCCTGATACCGATCCTTTTTCGCTTTCGCTCCTTCAAAATAAAGAGGTTTTGGGTGTACATCAGTCTAGCTCTAACAATAGACCACTCTTTAATTTGAACGGAGCTGTTGCCTGGACAGCAGACGATCCAAAAACAGGCGACAAGTACCTCGCAGTTTTCAATGCTGCTGACCCAGCTCCGATTTTTGAAGAAAAAGCATTTTGGAACAGTGGCATAGTTGACAAAAGTACCCCCGGTCAAAGTAAATCCATTGATCTTGATATTAGTGGAACTAAAAAATTATATCTGGCTGTTACAGATGGAGGCGATGGCTCTGCTTGGGATTTTGCAAACTGGATTAGTCCAGTGGCATACAAAGGGTCTGATTCTCTTGTTTTGACTCCTGTCCAGAGAAGAGGTGGCAGAGGTGGAATGCGCCGTAATACCAGTGCAACCGGATCTAAACTTATTGTCGACGGCAAAGAATACCTAACGGGATTTGGCGTAAACCCCAATTCAATAATAGAATTTGACATCCCAGAAGGATATACACGTTTTAAAACTCTTGCAGGTCTTGACAACGCGGCAGTAGCACAAAATACCGGTGCAACTGTGAAGTTTCTTATATTTAAGGAAGATCCTACCGGACCTACGCCACCCGTATCAATGAAAATACCCGTTCAATTAAAGGATTTGGGATTAACAGCGCCGGCTTTTAAAATAAGAGATATGTGGGCTGCAAAAGATCTTGGAACATTTTCAACTGAATTCGCTCCCGAAATTATGCGTCACGGCGGAGGTATGTATCGGATCAGCCCTCAGAAATAAAATTAGGCATTATAAAAAACGTCACTAACCAGAAACGTTATGCCCTTATTTGAATTTGGATACGTTATCCTTAACGAATGGCTCTATGTATCTTCACTTTTAAGGATCACTACGAAATTCACAGGCTCTTTCGCCAGCGTGCCTTTACCCGTAAGCATGAGAAGGGCTTGAAGGGCTTCGTTGTTTAACTCGGGCACAGTCGATGTTACCAGCTTATGATGATTTGAATCGTGAAAATCTATTTTATGACAGACACGACGACAAACCCCGTGTTGGGCTTGAAATCCGTATCTTTTTGCCTTTCCGTGATTGAATGCTTCGCACGTAATCTTATACGCCTGCTGGGCGCTAACAAAAAAACAAGACGTCCTATAAAAACGAACAGTAAAGACAACTTTCTTATATCGGTTAGACTTCGGTTGATCCGCATCAAGAGGTTGTTATTGGTTGATTGAATATCTAATATGCTAATATGTAGTCGATTATTATTTATTCAACTGCCGAACTAAATTTTTATCTAAAAAAAATGTTAATAAATATATGTACCTTTGTACTTTAATTAAAATAAAAAAGTAATGCAACAAGAAGGAACAGTAAAATTTTTTAATGAAACCAAAGGATTCGGATTTATCGTTCAAGCTAACGGTGATTCAGATATCTTTGTTCATGCAACAGGTCTTATCGATGAAATCCGTGAAAATGATCAGGTGAGGTACGAGGTTGAGCGTGGTAAAAAAGGCTTAAACGCTGTAAATGTAGAAGTTATTCAATAATTACTATAGTCATTAAAAGGAAAAGCATCCCCAAATCGGAGGATGCTTTTTTGTTTCTTAAGCTATTTGATATTAATCTCTTTGCTAAACTTAGGACATTGACAATCTGTTTTAAAGGCAGCACAAGAACTTGCCGAGCAAATAATGAGAAGCAGAATAATTCCCTTAGTTAATACTCTCATTTGTTTTAAGTCTAGTTCTGTGTAAAAGTATATAACTGAATACAGCCATTCCTATCCCTACGACATCTGCAAAAAAGTCCCACAATTCGGCAGAACGATAGGTAAATAGCTCCTTTTGAATAATTTCTATAAAGCCACCAAAAATCACAGAAGCAGAAACTATTTTAACAGCAGATATTAAACGGAAACCGTCTGTATAATGTTGCCTGATGGTTCCAAGAAATAAAAACGCTGTAAGTACAAAAAATACCCCAACATGAACCAACTTGTCAAAACCTTCAAAAAAAGACACCGACTTAACTTGAGGCAGGGGCATACTGCATAAGACGATGATAAATATGCCCCAAAGAATCGCCAAGTACTGATGTCGAAGGGTATTAAGCATTATTCTCCTACCAAGCCGGCGTATGCGTCAGCAGTTAGTAATTGATCAATCTGCCCAAGATCAGATAATGATATTTTTACCATCCATCCATCATTATACGGATCCTGATTAACCAGCTCCGGATTCGTATCCAGCTTTTTATTGAACTCTAAAATTTTTCCGGCAACGGGCATAAACAAATCAGAAACGGTTTTCACTGCTTCAACAGTTCCAAAGACCTCATCCCTGCTTACATCTTTACCTAGGGTATTGATATCAATATAGACAATATCACCAAGCTCACGCTGAGCAAAGTCAGTGATACCAATGTACGCTCTATCACCCTCAATTCTAATCCATTCGTGGTCCTTAGTATATTTTAATTCTTTAGGGAAATTCATTAGCTTATTGTTTTTTCAAAAATAATGTTCTGCGACTGTATTTTGAAATAATATATCGGATTGAGCCCTTTTAATTATTGTAATGCAAATTTCAAGGTAAAACCAAAGTTGCTGAACGACGTATTAAATGTTTGTGATGTATAGGGCCTGGTAATATTTCCATCGTAAAACACGTTGATACTGAATTGCTGATTTAATATGTAATCTGCAGAAGGACGAAGCGTAATATTTTTTACGCCCGAAGATATCTCAGCTGCAGTAACATCTGCCCGATAGATCACCGTTTTCCTATCGCTAATTGCTAAATCCATTTTGAAGTTCAGGTCATTGTTCATCTTCAACCCTTTAAACAAACCGAAAGGAAACCGGAAGCGGGAAGTTCTGTAGCCAAAGCCGAAAACTAACATATTATCGTTTTGTTGTGCCAGCTGACTGTTTGATAGGCTTAATGCTAATATTCTTGATTTACGATATTCAAAATTAACATTCATATTATTTTTTGTTCGTACGTCTATCCCAATAAGGGGAACAAAGCGCTCTTCCAGCGTTACTTGCGCAAATTGATAGGTAGGCAGAAAATTATTATTTGCATCCCTGACGCTCGGAAATCCGCTTATTTCCCGATAACGAACTAGTGAACTAAAGCCATTGACGTTATACACGGATCTATATGAATGATTTAGGTCGAAAGAAGCGAACAAATCATTGAAAAAGCGATATTTTGTAAGGCCATTGTAGGTCATGCGCCAGTTAGGAATAGGAATTTTCGGAAAACCAGACAGACTAATTTTTTGAGCATTCTTGCCCGTATAAGCTGCCAGAAATGAGGCAATTAAGACATCTTGCGAATTCTTATTGTATCCATCAGAAAAGCCTGCTGTAGCACCGGTAGAATTTGGATTTTGTTGACCCAGTCTTGCGGACACGATTACTCTATTGGCTTCGAACTTTCTGAACAAATCTGATGTACCATCCTTCTCCTGCTTTCTGAAAGCGGTTTTCATTGCAAAAAAAGAGGTGCTATAATCGCCGGTGGTAACCGGACTAAAGCTTTCAAAATTGTTGCTTAACGGACTAAATTTAAAATTCGATGAATAGTTAAAACTACGACTTCTTAAAGCCGTTAGTTCAATTCTGAAATCCCGGAGCGGCTCTATCGAACTTCGAAGATTTAGGTCTTCCTGATAGGTTGTAAAATATAATTGATTGAGTAAGCTATCTCTTGTAACCCAACCATTGTTGATCGCCCTTCCACGAATGTCTTGCTGGCTTCCAAAAATAAAATCAAAGCCCGGTGCATTTTCATCCAAATCGTATCCAAAAATAGTTGTCGTTGGAAGATATCCCGGCAGAAATATCCCTTCGGTACGATTATATGATCCACTAATATTCTTAATGCTTGTCAACACTCCGCTAAGCGCGCGAATTAGACCATTTGCAGTAGTATCATTCGGTCTCGGGATGAACTTTAGCTTATTGTACAGAGCGGCAAAATTCATCGTCGGATTTAATTGGATACTCCGCGCGTTTTGGATGTTATTACCATAATTAATCGTTGGATCACGAAGGGTAATTAAGGGTTCTGCGTTCCACTTAAAGTTTCCTCCATATCTTGCAACAAGATTCACCCATTCAAAACCAGGAATTTTATTTAAGGGCACCGTATAATTGACATTCATCACCTGGCTATAATCCGTTGTGCGCCCCAGACGTCTTAGGTTTTCCCAGATCGAATCACGAACGGTGCCTGTAATTCTTCCTTCAGGTTCATCAATTGCCGAGTAATTAGTAGCATTAAAATCGATCTGCAAGGAGCGTGTCAAGTTCCAGCTTAAGTTATATAACCTCGACATTAAGAAATTCTTATTGAAATTGGTTTGAATTGGAACGAAACGATTTGCTTCATTGTTTCGAGGTGTATTTTCAGAATACAGCCGATCTGCATCGACTCTGAAATTTATAATTGAGGGAATCAGATTAAAATTAATATCGCGAATTAACGCTGCTTTGTTTGATTTAATAAGCGTTGCGAAAGGGCTGATATAGCTAGGCTGGGTGGTATAATTATACTCTAACGCTGCCTTATAGGTCTTCTGTAGTGCTGCTTCGATGATAAAACTTCGGCGATAATATTCTGTAAAGGCATAGGTAGTACTCCAATTTTCAATATCCCAAAGCTTAGGCTTTTCTGAAGGATCTGTCCGGAGCTTCCGCACATTAGTGAAATTGATGCTCCTTCTGTTTGTGTAATCTTCGGATGTTAAACGAATAGAGTCTTTTGCTGTTCTGGAGGAATTCTTTAGCAGAGGATTTAATTCGATATCGGGCGATGCCGGATTGAATTGTGGTGTGCTCACCTGCGTTGAGTAATTGATGAATACTGGAATTTTAATCCCTGAACTTTCCGGCAAAAATTTACCCAGTTCTACGCTTGACGATACGTCTAACAGTCTGGTATCATTTCGATTTCTCTCACTAACACGCTTATCTATTGAACCGAATCCAATGGTACTCTTACTCCCCGAAACGGTTAAATCAGCAAAATCGGCAAGTTTAGCGTTAAGCCTTGCGGTAGCTGCCCAGCCACCCTGCTCATCAAAATCTGTTAGGCGTAACTCATTAAACCAGACTTCTGCAGTTTTGTCGAGGCCATCATCAGAACCGGGATTAGCAGAATTTCTGAGCGGGTTACGCACCCCCAACATATAAAGTCTGACCTTACTCATATCCGGTTGACCAACTATCGTGATCACATTAGCTCCATCATTTAACTTAAACGGAACATTTACCGGCCAAGGCTGCCCATTTAAAGTGGCGTTATTTCTTGCTGTTTTTGCTTCCTGAAATTTTGAAAGTTCAATATTCATCCTATTCTCATCCGGCCAAACGGTAAACGCATTTTGAGAACCCGGCGTGGTAATATTTAGTGGAATATCATATTCATAATAATTAAACTGATTATCAGTTCCGATCCGCAAAAATCCATGAATATCGTTATCTCTAACTTGATCACCCTCGGCATGAATAAACATTTCAATCCTTTTGTAGGATCGAAAATCATTGAACGTTGTTCTGAACGTAGCACGGGCATATCCATCGCGCAGATTACGAACATTTACTGCAAGTGACTGTTCATTCTGACGGGTATCTCCACGGAAGTTGTTAAAATCGCGTTCACGCTCTATCCCCGGAGGAACAACGTATGGGATGGGCACTCGGGTACCATTGTCTTCAATATTTACGGCGCTTACATCGAGAACTGAATTGTCGAGCCCCGGATTGGTGCCCAGCGCCTGATCTGCCAAGACTTTTGAAGGAGTATTTTCTGCATTAAAACGACGCCACTCTCCTCTCACGAGTTGCATTCTTGCAAACCTTAAAACCGTTGTATCCACAAAATCGGTCATAAACATCCTTATAAAGCGAATCGATCTAAAATTCTGTATGTTACCCACCTTTTGCTGAAACTGGGCAATAGGGATCTTAAACTGATACCAAGTGGCCTGCTGCACCGATCCATTAGCCAGCCTGACAGAGGAAGTAATCTTATCTGTGACGAAGTTTTGGCCCACGACCAGATCCTGAGGCCTTACTGACACTTTATATTGGTAATATTCATCTGCTTGTGAAGAATTGTTATCACGATTGATATCTTCACCGTCTGGGAGGGAAGTTGATGCAGAGTTCTCTATTCCCGTTAGGGCAATGGATTCTTCCGGAGTTTTAGAATTACCTTCCGTGCCGTTGTAGCGCTCGTAGCGCTTTAAGATTCCGGCGTTATTGCTATCATGCGAATTACTACGGTAGTATTCATAATCATCAGATGCAGGATCTGTTGTTAGTGCCGACGCGGCCTGAGGATTTAATTGTACTGCCGCTTGATTGAGAAAGCCCGTAAATGTCTGGCGTTCTTCATCGTTAGTCAAACCATCCAATCCGATATCCTGAAATTTTCTTGCCGAAGGGTTATTGTCAAAAACCTGTACAACGGGTTGAAGTTTTGGAACCTTTCCCCAAATGGTTGGATCGGTGCGCGTAGGGTCGCCATCAGGAGGTAGACCATTTTCCAATGATTTTCGTCCATCTTTCAAGATATCTTC
Source organism: Sphingobacteriaceae bacterium (assembly GCA_947460875.1). GTDB lineage: Bacteria > Bacteroidota > Bacteroidia > Sphingobacteriales > Sphingobacteriaceae > CANHGR01. The sequence goes on along the minus strand of CANHGR010000001.1, from coordinate 20,623 downwards.
AGAGATGCTACCTAGGTTAAAATACAGATCGCCTCCCAAAGAATTAGGTTTATACAAAAATGGATCAAGCACCCATAGCTCAATGAATTCAATATTTAGCGTTTCAAAGTCAGTGGTTTCCAGTTTTCTAAAAATCCCCCCCCAACGATTTCGAGGGTTGAGCAAATTGCCGCTGCTATTAAACCCTGTCGGAGTGAAATTATACGGTCCACGAACCATCGGATAATAGGCCAAGTCGAAAGTTGGAATGGTGTTTATTTGTCCGGTTGACGACTGTTTAAACGGAAAAACCTCTTGCTCCAGAACTTCTCTGACATAATGATTCGACCTTTCATTGGCATTATTCTTGATATTGGCTGGCGTAAGCGTCGTACTAAGCCTGTTAAAAAAAATAGGATCAAGATTATGAAAAGCGAGGCGAGCTCGATTATACCCATACGAAAGATTGCTTTGCTGCGACTCCGGAAACATAGCGGGCGTTCCGGCAATCTGCCAGCTAATGGCGCTATTAATATTAATTACAGATTTGCTACCCTCAAAATCGTCGAGATAACTGGCGCCATTTGTACTTCCCGCAATATTTAAAGCCCTCGGGTGACCGGGAATCAGATTGGCGTATTCGCCGGCGAAGGTTACAGATGAGCTTTCCTTTGTACTGATAAAGGGAAGCTTATCCACAAGCTTTGTTAAAAACCGGGATGAGGAGTTGTACTGAGCATCCACTCCCCATATAGTATTTGAAATGGCTTCTTCTGCAATATTTACTTTTCGGGTGAGGGGCTTTTCTGAGAGATTCATGATCGTGCCGCCTAAATTTAGCTTATCACTTACATGATAGTCGAATCTGGATCCAGAAAGAGCTCGCTGCTGCAAGCCAAATAACTCGCTGTTTTCCATTTTAATCCTAACTGGCTGACCCGAATTGAGTAACGCTTGATTCAAAATGCGCCCTCTGCCAATATTATAATCTACTGTAAAATCTAGCCCTTCCGTTAAAGGAAGCGTACCAACAAACACTTGTACGGAGCCTTGCGGCACATTGATTGCATTTAATGAAAATTCTGAACTAGACTGCGATTGATAAGAGCCAGTGATAATATATCGATTTAGTCCGGGGAATAACTGTTGAGCCGATACTCGCGTTGAGTCATATAACGGCTGATACACATACTTTTGGATTAACGCCTGCTCTGTTACCGGGTTAAATTTACTGGCAAGATCAGAGCCAAAAGGCTCTACTAACGGGAACGTCAATCGTCCGTTTAGAGGGTCTATTGTAATGCCGTCTATAAAGTCAAAATATCCATCTGGTTTTCGGTCGCTTTGTTGGTTCAGATTATCGAGATTGGTGAGCTGCAGCCATAACTTCCCGCTAGTATTCGCACCTTCCGTGATGATGGGCTTCTCAACACCTGAATTATCGTCCAGTCGTAGTATTTGAAGATTGAAATCTGATCGGCTGATCTGATACGCCCCCAAAGAGTAGATGTTCTTCATCATCAAGTCCCAAGTTGGAAGATTCGTTTTTAGGGTCTCGTTTTTTAAAAGCTTAACATATAGAACCTGTGGAGTATTCGGGTCTACTGGCACGTCGGTTGTAAACTCACCTACTTGATATTCTATTCCATTAATTGTATATCGATACGCTACCGCGAGAACCTCATCTGCATTTAGCGATGTGTTTAAAGAGATATAGCCCAAGCGGGCACTTAGCGTAAATTCACGCTCTGTAAGTTTTCTGGCATAAGTGAGTTTGACATAATTATCTGTTCCACTATTTGCTTGAAAATATGCGTTAACATCGTTTGTATTTGTAAGCCGAGCGCCGGGAGGGAGGTTTTGTAATAGATTGTTCGATGCCTGTGCAAACCCGGTACCACTGAATCCGGCAGGTAAAATCGAAAAACCGGGACCGCCTCGCACCTGAGCTGTATTGTACGGCTTATTTTCGCCTAAATCTAGAAATGCCAGCACGTCTCTCGAGTCAACTGTACTAGCGTTTCGATTCGTTACCCACACTTCAATTTTGGTGATATTAACGGCCGAGGTATTAATAGGAATAGTTGATAATGATCTATTGTAATTATCCCTAAAATATTGGGCGAGAAAATAATGTCTGTTGGCTTCGTAATTATCAATCGTTATTCTGGGAATCTCATTTTGCTGCGAACCATTGGTAATCGTCATCTCTCGCTGCTGCGATTTTTGCTGCGTGAAGATGCTGGTAACATTCAGTCGCCCGAACTGTAGTTGTGTTTTTAATCCGAAAAGTGCTTGGCTACCAGTAATTAGTGAAGAGCTTAGAGGAAGACTCACATTTCCTGCTTCGATTTTCTGGATGATCTCATCAGGCCGACCTGTATAATCGAGTTTTACTTGATTTTCGAAATCAAACTGAGCTTCTGTATTGTAGTTTGTAGAGATGCGTAACTTGTCTCCCACCTGACCCACCACGTTCATTTGGATCCTTTGGTTAAAATCAAAATTCCCTTGTCTTCTCTGGCGCTCATTAAATAGTGGATTCTCATTTCGATTCAAACGACCTGCAAGGGTCAACTCTGCAGAACCCTGGGGACGAATATCAATAATAGAACTTCCGAAAATACGCTCAAATGACCGGCTGTCTATCACAATCTGCGGAATAAACCCTGGCTTTTTTGCATTAGACAATTGATTGTCAGCAAGCTGCTGCCAGTATGCTCTTTTAGCTTTCTGGGCCTCGTATTTTTGGTAGTCTGTGATATTGAAATATTGAGAGGGCCTGTACAATTCCGTTCCGATCTTTTCAGAAATTACAAATTGCTTCGTGATCGGATCATATTCAACTGATCTTCTAATATTCGAAGGACTTTGCAAATAAACACCCACTTTGGGCTTGAGGTCTATTACGCGGGAATCTCTTATTGGATAGATAAGCCTCGTAGTGTCTGAAATACTAGAAGCCTGATTTTGTGCACGTACATGCCAAGGTATAAATACAAAATAGCAGACAGCTTTAATTAAAAAAACGACTAGCCCTTTTTTCACTCCCGTAATTTTGATTAATTATAATACTTTCAGGGCAGATTTTATCAATTGTTCTACAGAAGTATCCTCGATTCCAGATCTATCGATTTGGGCCAAAGCTTTCTCAGATAAATTCCTGTTGAAACCTAACATCATCAAAGCGGAGAGTGCTTCTTCAGCGGCTGTATTATGCTTAGGCAATGAAATCAACGTATCAGGACCTTCTTTCTTTAATTTATCCTGCAGCTCGAGGATCATACGTTGGGCAGATTTAGGGCCGATGCCTTTAATCCTTTGAATAAGTGGCACATCGCCCTTAACAATCGCTATCTGTATTTCGGTAGGAGTAATAGAAGAAAGGATCATCCTGCCAGTATTTGGGCCTATCCCCGAGACCGAAATTAAGTGGAGAAATAAGCGTCTTTCACCTTCTTCTGCGAAACCGTAGAGGGTATGTGCATCCTCCTTTACGTGCAGCCAAGTAAATAGTTTACAGCTTTCTATGGTTCCAAGCGCAGAATAGGTATGTAGAGAAATATTAATGTGATAGCCAACACCGCCTGTTTCTAAAACCACATAAGTTGGGCATTTGAATGCCAGTTTCCCCTCTATATAAGCATACATGACTAACTTTTGGATTTACTTCTAAATAATAAGCCCCTTCTCTTTGGCGCAACACCTTCAACTTTTATTTCTTTCGATTGAACATCAACTACTGCTATGGTAACCATATTGACAATCTCACGAACTGAACTATCTAACTGCAAAACATGCACTGGTTTGTTAAGTCCGAGAAGAATAGGGCCAACGGCTTCCGCTTCGCCCAACTCTTGTAAAAGCTTATAGGCTATGTTACCTGATTCGAGATTAGGAAACACTAGAGTATTTGCAGGCGATCCATTCAAAATGCTAAAAGGGAAGTTATCTTTTAGCAAATTACTGTTTATCGCAAAATTAGCCTGCATCTCACCGTCGACAATTATCTCTGGATGTTTTTGATGAAGAATCTTTACCGCTTGTCTTGTCTTTTTCGGGATTTCTCCATCGTTGGATCCAAAGTTTGTGTAGGAGAGAATCGCAATTCTTGGATTGACATTGAATTTCTTAACAGAATTCGCAATTAGTACAGTGATATCTACCAACTCATCAACGGTTGGATTTTCATTAACTGTGGTATCGCCAAAAAACACCGGTCCTTTTTTGGTTAACATCATGTACATGCCAGCAACGCGATCAATGTTCTGATAAGTGCCAATAATCTGAAGAGCAGGGCGCAGGGTTGCAGCATAATCTTTAGTCAAACCAGAAATTAACGCATCGGCTTCGCCAAATTCTACCATGCATGCTCCATAATAATTCCGGTCGCGCATCAATTTCTTAGCCTGCGAAAGGCTTACGCCCTTTCTCTGTCTCTTCTTATATAAAAATTCAGAATATTGATTCAGTTTAGCTGGTTGTTCGGAAGGGTCAATAATCTGTATCCCTTCGAGTTCGAGCGCATTTTCTGTAATAATCTTTTGAATTTTGTCTTTATCGCCTAATAAGATAGGAACAGCGATACCGTCATCTTTTACTATCTGAGCAGCTTTTAATATTTTATAATTATCCGCTTCAGCGAAAACAACTCTTTTAGGATCTGATTTTGCTTGATTGGTTACAGCCCGCAATAGGGCATCTTCCATCCCCAACCTTCGCCTTAGTTCTTCTTTGTATGAATCCCAATCGGTAATTTTCTTCCGTGCTACGCCGGAGGCGATTGCAGCTCTGGCAACTGCCGGCGAAACTACTGTGATTAGCCGAAGATCCATCGGCTTGGGGATAATGTAGTCCTTGCCGAACTTTAGGTTCTTTGTATTATAGGCCATGTTAACATCTTCAGGCACAGCTGTTTTCGCAAGTTCTGCGATTGCCCGTACTGCCGCAATCTTCATTTTTTCGTTGATCGCTGTAGCACGGACATCTAGTGCGCCCCTAAAAATATATGGGAACCCCAGTACATTATTTACTTGGTTCGGATAGTCAGAACGTCCGGTTGCCATGATTAAATCTTTGCGCGTCTTTATAGCGAGGCCATACTCTATTTCCGGATCTGGATTCGCCATGGCAAATACTATTGGATTCTTAGCCATTGTTTTCAATATCTCCGGACTTAGAGTGTTTGCAGACGATAGGCCAATAAATACATCCGCGTCCTTCATTGCTTCCTCCAAGGTATTGATTGAACGCGTAGTTGCAAACTCAGCTTTAATAGGATCTAAATTTTTGCGGTTGTTACGTATAACTCCCGTGCGGTCAAGCATTACAATATTTTCCTTCTTAGCTCCTAAACTTACGTACAAACGTGAGCATGAAATAGCGGCTGCACCGGCACCATTAACAACAATTTTCACTCGATCAAGGCGCTTTTTCTGCAATTCACAGGCATTTAGTAGCGCTGCCGAGGATATGATGGCGGTTCCGTGTTGATCATCGTGCATTACTGGAATTTGCATTTCAGCTTTTAGACGACGTTCAATCTCGAAACACTCTGGAGCTTTTATATCTTCTAGATTAATACCACCAAACGTAGGCTGAAGTGCTTTTACAATGTTTACAAATTCATCTACACTTTTTACATCCAATTCTAGATCAAAAACATCAATATCGGCAAAAATTTTAAAGAGCAAACCTTTACCCTCCATAACGGGCTTGCTTGCTTCCGGTCCGATGTCTCCAAGTCCTAAAACCGCTGTTCCATTAGAAATAACGGCTACAAGATTCCCTTTTGCAGTGTATTTATAAACATCTTCGACATTTTCTGCAATGCTTAGACATGGCTCGGCAACTCCCGGAGAGTAGGCTAGAGACAGATCACGCTGAGAATTGGTCGGTTTGGTAGGCAGGACTTGAATCTTACCGGGGCGCCCCTGCGAATGATAATCAAGGGCATCTTGTTTATGATTGATTTTACTCATTAAATTTGGTTTGGTGAGTATGGTAAAAATACAATTCTTTCTGACTAATCCCCGCAAGGGGAGCGACAATATATATCAAGATTAGACTGACTTACCCGAGGAAACTTTTAAGCGTTGGCCGGGAACTATTAGAGAGCTTTTAAGTCTATTCCAAACTCTAATATCTTGCACCTCCACCCGATACCGATTTGCTATTGTGCTAAGACTCTCGCCGGATTTTACTCTATGATAAACTGGATCGGCTGTACCTGAACGAATATTTGAGGCAGAAATAATTCTAGGCTCTTCGTTGGTAGAATTTAAGGCAGAATATAAATTAAAATAGATCTGTTTATCTAAGACAGGCAACACCAGTGATTTTGGATTAGTTGGCGTACCGTTTATAATCTGCTTTTTATACGATGGATTTAAAACTTCAACCTGCTCGATACCAATTTCTGCAGCTTTTGCAACGCTCGAAAGTGAAACAAACCTATTCACCTGAATAACGTCTGTCAATTCTGGCAGCAATGACGGTATAGTACGTATATCGTGTTGGCTGTAACAATTCATCATATATGTTATGGCAATAAATGCCGGGACATAGTTTTGAGTTTCCTGAGGCAGAAATTGGCGTATTGCCCAAAAATCTTTGAGTCCTCCAGCCTTTTCAATTGCCCTTGAAACTGCTCCTCGACCACAATTATAGGCAGCAATTGCTAGCAGCCAGTCGCCGAACTCCAAATATGATTCTTTAAAATAAAGAGCTGCGGCACTAGTAGAAGCGATTGGATCTCTCCTATCATCAACATAGTTGTCTATCGTTAAGCGATAACCCTTGGCTGTAGTATACATAAACTGCCATAAGCCCGTAGCACCCGACCGAGAGACTGCAAACGGATCTAAAGCAGATTCAACAATGGATAGAAATTTAAGTTCATCTGGCAGCCCATTCTCTTCAAAAATCTTTTCATAGATAGGGAAGTAAAATTTAGAGAGACCCACCATTCGTCCGATCTGAGCAGGCCGAGCAACGTATATGCTGATATAATTATGAACATACTTGTTGTAGGGGAGCGGTACAGATTTTTGTATTGAATCGAGACGCTGTTTATAATTTGGATTGAAGAGCGGAACCTCTGGATCATCTGACACCAGTTTGGTATACATTGAAAGAGTACTACTTTTAAGAATTCCCTCTTTCCGGTTCAAAGACGTATTAGCATCCGCTGCAAAAACATCTGCTGCAAAAGTAACAAGGATAAATACGGCAGATGCCATTTTTTTTCTCATTATCATAAAATCTATAGGCTTTGGCCTTAAACTACGATATTGCCCTTTGCTGGGCTTTTTACGCTATCTTGTTCAAGCAAATCCATGAACTTTTTTGAAAATGCCATTAAATCAGATTCTCCAAATCGCTTTCCTATAAACTGTAAACCTAACGGCAATCCTGCGGTATTATTGCCAACAGGAAGAGATATCGCAGGAAACCCCCCTAGCGAGGCTTGAACGGTAAAAATATCAGCCAAATACATTGTTACCGGATCGTCAACTTTTTCTCCGATTCCAAAAGCGGGTGTTGGAGTGGTGGGCAATAAAATGAAATCATATTTTTTTAGGATCTCATCAGTTTTCTCACGAATAAGTCTTCTTACTTTTTGAGCCTTACCGTAATATGCGTCATAGTATCCTGCGCTTAGAACGAATGTTCCCAACATGATTCTACGCTTTACCTCGGCACCAAACCCTTCAGATCTAGACTTTTTATATGTTGCTTCTAATGTAGGTGCAGTTTTACTCCTATAACCAAAATGTATTCCATCATACCTGGCTAAATTAGAGGAAGCTTCTGCCATCGTAATAATATAATATGTTGGTACAACGTAATCCAAAAGCTGAAATGAAACAGGCTCGACTGTATGGCCTTCGTCTTGTAATCGTTTGATAGCAGCTAAAGCCATCGACTTTACTTCAGCATCGATGCCGCCGTTCGATAATGTCTCGGAAAGATAGGCGATATGCTTCTTCCCTGTGCTATTGTTTAGTTCGCTAAAATAGGGCGGTACTTTAGATTTTGAGGCTGTACTATCATATTCATCCGGGCCAGCAATGATTTCCATTAACAATGCGGCATCTTCAACAGATTTTGTGATAGGGCCTACCTGATCAAAAGATGAAGCATAGGCAACAACTCCATGCCTTGATACACGACCATAGGTCGGTTTTAAACCAACCACTCCGCAAAATGCCGCCGGTTGTCTAACCGAGCCGCCGGTGTCAGTACCCAAACAAGCCAGACACAGTCCGGCTTGAACTGCAACGGCAGATCCGCCCGAAGACCCACCGGGCACTTTTGAATTGTCGGCGAAGTTTTTTACGTGACCGAAATACGAGTTCTCATTGGAGCCCCCCATCGCAAATTCATCGCAATTCGTTCTGCCAATTATAATTGCATCTTCAGCAATTAACCTTTCTACGACAGTCGCGGAATAAATGGATTTATAATTTTGGAGGATTCGAGAGCCAACAGCAATTCCATGATCTTTGTAGCAGATGATATCCTTCAAACCTACTACCATGCCCGCTAGTCTTCCTGCCTTTCCTTCTTCAAGTTTCTTAGCAATCTTCAAAGCCTCTGACCGAGCCTCTTGATCAAACACTTCTATAAAAGCGTTCAGATGAGCTTCATTCTTTATTCTATTAATATAATGGTCAACAATTGCGGGGAGGGTTATTGCACCATTCTGCAAATCATGTTGTACCTCCGACAAAGAGTTGTATTCTCTCACAAGCAAAGCAAATTAAACGGTAAATGTAAGTAATAGACTGAAAACAACGATATACTTAGAGAAGGATTTTACAATAATCAGTTTGCCGGAAAACAAAAAAGCCCATAAATGTCCTTTCAAACAAGCATGGAGCTTACAGGTATTAAAAAAAGCAGGTCTAAGAATTAATCTTTCCTATTCTCTTCGGGAGTTGTTGGAGCAGGATTGTCTTTTGCGTCTTTAAATTCTTTTACGCCGCGACCAAGCCCACGCATTAATTCCGGAATTTTTTTACCTCCGAACAATAACAACAGCGCAAGAACGATTAATACAATCTCGCCCGTTCCTAAACTTCCAATTAAAATTATATCTAACATATCTATTTGATTTGTGATTTGTCTGCCGAAATTTCCGTAGCCTTTTGTTCCGGTTCATCGACCGTGTTTATGTTTCGATGGATCTCCCGCTTTACATCATCGGAAGCATCTTTAAACTCCCGAATACCTCTGCCAAGTCCGCGAGCAAGCTCAGGAAGTTTTTTACCGCCAAACAACAATAAAGCCGCAAAGGCGATTAACATAAACTCCGAACTTCCTATATTAAACATAATTATTTACAACGTTTAAATCTACGCTTAATTACGACAACACAAATATAAAAATTATGAGCAAAATATCACCGTGCAAGCCATACTTCTGGATTTGTTGGCGTGCCACCTTTCCAAATTTCAAGATGCACCTGCGTAGTTCCATCAAAGGCATCTGTTGCCACACTTCCTAGCGTTTGCTTTATTGCAACTTTCTGACCTTCAGAGACGCTTACTGCCCTAAGATTTGCGTAAACAGAGAAATATTCGCCATGAATGATCATCACTACTTTTGTTGATCCAATAGAGAAGATTTTGCTTACTTCGCCGGAAAAAATAGCTCGAACAGCAGCTCCTGGAGCTGTTTGAATATTTACACCATTGTTTTCTGATTTAACATTGACACCGACGGTATGGATACCAAATCCCTCAACAATACCGCCGCTGCTAGCCACAGGCCAGGGCAATCGTCCGCGATTATCTAAAAAATCTGCGGAAAGCTTAGCAGCCTCTGGGGTAGCATTTAAAACGCTTGAGCCGGAAGCAACGGGTTTGGATCCCGGAGTAGCTTTGTTTTCAGCTTCTGCGGCCTTTCTGGCTGCATCAACCTCTCTAGTTATCGCAGCCTGAATATTTCGTTGCAAGCGCTGCGACTCCGCACGCTTCCTTGATAGCTCTTGGTTATATTGACTCTCTTGCTTGGTTAGTGTACTCAACACTTTTGCCTGATTGGCTTTAGCCTTTAGCTGTATCCGTCGTTCTCTCTCCTGCGCCTTCAACATCGTAGCCTTTTCTTTTTTACTGTGATCAAGCTCTACAATTTTTAGCCCTAGATCTTGTTGCGTCTCTTGAATGGACTTTACCTGCTTCTTTCTGTACTCGCTAAATTGTTGAAGATATTTTAGGCGCTTATAGCCTTGATTAAAGTCCTTTGCTGCAAAAACAAAAGTCAGCTTGCTATAGGCACTTTGGTTTCTGAATGCAAATAAAACCATACCTGCGTATTCCTCCTTTAATTTATTAAGTTGGCTTTGCAACGAACGAATACTGTTGGTATTGTCGGAAATTTCGTTGTCGAGAATCTTTATTTCAGAATTCATTGTACCGATCTTTCTCTGCCTTAAGCGTATTTGAGCATTTAGCTCATTGATCTGCTTTAAGGATAGCCGTTTACTACTTGAGGTCTGCTGCAAGCTTCGGTTTAAAGATTCAATTTCACGGCTAAGCGCATCCCTTTGACGTTTTAGATCTTCACTATTTTGCGCAAAAGCATTACTGCAAAAGCTGAAAATAATAACTGAAAGAATTAGCCTAAATTTCATAAAATACAAATCTATCCAAAATTAATTCTTTATGCTGAATCTTTGTGGAACAGTAAATGGTAATTCTACCGGCACATTAAGCTCCACTCTATTGTACTCCACACTGCCACTAATTTGCCTCCCGGGAGCTTCTGATCTCAATATAAGAACATGAGGGATGAGCTGGTCAGATAACGAAATAAACCTCGCATAGCTAACTTTCATCGACTGGCTTGACTTATAGTCTATTAAATCCATGCTGGTTAATTTTGAATTTTGATCAAATATTAAGTCAAAAGCCATTGTGTTCAGCATACCGGACAGAGCTGACTTCCCGGTTAGATCCGCAAAATTCGACTCTGCAATTAAAATTTCATCTAGAGGATTCCCTAAAATAATAGCCTGCAACGTTCTAAAGTTTACTTGATGACTTACAAATTGATGAATGTATTTAAACGGCTTCTTGACGTAAACATTCTCGATCCTGTCAAGAATCTTCACGCTATCGGGACTGATCAAGATCCGCGCTACTTCAACGCCAGCAAGTGCTGTGACTGAAATCCAAATAGCTTGATCATCACTGATACGAATATTAAGATTTACATCATTATTCAAATTATCAATAGTCAGGTTTGCTTTCGCCCTGATAGAAATTGAATTAAAAATCACCTTTGCGGCGATGATCTTATCCACCAAGGCCCTGTTCGGAGAAGCTTTTTCTGTAGAAATTTTAGCCGAAAAGGATATGGCCTCAGGTTGTGGCTGAACGGTAGCTATCGTAGGTTGAACAATGCTATGCTTACTACTACAACCGGAAAAAACGACTAAAATCGTGAGATACGCCAGCTTATTCAATATACTTCTTTTCATTAATTTTCCGCTCCAATTTTTCTGACTTCAATCCAGCGCTGCGGGCTTTTATCCATTGCTGAACTGCTAAATCCGTTTCGCCAAGATTTGCCAGAATATCTCCATAATGTTCAAGCTGAATTCCACTGGAATTGCCTGCTTTCACCGCTTTCTCGATCAATGCGCGTGCTTCTTTAAACTTCTTTTGCTTGAACATTACCCATGCATAAGTGTCCTGGAAAGAAGGACTATCGTTTTCAAGCTCATTTAGTCGCCGCGCCATTTGCTCTGCTTTAAGAAGATTTTCGCCACGAAGTGCAAGATTGTACGCAAAATTATTTAAGGTAAAAACATTTTCGGGCATAAGCTGCAGGGCTTTTTCGTAAGCCAGGTCCGACTCCTTATAATATTTAATTCCATTATATGCATCGCCCAAGCCAGTGTAAATCTGCACCTGTCTTTCTTTATCTTCGGTTTCTAAACTCGCAGCATTCTTAAAGGAACTAACTGCCTTTTCATAATTTTTCTTCTCCATGTAAGCCATCCCGGTATACAGATAGATTACCGCCTGACTAGGGAATAAAGTCAATGCTTCTTCTCCATCTTTTATAGCTGCATCAAAATCAGACTCATTCAATTCAATCCGAAGAAGACTTTCCCAGATAAGATAATCTTGATCATTCAATGCCAGTGATTTCTTATATGAATTCTGCGCTTCCAAGAGTTTATTGATTTGCAAGAGTATATCGCCGTAGACAGCATGAACTTTAGAACTTGAAGGATGGACTCGGACTAGAATGGCCGCAAGCTCTACGGCCTGCTCTTTTGACTTTGGGTCAGATTGAACATAGATTAGCATCAATGCCCTGATTTTGACTTCAACCTCCATCGCCGGATTTTGAAAGGCAGATCTAAGTTCTGCTGCGGCCTCCTCATTCATCCCTAAGGATCTATACAATTCGGCTAACTTTGTGCTGACCAATGCACTTGTCTGATCAGCTTTTTTAGCGGCTAATAGCATTTGCAATGCTTTATCTTTATCGCCGGCGTTTAAATGTACCTGACTAAGTTCAAGGTAATTGCTCGCGTCTGTTGGTTTACTTTGCACAAGTTTCTCTAATTCTCCGGCTGCACCTGCAATCTTACCCTGTCTCTGGTAAATCTGCTGCCTTACATTAAGTAGCTCATCACTTAGTCCATATTTCTTTTCAATTTCAGTATAGACAAGTAGGGCATCTTCGACCTTATTTTGGGCTAAAAGCGCTGCTGCTTTATTGTAATAATAGTCTTCTTTTTTCGGGGCAATTTTTATAAGACTATCAAAGACCTCGGTTAAGCGTGGAAAATTGTTGCTTTTCTGATATATATCTCCCAAAAGCACCCAATACCACTCGTTCTCAGGCTTTAAGCTTATTGCCTGTTTTGCTAAACGTTCTGCTTCTGTATATAGGTTCTGCAGGTAGTAGATGTTCGCCAATTCATGCAATGCAGGATCATTTTCAGGATCAATTGCTAATATCTCCTTAAAGTTGTTCGCCGACTGTTGAAAGTTTTGAATTGTCTTTTGTCTTAATCCGGCAAAGAACAGTGCCGTTATCCTGGTGCTATCTTCAAAATTAAGGCCTTTTACTTGAGTAGATAGTTTAGGTCTTTGTGCAAAGCACATCAAACCTACCAGCATTACGATACAAAAAATGACTATTTTATTCATTTTAAATTCCAGTATGGCCATATCCGCCAGCACCGCGGGCTGTTTCGCCCAGATGCTCTACTTCATTCCAAGCAACCTGCTCATGCCTTGCTACGATCATTTGAGCGATACGATCACCGTTTATAATACTGAAGTCAGAAGCGGAAAAATTGACGAGAAGCACTTTTATCTCGCCCCTGTAATCTGCGTCAATGGTTCCGGGCGAATTTAAAATCGTTATCCCATATTTTAGCGCCAATCCACTTCTTGGGCGTACTTGAGCCTCGTATCCTACAGGGATCTCGATATACAAACCTGTTGGAATTAAATAACGTTCCATAGGCTTTAAAATTACATCACCTTCTGGAAGATACGCCCTAAGGTCCATGCCCGCAGACGAAGCAGTCTCATACGAGGGCAACAAATTGCCCGACTTATTAATGACATTAATTATCATTTCTCTTTAAATAGCATTATTAATTCCTTGCGTTCGACATAAAAGGCAACAGAAGCAAACAATATTAAAAGCAGATTGCCTACAACAAGGTCTCTGTTAAATATAATAAAAGATATTATAACGATAATTACTGATGAAAAAAGATATAATAGATTTTTTCTAAGATTATATGGTATGGGATAATTTTTTTGGCCAAGGACGTACGACATCACCATCATGGCCGTGTAAGTGATTAAAGAAACCCAAGCGGCGGCCATATAACTATACTTTGGAATAAAAATGATATTAAGACCGACTGTAATTAACGCACCGATAACAGATATATACAAGCCATAACGGGTTTGATCGGATAATTTATACCAGATAGAAAGATTCATGTAGATACCGAGGCTTACATAACCAAACAGTAAAATTGGCACTACCTTAAGGCCCGACCAATAGACAAGTTGCTGGGCGTCGCTACCTTTTATAAAAAATTTAAGAATTTCTATGTTCACGACCAATGCAACAAAGATCACACAAACTCCAATTACGAAGTAGTTCATGATCTTTGCATACGTTAGTACAGAATCCTTGTTTTTTGAATGATTAAAGAAAAAAGGTTCGGCGCCCAGCCTAAATGCTTGCACAAATATGCTGAGGAAAATCGCGATCTTACAACACGCGCCGTATATCCCTAATTCTGTGTCAGCGATTTGCGGAGGCAGAAGGTGCTTTAAGAACAGCTTATCTATATTCTCATTAATGATAAAAGAAATGTTAGCTACTAGTACAGGGAAACTGTAAAGGAACATGTCCTTAACTATTTCTTTGTCATAATCCAGGCTAAGGCTCAAAAGTTCAGGCAGCAGCATGAGGAGGGTAAAAACGCTCGCCAAAAGATTAGAAATAAAAACATATCCTATCCATTGTTCTTTGTACCACCCGATTAGAAAAGATTCGCCAGGCAAATGGTTCTTAATAATTAATGGGATTATAACAATGAAAAAAATATTTAGAGATACAAAAATTCCAATGTTAATAAACTTAATTTTTGCGTAGCGATAAGGCTTACCTTCAGCTCTAATCTTAGCAAAGGGAATCACCGCAAGTGCATCAGCAATTAGAATGTATATAAAATACTTTACATAATGCCGATAGTCAGCGCGAATCACCCCCGAATCATCCTGTAACAAAAAAGCTATATCATCTAAAAAGAGTATTGTAAAAGTTAGAAAGACGACACAAAGGGCTGCTATCGCAAGAAATGCATTATTATAGACTCTATTTTTTCTATCTTCATGTTTGTTTAGGTAGCGAAAAAACGTGGTTTCCATCCCGAATGCAAGAACAGCATTGACCATCGATGCCCAACTATACATATAAGTAAAAATGCCATAGATTTTAGCCGGATAAACCAAAACATACAAAGGCGTAAGGAGAAAGTTAAGCACTCTAGCGAGAATGGTGCTTATTCCATATACAGCAGTCTGACCCGCAAAAGTCTTAATGGAGGACAAAATTAACTAAGATTATAGTTTAAAAATGTTACCATAAAAAGTTCTTCTTCAATACTTCAAAATTACGATAGTTTTTCAGTTCAGCCTCAGCACTCGAGACTTTTTCAACCACAGACCTTTCTGGTCCTTGCCTGCACCATTCTATTAATGAATCCAGCGAAAAATCATCCCCTTCAGCTTCAATATAAACTGTCCCGTTGGCCAAATTTTTTACGAAGCCTTTAACACCCAACTGATCCGCAACAGCCTTGGTGGCAGCTCTGAAAAACACGCCCTGCACTTTTCCCTCAACGATTATATCAAGATGTTTCATGTCAAAAATCTAATTTACTGATATCCTTTTTCACTTCTAAAAAATCTCTATAAATCTCTTCTAAGATAGCAGCAGCAGGTTTTATCGAATCGATTGCTGCAGAAACTTGTCCGATTTCAAGTTCACCTCCTTCCAAATCACCCTCAAACATGCCTTTCTTTGCTCGAGACTTTCCAAGCAAATTGATTAATTCTTCGCGGCTTGCACCATTGCCTTCAAGCAGCTGCACTTTTTCAAAAAAACTATTGCGGAGTAGTCTTACCGGCATCAACTTTTTCATACTCAACTTAGTATCGCCTTCTGCCGCATTTACAATTGCCCTTTTGAAGGCAGCATGGGCGGACGATTCTAAGGAGGCGGCAAATCTCGACCCAATTTGCACTCCTTCTGCGCCTAATGCCATCGCGGCAAGCATTCCTCTACCGCAACCAATACCACCGGCTGCTAATACCGGAACGGAAACGGATTTGCACACCATGGGAACAAGACACATCGTCGCTGTTTCTTCCCGGCCATTATGCCCGCCTGCTTCGAAGCCTTCTGCAACAATTGCATGGACTCCAGCATCTTCTGCTTTACGTGCGAACGTGGTATTTGAGACCACATGAGCTACACAAATGCCATGATCTTTAAGAAAATCTGTCCACAGCATGGGGTTGCCGGCAGAAGTAAATACTATTTTGACATTTTCCTTGACAATCACAGTCATAAGTTCTTTAATATCCGGGCATGAAAGAGGAATATTTACTCCAAAAGAATTTGACGTTGCTGCTCGGCACTTTCTGATATGACTTCTCAACACCTCCGGATACATCGATCCAGCTCCGATCAAACCTAATCCACCCGCCTCAGAAACCGCTGAAGCTAATTCCCAACCACTGCACCAAACCATGCCGGCTTGAACTATTGGATATTTTATTCCAAAAAGATTGTTGATTAGATTCACCATGGTAAAATTGGACTTTTACAAGCACATGAACAAAAAAGAAGCGATTAAATCAACTTTTTAACGCTTGATTTTTTTGAAAGTTCAAGTCCGATAGTATCTGATATTAAATTTAATCCTGGTCTTTTACCTTTTTCAATGCTTCCAAAACGGTCGTCTATAGACAAAAATCTAGCCCCATTGAGTGTAGCCCAAGCAATTGTTTTGGTAAACGATAATCCCGGATCATGAGCATGAACAGCTTTTAATTCAGATAAAATACACAGCTCATCATTTGATGCCAGACTGTCGGTACCTAAAGTGATGTTAAAATCATTTTTTAAAAACATATCGATCTTTGGCAATCTTCTTTCAATAAAAAAATTAGCATTTGGACAAAAACACCATGTGATATCTTTATTAAACCGCCTTACAAAGTATAGATCCTTTTGACTTGTGTATGTATTATGCACTAGCATAATACGTTGCCTATCGCGCATGAGCGGCACAATGCTCTGGATAGAACTACTTGCCTGAGGCTTAAAAAATTCGATATCGTACTTTAAATCTTTGTAAAACTCAACAAAGTCTCCTGATTTATCGCAGTAAAATTTATTTTCTTCGTCGCTTTCTTGGTTATGTATAGACAAAAAATTTTCTTCAGTATTTTCTAAGGCAAAGATCTTTTTAAAAAGATCTTTGCACACGGAATAGGGCGCGTGTGGGACTATAGAAACCGGCAGGGGCTCGAACTTCCTTTTTAGTTCAATCCCTTTATTTAGAGTTTCGGTTACTTTTTCAGGATTAAAACAAAAAACTTCTACGTAGGTGTGATAATGTATGGTGCTCGAAGCTTTTGTATTTATTGAAACGTCAGTATTAGAGATATCTCCTACCGCAACGATGCCATTTTGAGTCATCGTTGTGTCTGCATCTCGCATTGCAGCTTCGTAGTCTTCAGTAACGGAATATCTTTTTTCGATAACTTCCTTGATAAAAGGGATGAGCGTTTGGTCTTTCGCTATCTTATTTTTTAGGTGTGACAATTCTAGGTGGCAGTGTGAATTTACAAAACCAGGCACGATTATCCCTTTTAGATTTTCAACTGCTCCTTCTGGAATAAGTAAACTATCTCTAGCATATAGCCCTATTATTGTTCCATCGTCATCGACAGCGACGACTCCATCAGTAATTGGATCTGATGAAACCGGAAAAATATAATCTGCTGAAAATTTTCTCATGATCTATTAATAATCAGACATTCGGATTAATTTGACAAGATATGGCTTTGCTATGGCAAGGACAATTTTTTCTGAGCTACTCCTATCGAGCTCAAAAAGTGATTTGCTGACAAATGAAATTCAAAAAGAAAAGAAATCGGTAACTTTGTAAAGATGATCGCTGCAAAGAAAATAGATATAAGAAATATCACCTTCGATGAACTTCAACAGTATCTCCTTGGTAAAGGAGAGCTAGCCTTCAGAGCGAAACAGGTTTCTAACTGGTTGTGGAACAAATCTGCAAGAAGTTTCGATGAAATGAATAACTTATCGAAGTCACTTAGAGAGAAACTTAAAGATAATTTTAATATCCACCCTGCCACCCTTGACCAATCACAATACAGCGCTGATAAAACAATCAAAAATACGTTCAGGCTCTACGACGGAAACATCATTGAAGGCGTTTTAATTCCGGCAGATGAACGAATGACTGCTTGTGTGAGTTCACAAGTGGGATGTAGTCTTACCTGCAAATTCTGTGCAACAGGCTATATGGATCGAAAGCGCAACCTTGATCCGGGCGAGATTTATGATCAGGTAGTTCTGATCGATCAGCAATCGCGAGAGAGATACGGGCAACCATTATCGAACATCGTCTATATGGGGATGGGTGAGCCCTTACTCAATTACGCAAATGTCATTCAATCAATTGATTATATTACATCGGAACAGGGCCTTAACATGGCTGCAAAAAGAATTACCGTTTCGACCGCAGGAATTGCGAAAATGATTAAAAAACTCGGCGACGACAAGGTCAAATTCAATCTCGCGCTTTCTCTACATGCTGCTAACGACCAAAAGAGAAACGAGATTATGCCAATCAACGAACAAAATTCTCTAAAAGCACTTTCAGAAGCATTGAAGTATTATTTTGCTAAAACCAAAAATCCCGTCACCTATGAGTACATTATATTTAACGATTTCAATGACCAATTGCAAGATGCAGCAGAGTTAGCCAGATTTTGCAAACATATTCCATGTAAGGTTAACATCATTGAGTATAATCCAATTTCATTCGCATCCTTTGAAAACGCGCGCGAAGATAAAACGGAGGCATTTGCTAGTTACCTTCTAAAACAAGGAATTAGAACAAATATCCGACGAAGCAGAGGAAAAGATATAGACGCCGCTTGTGGCCAGCTGGCGATAAAAGAAAATTAACCCCCATTCAAAAATTCACGCTCTCTTAAAAACAAAAAGATGAACGTGATTTATAGCTACCTGGAAGATTTCTTTTCACTGTTTTTTCCGGAAATCTGCCCGGCGTGTAACGAAACATTAGTAAAAAACGAGTTAGTTATTTGCACTAACTGTATTTATCATTTACCTTATACGAACTTTCATCTTGAAAGTGATAATCGGGTAGCTCGACAACTATGGGGGCGCGTGCCCTTCATTAATGCAACTGCCTTTCTTTATTTTCACAAGGGATCAAAAGTGCAAAACCTTCTGCATGAGCTCAAATACAACAATAGAACGGATGTTGGTTTACGGCTTGGCGAAATGTGCGGCCATGCCCTTATGCAATCAAAACAATATACTGAAATCGATCTCATTATCCCGGTTCCGCTGCATGAAAAAAGACAACGAATACGGGGATATAATCAAAGCGACTTTTTTGCCAAAGGATTGTCAATGTCTCTGAATATTCCTATGCATGACGATGTACTAAAACGAGCAATCCAAACCGAAACGCAAACCAAAAAATCCCGCTACTCCAGATATGAAAATATAAAAAATGTTTTTGAGGTCAGTAAACCAGACTTCCTGGAAGGAAAGCACATATTATTAGTTGATGATGTTATGACTACAGGTGCTACCATTGAAGCTTGTAGTTTAAAACTCTTGGAGGTAACCGGGACAAAAATAAGCGTCGCAACGATCGCTTTTACCAATTGATTATCAATTAGTTAAACTAATTGTAGATAAAAACTCAAAAAAAACGCTGAATGTTGTAACCTTTTTTTTAAAAATCCGTATAAACACCTGAGAGCGTTAATTTGTGAAGAGCTGGTCGCCTAAGGGCTTCCAGCTTTTCTTTTGCCGAAAAAGGAGTCTATTTGTACAATGGATTCTCGTCCATCATAGCCTTAACCTTCTTACTTATCTTCTTTAAACTTGCTTCATCCTCAGGATTGCTAATAACGGCATCAATCATCTCCACAATTTTCTCCATATGCTTCTCTTTCAAGCCTCTGCTGGTAATTGCCGCTGTCCCTACCCTAATCCCTGAAGTTACAAATGGCGATTTATCGTCAAAAGGAACCATATTTTTATTAACCGTAATGTCAGCTATTCCAAGTGCAGCTTCGGCCACTTTTCCGGTAATATTTTTATTTCGAAGGTCAATTAACATCAGGTGATTATCCGTTCCTCCCGAAATAATTTTGTAATTAAGATTGACAAGTGCTGCTGCCATTGCTGCCGCATTCTTCTTCACTTGAACAATATATTTCAAATAAGAATCACTTAACGCCTCGCCGAAGGCGATTGCTTTCGCAGCAATAATATGCTCTAAAGGACCGCCCTGAGTACCAGGGAACACTCCCATGTCCAACAAAGAAGAGATTTTTTTGAGTTCACCTTTAGGAGTGGCTAATCCGAATGGATTTTCAAAATCCTTTCCCAGCATAATCATTCCGCCTCGTGGACCTCTTAGGGTTTTATGGGTAGTGGTAGTCACAACATGACAATGAGGAAGTGGATCATCTAAAAGCCCTCTTGCGATCAAGCCCGCCGGATGTGAAATATCGGCTAAAACCAATGCTCCGATTTCATCGGCAACAGCGCGAATAAATTTATAATCCCAATCTCTAGAGTATGCGGAGGCACCGCAAATAATCATCTTAGGTTTTTCTTTCAATGCCACTTCCTCCAGCTTTTTATAGTCAATGAGACCGCTCTCACGATCTACGCCATAAAAAAAAGGCTGGTAAAGCTTTCCTGAAAAATTAACCGGTGAGCCATGCGTAAGGTGCCCGCCATGAGCAAGATCAAATCCTAAAATTTTATC